>NZ_JAASQL010000001.1:1935666-1954153 GCF_011762155.1 Wenyingzhuangia heitensis
TTTAAAGTGTAATTGTCACTTCGAGTGTTTTCGGAATGCAATGGAGAAAAAGTATCGAGAAGTATTTTATACAAGTAAGTCTTGTTCTCGATACTTCTTTTACTTCCGTTTTACTACGGCAAAAAGAAACTCGAACTGACAGAATGGTTTTTTAAAGTGTAATTGTCACTTCGAGTGTTTTCGGAATGCAATGGAGAAAAAGTATCGAGAAGTATTTTATACAAGTAAGTCTTGTTCTCGATACTTTTTTTACTTTCGTTTTACTACAGCAAAAGAAACTCGAACTGACAGAATAGTTTTTTAAAGTGTAATTGTCACTTTGAGTGTTTTCGTAATGCAATGGAGAAAAAGTATCGAGAAGTATTTTATACAAGTAAGTCCTGTTCTCGATACTTTTTTTACTTCCGTTTTACTACAGCAAAAAGAAACTCGAACTGACAGAATGGTTTTTTAAAGTGTAATTGTCACTTCGAGTGTTTTCGTAATGCAATGGAGAAAAAGTATCGAGAAGTATTTTATACAAGTAAGTCTTGTTCTCGATACTTTTTTTACTTTCGTTTTACTACAGCAAAAGAAACTCGAACTGACATGAGTTCTTTTTATAAGTAAGACCTATTCTATAAACTTCTTAAAGTGAGTAAATACTCTCAAGTTGAAACAATATAAATGCCTTTATTCAAATTTTTTCTTAGCTAAATTGGGTAATTTCTCGTATTCATTATTAATTAAAGCTTGTTTCTTAACTTTAGACCATTTCTTAATTTGTTTTTCCTTTTCAATAGCAACTTCAACATTGGTAAAAGAACAATAGAAAACTAATTGTACAGGTAATCTTCTTGATGTATAACTATTAAAGTGTTTTGCTGCTTGATGCTCTTCAATTCTTTTATGCAAGTTGCTAGTGATCCCAGTGTAATAAGTTTTATCTGAGCATAATAAGATGTATACATGGTATTTCATAACATGTTAAATTTAAACAAATTATGATAAGTAAGTTCTCGATACAATTTTTCGTGCCTCAAAATTACTCGAACTGACAAGTTTTTTAGCTAACAGACCACCTTATAAACAAACACAAATACCTCAAAATTGCAAACTATGACAATAATCATTTTTTTGGTTTTATGATCACTATACTTTTGCAATTAAACTTAAGTATTATGGGAGTCATATACATTTTAATCATTGTAAGTCTTTTTGTAGCCATTGTTTTTTTAGCAGTTTTTTTCTTAGCTGTTAAAAAAGGACAATTTGAAGACAACGAAACACCTGCAATGAGAATTTTGTTTAATGATGTTGTTGCTCATAAAAAAGAGTAAAATTCCAACTAAAACAATAATTGAACAACTAATTTATGGAAAAAGAACAATTTTATTATGACAACAAAGTCGTAAAGAAATTTATTTACGCAACCATGTTCTGGGGTCTAATAGGAATGACTGTAGGACTTTTATTAGCTTTACTATTTATATTTCCTGAGCTTACACAAGGTGTTTCTTGGCTAAGTTTTGGTAGGTTAAGACCTTTGCACACCAATGCTGTAATTTTTGCATTTGTAGGGAATGCAATGTTTGCCGGTATTTACTATTCTTTACAACGTTTGCTAAAGGCTAGAATGTATAGCGATTTATTAAGTAAAATTAATTTTTGGGGATGGCAAGCTATCATTGTAGCTGCCGCTATAACATTACCCATGGGACTGTCTACTAGTAAGGAATATGCTGAGTTAGAATGGCCTATAGATATTGCCATAGCGTTAATATGGGTTGTATTTGGTATTAACATGATTGGTACTATTTTAAAAAGAAGAGAACGTCATTTATATGTAGCTATTTGGTTTTATTTAGGAACTTTTGTTACCGTAGCAGTTTTACATATTTTTAACAGTTTGGCTTTGCCTGTTTCTTTAACAAAAAGTTATTCTGTATATGCAGGAGTGCAAGATGCCTTAGTACAGTGGTGGTATGGACACAATGCTGTAGCGTTCTTTTTAACCACTCCATTTTTAGGGTTGATGTATTATTTTGTACCCAAAGCAGCAAACAGACCAGTATATTCTTATAGATTGTCTATTGTACACTTTTGGTCTTTAATATTTATTTATATCTGGGCAGGACCTCACCACTTATTATACACTGCATTGCCAGATTGGGCACAAAATTTAGGAGTTGCTTTTTCTGTAATGTTAATAGCTCCATCTTGGGGAGGTATGATAAACGGATTGTTAACCTTAAGAGGTGCTTGGGATAAAGTAAGAACAGAACCTGTATTAAAATTTATGGTGGTTGCTATTACAGGATATGGTATGGCAACGTTTGAAGGACCTATGTTGTCTTTAAAAAGCATCAATGCAATTGCACACTTTTCTGACTGGATTATTGCTCACGTACACGTGGGAGCTTTAGCGTGGAATGGGTTTTTAGCTTTTGGTATGATTTATTGGTTGGTACCTGTACTGTTTAAAACAAAACTACATTCTATTAAATTGGCAAATATTCACTTTTGGTTAGGTACATTAGGTATTATTCTGTATGCTTTTCCAATGTATGTTGCAGGGTTTGTACAAGCATCTATGTGGAAACAATTTAATCCTGATGGAACTTTAGTTTATGGTAACTTTTTAGAAACGGTAACACAAATTATTCCAATGTATTGGATGCGTGCTATTGGAGGTAGTATGTACATTGTTGGTGCATTTGTAATGTTGTACAATGTCATTATAACAGTTAAAAAAGGAGCTGAAGTAGAAGATGATTTTACAGAAGCTGCACCTTTACAAAGAGTGAAAAAAGGAAGATTGTTAGGAGAAACTTGGCATCAAAAATTAGAAAGAAAACCGGTACAGTTAACCATTTTAGCAACCGTGGCTATTTTAATAGGGGGGATTGTACAAATTATACCAACCTTAATGGTAGAATCTAACATTCCAACTATTAGTAGTGTTAAACCTTATACTCCTTTAGAATTAGAAGGTAGAGATTTATATATACGTGAAGGTTGTGTAGGTTGTCACTCGCAAATGGTTCGTCCTTTCCGTTCAGAAGTAGAACGTTATGGAGAGTATTCTAAAGCAGGAGAATTTGTATACGATCATCCATTTTTGTGGGGATCTAAAAGAACAGGGCCAGATTTACATAGAGTAGGAATGAAATACTCTGACAGCTGGCACTTTAATCACATGTTAGATCCACAAAGTACCTCACCAGGTTCTATAATGCCACCTTACGCTTGGTTGTTAAAAAATAAGTTGGATAAGAGTGATACAGAGAAAAAGTTAAAAGCAATGGCAACATTAGGTGTTCCTTATACCGAGTTTGAAATTGCAAGTGCTCAAAAAAATATGGATGCACAAGCAGATATAATTGCAGATAATTTAACACAAGATCCTTCTTTTGTAGAAAGTTACGAAACTGCACAAGCAGAAGCAAAAGCTGCGGGTAAAGAGTTTGTACCTATTCAGGAAAGAGAAATTGTAGCGTTAATTGCATACTTACAAAGATTAGGAACTGATATAAAAACAAAATAAGATGTTAAAATTTATAAAAAACCACATGGTAAGTATTGAGGGAATAGAAATATACCCAATGATATCACTAACCATCTTTTTTGTGTTTTTTTCCCTTTTGTTTTTATGGGTATTTAAAGCCAAAAAAGACTACTTAAAAAAAGTAAGCAATTTACCATTTGAATCATAAAGACGGAACTATGAATAAAAATAAACAAATAATAGGCTTTGTAATTATAAGTATAATTGTAGGGCTTGGAATAGAATTGATGTTGCCGTCAGGTAACGGATACAGTTCATTAATCGCATTAAAAATAACTTTATACTTAGTTTTTGTAGGGGTATTTTTTAGTGGGAGGTATGTGGTAACAAAGATGAATAATTTGTATTTGTCATTGTCATCAAAAGAAGATCAAGAAAAATTTTATGCTGATAAAAAAGCAAATAACATTGATTGGACAAGTTGGAGCAGTATCGTAAAAGGGATGTCTGATGTTAAACCTATTGAAGAAGAAAGTGATATTATTTTAAATCACGATTTTGATGGAATTAGAGAGCTAGATAACAATTTACCGCCTTGGTGGTTGTATGGTTTTTATATGACAATTGTTTTTGCTTTTGGATACATAATCTATTACCATGTATTAGATGGAGACACACAAAAAGAAGAATATTTACAAGAAGTTGCTATGGCTAAAAAACAAATTGCTGCTTATGAGGCTACTCAAGAAAAAGTAGATTTAACAGCTTTGGTTAGTGGAGGTGATAATTCGGAAGGTAAAAAATTGTTTAAAAAGAATTGTGCTGTTTGTCATGCTGTAGATGGTGGAGGTAAAATAGGTCCCAATTTAACAGATGAATATTGGCTTTTAGGTGGAGGTATAGAAAATGTATACAACACTATTGCAGAAGGAGGTAGACCAGGAAAAGGGATGATTGCGTGGAAAAATAGTTTTAGTCCGCAAAAATTACAACAATTGTCTGCCTATGTAATTAGTTTACAAGGCACCACACCATCGTCACCAAAAGAACCACAAGGAGATTTATATAAAGAATAATAGTTGTTTTAGTTATGGGAGAAGGTAACAAAGAGGTTTTTAGAGACTCCATTTCAACAATCGATGAACAAGGGAAACGTTCATGGATTTATCCGAAAAAGCCAAAGGGGAAGTTCTATACATATAGGACTTGGCTTAGTGTGTTTCTGTTGATCATTTTGTTATCGGCTCCCTTTATAAAATTAAACGGAAATCAGTTGTTTTTGTTTAATGTACTAGAAAGAAAATTTAACATTTTTGGATTTCCATTTTGGCCACAAGATTTTTATCTATTGGTAATTTCGATGCTGGTAGGAGTGGTGTTTATTATTTTATTCACCGTTATTTATGGTCGTGTTTTTTGTGGATGGATTTGTCCGCAAACTATTTTCTTAGAAATGGTTTTTAGAAAAATAGACTATTGGATAGAAGGAGACAAAGGAGCACAAAAAAGATTGGCAAAACAAGAATGGAATGCCGATAAAATTAAAAAGAGAGTTTTTAAACACAGTCTTTACCTACTTATTTCTTTTATAATTTCTAACGTATTTTTAGCATATATTATTAGTAGTGATGTGCTTCTTAAAATTATAGTAGAACCTGTTTCTGAGCATATTGGTGGTTTTATTAGTATCTGGATTTTTACAGGAGTTTTCTATTTTATATTTTCTTGGTTTAGAGAGCAAGTTTGTATTATTGCTTGTCCTTATGGACGATTACAAGGTGTTTTGTTAGATAACAAATCTATTATTGTAGCGTATGATTATATTAGAGGAGAGTCAAAAAAAGGAAGAGCTAAGTTTAGAAAAAACGAGAACAGAGCAGATGAAGGTAAAGGAGCTTGTATAGACTGTGATCAGTGTGTAGAGGTTTGCCCAACAGGTATAGATATTAGAAACGGTACACAATTAGAGTGTGTAAACTGTACGGCTTGTATGGATGCTTGTGATTTTATGATGAAAAAAACCAATCAGCCAGAAGGATTGATTCGTTATGCTTCTGAAGAAAACATAGAAAAAAATGAACCTTTTGAATTTACATTAAGAATTAAAGCATATACTGCTATTTTAGTAGTGTTGGTTGTTGTTTTGGTTAGTTTATTAACCATTAGAACTAGTGTACAGGCTAATTTCTTTAGAGTTCCTGGAGAGCTGTTTCAAATAAAAGAAAATAGAAATATTAGCAATGTTTATACGTATAAATTGGTGAATAAAACGAGTAATGATGTAGACTCATTATCTTTTAAACTATTATCGCACACTAGCGGAATTATTAAGTTGGTAGGAACAGACCACTTGTTATTAAAAACACAATCTATTTTTGAAGGAACTATTTTTATAGAAATTCCACAGGCAGATTTAGAGGATAGTAATGAAACTATTAAAATAGGTGTTTATAAAAATGGAGAAGAAATAACCACAACCAAAACACATTTTTTAAGTCCAAAACACAGTTGGTAAACAAGTAATTTAATTGATTTTTAAATGAATTGTTGAATCGCAAAAAACAAACAAAATGAAAATAAACTGGGGAACAAGTATTGTGTTGGCTTTTGTAGCCTTTATAGTGTTTATCTTATTTTTTGTAGTAAAAACATTTACACAACCGGCATATGAATATGATTTGGTTTCGGAAGAATATTACCAAGATGAATTAGAGTTTCAACAAACAATAAACAATTCTGAGAACGCATCTGTTTTAGGAGAAAATGTGATTTTTGATAAAAAAAACAATCAATTTGTAATTACCATTCCTAACAAAAAGAAAGATGTAATTAATGGTTTTATTAAGTTTTACAGACCATCTAATGAAAAATTAGACTTTAGTGAAATTTTAAATTCTGAAGAAAACACAATAGTTTTTACAGATAAACAATTGGTAAAGGGAAGATGGAATGTTATGGTTACTTGGTCTTATCAAGGAAATCCATCTGAAGTTTTTTATAAAAAAGAATCTTTTTATTTTTAGTTTTCCATATATCCTGAACAAGTTCTATATACTAAAACTGACAGTTGGGTTTAATGTTAATTTATTTATAGAGAATTTTTTTCTATTGAAAAAAGAATTTTAAGAAGTAATCACGAAATAAAATTTAGTATTGATAATAAATAGTACTTAAAAATTAAGTTCCTAAATATGTTTATATCTGCCTTTATATTTGGTTTGTTAAGTAGTTTGCACTGCGTTGGTATGTGTGGACCTATTGCTTTTGCATTGCCGGTACACAAGGGTAGTAAAAGCGATAAATGGAAAAAAATTATAGCTTATCACTTAGGAAGGTTGTTTACCTATGCTGCTATTGGAGCAATATTTGGTTTATTTGGTAGAGCTTTTGTTTTGGCAGGTTTACAACAAATGTTGTCTATAGTTACTGGAGTTGTTTTAATTGTAATTGCTCTATTTCAAAAAAAGATATTAAATGCTTTAGAACAAAAAACGTCTTCTAGTGTTGTTGGTTTTATCAAACAAGGATATCAAAAAATTGCAAAATCTAGCAGTATTGCTAACTTTTTTAGTCTGGGAGCTTTAAATGGATTGTTACCTTGTGGTACTGTTTATATTGCTTTAATTGGAGCTATTGCAACTCAAAATTTACTATCAGGTAGTTTTTATATGCTTGTGTTTGGTTTGGGTACCGTTCCTTTAATGTTGGTGTTAATGGGGGCAAAAATAGCTAGTACAGTTAAATTTAGAACTGTTTTTAGAAAAGCTGTTCCGGTTATGTTATTAATTGTAGGAAGCTTATTTATTTTAAGAGGTATGGGCTTAGGAATTGCTTTTATCTCTCCTACAGATATGAGTTTACAAGTACAGTTGGTGCCTGTGGGATGTCATTAATCTATTTATTGTTAGTGATTATCTTCTACAAACCAATTTTTTGGTGACTAGAAATCATGTTCGTATTGTTACATTAAACAGAAACCCTTATTTAACGTAGTGTCCCATAAGGGGGGAGATGTGTTATCTCGTAATGAATTGGATTTCATTTTTCGTAAAATTCAATCATTATTTTCTAATATTTCATACTGTCCTATAAGTTTATAAAAACATTTTATTTACGATTAACTTTAATTAATAATAGTTAGGAAAATAAGGTATAAAAGTTTATTCTTGATATAAATATATTAACAAATCATCTTCAATTTTTATTAAGAGTAGTATAAGTAACTTTAGTAATTTGTAATAATTTGATTCATGTTGTAACTCAGAATCACCATTGGTTCCATGAACATATTTATTTCTTAAATCTAGTCCATTTGTGAACATTGATTTATTTAAGTAATAATTAAAATATTTAATCTCTTCTTCTGAAAGAAGAGAGTTTCCAAATCGGATAATTTGTTTCTTTTCTAAATCTAAGAATTCATTCTGTGTGGTCTCTGAATAATGTTCAAAACAAATGACCTCATTGTAATATAGTTGACCTATTGTGTAGATTATAGAATAATTGCCAAATAATATGTTGTTTTCGCTATCTAAAGATAAATATCCTTCTTGAATTAATTTGTCAATATCTTTTTTTCGATAATCTGTGTATAATTCATAATTCACCTTTTCATAATATAATAATCCATAAAAATTTTTGTATTTCCTATTAAAAGAATTAATATAGATGAGTGACGATATTTTAGAGAAGAAATAGTGCTGAATTTTTTTTACTTCATTGTTGTTTTTATTTAAATAGATGTATTTTTTTGATTTTAAGCTTAATATATTTTCAATTTTTACGGGAACGGAACTAAATTTCAAAAAATCTTGATCGATTGTATTTGTTTTTACATACGAATTATATTGACGTAAAAGATGTTCTATTTCAGGAGCTAACATTCTGTTTTTTTCTAAATAGCTTGTGTCTGGGGAAGAAAATTTAAACTCTAAATTATTTAACCCTAAATTATTGATTAGGTTGTCATTAATAAATGACGTAATTATTAATTCAATATTTGAATTAATAGAGTTTTTTAGATAATTATCATAAGCTCTTATTTGTAGATTAGAAATGTATTCTTTTTTTACAAAAGCAAAATTATCTGAACTATATGTATGTTTAGATTTAAGTCCTAAAAAATCCATAGAATTTAACTCATGGTCTCTCTGAGTCAATGTAATTCTTTTATGAAAGTCGGTATAGTTAAAAGGGGTTATAAAATTGTATAATCTAGTATAATCTTTTCTTTGTTTATTGAAAAATTTTGAACTGTAAATGTATTCATATAATCCGTTGACTTCCTTTTTGATTACTGGCTCTTCTTGATCAAGAGAGATACAGACTTGAAATCTTGTGTTAGAAGTATAACCTTTTTTGTTTTCAAAAAAATCATCATTTATTTTTTTGAAAATTTTCTTTGCCTTGTATCTTATTTCATCAGTTATATATAGTTGATTAGACTTTTTAGAATTTATTATAAGGTTTAGATAATTTGTATTAGGGGCTGGATTGTCTAGGTATTTTGATATTATTTCATTTTTATCGTGAATACTCAATGATTTAGGAACATAAAGTTTAGGTGTATTTCTTAGTTTATTTTCTTCATATTCAGATAATAATAATTCAGTAGTTTCTTTGTGTGATATGAGATGATTTTTTATTTCTTTTTCAAAGTGTTCAACAATATTCTTATATTCAAGAATATTTATGCATACATTTTCTGTTTTTAATATCTCTATAAAAACACTTTTAGATAACCTTTTATAAATTGCATATTTACTCAATAAGGAAATAAAAATAGATTTATAATCAAATTCAAGTTGATTAATAAAAATAGTTACATTGTCATTGTTAACTTCAATACAAAACCGAGTAATATCTTTTTTTAGATTACTGACTATTCTATTAAGTTTTTTAATCTTTTCTGTGCTCCAAGATTTTAAATAAATTTCGTTATCGAAATATAGTGTTATGCAATAAAACTCTAGAATATCGATAACTCCTTTTATTTCTGTGTTATCACCATAGTTATTTAATTTTTTTTCAGCTAATAATAAATTATCTTCAGATAATGAATCATCATTTGAATAATAAACAACCCTGTTAATTTCCATAATATGCTCTTTTTTTAAATAATCAATTTTTCAATAAATATTAATTACATTTTAAGAGGTCCTTTTGTGTTGCTTTGTAGCTGACCACCTTCTCTAGCAATTAGATTTTTATAAGTAGTTATGAAAGAAATTTCCTTTTCAAAAACATGGATACCATTAGAGTTTTTATCAGTTGTTTTGAATCTACCGTTATTTCTAATTAATAGTAGGTAATCTTTTTCACATTTAACAATCTCTACTTCTGAGACGTTTGGAGTTGGTTTTTTATAAGGACGGTCTTTTGTTCCTACAATTATGAGTTACCTGTTATGGTAACCTATTTTATTACACTTAACGATGTCTAGTATTTCTAATTTTTCTTTTCTCATTCCTGTTTATTATGTGGTAACTAATTTTAATATGTATTTTACAAACTACACACAAAGGTTCCGCATGCACTTCTCCCAATATCTAGCAAACTTTTAAATATAACAAAAACTTTAGAAAGAACTAAACTCGTACTAATTTTTGTAAATCTTGACTTTTAACATATGTATTCATCAGATAGATACTATCTAGTCTGTTATCAAAGATCGCACTGTCATAAATTTGGTTGTATTATACTTGTTTAGGATTAGTTCTTAATATCTTAAGAACTAATTTTTTTGAGGATTATATCTAAAAAAAACTCTCTATAATTATTATAGAGAGTTTTTTGTTTACACGGTTTTAGAAAATTGCATTTTTGCATTGGGATTTAAGTATTGATCTATGGCCATACAAATATTCCTAATAAATGGTTTTCCTTTTGGTGTTACTTTTATTTGAGAATCAGAAACGGTTACCAGACCATCGTTTACCAACGGAAACATTTTTAAAGGAGCTTTTTCTAGAGCTTTACTGTGTAAGGTTTTGTCGTCCCATTTGGTTTCGTAATGGCACATAAGATTTAAAATATGTTGTCTAATGATTAAATCTTCATCGGTTAAAATATGACCTTTAGAAATAGGAAATATTTGATTGTTTACCAAGGATTGATATTCTTCTATGTTTTTTACATTCTGATAAAAACCATTCCAACTATCACCAATAGACGAGGTTCCTAAACCAATCATTACGTCTGTTTTGGCATGGGTGTAGCCCATAAAGTTTCTGTGTAATGTTTTTTGTTCTAAAGCTTTGTATAGGCTATCTGTGGTTAAAGAAAAATGATCCATTCCTATGTTTTGATATCCAAAATCTAACAATCGAGATTTTCCAACTTCATACATCATTAATTTGTCTTTACCATCGGGTAAATTTTCTTCGGAATATCCTCTTTGTCCATTTCCTTTTAACCAGGGCACATGTGCATAACTATAAAAAGCAATTCTGTCTGGAGCTAATTCTTTGGTTTTTTCTATGGTATATTCTACGTTTTCTAGAGTTTGAAAAGGCAATCCGTAAATAATATCGTGCCCTATAGAAGTGTATCCAATTTCTCGAGCCAATTCTGTAACTTGTTTTACTTTGCTAAAAGGTTGAACTCTGTGTATTGCTTCTTGTATGGTTATGTTATAATCTTGCACACCAAAAGATACTCTTCTAAAACCTAAATCAAATAAAGTTTGTAAATGTTCTTTAGTGGTGTTGTTAGGATGTCCTTCAAAACTAAATTCATAATCATCTGCTAAATGAGAAGTATTGATAATACAGGTTAGCAAATAATTTAAATTTTCGGGACTAAAAAAGGTAGGAGTACCACCACCAATGTGTAATTGTTTAATAATTGGCTTTTCATCAAATAAATTTAAATACAAAGACCATTCTTTTAAAACTGCTTTTATATAAGGAGATTCTACTTCGTGTTTTTTAGTAATACGTTTGTTACAACCACAAAAAGTACACATGCTTTCGCAAAAAGGCAGATGTATATAAACACTAATACCTTCGGTTTTATTAGTACTGTTAAAGGTTTCTAACAACTTATCCTTCCAGGTAGTTAGTCTAAAATCTTGAACATTCCAATGTGGAACAGTAGGATAACTAGTGTATCTTGGACCAGGAACGTTGTACTTGTTTATGAGGTTAATATCCATTTTTCTTTATTTTTTTTTAATTGTAGTTGCAATTGTAAAACTTGTTGATGTTTTAGAGAAAGCTCTTTTAAAACGACAGAGTTTTTTGAGGTTATATTTTTCCAAGTGAAGGTAAATAAACCTTGATAATAAGAAATTCCTTGTAATAAATTGTTAGAAAATTTTGTCAACGATTTTTCTTGTTGCACGTTGATAGCTTCTGTTAAATCGGTTATTTGCTCCGATAAATAATCTACATACATATTTAATTCTTTGATAAACATATGAGGCCTATGCTTGTTACTTATCAAATTTATTTTACCGTAAATATGTTCTATCATATTTGTTAGGCTTACTTTTTTATCAAAATAGGCTAGGTTAGGACCCGGACAAACAGAGACACCTGTTCCCTCGGTTTTGGTATCTATATTGTATTTTAAAAGTGCCGAGGTTCCTAAACCTACACAAATACAAGATTTTTCGGTAACCTTATTTATTTCTTTGTCTCGTTGTACGTTGTTTAATTCTGCGTTGTTTTCTAATTGCTTAATTTTTAAGTATTGATATTCTCTAGAGGCAATGCACAGTCCTTCTTTTTTAAACTCTGTATTAAGAGCAACATGTTTTTTAGGACAAGCACTACCGGGTCTATTTTTATATATGTTTTCTGCTTTTTTAAGATCTTTAGTGTTTCCTCTTAAATTGTTAAAACGAATACCCAATGGAGAAATATTACTTAAATAAATATCTTTTTCTTTTGCAAGTGCTAATTGTGTTAGAGTATGGCTGTCTACAGTTGTAGCTTCTGGAACCAATAAAAAAGGTGATCCCCAACCAATAGAATCTAACTTGTAATTGTGTAACAAAAATTGATGTTCATCTGAAGTTCCTACACCTCCTTGTGCTGAAATTTTTAGTGTAGGTTTATTTAAATAAACCTTTTTCCCTTTTAACTCTAAAGCCTTGGTAAATAACTCATATGTAGTACTGTATAGCACTTCTTTATTTGTTTTAAATTCTTCTAACACAGGTCCCATTAAAAAACCATCAGTAGCAAAGGCATGACCACCACAATTTAATCCAGACTCTATTCTATATTCCGAAACCCACAATCCTTTTTTTGCTAAGTATTTTCCTTGAATAATAGCAGATCTATAATCACTTACCTTTAGGATAATTTTTTTGATGATTTCTCCATTTTCATTTGGATAAAAATCATTAAAAGACTCTAAATAATTATATAGTCTAGGATTCATACCTGCAGAAAATACAATAGATGATTTTAGGTTAGATTTTGCATAACCTCTTAAAGCTGCATGTGCATCATTAAACTCAATAGGTAAGGCTTCTTTATTTATGTAATTAGTCTTGTCTACCTTGGTCATAATATTTACATCTATGGACCCTTGTACTAAATTGTTTTCTAGTAAAGATTTTACTTCGTGCAAATTTGTACTGTTCTGTAACCTTTGTTTTAAGTTAGATTCTGGGAGATGTTCTGTGTATTCTTTAAATAAATTTGATTCTAAAGAAGTGATGTTTTTTATCTTATTTATTTTTTTCTGAATCAACTCATCCATCAAATTTAAATAGGCTGTAATCCTTAAAGCTCTATAATCAACGGTTCTGTCACTAATTTCTATATATTTAATATGGTTATTTTCAGAATAGTATTTTCTTAGTTTTTCTAATAAAATATCATCTACTAAAGAAATAACAGAATCAATTCCATAAGCTGCAATTTTTAAAGGAGTATCTGCTGTATAGCCAATTCCCATAACGGGAATATGAAATGTATGTTTTTCCATAAGTTTTATGATTAGATGTTATAACACAAAAGTATGGGCAAACTAAGTAGGGAAAAATGATAATTGTCACGTGAAGTATATGACCACAAAAAAAGCTGTTAAAAATAAATTTAACAGCTTTTAAAGAATAGGTAATTATTGAATATGTCTATTCTTAGTTTTTAATTACTTTTTTAATCAATTGATTTCTTGTTTGTAAGAAATAAATTCCTTGTGGTAAATCAGAAATATTGATTGTGTTAGCAGCTTTTACTGTTTTTACAACTTGTCCTAAAACATTAGATATAATAATATCTCCATTAATTTTAGAAATGTCAGAAATATTAATTTCTCCTGTTGTTGGGTTAGGATATACAGTTACGTTTTTAAAAGTTTTTGATGAGCTACTTAAGGTTGTAGATGTAGTTTGTTTAACTTCATCAATATATCTAACTAAAGGAGTAGCAGTTGATCTACCTCCGTTGTCATACCAAAAATCTAAACGTGTAATAGAGTTACTGTTTATATAACTAGAGATATCCCATGAGATTGGAATCCATGTTGTTAAATCTGTAGCAGTATAACTTTGATCTATATCTGCAACAGTTGTTCCTCCATCTCTAATTCTAAGTGTAAATGTACCCGTTCCAGTTTCTCCAGGTAAAAATAATAAGCTAATATATTCTCCGTTGTTAGAGTCCAAAGCCGTGGTTGCCATAAACGGATAGTGATAGTTTTCTGTAGTGGCACTTTCTGTAATCTTTAAAACATTTGAGCTGCTATTCCCTGTAGTTCCAGATGGAATTGTAGCAACTTCTATTGATAAATTGGCATTATCTCCATTGTTTTGAACACCTAAATCATCTGGTGTTCCAGATTCAAAATCTTCTGCAAAAGCAGGTCCAGGCAACGGAGTAGGTGTTGCACTGTTGCTAAACTCAATTCTAGTAATTTGAATTTCGTGTAAATCTGATCCTGTATTGTTTCTTCTAGGATACAAATGAAAAGCCCCAATAGTTCCGCTCCACCATGTAAAACTAGTTGCGTTTATTGTTTTAACTTCAAAATCTGTAGAGTTTATGTTAATAGGGTTGTTGTTTCCGCTATAGTCTACACCGTTACTAGCTTCAAACCTTAACTGATCATTACCATCACCTATAGAATTATCTCCAGCTCCGTTAGAATCTGATAAGTTTTTGTAAAAAAAGTGAATGTATTTGTTGGTATCTGCATTAACACTAATGTTTGGGTTGCTTACTTTGGCAATCAAACTTTCATCTGTAGGAACAATACTTAAATATCCGTTTGCAACAGTTGCTGTACAATTGGTAGTTCCTGTAAATCCTTCAAAATCACCATCGGTGTTAAAATCAAAAATTTGTGCAGAACATAAACTAGTCGTTAATGTTATTGCTAAAAGTAATTTTTTTATCATAATAATTTAGTTTATAAATGTGTGATAAAATTACCTTAGACACTAGTAAAAGAAATGTAACATATGTTTTATAGCTTGTAACATATGGGTTTGTATTAATTATTGTAGATTATTTATTCAATAAGCATAATTTGTCTTTTTCAAAACCGTATTTTTGCCATATGAGTGATAAGATGCAAGCCATAATAAACGAGTTACCTAATAAACTTTTTAAAGCTAGAAAAGAAAACATTTCTTATTTTAAAAGATTAAAAAAGAGAGCTCCTAAAAACATAGATTATATAGTACAAGATTTACACGACAAAGAGTTTGAAAAAACAGACTGTTTAACTTGTGGAAATTGTTGTAAAACTACGAGTCCTATGTTTTTTCCTAAGGATATAGAAAGAGCTGCTAAGTTTTTAAGAATTAAGGAGCAAAAGTTTATGGAAACTTATTTGGAGCGTGATGAAGACGATTGCTATGTGTTAAAATCTGCTCCTTGTACCTTTTTAGATGAAAGAGACAATATGTGTATGATTTATGAAGCAAGACCTAAAGCTTGTGCAGAATATCCGCATACCAATAGAAAAAAGTTTACCCAATTAACAGATTTAACGTTAAAAAACGCAGAAATTTGTCCTGCTGCTTATAATATTATAGAGACTTTAAAACAAGTAGTTCCAATGTCTACGGATTCTACTAGTGAAAAATTTAGAAAATATAAATAGTATAATGATTCTAAGAGCTTCTAAGTTTTTTGGGTTTTGTTATGCAGATGAAATTGCTGAGAGAGAATTTTTTGCAAAGAATTTTAATGTAAGTTTTAAAGACAATACAGCTATATTTTCTTTTGAATTTATGAGAGGACTAGATATTGATATTATTAAATTAAACAGTACAAATTTTACTTTTTTTGAAATAGAAGATGTTTATTTAAAAAACAAATTAATTTCTTTTTTAACAGAATTTCCTCAAACAAAAAAACTAATCCTTACTATACAAGGAATGGAGAAATCTATAAAACACTTAAAACTAACACACAAAGGGTTTGTTATTAAATTGGTTTAAGGATAGATTAAATATTTTTTTCTAATCAATTTAAAAGCTTCAATATCTTTTTTCCAACTATTTTCTATTTCTTTAGTTGTTAGTCCTTTTTTTAATTGATGTTCTAAAATAGTATCTCCTGCATGAATGGTAAAGGTCTTTCCAAAGAATTTTTCTTTGTTTGGGTATTTTGTATACGCATCTACCAACCATTTTATAGATACCTTAGATTGTTTGGGATTTGTACTTAAATCAACCCCATAACATACCTTATTTTGATCTTTAGGATATTTGCTCCCAAAATTGGTTTTTGGAGTGTAGCTAAAATCAGATTTTGGAAATAAAGAACTTCCATATCGTTGAAATTGAAATTCAGTTCCTCTACCAGCATTTATAGGAGTTCCTTCAAAAAAACCTAAACTAGGATACAGATTTATAGAAGTGTCATTTGGTAAATTAGGCGAGGGTCTTATAGGTAAATGATAAGATGTTGTATGGGTATAATTTTTTAGTGAAATTACTGTTAAATCACACTGAATGCCGTTTGCCAACCATTTTTCTCCATTAATCATTGTAGCATACTCTCCAATAGTCATTCCGTAGACCAAAGGAACAGGGTGCTTTCCTACAAAAGAGCTGTGTTTAGGGTGTAGTATAGGTCCATCTACATAATGTGCGTTAGGATTGGGTCTGTCTAACACTAACACTGGGATTTTATTTTCTGCACAAGCTTCTAAAACATAATGCAAAGTAGATATATACGTATAAAAACGCACTCCCACATCTTGAATGTCAAAAACAACTAAATCAATATTTTTTAAATCGCTATTGGTGGGTTTTTTATGTTTTCCGTACAAAGAAATAATAGGCAATCCTGTTTTGTAATCCATACCACTGGCAACATGCTCTGCAGCATCAGCTTTTCCTCTAAATCCGTGTTCTGGCGAAAAGACTTTTGTAACCTTAATATTCATTTGTAAGAGAGAATCTACTAAATGTGTATGTCCTTTTTTATGAAAAATAACAGATGTTTGATTGGCAACCACTCCAATTTTTTTTCCTTTTAAAAAGGAAATATAACTTTTAGTATTATTAGCACTTATAATAACACCTGTTTTTGTGGTATTATTTTGACCTTTGCAAGATGATAAAAATGCAAATGAGAAAAATACAAGAATTAAAAATGTATTTTTGGGAACCAATTTAAAGGATAACAACATTGAGTTTCGAATTATTTATAGCAACAAGATTAACCAAATCTAAAGAATATAAAAATAGTATATCATCTCCAATAATAAAAATAGCAATATCGGCTATTGCATTGGGAATAATTATGATGTTGGTTTCTATTGCTACGGGAATTGGTTTACAAAGAAAAATTAGAGAAAAAGTTGCAGGATTTAATGGTCATGTAGTGATTAGTAATTTTGATAACAATCAATCTAAAACCACACAAAAACCAATTAGTAATATTCAAAATTTTTATCCAAAATTTACAGATGTAGAAGGGGTAAAACATATTCAGGTCTTTGCAACCAGACCAGGAATTATTAGAACAGAAACCGATTTTGAAGGAATTGTATTAAAAGGAGTAGGAACAGATTACGATTGGACTTTTTTTAACGAATATTTAGTAGCAGGTAAGGTACCTGTTTTTACAAATAAAACTTCTAATGATGTATTAATTTCCAAGTTAATTTCTGATAGAATGCAATTAAAAGTAGGAGATAAGTTTGATACTTTTTTTGTGAAAGAGAATTCTAATTCTTTACCCAGTAGACGTGTTTTTAACGTAGTAGGTATTTATGATTCTGGTTTTGAGGAGTTTGATAAGAGCTTGTTAATAGGGGATTTAAGGCAAGTACAACGTTTAAATAAATGGGAAACAGATCAAGTAGGAGGATTTGAAGTTTTTATTGATAATTTTGATGATATTGATAGCGCTTCGAAAAAAATATATCAAGCTATAGATGCTACTTTAGATAGTAGAAATTTGTTTGAGCAATATCCCCAAATTTTTGAATGGTTGCGTTTGTTTGATGGAAATATAGCGGTGATAATTATTATTATGATTGTGGTAGCAGGTATTAATATGATTACTGCATTGTTGGTTTTAATTTTAGAAAGAACACAATTAATAGGAGTTTTAAAAACCTTAGGAGCTAATAGTTGGTCTGTAAGAAAAATATTTTTGTACAATGCTTCTTATATAATAGGACGAGGTTTGTTAATAGGAAATTTAGTAGGATTGTTTTTATTGTTTTTACAATATCAGTTTGAGTTTATCACCTTAGATCCTAAAAATTACTATGTACACGTAGCACCGGTATATATAACAGTATATCAGGTTCTTTTGTTAAACATAGGTACTTTGTTGTTGTGTTTGTTAATGATGTTAATTCCTTCTATAATCATTACCAAAATAGATCCTGCAAAATCTGTGAAATTTTCATAAAAAAACCTTCAGTTGGGGAACTGAAGGTTTTTTAACTAACTAAACTTAAACTATACTAAATTCGAAAAAATTATTTTTCTAACTAACTATAATAGTATTTACAAGTACTGTGCCAAAAACTATTACTGAGTTTATAATTTTAAGAAAGTATTTATTTTAG
>NZ_JAASQL010000001.1:1954250-2048447 GCF_011762155.1 Wenyingzhuangia heitensis
TAGATACATATTAAATCAACATAAAACAACCTTCAGTTGGGGAACTGAAGGTTGTTTCAAACTAACTAAACTTAAACTATACTAAATTCGAAAAAATTATTTTTCTAACTAACTATAATAGTATTTACAAGTACTGTGCCAAAAACTATTGCTGAGTTTATAATTTTAAGAAAGTATTTATTTTAGATACATATTAAATCAACATAAAACAACCTTCAGTTGGGGAACTGAAGGTTGTTTCAAACTAACTAAACTTAAACTATACTAAATTCGAAAAAAAATATTTTTCTAACTAACTATAATAGTATTTACAAGTACTGTGCCAAAAGTATTAGTTAACGTGTTTTTTTGCATGATAAGAGGATCTAACAAGGGCAGAACTTTCTACATGTTTAAAACCTAGTTTTTTAGCGTATATTTCATACTCTTTAAACAACTCAGGAGTTATAAACTCTTTTACCGGCAAATGTTTTTTACTAGGTTGTAAGTATTGTCCTAAAGTAACAACGTCAACATTTGCATTGGCTAAATCTCTTAAGCTTTCAAAAACCTCTTCTTTAGTTTCTCCTAAGCCTAACATAATTCCTGATTTGGTTCTGCGTTGTCCTTGTTCTTTTAAATATCTTAAGACCTCTAAACTTCTGTCATATTGTGCTTGTATACGTACTTCCCTGGTTAAACGTCTTACCGTTTCTAAATTATGAGAAATTACTTCTGGGGCAGCTTTAATCAACCTGTCTATATTAGCTGTGTTTCCTTGAAAGTCTGGAATCAATGTTTCCATTGTTGTGTTTGGGTTAGCTCTACGTACAGCAGCAATTGTTTCTGCCCAAATAATAGAACCACCATCTTTTAAATCATCTCTATCTACAGAGGTTAACACGGCATGCTCAATTTTCATAATTTTAATAGATCGGGCAACCTTTTCAGGTTCATCCCATTCTACAGTTTCTGGTTTTCCTGTTTTTACACCGCAAAATCCACAAGAACGTGTACAAATGTTTCCTAAAATCATAAAAGTAGCAGTACCATCACCCCAACATTCTCCCATATTTGGGCAACTACCACTTGTACAAATTGTATTTAACTTGTACTTGTCTACTAAACCTCTTAGCTCGGTGTATTTTTTACCTACAGGTAATTTTACACGCAACCAATCTGGTTTTTTCTTTCCTACAGGAATTGTTCCAGGGTTTGTTGTATTTGTTTTGCTTGGTAATACAGATTTAAATGTGGATGTTTCCGTACTCATGTGCTTTCTTTTTAGACTAACAAAGATACAAAACGCAAGTGGATTGAATGAGTGGCTATTTAATTATTACGCAAAAAGTGTAGATACATACCAGATACTAAAACCTGTTAAAAATACAAGACCAATCCAAGAAAGTATTTTTGAACTTAATTTGGGTTGATGAGATTTAGGAGTGTGTTTACTCGTAATTAATTTATAGTTTAAAATAGCAAAAAAAGAGTGGTTAAAAAACCTATAACCGTTGCAATTTTAACTAAGGTTAACATTTGATTTGTAAAAAAAGAAATAATTAAAATGGTCCCTATTGTCAAAGAGGCTAGCCAGTAAGTGTATGTTTTTTTTAAAGATGTTTTACAGAGCAAGTTTATGGTAGTATCCATAGTTCTAGCAGATGCATCTAAAGCGGTTAGAGTAGCACTAAGCATAGTGGTAAAGGCGGCTATAGCAATAAATATAAAAGCAGATCCACCAATGTTTTTAGTATACATTTCTATTAATTGTTTGCTAAAAGCTAAAGCTCCGTTGTTAAAAACGGTTCCGCTATTAAACATAACAAGTACTCCCATTGCTAAAAAGCAAAGCCCTAAAAGAAGGGTGAAAAAGTAGCCAACATTAAAATCAAACAAAACAGACTTTAAATTGATCTTTATTTTTTAACATTTGGGTTGGTAATAATTTCAGCCAATAGTTTTTTTGCTCTTAATAATTTTACTTTAACGTTATTAATAGGTTCGCTAAGAGCCGTTGCAATTTCTTGATAAGACATTTCTTGAAAATATCTAAAATTTATAACCTGTTGGTATTTAGGTTTTAATTGTTTGATATTTCTTTTTAATTCCGCTAAATTTTGTTCTATAATAATTTTATCTTCAGGGGAAGGATTGTTATCAAACAATTGATAGACTTCTTTATTATTACTGCCTATAGATATGGTTGGATTCTTTTTTTTTCGAAATTCATCAATTAATAAATTTTTAGCAATGGTAAACAACCAGGTTTTAAAGCTAAAAGTGTCGTCGTAAGATTCTATTTTATCAAAAGCTTTAGAAAAAGTAATAATGGTAATGTCTTCAGCATCTATACTATCGTTACTAATTTTAGATTGTAAAAATAGATATACATCGTTCCAATATAAATTTAACAAGTAGTGGTATGCAGTTTGATCTCCTTTTTGAGCTGCTTTAATATGTGTAAAAAGAATGTCTTTAGAGGTCATGACCACTTTTTGGGTTTAGATAAAGAATTGCAACTAAAAATATAAATTTGAAATAATAATAACACAAAATCTAGAATAGGAATAAAAGCAAGTAATTTTTTTTCTTTTAGTTTGTGTGAAGCAATTCCAACAACAATATATTCACTTATCCATTTAAAAACAATTAAAGATCCAATAAAAATTTGATTTTTAGGGGTTTGAACATATAGTAGAGTAAATGGAAGTACACCCCAGAATAAGAATCTATTAAAAGCATATACCCCTAGTAGGTACTTGTGTTTTTTTTGGTAATAATCTACAGTACTTATGTGTCTTCTTTTTTGTGTGACTAATTGTTTAAATGTTGTTTTAGGATTAGAGGTCATATGACTTTGTTCTTCAAAACAAATTTCTGTATTTGTAGAATTGGCTATTTGATTGATGAGTAAATCATCATCACCAGACATAATTTTAACATACTGATTGTATCCTTTATTTTTAAGAAATACTTGTTTGCTATACATTAAATTTCTACCTACTCCCATATAAGGGCTCCCCATTTTTGCAAGAGAAAAGTATTGCAATGCTGTAATTACGGTTTCGTATCTAATTAATTTGTTTAAAAATTGGTTAGCAATGGTTTCATAAGGTCCGTAACCTAACACAATTTTAGTTTCTCCGTTAAAATGATTTGCCATTTCCTGAATCCAAAAATTACTTTTTGGCAAACAATCAGCATCTGTAAATAACAAACAATCATTAGTAGCGGCTTTAATACCTAATGTAAGTGCATATTTTTTGTTTCCGTAAAAATGATCAGATTCTTGGACAGTTACAATTTTTATGAAAGAATATTTTTCTGCAAATTCACTATATATATCTTCTGTTTCATCATAAGAACGATCGTTAATTAAAACAATTTCAAAGTCTGAATATTGCTGTTTTACTAATACAGGCAATAGTGTTTTTAAATTTTCGGCCTCATTTTTTGCACACACAATTACAGATATAGGAATTGTGTTTTTAGGAAGTTCTTTCTTTTTTGTAAAATTAAAAAAGTTAAAAACAACAAGATAAAAAATAAGATGTATTGTAATAATAACAATACATAGCACTAAAAGAAAAAAAGTCATATACAGGTAAAAAGTGAAGAAGTGTTATTTGTTTTCGCAGTCTTCGGGCATTTTACCACAAAAACCACAAGGCTCACCAGATTCGTTAAAATTGCTATTTTGACTAGCACAAGTACCAGAAAATTCTCCGTCTTTTTTACCCCATATTTTAATTGCAATTCCTGCAAAAGCTAACGCTAATAAACCTAATGAAATAAGAAATAGTTTCATATAAAAATATTTTTGGTAAAGATACATTTTTTAGAAACACAAGTAAAATATTAAGGTACTAAGTGCGTATCTATAATTGCTGTTTTTTAATAGTAGAAATAGTGCTAAAAAGGTTACAAAATAGATCCACTATTTTTTTTTGCATAAAATTAAGAACAACTAAGAATGGCCTTTTTTATTGTCTACTTTCGCTTAGATAAAATTGTTTTTAATCAACTTTTGTTAAGTTTTTAAGGAATGAAAGGTTTATAGCACAAGGTTTTTGTATTTTTGTGTAAAATTTAACAAAAATAAAATTTTATGTACGATCAATTAATAGTTGTAAAAGTAGGAACTAATGTAATGAAGAATAAAAACAATAGAATTGTTAGACCTGTTCTTCAAAACTTGGTGTCTCAAATTGCTGATTTATATGAACGTAATATTATGACCATTTTAGTTTCTTCGGGATCTGCAATTGCAGGTAAAGAAGTATTAGGGCCTTCTATTATTAAAGATCCATCTATCAGAAGACAAGTTTACTCTTCTATAGGTCAACCAAGAATGATGCGTTTGTATTATAATATTTTTCATGATTATGGAATTAATTGTGCTCAGGTATTGCCTACTAAAAGAGATTTTCAACCAGGGGTACACCGTGATAATATGGTAAACTGTTATAAAGGTTTGTTAGAAGAGGGAGTAATTCCTGTAGCAAACGAAGATGATACCGTTTCATTAACATCAACTATGTTTACAGACAACGATGAAATGGCAAGTTTAATTGCTGAATTGGTTGAGGCTGATAAATTGATTATTTTAACAGATATTGATGGGGTTTACACAGGGAATCCTAGTGATGAAGGAACTGAATTAATTGAAGAAGTAACCTCTACAGAAAACTTAGACCAATACATTCAGCCTAATAAAAAAGGTGAAGGTGAAGGTAGAGGAGGAATGAGATCTAAAATTAGTGTGGCTCAAAAATCAGCTAAAAACAACATTCCAACTTATATTGTAAATGGTAAAACAGAAAATATCATTTTAGATATTATAGATGATGAGTATGTTGGAACAAGAATTTCTAATGATTTAGAAAGATAATATTACTTAATAAACATTGACTTCAATTTCCAGAGGAATTTCAAATTCAGATTTGATTTTTCTCTGGATTTTTTTTGCAATTTCATATATTTCTTTACCTGTTGCATTTCCATAATTTACTAAGACCAAGGCTTGTTTACTATGTACTCCAGCTTTACCAAAACGTTTTCCTTTAAACCCTGCTTTTTCTATCAACCAACCTGCAGGAATTTTAATTGTTGTTTCTGAAACAGGATAGGACGGGATTTCTGGATGTTTCTTTTGTATTTCTGAAAATATACTTGTTGAAATTACGGGATTTTTAAAAAAACTACCACTATTACCAATTTCTTTAGGGTTAGGTAATTTACTGTTTCTAATAGCAATAATTGCATTGCTAATATCTTTAATAGTAGGAGTAGAGATATTTTTTAACTCTTCTTGAATAGCTCCGTAAGACGTATTTGTTAAATGGTTTTTTGTGGTTAATTTAAAAGTAACACTTGTAATAACATATTGCCCTTTAGCGGTGTTTTTAAAAATTGAATTACGATAGCCAAATTCACATTCACTATTGGTAAATGTCTCTGTTTTTAGTGTTTTGGTGTTTAAAACCTCAACACTAACAATTGTGTCTTTTACCTCAAAACCATAAGCTCCAATATTCTGAATAGGACAGGTACCAACATTTCCTGGAATTAAAGATAGGTTTTCTATACCTCCAAAATTTTGATCTATACACCAAAGCACAAACTCATGCCAATTCTCTCCAGCCATTGCTGTTACTTCTACATAGTTTTCTTTTTGATTATTAACAATAATACCTTGTAAATTTACATGTACTACAGTAGTATCAATATCTTTAGTTAGTAGCATATTACTACCACCACCCAATAAAAAATAGTCATTGTTATCTTGTAATACTTGTTTTAATTCTGATAATTTTTTAACAGAAATAAACTTTTTTGCTTTGGCATTTATACCAAAAGTATTATAATTTTTAAGAGAAAAGTTTGATGAATATTGCATTAAAAATAAGGTAAGAAATAGAATAATAAAGTAAAATAAAAAGAGTGTTATTTAACAAACTCTAACAAACCAAACATTTCTGGTTGATGAACATCTTTTTCTTTAATGTTGTCTACAGGAAAAATAGTAGATACAACTCTTCTTCCCACATTGTTGTCGTCTCTAATTTGTTTTAGTGCTAAAAAAGCCCATTGACTACCTAGTGCTACAGGATATTGAGTTGATACATTATTAAAAATACTATGTGGTATTGCCATCTCTAAAGTCCATCCTTCATCAATGTCGTTATTGTTGTTTAGTGTTCCTTTTATGGTTACCTCTAACTCAATATCAGGATTAAAAGTTCTAATAGCTGCATTTTTTCCTTGATGGAAATTGTTAACAAAAACTAAATCATTTACAGCTTTGTAAGGATTTATTTCAAAACAATAATGAATATTTTCTCCATTAGGAGCGGGTGTTAAAAATAATTCTATACAATCATCTAAGTAAGGAGCACCGTCTCTTTTTGTTTCTTTGGCATTGATGAATTTATCTTCTAGATCGTAATGGACATAAATATTTTCTTCATCCCATAACATTCTAAAAGTAGTCTTTTGCTCTTCTTCTTTGCCATTGGTTAAATAAAAATAATCAAAATTAGTAGCTGTTGCCTGTTTCCATGCTTCGTCATCTAATTTTCCGTCAACCGTAATTTTAGAAGTAGCTTTGTGTACTTTGTAAACGGGTCTGTCTTTTAAAGATAGATTTGATGTATAACTAGGTTTGGTTTTACAACTGATTGCAATTGTACTAACTATTAAGAATGATATAAATTTATTCATTAGATGTAGAAATTATTTTGTTTGTAAATATTTTTTATCTGCATAAAAAGTACCGAAAGGCAAAATAGAACAAACTAAAATAATAGCAAATTCTTTTGTGTTCCATTTCTGTTCACTTTTTAATAAAAAGGCAAATAAAACATAAGTAACAAATAACAAACCATGAGGCATTCCTAAGGTTCTTACTAAAATATCGTTGCCTGTTAAATGTTTTAAAGGAGTTCCTATTCCTAAAAGTAGTAAGTAAGAAATACCTTCTAACAAGGCTATAATTTTAAAGTTTTTTAAAGTAATCATAAAGTATATAGATTGATGCTTTAAAAGTACTATTAAAACTAAAAAACTCAATCAGAATGATTGAGTTTTTTAATGAATTATTTATGCATAGGAGTTAATGTTCTGTTTTTTCCAATATTGCATTAAGCCAAAAGAACTTATGACACAGGATGCAGTGGCTTCAATTGTCATAGAAAATACAATTTTAGGTAAATTTAAATGATTACCCCAGAAAGATGACTTTTGTAGCATAACTAGTAAAGAGTCGTCTATAAAACTAACATAGATAATCATAGAGATAATAGTAGCTACAATAGCAAATAATCCTGTAGAAAACCCTGTAAAGAGATTGTTTAGATAATTATTGTGATCTTGTTGTTGGATATTTGTTTTAATGGCAGTATTTATTCCCCATAAAACAAATAGGATGTTTAAAAAACGCAATTCTATAACGTGTGTCAATCCTATTAGTTTGATTAGAAAATAAAAACCTACGATGGCTGCATAAATTTTGGCAGCATTCTGAAAAATTATTTTTCTTGTGTTCATAATTTAAAGGTTCTTGTGTTGATTTCCTTTAAGTTACTGAAAAATAGTAGCTTTTAAAAGTTATTAGAGAAGAGATCTTTATTTAGATTTGTTCTTAAAGTTAGAAGGCATTAAATCTATATTTCTTTTTTCTGCTGCTTTAATTACAAAAGGGATAATAATACTGGCTCCTGGTAGTAGCACAAAAGGGATTCCAATTCCTGCTATTTTAAGCATATCAAAAGCATAAAATTTTATAAATTTTTCTTCTTCTTTGGTAATTTTACCTGTGGTTACATAGGCTTGTATAATCAGTCTGGTTTTTTTGGTGTCACTTGCACCTGTTTTTAAACCATTAAAAAAAATGTCTAATGCATGAGTTACCATTACACGATTTTTTTCTATGAAAAGTTTAAAAATTCGGTAGGATCTAGATGCTTTTTTTTCGTTCATGGGTTTATAGCAATGCCATTATAAAAAATAACCAAGCTAAAAGTAAACATAATCCTCCTAATGGAGTTAAGGGACCTATAAATTTAACAGGAAGTTTACGACTTTTTAAAATACAAATTCCATAAATGCTCCCAGAGAATAAAAACACACCTATAATAGTACATATAACAGCTAAATTGCTGGTTGTGTTGTTAAAAGGTAAGGAGATTTGTAACAAAATTAAAAATAAGGCATGATACATTTGGTATTTTACACCAATTTCAAAACTATCTAAAATTTCTTTAGACCATTTCTTTTTTAGTAAATGGCTACCAAATGCACCTAGTATAATTGCGCTAGCACCAAAGAGTCCTCCAAAAATAAAAGCTAAATTCTGCATTATTCTTCCTCTGAAGTCTCTTCTTCAGTTTCATCAACAAATTCATCTTGGTTATCTGCTTCATCTTCTTCTGTAATAGAAGCTTCTGTATAAACATTTTCTGTTTTAACAGGTTCCGCTATAGGCTCTTCCTCTCCATCAAAAAACGGAAAAATATCTATAATAGGAGATTCTGTAATACTTGGAATAGAGAAATCTGAAACAGAGTCTGCAAATTGCTCTAATAAATATTCGTACGCATCTTTTACATCATTAGCTTGTACCAAAACATATGTGTTTGTTCTACGCTCTAAACCTTTATCCTCGTCTAAAGTAACCAAAGAAACTTTACACTTAAACCAACGATCACCGTGTTCACTAGGGAAAATTTCGGAAAAATTAGCCACCTTAATATTGGTGATTTTAAAACCTTCAGAAAGGTATTTTCCCATTTCTTCTGTAGCACGTGCTTCTGCTTCTGTAAAAGTTAAAGCATCAAATAAATAAGGCTGATTGAATGTTTTAATTTTTTCGTTGTCGTCTATTTTGCTGTATTTAACTTTTACTTCGTACCACATATATTATAAAAATTTAGATGTCAAAAATAAGCAAACAATTGTAATTCGCTATAAAATTAGTAAGAAAGATTCATCATGCTTTTATATTCTAATGTATGGTAGGTACTATTTGTTTTTTTTAGGTATTTAACTTTAATATGATAAGGTTTCTCGTTGTGTTTATAGGTAGATTCTAGTACAAATTAAAGTATGTTGGGATCCCTGAAATTCAGTTGTTTTAGAGTGTTTTATTATATTCTTTTTTCAAAGCAAATACTGTTTTCAGCATTTATATATTCTCCAAAATTTGGAATTATTTTGTAATCGTTTTTTTTATAAAATTCAATAGCATATGGTTTTTCTTTGAGTGTTTCTAAAATACATTTTTCAAAATTCAATTCACTACTCCAGTTCTCTAATCCTTTCAGAATTATTGTTGCAATACCTTTCTTTCTGTAATTATTAGGAACATACATTCGTTTGATTTCCATTTTATTTTGAGAAAATTCTTTTATTCCTCCACAACCTATGGCATTTTTATGTTCATCATAAGCAACAATTACATGTTTTATTTTGTCAATATTATTTAATTTTCCATAAAATGACTTTTCCTCTTTATAATAGAATTTTAAATCAGCATCTAATTCTATAACTAAATTTTTAAAGTCTGGATTGTCAGAATTTGTTTTTTTGATCGTTATCAAATCGTTGTTTTAGGATTGTTTTTTTTATAATTGTAAATAACATTTTTGAAATGTTATTTACAATTTCGTTTTTAACAACTTAATTTCATCTCTAAATTGGGCAGCAGCCATAAAATCTAAATTTTTAGCGGCTTTTTCCATCGCTCTCTGTTTTTCTCTAATACGTTCTTCTATTACAGGTTTAGATAAGTAATCTAAATCTTCTTCGGCAGCTAAATTGTGCTGAATTTCCTCATAATTGGTTCCTTGGTTGTCTGTTAAATTATTACCAAAGTCTTTTTTAATTTGAGTAGGAGTAATTCCATTAGCTTCGTTATATGCAATTTGTTTTTCTCTTCTTCTAGCAGTTTCATCAATGGTTAATTGCATACTTTTTGTAATTTTATCACCATACAAAATAGCCATTCCGTTTACGTTTCTTGCTGCTCTACCTACGGTTTGAGTAATAGATCTGTGAGAACGTAAAAAACCTTCTTTGTCTGCATCAATAATTGCAACTAAAGAAACTTCGGGTAAATCCAATCCTTCACGTAACAGGTTTACTCCAATCAAAACATCAAACAAACCTTTACGCAAATCTTGCATAATTTCTACACGTTCCAAAGTATCTACATCGGAATGTATGTAACGACAACGAACCTGAATTCTAGTTAAATATTTAGCCAATTCTTCTGCCATACGTTTGGTTAAGGTAGTTACCAAAACTCGTTCATCTACTTCAATACGTTTGTGTATTTCCTCAATCAAATCATCAATTTGATTTTTACTAGGACGAACTTCTATAATAGGATCTAACAATCCGGTAGGTCGAATAACTTGTTCTACAACCACACCGTCAGATTTTTCTAATTCATAATCTGCAGGAGTTGCAGTTACATATATTACTTGATTTTGTATGGCTTCAAATTCTTCAAATTTTAACGGACGATTGTCCATAGCAGCAGGCAATCTAAATCCAAATTCTACTAAATTTTCTTTACGAGAACGGTCTCCGCCATACATGGCATGGGTTTGCGGAACGGTAACATGACTTTCATCAATCACCATTAAAAAATCTTCGGGAAAATAGTCTATCAAACAGAAAGGTCTTGTTCCGGGTTCACGACCATCTAAATATCTAGAGTAGTTTTCAATTCCGCTACAATATCCCAATTCACGAATCATTTCTAAATCAAACTCAGTACGTTCTTTTAAACGTTTCGCTTCTAAGTTTTTCCCAATTTCATTAAAATAATCGTGTTGTTTCATCAAATCGTCTTGAATTTGATGAATGGCTGTTTGTAAAACATCTGGAGAGGTTACAAATAAATTGGCAGGATATATGTCTAAATTGTCATAACGTTCTATAACTTGTTTGTTTTCTAAATCGTAAGATTCAATATCTTCAATCTCATCACCAAAAAAATGGATTCTATAGGCATATTCTCCATAAGAAGGAAAAATAGTAACGGTATCTCCTTTTACTTTAAAGTTACCACTTTTCATATCGGCCTCTGTACGGGCATACAGACTTTGTACCAACATGTGTAAAAATTTGGTTCTGCTAAGTGTTTGATCTACTTGTATGTTGATTACATTTTTTTTGAATTCTACTGGATTTCCTATTCCATACAGACAAGAAACAGAAGCTACCACCAAAACATCTTTTCTACCAGAAAGTAGGGCAGATGAAGTACTAATACGCAAACGTTCAATTTCTTCGTTAATAGATAAATCTTTTTCTATATATACTCCAGTACTTGGAATAAAAGCTTCGGGTTGATAATAGTCGTAATAAGACACAAAATATTCTACAGCATTGTCTGGAAAAAAATTCTTAAACTCAGAATACAATTGTGCTGCTAAGGTTTTATTATGTGCCAAGACTAACGTGGGTCTTTTTACTTGTTCTATAACATTGGCAACGGTAAATGTTTTACCAGACCCTGTAACTCCTAATAGGGTTTGATATTTATCTCCATTGTTAACACCTGCTACCAATTCTTTAATAGCAGTAGGTTGATCACCCGTAGGTTGGTATTTAGAAACGACTTTAAAATCCATTTGGTAAAATTATGGAATGTATTTTATAGCATTGTAATTTATTTAAAATAATTAAATGCATCAATGTTGCATTTAAGTGTTTTATTTATCTATATTCGCACCGAAATTAGAATAGATGATGATATTAACAAAAGAAAAATCGGATACTTTAGGGGCATTGGCCAGTAGCTTATGTTTAATACACTGTGTAGCTACTCCTTTTCTTTTTATTGCTCAAACTTGTGCTACAACTTGTAATGGGGCAGTACCACATTGGTGGAGTTTTATTGATTATATATTTTTAGTTATTTCTTTTTTTGCGGTTTATAAATCGACACAAGAAACCTCTATTTCTTTTATAAAACCTTTGCTATGGTTTAGCTGGTTTGTATTATTTTTAATAATTGCAAATGAAAAATTAGAGTTAATTATTTTAAACGAAGCAACTATTTATATTCCTGCATTAGCCTTAATAGGATTGCATTTATACAATAAAAAATATTGTAAATGTAATGTTACTAAGTGTTGTACAAATTCATAACAACGATTAAAATTAATTAATAGAATTTTATGAAATAGTTTTTAAGACTAGCCAAAAATCCTGTTAAGCATTTGTTTGTTCGCATTTTTAATACTCCAGTCACAAGAGGGGTAGTTAATTTCTAAACAAACTCCCTTGTCGTTCATATCTTCAATTAAATTTTTGTCTTTACGATTTAACAAACTATTTATTTTTAATAATTTTTGAGTTAAAATAGAGCGTTTGTTTTGTAATACTCTGTGGATCATTACACTTCTGTCATTAGATTTTATTACTACGTTTTTAATGTATTTCATGTGAATATTGTTTTATAAGTTCCTTATTAAAATACAAAAAACAAATAGTGTAATCCAAATATAATCAAGTCTTTAAGTGTTGATATCAATCAACTTTTACAATCTTCTATTCCCCAAGTATCTAAACTTTTTAAAATAGACTCTAGAGATTTTCCTCTTTTGGTCAATTCATACTCAACTTTTGGAGGGACTACCGGAAATACTTTTCTAGAAATAAGCTTGTCTTTTTCTAACTCTCTTACAGTTTGAGTAAACATTTTATTGGAGATTCCAAGGATTTTCTTTTGTAAAACTCCCGAGCGTAAGTTACCTTCTAGTAAATGAAATAAAATCAATGGTTTCCATTTTGTACCTATCAAATTCATAGTGTAATGCAAAGGACAGCTAATTTCTTTTTCCAAATTTTAAGTTTTAGATTGTTGATAATCATTAATTTACCCATTTAGGTAACTATGCAACTTTTAAGTAAGTTATTGTAGTAGAATCAAATATAAAGTAATTTTACAGTCTAAATTGTAAGTTATGACAGCAAATAAAAATTATCCTAAAGCATTTTCTCATATTGGTTTAACTGTACCTAATATAAAAGAAGCTGTTAAATTCTATTCAGAAGTAATGGGTTGGTATATAATTATGGAACCATCAACCGTAAAGAAAGAAAAAGAAACAGCTATTGGTCAAATGTGTATTGATGTTTTTGGAAATGATTGGACAGAGTTTGAAATTGCACATTTGGCAACTTCAGATGGAATAGGAGTGGAGTTGTTCTGTTTTCCTAACGGAGTAAAAGAAGCACCAGAATTTAATCCTTTTAACACAGGTCTCTTTCATTTTTGTATACAAGATCCAAATATTGAAGAATTGGTAGAGAAAATTGTTTCCTACGGAGGAAAACAAAGAATGCCTATAAGAGAATATTATCCTAAAGACAAACCTTTTAGAATGTGTTATGTAGAAGATCCGTTTGGGATTGTTTTTGAAGTTTATACGCATAGTTATGAATTGACCTATTCTTCGGGAGCGTATCAGCACAACAATTAATTATCTAAAAAAAAAAGAGAAGCTAATGTTAGCTTCTCTTTTTTAGTTGGTTGTAAATTCTCTTATGAAAACGTAACTGTGTGTGCTGTTTCTGTAGTGTAAGAAGAGGATAAAAGAGTGTCTACATAAATCCATTCAGAGGTTACTTCTGTATTGGTAAATGTAGTCATCACAAAACCTCTTTTAGAAGAGTTAAAGTATGTTAAATCATCAATTAAAGTTGTCAGAGCACCTTCAAAAGCAGTTAAGGTTTCTGCACTAGGATTTCCTCCTAAATATTCTTCAAAACCAGGAGAGCTAATACTTGCAGTGGCAATTTCTATACCCACTTCGGTTTTGTCTTGTTTAACCAATTTACTGCTCCATCCGTTGTGAGTGTCTCCAGCAAGGGTAACTATTTTTTTACTACCCAAAGTATTGTAAATAAGTTCTCGCTCTGCATAATAACCATCCCAAGCATCTAAATTATAAGGTAGTATTGAATTGATTCTTGTTAATTCTTCTGTAGTTAACGTTGGATCATTTTGTTGTAATCTTACTTTTAACGTAACCAATTCAGCTAAAATATCATTAAAATCAGCAGTTCCAAAAGCCATTAACAAATCTGCCGGAATGTTCATTTTTCCCATTAAAACTTGTTGTCCTAATACTTGCCATTTGTTTGTGTTAGCGCTTAATTGATTGAACAACCAATCACGTTGTGTAGTTCCCAATAATGTTCTGTTACTATCTGTAACTGCTGCTTCAAAAGCTGTCCCGTCTAATCCTGTAGCAGTAAAATAATCAGCAATATTTAATTGTTTGTCACGTCCAATAACACGAGTGTCTAACATAATTAGGTTGACCAAATTACCAATGTTAAAAGTTCTGTAGATTAAACTCTCGTTGTCTGCTTCTAATTTGGTAAAAGGCAAATATTCACTGTAGGCTTTTAAAGCTGCGTTTTTTCTAGTTTCAAAAGGCCCTTCACTAGCCGAATGATTTTCAGCTCCATCTTTGTAAGTATCGTTTGCTACTTCATGATCATCCCAAACACAAATAAAAGGTTTTTTTTGATGAGCCAATTGCAAGTCAGCATCTGTTTTGTATTGTTTATAGCGAGTTCTATAATCTTCTAAAGAAACAATTTCGTGTTCTGGTTCGTGAAAACGATTTAAAAAAGCATTCTCATCATTAGCTCCATAACCACCTGCTTGGTATTCATAAAAATAATCTCCTAAATGTACAATAATATCAGCTTCTGATTTTGCCATGGCATTGTATACGTTAAACAAACCTGCCTGGTAGTTTGAGCAAGAACAAACAGCTAATTTTATACTACTTGCATTTTCTGGTAACGTAATGGTTTCTCCAACAACAGATATTTGTTGGTCTTCTTCATTTATAAAACGATAATAAAGTTTTAATCCTTCAGTAAGTTCTGTCAATTCAATAGCAAGAGTGTTGTCTCTTTCTGCATCTGTAACAATAGCACCATTTCTAATAATATCATTAAATTGAGAGTCTGTAGCAACTTCCCATAAAATTTCTTTGTTAGCTTGGCTGTATCTTGTCCAAATAATCACTTTTGATGATGTAGGATCAAAACTACCTACACCGTGTTGAAAGTTGTTATTGGTAAAGTTGCTGGTATCAATTGTATTATTGGTCAAATCATCATCACTACAACTAATAAAGTTGGGAGCTAGAATAATACCTCCTGTAGCCATTAACGCATTCTGAATAAACTGTCTTCTACTTTTGTTTGGGGTTGCCATAAAATTTTAGTTTGATTTTTTACGAAGATGAGACAATAGCTAAAAGTAGAGGTTAGTAGATTCTTATGATTATATTACGTGATGAAGTTAAATGTTAATAAAAAGAGCGATTGATTTTAAGTTGTTTACAAAAAAAAACCAGGATTTCCGATAAAATCAGAAATCCTGGTTAACATTTGTTTTTGCTAAAGGGTAGGTTGTGTAAATAAGTTATTCAGTCCAATAATCTATTACAAAAACATCAGCCAATAAAGGTCCTACAATGTTAACTAATTTTAAATGTTCAGGATGGAACAAATAAATCTCTCTTGCATTGTCATCTTTAAAAGTGATGCTGTAAGAATGAGTAAAACCTTTGCTGTGTCCTTCGGTACTATCATTCAAACCACCTTCCATATGGGTTACTGATGGAACTTTGGTTGCCAAGCCTTCAAAAACAGCAATGGCATGATCTATTTTTTCTTGTGGAGTTCCTTCTTTAAACTTTAGGTTCACCAAATGTTTTAATACTTTTCCTTCTCTTTCTTTTTTCTTAGGTGCTACTTGGTAGCTTGCCATTTTTTGGAAACCCCATTGTTGAGAACCTGCTACAAGAAAGTTTTTGTTGTCAATGTTTAAGGCTTCTAATCCGTAGTAAATAGAGAATCCTGTTTCTAAATAGTTTACAGGAGTTAAGATTCCGTTTTTATTTAGTTTGCATAACTGAATACTAGCATCGTCTCTAGTTCCAACAGCAATAATAGCTTCGTTTTCGTTTGCTGATACAATTTCAATTCTTGTTTGTCCAGATAACTTTGTGTTTTCATCATCTTTTAAAATAGAGTGGGGAACTAACTTACCTCTTTTACTAACTTTAAAAACACTTACAGCATCACCATGGTATACAAAATCAGGTCTTTTGATAAAGCTTTTGTTGGTGTAGTATTTATGATGCCTGTGACCTACAATTACATAATGATCATCTCCAAAAGTAACTCCTGTTACGGGATATGCCCCTGTTAGATATCTATCCGTTGTATTGTCATCAATATTGTTGATGTTTTTAAAAGTTCCATTTTCATAGACTCTAAAACTGCTGATACCATTGTCTTGAAAACCACCCGTAAATAAAAAGGTTTTTCCTTTTATTTTGTGTGTAAACATTCCAATAACCCCATCGGTATGAATTTTTTCGTCATCCTTCATAGATTGTACATGCGTTAATTTTCCGTCATTATGAATTTTAAAACAAGTTAACCCAGGAGTGTCTTCCAATCCTCCTACAAATAAATAAGAAGCTTTTTTCATGTGAACAACTTCTATGGTAATTACGGTTCCTAAATGTGTTTCATCTGTATCTTCTATTAAAAATACACGTTCTAAAGATCCGTTGTCTAATATTTTAAAAACCTCTACAGCATTTCCGTATTTGTTACCTACAAATAAAAAATCGGTTCCGTTAATGTTATCGGCAACCAAACCTCTACCAGGTCCTTTTTTCTTGTACAATTCATGCGTGCTTACAGCGGTTAGTAAACCAGATTTGTCTACACTAAAAACATCAATATTTCCTGCTCCACCAGTGTATACATAATTAGTTCCGTTTTTTTGATAGCTAGTAACACTCACTGTATTTTTAGCATTAACACCTTTAAAGTCTTTTCTGTACAGTGTTAGATCGTTAGTAGTTTGTGACAAACAAATTTGAGACAAACACAAAACAGCAATAAAAAGGTAATTCTTTATAAAATTCATAATTTATATTTTTTTAACGATTTTTAGTAATAGATTTTGCGGCTGCAATGGCAATTGCTCTGTCTTGTTTTATGGTTCCGCCACTCACTCCTACAGCTCCTATAATATTACCATTTTTATCTTTTACAGGCACACCTCCAGGAAAAGTAATCAATCCTCCGTTAGAATGCTCAATATTATAAATAATTCCTCCAGGTTGTGTTAGTTCTCCTAATTTACCTGTATCTATATTAAAATATCTAGCAGTTTCTGCTTTTTTTATGGCAACATCTATACTTCCTAAATAAGATTTGTCCATTCTTACAAAAGCCACCAAATTAGCTCCAGAATCTACCACTGCAATATTAACCAAAGCCTCTAACTCTACTGCTTTTTGTTTGGCAATTGTAATTGCGTTTTCGGCTTCTTTTAATATTAGTTCACTAGAGGTTTGTGCGTTTGTAATGGCAAATGATAATACGGTAAAAAGTAACAAAAAATACTTTGTTTTGTAAGGTGATAACATAGTTGATATGGATTTGTAAAATTGAAATACAAATTTTAGAAACCCAAAAGGAAAAATAGTTGAACTTGTTCAACTATTTGTAAATAATTATTGGTCTGCTGGTTGTTTTTTTAGTTTGCTAAGAAATTCATGTGTAATTCCTACATAACTGGCAATTTGCTTGTCTGTTAGTTTTAAAGAAATATCTGGATAGGTTTTTAAAAAATAATGATAACGTTCTTTGGCTGTGTAACAATGATTTCTAATCAAACGTCTTTGCCAAGCCACCAATGCTTTTTGAGACATAATTCTAAATAACTTTTCTACTACGGGTAAAGATTGGTACAAAGCAAGTTTATCAGATTTATCTATCATTAAAATTTTGCTATCTTCTAAAGCTTGTATGTTTATGCTAGAAGGAGTTTTATTTAAAAAACTATCAACATCCATTAACCACCAGTCTTTTACAGCAAAATAGAGCGTAATTTCATTTCCTTTGTTATCAATCGTAAAAAGTCTAAAACAACCTTCTAATACAAAACCTTCAAACTTACAAATTTCTCCTTGCGATAATAAAATCTCTTTTTTAGGAATGATTTTAGGATGAAAGTGTTTGCAAAAAGTATCCAATTCAGATTTAGAAAATTGAACGTTTTTTAGAATATTTTGTTTTAGTAAGTCGTATATCATCAGGAAAAATAGGAAGCTATTCTTTAATTATTTTAATACTAATTTCTTTAGGTTCTGATTTTATTTTTAGAATATAAAAACCAGGTTTTAATTTTTCTAAATTAATATTTTGATCTTTAGATTTACCATAATATACAAGCTCATTTAAATAATCGTACACATAAAAATCAAAGTCATGCAAATCACTATCCAATAAATACGTATCGGTCTGAATAGGGTTTAAAGCCAAGCTAGGAGCAATGACTTTGGCTGGTAAATTTTCTTTTTCTTTGATGCAACCAATACTCAAATAATAATCAATACTAGTGTCATAATGTTTTTTATCGTAACCAAGTTTTTTTGCTTTGGTCATCCATTTTTTTGCCTTTTTTTCATTTCCTGTTTTGTAATACAACAATCCAAGTTGAAACATTGCATAAGAGTTGTCTTGTTTTAAATCAATGGCATCAATTAAGTCTTTTTTAGCTTCTTTAACTTTTCCTAAGTTGGCATAAGCGGTTCCTCTTAAAGCTCTAATCCCTTCATCAGCAGCACCCGTAGTTAATCTGTGTAAAGATTCTTCGTTGCTAAAGCAAATGTTTAAATGCTCTATGGCTTTTTCATAATTGCCAAGTTTTATGTGTGCCATACCCAATCCCCAGTTGGCAAAAGGGTGTCTAGGTGCTTTGTTAGTTGTTTTATACAAATAATGCAAAGCCAAATCTAATTGGTTTACATAATTAAAATAAGCTCCTAAATTATAGTTTAATCTATTTTCTGTAGGGTTGGTTCTAATGGCTTTTAGTTTGTAGTGTATGCCAATATCTACAATGTCTAATTTAGCGTAAAACCCTGCAATTTCATCATACAAATGAGATAGCATTTTTTTGGTACCAGGAGTCTCTTTTTTTAATTCCCATTCTTTTATTATGAGAATGTAATCGTGTAGGGCTAAGGTATTTTCATTAAGTTGCCCTCTTAGTTTGGCTCTTTTAAAAACTAAACCTTTATAGTAGGTGTTTTTTTTGTTTTCATAAAGCTTAATGTCCATGTTTATTTGTTCTAGAGAAGAAATTTTATTTAGAATATAAACTTTGTTTTTATCGGTGTATTTAATGTTATCATCAACTCTTTTAATCATTTCTCCATGTTCAAACAACCATTTCGTTTTAACAGAACCATCTTCATTGTATTGAGAACATCTACCATTAAATTCACTTTTTGCATCGTAATAAAAAGATTCGTTTAACTGTCCTGTTCTGTAGTAAGTTTTTAAACTGTCTAATTTTTGATGGTTATTGTACCAACTCACACAAGAAACTTGTCCATTTCTAAAATACAAAGTTGTTTGGGTTTGAGCTTTTGCACATACAGTACTAAATAAAATGCCTATAGCAATTAGGTAATTTTTCTTTTTCATAACTCTAAAAATAAAAATTAATAACACAAAAAGAAGAATTAATTCTTCTTTTTGTAATGTATTCTTAATTAGAACTACTACAGTTTACAGTATATGTGCATATTTGTAAGCGCTGCTTATAAATATGTTTTATTTTCGTTTAAAATAACAACCCACAAAATGTCTAAAGTGATACAATGGATAAACTGGTCTGGTTCGTATGTTTCTACTCCAGATTTTATAGAATATCCTAGCTCAGAAAAAGAGCTTTTAGAAATTATAGATAAAGCAAAAACGGAGAATACTACGGTTAAGGTAGTAGGATCTGGACATTCTTGCTCTCTTGTAGGAGCTACCAAAAAAGGGTATTTGATTGATTTAAAAGGATACAATCAAATTTTAGAAATTAATACCTCTTTAAAAACAATAAAAGTAGCGGGAGGTGTTTCTTTAGAAAAAATATGCAATACTGCGTTAGAAAATAAATTGGCTTTGCCCAATTTAGGAACTATTGTAGAGCAGAGTATTGCTGGGGCTATTAGCACAGGTACCCATGGTTCTGGTTTTAAAAGAGAAGCTTTAGATCAATCTGTAATAGCCTTTACTATTTTAACGGCTAACGGAGAAAAAAAGGTGTTTGATAAGTATATAAATTCAGAAGAATTTTATACGGCTGTGGTAGGAATTGGAGCGTTGGGAATTATATCTACAGTTACCTTACAGTTGGTTGATGATTTTAATTTAGCCATTCAAACAAAAAGTATCAGTTTTGATGAAATGATAGCCAATGTGGATTGTTATAAAACTAACGATTATATGCGGTTTTGGTGGGCTCCACACACCAACAGAGTTCAGTTTTGGACAGCACATCAAACCAATCAAAAAACAACCAAAGCTTCTACAATACTAAGTTGGTATCAAGATATTTTTAAAGGAAATATAATGCATGAATTCGGTTTGTGGATAACGTCTTTCTTTCCAAATTTAATTCCGCAACTTAATCGTTTTATGTTTGCTAGCTTGTTGAGTAAGGAAAACAAACAAATTACTAATTTTTTAGACGGATTTACTTTGCCTATTCACGTTAAACAAAGTGTTATGGAGTATGGGATTCCTATAGAAAACACAGAAGAGGTACTTGTAAAAATAAAAGCTCTTTTAGATCAAAAAAAGTACAAAGTACACATGCCTATAGAGGTTCGTTTTGCTCCCAAAAACAAAGCTAATCTAAGTATGGCTTATAATAGAGATACTTGTTATATTGGAATTATAGCTTACAAGCCCTATGGTAAAACAATGGATTATGATGCTTATTTTAAAGATGTACATGATTTGTTTGCAGTATACAAAGGTAGACCTCATTGGGCAAAAGTAACGTATTACAATAAAGCAGAATTGAATAGTTTATATCCTAATTGGAAAGCATTTAAAGATCTGTCAGAAAAATTAGATCCAAATAAAATGTTTGTAAATAATTTTTTAAAAAGAATTTTATAAACAATAGTTACATATTTATCCTCTAAATAAAAAGAATGAAATCTTATCAGCACACAGGTGAAAAGCCAAAAAATAAGAAAACAAAAATCACCATGGTTTCCGCTTTTAAAAGCATTATTTGGCCAAGAAGAAAACTCGTTTTTATTGGGTTGATATTAATTGTTTTTAGTCGTTTGGCTAGTTTGGTACTGCCCTGGAAAACAAAGGTTTTGTTAGATGAAGTAATTCCAAACAAAGACTTTGATGAACTTTATAATTTGTTAGGTTTGGTTGCAGGTGCTATTTTAATACAAGCAGTAACGTCTTATTTATTAACAAAAATATTAAGTGTACAGGCTCAGTTTTTAATATCAGAATTAAGAGCACAGGTACAAAAAAAAGTATTGTCTTTGCCTATTAGCTTTTTTGATAACACCAAATCTGGAGCTTTGGTCTCAAGAATTATGAATGATGTGGAAGGGGTTCGTAATTTAATAGGAACAGGATTGGTACAATTGGTAGGGGGAACTATTACAGCTGTAATATCTTTAATCCTTTTGCTAAAAATTAGCTGGTCTATGACTCTTTTTGTTTTAGTCCCTGTAGCTGTTTTTGGTTTTATTGCTTTAAAAGCGTTCTCTTATATAAGGCCTATTTTTAAGTTAAGAGGAAAAATAAATGCAGAAGTCAATGGTCGTTTAACTGAAACCTTAGCAGGTGTAAGAGTGATAAAAGCTTTTAATGCCGAGGAGCAAGAGAATAAAGTCTTTGAAAAAGGAGTTGATAAAATGTTTCAGAACGTAAAAAAGAGTTTAACTGCAACTTCAATCATGACGAGTACTTCTACTTTTTTGTTGGGAATAGCTTCTACAGGAATTATGGGGATTGGTGGTTATAAAATCATTCAAGGAGATTTAACAGTAGGAGATTTTTTATCATTTACCTTATTGCTAGGTTTTATGATTGCACCCATTGTACAAATGAGTAATATTGGGAGCCAATTAACCGAAGCTTTGGCAGGTTTGGATAGAACAGAGGAGTTGATGAATATGCAAGCTGAGGATGAAGATGAAAATAGAACGATTGAGTTAGAAAGTCTTAAAGGGGATTTGGAGTTTAACAATGTTTCTTTTGCTTATGAAGAAAACAAGAATGTATTGCACAATATTAGTTTTAACGCACCCTCTGGTTCTGTAGTGGCTTTGGTAGGGAGTTCAGGATCTGGAAAATCAACCATTGCGGGTTTATCAGCTACATTTTTAAATCCAAAATCTGGAGTTGTTACCGTTGATGGACAAGATTTATCTAAAATAAAATTGAATAGTTTTAGAAAGCATTTAGGAGTGGTTTTACAAGATGAGTTTTTGTTTGAAGGAACTATTAAAGAAAACATATTATTCCCAAGACCCAATGCTACTGATGAACAATTACAGAATGCAGTAAATGCAGCTTATGTAAACGAGTTTACAGATCGGTTTGAATTAGGATTAGATACATTGATAGGAGAACGTGGTGTAAAATTATCGGGAGGGCAAAGACAACGAATAGCCATTGCTAGAGCTATATTGGCAGATCCTAAAGTGATAATTTTAGATGAAGCAACCTCTAACTTAGATACGGAAAGTGAAGTGTTGATCCAGAAAAGTTTGACAAAATTAACCAATAATAGAACTACTATTGTAATTGCTCACCGTTTGAGTACCATTAGAAAAGCAGATCAAATTTTAGTGATAGAAGGAGGGAAAATTGCAGAGCGTGGTAACCACGATGAGTTAATAGCAGCTAAAGGCCGTTACTTTGATTTGTATACGTATCAAGGGAAAATTTAGAATTACGCAAAAAATAAAAGAGCCTGTACAGGCTCTTTTATTTTTGAATTAAAAAAATTATTTTTTAATTATTTTTTTAGTTGAAGTATTGTCCTTAGTTATGATTTTAAAGAAATATGTACCAGGATTTAAATTACTTAAATCAGTTGAGTGACCAACTAATTCTCCAAGAGTATTGTAAATATTAATACCCTGTATTAAGTCTTTATCCACACCTGTAAGTTGAACTATTCCCGTAGTTGGGTTAGGTGTTATTCCAAACTCACTTAAACTATTTGTGTTATTATTACTTAGTGTAGGTGCTGTTGAAGCTATAAACTTACTTTTACCAGCACCACCTCCAGAAGTACTAAACTTAATGGTTTCTCCTACAGCAACTCTACCAGAAGGCCAATAACTAAATACAATATTTCCTGTAGAAGCATCTCCATTAATATCTGTGGTAATTGATTTTGTGACACCTGCTATTTGTTGTTGTGGGTCTTCACTGTTATATAATTGACAGAATAAATTAAATGTCGTTTCAGCAGCAAATCCAGTAAGTTCTGCAGAGAAGTTAACATCGGGAGTTCCAGAAGTGGGTTTGGCTCTTCCGTTTTCATCAATTTCGTCAAATCCTGAAAATTCAATTGTTGTAACTTCTGACAATGTAATTATTTGAGCAAATACGCTAGCTCCAAATAAGAAAAACAATGTAGATAAAGTAAAATAGTTTTTTTTCATAAAATTATGTTTTTATAGTTTGTTGCTCAAAATTATATTTATTTTATTTTTTATGTTAGAACGAATATTCTTATTTGTATGTCAGATGAATAATGTATAAATATTAAACATATGTTCTATTAAATAACTCATAGATTAAATTTTGGTAATAGAAGGCGGACAAATAGCAGAACGAGGTAATCACGATGAATTAATAAATGCTAAAGGCCGTTACTTTGATTTGTATACGTATCAAGGAAAAATTTAAGAACTAGTTTGCTATAGGTAAGGTAAAGTAGAAAGTAGTTCCTACACCTAGTTCACTTTCCACCCATATTTTACCTTTATTTTTTTCTACAAACTCTTTGCAAAGGAGTAGTCCTAGTCCAAAACCTTTTTCATTTTCGGTTCCCGATGTAGTTTCATTTGTTTGGGTAGTAAATAATTGAGTTAACGTTTTTTTACTCATTCCAATTCCGTTGTCAGAAATAGTAACCTTAACATAGTTGTTTTCTTGAGTTGTATTTATAGAAATAGTCCCATTAGATTTGGTGAATTTCACAGCATTTGTTACAAGGTTTCTTATTATAATTTTGACCATATAATTGTCTGTAAAAACATAAAAATCTTTAGGTTGTATATAATTCAAAATGATGTTTTTAAGCTTTGCACTTTGGTGTAAAATATCTATTGAGTTTTTTATAATTGAGGATAGGTTTAATTTTTCGGGTTTAAATGTAATTTGACCCGTTTGTGATTTTGCCCAATTTAATAAATTATCTAACAGAGCGAGTGTGTTTACTGCTGTTGTATTTATATAACTGTTAAAATTTATAATATCAGTGGTGTTAAAATCATGTATGTTGTTGGCTAACAAATCAGAATAACCAATAATAGTAGCAAAAGGATTTCTTAAGTCGTGTGCTATAATAGACAATAACTTATCTTTGGTAGCATTTAATTCTTTAAGTTGCTGTTCACTCTTTCTTAATTTTTCGTCTTTTAATTTTCTTTGATTGATGTCTTGAAAAGAACCTTGAATTTTAACAATAGTTCCTTGTTCATCTCTAACAGCTTCTCCAATAGTTCTTACCCATATTTTTTTTCCTTTGGCGGTAATAATTCTCATTTCTTCATCATAAGAAATACCGTTCTCTAAACAGTTTTTAAAAACTTTAGCAATTTTATTACGAAACTCTGGAGTATAAGCGGATATTCCGGTATGTAGATCTGGAGAATACCCTATAGGTTCTTCTCGCATAATGGCAATTTCATCACTCCATGTAAGTTTTTTTGAGGCTATATCGTAATTCCATCCTCCAAATTTTGCTGTTTCTCCTGCAATTCTAAGTAGTGAATAATTAGATTTTAAGGTGCTTTCTGTTTTTTTGCGTTCGGTAATATCACGAATATTAAGAACTACAGATTTTATAGCAGGATTGTTTAGTTGGTTGGTTCCAAAAATTTCTAAATAAACCCAGTTTCCGTTTTTATGACGATGCCTACATTGTTGTCCTCCATTGGTATTGTGTTTTATAATGTCTAAAAAACCTTTAATAACAGATTTTTTATCATCCGGATGAATCATGTTTTCTATGATAGAAATATCCATCAACTCATCTTGTTTGAAACCCAAAATTCTTTCACAAGATTCGCTAATATAATGCTGAATTCCTTTTTCATCCCACAAAACAACTAAATCAAAAGAATTTTTAATCAATTGTTTAAACCTATTATGATCTTCAATTAGGGAGTTTTTATTTAGCATTTAAATTTTTGTGTAAGTAGTTTGTTTTAGTAAGTAGCTAATTTTTATAAAATTAATTTACAAAAATTATAGTGATGTTGTGATGTAAAATAATAAATATATATATAGAGGATATATATCCTATGTTTTTTGTTACAAAAGACTATTTTTTAGTGATGATATGATTCGTTTATAAGTGAAGTTATAGCAAGATAGTTTGTTATCTTTGCCCAAATTATTTTTTATGACAAAACAATTTTCAGCTTTAGGATTATCTAGTACTCTTACCAATACATTAGTAAGTTTAGGAATAACGGAACCTACAGAAATTCAAACACAGGCAATTCCAGTTATTTTAAATCAGACAGATGATTTTGTAGGATTAGCGAATACAGGTACAGGAAAAACTGCTGCTTTTGGTTTACCATTGTTACAATTGGTAGACACGTCTAGTAAATTTATTCAGGTAGTTGTTTTAGCACCTACCAGAGAATTAGGAAAACAAATCCATAGTAACTTAATGGAGTTTTCTGCAGATATTTCAGAATTGTCTATCGCAGAAATTTGTGGGGGTACTCCTGTAAAACCTCAAATAGAATTGTTAGAAAACACAACACATGTTGTAGTGGCTACTCCGGGGCGTTTGATTGATTTGATTCAGAGGGGTAAAATAGATGTAAGCCAAGTAAAATATTTTGTTTTAGATGAAGCTGATGAAATGGTTTTATCTTTAAAAGAAGGTTTAGATAAAATAGTTGACGTAATGCCAAAGCAAAAGCGTACACTATTATTTTCTGCAACTTTGCCAGGATCTGTAAAACAATTGGTGCAAAATTATTTGTCTAAACACGTTACCCAAATTGGTACAGAAACTACAAATACGGCTCATAAAGATGTAGCACATCATTATGTGGTGGTAGAACCTATAGAAAAGCTAAATGTATTGTTACATTTTTTAGCAAGTAAAGAAGGTGAGCAAGGAATTATATTCTGTAAAACCAAAGCAGCTGTAAATAAATTAGCTAAAAATTTAGCAATTAATAAAATATCTTCAGGAGCTATTCATGGTAGTTTAACGCAAGGGATTCGTGATCGTATTATGGAACAATTCCGAGAAGGATATATTAATACATTAGTAGCAACAGATGTAGCTGCTAGAGGTATAGATATTAAGAATGTTTCTTATGTGGTGCACTATCATTTGCCAGATGCTATGGAAACTTACATTCATCGTAGTGGTAGAACTGCAAGGGCAGGAGCTAAGGGAATGTCTTTAGCTGTTTTACAAGCCGATGAAATTGAGAAAATAAAGTTTTTAGGGGAAGAGTATGAAATTGACTTGCATACGTATGCCAAACCTACGGCAGTTAGTATAGAAGAAAACAACACTATTTTATGGGCTAAAAAAATATTTAAAACCAAACCTAATAGAGGAGTTTCTCAAGATGTAAAAGCAGCGGTTAAAGATGTTTTTCATCATTTGACCAAAGAAGAATTAGTAGATAAAATTTTAGCTAATTATTTGTTAGAAAATAACAAAACAGATTTACTAACTACCAATAAACCCATCAAAAAGAAAAAACAACAATAGTCTTATTACTATTTTATAAAAATGCCTAAAAAAATAACCATACTTGGAGAGAAAATTTTACCAGGTAAAACGTATCAGATTAAAACGGATATTGCCCGTTTACATACAAGAACAAAAATAGAAGTACCTGTAATTGTAAGTAGAGCCAAAATTGATGGCCCTTGTGTTTTAATAAGTGCAGGAATTCATGGTGATGAGGTAAACGGAGTAGAGATTGTTAGGCAAATTGTAGCTGACAAATACAATATTCCAGATGCAGGAATTATTATTTGTGTACCTGTAGTAAATGTTTTTGGGTTTTTAATTAAAACGAGAGAATTTCCTGATGGAAAAGATTTAAACAGAAGTTTTCCGGGAGCTAAAAATGGATCGTTGGCTAGTAAATTTGCTCATTTTTTTATGACTGAAATTGTAGACCATGCAGATTACTGTATAGATTTTCATACAGGTGGAGATACACGATTTAATTATCCGCAAGTAAGAATTTCAGATGAGGATACTAAGACTTTTAATTTGGCTAAAATATTTGGTGCTAAATTTGTAAAATACTCCTCACAAAGAGAAAAATCTTACAGAGCTTCTGCTGTAGCTTGTGGTAAAAAGGTATTGTTGTACGAAGGTGGAAAATCTTTAGACATAAATACTCAAGTGACCAATGCTGGAGTTACTGGAATTTTAAATGTTTTAAATGCTTTGGGAGTAAAAGAATTTCCAAGTTCTTACAATCCTTTTATAGAAGAAGAACAGGTAATATTTAACGAGTCTAAGTGGATAAGAGCCAATGCATCTGGAATGTACAGATCTGTAGTAAATAACGGAGAACCTATTGCTAAAGGAGATGTAATTGGTTTGATTACGGATCCTTATGGTTTTTTTGAAAGAAAGATAAAATCTCCTGTATCAGGTTATATAATCTGTTTAAACCATTCTCCTATTGTAAATCAAGGAGATGCCATTGCTCATATTGCAATTCAAAATGAAGATTCTTAGAAAAGAGTTCTATAAATTTTAAAAACCGATGAAATTATTTCATCGGTTTTTTTGTTTTAATAAACTAAGTTATTGATCTAGAATATAGTTTTTGATGAGAAATTGTTCCTTAAATCCTAGATTTAAATAGATGTTTTTTCCCATGTTAGAGGCTTGTAATGTAATAAGTTCTGCTTGATTTTTAATGGCTTTGTTTATCAGTAATTTCATAATTTGGGCAGCATAACCCTTTCTTCTCATTGCTGGAGGAATTCCTACAGAATGAATACCAGCTACGTTATTTGTGTTGAATATAATAGCAGTTCCTACAGCTATATTATTATGGTATGCCAAGTAGTAATCTACGTTTTTAAGTGTTTTGTTTATGGTTTCTGTACTTATGGTGTATTTAAAAGATTGTAAAAATATATCAGACCACAATGTTGCCTGATTTTGGTTGGTTACCAATTCAATTTTTACTGTATTTTCTACCTCAAATAAATCATTTGGTTTTAAACACATTGCTATTTGTTCAAACTTAAGTTTAAAACCATTTTGTTCTAAAAGAGCTTGTTGGTCTTTGTTGTTTAAATTCCAAATAGGGAACGTTATTTTAGCCTCAGTAGTTGCGGCTTTATTTTTAAGGACATCAATAATTTTTTGATTTGTAGGCTGATTAAACCAAAGCCTGTTGGGCCATTCAGAATTTTTAATTTCACAATATTCAAAATCAGCTGATTTAAAATATGCATTAAAAGGGGTTCCAACGGTTTTCCAAAGAGTTGTTAGATTGTTGATGTTTTCTGTGATAAAATTTGTTTTTTCTTTCATTTCCAATTGATGATAAAAATTCCACTAATCATTGCTATTATTCCTATTGTTCGTTTTAAAGTAATGGGTTCTGTAGGTAAGTTTAACCATCCAAAATGTCCTGCTATTACAGCAAAAATTAATTGTCCACAAAGGCCAAAAGAGATCATGGTAGCCACTCCTAACTTTGGAATGGTGTAATAATACAAACTAATTCCAATAACGCTAAAAAAACCACCTGTAAACCATAAGTAAAATGGAATTTGATGTAACTGATTGTTACTAGGGAATGATTTTACACGGATTAAAACAAATAGTAAAGCAAAAACACAGCTACTAAAAAAAGCAACCACAGAGGCTAAAAATGGATTTTTAAGCAAAACACCTAATTGTGCATTTAAGCCACCTTGTGCTGCTAAAAAAATACCTCCTACAAATGCGAGTATTGATAATATATATTGATTCATAATGCAAATTTGCACCTATAGATTGGTATTTGCATTTACATATGTTGATTTAGTTATTTTTTAATGCTTTTCTAATTCTACTTAATTGTGTTGGTGTTATTCCTAAGTGAGAAGCGATATGTTGTTGAGAAACACGTTGATCTATATTGGGGTGTTTTTTTAGCAATTTTAAATAACGCTCACTTGCGTTGTCCATTACCAAAGAAATTTCTCTTTGTTCTTTTTCTACAATCCAATTGTGTTCTATATAGGCAATGTAAAAATCTTTTAAATCGTTGTTTTTAGCAATTAGTTTTTTGTATTCTTTAAAACTAAAGTTGATTAAAATACAATCCTCTAAAGCTTCTATAGAAAAATAAGAAGGAGTGTTTAGTAATAATGAAACTTTGGTGGCCGCAAAATTGTTCTCTAAAAATATATTTTTACTATACACACTTCCTTCATCATCTGTAATAAAAGAACGTAAAATGCCTTTGCAAATAAAATGAATATGTTTTGCTGTTTGTCCAGCCTTAATAAGTGTTTCTCCTTTTTTAAGTGATTGATATTTTAATAGGGGTAAAATAAGTAACCATGTTTTTTCTGAAAGGGGAGTATAGCCATTAAAAGCTTTTTTTAGTTGATTAATATATTGTTCCTTATCCATTTTGTAGATTTCTATGTGTATACTTTCTTTTTGTTATTAAAAATCGATATCTAAAATCATCATAAAATAAACTAAGAAGTAAAATAAGAGCAGCAAAAATTAAGGTATATAGTTTCCAATTGAATATAGAATAGCAATAGCCACCTATTAAACCTCCTGAAAAAAAGAATGAAATAATATAAATACGCAATTTTATATTTGCTTTTAAAAGGTCTCTTTTGGGGTATGAATTTGGAAAAAACAAATGAGAAAGATCAATTCTTAAATCTGTAAAAAGTCCTGTTAAATGTGTTGTTCTTACAATAGAATTAGAAATTTTTGTAACAAAAGAGTTTTGTAGTCCCATAGTAAAAAGGAGCATACAAACAATTACATTAGGATAGGTTGTTTGTGTGTAACTAATTAGCATAGCTATAGATATTAGAACCAAAACCTCAAGAATAGTTGGTAATAAAAAAATATTAAGTAGTTTGTTTTGTTTAAGTTTTTCAATTAAAAAACTAGAAAAGAAAGATCCAAAAAGGAAAGAAAATATATAGAGAAAATAAATGGTTCCTTTCCAAAATTCAAAATCGGCAACATCATTAATAAACAACGCAAAATGACCTGTTACATTTGTCGTTAACTTTTTAAATGATAAAAATCCAGTAACATTTACAATTCCAGCAACAAAAGACAAAACAGAAGCTATTTGAAGATTGTGTTTTAGAGTTCTTTTTTTGCCTTGATGTCTAAACATACCGGAATTATTTAGAGTGTGTAATTTTTAGTGAAATTACACAATAGTGATAGAGTATCATAGTTTTTTGGACTTATAAAAACAGATAGACTGATGTAAATACAGTTCCCTTAATCTAGTTGTATTGCTATAAAATTACAGTTTTCTATTTGCCGTAATTTTTAAAAAATAGTTTACTAAGTTAGTAGGTTTGGAGTTGTAATTGTTCTAATATATACAGTAGTCTCTTGTTTATAAATTTAAATATTTACACACTAAGTAGTCGTATTTTCTTTAATCTTTTCCAGGCGGCTTTATGTCTTCTTTTGTAAAAAGACATGGTCCCTCTGTCCAATCCAAAATAAAACAAGCTAATTCCTATTGGTGGATTTGCACTTGGTAAAAATTCAAATTTACCAAAAGCAATAGATGGCCATTTCCAGCAGTTTAAAGCTGTACCTATTAATTCTGTATATACAATTACACTATACATTGTTAAATAAAACAATTTTTCTTTAGGATATTTTCTTAAGAAATAAAACACCATTAGTGTTAACAAAAAACCATAAACGTCTTGTTTAAAAATTAAGTAATATAATGAGATGGCAACAATAGCGATGGTTAATGTTTTTTCAATATTTTTTCTGTAGGCTCTAACTTTTGATTTTTTGCAAAAATTATATACATATAAAAATAAAATAGCATGCCCCACAGGTATGTAGTGAGGAATATTACCTAGTCTATATGCATACATTCCTAATAAAATAGAAAATAGATACTCACCAATTATAGCAATTAAAACAGCATAAATAAGTTGTTCCTTAGTTCTTGATGGAGCCTTTAAGTACAAGCTAATAAAAAGTGAAACAACACCTATATTGTTAATCCATTGAGCGTTTTTAAAATAATGCTGAGCAATAAATTCACTATCTATTAGTAAACCAACAAGTATAATTAGCATTAAAACTCCAATGGTTTTTAAGGTTTGAGAAATAAAAGAACTGGAAGATAAATACATAGTAATATGTTGATTTTTTATAAAGAGTAAGATGTTATAAAAATACAATATAAAGAGCAGTTGTTTTTAAGAACTACTCTTTGTGTAATAAATTTATCTGCTTAGTAATTTTTTAGAAACTTTGTAGGTGGCAGCATATAAATATCCCTTTTGATCATTTTTAAAGGATTTAAAGACACCTCTATACCAAGTTGAATCTGTAGCTTTTTTCTTATAGCGTTCGTGATTTGCCGATTTACCAGCTTCTCCGTTTAAAGTAGATTTAATGTCATAGATAGAAACTCCGTAATGTTCCGCTTTGTTTAAGATTTCAGCAAATGCTTCCTCAGAAAAATATAAGGTCGTCGTATCGTTGTTAATGGTGGTTCCAGATTCTGTTATAAAAACGTTTTCATCTAAAAATTCTTGTTGTGTCATAATTTTGTCTGTTTAAATTTGTGTAGCTGTAAGCTAGTTTTGTTGTTCGTTAGAAAAATATTGTGGAATCAATTCTTTTAATTTTTCTACAGTTTCAGTAACGGTTAAATCACTCATTCCTCCCGATGCATTTGCATGTCCACCACCATTAAAATGTTCTGTAGCCAATACATTTACAGGATTTTCTGCCCCTTTAGAACGGAAAGAAATTTTCATGATTCCGTCTCTTTCTGTAAAAACAATAGCAGCTTTCATTCCTTTAATAGATAATACCAAATTAGCCAAACTATCGGTATCACCTTTTTTATAATTATAGGTAGCTAGTTCTTCTTTTGATAAAGAAATAATTGCCACGTTATAGTCGTACAGAATCTCTAATTTTTCACTCATAGCATACCCTTGTAAGCGTAACCTACTTTCGGTATTATTATCACTTAATTTTTCGTGAATTATGTGGTGTTGTACACCAGATGCTAATAATTTAGCTAATATTTCATGTGTTCTGGGTTGTACAGAATTAAACCTAAAACTTCCTGTATCGGTTAAAATTCCTAAGTATAGTGGAGTTCCAATTGTTTCGTCTAACAAATCAATATGTCCAGATTGTTCTATCAATTCTACAATTAGTTGAGAAGTAGAGCATACAGCGGTTTCAGACACTGTTATAAAAGGAAATTCTTCGGGGTTTAAATGATGATCTATCATTATTTTTTTAGAAGTGCTTTCTTCTAACAAGCTCTGCATTTCTGGCCCTACACGGTTGGTGGCATTGTAGTCCAAGCAAAAGATTAAATCAGCTTGTTTAAAAGCTTCAGTAACTTTTTCTGGAGATTCTTCCATCAATAAAATGTTAGAAGTATCTAACCAATATAAAAAATCTGGTGCCTTGTCCGGATGACAAATAATGGCTTTTTTTCCTAGTTTTTTTATAAAATGTAACAGCCCTAAAGAAGATCCTATAGAGTCTCCATCGGCAGATTTATGTGAGGTAATAACGATGTGTGAAGCAGCTTTAATTTCCGATTCAATTTGTTGATATATATTCATGTAGTTGTATGACTAAATTCTTTTTATAAAAAGTGTAAATCTACGTTTATTATAAAGAGGAGTTGTTTTTTTTAGTTTCCCATCTTAGTTTTTTCCAATCTATCTGTTCTTTTTTAGATAGAAAAGACCAAGCTATAATTTGACTAGATTTATTTCCAACACCCATAGGAATCACTTTTGTTTGTGTAGCTCCTATTTCTTTTAGGAAACCTAGCATCCCTTTTTGATTGGATTGTTTGCTAACCAAGGCAGAAAACCAAAAACAGTTTTCTGAGAATTTTTTACTCTCTTTTACATAATTTTGTAAAAAAGCAGTTTCTCCACCATCATAAATAATTTCATTTTTTATTTCGGTACTATTGTAGGGAGCATTTTTTTTGTGACTTGCTGTTTTGGCATCTTCTAAAGAAGTGTATAACGGAGGATTACAAATGGCAATATCCACTTTTTCCTGTTTGTCAATTACTCCGTAAAAAAAGTCTTTAGGGTTTACTTGTATTCTACAATCAATTTTGTTTTTTAAAGAACTGTTTGTGTTAACAATTGTTTGGGCTGTTATTATAGCTTCCTCATCAATTTCTGAGGCTATAAAATTCCAATTGTATTCTGTAACTCCAATAATGGGATAAATACAAGTAGCCCCCATACCAATATTATAACAAGTTATTTTAGCACCTAAAGGAAAACTACCAAAATTGCTTTCCATTAAAAGATCTGCTATATGATGAATATAATCAGCTTTGTTAGGAATGGATGGGCATATATAAGCATCTGAGAAATTCCAGTTTTTGATTCCATAATAATACTGTAACAATGTTTGATTAAGCGTTTTTATGGCTATAGGATTGGTAAAATCTATAGTGTCTTCTCCTTCAAAATTGGGTTTTATATAATTGGTTAAATTGGAGTTAAGAGCCTCTAAAGCTTTTAAATCATATCGATCTTTATTTTTATTACGAGAATGAATTTTATATTTAACAAGTTTCTTTTTCTCTTTAGGCATGGTTTGTTTTTTGGAAAAGGTTATAGATTCTATCGTTGGTTATTAATAGAATATTGTGAGCAAAGATACGTAAAGAAGCGGAGCTATAAGTTTCTCTTTTTAGACTGTTTTTAATTTAGAATTAGAAAGAAGTTGAAGTGTGTTTTTGGGGTAAAGAAAAGTAGAATTCACTCCCTACACCTAATTTACTTTTAACTCCTATTTTTCCTTTATGATAGTCAATAAAATCTTTACAGAGTATAAGGCCTAAACCAGTTCCTCTTTCATTGTTAGTCCCTTCGGTTGTGTATGTGCTATCAATTCTAAATAATTTATCAATATGTTTTTCATCAATTCCAATACCAGTATCAATAATAGAAAACACATAACAATCGTTGTTTTCTTTGCTATAAATATGAATGGTTCCTTTGTTTGGGGTGAATTTTATAGCGTTAGAAATAAGATTTCTTAAAACTACTTCTATCATTACTTTGTCTACATACAAAATTTGATTGGTAGGCATGTCTAATTGTATATTGATTGATTTTTGATTGGAAGATATTTTTAATAAATCCAATGTAGATTTTATCATTAGTACAATATCAACATATTCAGGATAAAACTCCATTTTACCTGTCTGAGACATAGACCATTCCATTAAATTAGATAATAAGTTAACTGAATGATGTGAAGATGTGTTTATAATTTCTGCATATTCCTCAATACTTTCATAATCCTTATTTTTTACTTGCTCACTAAGTAGTTGACTAAAACCTAGAATACCATTAAATGGGCTTTTTAAATCGTGAGCAATAATAGAAAAAAACTTGTCTTTTGTAGAGTTTAATTCTCTTAAAGAAGCTTCACTTTTTTTTAGATTTCGTTCTGCATTTTTTCTAATAGTAATATCGTTTATAACAGAAATAATACATTGCTCCCCATTTATATTAATAATTTTAGCGGAGATTAATCCTGAAAATAATTCTCCAGATTTTTTACGGAATTGATATTCTTGTTCTACTATTTTTTTGTTTTTTTTTAGGAGAGCTATAAACTTAAATCTATCATTTGGTTGTTTCCACATTCCCAAATCAACAGTGGTTAAACCAAATAATTCATTGGGCAAGTAGCCACAAATAGATTGGATTTTTTTATTGACTTCAAAAATTTCTCCTGTACTAAGTTTAGATAATAAAATAACAAAAGGAGCTGCATGAAATGCTTTAGAAAATTTTTCTTCTTGATTATTTACATCAATAATCAATCGTTCATTGTACATTAAAGAAAGACTATATGCAAGTAATATAACGATAAGCTCCCAAAATAAAACAAATAAAGATTCTATAGAATCTGATTTAGGAGTGTTTGTTATTGCAAGTTGATTTTGCGTAAGATATATAAGTCTAAAAACTTGAGAAATAAAAATAATTAAAAATACATAACCCAATGGACGAGTTATTTTACGCATTTTTAAAGGAGTTCTTACCAACATTAAATAAACAACTTGTAAACTAAGTAGTAAAAAAGCAATCGTAATATTAATATGCCTAGTTTTTAAATTGGGATTGATGTATGTAAAGTAGGTGTGAACTAAAAAAAATACACTTATTAAGATATAATTTATAAGTTTGGTTTCTTTCTTTTTTAAAAAACGCTCAAATCCAATAAGCAAAGCAATCATAGAAGATACAATGAGTACATTGGCTATGGGAATAGAAAGCCAGTTAGGTATTGAGTTTCTAAAAAATACCAACACATTTCCTAAAGTAGTCATAAACATACCCACTACTATTAATAATGTACCTGGAAACCTTTTTTTTATTTGAAAATATAAGGAAATACTTAAAATTAGATTAATAATATTTACCAAAATATAACTAAAGTAAATTGTTTGAAGATCAATGTAAGGCATCTGTTTTGTTATTTTACTTAGGATCTGTTTACTTTAAAATTGAAATAAATATCATTGGTTTTAATATTCTTTAAGATCTTATTTTTTATGCTTAAAAGTTATGTCTTGTAAGTATAGTTTAATATTTTTTTTTATTTCGGATTTGATATGACTAAATATAAAGATATTTAATCGTATTAGAAAATTTAAACATTAGCAAGCACCTATTAATTTACATACCTAATTTAAATTTGTTTTTTATAGGAACCCCTTTTTTTATCTTTTTTTTTACTAAAAACTATTTAATTTTTAAGAACCTATTTAGGTGTGTTGTCACTGTTTTAAAAGTTTTAATGATAGTCTTTTGTCAAAGAAAAATAAAATTCACTACCTATGTTAGGTTTGCTTTCTACCCATATTTTTCCTTTGTGATAATCAATAAAATCTTTACAAAGTATAAGGCCTAAACCAGTTCCTCTTTCGTTGTTAGTTCCTTCGGTTGTGTAGGTGCTATCAATTCTAAATAATTTATCAATATGTTTTTCATCAATACCAACACCAGTGTCTATAATAGAAAATAGATACTCTTTGTTTTTTTCTAGAACATTAATATAAATACTTCCTTTTTGTGGTGTAAACTTTATAGCGTTAGAAATAAGATTTCTTAAAATAACTTCTATCATTATTTTATCTACATACAAAATTAGGTTTGTGGGGAGGTTTAGGTTAATGTGAATGTTTTTTTGATCAGAAGATATTTTTAACAATTCTAGTGTAGATTTTATTACGATCACTATGTCAACATACTCAGGACTAAACTCCATTTTACCTGTTTGAGACATGGACCATTCTGTTAAATTAGAAAGTAAATCTACCGCATGTTGAGAGGATGTATTTATGATTTCTGCATAATCCTCAATACTTTCATAATCCTTGTTTTTTACTTGTTCACTAAGTAATTGACTAAAACCTAAAATACCATTAAAAGGACTTTTTAAATCGTGGGCAATAATAGAAAAAAACTTGTCTTTTGTAGAGTTAGATAGCCTTAAAGAAGTTTCACTTTTTTTTAGATTAAGTTCAGCTGTTTTTCTAATCGTAATATCATTTATAATAGAAATAATACATTGCTCTCCATTAATGTTAATTATTTTAGCAGAGAGTAGCCCAAAAAACAATTCCCCAGATTTTTTTCTAAATTGATACTCTTTTTCCACAACAGAGCCTTCAGACTTTAATAAGGTTGTAAATTTTAAGCGATCCTTTGATGAGCCCCAAAGTTTTAAATCTATGGTATTAAAGCCAATTAATTCACTAGGTAAATAACCACAAATAGATTGAATTTTGTGATTGACTTCAAAAATTTCCCCAGTGCTAAGTTTAGATAATAAAATAACAAAAGGAGCTGCATAAAAGGATTTAGAAAACTTTTCTTCTTGATTGTTTACATCAATAATTAATCGTTTTATATACATTAAGAAAAGGCTACAAATAGCAAGTATAAGAACCAATTCCCATACTATTAAAAACATAGCTTCTATGGATTTAGATTCTACAGTATTAGTTAATGCATCATTGTTTTGGGCAAGGTATATAATACGAACAACATGAAAGATAGAAATGATTATAAAAACATATCCTACTGGGCGAGTAAATTTCCGCATAACTATAGGAACTCTTCTTAACATTAGATAGGCTACTTGTATTCCGGTAAAAATAAAAGGAATTGAAAAATTAATATGTCTATGTCTTATATCAGGAACAACATAGGTAATATACATGTGTATGATAAAATAAATACCTATTAAAAGATAGTTTTGAATTTGAGTTCCTTTTTTCTTTAAAAATTTTTCAAGTCCTACAAACAGAAGTACTAATCCAATAACAATAATCATATTGGCTAGAGTTATTGAAATCCAATCAGGAATAATATTTCGTAAGAATGCTAAAATATTTCCTGTGGAACTCATGTAAATACTAAATACAATTAAAAGAGTTCCCGGATATCTTTTTTTTATTTGAAAATATAAAACACTAATTAGTAGTAGGTTTATAATTAATATTAAAATGTAACTAATATAGACAGAGATAAGGTCAATAGTAAACATGCGTTCTGTTGTAATAATACTAGAATTTAACTAGTTGTTTTAAAATTATAATGAAGAAATTAACCTTAAAAAAAGACTGATAGAGCTATTATTTCTTGCTTTACTAAATAAATAATATAAAATTATTCGCTAAATATAAGCTTTTTTACTAGTAAATGGTTTTTTGTGTTAGAAATGAATAAATAGAATTTTTATTTTAGGAATGGCCTTTTATCAATTATACATTTTAATGATGAAATCACATTGTAATTCATAAAAATAACAGTGTTTATTGTGAAAAATAAATAAAAATTATCAAAGGAAATATTTTTTATTTTTTGTAAAATTAACAGAAACTTATCCCTCAAAATGAGAGAATTACCTTTCTTAAAAGACTACCTTGCCCTTAATAATTGTTATGAAAATATTTTAGACCCAAACAAGAAAATACTATGAATGCAATATTTACCGATGCTAGTTTTCAGAACATGCTGAATGTGGCAAATCGTTACGGAATAAGTGTAAATGCGGTTACTGATTTAACAAATGCGTTAATGAGAAGTAATGGAACTATGGCACAATTTAACATTCCCGAATTAGGAGGTGGTGGTCAGTGGATGCAAGGGGGTATGACTATGGTAGGAGATATGTTTAACAACCAGCTTAAGTATACTGTAGATGGACTTTGTATGGAATTGTCAAATTTAATAAATCAAGGAGGTATACAGTACAAACCATTACCTCAAAACCAAGGAGGTTTTAATGGTAATTGGTGGGGAGATTTAGGGATTCCAAACTCTACAGGAAGCCAAAATGATACCAGTTATGCCATTTTTTCTAACATTGGTAGATTGGCTATTAAACAAAACGGAAAAGTGACTGTTTTTGATACGTTGGACAATCAGATTGGTGGAGTAGGACAACAACAAGGAGGGAATTATTCGGTTTCTTTTACAAGTCAATATGGAAATGTAGACTTAAACTCTTTGCCTATTGTTTTTGGAGACGATAACAGACCCAAACCACAACCACAACCACAGCAAATAGTAAATGATTTTGTACATAATGAACCAGCACCAATTGCTGAAGTAGTACCCAATAATACTAGCGAATTTGAAGAAGATATTTTTGCTAAAATAGAAAAGCTAGCAGGTTTAAAAGATAAAGGAATTCTTTCATCAGAAGAGTTTAACAATAAAAAAACAGATTTACTAAGCAGATTGTAAATCAGTTTTTATAGCAAAAGGTATATTTTACATATAAAAAATCCTACTAGAATTTCTAGTAGGATTTTTTTATTAAAAAGAGTGTTGTTTTTATAATATTATAAAAATAAAAGAAAGAATAAAAAAGGAGTCTCTTGATATTCATCAACCCTTACATTGATTGGCATTAGCTTAATAAACAACATATCTATTTACTTTTGAAGTAAGTATTAATCAAAAAAAAACAAATAGAATATGGAAACGTACACAGACAAAGTAGGAGCAAAGTTAAACTCATTATTAGAAAAAAACTATGATGCCGAAAAAGGATACAGAAATGCAGCAGAGAATGTTAAAAATGATGAGTTGAAAAAATTCTTTATTAAGAAATCTACAGAAAGACACGATTTTGCTCTTGACTTAAAAACAGAAATAGCTTCTTTTAATCAAGATGCAGATAAATATGGAAGTGTTGCAGGTGATTTACACAGAACTTGGATGGATTTGAAATCAATCTTATCGGTAAATAATGATGAGGCTGTATTAGAAGAAGCCATTAGAGGAGAAAAAGCATCTGTAGAAGAATATAATGAGGTTTTAAGTGAAACAGCATTGCCTAAGAGTACAAAATCAGTTTTAGAAACTCAAAAAACAAAAATAGAAGCAGATTTAGCTTCTGTAAAAGTGTTAGAGTTTTTACATTAATATACAAACACCACCCTATAAAAAATGCTTTAAGGAACAGTGCCTTAAAGCATTTTTTATTTTAATATAAATCTGTGTTATTTGCAGATTTGTGAATTTATTTACTTTGATTAACATTCGTGTTCTATCACGTTATTTAACGTTTTCTAATTCTTTTTTTTAGTTTTATAATTCCACCTGTAATTAATGCAGGAATAGTCATTAATACAGCTACTTTAACAAAAGGTAAAATGTATCTTAATCCATTTTTTGGCAAATTATTCTCTTTTTTTACCGTTTCAGTTTCTAAATTTATTCTAAATCCATTTGCCCATTCACTATCATCCAAAGCCCAAAAAGCAAAAGCTATAACAATACTTATAAATACTAAAAACAATAGCGATTTAGCTTTTGTAATAAGTATGGTTTTAATTTCACTAAGGTGATGTAAGTCGGTTTTAAATTTTAGTTTTTTAATAGCACCAAGAATCCATTTCCAATGCAAACAAATATGCACCCCTAATACAACCATTAACAAGGTAGCACTTAGGTTATGAATTTTAGACCAAAAGGGATCAGGTTCAAAATAAATACCGAAAAAGGGCAATGCAGCTTCAGAAATAACAATTCCAGAAACGGTTACCACAATCATAAATAAATATAATATCCAATTTAAAATATAATCAAAACGAGATTTATGTTGCTTTTTTAATAGTTTGCTAGAGTTGGTTACAATCCAACTCCAATTGATGATAATATGTAAAAAGAAAGGTAGTAGAATCAAAAAACTAAACCATTCGTGAATAGGTATACCGGTAGTTTGTGGAACCAGTACTAAAATCATAAGAGCAAAAAAGAAAATATCTGTATAAATTCTAACTTTAGAAGTTTTCTTTTTATTAGGTGTTGTATTCATTAAAATATAGAATTTTATTAGTAATTACTAAAAGGTTTAAAACCGTTAAAATAATTTTTAGTGTTTGTGTGAACGTCTTTGTGAGCCAACAATTCCTCTTTAGTAGCCCACCAATATTCTGAGTGTTGTGCTTTGGGAAGTTCCATTGCTTTTTGTTTGATGTTTACAGAAAAAGCATTGACAACATAATGTGTACCAAAGTTAGGATCATTCGCAAAATTAGTAGGATACATATGTTCATAAAGCCCAACGTAGGTAGCTTCTGAAAAATTGATTGCAAAGCCTAGTTCTGCTTCACAAATGCGTGTAAAAGCCTCTAAAAAAGATTCGTTTTTTCTGATCACTCCACCAGGTACAAACCAAGTATGCTGTGCAGGTTTGTTTAATCTGTATCCTAGTAAAATCTTACCATCAGCATCTGTAATCACCAAATCAATAGATATTAGGGGAGTGTTTTTAACAACTTCTGTATATTCTTTTTCAGGGAGCATATTTATGGTTTTAAGCTGTTGTAAATATAAAATTAATCTTGTGACTTCAAGTCATTCACGGAGAGTAATAGAGGGGGAATTGAGAAGTAGATTTATGTTAGTAAGCCCTGTTCTCGATACTTCTTTTACTTGCGTTTTACTACAGCAAAAGAAACTCGAACTGACACTTTGTTTTAGAAGAACTTTATTATTCTGTCACTTCAAGTGATTTTTGAAGTGTAACGGAAAAAATTGTATCGAGAAGTAGGTTTTAAATAGGAATGCTGTTTTCTATAGTTAAAACCACAACTAAGGTAAAAGAAACTCGAACTGACACTTTGTTTTAGAAGAACTTTATTACTCTGTCACTTCGAGTGATTTTTGAAGTGCAACGGAAAGAATTGTATCGAGAAGTAGGTTTTAAATAGGAATGCTGTTTTCTATAGTTAAAACCACAACTAAGGCAAAAGAAACTCGAACTGATATTTTGTTTTTAGAAGAACTTTATTACTCTGTCATTTCGAGTGATTTTTGAAGTGTAACGGAAAAAATTGTATCGAGAAGTAGATTTGAAATAGTAATGCTACTATTGATACGCTATTACTACTCGAACTGACAAGGTTTTCAAGACAAATTCCTTTCATTGTCATTTTAGAAATTTACTCGAACAGACATTAATATTCTAACTAATTACTAGCTTTTACATCTCCCATATGGATGTCCATGCCAATTAATTTTAGCGTATGATTAGTTGGTAATTTACAACCTGCTTTGGTAGTAATCCAATCTTCCCAAGTAGTTTTTAAACCACCAATAGGTATAATAGTAACCCACATTTTAAAAGATATTGGAATGAAATTGTCATCTAGAATCCATAAATAAGAATCTCCAGGTGTAGAACCTCCAGAGGTATAAGTAACTAGCAAGGAATTTTTACCATTGTGCTTAACAATACTTCTTTCTGCTCCAGAGTCTTTAACTTTATAAGGAGCTACCAACCAAAAAGAATCGTTATTAAAGTATTTTATCGCTTTTTTAATTAGTTCTGGAGCATTCACTTCTTTTCCATCAACATAAACTTTTGATTTTTTAGGTTGTTTGGTAAATAAAATAACTTTGTTATCAGCCCAAGCTACTTCAACCTTATCTTCTTTTTTGTACCATTTGTAATCATGCCCTCCTATAAAACTCCATTCTAATAGTGTTATATTATCATATGCGTTTTTGTTTAATGCTGTTAACATCCTGGTGGCTAACAATTCTGCTCGGTCTCCTTTTTCTCCTTTTGGTAACGATTCATTATTGATGATTCCAATCATAAAAAGAGAAGTAAACAATACAACTAAAACTAATGCTGAAATTTTTAAAAACTTTTTCATAAGTGATCTGTTTAGAAGTGATAATAGTAAAAGAGTTTGTCAACGTGTTTATATAAATAAAAAAAACTCGCTAAATTTAGCGAGTTTTTTTTAAATTATTATTTTGTCAACCAATCTTTAGCGTTTACAAAAGCTTCTAGCCAAGGAGAAACTTCATCGTTTCTATCGGTAGGGTAGTTAGCCCAGTTCCATTGAAAAATAGAACGTTCAATATGTGGCATCATTACCAAGTGACGACCATCTTCAGAACTCATCATAGCCGTATTGTAGCTAGATCCGTTAGGGTTGGCAGGATATCCTTTGTAACCGTATTTAGCTACCAAATTATATTGATCTTCTGCGTAAGGCAAGTTAAACTTTCCTTCTCCATGAGAAATCCAAACTCCTAATTTGCTTCCTGTTAAGGTGCTTAACATTACCGAGTTGTTTTCTTGAATTTCTACAGAAGTAAATCCAGATTCGTGCTTGTGAGAATCGTTGTGTTCCATAACAGGCTTTTCTGCGTGTTCTGGGTTAATCAATCCTAATTCTATCAATAACTGACATCCGTTACAAATTCCTAAAGACAACGTGTCTTTACGAGCGTAGAAGTTGTCTAAAGCTGCTTTTGCTTTTGGGTTGTATAAGAAAGCACCAGCCCATCCTTTAGCAGAACCTAATACATCTGAGTTAGAGAAACCTCCAACAGCTGCTAAAAAGTTTACATCTTCTAAAGTTTCACGACCAGAAATTAAATCTGTCATGTGTACATCTTTTACATCAAAACCAGCTAAGTACAATGCGTTAGCCATTTCACGTTCTGAGTTAGATCCTTTTTCACGTAACACAGCTGCCACAGGTTTGTTACCTGCTTCTATCTTAGGTAATTTTCCTGTAAAGTTACTAGGGAATGTAAAGTCTAAAGCTTGATTTTTATAATTGTCAAATCTTTCCGTAGCTTTTGCTTCTCCAGATTGTTTTTTGTCTAATAAGTAAGAAGTCTTAAACCAAACATCACGTAAATCTGCAATGTTAAATACTTCTGTAGTGTTTCCGTTTACTAAGGTTACTACTTCAGTTTCTACCGTAGTACCAATGTTTGCGAATTTCAATCCAGCTTCTGTTAAAGCAGCTTCCACTTCTGTAGCGTTTAAGGTCTGAATTACAACTCCTGCGTTTTCTGCAAACAATACTTTGGTCGTGTCCGCTTCATCTAAAGTAGAAATGTTAATGTTGGCACCTAAGTTTACATCTGCAAAACACATTTCTAAAATAGTGGTAATCAATCCACCTGCAGAAATATCGTGACCTGCTGTAATTAATCCTTTTTCTATTAAAGTTTGTACGGTGTTAAAAGCCGTTTTAAATTTAGCGGAGTCTTTAATATCTGGAGTTTCTGTTCCAATTTTATTTAAAGCTTGTGCAAATGATGATCCTCCTAATTTAAATGCATCAGAAGAAAAATCTATATAATAAATAGTGTTTCCTTCTTTTTTAGAAAAAACAGGTTCTACTACTTTTTTAAGATCATTACAATGTCCTACACCAGAAATAATAACCGTTCCTGGAGCAATTACATCTTTGTTTGGATATTTTTGTTTCATAGACAAAGAATCTTTTCCTGTTGGAATATTGATTCCTAAATCAATCGCAAAATCAGAAACAGCTTTTACAGCATTAAACAAACGAGCATCTTCTCCTTCGTTTTTACAAGGCCACATCCAGTTCGCAGATAAAGAAACAGAAGACAATTGATCTTCTAATGGAGCCCAAACTAAGTTGGTTAAACATTCTGCAATCGCGTTACGAGAACCTGCAGCTTCATTAATTAAAGCCGAAATAGGAGCGTGACCAATAGAAGTGGCAATTCCTTCTTTACCATTGTAGTCTAAAGCCATTACAGCTACATCATTTAAAGGCAATTGTAAAGGACCTGCACATTGTTGTTTGGCAACTTTACCACCCACACAACGGTCTACTTTGTTTGTTAACCAATCTTTACAAGCCACAGCCTCTAACTGTAAAACAGTTTGTACGTTTTGTTGAATGTCTTTGTTATCATAAACAACTTCTTCGTATTTACGAGCAGTTGTTTTGTCATTTAAAATTGTTTTTGGAGATGATCCAAACATATCATTTAAATCTAAATCCATAGGAGCTTCTCCTGTAGTACTAGATCTAAATGTAAAGCGATTGTCGTTGGTTACATCACCAACTGTATACATTGGAGAACGTTCACGAGCGGCAACACGCTCTAAATAATCTATATCTTTTTGGTTGATGACCAATCCCATTCTTTCTTGAGATTCGTTCCCAATTGTTTCTTTGGCAGACAATGTAGGGTCTCCAATAGGTAATTTATCAGTATCAATCAATCCACCTGTTTCTTCTACTAACTCAGACAAACAGTTCATGTGTCCACCTGCACCGTGATCGTGAATAGACACAATAGGGTTGATGTCACTTTCTACCATACCACGAATGGCATTGGCAGCACGTTTTTGCATTTCTGGGTTAGAACGTTGTACAGCGTTTAATTCAATTCCAGAATCCATAGCACCAGTATCTGCAGAAGATACCGCAGCACCTCCCATACCAATACGGTAATTATCTCCACCAAGAATTACAATTTTATCACCTGCTTTAGGTTCGTCTTTTAACGCTTGTTCTGCTTTACCATAACCTACACCACCAGCTTGCATAATTACTTTATCAAACCCTAAAGTTCTTAAATCTGCATCTGATAAATTTTTATTTAACTCTTCGTGTTCAAATGTTAATAAGGAACCAGAAATTAAAGGTTGACCAAATTTGTTTCCAAAATCAGAAGCACCGTTAGAAGCTTTGATTAAGATATCCATTGGAGTTTGGTATAACCACTTTCTTTCTTCTAAATTTTCCCAAGGTCTGTTTTCTTCTAGTCTTGAATAAGAAGTCATGTAAACAGCTGTTCCTGCTAAGGGTAAAGAACCTTTACCACCTGCCAAACGGTCTCTAATTTCTCCACCTGCACCGGTTGCAGCTCCGTTAAAAGGCTCTACAGTGGTAGGGAAGTTGTGTGTTTCTGCTTTTAAAGAAATTACAGATTGATATTCTTTGTTTTCGTAAAAGTCAGGTTTGTCTGCTGTTTTTGGAGCAAATTGAACTGCTTTTGGTCCCTTTACAAAGGCAACGTTGTCTTTATATGCGGATACAATTCCGTTCGGAAATTCGTTAGATGTTTTACGAATCATTTTAAATAAAGAAGTATCTTTTTCTTCTCCATCAATCACAAATGTTCCGTTAAATATTTTGTGTCTACAGTGTTCTGAATTGATTTGAGAAAAACCAAAGACTTCAGAATCTGTTAATTTACGTCCAATACGCTTAGACATGTCTTCTAAATACTCAATTTCATCATCACTTAAAGACAACCCTTCTTGCGCATCAAAAGCTTTAATGTCTTCAATTTCTAAAATTGGTTCTGGTTGTACATTAATGGTATAAGAGTCTTGATTTAACCCTTCGTACATTTTTTGTAACATAGGGTCTATTGCAGTTTCTTTTGAATCTGCTTTAGTAAACTCTTCTATTCTTTCAATTCCAGAAATACTCATATTCTGAGTAATTTCTACTGCGTTGGTACTCCAAGGAGTAATCATTTCTCTACGAGGTCCAATATAAAAACCTTCTAAAGCATCAGCGTTTATTTGTGTAGCATTTCCAAATAACCATTCTAATTTTTGAATGTTTTCAGCCGATTGTGCTGATGTTTGTACTGCAAAAACAGTCGTATTTTTTTGAAAGAATAATATCATTATGAATGAAGTTTGTTCAAGTTTAACTTAAAAGCGCAAATTTAGATAAAATAGTGGACTTTAAGGAGTGTATTATTTAAAGATTTTTTAATTATAAAAAACTTAAATAGTGCTTGTTCTGTATTGTACTTTTCGTTTGATGATTTTGTATCTAACTTTTATACGATGTAGTATTTGAATTAAAACAGGCTCATATTGTGTATATGCTAAAAAGAAAAAAATAAATAATATGGCTCCAGAAATAGAAAAAAATGGAGTTAGTTTATTTTTGATCAAGATATCTAATCTAAAACCAAAAAAACCTTGGTATAATAGAATTACGTGAAGTACGTATACTGACAAAGTATTTTGTCCAATTTTAATAAATGTTTGATAATTCCAGTTTGATAATTTCCACATTCCTAAAACAATAGGGATAAAAAATAAGCTATAAGCTACAATGTTTTGTAAAGGTGTTTCTAATGGTGTTGTAAATAAATAACAACCCAATCCAAAACTGATACCTATCAGATTACGAACCACTATTTTAGGAACATCAAATAGAGTTTGTGTTCTAAGTGTTGTAATTCCTTTTTGAAGTAATATAATCAACCCAATAAAAATTAATACCTGACAAAAGCGAACAGGTTCGTAACCATATTTAAAAGATTTAAGCAGGTTAAAAAGTGGTAGTTTTTGTATGCCTGCCAATAAAGGGTAGGTAAGTAATTGTACTAGAACTCCTGAAACTATTAATCCGAAAGGGAATAAAAAATGATTGGCTTTGTGTTTTAAGGTATAAATAACACTACCCAAAGCACCTCCCAAAAACACATAACCAGACCAAGGGAATAATGGAAAAACAGATGTTTTTAAAGTAGTGTCTTTACTTGTTATTAAAATGTTTTCTATAAATCGAGGTAGGTAGGTGTATTCCATAGCATACAATGTAGGACTTATAATAACAACTAATAAACCCATTATTCCCAACAAAAATCCTAAAGGAATTTTAAGTATATAGGTTTTAATTAAGTAAATAGTTATTAATAAAATAAGTGAGGTTCCTATGCATTGCAATACATGAAATATTTGAGTAAGACTTGTAAATAAAGGTCTTTCTGAAAAAAAGTGGGTATACAAATTAAATTGTAAAAAATAACCTATTGCAATTAAAGTGATCCCTCTTTTTAATCCTTTTTGTACTCTAGGATTAGACCAGCCTTGCGTACTACTTTGTAATAATAAATAGGTGAAAATCAATCCAGAAACAGATAAAAACAAAGGAGCAGTAAGTCCTCTTGTAAATTTCCAAACAGCATAAATAGGATTTAAAGGGTCACGAAAAACGGGTAATAGGCTATGGGTCATAAAATGACCTTCCAGCATCATTAGTATGGCTACAGATCTAAGAATGTCAATGTATTCTAATCTTTTTGTTTTCAATGTTTTAGGCTCGTTAATTTTGCGCGAATGTAAACAAAAAAACAATAGGTTATTTAATTATTTACATTCGATTTCTATCCGTGACCTATATCTATTTTTTTATCCATTAATAAAGACTAATTTTGCAGTATGGATGAATTTAAACCTCTTTTTGAAGAAATTCAAAATAGCCTTGTAGCAGACACTTTTGTGAAAATGACATTTAGTAAACCTATCAGAAAAAATGATGGATTACGTAATGTATATGTAAGATTAGTAACAATACAAAATCAACAAAAATTTCAGTTTACCTATCGTAATAAAACCAACGATGTCGTAAAAAACTACACACTAGAAGAAGCTTTTGAAGAAGTTGAAACGTTGTTAACTAATACGTTTCGTTCTGCTGTAGTGTTTACATTGCCAGATGATATTCAAGTATTTGTTTCTAAAAAGAAAGTAGTAACTCTTAAAAAAGTGGCTCCTAGTTTTACCAACAAGTTACCAGAAACTCACGATAGACCTAAAGAAAAACGTGCAGCCAATAAAGATTATTTGTTTTACTTAGGGGTAACAGATAAAGAGGGAAATGTAATTCCTAAAATGGCAGATAAATATCGTCAGATAAACAAGTATTTAGAAATAATAGAAAGTTTAATTAATGGAATTAAGTTACCAAAACACATTCAGATTGTAGATATGGGTTCTGGAAAAGGGTATTTAACTTTTGCCTTGTATGATTATTTAAAAAACGATAGACATAAAGAGGTTTCTGTTACAGGAATTGAGTTACGAGATGGTTTGGTTACGTATTGTAATGATGTTGCTGAAAAATGTGGTTTTGAGGGGTTGAATTTTGAAAACAAATTAATTCAGGATTACGACAACAAAAAAATAGACATTTTAATTGCTTTGCATGCTTGTGATACCGCCACAGATGATGCGATTGCTAAAGGAATTGTAGCCAATGCTGGTTTGGTTATTTGTGCACCTTGTTGTCATAAACAAGTTCGTCAACAAGTAAAAGGAGTGGAGCAGGAGAGTCCTTTGTTAAAATATGGAATTTTTAAAGAACGTCAGTTTGAAATGATTACAGATACTATTAGAGCTTTAATTTTAGAAAAGCATCAATATAGTACTAAGGTATTTGAGTTTATTTCTAATGAACATACTCGTAAAAATGTAATGTTGGTGGGATCTAAAACAAATAAAAAGGCAGATACTAAAGACATAAATGATAAAATAAAGGATTTAAAAAGTCAGTACCAAATAGATTTTCATTATTTAGAAAAGCAAGTTTAACTAAAAAAGCTCTGAAGAAATTCAGAGCTTTTTTTATGTTTATAACTGAGGTAAGTTCGGTTTTAAAAGAAAACTTTTACCAGTGTTTACTCTTTATCTTGACGATTGATATTTACATTAAAACTAGGAGCTTTGTAATCTTTGTCTAAATAATCTTTAGGAATAGTGGTCATGTTTCCATCTCTAGCAGCACGGTAATGTGGTGATAGTATTTCAATACCATTTTCATTACAAACATCTTGTATGTTTTGATGTAGATCAGAATAAATAATTGCTTGTTTGGCCACAACAGTGGTGTAAGCATTCAATTCATAAGAAACATAATAATCATCTAAACTAGTTTGTAAAACAAAAGGTTTGGGTACGTTAGAAACAGCTTCTGTTCTAATAGCAGCTTCTATTAAACTTTCGTGAACTAATTTCCATGGCACATCATAACCCAAAGTAACTGTGGTGTGTAAAATCAATCCATTCTCATCTGCAATACTAGTATAGTTGATAATATTACTTGCTAAAATAGTAGAGTTAGGAACCGTAATAATTTCATTTTTCACGGTTTTTAAACGCGTAATCAACAGTGTTTTTTCTACCACATCTCCTTTAATATCTCCAAATTTAATTCGATCGCCTAGTTTAAAAGAACGCATGTAGGTAATTACCAATCCGGCAACCATATTGGATATTGCTGTAGAAGAACCTAAAGAAAATAAAATACCTACAAATACAGAGACTCCTTGAAAAACTTTGGAATCATTTCCTGGTAAATGTGGGAATATTAAAACGATGGTAAACGCATATAACAAAACCTTAGCAATTCCAAAAGTAGGCATTGCCCAATCTGGATGAAATCCATTGATTTTTAATTTTTCGTTTTTAATTTCGCTAAAAATATATTTTACAAATCTTATAAAATAACGCATCACAATATAAATAACAGCAATACTAAACAGGTTGGGTAAAAAACCGATAATATCCATTAAAACCCCTTTAAAAGGATTCCAAATAAGGTTAAATAATGTATCAGCCCAATCTCTAGTAAAAGGAAAGATGCTAAACAAAATAGGCAATGTTATGTATAAAATAACAACATATACAATAATTTTTAAGGCTTTTATAATATAGGATACTAATACCAATGCTTGTTCTGTAGACACAATAACATAGTCGTTGTATTTTACATCTTTTAACCAAGACTCTTGCTTTAAATCAATAATTGCATCAAGTTTTATAAATAATTTTTTAACCAATTTAATAATCAATACCAGGATTATGATGGCTAATAAAACAAGTCCTACTCTCAGTAATATTTTTTGCAGACTATTTTCTTTTTTAGCGGTAACTATAGCGGTTTTGATAGTGTCTTTAAAAAGATTGGCACTGCTTTCTAAAGATTGATTGTACCAAATGGCATCGGCCTCAGAAATACTCATAATAATAAGTTCATTATAAACAATATCATAAGTGTTCTCAAAAGGATTTACTTTGATTAAATCAATTTTTAAGAAATCATCATTGTATAATTTTTCTATTTTTTTAGAAATATTTTTAGCTCTTTCTGCAGCAGTAGAAGAGCCTATTTTGGCATAAATTAAAAATAGAGTGTCTTTCATAACCCCAACTACAGGATGCCCTTTTGCGGTGTTTCTTAGTGCATCAATTCTATTTTTCTTATCAGAAATTCTATTTTTTTCGGCTTCTTCAATCTGTTTTAGTTGATTTAAAAGTTCTTCTTTTTTTAAATTATCTGTGGTTTTTAAAGATTGTAATGTTTTTTCTAATTCTAATTTTTTAATAGAATCTAGTTTGCGTTGTTCTTTAATTTCAAAAAGTTTTTGATTAAAATCCTTTAACAAGCTATTGTTAATACTGTCTTTTTGAACGCTAAGACTATCAGTAGGTTGATTTTCTGTTGTTTGAGAAAAGGCAATTGTGTAAGTAAGAACAGTACATAGTACTAAAAGAATAAAACCAGATTTTTTCATAATTAAGTTATTAGAGTCCCAGGTATAAGTTAAGGTTTATTATACTAGAACAAAATAAATGTAATTTAAAAAATAATTAAAACCTCTTATTATATTTAAAAATAGTGAGATTTAGTAAATGTTTCCTCCAACAGGCAATTCACTTGGGACTTTTTTAGGAATACTTTTATCGTAATCTTCGGAGTTTAGGCTATTAAAAAAGGAAAGTATTGGAGACATGTCTTTCCCTTTTAAATTTATTTGACTGACCAAACTATCAAGTTGACTAATATTGGGGTTTTGAGATTTTCCGTTGGAAATATCTTCATAAAACTCCAATACTTTTTTTAAGCTGGTTAGTTTTCCATTGTGCATATAAGGTGCTGTGTGCCTTAAGTTTCGTAAGGATGGAGTTCTAAATCCATAGGTTTTGTTAAAACCATCGTCAGAAAAACCTAGTTTTTCATTGTCTATAACACCAAGTGCATGTATTTTAAAATCACTAAACATGGGACCTGAATGGCATTGATGACATTTTGCTTTTTTAAACAATTTAAATCCTTGTTTTTCTACTTCAGACAATGCGTTATTGTCTCCCGCTATAAATTTATCAAACCTAGAATTTGGTGTGGTAAGTGTTCTTTCAAAACTGGCAATGGCTTTAAGAATATTTGTGCTGTCTATTTTTTTATTTTCAGGAAAGGCTAAAGAAAATAAATTTTTGTACTCTTTTATTTTAGTTAATCTATTTACAATAGTATCTAAAGCATGGTCTTCTTTAATAGTTGTACCTCTCATTTCTTCCAAAGATAAAATAGGTAACAAAGCTTGTCCTTCTAAACTAACAGCTCTATTGTCCCAAAACATAGGAGATGTTTCGGCATTGTATGTTCCATTACTATTAATTCCGTTATAAGCAGTGTTTAAAATCGTATGAGCGTTTCGTTTTGTATGCGGAATATTGTTAGGGATTTTAAATCTTCTATTTCTACCAATTCCGATACCATTAACACCAATAGAAAGGTCTAAAGGTTCTGCATAACCATAATCTGGATGATGACATGTAGCACAAGCCACATCTTTATTTCCCGATAAAATAGGATCGTAAAAAAGAAGTTTCCCTAATTTTATTTTATCGGGAGTAGAAATGTTGTTACTAGGTTCTATAATTTTAGTAGGTAGAGCTCTATATTGGGCTACCGTTTCTTTTTGTTCCATTTTGGTGGTGCAACTCACACAAATTAAGAATATTATAAAATTATAGAATTTAATATGTTTCATTTATTTAGTAACTCCTAAATGTAGTTTTACAGTAGCGTTTTTTTGTTTAAACTCTTCAATATCTTTGTCTGTTACTTTTGTTTTCCAAACATAAACATTTTGTAAACTTTTAAAGTTCAATAAAGAAGCAAAAGATTCTTTACTTACCTCAGTACCATAAAGATTTAAACTTTTAAGCGTTTCTATTGCTTTTAATTCTTCAATTCCTTTATCTGTAATCGCATTTTTGTTTAAATACAACTGTCTTAAGTTTTTAAACTGAGCAATGGTTTTTAAATGTGTATCTGTTACTTGATTATCTTGTAAAGACAACCATAAAACATTGTCTTTAATCACAGCCAATTGTTCCAATAATTTTGTGGTTTCTTCTGATGTTTTTGAGGTTTTAGTAGGCAATACCACATCATAAATTCCAGAATCATACACCAATTCTCTAATGGTAAAACCAGCATTAGCCAAACGAACTACAGCTGTACTATCTGCAGGTTGTACGGTAGGTAAGGTTTCTTTAGCATGTTCTCCTAAATTTAAATAAGCCAAGGCTGTTTTTAAAATTTCATCTTTTTCTTCTGAGGCTACTAACTTTACAGTAAAATCTGCTTTGGCACTTTTAATCCAAAAACTAAGCAGGCTAATTTCTTCTTCAGTTAATGGAGTTTTTCCATCTGGTGGCATAAATTCTTTATCATCATGAGCCAAAGTAACTCTATGAAATACTCCTGATTCTTTTAGATCTCCCGGTACAATGGCCAATCCTTTTTTTCCTCCTTTTAAAATGTTTTCAGCATTGTTTAAAGACAAACCACCTTTCTTTTTTGATGGATTGTGACAACTCATACATTTTTCTTCTAGAATAGGATAAATAACATGATCGAATAAAACGACATCATTTACAGTTTTAGGAGGAGCTGTTTTTTCTGGCTTTTCTCCAAAAGGAGCATATTTTGTTAAATAATCAGCACCGTGAGTCAAATTTCCTCCATAATGACCTGTAACACTAATTAAAACAACTAAAAAAGTAAGTGTTGCAATATTTGCTTTAAAACCTTTCAGTTTGATGAATTTAATTTTATCAATGCTAATTAACCAAGCAATTAAAGTAAAGGTAGTTGTTGCAATTCCAAACCAAAAGTGACCATCTAACATAGGTCCATCATACTCTCCGCTAGAGGCTAACATGTATCCTAACAAACAGGCTTTTGCAGCAGTAATTGCTCCAAACAAAAGAGCATAAGGAATAGCTGCTCTTAATTCTTTTAAATTTTTCCATTTGCTTAAAATTTCTAAAAGAAAAGCAAACATGATAAATCCAATAGGTAAGTGGACAATTAATGGATGAAATCTTCCTAAAAAGAATACAATATCTGGTACTTCGTTCATTTTGTTACAGTGTTTAACACCTCACAAATTAGTTGCAAGGCATATAATAGTTTAGTTGTTTTAGTTTGTTTAGATTCTCTCTAATTTTAAAGGGGGAGTTTTGTCTGCTCTCCACTGGCATACATACAGGTTTTTGTCGTTATCTACACAAACATCATGACCATGAGAAATAGGTCTGTCTGTCAATTGATACGATTTTTGCAATTCTCTACCTACATAAAGTGGAGCGGTAGCACCTGGGTTTGATACCACAGTATCTCCTTCTAAAATGGTAACAAAACCAGTAGGTTGTGTCCAGTTTGTTTTTCCTACTTCAGGTTGAGACCAACATACACCTGCGTATAAGTTTTTATCATCAAAAACAGGTCTACAAACTTGCATGTTAGGTAAATGTAATGTTTTAATGTATTTCCCATCCAAAGTAAACCACTTAAAACAAGCTTGACTTCTAGAAGTAACCACCACCATTGGGTTTCCTTTTTCACGATAATCTATAGCCACACCGTGTGCACTTTTAATCAAGTAATTTTTATCAGGATTGTCGTGTCCTCCCCAATGTCTAATGTATCTTCCGTTGGCATCGTACTGAATAATTCTACTCATTCCATATCCATCGGCTACATAAATATCTCCGTTAGGTCCAATAGCAGTTTCGGTAGGGCAAAAAGATTCTCCCGGTTTGTAAACTCCAATAGTTTGCGGATGTCCTATGTCAAAAACCACACGACCATCCATAGTTGTTTTGGTTATGCGACCGTTGTGTTTTGTCCATTTTCCTACTTTGTTTAAAAACCAACCAGAATCTGCTAAAAACAAAAATTCCTCACCACCTTCATCAGAAATGGTTAAACCATGACCTCCAGGATATGCAGTTCCCCAACTGTCTAATACATTACCAGATTTATCAAAAATAATAATGTTGTTTTGTGGATGGTCTCCAATCATAACCAACCTACCTTTGCTGTCCATTTGCATTTCATGACAGTTTAACAAAGGAGTTTCTATAGAACTCATTTGACCCCATTCTCTTACTAACTTATATTGATAATCTCCATGACCTAAGATGATATCATCTTTGGTGGATTTTTTCATCATATGAAATCCAAAGTTTGGAGTAACGGCCAATGCTGCACCTGCTAAGGTTGTTTTTTTGATAAAGCTTCTACGTGATTCTGACATTGATTTTTTATTAAGTTAATAGGTCTTTTACTACATGTCCGTGTACATCTGTTAAACGATAACGTCTACCTTGATGTTTAAATGTAAGTTTTTCATGATCTACACCAAATAAATGGAGTAGGGTTGCATGAAAATCGTGAACATGCACAGGATCTTTTACTACGTTATAACTAAAGTCATCTGTTTCTCCAAAACTAAACCCTGGTTTTACTCCAGCACCTGCCATCCACATAGTAAAGGCTTTTGGGTGATGGTCTCTACCGTAATTTGTTTCTGTTAATTGCCCTTGTGAGTAAACTGTTCTACCAAATTCACCTCCCCAAACAACTAGCGTATCTTCTAACATACCACGTTGCTTTAAATCTTTAATTAAAGCAGCTGTGGCTTGGTCTGTTTTTCTTGATTGACTTTTTACTCCTCCTGGACAATAGTTGTGTTGATCCCAACCTTGGTGATACAATTGTACAAATTTAACTCCTTTTTCTAATAGCTTTCTGGCCATTAAACAGTTGGCTGCATACGTACCTGAATCTCTACTGTCTTTCCCATACATTTCAAAAATATGGTCTGGTTCATCGCTAATATCCGTTACCTCTGGTACGGATGTTTGCATTTTAAAAGCCATTTCGTACTGAGACATTCTTGCTTGTATTTCTGGATCTCCGTAAGAATCTGTTTGCAAATCATTTAAATGACTTAAATAATCTAACATATGTCTTCTGTCGTGTCCGTCATAATTTTCAGGATCACTTAAATACAATACAGGGTCTTTTCCAGATCTAAACTGAACTCCTTGGTGTTCTGATGGCAAAAATCCATTTCCCCATAAACTTGCATTTAAAGGTTGACCTTTTCCATTTTTAGAGACTAGAGAAATAAAAGTAGGTAAGTTTTCATTGTCAGAACCCAATCCATAACTTAACCAAGATCCAATAGAAGGTCTACCAGGTAATTGGTTTCCTGTTTGCATAAATGTAATGGCAGGAGTATGGTTAATTTGATCTGTTTGCATTCCTTTTATAAAGCACAAATCATCTACAACTTCTGATAAATACGGCATGGCATCACTAACCCACGCTCTAGATTCTCCATATTGTTTAAACTTAAAAGTAGAAGGAGCAATGGGTAGTGTACTTTGCGCACCACTCATTCCTGTTAATCGTTGTCCTCCAATTACAGAGTCTGGTAACTCTTTACCAAACATGTCTGTTAATTTAGGTTTATAGTCAAACAAATCCATTTGTGAAGGTCCCCCGCTTTGAAACAAATAAATAACTCTTTTTGCTTTTGGTAGGTGGTGCGGTAATCCTAATCTATTTTTATTATATGCTTTTAGAATTTCTTCAGGACTACTTTGTGGTGTTACGTTAGCAAATAGTTTTTCAGCTCCCAAAAGATTACTTAGAGCCAAAGCTCCTAAACCTAAAGATGTTTTTTTTAAGAAATGTCTTCTATCAATTTGCTTTTCAATTTCTTGCAAATCTCTATTATTAGACCTTAATTTTTTATGTTCATGATTATTGCACATACTGTTTTTATTTAGAGGTTCTAAATTATCTTTTTGTAATGGTTGCATCAGAGTTTAATATTGTACTTGCGACCACAGCACCTGATGCAACTAATGCTTTGTCTTTTATTTCTTTTATTTTAAATTCACCCGTATTTAACCAACCTTTTGTTTTTTCTGGGTACTTTTTAAATTTAGTGTATTCTGTTTCTTGAAGTTTGCTTAACAACTCCAGTTCTTTAGGAGAAATACTTCTACCTGTTAATCTTCTAAAGGCTTGTTTTATTCCTTCTGTTGTATTGGTAGCATCACTAATTTGTTTACCAATTAGTCTAGAAGCTTCTACATAAGTAGGATCATTTAAAATAACCAAAGCTTGCAATGGTGTGTTTGTATTTTGTCTTCTAGAAGAACATAATTCTCGGGTAGGAGCATCAAACGTTGCAATGGTTGGGTTGGGTACACTACGTTTCCAAATAGTATACATACTTCTTCTAAACAAACCTTCCATACCATCTTGTACATACGTATCTCCATTTACTTTCCATAAACCTTTTGGTTGATAAGGTCTTACGCTTTCTCCTCCAATTTTATCATTTAATAAACCAGAAGCAAATAAAGCATTGTCTCTTAACATTTCTCCAGAAAGTCTTACAGAAGGTCCTCTTGCTAATAAAATATTATCTATGTCTATTTCAGCTAATTGCTTTGTAATAGAGGAACTTTGTTGATAGGTATGAGACATCATAATGGTTTTGTGTAATTTTTTTATATCCCAACCAGACTCTATGAATGATGTTGCCAACCAATCTAACAATTTAGGGTGACTAGGAATTTCTCCTTGGTTTCCAAAATCTTCAGAAGTATTTACTATTCCTCTTCCAAAAAGGTTTTGCCAATATCTGTTAACAGCAACTCTAGCAGTTAAAGGATGTTTTTTATCAGTAATCCATTTGGCAAGTCCCAATCTGTTTTTAGGTAATTTATCATCTATTGGATAAATTCTTTCTGGTACGTTAGGGAAAACAGAATCTGCAGGAGAATCGTAATTTCCTCTTTCTAAAAGATAAGTTTGTCTGTTTAACTTACTTTCTTTCAAAACCATAATCTGCTGAATAGGATCTATACTATCTGCTAATACAGTTCTTTCCTTTTCTAATTTGTGCAGTGTTTTGTTATACGTTTTAGAGTTAGAAGCAATGTAATAATCCGTTAAAGATTGTTTTTCGTCCTTATTTAAATCGGCATAAGATTTTGTTTTAAGTGCTTTTAATTTTTTAGGGTTAGCAATTTGTAAAACTTCAATTTCTGTTAACTCTTTATCAAAAACTAATAAATCATCAACTACAGCACCTTTAATTCCTTTTCCTCTCCATACAGCTCCAATACGAAGTCCTGGTTCCAGTTTTGGACTATTTTCATACAGCCTTAATCCGTGAAAAATAATGTCTTTATATAGGTTATCAAAAATCGTTTTGGTTTCTTGTTTTTCACCTTCTACATATATAGAGACTCCATTAGCCTTACTAGAACCATCGTAAGTCATAGTTAACTGTATCCATTGTTCTTTAGGAACATCATTTAAAGATTGAACTACAATAGAATTGTCTGGGTATGCATGTGCTAACAAAGCTTCTAACTTATTATCTTTTACTTTTAAGTGGTATCCTCTAAAACTGTGTAATTCTGGACTGTTCATTTTATGAAAAACAACACCCTCTTTTAAGTCTTTAGGAATAAATACCTGGATACCAATACTAAATGCTTGACTTCTTTGAAAGATTCCAATTTTATCTAAATCTAACCAAGTATCTCCGTTCATAGTCAATCCTTTTCCATTTTTACCTTTGGCTAAGACTACAGGCTCGTTTTTAGCAAACTGTTGTCTCATTTGGATTTTATTCTTTCCGTTTCCTCCAACTTTGTTTACAATTTTTTTGCTGTTAAAATCAAACTCGGCAATTAATCCTTTAGGTCTTGTTTGTGTAGAAATGGTTTTATATGCGTTTTTGACAATCCAGTTATTGGCTTTTTCACTTTCTTTAGAAACGGTTGTTTCTAATTCCTTTTCGGTAGTGTTTACAATTCCTTTTAAATAAGCCAAAACTTCTTCTTGTTGCTTGGTAGGTAACATCATGGCAGGGACTGGTGTTGCGTTGTCCCAAGGAATTAAACCTGTTTCATCAACATTGTTAAAAAAAGCATACAATTCAAAGTAATCTTTTTGAGAAATTGGATCGTATTTGTGATCGTGACATTTTGCACATGCATAAGACAAACCTAAAATACCTTGACTTACGGTGGCTGTTCTATCTGCTACGTATTCAGATCTAAATTCTTCATCAATAATTCCCCCTTCAATATTTTGTGGGTGTAATCTGTTAAAGGTTGTTGCTAGTCTTTGTTCACGTGTTGCGTTAGGTATTAAGTCTCCCGCAATTTGCCACTCTATAAACTGATCGTATGGCATGTTATTGTTAAAAGATTTAATCACCCAATCTCTCCAAGGAGAAGTATCTCTATATCTATCATTACTATATCCGTGAGTATCTGCGTATCTGGCAACATCCATCCAGTCCAAAGTCATTCTTTCTCCAAAATGAGGAGAATCCAATAAACGATCTATTTGTTTTTCAAAAGCATTTTCTGATTTGTCATTTACAAATGCATCTAATTCCTCTAATGTAGGAGGTAAGCCTGTTAAATCTAAAGAGGCTCTTCTTAACAACACTTCTTTGTCAGCTTGTTTAGATGGGGTTATTTTTTTGCGTTCTAATTTAGCAACTACAAAATTATCTATAGGGTTTTTTACCGATGTTGTATTTGTTACTTTAGGAACTTCTGGTTTTTTTGGAGTTTCAAAAGCCCAGTGTTTTTTATATTCAGCACCTTGTTCTATCCATTTTATTAAAACAGCTTTTTCGTAATTGCTTAAGGATAAGTGAGATTCGGGAGTTGGCATAATTGTTTTTTTATCTTCAGATAAAATCCTAATAACCAATTCAGATTCACCTATATCGCCAGGTTTGATAGCTACTTTTCCAGGGCTTTTTTCTAACTCACCATAAGCAGTTTCTGCTGTATGCAATTGTAATCCACCATATATTTTAGCTTTGTCGGGTCCGTGACATAAAAAACATTTATCCGAAAGAATGGGTTTAACATCTTGGTTAAAATCCATTTTTTTAGGTAGTTTTTTGTAAGCCATTTCTACTTCTTGTGGAATAGATGGTCCACAGGAAATAACTAAAAACGTGCTAATTGCGTATAGTAAATGTTTCATTTATTGATTGTTGTTTCGGTATTTACAAAAATAGCTTGGACTCTAATGCGTTTTATTATATTTGTCAGATATTTTTAGGCACAAATCCGACTTAATGGTTTCCTGTTGTATTAAAATATTAATAAATTATGTATAAATCTATCGAAAACATAACATTATCCTTATTAAATATGGGATATGTTAGTTTAAATGAAAAATGGAATTACGAAAATGTAATGAGTCCATTTTTTAGAATGTATTATATAACGGAGGGTAGTGCTAAAGTCTTTCATCATAATAAGGAATACATATTAAAACCAGGTTATATGTATTTAATACCAAGTTTTACTTATAGTCATTATAAGTGTGATGTTCATATGAATCAATATCATATTAGTTGTGTAGAAGTTTCTGAAACGGGATATTCTGTTTTCTCAACGTTAAATTTTATGTATGAAGTAAAAGCAGATCATATAAGTTTACTTTATTTTAAAAGATTGCTAGAGTTAAATCCTAATAGAGGTATTGTTAGAGATGATCCTAAAGTATATGATAATGAAGAAGGGTTGAGAGCTTTTAGAACAGAAAATCAAAAATTGTCTGAAGGAGCTTATTTAGAAACTGCCGGTTTGTTAAAAAGTATTCTGTCTAAATTTGTGGTTGCTTATAAAAAGGAGCCTACAGATAAAGATGATAAGTCTAAACTAAAAGGAGTTATTAATTTTATAGAAATTAATTTACACACTAATATAACTGTTAAAGACTTGGCTGATTCACAAAATTTAAACGTGGATTATTTTTCTAGATTGTTTAAAAAACTATATAAAATAAGACCTAATGAATATGTTCAGAAAAAAAGAGTAGAAAGAGCACAGTTGTTATTAATAGCTTCTTCAGGTTCTTTACAAGAAATTTCTGATACAGTGGGTTTTTCTAATATTTCTTATTTTTCTAGAGTCTTTAAAAAATACACTCATTTAAGTCCTTTGCAGTATAGAAAGGAGAATTGGAAAATATAAACTATGATATGAAATAGAAAACTACGTCTTTACGCAGTTTTTGATTATTTTTCGATGAAATGTTTTTTTTAATCGATAAACTGTCGTTAATTTGAGGTAAGAGAACGAAATGTTATTAACCTTTTATTTCTGTTAAGGACTCTTTTTAATTTAGATGTTGTGGTTTAAATTAAAAAAACAAAGTGAAATTATTCAGAAATAATAAAATTATCTAATGCTATGAAACAGATAAAATTATTTATAATCATGGGGATTGTTGTGGTCCTTGGGTTATGCAGTACAGCAGCAGTTGCTCAAAACGCAGTTATTCAATTTTCTTTAGACCCTACAATGTTAGCAAACGGTCCCTATGCTGATAGTGATCATGGAGAGTTAGATTTTATGATTAAAGGATCAAAAATATTTAAAGAAAATAATGAAATAGGGATTTTTGTAGAGCAATTTTCAGCAATGAACTACACAAGTGCAGGTTTTTTATACAATAGAAAAGTAAATATTTTTCCAGAAACATCTGCAATGTGCGAAAGTGTAGAGACATTGTTTGGAATAGATGCAGGAGCTATTAAAAGAGATGTAGAAGAAGAAGATGGTACTTATTTAACAGCAGGTTTAAATGCTGAGTTTAGATTTTTATTATCAGACAAATTTGGATTTAACCTTACTTCTAACTATAGATATAGAGGAGATTTGGCAAACATATACAACGATAATTCACCATTTATATTCAGCGGTTACGTTGGGGTGTTTTATAAGCTATAATACATAGCGTTAATTAATTATTAGGGTTAATTAGTTAATTTTAGACCTACTTTGGCCACCCCGCCTTAGTAGGTCTTGCTATTTTTAAGATATACACTTTTATATATCAATATATTTTTAGTTAAGATTATCTTTGTAACCCTAAACAAACTTTATGTCTGTAAACACATTATTAATTACTCCACCTTTTACTCAATTAAACACCGCTTATCCTGCTACTGCTTACCTAAAAGGTTTTTTAGAATCTAAAAAGGTATCTGTGTCTCAAATGGATTTAAGTATTGAGTTGTTTACAGCAATTTTTACCAAAGAATTTATTGATGCTATTTTTAAACAAGCAGCAATGTTAGAAAATTATGATTATCCTTTGGTTTGGAAACAAAAAGAAGAGTATATAAATAAGGTAGAAACAGTAATGAATTATTTAAGACAGCAAGAAGTAACTGCTGCTTATCAAATTGTTCATAAAGATTTTTTACCTCACGGACATAGAAGAATTAAGTTAGATAAAGATTTAAGTACAGAATTTGGAAAGTTAGGAATTTTAGACAAAGCCAAACACATAGCTACTTTGTTTGTAGAAGAGCTAGGTGATTTTATAAATTCTAATGTTGATGAGTTTTTTTCTTTTACAAGATATGCAGAACATATAGCTAGGGCAGCCTCTAGTTTTGATACGATTGATGAGTTTTTACAATACGAAACTACATTAATAGAAGATGAAATGTTGTATTTGTTAAACGAAAAATTGCAAGAACAAGAGTTTAATCTAATTTGTTTTACGGTTCCTTTTCCTGGGAATTTGTTTTCAGCTTTGCGATGTGCTCAGTTTATCAAAACAGAATATCCACATATTAAAATAGCCATGGGAGGTGGTTATCCAAATACAGAATTAAGAAAACTGTCTGACCCTAGGATTTTTGAATTTATAGATTTTATAACTCTAGATGATGGAGAAGCTCCGTTGTTAAAAGTTACAGAGTATATAGATAGAAAAATAGACATTGATCAGCTAGAAAGAACTTATGTTTTGCAAAACAAAAAAGTTGTTTATATAAATAAAACTCCAAACACCATATTTCATCATAAAAATTTACCTGCACCTAGTTACATAGGTTTGCCTAATGGTAAATATTTGTCTTTTTTAGATGTGATGAATCCGATGCATCGAATGTGGTCTGATGGAAAATGGAACAAATTAACCATATCTCACGGTTGTTATTGGAAACAATGTTCTTTTTGTGACGTAACCTTAGATTATATAGGAAATTACGAGAACACTACAGCAGATGATTTGGTCAATAAAATTGAAAAAATAATTTCGGAAACAGGAGTTACAGGTTTTCATTTTGTTGATGAAGCTGCTCCACCTAAAATGTTACGTGCTTTAGCTAATAAACTACTAGAACGTAAAGTATATATTACGTGGTGGACAAACATTCGTTTTGAGAAAACATTTACAGCAGAATTATGCGCTCTTTTATCTAAATCAGGATGTATTGCAGTTACTGGAGGTTTAGAAGTGGCTTCTGATAGATTATTATCTAAAATGAAAAAAGGAGTAGATATTAGGCAAGTTGCTAGAGTAACCAAAGCATTTTCTAATGAAAATATTATGGTACATGCTTATTTAATGTTTGGTTTTCCTACAGAAACAGCTCAAGAAACGATAGATTCTTTAGAAGTTGTTCGTCAATTATTTTATCATAATTGTATACAATCTGGATTTTGGCATCAGTTTGCGTGTACAGCTCATAGTCCCGTAGGTAAAAATCCTGATGAATTTGAAATTAAAATTGTAGGTCCTAAATTTAAAGGTTTTGCAGAAAACGATTTGTATCATGAAGATCCAAAAGGAGCAGAGCATCATTTGTTTAGTGAAGGTTTAAATAGGGGATTGAATAACTATTTAAATCATAAAGGTTTTGAAATTCCTTTAGAGGATTATTTCGATTTTAAGGTGCCTAAAACAACCCTGTCAAAACAAATGATAGAAAAATACTTAGAAGTGTAGTCTTAAGTTATATAATTAGCAAAACTAATAAGTGTTTCTTCATATCCTTTCTGAATCAAACGTTCTGTTTGTGAGGTATGAATTCTATCAAAAGAAGATAAATCTGGAGTAATTAATACATCGGCTCTTTTAGTTTGCGCTTTAACGGCAGATTCTAAAGTAAAGTGAAAGCTATTTTGTAAGACCTCTATCATATTTTGAGGTTTGCCATACAAATGTTTTGCGTTTAAATCTACAGCTACAATATTTATAGCATTCATTTCTTCTAAAGCAGATATAGGTACGTTTTCAGAAATAGCACCATCTACCAGCATGGTGTCGTTAATAATAATAGGATTAAAAATTCCTGGAATGCAAGAACTGGCCATTACGGCTTTAGATACACTTCCTTTTCTTAAAATCACTTTTTCACCGTTAGCAATATCGGTAGCTAAAATGGCTAATGGTATTTTAGCATCTTCAATATTTACTTTGCCAATATTGGCTTCCATAAAATCGGCTATTTTGGTATTACTAAGCAAACCATATTTAGAAATTGAAAAAGCACTAATGTCTCTCCAACTAATTTCTAAGGCAATGTCTTTTACTCTGTCACAATTGTTATCAAAAGCATACAAACCAGCTACCATAGCACCAATGCTAGTACCAGCTATCCATTGTATATCTAGGCCTAGTTCTTCAATAGCCTTTAAAACACCAACATGTGCAGCACCTAAAACAGCTCCGCCACCTAAGGCCAAACCTATTTTATCTCCCTTTTTTAGTGTTTTCATCGTTCTTATTTTTCAAAAAAACTAAACATACAACCACCGTATCTTTTAGATTGAGTAAAATATTTAGTATTGCTTAAATCTGTTTGTTGAGAGTGTTCTATCACCAAAGTACCCTCTTCACTCAATAAATTATTTTCAAAAACCAAGTTTGCTATTTTAGAGAATTGTTCATCACTAAAATCATAAGGAGGATCTGCAAAAATAACATCATAAGTTCCACTGTGTTTTTCTAAAAAAGAAAAAACATCTGCCTTAATAGTGTCAATATCAAACTCTAGTTCTTTTGCTATTTTGTTGATGTAATAAATACATCCGCTATGTTTATCTACTGATAAAATATCTTCGGTACCTCTAGAAGCAAATTCAAAACTAATATTTCCTGTACCTGCAAATAGGTCTAAAACATTAATATCATTAAAATAGTACCAGTTGTTTATCATGTTAAATAGTCCCTCTTTAGCCATGTCTGTAGTAGGTCTAACGGGTAAATTGCTAGGGGCTGTTAATCTTCTAGACTTGTATTTTCCTGAGATGATTCTCATAAGTGTAATAAATTGTAATGTTCTTGAGGTAAAACTTTAATATCTTGATTTAGAAGAGTATTTAATTTAGCATATACTGAGACATTACGAACGTAATTGTAAATAACTTTAAAAGTTTCAGCTTGTTCATTAATCTCACCAAACAAAGTTAATGTAAATTGATTGGGGTCCATTTTTAATTGTTCTGCAACAAATAATAAATAGTAAGCAAAATCTTCTTTGGTAACATAACTAAAATAATTTGCTAAAACAAGTTGGTTGTTTTCTATGACCAATGTTTGAAGATTATTTTTAGATACGTTTACAAACATTTGTTTTTTAGAAATGGTAAATTCTTTTAAAATATTTTCTAAAAAAACGGTAGAAGAATGTAAATAGGTAAATGTTCCAAAAGAATCAAAAATAAAATTATTAATGTTTACAAATGGAATGTACACGTTGTTTGCATTGATGCAATCTATTTCATCATAACTTATAAAATCATTTTCAAAAGTTTTAATGGTATTCTCTAAATAATTAGATAACAAAGATTCATCAAAATAAGCTTTGGGTACAAAACTATTTAAATTGTTATGATGTATTAGAACAACTTCTTTATATGTTTTATGTAGTTCTTCTTCTTTTTCAAAAATAAGTTTTACTTCTTGTAGTAATTGATTTGGAGACGTTGTTGGAGTAGAAAACTCAATATGTTTAAAGGTTTCATATTGATTTTTTTCTGGAGTATAAGTACAAAAAGAAAATCCATCCGAACTTAATTGGATGGATAATCTTTTGTTGTTTTGTTGATGGTTTTCCTTATTCATTTCTAACCAATGCATCATATAATGGAGGCCAGTTTCCGTTAACACTTACCTCGTTTAAAGAACCAATACTAATAAATCCACCAGGGATATCATCTCCTCCTAAAGCTTCTTTTTCTTGCTTTATTAAAGATTTACTCATTCCTGTTAAAACATCTGCTTTGTCAATTTTTACTTCAAAAACGGAAGCTAAAATTTTGTTAGCTCTTAAAATAGCAGAAGTTTCAATTTTAAATTCTTGATCAGTACCAGGAATTTTTAACATGTTTTTATAATCACGACCTTCAAATATTTTGTCCTTTACAGCTTCATATCCAATTGTGTCAGTAACTTTCTTTTCTACTTCTACCCATAATGGAGACCAAGAAGTTCCTCTGTTTTCTTTTACAATTTCTGTATGAGTATCTGTTACAGGAAATTTAGCAGAGTCAATAAATTTAATCAAACCTTCACCACTACTAGTAAATTTCCCTAAAATTTCATTGTGAGCATCTTCTGCATCTGCAATTAATTTTAATTGTTTGATTACTTCAGCATAACGTACTTTTTTCTCTTCATGAAACTTAATAGGTTCCATAATACCACTGTATATAAGGTAAGACAAGTAACCTGCAGCTCCTAATAATACGATTGATATAATTGGAGTTAGTTTAATAGGTAAAAATTTCACAATTAGTAATGCTAATCCAAAAGCTACTACTACACCTAAAAGAATAAATAAAATCATTGTTTTTTGTTAATTTTATAATGAACGAAGACAAATCTACAATTTTTTTTTATTCATAAAAATTTTTAAGAGGTTTTCAATCTTTATATTTGTGTAAACTTTTTTCATGATTAAATCAGCACCAGAATTTTATAAAAGATTACATCAAAAATTTCCGTTTGATCCTACTAAAATTCAAGAAGAATTATTAAACCAATTGGCAGCGTTTTCTTTTGATACCGATGACGATGCCATCTTTATTTTAAAAGGATATGCAGGTACTGGTAAAACAACTAGTATAAGTACATTTGTAAACCATTTGTGGGAAGTGGGTAAAAAAGCGGTTTTATTAGCACCTACAGGTAGAGCTGCTAAGGTAATTTCTAATTACTCTAAGAAAAAAGCCTATACAATTCACAAAAAAATATACCATCCTAAAAAACAATCTAACGGAAATGTTGCTTTTGTAAAACAACCCAATAAGCACACAAATACTTTTTTTATTGTAGATGAATCTTCTATGATAGCCGATAGTTCTGGAGATGTTAGTCTGTTTGATAACAATTCTTTGTTAGACGATTTGATGGACTATGTATATAATGGTTTTAATTGTAAGTTGATTTTTATTGGAGATACTGCTCAGTTACCTCCTGTAAAATCTGAATTGAGTCCTGCCTTGTCTGAGGATACATTGGCTATAAATTATCAGAAAAACCCTTATTTGTTAGAATTAGACCAGGTAATGAGACAGAATGAAGGTTCTGGAATATTAACCAACGCAACTACATTAAGAGGACAATTAGACAGAGACGGTTTTTATGATTTTCAATTTGATTTAGATTTTCCAGACATTGTTCGTTTAGAAGATGGATACGATATTGAAGAAGCCATAACCAATGCTTATGACAAAGCAGGAGTAGAGGATACCGCTTTTATTGTACGATCTAACAAAAGAGCAAACCAATACAATCAACAAATAAGAACCAAAATACGTGGTCAAGAAAGTGAAATTTCTGCAGGAGACTATGTAATGATTGTAAAAAACAATTATTTCTGGTTAAAAGATACTACGGAGGCAGATTTTATAGCTAATGGAGACATTGCAGAAGTACAACAAATTTACAATATTAAAGAATTGTATGGTTTTAGGTTTGCTGAAGTTAAATTAAGGTTAATAGATTATGCGGATTTAAAACCTATTGATACCGTTTTGTTGCTAGACACGGTTACTTCCGAAAGTCCTTCGCTAACTTATGAGCAATCTAATAGGTTGTATCAAGAAGTTTTACAAGATTATGCCGATGAAAAATCTAAATACAAGCAAATGCTATCAGTTAAAAACAATCACTATTTTAACGCGTTGCAAATAAAGTTTGCTTATGCTATGACTTGTCATAAATCTCAAGGAGGGCAGTGGAACACTATTTTTATAGAACAACCTTATTTGCCAGATGGATTGACAAAAGATAGCATGCGTTGGCTGTATACAGCCATTACTAGAGCTAAAGAAAAGGTATATTTAATAGGTTTTGGTAAAGAATTTTTTGAAGATAGCCTTTAAAAATAAAACACTTGTTACAGTATTGAAATCATACGTTGTAGTGGGTTTGTATTAAAAAAACGTACTTACAGCTATCTAAACTAAATGCTTTTTTAAATGTATAAATACTTTAATCTACTATCAATTGCATTCTTAATTGCTTGTAATGGCAATAAAGAAACAGAAGCCGTAAATGTAAAAGAAACAAAAGAGGTTTATACAGCCAATTGGGAGTCTTTGTCTAAACATGCAGAAACTCCAGAATGGTTTAAAGATGCTAAGTTTGGAATTTATTTCCATTGGGGTGTTTACAGTGTCCCTGCTTTTGGTAGTGAATGGTACCCTAGCAAAATGTACATAAAAGGGACGAAAGAATACGAGCATCATAGAGCATTTTATGGTACGCAAGAAGCCTATGGATATCATAAATTTGTACCACAATTTAAAGCAGAAAAATTTAATGCAGAAGAATGGGTTGCTTTGTTTAAAAAAGCTGGAGCAAAGTTTGCAGGACCTGTAGCACAACATCACGATGGATTTGCTATGTGGAAAAGCAACGTAAATCCTTGGAATTCTTACAACAAAGGTCCTAAAATAGACATTACGGGAGAGTTAACAAAAGCAATTCGAAAAAATGACATGAAGTTGATAACCACCTTTCATCATGCTCGTAATTTACAACGAAATGCGAACAATTTAGATAGATGGGGAGCTTTTAATAGTCATTTTACTTACCATCCCAATTATGATACCTCTTCTAAAGATCCTGAATTAAGTTTACTGTATGGAAATATTTCTGCCGAAAAATTTCATCAAAATTGGTCAGCTCAAATAAATGAAGTTGTCAAACAATACCATCCAGATATGATTTGGTTTGACTCTTGGTTGAATTTTATTCCAGAAAAACGTGTACAACAAATGTGTGCTGATTATTTTAATCATGGAGTAGAGAATAACCAAGAAGTAGTGATTGGGTACAAACAGTCTGATTTACCAAAAGAAGTTGGAGTTTTAGACATTGAACAAGGAGGTAGAAAAGATATTACAGAAAGAGTTTGGATGACGGATATTACTTTAAGCAATCAATCTTGGTCTTATGTTAAAGGACAAACTTATAAAGATGCTACTTTGGTAATGCGTAATTTGATTGATGTGGTGAGTAAAAATGGAGTGGTATTGTTAAACGTATCTCCAAAAGCTGATGGTAGTATTCCTGTAGAACAACAAAAGGTATTGACAGAAATGGGAGATTGGTTTTCTAAATACGGAGAATCTATTTACAACACAAAACCATGGGATTTGTATGGTTTTGGAAATGCTACGGCCTCAGAAGGTCATTTTGGAGGACAATCTGCAACAGTAGCATATACGGCTAATGATATTCGATTTACACAATCTAAAGACGAAAAAAGTATGTATATGTTCTTTTTGGGAAAACCTAAAGTAGGAAAAGAATATACATTTAGACTGTTAGCAAAACATAGATATTGTCCTCATTCCAAAATTAAACGTTTGGTTGTTTTAGGAACAGATCAAGAGGTTACGTATGATTTTAGTGATACGGATATGAAAATAACCATTCCAGACATACCGATGGATTCTATAGCTACAGTTTTTAAATTCGAATTAGAATAATAACTCAAAACACTCTTAAAGGAGTGTTTTTTTTTGAGCCAAACTAAGCCAAATGACAGGCTAAATATTTTATAATTTAAAATAGATATATCGGTTGTTTGTTTTTTATTATTTCTAATTTCACTTGAAAATAATCAACAAATTAAGAATGATAGATATTAATGCCGATTTAGGAGAAGGTTTTTTGTTTGATGAAGAGCTAATGCAAAAAATATCTTCTTGTAACATTGCTTGTGGTGGGCATGCAGGTACCGAAAATTCTATGAGAGCTACTATCCGTTTAGCAAAAAAATACGGAGTTACTATTGGGGCACATCCTTCTTATCCCGATCCAGAACATTTTGGACGTAAAGACATAGAAATTGCTCCAGAATTGTTAAAAAGTAATTTGCAACATCAAATTCTAACATTGATAAACATTGCTAGAGAAGAAGGGGCTGTTGTTAGGTATGTAAAACCACACGGAGCGTTGTATAACAAAGCTGCTGTAGATGTTGATACTGCTAATTTATTGGTAGATGTAGTTAAAAATATTGAACCTAGTGTAGCTTTAATGGGCTTGTCGGGTTCTGTTTTAGAAACAATAGCAAAAAAAAATTATGTGTATTTTTTAAAAGAGAGCTTTGCTGATAGACGTTATAATAAAGATGGAACTTTGGTGAGTAGAACAGGAGAATTAGCGGTTATTCAAGATAAAGATGAAGTGTGGAAACAGCTACATCAGCTTTTAACAGAAAAAAAAATAATAAGTATACAGGGTACACCGTTAGATATATACGTAGATAGTATATGTTTTCATGGAGATACTCCAAAAGCGGTGGAATTAATATCATACGTTTATGATCAATTACAAGATAACCAAATAGCGATTAAAAATGCAATATGATGTAATTACATATGGTGAAAAAGCATTGCTGATGCAATTCAAAAATGAAATTTCAGTAGAGGTACATCTTCAGGTAAAAGCATGTTATTTGTATTTAAAAAACAATAAAATAAAAGGAATAGACTCTTTAATTCCTGCATACAACTCACTTACAATACTTTATAATCCAGATAGAATAGAAGGAAAGACTTTACAAATGTTTTTAGAAAACACCCCTTTTAAAGTTTCTGACGATGTAAAGGAAACCCAAAATACTGTAGAAATTCCCGTGTGTTATCAAGGAGATTTTGCTTTAGATATGAATGAAGTTTCTAAAAAAATAAATCTTTCAATTTCAGAAATCATAGAGCTACACACGGCCAAACCTTATTTAGTTTATATGTTGGGTTTTGCACCAGGTTTTATGTATTTAGGTGGTTTAGATAAGCGTTTGCATATGCCTAGAAAAGAAACTCCAAGATTAAAAATTCCAGCAGGAGCGGTTGGGTTGGCAGATCAGCAAACAGGAGTATATCCCTTAGAAACCCCAGGTGGATGGCAAATTATAGGACAAACCCCGCTACAACTTTTTTCTAAAGAAAAACCGGCATTAGTTTCTATGGGAGATTTAGTACAGTTTGTTCCAATTTCAGCAAAAGAATTTCATAAAATTAAAAAAGAATGCAAATAGAAATTATTTCATTGGGACTATCTGCAACATTACAAGATGGAGGAAGAACTCAATTTTTAGACAAGGGAATTCCGCGTGCTGGTTTTATGGATATAGATGCAGCACATTTAGCCAATATATTGTTAAATAGAGATCCAAACGCAGTGTTGATTGAAATGATGCTTTTAGGAATAAAATTTAAGGTAAATAAAGCTGTATCTATTGCCATTACAGGAGCAAATATGCATCCTAAAGTGAATGGAGAACAAGTTGCCATAAACAAGGTGATACAGGTTCCTAAAGATGGAATTGTTTCTTTGTCTGGAGCAAGTAGCGGAATGTATGGTTATCTTTCTTTTTCTGGAGACATAAATGTGGAATCTGTTTTTGAAAGTAAATCTACATATCTAACAGCAGCTATAGGAGGGTTAAATGGAAAGGCTCTAAAAAAAGGAGATCTTCTTTCGGTAATTAATACAAATTCTGTGAGTAGTAATGCTAAAATAAAAGCGACTACTTATAAAAATACAATTCAAATTGAATGTTTAAAAGGTCCCGAATGGCATCAATTTAAAAAAGAAACACAAGATCAGTTGTTAAACACAACGTATACGGTTAGCAAAAACAGCAATAGAATCGGAATTCGTTTAGAGGGAACTCCTATAAAAATGCCTAGTGTTGATGAAATCATATCTTCTGGAATTGTAAAAGGAACGGTACAAATTACCAAAGCCGGAAACCCTATTGTAATGATGGCTGATGCACCAACTACAGGTGGTTATATGCGATTGGTAAATTTAACCGAAAAAGCCATTAATCAATTAGCACAATTGCCAATAGGTGGTAAAGTACAGTTTGTGTTAAAGTGAATTCATTTTTTGCTTATTTATGTGATTTAAAATTATTTAAAAGGGTTTTATGTTTTAAATCAGAATTTATCTAAAAAAGTTAGTATTATAATAAATGATATTATAAATATTTTTGCGCAATATTTTCCTACCAATTTTGAGTTTCTTGCTTGTGCAGCATAGGTATATCCCATTCTTTTTTCTTCTCCAAAAAATATTTTACGAAAATAAATAGTAATAATTAATGAGCCTATAAATGCTAATATTGAGTCAGTTTCCATTCTTTCTTTTTTAAGCAGTTATGTTATTGTTAGGATTGTTGTTTTTTAAAGGGAAAAAACTTATTTCAAAAAAATGTTCTTTTTCTTCAAGCTTTTCATTTTTAGAAATCCATAAACCCATCAATTCATCAAATTCTTGCTCTGGTAATTCCTTTTGGTTGATGATTTTGTCGTAAATACGGTTTAAGTTTTTTCTTTGTTGATGTAATGTCAATTCGGTTTTCATAAGTGTTTATTTTATTTATTACAAATATGAAAGTCATGTGTGCTTTCTTTCTGCACAATTGATTATTTTAGCTATAATATTAAATACATCAATAAATAAACCTAAGCAATGGCAACTAATAAAAATGCAATCATTCGTTATCAGGCATTAGATAAATGTTTTAGAAATACAGGAAAAAACTATGCAATGCTTGATTTGATAGCAGTTTGTAATAAGGCTTTGTATGATTTTAATGGAAGTAGTGCTGGAATTAAGCGTAGACAAGTGTACGAGGATATTAATTTTATGAAAAGTGAGCAAGGCTATGGTGTAGAGTTAGAGGTTACCAAACAAGGAAGAACTGCTTATTATAGGTATGTAAACCCTAACTTTTCTATCAACAATCAACCTATGAACGAAACAGAAGCACAGCAGTTAAAAGAGGCTTTGTTAACGTTAAACAGAATTAAAGGAATGCCTCAATTTGGTTGGGTAGAAGAACTAACATTAAAGTTGGAAAAAGATTTTAATATACACGAAACACCTAGAGAAATTTTAGGTTTTGAAAACAATCCTTACTTAAAAGGATTGGAGTATTTAAACGAGTTGTTTAATGCCATTTTGTATAAAAAAGTATTGTCTATAGGATACCAAACATTTAGGAGAAATGAAGTAGAAGAATTTTCTATGCATCCACAATATCTAAAACAATACAATAACCGGTGGTTTGTGTTAGGTACACATTCTAAATACAATCCTGTTACTACATTGGCTATTGATAGAATTGAATTTGTGAAAGAAAGTAGCGATACATATATAGAATCGGATATTGATTTTACAGAAAGATATGAGGATATTATTGGTATTACTAGAGGCTTAGATACTGAATTGACAAAAATTACTTTACACGCTAACACTAGTCTATCTTCTTATATGATAACTTCTCCGTTACATGGAAGTCAGAAAAATGGAGAAATAAATAAAAATGGATTGACATTTACCTTAGATGTAATTCCTAATTACGAACTAGAACAACAAATACTATCTTATGGTGAAGCAATTAAAGTTGTAGAACCTACTTGGTTTGTGCAAAAAATAAAAGATAGAATTAAAGTAAGTTTAGAAAACTACTAACAAAAAAAATCCCAAAAACGAAATTTCGTTTTTGGGATTTTACACAGAAAATATAAATTATTTTTTTCTCCATGCTGCTTTTAAAGCATCATTTTGTTCAGGTGTTAAAACCTCAGAAATTTTATTGTTTTTTTCTTTTAATTCGGGTTTAAGAGCAGTCCACAACTCTTTTTTGTCTTTAATTTTTTTTCCTTTTTCAGATCTAATTAAAACAAACTCCTTAATAATGGCACTAACCTTTTCTGTTTGTTCAGTAGTTAAAACCAATTTAGCATCCGTTGCAGATAATTGTTTGTTGGTTTTGACTACTTCATTTTTCACTTGATTGTCAATCCATTTTTGAGAAAAAGCACTTGTACTTACTACAATTGCCAATCCAAATAAAATCTTTTTTAAACTCATTTTAATATATTTTGGTTAATACATCAAAACTAATTTAGCAGGTTTAAAAGAATAGTTCTTTGCGTACAAAAAAAGTGTCGCTCTGTATATTTACGGGTATAGTCGCTTAATTGTTTAAGCGATTACCTTAAAAAAAGCATATTTGTAAGCTCTACCAATAGGAGTTGTATATTCTTTATGCAAATACACTTGGTTGCTTGTTACCTTGTCTATTTTGTTAATATTGATTAAGTAAGATTTATGAACACGTATAAAATTATAAGCTTTTAAATGTTTTTCCCAATAACGTAAAGGTTCTGAGGATACTATTTTTTGATTTGACGTGTTGATCTCTGTATAATCTGTGTCAGACTTTATAAAAATGATTTCAGAAATTTTTACTTTGATATGTTCGTAACCAGATTTTACAAAAATATCAGTAGTAGCTGTTTGCTGTTGATCTTGGTTTGCAGTTGTCTTTATTTTGTGAACAGCTTGCACAAAACGCTGAAAAGAAAAAGGTTTTAACAAATAATCTACCACATTTAAACTGTATCCTTCTAGAGCATAATCCGCAAAAGCTGTGGTAAATATTACTTGAGGAGGATTGTTATACGTTTTTAAAAAATCAATCCCCGATAATTTGGGCAAATGAATGTCTAAAAACAAAAGGTCAATTTCTTGAGTTTCCAAAAACTGTATCGCTTCTAAAGCATTGGTAAATGTTGCTTTTAATTGTAACGTACCTATATCGTTAATGTATTTTTTTAAAATACGTTGTGCAGGCAACTGATCTTCAATAATAATACAATTCATATTTAGAGGCTATTAATTTAACTCTAGTTTTAAAAATACGTTATAGCTGTGTTTATTTGCTTTAATTTCTAAAGAATGTGAATTAGGATATAACATTTCTAATCGTTTTTTTACATTTATCAAACCAATTCCTTTAGATAAGTTTTGGGTATTAGACTTTGGTAGGTAATTATTGGTACATGTAAAAACTAATACACCATTGTTAGCTACGGTTAAATCAATCTTAATTTCAATATTATCTGTTAAACTAGAGCTGCTGTGTTTAAAAGCATTTTCTACAAAAACCATAAACAACAAAGGAGCAATGTTAAAAGATTGTAGGTTTTTAGATGTGGTAAAAAATACCTCTCCACGACCTTCTATTTGCAATTCGTTTAGTTTGATAAAATTTTCTAAATGTTCAACTTCTTTGGTAAGTGCTACGTATTGTGTTTTACAGTCATATAACATATAGCGTAACATGTCTGACAAACCTAAAATAAAATCAGGAGTCTTGCTAGATTGTTCTATCGCCAAAGCGTATAAGTTGTTTAAATTATTAAATAAAAAATGAGGGTTTATTTGTGTCTTTAAAAACTGAAGTTCACTTTCTTTAGCCAACAACTCTAATTGTTTAGTACGTTTGCGTTCTGTAATGGCATCCCAAGCAAATTTTGCTCCCAATAAAATTAATATAGTAGGAAGTATGTCTAATAAATCAAAAATTTTAGCGGTTATATTTCTCCCTTTTGTATAGGGAAAATAAATACGTTCTAAAATTCCTTCTTCTACAAAAACAACAATCCCCAAAACAACGGCAGAATAGATTGCAAAATGCCAATTTTTATTTTTATAAAAAAAGCGAGGCAAGAATACAAAGCCAATAACATAGGCTCCTAAAGATTGATTGCTAAAAAAAATAAATTCTTGAAGTGTAATAATTCTATCATGTCTACCATAGGAATACAAAATAAAAACTAGTCCGGCCAAGGTTAGCTGAAAACTAAGTTCTTTTATAATTTGTAAATAGTTAATTTTTGCTTGCATACTTACAAAGCTATTAAAATGATTTTTTGAATGTTTAAAAAATCTGCAAACACCAAAAAGAAGGTTGTTAACGTCAAAACTGACTTGTATTTGTTGTTTGCAATATAGTTTTTGTCGTTTACAGAATAGATTTTTTAATAACTGTATTTCTTACTTTTTTTGTAGTTCAAAAAATAAATATTACTTGTATGAAGAATAGACTACCAAAAATAGTGTTACTAATTTTGGTTCTTTTGGGGAATTATTCCTTAATGGGGCAACAAAAAAATGCACATATTGTTTTAGGAGAAATTAAAGACGGAAGTACGCAAACGACCATACCTTATGCAACTATTTCGGTAGTAAATGCAGCTACAAAACAAATTTTATCTGGAACCATTTCTAATGATGCAGGTACGTTTAGCATTAAAACTACCGCAACAGATTTTTATGTAGAAATAAGTTTTATGGGGTTTAAAACCAAAACTATTAAAGATATTGATGTAAAGCAAAGTCGTATCAACCTGGGAACGGTAATTTTAGAAGAAGACAGTGAGCAACTAGCTGCGGTAGAAGTAAGAGCAGAAGTGTCTAAAACACAATTTAAGTTAGATAGAAAAGTATTTAACGTGGGTAAAGACATTGCTAGTACAGGTGTAAGTGCCTTAGAGGTGTTAAACAACGTACCGTCTGTTAACGTAAATATAGAAGGAGAAGTAAGTTTAAGAGGAAGCGGTGGAGTTCAGATTTTAATAGATGGAAAACCGTCTGTATTGGCAGATGATAGTAGTAATGCTTTGGGTACTATTACAGCAGATATGATAGAGAGTATTGAGGTAATTACCAATCCATCAGCTAAGTATGATGCTGAAGGAACTGCAGGTTTGCTAAATATTATTTTAAAGAAAGAAGAAAAAAGAGGGTTGAATGGTTCCATATCTTTAAACACAGGAACTCCAGACAATCATAGTGTTGGGGTGAGTTTAAATAGAAGAACCGAGAAATTTAATTTGTTTACCCAATTAGGTGGTGGATATAGGTCTATGCCAAGAGATAATGAAAATAGCAACTTAAACAAAGAGAATGATAGCAAGGTAGAGAGTTACGGTACGAATTATCGTAACGAATCATTCTTTAATTTTATTTTAGGAACCGATTATCATATAGATGATTACAATGTGTTAACCTTGTCTGGTAATGTTGCTTATGAATGGGAAGACCAACCGTCTAGAACCAATTATCGTTCTTTTGATAATGATGTGTTAAATAGCGAATGGTATAGAGTTGAAAACACTCAAGCACTAAACCCTAAATGGCAGTACGAGTTTAACTACAAAAAAGAGTTTAAAAATAACAAAGAGCATACGTTGTTATTTAGTGCATTGGGAAGGTTTTTTGGAAAAGACACAGATTCTGATTTTAACAATGCGACTACTTTTGGAACAAATGATCAAGATCAATTACAAGAAACCAATACAGATTTTCAACAATCTGACTATACTTTTAAGTTAGACTACACCAATCCTATTACTGATGAATATACAATTGAAGCAGGAAGTCAATACGTAATAAATGATGTAGGAAATGATTATGAAGTAAGAGATTACAATGGAACTGAGTTTGTAGCAGATCCAGAATTGACAAATAATTTTGAATACAATCAAAAAGTATTGGCTGTATACGGTACAGGAGCTTTTGAAGGAAATAATTGGGGCTTAAAATTAGGTTTGCGTGTAGAGAATACAGATTTAAAAACCTTGCTAACCAATAACAATCAAGAGAATAATCAAACGTATACAGACTTTTTCCCTAGTCTGCACACTTCTTATAAAGTCACAGATGATTTTTCTGTTCAGGCAGGATATTCTAAAAGAATTTACAGACCTCGTTTGTGGGATTTAAATCCGTTTTTTAGCATTCGTGATAACTTTAACATTCGTGCAGGTAACCCAAACTTGTTACCAGAATATACCAATTCTTTTGAGGTTACTGGAATTTATAAAATAGGAAAAGCAACGATGAATAGTAGTGTGTATCATCGTTACACAACAGATGTTATGGAGCGTATTGCTATTTTTGATGATAATGTTACGACTACAACTCCCTTTAATATTGGAACTAAAAATACAACAGGAGTAGAGGTAAACGGTAAATACAGTCCTATAAAATGGTTGACTTTTAATGGAGATTTTAACTGGAACTATTTTAGTAGAGAAGGAGAGTACAATGCGCAAAATTTTGATTTTGATGGAGATAGTTGGAGTTCTAGAGTTACATCAAAAATTGGTTTCCCTGAAGATATTGATTTAGAAATTACAGGGAATTATCGATCTTCGTACAAAACAGTTCAAGGGGAAACTTCTGGTTTTGCATTTGCAGATATTGGACTACGTAAAAAAATATTAAAAGGAAAAGCGGTAATCAACCTAGCGGTTAGAGATTTGTTTGCTTCTAGAATTAGTGAAACAATTATTGATAATGATACTACTTATCAATATAGTTTTGGACAACGAGGACGTTTTTTTACCTTAGGCTTTAGTTACGGTTTTGGTAAAGGAGAAGCGATGACGTATTCAGGTAAAAGAAGATAAATTTAAATATATAATTAGATGAAAAAACAACTATTAAGTAATAAATCTTGGGGAAGTAATTTTGCTGTTTTAATACTAAGAGTAACCTTTGGTGCTACTATGTTATTAGGACATGGATTGGGGAAATGGAGTAATTTATTTTCGGGGAAAGAGATTAAGTTTTTTGACTTTTTTGGAATTGGAGCAACGGCTTCTTTAGGATTGGCAGTTTTTGCAGAAGTAATTTGTTCTGTATTGTTAATTTTAGGATTGTTAACACGTTTGGCTTTAATCCCTTTACTAGTTACTATGTCCGTAGCTTTGTTTATGGTGCATTCAACAGATGCCTTTGGGGTGCAAGAAAAATCAATTTTGTATTTAGCCGTGTATGTTGTGTTATTTATTAACGGTGCTGGTAAATACTCTATGGATGCTTTGCTAAAAAGATAGTAGAAACTATAACAAACAAAAAAGGTTCCTAAATAATTTAGGAACCTTTTTTGTTTAGGATGCTTTTTATTTTTTACGTAAAAAACTATTAAAAGCTGGTTTCTGTGTTACAGATAAAAGATCTCTAATCTTTTCATTCGCTGCTTTTTGTATAGGAAAAGTTGATTTCCAAAAATCTTCTTTGTTAAAAGTTCCTGCTTTTTCTAATTTTATTTTTGCATTAGATTTTTCTACCATCAAATCTTTATAAATAGCTGTTACTTTTGTTGACTGCTCATCGTTTAATTTTAAATTTTCATCAGCACTAATTAAAGAGGTATTAAGCTTTGTTGTTAATTTTTTAGCTTGTTTTTCTGCCCACTCTTGTGAAAATACAGTTGTCGAAATAATTAAAGCGAATGCGAATAAGATTTTTTTGAAATTCATGATTTTGTTTATTTATAATAATAAAATCTAATATATCCTTTTAGTAGAATACTATAATTATTTGTGTCAAAATATGATTGGATGATGTCAAAATAGGGAATATTGTATTGGTGGTCTAAATTAAAACGGTTATTTTTTGGGTGAAAAAGTGATGGGGTTCTTTTAATAAACCATTTGTTTTCTTATTTACAAGAGATACAAACTACTTTAGTTTATAGTAAAACCAATAGAAGATGAAAAAAATAATAGTGGCACTTTTTGTGAGTGTACAATTCGCAACATTTGCACAAAACTCAACGTATTTTAAAAAACTACAAACCGAAAAAGTGGCAAGTGATGAACGTTTAAAATGGACGTTAATAGGGCCTGGTAATTCCGGTTATAGTGAAGATTTATTTATTCACCCAACAGATCCTAACGTCATGTTTTTAAATTACGATATGGGAAATGCGTACAGAACAGAAAATAAAAGTAAGTCTTGGGTAACTTTAAATGATTTTGATGGTAAAGGAAGTGACATTCGCCCAAACTGGATTGCTTTTTCTAATCAAGATGTTAACTATGGTATTATGTTAGAGAAAAGTGAGGTTAAACTAACAAAAGATAAAGGTGTTAGCTGGACACTTGTTCCTAATTTTCCAGGAAAAAAGAAATTTTCTGTAGCAAGTATAGATCCCAACGATAAAAAAACTTGGTATATAGGAGGCGGACAATATTGGAAAGTGAAAAACGTGCATCGTAGTTTAAAAGACCCAAACGGAACCAAAGTAAATTATACAGAATATGGAGCGATTCTTAAAACAACAAACGAAGGAAGAACGTGGGAAAAAATAATGGATAATATAGCTAATGATTTAGATGTAGGTAAAATTATTATTGATCCAAGAAATTCTAAAAACATCTATGTGTTGTCTAATGTTGGTTTGTATAAATCTACCAATGCAGGAAAATCTTGGCGAGAAATAAAAACAGGACTTCCTTATAATAATGTTAGAGATTTAACTTCTTATTACAACCAACAAACTAAAGAATTCTTTTTGTATTGTGTGTTGCAAACACAATATAAAATTGAAGGAAAAACGACCATTGCAGAAGGTGGTGTATATAAAAGTACTAATGAGGGAGAAAATTGGGAAAGTATTTCGGGTAATTTAAGTGAAAATTACAACTTAAAAGTAATTAGTCATCAATCTAAAAATTGGACATATTATAGAACCATAGGTTATTGGTTTGGAAAGAGTTTGGGTCAAATTAAAAAAATGGCTCCAGAATATCCAGAAGAAACTTTGCCTGTATTTAATAGAATTGCAATCAACCCTAAAAATCCAAATGAAGTTTATGTATCGAACAATTTAAAACACGATTATAGTTTTGGTCCTGGAGAATTGATGAGAACTTTAGATGGAGGTAAAACTTGGAATGTTGCGTTAAGAGCAGGTAAATATTGGGCAGATCAAGAAGATAAAACTTATTGGGAATCTTTAAACAATCCACTAGGATTAAACGCAACCTTTGCTCATTTAAATGAAGTAAATGAGAAAGATGGAACTATTGGAGTACGTTTAATGCAAACCAATGCAGATGGTGAGGTGATTATTTGTTACGAACAACAACATTTAATCTCTAAAGATCACGGAGAAACTTGGACTCAAATAGACGATGATGAAACAAGTCCAGGAAGTGGAAATTGGGTAGGACGTGGAGATAGTAATTTGCCAGGTTTTGGGTTGAATTTAGATACGCAAGAAAAAGGAAAATATTTGTTTTATACAGAAGAACACGGAATATGGAAAAGTACTTTAGATGGAGATAAAGTGTATAAGGGAGCAACAGCATTGCATCAAATAGAAGGTCAGTCTGTAGATTATAAAAAGAATTCTGTAAGTATTACGTCTTTAGTGGTAGATCCAAACAACTCTAAAACCTATTATAGTTTAACCAATAGACAAAGAAATGCGGGTACGTTTAGAAAATCTGTAGATGGAGGAAAAACTTGGAAAACAATTTCCAAACCCATCAAAAATATGAAACCGAACAATTTATTGTATTTGTTTAGTATCGTAATAGATAAAGATACTCCTAATAATATTGCTTTTTGCGTGCCTTCTCAAACAGAAAGAGGTTGGCATCCTTCTAAATGGAACAAAAACAATAAAAAGTATGCAGATTTTTCTGATTATGGAATATATCAGAGTAAAGATGGTGGAAAAACATGGAAATACAACAACACCGGATTGCCAGAGAATTTAAACGTAACGCAAATGTCTTATGATGAGAATTATAAAGATTTATATGCTGCTTTGGCAACATCAAAAGGAAATACTCCGGGCGGTTTGTTTAAAAGTAATAATAACGGAGATTCTTGGGAACAGATGAAGTTACCAAACGGGGTGACAAGCGTTAAGTTTGTAAAGTTTGATAAAAACGGAACTATGTACATAGCTACTGGAGATGGTGCAACCCAAGTAGGAAAAGGTGGAGTTTTTAGAAGTTATGACAAGGGAAAGAATTGGGAACAAATTTTTAACATGCCTAATACAAACAGAGTAGCAGTGTCTGATTTAGATCCTAATTATATTGGGGTAGTGGTAGCTCCCAATAGAAAGACTAAATTATTAAATCCAGGAATTTACATTTCTAGGGATGGAGGAAAAAATTGGCATAAAAGTAATTATGGTTTAGGACAACCAGATAAAATAGAAGGTTTTGGTTTTGATCCGTTTGATAAAAATGTTTTTTGGTCTGCAAGTCACGGTAGTGGTTTTGCCAAAGGAGTATTTAAAAAGTAAAGCATAAAAAATTGACTAAAATTAAAAGAGCGGTATTTTTAAATACCGCTCTTTATTATTTATAAGTTACTGTTAATAAATTATTGATTAGAAAGTTGGTATTGAGTTTCTAATGGAACCCCAAAAAGCCCCTCTATTTCTTCTTTGTTTTTTAAATAAAATTTAGTGTCTGGTGGAGTGTTTAAACTTTTCCAGAACTCAGGATGATAAGGCAAGTCTAATGAGCCCATATCTTTATCAAATCCGTAGTCTACAATGTTTGTTTTCTTTCTATCTGTTTCAACATTTAATACAAAAGCTTCCATTCTGTAATGCAATGTTTCTGCTGCTGTTCCGTGTAATTCTCTTGGAATCATGTGTTTTGGAAATCCCCATTCGTTTTTAAAGTAGCTTAAATGTACCTTTCCACTTTTGTGTTTTTTGTATATGTATAATGTTCTCCCACGTTCTATTCTGTATACTTTGTAAGAGTCAAGACCAATATAAACGGTGATTTTTTCCCACTTTTTATCAGGGTTTTGACCTTCTAAGATTAAAACATCTTCACCTTCATAAGAGGAGTCTCCTGTTTTTTTCCAAGTAAATTTCTTTAAGTTTCTAGCGTGTTCAGAATCACTAGGAGTAAAAGGATTAACTTCGTGCATACTCACAATAGAGTGTCTCCATTGGGTACGTTTCCAAAATCTATAATCTGCAGATTTTCTTGCTTCGGTAACCTGAATTCTTCCCATCCAGTTTGCAGGACCTCTATCTTTTTGTTTGATGTAGTTTTCTACCCAAAATTTAGCGACTCCATCTTCAGAGGCAGCTCTACGATATAAAATTTCTTTAACGTGAGGTTTGCTAAGTGTGTTCTTTTTTAAATTTTTAATTGCTTTTAAAACATATTCTTTAGGTGTTAATAGTTTTAAAGTGGTTAAGTTTACCACGTTTTCTATCATTACAATAGATCGGTCTTTTTTAGCTAAAAATTCATCAACTTTAATTTTATAAGTATCAAAACCTAAAGAAGAAACATACAAAGTGTCTTGTAATTCGTTTTTAGATACCAACAAAGAAAACTCTCCATCTTCTGTACTGGCAGTACCAATACTTTTGTTAACAATACCTACGGTAACAAAAGGAACGGTTTCTTTAGTTTCATCTAAAATAAGTCCTGTGATTTTTATTTTTTTTTCTTGTGCTGTTAATTGATGAATAGAAATCATCAATAAAATTAACAAGGGTAATTTTTTAAGTAGTTTATATACCATAATTCTAGTTTAGTTTTAGTGAGACAAAATTATTTATAATAAGTAGTAAGTAAGGGGTATAGATATTGAATATAATAGAACAAAGTGTTTAAATATATAAAAATATTATTGATAAAAAATAAATATATCGTTGAAAATGCAATAATGTATGGTTTGTTTTGTCAATATATAGGTTGTAGGACCGGAAATAAAAAACAAAAAGCTCCCAGTTTTGTAAACTTGGAGGTTAATTTTGTCTATTTAATGTCTAGCTATTTGTTAGAAAGTTGATATTGTTTTTCTAGAGGAACGTTAAAAAGTCCTTCTAACTCTGTTTTATTTTTTTTGTAAAACTTAGTATCTGGCGGAGTATTTAATTTTTTCCAAAATTTTGGATGATAAGGTAGGTCTAAACTTCCCATGTCTAAACCTAAACCATAGTCTTTAACCTTTGTTTTTTTCTTATCTAGGGTTACATTAAGCACAAAAGCTTCTGCTTTGTAATTTAAACTTTCTGCTCTAGTACCTAACATTTCTGGTGGAATATTATCCTTAGGAAATCCCCATGAGTTTCTGTAATAACTTAAATAAAGTTTTCCGTTTTGGTGTTTCTTATAAATGTATAAAGAGTTACCGCTTTCTAGTTTAAAAATTTTATAATCATCTAGACCAATATATAAGGTTACTTTTTCCCATGTTTTTTTAGGATTGGTACCTAGTAAAATTAAAACGTCCTCTCCTTCATAAGAAGAGCTTCCTGTTTTTACCCAATCAAATTTTTTCAGGTTTCTTTTATGAAAAGAGTTTCCGGGTCTTAGCAAATTTACTTCACACATATATTCTAAAGAATGTTTCCATTGTGTGTGTTTCCAAAATCTATAATCTACAGATTTTCGTGCTTCAGTCACTTCAAATCTACCCATCCAATAGGCAGGTCCTTTATCTCTAAATCTTATAAAATTCTCCACAAAAAATTTAGCTTTTCCATCTTCGGATGCAGCTCTTCTGTATAAAATTTCTTTTACGTGAGTTTTACTTAAGGTGTTGTTCTTTAAGTTTTTTAACGCTCTATTTACATAGTCAATAGGATGTAGAAGAACCAAAGTACTTAAACTAACCACGTTTTCTATTAAAATAATATTTTGGTCTTTTTTAGCTATAAAATCACTTACGTTAATTTTATAAGTATCATACCCTAAAGAAGAAACATAAAGAGTATCAATAAGTTCATTTTTAGAAACCAACAAAGAAAACTCACCATCTTCTGTACTTGCAGTACCAATACTCTTGTTAACAATACCTATGGTTACAAAAGGAACAGTTTCTTTGGTTTCATCTATTATTAATCCTGTAATTTTTATTTTTTGTTCTTGAGCTAAAGTAGCTAGAGTTGATAAAAAAAGAAAACTAAAAATGAATCCCATTTTTAGTCGGATAAGTAATTTATATACCATAGTTGTAGTTTAGTTATTTAAAAAAAACAAAACTATCTATATATCTTAAAAAAAGATAGAATAAATGTTGAATAGACTACAATAAAAGTTTTATAAATAAATAAAACACAATAAAATGGTATTTTGTTTGTGAATTTTTTTGATAAATTGTTTTTTTTATGTGAATTTATCTTTGTTCTGAAGTTTCCTTTTCCCCCTCAATAATTAATTCATCTGCCTTTTTTAGTACTTCATCAGAAGCTTTGTGTTGGTTGTTTTTTACTTGATGTATACTAAACTCAGCATAAAGAGGTAAATGGTCAGAATTGATGTTTTCTAAAGTTTTTAAAGTACGTACAGAAATATCTTTTGTGTGGTACATTAAGTCTAATGGAATTTTAAAAAAGCGATAATTGGCTGGAAATGTAGAAAGAAATCCACGACCAATTCTTGCATCTTTTAATCCCGAAATTTTTGTGAATAATTTGGTAATTCTAGACCAGGCAACACTATTAAAATCACCAATAACAACAGTTGGTAACGTTTCTTGTTTTATTTTTTTAGCAATACTTAGCAATTCACCATCTTTTTCTTTAGAATTAGGCTCTTCGGTTGGGCTGGCTGGTGGTGGATGAATTCCATAAAAAACAAAATTTTGTTTGTCTTTAGTTTTAAGAGTTGCCTTTATACTAGGAATATCATCAGCAACAAAATAATTAACATTTATATTTTCTACTGCTAATTGCGTATAAAAATGCATTCCGTAAGTATTTTCTAAGGCAATCTTTTTATAATTAGTATAATCATTATCTAGTTCTAATATTGCTTTTTCCCAATCTTTGTTAGATTCAATAGTCAACAAAATATCTGGTTGATACTTTTTTATCAATTTAATTAAGTGATGATATTCGGTATTAAATTGGTATACATTTACCGAAATAATAGAAACAAAGTTTTTGCCAGTTACAGCATTCTTATTTTTACTTTTTAATAAATAAGGATATAGTATGTATGTGCTGTTTAGAATTGTAGTTGTTAAAATAAATTGAAAAATAAATAATTGTAATGAAGTGCAAACTGCAAAAAAGCCAAAAACAAGCAAAATAATTTGAAATGCAGTAATATGTATTTTTCCAAAGGTAGCAATTCTAAATATCCAATGTTGATGTTGAATTTTAGGTAAAAAAGTAAGAACAACCGTTAGTATACTTAAGGGGTAATAGATATATTCCATCTTTAAAAATTAGATAAGGGTTGTTGTTTTTTTAATACCAACGTTTCTTTTTTGCTTTAGAAGCTACAGATTTACGACCTTTTTTGTGTTTACTACCTTGTTTTTTGTGTACTTCGGGTTTTGCTTTAGGATCTAAAGGATACGGATGGTTTTCTTCTACGGGAATTAGTTTTCCTAATAATTGTTGAATGTCTTTTATGTATGTTTTTTCATCTGCAGAACAGAAAGATAAAGAACGTCCTTCTTTACCAGCTCTACCCGTACGACCAATTCTATGTACATAAGCTTCAGGAATATTAGGCAAATCAAAATTAATAACAATATCTAAATTGGGTATGTCAATACCACGAGCTGCCACATCTGTAGCAATTAAAATATTAACATCGTTATTTTTAAATTTATTTAAAGCTTTGGTACGGGCAACTTGGGTTTTGTCTCCGTGAATAGTATCTACTTTATAATTGTTTTTTAAAAGAGTTTCTTCTAGTTTGTCTACTCCAAATTTGGTACGTCTAAAAATAATCATGTTTCCACTTAAATTATTACGTAACAAATGCAAGCACAATTCTATTTTTTGAGGTTTAGGAACTATATATAATTCCTGGCTAATTGTTTTTGCTGCTGATGACAAAACAGATACTGAGACTTTTTCGGGTTCTGTTAACAATTCATTGGCCAAGCTTTCTATTTTAGGAGGCATGGTTGCAGAAAACAATAAGGTTTGTTTTTGTGGAGGACACAGGCGAGCTATTTTTTTAACATCATCAATAAAGCCCATGTCTAACATCATGTCAGCTTCATCTAACACTAAAATTTGAATATAGTCTAAATTTAAAATATCTCTTTTGTGTAAATCTAACAAACGACCCGGAGTGGCAATTAATACATCTACCCCTTTGGTAAGTTGATCTATTTGGGGTTCCATAGCCATTCCACCATATACAGATGTGGTTCTTAAATTGGTGTAAGTACTGTATTTTTTAAAGTTTTCTTCTATCTGAATGGCCAGCTCTCTAGTAGGGCTTACTACTAAAGCTTTAATTTTTTTATCTCTTTTATTACTAGCATCTAACTGAGAAAAGATACGGTCTAAAATAGGCAATGCAAATGCAGCAGTTTTACCTGTTCCAGTTTGTGCACAACCAATTACATCTATTCCATCTAATACCAAAGGAATAGTTGCTTCTTGAATTGGAGTGGGAGTGGTGTAGTTTTGTTCTGCTACCGCTTTTAATATTTTAGCGTTTAAGTGTAAGTCTTTAAATGTCATATATAGTATTTACTAGTACAGCAAAGATACGGAAGTTGTTAGTAATATACAGGGATCTATTTCTATCTAATTCTTTGAAATTATTACTGTTTATTTTTTGAGAGAAATATTAATACATACAAGATGTAGATATGTGCTTGTTGGATTAGATTATTTTTTAAGCATAGTTGATTAATTGTATTAAATAACCTTTGAAATTATGTATTTTTGAAAGGAATAATCATTAAACAAAAGTAAGCTAATGAAAGATGCTAGAACTACAAATATACTATTGCTAATAATAGTTATTTCTCTTGTTTTTTACCTGTTAAAAACACTGTCTTTTATTTTTATACCCCTAGTATTAGCAATGTTTATAGCGTTGTTGTTTTTACCATTGATGAGATGGTTTAATAAAAAAAGAATTCCAAAATACATGAGTATTTCTGTAGTTGTTTTAATTATTGCAGGAATTTTTAAGGTAGGTTTTATGTTGATTCAGCTTTCTAGTACAGAAATATTAGAAGCAAATGGTTTGTTTTTTAAAAAAGCTGAAACAAAAATTGTTGATTTAATTGTACTAATAGAAAAAAACTTTGGAGTTGTTAGGGGAGAAGGTGACAGTCTGATTAACCATTATTTACAAGGAAACAATTTGGCAGGAAAAATAGGACCTTCTTTAGATTTTGTGGGTGATATTGTTTCTATGTCACTAATGACATTGTTTTTTTCGTTGTTATTATTAGCCGGATCTATTAATGTAGAAAAACTACTAAACAGTACTATTTTTAAACAAAAACATGCATCTGTAAAAACTTTTAGAAAAATAGAAAAAGATATTATAACATTTGTAAAAGTAAAATTTATAATTAGTTTATTTACAGGTATTGGTTTTGGTTTGGCTTGTGTTTTTTTTGATGTCAGTTTTCCTATATTCTGGGGTTTACTAGCCTTTTTACTCAACTTTATTCAAATGATTGGATCTATTGTTTCTATAGCTTTATTAGCCTTGTTTGCATTGGTAGAAATAGAAGTAACCAGTACTTTATTATTTTTTGTAATAACTATAACTGGAGTGCAAGTAGTTTTAGGAAGTGTTTTAGAGCCTATTTTTATGGGGAAAACATTTTCTATTAATGTTATTACTATTTTGGTAATGTTAATGTTTTGGGGATTTATTTGGGGAGTACCAGGTTTAATTTTATCAATTCCTATTACGGTTATTATTAAAATTATTTTGGATCAGTTTCCAAAATATAAAATTATATCAAGTCTAATGTCTGGATCAGAGACCTAACAAGCAGTCAAAATAATTTATTGATTAATGTATGTTTTTTATGAATTAGTATATTGAATGTCAATTGTCTAAAATCAAGTAAAACACCCTGACTATTAATGTTTTAATGTTAATTTGGGTAGTATTTTAAATCAAATAGATTTCATAAAAAAACAAAGCATAGACTTATAAAAGAGAATCTTAAAGAAACTGAATGTAATCAGATGTAAGGAGATTTTTAATCAAGAATTTATTTATGAGGTATTTATTTATTGTTACTATTATTTGGGCTTTTTCATTTAGCTTAATAGGTGTTTATCTTTCTGGACATGTAGATGCATGGTTTTCTGTATTAATGCGAATAGGTATTGCTACAATACTATTTTTACCTTTTTTAAAGCTAAAGAAACTTAAAACAGAAACAATTTTTAGACTTATAGCAATCGGTTCTGTTCAATTAGGTTTAATGTATTGTTTTTATTTTCAATCGTTTAGATTTCTTACAGTGCCAGAAGTATTGCTTTTTAGTGTATTAACACCAATTTATATTACAGTATTAAATGATATTTTAAGTAAGCAATTTCATAAAACACACCTTTTTACTGCTTTAATTGCTGTTTTAGGAGCTGCTTATATTCAATATTCAAGTATTAGTAAACATGTGTTTTTAGGCTTTTTAATTACACAAGGAGCAAATCTTTGTTTTGCTTTGGGACAAGTTGCTTACAAGTATTTATTAAAATCTACACCTGAACTACAAACAAAACCAAAGCATACTATTTTTGGATTATTTTTTATTGGTGCATTTTTGGTAGCTCTTATTGCTTTTTTCATTATGGGATCAACTGAAAAGATACCAACTACAATAGTGCAATGGGGAATTTTAATTTATCTAGGTGCTGTAGCATCAGGTTTATGTTATTTTTTATGGAATAAAGGTGTTGTTATGGTAAACACAGGTTCATTAGCAATAATGAATAATGCATTAATTCCATTAGGATTAATAGTTAACCTTGTTATATGGAATAAAGAAGCAGATCTTATGAAAATTTTAATTGGCGGAAGTCTCATTTTCGCTTCACTTGCACTTAATGAATATATAATGAAAGATGTTAAGGAATAGCTTAGCTCTTACAAGTTATTTCTGTAAAGTCAGATTAAGACTGACTTTTTTTATACTTATGTAGTAAGTTTAAAGGAATGTGGCAATAAGTGTGGTCATGAGGGTTAAGGGTTAATCTATCTTGATGCTCTGTATCGCTTAGAATAAAATTTGTTAAAGGAAGCACTTCAATAGCTATTTTTTTTAGACTCTTATTTTTATAGTTTAGTTCTTGTTCTATTTTCGCAATATATTTTTTTGCCTTTAACAGGTGGTTTTGATTATTGCTGTAGATACCTGTGCGATATTTCTCACCTATGTCATTACCCTGTTGGTTGATACTATAAGGATCAATAATTTCTAAAAAATAATGAATTAAATCTTCAATTGAAACAATGTTAGGATCAAAGGTCGTTTTGACACACTCAGCATAACCATCATAGTCTGAATTAGTAGATTTAGTAAAGCCATTAGCTCTGCCAGCTTTAGTCTTAATAACACCAGGCAGGTGTTTTAAGAACTCTTGGACTCCCCAAAGGCAGCCACCTGCAATGTATATTGTCTCCATTGATACTATTTATTCAATTAATTATTCTTTTATGTGACTGTAATTAATTGCTTAATTTTTAGTCAACCTATTTCAGGAAAGTTCAATGTGTATTATACTGAAATAGGTTGACTCTTTTTTAGTTAAAATTCTCCGTTCTTAAATCGTTAGTTCAGGTAAATTTACTTTATTTTTTCGATACGACTTGTATTTGATATTAGGATTTAAATATACTTCTGCAGGTTTTCTTAATTCCAAGCTAAAATGCGTTCTTAAATTGTTATAAATATAGACCGCTTGCTCTGTCATTTTTTGAGCTAGTTCTGTGTTTTTAATCGTTTGTTTTAATCCATATTCGTATTTCAACGTTCTATTAATTCGTTCTGCTACAGCATTTTCATAAGGGTCGTATTGCTCAGTCATACTCATTACGATATTGTTGTCTTCAGCAAAAGTTGTGTACTTAGGATTGCAGTATTGAAAACCTCTGTCTGAATGATGAATAAGCTTTTGATTGGGGTGTTTTCTGTTTTTAATGGCCATAGCGAGTGCATCGGTGCAAAGTGATGTTCTCATATGGTTATCTAGTTTGTAGCCCATAATCTTTTTAGAATAAGCATCTGTAACAATGGCTAAATAATTATGACCGTATTGTGTTTTAATGTAAGTTATATCGCTTACCCATAGTTGTTCTGGTCGAGTAGGAACGTGGTCTTTTACAAGGTTCTTATATTTTTTGTACATATGGTTTGAGTTTGTCGTTGTGATGTAATTTTTAGTTTTGGGAATCAAAAGATTATTTAGTCTGAGGAAGCGATAGAACTTGTCTCTGCCGATCTTAATATTAGCGTTTACAAAGTCTTGTTTTAGTTCTGTGTGTAGCTTAATTCCACCGGTTTTCGAGCCTACTTTTTTACGGTAGTCCTTGACCATTTTAATTAGTTCTTGATGCTCTATTTGTTGTTTTTGTTGTGCTTTGAGTCTTTTGTAGAAGGCTTGTTTAGATATCCCAAAACATCCATAGAGCCATTTTCTTTTATACGCTGTTTTTTCTTTAGCTCTATCTCTTTTGCTAATGTTTTGGGTAATGACTTTTTTGACATATCGACGCCTGTAATTAGTTCCATATCCGCGATAATGTCTTGTTGGAAGTCTTTTTGAAACTCAAGTTCTTCAATCTTTTCCTTTAATCTTTTAATCTCATCGTTTTTACTCATACCAGTATTTTGTTGCACTAAAGTACTGTATTTTCTTAACCAATAGGAAATAGTTGTTCTAGGAACGTCATATTTTTTGGAAGCTTGATTGTTGGATAGTTGACCATTTAAGATTTGGTCAACGACTAAAAGTTTAGTCTCTAAAGTTGCTTTTTGATAGTTTTTTTTTCGCCAGTGTTCATTTTGTGTTTTCATAAGTGACTGTAATTAATTGCTTAATTTTTAGTCAACCTATTTCAGGAAAGTTCATTTTTTTAATGTTGCTTAACGTGTTTGTATAAGCTTAGTTGCGTGGTTTAAGCACCTAATTTAGTAAATAAAAACCAAACTAGAAAGTCCGAAAGGACTTTCGTAAGTAGGCGAGAAGCCAGCAATTAAGTTTATACGGTGTTGTGCCTTGTTTTTATTCGTTTTCTTAATTGTTCTAATGATAAAAAATCACCTTCAATTCTCCTATGTAACATTCGGTGACAATTTGAACAAACTAAAGCCAAATCTTCAAGTTTTGTTATTCGTTCTCCTTTAAAAATTGGTGTTTTATGATGACATTCAATATAATCTTGTTCGTAAATGTCTTGGAATGAAAAATTACAAACCTCACATTCGAGATTACCATTCTTAATTGCTATTTGTTTTTTTCTATATGTTAAGGAACTATCTCTTTCTCTTACTCTATGTTTTCTAAATAATTCTTTTCCTTCTTTTGTTCCAAAATCTTGTTCTAGTTCGTCATTGAAGTATGTTTGATAATCTTTTAAATTCTGTTTAAGTTTATGATTGAAATAAGGTTTGAATAAGTTCCATAGTTCTACTTGAATTTTTTCAATCGTTTTCTGATTAGCAATATTTTTAAAACTTTCTGCATTTCCCCAGCCTCTATTTCTAAAATCTATTTTTCCAAGTTCAGTTAGTTCAAAGTTTATTTTATTTTCTTCTCCAGTATAAGCAATTACTTCAAAAATCCTCCCGTATTTAAAATTCTCTCTTGTATTTTCTTCTATTATTTCATAGTCAATTGCTCTAACTAAATGTGTTAAATATCTAGGTTTGCTTTTACTTGCTCTTTGATACAATACAACAATTTCATCGGTTTTTGCTTCAAGAATACTATTCTTTCTTTTGTCTGGAAAATGAAGTATAAATTCTTTTTCTTCAAGGTTTAAATAAGCTTTTCCAGTTTCTCCATTCGTGATATTTTTAATTCGAGAGATATCTTTTGAAGTAAAATTTTTCATTTTTAGAGTGGATTTTTGTCAAATAAGGCACAACGTATTTTGCTATGGTTAGTGCGGGCTTGAAAATCGACAGATTTTCGGGAACGCACTTAGCCAGAGCTTTTTGTTTGGATTTGTTTCTTGTTTTGTCACTAAGCCAAATCAACAAGATTTGGCGGACTTAGTAAATATAGACAAAACTTTGAGAAAGAACTAAACCCGCATTAACTATGAGCAGATGTTGTGTAACGTTTTTTTACACTTTCAATTTATTAGGATTTTTTCGATTACTAAAAAATGATAATATTTGAATGGTTTTATTACTATCGTTTTCTCTGTAATAGATAGTGTTTAATTTATGTACTACGGCTTTTCGAACTTTTAGATGTTTTGACTGAGGAAATAAATAAGGGTTTTCAGCTATTAATTTGATTGTAGTTTCAATTTTCTGAGAAAGTTTTTTAGATTCTCTTTCAGTCCATTTTAATTCTAAATATTCAAAAACTTCTTTTAATTCATTTAAAGCGTTATCTGTCCATTCAACTTTATAACCACTTTTCATATACTTTCCTTGCTTCAGAGTGAGAGTTTAAGTTTCCGTTTTCAGCATCTAAAATACCTTTTTCAATAGTTTTTTTTTCAGACTCAGAAATTTCATTCCACCAATCAGTAGTTTCAGATTTTCGAAGTTCTAATATTTTCTCAATAAGTGATTTGTCGTTAAGAGTTGTTAACCACTGTATTAATTCTATTTTAGTATTTTGAATATTCATTTCCATATCTCAAAAGTAATAAAATTCTAATTGAATATAGTTTTTCGGGGTTACTATTTAATGTTACACAACGGTTTGGCTAAGGAGCGTTTGGGGCTTAGTAAGCGACAATTTATCGGGTTTATTACCAAACCAAAGCCATTTAATTAATTTACTTTAAAAATAATATAAATGGCTTTGGTGACCTAGTAAATAAGCCAAAACTTCGAGAAATAACCAAGCCCAAATGTTTTTTAGTCGGTGTTGTAAAAAGTTAATTCAGAGGACATGGTGAATTATCTTCTGATATTTTTTCTTTTTCAAGTATTATAATTTCTCCTAATTCATTTATTAATATATGATGTTTTTCTATAATTGTAGGTTCACAATATTCAGTTGTTATTTTAGCTATAAATTCAAAATCATTCTTGTTTACTTTCATATAACCTTGAATATTATTATCAGTCAATGTATAACCAGAATGATTAATCATCCAAATAGCTTCATCAAGAGTATTAATTTCTCCTATAAAATCGAGTCTGTTTTGAGTTGTATATTCTCTGGTTGATATTGATATTAAGCTGTCATTTATTTGATATTTCAAATATTCATTACAACAATTATCACATTTACCTCCCAAAAAATCAACAAATGGATGTGTGAAATGTGATTTTTGATATTGACTTTTACAATACTCAGTAATACATATTTTTCCCCTTGAATAAAATATTTTGTTATCAAAATTTCCCAATGTATCCTTTGAGCATTCTTCCGAATATTCCCAATAAGTTATTTCAGATTTAGGTGAAAAATTTTTAAAATCAACACTTCTTCCTTTTTCAAACGATGATAAATCTATTGAAATTTCGTCATTATCATTTTGACAAGACATTATTGTCATAAATAAAATACCTAAGACTAATTTTTTCATAATATAAATATTGTTTCCTTTAAGATGCATTTTTTGAAAAAGGTTGCGCGTATTTTTTACAACGTATTTTGCTATGGTTAGTGCGGGTTTGAAAATCGACAGATTTTCGGACAAGCACTTAGCCAGAGCTTTTTGTTTGGTTTTGTTTCTTTTTT
>NZ_JAASQL010000002.1 GCF_011762155.1 Wenyingzhuangia heitensis
AATGAGCTAATGGGATACGATACGTTAGGCATCTATCTCTATAAATAACTCTAATTAAGACTGGTATTTACTCTATTATTTATTAATAGAATATTTAAAGTTAATTATAACTCAGAATATATGCCTTATAAATAAAAATGTTACCTGGTGTTACTGTCGACTAAAAGTTAATTGTGTCTTTTGTTGACTAAAAGATTATGTAAGTAAAAACTTTATAGAGGAATTAAGGTCTAAAGTTTTACTGAAAACAACTTTGATATGAAAAATGAAAAAGTAAATTTATTAGCTTTACTAATATTACTATTTATTGCTTGTTCAAAAAATAATAATGACATTACATATATACAAGAAGAACCTTTATTTAAATTAGATTTACCTGAAGAGTATTATAATTATGCTAATATTGAACTTCCTAATTATTATAAAGAAAGTAAATTTCCTGATGCTTTTCAATTTGAAGCTGTAACAATATATGATAATACTCCCAAAGATAATCTGATAACAGATGCAGGAGCTACTTTAGGTAGAGTACTTTTTTATGATACTAAATTAAGTTCAAACGGGACTATTTCTTGTGCTTCTTGTCACAATTTCGAACATGGGTTTTCTGATTCAGAAATTTTGAGTATTGGATTTGAAGGAGGCCGTACCCGAAGACATTCTATGGGAATTGTAAATGCTAGGTTTTATGCTGGAGGACAATTTTTTTGGGACGAACGAGCAAAAACTTTGGAAGATCAAGTTTTAATGCCATTTCAAGATGATATAGAAATGGGACTGACATTAGATGAACTTATCCATATTATAAAAAATCAATCATATTACGCTCTACTTTTTGAAGATGCGTTTGGTAACGACAATATTACAAGTGACAGAATTTCTAAAAGTTTAGCACAATTTATTAGGAGTATAGTTAGTGTTACTTCAAAATATGATAAAGCAAGAGGAGATGTAGAATCTCCACTAGATGATTTTCCTAATTTTACAGCTAAAGAAAATGAAGGGAAAAAACTTTTTTATATGCCGAGAACACTTACAAATGGAGAAAGTGGAAGTTGTGTTGGTTGCCATCAAACCGAAGCTTTTATAGGGCCTCTTCCAGTAAATAACTTTAGACTTACTACTTTTGCTACTTCAAACGGATTAGATTTAATATCGACTACTGACTTAGGTGTTAATGAGGCAACGAATAATATTAATGATATTGGCAAATTCAAATTTCCATCTTTAAAAAATATTGCAATTCGTCCTCCTTACATGCACGATGGTAGGTTCTCAACTTTAGAAGAAGTGATTGATCATTATAGTTTTGGTATCCAAAATAATACGGCTTTAATTACTCCTTTAGTAAATTCGAATGGAGAAGTTGGGCAGTTTAATTTTACCGAAACAGAAAAAGAAGCATTACTTGCTTTTTTAAATACATTAACTGATAATGAAATGCTTACAGATGAAAAATATAGTAATCCGTTTAAATAATTATATAAAAATATTTTATACAGTTTTAGTTGTATTACTTATAGGATGTAAAAAAGAAAGTGTAATTATGGATCAATCTATTTTAGACCCAGCTGAGAGTACACCAAATATCCTATTTATTATAGCAGATGATTTAGGAAAAGATGCTATTAATGGCTTTTCTGAAGGACAGATAAAACCAACTACACCTAACATTGATGCTATACGAAATTCTGGAATTACATTTGTTAATTTTTGGAGTTATCCAACATGTTCACCAACAAGAGCTTCTATTATTAGTGGTAAATACAGTTATAGAACCGGTGTGAAATGGGCAGGTGATGAATTAGATTCATCAGAAATGAGTTTACAAAAATTTATAAATAAAGAAACTAATGAAACTTATGCAACTGCTTTGGTAGGGAAGTGGCATTTATCTGGAAGTAATAGTTCTTTTAATCCTGAAGTATTTGGTATTGATTATTACGCAGGACTTATAAGAGGAGAAGTTCAAAGTTATTACAATTGGGTATTAACTGAAGATGGAATAGGTAGTTTTGTCTCTGATTATACTACCGAAAGATTTACAGATTTAGCTATTAATTGGATACAAAAGCAAGAAAAACCTTGGTTTATGTGGTTGGCTTATAATGCACCACATACTCCATTTCATGTACCACCAAATGAAATGCATTCTCAGGGGAATTTGCCTGATTATATGGAAGGGATGGATGAAACACCTTACTTTATGGCTGCAATTGAAGCTATGGATTATCAAATAGGAAGATTGTTAGATAGTATTCCAGAAGATAAAAAAGAAAATACAATTATTATTTTTATAGGAGATAATGGATCCCCAAATCAAGTAGCACAATCTCCATATACATATTTTACGGCAAAAGGTTCTTTAAACCAAGGAGGTGTAAACGTACCTATGTTTATTTCTGGTAAAGGAGTTTCTAGAAGAGGTAATGATACGAATCTAGTTACTAGTACAGATCTGTTTGCTACAATATCAGAAATTGCAGGAGTACACGTAAATAATATTAACGATAGTAAAAGTTTTAAATCATTATTAACAGAATCTATAGGAGGAGTCAGAAATTTTCAATATGCTGAAAAAGATGATGGAGACAATAATTTATGGGCTATAAGTAATGGAAGTTATAAAATTATCGAAAATGAGAATGGTACTAAAGAATTTTACAATTTAATTGACGACCCTTACGAAGAAATTAATTTATTAAATAGATCATTGTCCAGTTCAGAATCAAATGCTAAAATAGAATTAGAAACTGAATTGTTAAATATAAGAAAGTAAAAAAAGCATCTTATTTCAAATAAGATGCTTTTTTAGATATTTTTGATTGTACTAAAGACTCACATATTTTAATCTTTTTTCAATTGCTTGAATTATATTTCCAGCAATATCTTTTCCAGTAGCATTTTCTATACCTTCTAGACCTGGAGACGAATTTACTTCTAATAAAAGTGGTCCTTTGTTAGAACGTATTAAATCGACACCAGCAACAGGAAGATTTAGAATTTTAGCAGATTTTAAAGCTAATTTCTTTTCTTCTGCAGATATTTTTACAATAGATGCAGATCCACCTTGGTGAATATTAGCTCTAAACTCTCCTTTAGCAGCAGTTCTTTCAATAGAAGCAACTACACGTCCATCAACAACAAAACATCTTAAATCTTTCCCATTAGCTTCTCTAATAAACTCCTGAACTAATATGTTGGCATTTAAGCTTTTAAATGCGTTTATTACAGATTCTGCAGCCTTATTTGTTTCGGCTAATACAACTCCTTTTCCTTGCGTACTTTCTAATAATTTAATAATTAATGGAGCACCACCAACCATGTGAATTAAATCTTTAGTATCTAATGGAGATTTGGCAAATCCAGTGGTAGGAATATGTATGTCATTTTTAGAGAATAATTGAGAAGAGAATAATTTATCTCTAGATGATGAAATAGATTCAGCTTCATTTAAACAATATGTTCCTAAAGATTTAAACATTCTAAGTAGCGCACAACCATAAAAAGTCATACTTGTTTTAATTCTTGGAATTACCGCATCAAAATCGTTGATAACATTACCACCTCTATATCTAATTTCAGGAGTAGCAGTGTCTAGTTTCATGTAACACTGTTGTACGTTTAAAAACACCATTTCATGACCTCTAGCACGACCTGCTTCCATTAATCTTTTGTTAGAGTATAATTCAGGATTGCTAGCCAATACAGCTATTTTTAATCCAGATTTTTTCATGACAAAAGTTTCATATTTTTGGTCAATTTCTTCTTCAGGAATATTACCCAATAAAAACTCTTCAGAAGGATTTACAATCATTCTGTTTTCCATAGCTTGTCTACCCAATAACATTTTAAATTCCATGTTATCTCTATCGGCTAAAGTAAGTTCTATATCCCACGTTTGATTTCCCATTGTTACAGGAGAAGAAACTACATATCTTTTTTCTGGAATACCAGATGAACTTTTAATAATTCTAGTGGCAACTATTTTAGACTCACATTCTATAGAAATACTTCTATTTTCTGTTAAGGGTTGAATATAATAACGAACCCAATTTTCTTTGTTTTTTTTATATGTTGTAATATCAGTAGCTTGAATAGAAGATGTTTTAGCACCAGAATCTACTCTAGCTTTGATAGCAGGAATATTTAATTTGTCAAATTGACACCATTCTTTGTTTCCTACAATTGTTAATTCACTCATGAATATTTATTTTTTTATCGAATGTAAAGGTAATAATATGTTGTTAGTGTTATGCTAATATTAATTTTAAAGATAGCGTATTTTCTTTATTTTAATTCTTTTAAAATCATATTGAATTGCTATATTTGTGCAAGAAAATTAAGAACATGATTTCAATTCAATTACATCATCATCATCATATCCAGTACTGCGCTTAAGCGAGTTGGAAGGATTATGTTGTAATAAGAACATATTTTTCAAACCCGTTTGAGCTATCTCGAACGGGTTTTTTATTTTTAAATTGATTATAAACTATATACCAATGAGCACATTAAAAATTGCCATTCAAAAATCTGGAAGATTAAATGAAGATTCTTTACAACTTTTAAAAGAGTGTGGAATTTCAATAGATCATCGTAATGCACAGTTAAAAGCTACAGCAAGAAATTTTCCTTTAGAAGTTTTTTATTTAAGAAATGGTGATATACCTCAATATTTAGAAGATGGAGTAGTGGATATTGCTATTTTGGGAGAAAATACATTGATTGAAAAAGGAGAAAATTTACCTATTGTAGAACGTTTAGGTTTTTCTAAATGTAAAGTATCTTTAGCAGTGCCTAAAGACGTTGAATATACGGGACTTTCTTACTTTGAAGGAAAACGCATTGCAACAACTTATACTAATACTCTTGATAAGTTTTTAAAGGAAAAAAACATAAAAGCAAGTTATCATAAAATTGCAGGTTCTGTAGAAATTGCTCCAAATATTGGTTTGGCTGATGGTATTTGTGATATTGTAAGTTCTGGAGGAACATTGTTTGCTAACGGATTAAAAGAAGCAGAAGTAATGTTTTGGTCAGAAGCTGTATTGACAAAATCACCAGTTTTATCAGATGATAAACAAGCTTTGTTAGATAAATTACAATTTAGAATTCAGTCAATTTTAAAAGGAAGAGCATATAGATATGTTTTGTTAAACGCTCCTAATGATAAAGTTAATGCTATTATTAAAGTAATTCCAGGAATGAAATCTCCAACAGTTTTACCTCTAGCTCAGGCAGGATGGAGTTCTATACATACCGTAATTCCTAAAGATAAATTTTGGGAGATTATAGACGAATTAAAAACGTTAGGAGCCGAAGGTATTTTAACTACCGAGATAGAAAAAATGGTGTTTTAATTAGTACTGAGTACAAAGTACTGAGTACAGAGTGTTAAGTAAAGTATCTAAGATAAGCTTAGGACTTTATACTTGATACTTAATACTTGCAACAAATGAAAACATATATAAATCCAGCAAAAAATACATGGGAAGCAATTACCCAAAGACCTGCTAAGGAAGCAAATACCTTAGGAGCTACTGTAAAAGCTGTTTTTGATGACATAAAAAAAGAAGGAGATAAAGCTTTAAAGGACTATACTCAAAAATTTGATGGAGTTACTTTGTTAAATTTACGAGTTTCTCAACAAGAAATTGATACTGCCATTCCTTTGGTTTCACAAGAGCTGAAAGATGCTATTATATTGGCTAAAAACAATGTTGAGAAATTTCATACTTCTCAAAAAATTGAGAAAAAAGTGATTTCTACTACAAATGGAGTAGATTGTTGGCAAGAAATGAAACCTATAGAAAAAGTAGGTTTGTATATTCCAGGAGGTTCAGCACCTTTGTTTTCTACTATTTTAATGTTAGGAATTCCTGCAAAAATTGCTGGAGCAAGCAAAATTGTTTTGTGTACACCTCCATCAAAAGATGGAAGTATTCATCCAGCTATCTTATTCGCAGCACAATTAGTAGGAGTTACAGAAATTTATAAATTGGGTGGTATTCAGGCCATTGCAGCCATGACGTATGGAACGGAATCTGTACCTAATGTTTATAAAATATTTGGACCTGGAAATCAGTTTGTAACGGCAGCAAAACAATATGCTACAACACAAGGTTTGGCTATTGATATGCCAGCAGGACCAAGTGAAGTTATGGTGGTTGCAGATAAAGATGCAGATGCAAGTTTTGTGGTGGCAGATTTATTATCGCAAGCAGAGCACGGAGCAGATAGTCAAGTAATTTTAGTTACAGCTTCTCAACAATTAATAGATGAAGTTCAAATAGAGTTAGATAAACAATTGGTAGAACTACCAAGAAAAGAAATTGCAGAAGGAGCAATTGAAAACTCTAGTGCTATTTTAATAGATAGCATTGCAGATCAGAATGAATTGATTAACGCATATGCACCAGAACATTTAATTTTAAATGTATTGAATGAAGATGTGTATATTTCTGAAATTGTAAATGCAGGATCTGTTTTTATTGGACCATTGACACCTGAGAGTGCGGGAGATTATGCATCAGGAACCAATCATACTTTACCTACAAACGGATATGCAAGAATGTATAGTGGTGTAAATTTAGATGCATTTACTAAGAAAATCACGTATCAAAAAATCACCAAAGAGGGAATTCAGAATATTGGACCCGCTATAGAATTAATGGCTGCTGCCGAAGGTTTAGATGCACACAAAAATGCAGTTACGTTAAGATTGGAGAGTTTAAAGAAATAAGAGAAGTTAAGAATTCAGGAGTTAAGAAGTTTTAGAACTTAATACTAGTTAAATATGAATTTTGATATCAATAAAATAATAAGAGAAAATGTAGCCAATATGAAAGCTTACTCTTCAGCAAGAGATGAGTTTACAGGAGCTACAGATGATATGGTCTTTTTAGATGCGAATGAAAATCCGTTTGAAAACGGAGTAAATCGTTATCCTGACCCAATGCAAAAGACAGTCAAGTCAGAATTGGCTAAAATTAAAGGAGTGGCTCCTAAAAACATTTTATTAGGGAATGGATCTGATGAAGTCATTGATTTAATTTTACGTGCTTTTTGTGAACCTAAGATTGATAATATCATCACATTGCCACCATCGTACGGAATGTATGATGTATCGGCAAATTTGAATAATATCACTATTAAAGAAGTTCCTTTAAGAGAAAATTTTCAACCTGATATTGCTAAAATATTAGAAACAGTTGACGAAAATACTAAAGTGATTTTCTTATGTTCTCCAAACAATCCATCTGGAAACTTGTTTGATTATGCAAACGTAAAAGCAATTGTAGAAGGTTTTAACGGTTTGGTTGTGGTTGATGAAGCTTATATTGATTTTGCATCAGAACCAAGCTGGATTACTCGTTTGGCAAAACATCCAAATTTAATTGTAAGTCAGACTTTATCTAAAGCTTACGGAATGGCTGGAATACGTTTGGGAGTTTGTTATGCATCAACAGAAATTATTACGGTGTTAAACAAAATTAAACCTCCATATAACGTAAACGAATTAACACAGCAAAAAGCATTAGAACGTTTACTGGCTTATGAAGATGTACAAGAGGAGATTGAAGCTATTTTGGTTGAGCGTGATAATTTAGAAATTGCATTAAAGGAAATTTCTTATGTAGAAAAAATATACCCTAGCGATGCCAATTTTTTATTGGTAAAGGTAGATGATGCAACCAAACGATACAATCAATTAATAGAAAAAGGAATTGTAGTTAGAAATAGAACCACTCAAGTACTGTGTGAGAACACGTTACGATTTACAGTGGGGACAATTAAAGAAAACGTTGCCTTAATGAAGGCTTTGAAGGAGTTAGAGTAGTACAAAGTACTGATATTTGAAATTGAAAAGGGAATAAGAAGTGGTTTAAATGGAGTTATTCATTTTTATGGTTTTACAGAAACTAGAAATGATCAGAATATCTTATTTAAGAAAGTGAAAGAAGATGAATTTTTATTATTACGAATTTCAAGAGATAAAATAGCTGATTTATACTATGTAAAATATGAAAAAGGAATTAGTTCTAATAATTATTTACATGAAGAAGAAAAAATGTTAAAACTTGGTTTTGATCCTAATGAGGTTGAAAGTTTAAACATATTGAAAAAATATATAAACAATTAAGTTATAATAATATCCTGAAACAAGTTCAGGATTGATTAACAAGTTAATCATGAAAAAAGTTTTATTTATAGATAGAGACGGTACACTTTGTATAGAGCCGCCAGTAGATTATCAGTTAGATAGTTTAGAAAAGTTAGAGTTTTACCCAAAAGTTTTTCAATACATGGCAAGAATTGCTGAGGAGTTGGATTACGAATTAGTGATGGTGACCAATCAAGATGGATTGGGAACAGACTCTTTTCCTGAAGATACTTTTTGGCCTGCTCAGAACAAAGTAATTGATGCTTTTAAAAACGAAGGTGTAGAATTTGCAGCTGTTCATATTGATAAAACATTTCCTCATGAAAATGCAGAAACTCGCAAACCAAGAACAGGTTTGTTAACACAGTATTTTGACAAGGAAAAATACGATTTAGAAAATTCTTTTGTATTAGGTGATAGAATCACAGATATGGAATTGGCTAAAAATTTAGGAGCAAAAGGAATCTTTTTATCAGAAAACCCTGAATTAGGAGCTGATGAAACAGAAGCTGATGCAAAAGCAATTCACGATTGTATAGCGTTGACATCAACTGACTGGAAAGAAATCTATGAGTTTTTAAAATTAGAAGATAGAGTTTCTGAAATTACTAGAAATACCAACGAAACTAAAATTTACATCAAACTAAATTTAGACGGTTCTGGTAAAAATGATATTTCTACAGGAGTAAAGTTTTTTGATCATATGTTAGATCAAATTGGTCGTCATGGAGCCATGGATTTAACCGTAAAAGTAGATGGAGATTTAGAAGTAGATGAACATCACACTATAGAAGATACCATGATTGCTTTGGGAGAATTATTTAACAAAGCATTAGGTAATAAATTAGGAATAGAACGTTACGGGTTCTGTTTGCCAATGGATGATTGTTTGGCACAAGCAGCGGTTGATTTTGGCGGAAGACCTTGGTTGGTTTGGGAAGCAGATTTTAAACGTGAAATGATTGGTGACATGCCAACAGAAATGTTTTTACATTTGTTTAAATCGTTTACAGATGGAGCAAAATGTAATTTAAACATTAAGGCAGAAGGAGCTAACGAACATCATAAAATAGAAGGAATTTTTAAAGCTTTTGCAAAAGCAATGAAAATGGCTGTAAAACGTGATGCGAATAAAATGTTTTTACCAAGTACAAAAGGAGTATTGTAGAATCCAGAAGTTAAGAATTTAAGAAGTTAAGAATTTCCTTAATTCCTCATTTCCTTAACTCCTTAACTACTAAAAAATATGAAAATAGTAATTATAAATTACGGAGCCGGAAATATACAATCTATCCGATTTGCGATTGAGCGATTGGGTTACGATGCTATTTTAAGCAACGATGTTGAAGAAATAAAAAATGCGGACAAAGTAATTTTTCCAGGAGTGGGAGAAGCTAGTTCTGCCATGAAAATGTTAAAAGCTACAGGATTAGATCGCTTAATTCCGACCTTAACACAACCCGTTTTAGGAATTTGTTTGGGAATGCAGTTGATGTGTAAATACTCTGAAGAAGGAGATACAACAGGTTTAGGGATTTTTGATGTTGACGTAAAACGTTTTGAAAATATTGTAAAAGTGCCTCAGATAGGATGGAACCAAATTAGTGGATTGGGTTCTAAAATATTTAACAATGTTAAAGAAGGTGCTTACATGTATTTGGTACACAGTTATTATGCACCAATCACCAAAGAAACCATTGCGACTACAGAATATGGAATTCAGTACGCTACAGCATTGCAAAAAAATAACTTTTACGGAGTGCAATTTCACCCAGAAAAGAGCAGTACTGACGGAGCGATGATTTTAGAGAATTTTTTAAATCTATAGATTTAATAAAGTACAGAGTATTCAGTACTTAATACTATTATAAATGAGAATAATACCAGCCATAGATATTATAGACGGACAATGTGTACGTTTGTCAAAAGGAGATTACAATACCAAAAAAGTATATAATGAGAATCCGCTAGAAATTGCCAAGCAATTTGAAGCACATGGAATTACACATTTACATTTGGTAGATTTAGATGGAGCAAAGGCAAGTCATATTGTAAATCATAAAGTGTTAGAAGAGATTGCAACCAAAACAACATTAAAAATTGATTTTGGTGGTGGTTTAAAAACCGATGAAGATTTAAAAATTGCTTTTGAATCTGGAGCGAATCAAATTACTGGGGGAAGTATTGCAGTAAAAAATCCAGCAGTTTTTAAAAGTTGGATTTCTAAATTTGGTGCAGATAAAATCATTTTAGGAGCCGATGCAAATAATGAAAAAATTGCAGTAAGCGGTTGGTTAGAAGAATCTGATGAAGAGTTGATTCCTTTTATTCAAGGATATCAAAAAGAAGGAATTCAGTATGTAATTTGTACAGATATTGCCAAGGACGGAATGTTACAAGGTCCTTCTTTTGATTTGTACGAAAAAATATTAAAACAATGCCCTAACGTAAAATTGATTGCAAGTGGAGGAATTTCTACTTTTGATGAATTGCCTAAATTAAAAGAATTTGGATGCGAAGGTACTATTGTAGGAAAAGCGATTTATGAGAATAGAATTAGCTTAAAACAATTGGAAGATTTTATTATAGGTACAAAGTAAATAGTACTGAGTACAAAGTTTTAATTGTTAGAATTTGAGTATTTAATACTCTGTACTAACTACTTAATACTAAAAAATATGTTAGCAAAAAGAATAGTTCCTTGTTTGGATATAAAAAATGGTCGTACTGTTAAAGGTGTGAACTTTGTAGATTTACGAGATGCAGGAGATCCTGTAGAGTTGGCAAAAAAATATGCAGAAACGGGAGCGGATGAATTGGTGTTTTTAGACATATCTGCAACAGAAGAACGCAGAAGAACATTGGTGAATTTAGTTCGTGATGTAGCTGCACAAGTAAACATTCCGTTTACCGTTGGGGGTGGAATATCCTCTGTAGAAGATGTAGATATTTTATTGCAAAATGGAGCAGATAAAGTTTCTATCAATTCATCAGCAGTAAAAAGACCACAGTTGGTGAATGAATTGTCTCAGAAATTTGGAAGTCAATGTGTAGTAGTAGCTATTGATGCAAAGAAGATTGATGGAGAATGGATTGTACATTTGGTAGGAGGAAAAGTACCTACGGAATTAAATTTATTCGATTGGGCAAAAGAAGTAGAAGAAAGAGGAGCAGGAGAAATTTTGTTTACATCTATGAATAATGATGGAACGAAAGATGGTTTTGCAAATGATGCTTTAGCACGTTTGTCAGAAGAATTAAACATTCCCATTATTGCAAGTGGTGGAGCAGGAAACATGCAACACTTTGTAGATACGTTTAAAGATGGTAAAGCAGATGCGGCCTTGGCTGCAAGTGTGTTTCACTTTCAAGAAATTGAAATACCAGATTTAAAAGAAGAATTAAAAAAACAGGGAATTCCTGTGAGATTGTAAAATTGTACAAGGTAGAAAGTACAGAGCATAAATAAACGTGACTCAATACTTACTATTCAGTACTCAGTACTAAAGAAATATGGAAATTAAATTTGACGAAAAAGGATTAGTTCCTGCAATTATACAAGATGCCGAAACTAAAAATGTATTGATGTTAGGATATATGAATCAGGATGCATTTGACAAAACATTGGCAACTAATAAAGTTACTTTTTATAGCAGATCTAAAAACAGGTTATGGACTAAAGGAGAAGAAAGTGGAAACTTTTTAGAATTGGTTTCTATTAAAAACGACTGTGATAAAGATACTTTGTTAATACAAACAAAACCTAAAGGACCAACGTGTCATAAAGGAACAGGTAATTGTTGGGCAGAAGAGAATACAGAAAACTTTGGTTTTTTATCTACTTTAGAAAACGTAATTGCTGAGCGTGTTAAAAATAAAGATGTTCAAAAATCTTACGTAGCAAGTTTGTTTGCTAAAGGAATTAACAAAGTAGCACAAAAAGTTGGAGAAGAAGCTGTGGAAACGGTGATTGAAGCGATGGATAATAATGACGAATTATTTTTGTATGAAGCAGGAGATTTATTATTCCACTACTTAATGTTATTACAAGCCAAAGGATTTACATTAATAGATATTACTGCCGAATTAAAGAAACGTCAGAAGTAAATTGTTTATAAATAATACTTGAGAGCCCTAGAAATTTTATGTTCTAGGGCTTTTGTTTTTTATATTTGTAAACCACTTTATGCTATGAAAGACACATTTAAACATCAAGGATTAAGAAATAGATTGATTACTGTTTTACAAACAAAAGGAGTTACAGATACTGCTGTGTTATCTGCTATAAAAACAATTCCAAGACATTTGTATATGGATTCTAGTTTTGAAGAATATGCCTATCAAGATGTTGCTTTTCCTATTGCTGCAGAGCAAACTATTTCACAACCTTATACAGTTGGATTTCAGTCTCAGTTATTAGAGATTAAACCGGGAGAAAAAGTTTTAGAAATAGGAACAGGGTCTGGATACCAAACCAGTGTGTTGGTAAATTTAGGAGCGCATGTTTATACAATAGAGAGACAACAAGAATTGTTTAAAAAAACACAATTGTTATTGCCTAAATTGGGGTACAAACCTAAGCATATGTATTTTGGAGACGGTTACAAAGGCTTGCCACAATTTGCTCCTTTTGATAAAATTATAGTAACCTGTGGAGCTCCTTTTTTACCCAAACCTTTATTGTCTCAGTTAAAAATAGGAGGTAGAATGGTGATTCCCGTAGGAGATGCTCAACAAATGATGACATTAATTACAAGGAATTCTGCGAAAGAGTTTGACAAACAAATAATTGAAGAATGTGCTTTTGTACCTATGTTAACAGATAAAAGTCTTAAGAATTTTTCTTAATCGTTCTTAAGTTTTTTTCACGTTCGTCAAATGATTTTTCTGCTAGCGGTAAAACCGTGTCTTCAAATAGTTGCATAAATTTAGGACTGTGTTCTGTGGTTTTATTTTTTTTCAAATCAAAATGCACAAAACTAATCCAAGCAACAGATTTTAAAACAGTTTTATCCTTATTAAACATACGCACCTCTGCTTGTAAATGTTTTTTAGAGTAAGCAATGGTTTGCGACTCAAAACTAACCTCTTCCATGGTATAAGCAGGAACCAAATAAGCAAGCTGAGTATTAGAAATTACCCAGCCTTTTTTTTCTTTTAAAATCATGCTAAAAATATCAATACCATAAGCATCTAAAACCTGATCTTCTCTTTGGTTGATAAAATAATCAATATAGCGACCATTGTTTAAATGGTTAAAAGGATCACAATCTTGGAAACGAATTTTGGTACTACTGGTTAAAATTTTAGGTTTGTCCATATTAATTTTTAGGATTAAAAACAGCACAAGGTATAATCATTTCTTCTAAAGATATTCCACCATGTTGGTAGGTGTCTTTAAAGTATTTAGTGTAATGATTTTGATTGTTTGGATATACAAAAAACAAATTGTCTTTGGCAAAAATAAAAGAACTATTAATGTGTTCTTGGGGTAAAAATATTTGTTTAGGATCATGTTCTGCATACACATCTTTTTCTTGATACGTAATACTTCTTCCTGTTTTGTATCTTAGGTTAGAAGCAATTGCTTTGGTACCTATAACTTGTGTAGGTTTGCTACAATTTATGGTTCCATGATCTGTGGTAAGAATCAATTTTATATTGTCTTTTTGAGCTTTTTTAATTAGTTCTAACATCGGTGAGTTTTGAAACCAACTATCTGTTAAAGCTCTATAAGATTTGTCATCAGAAGCCAACTCTCTTATTACCTTGGTGTCTGTTTTGGCATGAGAGAGCATATCAACAAAATTAAAAACAACCATATTAAATTTATTGTCTTTGTACTGGTTGTAATTCTGAATTAAATCTTTACCTGCTTTTTGATTGCTTATTTTATGATAAGAAAAAGTATATTCTTTTTGTAAACGTTTTAATTGTCGTTTTAAAAACTCTTCTTCATACATATTTTTACCACCTTCATCATTTTCGCCTAACCAAATATCTTTGTGTTTGGTAGCCATTTCTAAGGGGGTTAAGCCAGAAAAAATAGCATTTCTTGCGTAATGTGTAGCGGTGGGTAAAATGCTATAAAAAGGAGTTTCTTTTTGTTTTTTATAGTTGTTCGCTATTGTTTTTTCAATCATTAGGTATTGATCATATCTAAGATTGTCTACTACAATAACTAAAGTTTTATCGCTACTGTCTATCTCTGGTAAAATTACTTTTTTGAATAATTGATGAGATAAAACAGGAGCATCGTCATCGTAAAACCAATCCGCATAATTGTTTTTTATAAATTTAAAAAAGATTTGATTGGCTTCTTGTTTCTGACTTTCTAAGATTCCCAATAGTCCAGCATCATCAATATTTTCTAACTCCAACTCCCAATGAACTAATTTTTTGTAAATATCTACCCATTCTTGATGCGAATTCACCTGAGCCAATTCCATAGATATTTTTCTAAATTCTTGTTGGTAATTAATAGTGGTACGTTCACTTATCAACCTATTGTGATCTAAATTCTTTTTTAAACTCAGTAAAATCTGATTTGGATTTACAGGTTTTATCAAATAATCGGCAATTTTAGAACCAATAGCTTCTTCCATTAAATATTCTTCCTCGCTTTTGGTAATCATTATAATAGGAACGTTAGAAACCATATTGTTAATTTCTGTTAACGTTTCTAAACCAGAGAGTCCTGGCATGTTTTCATCTAAAAAAATAACATCGTAGTTATTTTCTTTTACCATATCTAAGGCATCAGCACCATTGGTACAGGGAGTTACTTGATAGTTTTTTTTCTCTAAAAAAAGAATATGTGGTTTTAACAAGTTGATTTCATCATCAACCCATAAAATTTGAATCGTATTCATGTAGTAAGAATCTGTTAATTACTAACTCTATAGGAATTAGATTTTTATATTTGCATTACCTTAAAAGTACAACAATTGAAAAGTCTGTCCAATAAAGTTAAGATTATTAACGATCCAATCTATGGGTTTATTACAATTCCGAACAAATTAATTTTCGATTTAATAGAACATCCTTATTTTCAACGTTTAAGAAGAATAACCCAAATGGGAATGTCTAACTTGGTATATCCAGGTGCTCATCACACACGTTTTCATCACGCAGTAGGTTGTATGCATTTAATGCAAAAAGCAATATCTGTATTACAAAACAAGGGTGTTGAAATTTCTAAAGAAGAAAAAAATGCGGTTTGTATTGCTATTTTATTGCACGATATTGGTCACGGACCTTATTCACACGCATTAGAACATAGTATTGTAGATGGTATAAGTCATGAATCTATTTCTTTGATATTTATGAATTCTTTAAACAAAGAATTTAAAGGAAAGTTAGATTTAGCTATAGAAATATTTGAAGGTAAGTATAAAAGAAAGTTTTTAAATCAATTAGTATCTAGTCAGTTAGATATTGATAGAATGGATTATTTAAAAAGAGATAGTTTTTATACAGGAGTTGCCGAAGGAAATATAAGTTCTGAACGTTTGATAGATATGTTAAATGTTGTAGAAGATCAATTAGTGGTAGAAGAAAAAGGAATTTACTCCGTAGAAAAATTTATTGTAGGTAGACGATTAATGTATTGGCAAGTTTATTTACACAAAGCAGGAGTTGTTGCCGAAAAAATGTTGGTAAATCTATTGGCTAGGGCAAAATATTTGGCTAGCAAAGGAGTTGTGTTGCCATCTAGCAAAGCGTTGCATTATTTTTTATACGAAGAATTAGATACAAACTTTAGTAAAGAAACCTTAAAAACATTTTCTAGATTAGATGATTACGATATTTTATCTGCCATAAAAGACTGGATTAGTCACGATGATAAAATACTTTCTAAGTTATCTGAAATGTTAATTAACAGAAAATTATTAAAAGTTCAATTAAATAATAAACCATTTACAGCAGAATATATTTCTTCAGTAAAAAATAAAATGGAAGAAAAAGGATGGACACAAGAAGAGATGAAATACTTTTTTATTCAGGATACTATTACTAATCAGGCATATAACGATACAAAAAGCAAAATATATTTATATTATAAAAATGGTCAAATCGTAGATATTGTAGAAGCATCTGATCAATTGAACATTCAAGCATTAACAAAGCCTGTAGTAAAACACTTTCTTTGTTATCCAAAAGGCATCAAAATAGCCTAAATAGATTTTAATTTTATATTTTTGCGAATAATGGAATTTAAAGCAACACAGATAGCTGAAATTTTAGGAGGTGAAATTTTAGGAGATTCATCTGCTAGTGTTTCAACATTGGCTAAAATTGAAGAAGGAGAAAAAGGAGCGATGACATTTTTGTCGAATCCTAAATACACAAAACACATTTATACTACAAATGCATCTATTGTAATTGTAAATAAAGATTTTGAGGCTACTCAACCTATATCAGCAACATTAATAAAAGTAGAGGATGCTTATCAGGCATTTACACAAATATTAGAGTTTTACAACGAATACAAAAATCAAAAATCTGGAATAGAATCTCCAGTAAGTGTTCATGATTCTGCCAAATTAGGAGATGATATATATATAGGAGCATTTACAAGTATAGGAGCAAACGTATCTATAGGTAATAATGTAAAAATCTATCCTAATTGTTACATTGGTGATAATGTTGTTATTAAAAATAATACAACACTTTTTGCAGGCGTTAAAATATATACTGATTGTATAATAGGAAACAATTGCAAGATACATGCAGGAACTGTAATTGGAGCTGATGGATTTGGTTTTGCCCCTACAGAAGATGGAACCTATAAAAGCATTCCGCAAATAGGAAATGTAATTATAGAAGACAATGTAGATATTGGAGCTAATACAACAATAGATAGAGCTACTATGGGATCTACCCTTATTAAACAAGGAGTTAAGTTAGACAATTTAATTCAGGTAGGACATAATGTTGTTATAGGCAAAAACACTGTAATTGCAGCACAAACCGCTATAGCAGGTTCTAGTAAAGTTGGAGAAAACTGTATGATTGGTGGTCATGTAGCCATTTCAGGTCATATTAGTATTGGTAACAATGTTAAAATTTCTGGAAAAACAGGAGTTGGAAAAAGTATAAAAGATAATTCTGTGATTAGAGGAATTCCAGCTATGAATTATAATGATTACAACAAATCATATATATATTTTAGAAAATTACCCCAAATTGTAGAAGAATTAAGAAATAAATAAAAGCTTTTAAAAAGTAAAAGGATGCTAAAACAAAGAACAATCCAAAAGGAAGTAACCTTAACAGGTATAGGATTACATACAGGTAAAAATGTTACTATGGTATTTAAACCAGCTCCAGAGAATAATGGATATGCGTTTGTACGTGTAGATTTAGAAGGAAATCCAACTATTGAGGCAAAAGTAGAATATGTAACCGAAACTGAAAGAGGTACTAATTTAGAGAAAAAAGGAGTTAGTATTAACACATCAGAACATGTTTTAGCAGCAGCAGTAGGTTTACAAATAGATAATTTAATTATTGAAATTGATGCATCAGAACCTCCAATTATGGATGGTTCTTCTAAATATTTTATAGAAGCCTTAGAATCCGCAGGAATTGTAGAGCAAAATGCACCTGTAGAAGAATACATAGTTAAAGAAGTTGTATCATATAGAGATGAAGCAACAGGTAGCGAAATTATTTTAATGCCTGCCGATGAATACCAAGTAACTACAATGGTAGATTTTGGAACTAAAATTTTAGGAACTCAAAACGCTACTTTAGATAGTATTACAAACTTTAAAGAAGAAATTTCTGCCGCAAGAACATTTAGCTTTTTACATGAGTTAGAAATGTTGTTAGAGCACAACCTAATTAAAGGAGGAGACCTAAACAACGCAATTGTTTATGTTGACAAAGAAATATCTACAGATACTTTAGAAAAATTAAAAAAAGCATTTGGTAAAGACGATATTAAAGTAACACCAAATGGAATATTAGACAACTTAGAATTGCATTGGGCTAATGAAGCAGCTAAGCATAAATTGTTAGATGTTATTGGAGATTTAGCTTTAGTAGGAACTAGAATTAGAGGAAAAGTAATTGCAAATAAACCAGGACATAAAATTAATACGTTATTTGGTAAACGTTTGTCAAATATTATCAAACAAGAAAAACGTAAAAATGTACCTACGTATGATTTGAATCAACCACCGTTGATGGATATCAATCAAATCATGAAAATATTACCACACAGACCTCCATTTTTGTTAATAGACAGAATTTTAGATTTAGGAGATGATTTTGTAGTAGGGATGAAAAATGTATCTATGAATGAACCTTTCTTTGTAGGACATTTTCCAGAAGCACCTGTAATGCCAGGAGTTTTACAAATTGAAGCAATGGCTCAATGTGGGGGGATATTAGTATTAAGTACCGTTCCAGATCCAGAAAATTACTTAACCTACTTCATGAAAATGGACAACGTTAAGTTCAAACAAAAAGTATTACCAGGAGACACTTTAATTTTTAAAGCGGAATTAATTTCGCCAATAAGAAGAGGAATTTGTCATATGAGATCTGTAGGTTATGCCAACGGAAGAATAGTAGTAGAGGCTGAATTAATGGCTCAAATAGCAAGAAAAAAATAAAAGGATGAATCAACCATTAGCATATGTACACCCAGGAGCAAAAATAGCTCGTAATGTTGTTATTGAACCATTTACAACAATTCATAACAATGTAAAAATTGGTTCAGGAACATGGATAGGGTCTAATGTAACTATTATGGAAGGAGCTGTAATTGGAGAAAATTGCAAAATTTTTCCAGGAGCAGTAATATCTGCAATGCCACAAGATTTAAAATACGACGGAGAAGAGACAAGTACTATTATAGGTAACAATGTTACCATTAGAGAGTGTGTAACTATTAACCGTGGTACTACAGATAGAATGAAAACAGTAATTGGAGACAATTGTTTAATTATGGCATATTGCCACGTGGCACACGATTGTATTGTAGGAGATAATTGTATTTTTTCTAACGGAAGTACTTTAGCAGGACATGCAAACGTAGGGAACAACGTTATTTTAGCAGGAATGACTGCGATTCACCAATTTTGTTCTATTGGAGATCACGCTTTTGTAACAGGTGGATCTTTAGTAAGAAAAGATGTTCCTCCCTATGTAAAAGCAGCAAGAGAACCTTTGTCTTATGTAGGAATTAACTCTGTAGGATTAAGAAGAAGAGGTTTTTCTACAGAAAAAATTAGAGAGATTCAAAATATATATAGAATCTTATTCCAAAGTACTTATAATAATACGCAAGCAATTCGAATTATTGAAGCAGAGATGGAAGCTACCAGTGAAAGAGATGATATTATAAAATTCGTCCAAAACTCACAAAGAGGAATTATGAAAGGATATTTTAGTAATTAAGCATAAAAAATTATAGATGGCAACAACATCAGATATTAGAAACGGATTGTGTATTGTATATAACAGTGATACATTTAAAGTAGTAGAGTTTCAACACGTAAAGCCAGGAAAGGGTCCTGCATTTGTAAGAACAAAATTAAAGAGTTTAACTTCAGGAAAAGTAATTGATAATACCTTTTCTGCAGGACATAAAATTGAAGAAGTAAGAGTAGAAACTAGAAAGTATCAATACTTGTATGCTGAAGGTGATACATTTAACTTTATGAATACAGATGATTACAATCAAATAACTTTAGAAAGATCTACATTAGATGCTCCAGATTTGTTAAAAGAAGGAGAAATTGTAACCATCATTGTTCGTTCAGAAGATGAAATGCCATTGTCTGTAGATATGCCTCAATCTGTAATTTTAGAAGTAACTTATACAGAACCTGGTATTAAAGGAAATACAGCTACAAATGCAACAAAACCAGCAACAGTAGAAACTGGAGCATCTGTAAACGTACCTTTATTTATTAATGAAGGAGATATGATTAAAATAGAAACAGCTAAAGGTACTTACCAAGAAAGAATTAAATCTTAAGCGTTTTAAAATCAATCAACAAAAGCCCAAAACATATTATTTGTTTTGGGCTTTTGTTATAAAATTAGCACAGTTACACAATTCTGTGATAAAAAAAATAAAACAACATATATTGTGAACAAATATTTATATTTGTTCGCAACGAATTTTCAATAAAAAAAATAAAATTAAATGAGTGTTTTAGTAAATAAGAATTCTAAAATTATAGTTCAAGGGTTTACTGGGAGTGAAGGAACTTTTCATGCTTCTCAAATGATTGAATATGGAACAAATATAGTAGGTGGAGTAACTCCAGGTAAAGGAGGTCAAGAACACTTAGGAAAGCCCGTTTTTAATACTGTACAAGATGCAGTAGACAAAGCAGGAGCAGATACTACTATTATTTTTGTACCACCAGCATTTGCTGCTGATGCAGTTATGGAAGCTGCAGATGCAGGAATTAAGGTAATTATTTGTATTACTGAAGGAATTCCAGTTGCTGACATGGTGAAAGTAAAAGGATATTTAGAAGGTAAAGAAGCTCGTTTGGTAGGACCTAACTGTCCAGGAGTTATTACTCCAGGAGAGGCTAAAGTTGGAATTATGCCAGGTTTTATTTTTAAGAAAGGAAACGTTGGTATTGTCTCTAAATCAGGAACATTAACATATGAAGCTGCTGACCAAGTTGTTAAACAAGGTTACGGAATTACAACAGCAATTGGTATTGGTGGAGATCCAATTATTGGAACCACTACTAAAGAAGCTGTAGAAATGTTAATGAATGACCCAGAAACGGAAGCAATTGTTATGATTGGTGAAATTGGAGGTCAATTAGAAGCAGAAGCTGCAAGATGGATTAAAGCTGACGGAAACAGAAAACCAGTTGTAGGATTTATTGCTGGACAAACTGCACCTGCAGGACGTACTATGGGACATGCTGGAGCTATTGTAAGTGGAGAAGGAGAATCTGCACAAGCTAAAATGGAAATTTTAGCAGAAAATGGAATTCACGTTGTTGCATCACCTGCAAAAATTGGAGAAGCTATTGCTAAAGTATTAGCTTAATAAAAATAATAATAAACTTATAGAATGGGATTATTAGAAAATAAAACAGCCATTATAACTGGTGCAACTAGAGGGATTGGTAAAGGAATTGCATTAGAGTTTGCTAAGCAAGGTGCTAATGTAGCTTTTACGTACAGTTCATCAGTGGAGGCAGCTAATGCATTAGAAACTGAATTAACTGCAATGGGAGTTAAGGCAAAAGGATATCAATCTAATGCAGCAGATTTTGATGCTGCTCAAGCTTTAGCAGCAGATGTGTTAAAGGAGTTTGGTACTATTGATGTATTAATCAACAATGCAGGGATTACTAAAGACAATTTATTAATGCGTATATCAGAAGAAGATTTTGATAAGGTATTAGAGGTAAACTTAAAATCTGTATTTAACTTAACCAAAGCTGTAATTCGTCCTATGATGAAACAAAGAGCAGGATCTATCATTAACATGAGTTCTGTAGTAGGAGTTCAAGGAAATGCAGGTCAAACTAACTACGCTGCTTCTAAAGCAGGAATGTTAGGGTTTAGTAAGTCTGTAGCTTTAGAATTAGGATCAAGAAATATTCGTTGTAATTCAATTGCTCCAGGATTTATTGAAACTGAAATGACTGCCAAACTAGATGAAGCAGTTGTTGATGGATGGAGACAAGCTATTCCTTTAAAAAGAGGAGGTCAACCAGAAGATATTGCAAACGCATGCGTGTTTTTAGCTTCTGATATGTCTGCATATATTACAGGTCAAACTTTAAATGTAGATGGTGGTATGATCACTGCTTAATACAATTAAAATAATAATTTATAACTGCCCTAAAGGACTAACTTTAGGGCAGTTTTTTTATATTTATAAAAAGCTTACCAATAATGACTATTTCCGATATTAAAGAAAAAATTTTAGCCAATACATGGAAACCTTTAAAGTTGTTTACTTATCAGTACAAAGGATCAAGTGGTAAAGAATGGGAACAAACTAGAGAGGTATACGATAAAGGTGATGGTGCAGCAGTTTTGATGTACAACAAAGCAGCTAAAAAAATAGTGTTGACCAAACAATTTAGAATGCCTGCATATATAAATGGATTAAAAGGAGGTATTGTAACCGAAGTTCCTGCAGGAATGTTAGATAAGGATGATCCTGAAACATGTATTATAAGGGAAATTGAAGAGGAAACAGGGTATAAGGTTCCTAAAGTTATAAAAGTGAGAGATTGTTTTATGACTCCGGGTGCTGTTACTGAAATAACACATATGTTTATTGCAGCGTATGATGAGACTATGAAAGTAGCTAATGGTGGAGGTTTGGAGAATGAACAAGAAGATATTTTAGTTTTTGAAATGAGTTTTGAGGAGGCTAAAAGAGTTGTGGAGAATAATGAAATAAAAGATGCAAAAACCTTAATTTTGCTTCAATATGCTTGGATTCATCATTTATTAGAGGCATAATTAATAACGTAAATAACAAATAAAATAAAGAATAAAAATGGGAAAAGTAATAATCAATAGTTTTGATGATTTTAAAGCATATGAAGGAAAAGAAATAGGAGTTTCTGAGTATTTACCAGTGCCTCAAGAAAGAATAAATCAGTTTGCAGATGCTACATTAGATCATCAATGGATTCATTGCGATGCCGAAAAAGCAAAAGAAGGACCTTTTGGAACTCCTATTGCCCATGGTTATTTAACATTGTCTTTAATGCCTTATTTGTGGGAACAAATTATAGAAGTAAACAATAGTAAAATGTTGGTAAACTATGGAATTGAAAAATTAAGATTTAACAAACCTGTTACTGTTGATAGTAAAGTAAGATTAAGAACTAAATTAAAATCAATAGAAAATTTAAGAGGGATTTCTAAAGCAATCTTATCTATTAATATAGAAATAGAAGGAGAACGTAAAACAGCATTAGATGCAGATATTGTTTTCTTGTATCATTTTGTAAATTAATACATGCATAGTACAGAACAAATAAAACAGTTGGTGCAACAAAATATCCATCAAATTAAAATTAGTGAGTTTGTGGCTGAAGGAGGTTGGCCTAATATAAATGAGATAGATGTTTCGGTCTTTAATCAAACAGAACAAAATGGTGTAGAGGTTATAAATTTACATATTTTGTATACTGTTGATAAAGCAGGATGTTGTTTTATACCTGGTGCAGAACAACAAATGAGGTTGCCAAAAAGAATAACCATTCAAAACAATAAAGTAAAAATTGGAGAAGATGAATAACAATCAAAATTTAAATATACCCAAAGGTTTACCCTTAATAATTATTATAGCAATAGTTGTAATTGTGTTTATATCTAAATCTGCATTAACCATAGATTCTGGTAAAGCAGGAGTCTTGTATAAAACATTTGGAGGTGGGGTAGTAACAGATCAACCCGCTTTAGGAGAAGGGTTTCATTTAATAGCTCCATGGAATAAGGTAATTGTTTATGAGGTTCGTCAGCAAGAATTGTTCGAGAAAATGAAAGTTTTATCTTCTAATGGATTGGATATTATTTTAGAAGTTACTGCTTGGTATTTGCCACAAAAAGATAAAATAGGAAGATTGCATCAGCAAAAGGGACAAACCTATTTAGAGTCTGTAATTAAACCTTCGTTAAGATCTGCAGCTCGTTCTGTAGTTGGTAGATATACTCCTGAGCAAATATATTCTAGTAAAAGAGATGTAATTCAAGAAGAAATATATACCGAAACTAAAAAAATATTAGACAATCAATTTATTCAGTTAAATGATGTTTTGGTAAGAGATGTAACTTTACCTCCTACAATTAAAACAGCAATTGAAAATAAGCTAAAACAAGAGCAAGAGTTTTTGGAATATGAGTTTAGGTTAGAAAAAGCTCGTAAGGAAGCTGAACGTCAAAAAATTGATGCAGAAGGAAAAGCAATAGCAAATAAAATTTTAAGTGAATCATTAACCGATAAAATTTTAAAGGAAAAGGGAATTGAAGCTACTAAAGAGTTAAGTAGTTCTCCTAATGCCAAAGTAATTGTAATAGGTTCTGGTAAAGATGGATTGCCTATTATTTTAGGAAATCAATAATTTAAAAACAGACAGATACAAAAACAGCCTTTACAAATTTGTAAAGGCTGTTTTTTTTGTATGATTGATATATTTATGATTCTTTAGTCATGGTAACTACTCTTTGTGGCAATGGAGCTTCGTAACCTGCTTCACCTAAAGCTTCTACTATAGCTTGTTTGGTATCCCAATAAACATCCCAGTAATTTTCGCATTTAGCATATGGCAATGCTAACAATTCAACACCATTAATTCCTAAGTTATTTACAGCAACTCTTGCTTTTTTATCTGAGGTTTGTAAAATATTAGGATCGTTGTTTAAAACATTTAAAACAATTTCTTTTGCTTTTTTAATATCTGCACCATAGCGTATTGCAAATGGCATATCAATTCTTAAAGTTCCTAGTTTGGTTAGGTTTACAATTTTATTTGCAGTAATAGCACCGTTAGGTATAATTTCTGTTTCGTTCTGAAAAGTTTCTATAATAGTTACAAATACAGATATTTCCTTAACAAAACCAAACGCACCATTTGTTTTAATTAAGTCTCCCACTTTAAAAGGTTTAAAAATTAAAAGCATAATTCCAGAAGCCAAATGACCTAAAGAACCATTAAAAGCAGCACCAATAGCAATACCTACACCAGCTATTAATGCGGCAAAAGATGCTGTAGGAACTCCTACTATACCTGCAATAGAGATAATAACCAATGCTTTTAGGGTAAATCCTAATAATGTAATTAAAAAAGGACGAAGAGTTTCGTCTATGTGTTTTGTTTCAAACAATCTAGAAATTCCTTTAAGGATAATTCTAACAATCCAAAGACCAATAATAAGTGCTGCTAAAGCTCCAATTAATTTAAGTCCCCAATCTCCAATTCCTGTTGCAATAGTGTTGTAAAAGCTCGATAATGATTCTGTAACTGTTTCCATAAAATTTTTAGTTAATTTAGTATTCTATAAATATAGAATAAAAAAAGAGGAACTAACATAGGTTAGTTCCTCTTTGTGTTTTAAAATTAAAATCTTATTAGTTTTTTTTCATATCTATTAAAATAGAAAAAGTTTTATTAATATCTTCTTCTTTTACTACAATTGTAATTTCGTGAGTTGTAGATATAATTTCGTGTACAGGAATATCTGCCCAAGCCAATTGCTTTAAAATAAAATAATAAATTCCTGATTGTTGAGAATTAGATTTTGGCAACTTAATAGTAATAGATGCCAACTCTTTAGAAGAGGATAATAATTGTTCTGTTTTAAAGATATCAGAAACTTTATCGTGTAATTTTTTACTGGTGATAATATTAGTCTCAAAAATTCCTTGAGAAATGGTAAAGAAATAATCTTTGTCATCTCCAAATTCATGAATTAAATCAGAAATACATCTTAGCAGAGTAGGAGTATTTTTAAAAGTAAAATTCTCTAAGTCAGAACGAACAATAAAATCACCTAAAGTAAGTGTTATTTTTTTTATGTTCTTGCGTATTTTTAAAATACTAGATGGAGATAATCTATTGATAGCCATCATAATAGCACCAGATTTAACATCTTTATTTAAGTCCTTTTCAACGTCAGGCTGAATGACTCTAGCCAACGATGAAACGTTGATTAATTTATCATTTAAAGCCTCTTCTAAAAAAGGTGTTTTTCTAATAATTCCTTCTACAGATTCTTGTATGGTTTTCATACGTGTTCAAATTTTAACAATTCGTATTAAGATGTAAAGATATTATTATTATTTTGTTCAAATGCCACATTTGTGAAACCTTTGCACTTTTATAGCAAATATTTTTTTGAGATAAAAAATAAATAACTGAAACTAGAAACTATTATGAAAGTATTAAAATTTGGAGGTACTTCTGTAGGGAGTCCAAAGAGCATAAAAGAAGTGGCTAACATTGTTAGAAATGTTGAGGGTAAAAAAACGGTAGTTTTGTCTGCAATGTCTGGAACAACAAACTCTTTACATGAAGTAGCAGATCACATTATTAATTATAGAGAAGAAGAAGCAAATGATTTAATTAACGATTTAGTTGCTAAATATGTTGATGTTGTTACTGAGCTTTTAGAAGAAAAAACAAATCAAAATGAGGCTATTGCTTTAATATCTGATCGTTTTGAATTTATTAGAGAACATATTGGTATAGAAATTCCATCTTCTCAAATAGAAAAAAACATTGTAGCTCAAGGAGAAGTTTTATCAACTAACTTGTTTAATTTTCATTTAAAAGAAACAGGAGCTAGTGTTTTGTTGGTTTCTGCTTTTGATTTTATGGCTATTGATGAAGCCAACGAGCCTGTACTTTCTAAAATAACAGAAGAATACGGTAAAATTGTAGTAGCAAACCCAGCAACAGAAATTTTTGTAACACAAGGTTATATTTGTAACAGCCATACCGGTAAAATAGACAACTTAAAAAGAGGGGGATCTGACTATTCTGCTTCTTTAATAGGTGCGGCTATTGTTGCAGAAGAAATTCAGATTTGGACAGATATTGATGGAATGCACAATAACGATCCTCGTTTTGTAGAAAATACGTTTTCCTTAAAAGAAATTTCTTTTGATGAGGCTGCAGAGTTGGCCTATTTTGGAGCTAAAATTTTACATCCACAATCTGTAATTCCTGCACGCAAAGCAAATGTGCCTGTGTTGTTAAAAAACACGTTTGAGCCAGATGCACCAGGAACTATTATTAAAAACTGTAAAGTACCCGATGGTGTTAGAGCCATTGCAGCCAAAGATGGTATTACAGCTATAAAGATTAAGTCTTTTAGAATGTTAATGGCTTATGGTTTTTTAAAAGGTGTATTTGAAGTGTTTGAGAAGTACAAAACTTCTATAGACATGATTACAACATCAGAAGTAGCTGTTTCTGTAACTATTGATGATACCACTCATTTAAAAGAAATTGTGGCAGAGTTACAAGAAATAGGTTCTGTAGAGGTAGATACAGATTTAACAATTGTATGTTTAGCAGGAGATTTTTCTGAACAAAAAACAGGATCTAATACCGCAATTTTTAGCAGTTTGTCTAATATTCCAGTTCGTATGATTTCTTACGGAGGTTCTAATTACAATGTCTCGTTAGTAATTAATACAGAAAATAAGAAAAAAGCTTTAGTTGCTTTAAACAACGGTTTATTTTAGTAGATAATTATTATTAATTTGAGGTGTTAAAATCAAAAAATAGTTTTATTTTTGCAAGTATTATAACACGAACAAAAGATTTAAGATAAAATGGATATTTCACAATTCTCAGGATTTTTAGCATTCTTATTTGTATTTACAGCTGGTTTTTGGTTGTTAATTTTCTTACTAACATTTGTAGTACCTTATTGGATTACAGGAACTGTTATAGAAAACATCAAATTAAAAGCAGCAGCTAAAAAACTGAAATAATTCATATTTCATTAAAATAATAAAAAGCCTAGTAGATTTCTACTAGGCTTTTTTGTTATAGATCAATCACCTTTTGTATCTTTAAATAGTATTAAATACAAATTGATTTCCAATTTTTAGAATACATTCTCACAAACAATAGCACCGTTTTACTAGGTAAATAATATGGAATTAAGTAGTAGTGATTTAGAAAAATTAAGACAAATAGCTAAAAAGGCAGCTCTAAAAGCAGGACAACACGTAATTGCTTGTTTTGGTACCGATTTTAAAATAGGTAGTAAAAATAAAGGTGGAAGTTTGGCTGCCGATGTTGTTACAGAAGTAGATATTAAATCTCAAGAAATTATACATGCTAGTTTGCAAGAAAGTATTAAAAAATACGATTTAGGTTGGTTGGGAGAAGAGTCTGAAGATGATAAAAGCCGCTTGGTTAAAGATTATTTTTGGACTGTAGATCCTATTGATGGAACTTTGCCTTTTACTAAAAAAAGTCCAGGCTTTGCTGTTGCCATAGGTTTGGTATCTAAACAAGGAGATGCTGTTGTAGGGGTTGCTTACGATCCTTATCATAATGACTTATATGATGCCGTAAAAGGAGGAAAGGTCTATAAAAATGAGAAGTTATTCAGTATAGAATACAATAAAAATAAAGGATTGACTTTTTATAGCGATTTAAGTTTTTTGTCTAGCGGAGCACTTCCTTACTTGATAAAATCTTTAGAAGAAAAATCTTTAGAAAAATATAATAAACCTTTAGAAGTTATTACACATCAAGGAGCGGTTATGAATGCTATGTGTGTCTTGCAAAATGCTCCTGCGGTATACATAAAACCACACAGAGACAAATTAGGTGGAGGTTGTGCCTGGGATTTTGCAGCAAGTGCCTGTATTGCCGAAGCTATGGGGTGTACTCCTACAGATTATTTTGGGAATAAAATCAACTTAAACAAAGAGGAAAATACCTATATGAATAATGAGGGGATTAAATATGAGATTTGGTAATATGGAAATAAATTTATCCTAAAATCTCAAACTCAATATTTACATCAACTTCTGGCCACTCAGAATGTCCATCTAGTTTTACATCAATAATTTTATCAATTACATCTAAACCTTTGGTTACTTGTCCAAAAACGGTGTGCTCGCCATCTAAATGAGAGCAATCTAATTTTGTTTGAATGATAAAAAATTCAAAAGGATTTGATTTTTTACCTGGATTATTTACCCAACGTCTAGTAGCAGATAATGCTCCGCGTTTGTGTGTAATTCCGTCTCTAAACTCAGGAGGAAGTTTGTAGTTGTTTAATTGTATTCTATAAGTATCTACAATTGTTTTTTCGGACCACCCTCCTTGAATAATAAAATCTTTAACAATTCTATGAAAACAGGTTTTGTTGTAGTATCCATTTTTAATTAAATAAATAAAACTAGCTCTGTGTAGTGGAGTTTCTTTATAGAGGGTAATGTGTATGTTTCCTAATCTAGTTTTTAGTAGTAATTTGGTTTCTGGATTTTTTTTTCCATAATCTAAAAAGAAACTCTTTACATTTTTATGATTGATGATATCTTTAATTAAAAGCTCTTTTTTAGGAATTTGAGCTAATAAAGAATCTTTAATCTCTTGCAATGTAGGTTTTTTGACCTCTTTTTTTAAGTTTTCTTTTTGAATATGAACTACAGTTTCTTTTATTGCTGTTTTTGGTTTTTTAGATTCCGAAGAACAACTATACATCAGTAAAGAAATAAATAAAATCTTTAATAATAAATGGATATGTTTACTCAATAATACCTGCATATAAACTTTTTACAATTCCGTCTGCCAATCCTATTTTTGGAACATATATGCGTTTTGCATCGGACCATTTCATTGCAGATAAATATATTTTTGTAGCGGGTATAATTACATCGGCTCTATCCTGATTTAAGTTTAGTTCAGAAATACGCTCATCATAACTCATAGTTTTTAAATATCTATAATTTGCTTTCATATAAATATAAGAAAGGGGAGAACCATCTGTTCTACCAGACATTTTATAAATTTTATTAATGTTACCACCAGAACCTATTAAAGAAATATTTTTAATACCAGCAGTGTGTTTTTTAACCCACTCTTTCATTTCTTCCCATTCATCTTTTAGACTGTCTTTTTGATTTAACATTCTTACAGTACCCATTTTAAAAGATTTAGATCTACTAATAGTTCCGTTTTTATATACGGTCATTTCTGTACTACCACCACCAACATCTACATATAAATAAGATTTGCTGTTGTCTAATAGTTCCCCTAAATCTGTAGTAGCAATAATTTTAGCTTCTATTTTACCGTCAATAATATCTATTTTTATTCCGGTTTTTTTAAGAATTCTATCAATAACATAGTCTCCATTATCTGCATCTCTCATAGCAGATGTTGCACAAGCTTTATATTTAACGACTCCATGTATACTCATCAAAAGTTGAAAAGCATTCATAGCATCTGTTAGTCTAATAATTTTCTTTTCAGAAATTTCTCCGGTAACAAAAGTGTCTTCTCCTAAACGGATAGGAACACGTATAAGTGCTGCTTTTTTAAATTTAACACTTGTCCCGTCGTCCTTTTCTATTACATCCATAATTAAAAGTCTAACTGCATTAGATCCTATATCTATGGCTCCGTATTTTTGAATTTTAATCAAAATAATCTGTTTTTAATGATAGAGTTCTCTTTATTTTTTATGATGTTTTGGGAACTCTTTTAATATTGTTTTTCCTGGCTTTATGTTTTTCCAATGTTGCGTGTCAAATTGTATTCCAATAACTCCACAAGTGGGTACATGTGCTATGGGTTCGCTACCAAAAGAATTTACAAAGGTGTTAATTCCATGATCGTGACTAAAAACAATGGCAGAGTCATAAGCATCATCTAAGGCTCTAATTGTTTTTACTAAATAACCATCGCTAAAGCTGTATAAAGATTTGCTTATTTTTAAATGTGCCATAGGAAAGCCTATAACGTTGCAAAAAATAATTCCTGTGTGCAATGCTCTATTGGCACAACTAGATATAAATGAATCGGGTTTTGGTATTTTATTTTTTAAAACTTTGGCAACTATATACGCATCTTTAATTCCTCTTTTTTTTAAAGGTCTATCAATGTCTTCTATGCCTTCATATTCCCATGAAGATTTTGCATGTCTTACAATATATATTGTTTTCATAATTTACTGCTAGGGGTTAGGGAGCTAAACGCTCAATTTTCCACTCAAAATTTTCTAATAAAGTATAACGTATTCTATCGTGCATTCTATTGGGTCTACCTTGCCAAAACTCTATAGATATTGGTTTTATAATATAGCCACCCCAATGTTCTGGCCTTGGAATTTCTTTGTCCTTAAATTTTTGTGTATAGTTTTCTAACTGTTGATTTAATTGTTCTTTAGAAGATACTACTTCACTTTGGTTAGATGCCCACGCACCTAATTTACTACCCTCAGGTCTAGTTTCAAAATATCCGTCAGACAAATTTGGCTGTATTTTCTCAGCTTTTCCTTTAATGATTACTTGTTTTTCTTGTTGTTCCCAAAAAAAAGAAGCACATATATTTGGATTATTGGCTATGGCTTTCCCTTTTTCACTATTGTAGTTGGTGTAAAAAATAAAACCTTCCCAGGTAAAACGTTTTAATAATACAATTCTACTTTTAGGAAATCCATCTAATCCTATACTGGCAATATTCATAGCATTGGTTTCTAAGCTTGTTTTAGCTTCTTCAACTTCGTAAAACCATTGTTGAAAAAGCTCAATAGGAGCTTCGGGGACTGCTGTTTCTAACAACTCTCCCTTTTGATATGTTTTTCTATAATTGCTTAAATCCTTATTCATGTTTAATTCTAATGATATAAAGTCCTAAATACGTGAGGATTCCGTTGATTAATAGTAATTCGTAACCAAATTGAAATCCATCAAATAGACGAACACTGTATTCGTTTATAAAATAACTAAAAATAATAGCAATAATAGCTATAAATAACACCCATTTATCTTTGATTTTATATTGGGTGAAAATTCCAAAAGAGAACAACCCTAACAATGGACCATATGTAAAAGAAGCTACTTTTAATAAATTGCTAATTACGTTTTCACTTAATATATATTTAAAAGTAATAATGGTGATAATTAAAACTATAGACATATAAATATGTGTTTTTTTTCTAATTTTTTCTTGGTCTTCTTTTTTCTTTTGTTCAATCTTTAAAAAATCAATACAAAAAGAGGTGGTTAAAGACGTTAAAGCGCTATCAGCACTAGAGTAGGCTGCTGCAATTAATCCCAATACAAATAGAATAGAAGCGGTAATACCCAAACCTCCATTTAAAGCAATTTCAGGAAATAACAAGTCGGTTTTGGCTTTTCCGTCTACTATAGGAATGTTAATGTTTTGTTGTTGTGCATAAGTAAATAATAAAGCTCCCAATGTTAAAAACAAAAAGTTGATGATAATTAAAGAAGGGGCTAGAGACATCATATTCCATTGTGCTTCTTTTTTATTTTTACAAGCTAAGTTTTTCTGCATCATGTCTTGATCTAGTCCTGTCATGGCAATGGCTATAAAAGCACCTCCTAATACAGACTTTAACCAGTAACTTTTAGCATTCACATCTTCTGTTACAAATATTTTTCCATACTTACTATATTCTTGTGAGCTGATAAAATCAAAAAGATTGGTGTTTAATTTTTCTAACAACAAATAACCAATTACTACCAAAGCGGTTAACATAAAAAGTGTTTGTAAGGTATCTGTCCAAATAATGGTTTTAATTCCTCCTTTAAAGGTGTAAATCCAAATTAATAAAACAGAAAATACCACGGTAAATTCAAAACGAATGTTCCAAGCATCAAAAATAAAATATTGCAATACAATAGCTACTAAGTACAACCTAAAAGAGGCTCCTAATACTCTAGAAACTAAAAAAGAGGCTGCTCCTACTTTGTGACTATTGCTCCCAAAACGTTGTTCTAAATAGCCGTAAATAGAAGTAATGTTATATTTATAGTATAGTGGCAGCAAAATATAGGAGATCACTACATATCCTAAAAAGTAACCAAAGACTACTTGCATATAACTAAACTGACTGGTAGCCACCCAACCTGGCACCGAAATAAAGGTTACTCCAGATAAAGAAGCACCAATCATTCCAAAAGCAACAATGTACCACGGAGCTTTTTTGTTGGCTTTAAAAAAAGTATCGTTGTTATTTTCTTTTCCTGTAATTACAGAGATTGTGTATAAAACAATAAAATAAACTCCAATAATTAAAGCAATGGTTGTAGGTGTCATTCAATAGATTTAAAACTAGTACAAATTAAATATTTTTTTTATTCAATTCCCGCCATATATGTACATTTGTACACTTATGGATTTTTCATCAAAACTTTTAGAAAATGCCGTTAACGAAGTTTCTCAATTACCAGGAATAGGTAAAAGAACTGCTTTACGTTTGGTGTTGCATTTATTAAGACAGCCTAAAGAGCAAACAGGATATTTAACACGTGCGTTAGATAACTTAGTCACCGATATTAAACTATGTAAAAATTGTTACAATATTTCTGATGTAGAGCTTTGCGAAATATGTTCTAGCCACAAAAGAGATGAGACTACTATTTGTGTGGTAGAAGATGTACGTGATGTAATGGCTATTGAAAATACAGCTCAATTTCAAGGAATGTATCATGTTTTGGGAGGTAAAATATCGCCTATGGAAGGAATAGGACCTAACAATTTACAAATAGAAAGTTTGGTAGATAAAGTAAAAGCAGGAAAAGTAAAAGAATTGGTTTTTGCTTTGAGTTCTACTATGGAGGGAGATACCACCAATTTTTATATTTACAAACAAGTAAAAGACTTAGATATAAAAATATCTGCCATTGCTAGAGGTATTTCTGTAGGAGATGAGTTAGAGTATGCAGATGAAGTTACTTTAGGTAGAAGTATCTTAAATCGTATTCCGTTTGAAAATAGTTTAAGACAATAAAAAAATGCTCTTTTAACTAAATAGAAGAGCATTTTAATTTTAGATATATAATAATTACTTAAACTTTTGTATTTGCTTTAATCTCATCAAAATGAGCTTTTAAAGTTACTTTGTTACCCGATGCTATGATGGTTTTGTCAAACAAAGAACCACCCATTCCGCAACCCACAACACCTACTTTAAAAAAGTCGTTAATATTGTTTTTATCTACACCACCTGTTGGTAATAACTTAATGGTGTTTAAAGGTCCTAAAATATCTTTAATGTATTTAGTTCCTAATTGTGTTGCCGGAAATATTTTAACCGCATTTGCACCTAGAGACCAAGCTTTGTAAATTTCGGTAGGAGTATAAGCTCCAGGAAATACCGGAATTTTATTAGCTACACAGTATTTAATAACTTCTTCGTCAATAACAGGGGTTACAATAAATTGAGAACCTGCTTTTAAGGCACGTTGCAAATCATCCATATTACAAACGGTACCCGCACCTACATTTAAAGTAGGGTATTCTTTACGCAAAGTAGCTATAGATTCTTCTGCGTTTTCAGAATTCATCGTAATTTCTACCGTATAAAAACCACTTTCTATATATACAGGTATAATTTCTCTAATTTGCTCCATAGAAAATCCTCTCATGATTCCTACCACAGGAGTTTCGTTATATTTTTCCCAAGAAAATGTTGATTTAGACATGTGATTTTACTATTTTTTTGTGACCTATTAATAATGCTTTGTCAATCATATCTGCATCAAAACAAACTATATTTTGATGAATTTGATCTAACGCTAATTTGTATAATTTGTATAAAATTCCGGTAGTGGCAATGTATATTTGCTGATGACTCTGTTTTAAATAAGCTAATTCTCCACCAATTAACAAACCAGATAAAAAGTAAAAGTTTTGTTGTGGTGTTTTGTTTTGTAACAAGTCATTAGCTCTTATAGAAAATAAAGAAGTCAAAGATTGATTGTTTAGTCCTTTTTGAACACCTTCTAAAAAAGAAGATTCAACATCGTTACTCCAATCGGTTTTTGTTAAAGAGTTTGCTAAGAGTGTGTTTTTACTAATTACATCAAAAAGCTCTCCTGTCATGTACGTGGTAAAATGGGTAAACACTCCATTTTTAAAATGAATGTGTTTGCTGTGCGTACCTGGTAATAACAAAACCCCTTCCTGGTTTTTTGGGATATGTTTAGACAAACCAATAGCTTGTATTTCTTCCCCTCTCATCACATCATCAAAAGTTTTGGCTCCTGATACTAGAATAAGATCTAATCCGTTTTCTGAAATTGTTTTGCTGAATAAATTAGCTCCACTAAAATTAATAGGCATGTCTACATAAGGCAATTCCATCATTCCAATGCTAGAAGTAGCCATTCCCGAGGCAACAATAATAGGGGTAGTACCTATACTATTTAGGTGTTTAATTTGCTCTTTTAAATAGTTTACAAAGTAAGATGTTTGGCTTTCTGTTGATTTACTTTCTTTGTAGTTAAGATGTAGTTTTTTAACTCCAACATCAGTAGTGTGTTCTGCAATTACTTCTAAATTAGAAGTGTTTACCAAACGCAATCTAAAATTAGAGGTTCCCCAATCGCAACTTATAAATGTTTTAGGTAAAGACATAGTTATAGTTGTATGCTTATTCTTTTTCTGATTAAATAATCTTCCAAAGCAAATTCAGAACAATCTACACCAATACCACTGTTTTTAATTCCACCATGTGGTAAATAGATGTCGTATTTTACTCCGTTAATTTGTACTTCTCCAAAAGCTAATTTTTCAGAAAAATATTTTTGCGTTTCATTATTCTCTGTAAATACGTAAGAAGCTAGTCCAGCATCTGTGTTATTTGCCCATTGTAATACTTCTTCTTTTGTTTTAAAAGGAACAATTAAAGCAATAGGACCAAATACTTCGTGTGTTAAAATCTCTGCTTTTGGATTGTTTATTTTAATTGCTGTAGGTTCAAAGAAATAACCAGGTGTATTTATCGCTTTTCCTCCTGTGATGATTTCACCACCTTGGGCAATTGCTTTAGCTACTGTATTTACCATTCTAGTAACCGATGCTTTGTTAGCTAAAGGTCCCATGTCAGGTTTATTTTCCTTACCAAATCCAACTTTGGTGTTTTCAAATTTAGCTTTCATTCCAGAAATAAATGTATCAATAACAGATTCATGTACATAGAATCTATTAGGAGCTACACAAATTTGACCTGTATTTGCTGTTTTTAGAATACTACCAATATTGATGGCATTTTCTAAATTGGCATCTTCACAAACAATAAAAGGAGCATTTCCACCACATTCCATACTGTATTGTTTGATGGATGTTTTACTACTTTGTTCTATTAATTTTTGAGCAGTTTTTGTAGAACCAATCATTGTGATTAATTGTGGAATTGTACTTTCGCACAACGGAATTCCAACATTTTCTAAATCTCCACAAATTACGTTGATGACCCCTTTCGGAAAATTAATTTCTTCGCAAATTTCTCCAATTAAATAAGCAGAAATAGGAGAGAATTCAGAAGGTTTTAAAATAATACTACAACCAGCTGCTAGAGCAGGGCCTAGTTTAAAACCTAAATTTAGCAATGGAAAATTATAAGCTAAAAAAGCAACAGCTACACCTAAAGGTTGTTTAATAACAGTATGTTTATGTGTACCTTCTTTGTCTTTAATGTCTAAGTCTTCTATTTTTTGAATTTCGTCTGCATAAAATTGTAAAGAATTGGTAATACTAGTAATGTCTTCTTCTGAACCTTCCCAAGTTTTTCCCATTTCGTGAACAATGGCAGTACGTAATGTATCTGCTTTTTCTAAAAGTTTGCTTCTTAGTTTAGACATCCAAGAAACTCTCTCTGATATAGGAAGTTGAGACCAATTTTCAAATCCTTCTTGAGCAGATTTTAAGGTTTTTAAAGTATCTTCTTTAGTCGCCCAACTTATGGTAGCGATAATTTTTTCAGTTCCGGGACAAATTACTTCAAAAGTAGTGTTGTTGGTTGCCGGATTTAATTGACCGTTTATATATAAATTTTTATGTCCAAATAATAAATTGCTCATTGTGTTTATTTTACAAATAGTTTGGTGTTGGCATCGCAAGAATATTTTTTAAGAGCATCCTCGTCAATATCTACTCCTAAACCAGGGTTTTTAGGAACGGTTAAAACTCCATTTTTAATAATTAAGCTATGTTTTACAACTTCATCTCTTAAAGGGTTTTCTGTTCTGTCTAATTCCATTACAGGTTTGTCAGAATACATTCTACCAGGATTTTTATCTAAGTTTGCTACTAAATGTACAGCAGCACTAATAGCAATCCATGTACCCCAAGTGTGCGGAACTACATCTTTAGAATAGGTTTGTGCTAAAGAAGCAATTCTTTTAACTTCTGTTAAACCTCCGGTAGCACAAATATCAGGCTGTGCAATATCTACACAATCGTTATCAAATAATCGTTTAAATCCGTGTTTTAAATATTCACACTCACCTCCTGCAATAGGTATAGAGGTTCTTAAACGTAGTTTTCTATATCCATCGTAATCTTCTGGAGATACAGGTTCTTCAAACCAAGAGATGTTGTATTTTTCAACATTTAAAGCTAATTCTAAAGCTTCTTTATAAGAGTATGCGTGGTTGGCATCTATCATCAATTTAATATCATCACCAATAGCTTCTCTTACTGCTTTTACGTAATGAGTATCTTGCTCAATACCCAAACCAACTTTCATTTTGATGGCTTTAAAACCTTCGTTTTTATAACTTAAAGCTTCGTCAACTAATTTTTTTTCTAAATTTTCTACTCTTTCAAAATACAAACCTGTTGCATAAGGATGAATTTCGGGGTTTTTAACACCACCTAAAAGAACAGATACAGGTTGGTTTAATATTTTTCCTTTTAAATCCCAAAGGGCAACATCAATAGCACTTACTGCAGCCTGAAAAACTCCACTTCTACCAAAATCTAAAGATCTTAAGTACATTTCTTGCCAAATACATTCGTTTTCTATGGCATTTTTTCCAATAATAAAAGGTCTAAAAAATTCAATTCCAGCTTTAATTACATCTGCAGGACCATATCCTTCTCCCCACCCATAGGTACCATCTTCTAAAGTAATTTTAACCAAACATATTTTTCTGGTATCGTATTGCCATTGCGAAAAATAAAAAGGTTCGTCTAGTTTACTAGTTAGTACGTAAGGAGTGATTTCTTTGATAATCATAATAATGATTTTTTGTTTATATACGCAGGGTGTAATCCATACGTTTAATTAATTTTTTTATAAAGTATTAGAGTAAGCCAACACGCAGGTAGCTACAATAATGATCCCAATTCCTACTAATAAAGTTTGGAATGCTTTGGATACATTTTTCCATTCTCCTGCTCTGTATGCCCATATATTACTAATGATTAATGATATTCCTAACATCATTGGCCAAGCAATCATAGTTCCAATGTCTCCAATTAAAGCAACTCCTTGTCCGTAAGTTCCCAAAGCTGCAAACCATAACAATCCTGCAATTACAGACCATTTTAAAGCTTTCCCCATTTCTGGAGTTTTAAAAGAATTGAATGATTTGTTTTTAATTAATAAAAATAAAGAGTATCCTAAATTCATAACATAAGCACCAGCTAATACAACTACCCAGCGAGCTAAAGCTGTGTTTCTTTGTAAAGCACCTGCCTTTTCTGCAATTTTCCCTATTTCAGAAGTACTGTCAAATCCAACAGCTAACATAGCTGATAAAATTCCACTTGCAGAAGCAATAATTAATCCTGTTTTAAAATCTTTTCCTTTTTTAATTCCTTCAATTTCATCTCCTTGTTCGGCTAAAATTTTGTCTCTTTTTAAACCTGCAATAGTTACAACTATAACAGCAACGGCTAACAATATCAATCCTAGTAAAATATAAGGAATACTGTCTGGGTTTATAGAATTGTATCTTAAAAACATTGGAATTAAAGCACCTACAATAGAACAAAGTCCCATTACAATACCATAAGTTAAAGACATTCCTATATAACCAACAGAAACACCAAACATAATTCCTCCAATACCCCATCCAAAACCAAGAGCTGCACCAGACCAAATTTCTTCGGAAGGAGCTTGAGCAATTACATCAAACAAATTAGGAACTACTAGCATAGCCCAGATTAAAGGAAAAATAACCATAGCTACCGTTGCATGTACAATCCACCAAGCTTCCCATTTTAAAGGAGCTATATATTTCATTCCTAAACCAAAGCTACCTTGAAATAAACTAGCAAATAAGATAAGTGCAATTGCAATTAAGTAAGTATCCATATTTTTATTTTGTATTAAATTAAAATTTTATTGTTTAGTTAATAGTACTTTTTTTACAGTTAAGAATATATTGTAGTATTCTATTGATTTGTACTAATGTTAGTTGTGAAAACAAATTTCGTTAATATTTATCCAATAAATTCACAACAATATACCAAAACAAGTATCTTATTGACATATTATTAAATTAGCAGTCTTTTTTTGATAAAATATGTTAGTTTTATATTTCATAAATAAAACAACTTATTAAAATTGAAGATTTTACAAAAAAAAATCACACCGTCTAACAAAAGTTTTTCAGTGTATAAGAATACCAAACCTTACTTGGATGAATCTTGGCATTTACATCAAGAGTTAGAGTTGATTTATATTATAGAAGGTACGGGTACTTGTTTTATTGGAGATAATGTTCATGAATTTGCGTCTGGTGAGCTTGCACTAATAGGTTCTAACATGCCACACTTGTGGAGAAATTCCGAAGATTATCATAAAAACATCAATTTAAAAGCAGAAGTGATCGTTTTACATTTTACGGAAGATTTTTTAGGAAAAGAGTTTTTTGAGAAGAATGAAATGGTACTAATAAAAAATTTAATCAGTAGAGCAAATAATGGAATTGCTTTTCTAGATGATAAGTTAAAAGCCTATGTATCTAGCGAGTTAGAAAGATTAATTCCATTAACGGGTTTTAAAAGTATACAGTGTATGCTTAATATTTTAGATGCATTAGCATCTACCAAAGATGTTAAAGAGTTTGCAAGTAATGGATACACTGAAAAAGTATATGTAAAAGATTCTCAACGATTAGAAAAAGTATATCAATACGTATTGACTAATTTAAGTAGAGAAATTCACTTAGATGAGGTAGCAGAAATAGCTCATTTGGGAGTTTCTCCTTTCTGTAGGTTTTTTAAGAAAAGAATGCATAAAACTTTTTCTCAGTTTTTAAATGAAGTTAGAGTGGGGTATGCTTGCAAGTTGCTTATAGAGAATAAGTTATCGATATCTGAAGTAACTTATAGTTGTGGATACAATTCTCAAACTAATTTTAACAGACAGTTTAAAAAAATAAAAGGGATCAATCCCAAAGCTTATCAAAAAATGTATTTAGATAATTAAAAAATTATATATCAAAATCAAATATTACCAATGAAAATTAAATTCAATGCTGTTTTATTGTTGCTGATTGCAACAAGTCAGTTGCTTGTAGCCCAAATTCAAAACGATTGGGAAAACGAATTAATGTTTGAACAAAACAAAATGAAAGCTAGAGTGCCTAGTTTTTCGTTTACCAATGTTCAAGATGCCTTAACAGGAAATAGAGACAAAGCAAGAGTAAAATCTTTAAACGGAATTTGGAAATTTAAGTATGTAGGAAAGTCTGAAGATAGACCTACAGATTTTATGGCAAAAGATTTTAAAGGAGAAAAATGGGCTGACATTCCAGTACCATCTAACTGGGAATTACAAGGTTTTGGACAGCCTATTTATACTAATATTACATACCCTTTTACTCCTGATATTATAAATGGTGGAGTGCGTAATTTTAATTATATGGGGCCACAGCCTCCAGTTCCTCCTAAAATATACAGAGACAATCCCGTGGGGAGTTATTACAGAGATTTTGAAGTGCCAGCAGATTGGAAAGATCAATCTATTGTTCTTCACTTTGGAGGGGTTTCATCAGCATTTTATGTGTGGGTAAATGGAAAAAAAGTAGGATACAGCCAAGGAAGTAGATTGGCAGCTGAATTTGATATTACAGATTATCTTACAGCGGGTAAAAACCGTGTGGCTTTACAAGCGTTTAGATGGAGTGATGGTTCTTATTTAGAAGATCAAGACATGTGGAGACTAAGCGGAATTCACAGAGAGGTATTGTTAATGGCTCAGCCTAAAATAGCGTTAAATGACTTTTTTGTTAGAACTAAGTTTGATGCAAATTTGAACAATGCAAAATTAGAAATTAGACCACATGTTTGGGTTAAAAAAGAAGGTGAAGATTTAAAAAATTGGACAATTAACGCACAATTATACAATGCTGAAAATGAAAAAGTAGCCAAGGAAATGAAAGTTTCTTTTGATGATGTATTTTATGAAAGATGGCCACAAAGAGATATTACAAAGTTTGCCATGCTAGAAACAGAAGTTACGTATCCAAGAAAATGGTCTTCAGAAGATCCTTATTTATACAAACTTGTTTTTAGTATTACCAATCCAAAAGGAGACGTAATTGAGGTAAGATCACAATCTATAGGTTTTAGAAAAGTCGAATTTAGTGCTGCTAACGAGTTGTTGATTAATGGTAAGTCTGTAGAAATTATGGGAGTAAATCGTCATGATCATCACCCAGTAAGAGGAAAAGCATTAACAAGACAAGATATGTTAGACGATGTTTTGTTGCTAAAACGTTTTAATTTTAATGCAGTGAGAACTTCTCACTATCCTAACGATCCTTATTTTTATGAGTTGTGTAATCAATATGGGGTGTATGTAATGGATGAGGCCAATATAGAGTGTCATCATTTAGGAAGTTATTTACCACAACAACCTACTTGGCCAGCAGCATTTTTAAGTCGAGTAATTCGTATGGTTGAAAGAGATAAAAATCATCCATCTGTTATTTCTTGGTCTTTAGGAAACGAAGCGGGATCAGGACCTGCACATGCAGCCGCAGCAGGTTGGGTAAAAGATTTTGATCCTTCTAGATTTATACATTACGAGGGTGCACAAGGAGATCCTACAGATCCAGATTATAAGGAAGGAGCAGAAGGACAAGCTGTGTTTAGAGGACCTGCACATGCAAATCCAGACGATCCTAATTATGTAGATGTATTGAGTAGAATGTATCCAGAATTACATCAGTTAGTTAATATGTCTAACAGTAAACATATAGATAGACCAATTGTTATGTGTGAATATATGCACGCAATGGGAAATTCTATTGGTGGTTTAAATGATTATTGGAAAGAAATTAGAGCTAGAAAAAATTTAATAGGTGGATTTATTTGGGATATGGTAGACCAAGGACTAGAAACTACCAATAAAAAAGGAGAAAAGTTTTATGCCTATGGAGGGGATTTTGGAGACATTCCTAATGATAAAAACTTTTGTATAAATGGAGTGTTTGCACCAGATAGAACTCCAAACCCACATGCATGGGAATGTAAATATATTTTTCAGTCTGTTGTTTTTGAAAATGCAGATATTAAGAAAGGAAAGGTTAGAATTTATAATAGATTTAATTTTACAAATCTTAAAGAGTATGAAATTCGTTGGACATTGTCTGAGGATGGAAAAAAAATACAATCAGGGATTTTAAAAGATGTAGATGTAGCTCCATACTCTGCCAAAGTAGTTCAAGTTCCTTTTAAAAATGTAAAATTTAAAAAAGATAAAGAATATTGGGTTGGTTTTACTTTACATGAAAAACAAGATAGATTGTGGTGTAAAAAAGGGTTTGAGATTGCACACGAACAAATTTTGTTAAAAGCAAAAGAAACAGCTACAGTTGTAAAAACAAGCTCTAGAGCTAAATTGTCAGTTGCAAATCAAAATTCTTCTATTCAGATTAAAGGGAATAAATTTTCTGTAGAGGTGTCTAAAAATAAGGGAGAAATTGTTTCTTACGTTGTAAATGGAAAAGAGCAATTTGTAACTCCGTTAAAACCTAATTTTTGGAGACCACCTATTGACAATGATGTAAGAGGAGCAGATTCTGGAAGATTTAGAAAATCTAGACAAGTTTGGAAAGATTTATTAGAAAATGTAACAACACAGACTTCTGTAATTTCTAAAGATGAAGCTTCTGTAAAAATTAATGTGATACACAAATACAAAAACAAGGCTACAGTTAACATTGTGTATACTGTTTATAACACAGGAGAAATAGGTGTTAAAATGGATGTAAATGCAGATAAATCTTTGCCTGATTTAGTTAGGATTGGATTTACTACAGGAGTGTCTAAAGAATTGGTGAATACTACTTATTACGGTAATGGACCTTGGGAAAATTATAGCGATAGAAAACTGTCTACCACTGTAGCTACTTATAAAAAAGAAACAGATGCTATGTTTACTAATTATGTGTACCCACAAGAGAACGGAAACAGAACAGATGTTAGATGGCTAACTTTAGCAAACAAAAAGAACAAAGTAGGATTAACTGTAAAAGGAAATCCTATGTTTGGTTTTTCTGTATGGCCTTATACAGCAGAAAATATAGAAGCTGCTAAACATCCGTTTGATTTAAAACCTCAAGATTTTTACACCTTAAATATTGATTTAATTCAATCTGGATTAGGAGGAACTTTGTCTAACACTTTGCCTCATTATTTGGTAAAACCAGGTGTTTATTCTTTTGAGTTTGTTATAAGTAAATAATACAATTTACATATTTATTTATCTGGTTTGTATGAGTTTTTCTCATATAAACTAGGTGAATACTGTCTAATTTTAAAATTAAAACCAAAAATAAAATTATGGAATACAAATTTAGTCACATCGGAATCCCAACAACAGAAGAAAAAGAATGGGATGGTTTTTTTGAACCAGGAAAAGTTCATTTTACAGAGTTTGATAAAGATGAGTTTAACGTAGAATGGGTAAAGTTTGATGCCGATAGTCCTTGGCATGAATTGGTAACTACCCAACCACACGTTGCATATTTAGTTGATAATATTGAAGAAGCTATTGCAGGTAAAGATGTTATAGTTAAAACATTTAGCCCTGCAGAAGGAGTTAGAGTGGTATTTGTTGCTCACAACGGTTCTCCTGTAGAATTTATGGAAATTAAAGAAGAGTAGTTGTTAAAACTATAATACATCATAAAAAGGCAGTTAAGAAATAATAATTCTTAACTGCCTTTTTTATATAGAATTCATAAATATAGTTAGATTTATGTTTCTATCAAGGTTCATTTTTTTTCTTAATCTATGACGAGCCACGTGCACACTTCCCAAGGAAATACCTAATAAATAAGCCATTTCTTTTCCGTTAAAATTCAACTTAATCAAAGCGCATAGTTTAAGATCAGAAGCAGTTAGGTCGGGAGATTTTTTTAACAAACGCTCATAAAAACCTTTGTTTTGTGCTACAAACCTGCTGTTAAATGCATCCCATAAATTTTCAGATCTTTTGTCAATGGTTTTTAACAATACCTTAGAGCTAGAGTCTGTATTGTTCTTTTTAATGTGTGACTTTAACGTATTGATAATTTCTTCTTTTTCAATCAGATTTAAAATGTTTGTAGTGAGTTCTTTGTTGTTTAAAGCAATTGTGTTTTCTGAAAATTCTTGTTCCTCTTTGTGTTTTGTAGCTTTAATTTTTATCCACGTTAACAATAGTGTAAGTGCTATAATAAGTAATGCAATGGTTAAATATATTTTAAAAAGTAAGATCCTTTTTTCAATACGATTCATTTGGTTTTGTTGCTGATTGATTTCAGAACTAAAAGCAGTTAGTTGTTCTTGATACTTGCTTTTTAATGTTAAAAAACTTTGGTTCTCATCGTTTCTAGGATTTAAATAAGTATCATTAATTTTAGCAGCATAGTTTAAATTTACATAAGCGTTTTTATAATCTCCGTTCGCAAATAAAAGGGAAGCATATCTATTGTAAACATAAGCCTTGTAAAAAGTGTTTTCACCATAAGTATCTTTTGTGTTTATAGATTTTTGGTAATAAATTTTTGCATTGTTGATTTCATTTTTATTTTGATATATATTTCCTAATGATGCATAAAGAATAATTAAAAAACCGGAATCTTTTTTTGTTTTTTTAGCTAAAAGGATAGATTCTTTTAAAAGTTTTTCGGCATTAAGATAATCTTCATTCCATCTATATAACGTTGCCTTTTTTTCATTTAAATAAAGCTGGTAACTAGAGTTTAAGTTGTTGTGCTTAGCAACAATTTCACAACTATCAATATAAGATTTGGTTAAGCTAGCATTGTCGGTACGTTGGTAATAAAGTATTAGATTGTAGTAAGAGTTAAACAGCTTAGGGTGCGTTTTGTCTTTGTAAACTTGTTTGTAATAAAAATGAGATTTTTTAAAGTTTGTTCCTGCTAAATTATCTTGTTTAAACAAATAATTTAAAATACCGTATTCTTGGTGTGCCTCTGCTATTAGTAAAGTATCTCTTAATTGTTCTGATAAAAAAAGTGCTTCTCCTGCATAGTCAAAAGCAGCTCCATAGTCTAAGTGAATACGTTTGTATCTACTTAGTTGAATTCCTTTTTGAATCATTTTAATAGAGTCTTTCTCTTTTATCGCTTTTTTATATAATCCTTGTAGTTGAGAAGAGTCTGTATTGTTAAATTCTTTCTCATTTTTTAACAAATAAAATTGCTGAGCATATATGGTTTGTGTAAAAATAAAAATGACAATAGTTAAACTTGTTTTTTTTGTTAACGTTTTCATTTTTAGTGTTTTATGTTGTTTTATGAAGTTAGATGTTAAGTTTTAATTTTAAACCTTTTACTAGGATGTTAAGTTTTTGTAATAGGTTTTATTACAATTAAGACTTGTTACGTAGCTAATTTAGATGAAAAATTAATGACCAACAATACTATAAAATGAAAAAAATCAAAATCATTTTTTTACTGACTTTTATCTTTCAATATACATATGCACAACCAAAACCTAACATCTTATTTATAGCAGTAGATGATTTAAGACCTGAATTAGGATGTTACGGTTCCAAGGAAGCAATTACACCTAATATAGATAAATTGGCAAGTCAAGGAGTACTATTTAACAATGCTTATTGTCAACAAGCTATTTGTGGTCCCTCAAGAGCAAGTATCATGACTGGTATTAGGCCCGAAAATAGTGGAGTATTTCATAACTATATAAAGTTTAGAGAAGCCAACCCCAATGTGATTACACTCCCTCAAAATTTCATTAATAATGGATATCAGTCTGTGCATTATGGAAAAATTTTTCATCATGGAGACGAAGATCCAAGTTCGTGGAATAGAACAGCATTAAAAACAAGTCAAAACTCAGCCACAAAAGGAGGATTTGCATTGTTAGAAAATCAAAACATCAAAATAAATGATAAAAAAGAAATGTTTGCAAAATACGGTAATGTTGCAAAATATGGTTTAGCAATGGGTCCTGCTTATGAATGTGCAGATGTTCCTGACAATACTTACAAGGATGGACAAAATACAGACTTAGCTATTAAAACTTTAAATGCTATGGTTAAAGAAAAAAGTGCTCCTTTCTTTTTGGGTTTGGGTTTTCACAAACCTCATTTAAATTGGGTGGCTCCTAAAAAATATTGGGATTTATATAATGAATCTTCATTGCAATTACCCTCACAAGTTACTGCTCCCAAAAATGGGGCGACTATGGGAGTGCCTCCTTCTTTTGAGTTAAGAGTACGAAGTGGTATTCCTAAAACAGAAGATTTTTCTCCAGAGTTAGAACGTAAATTAAAGCATGCTTATTTAGCTTGTGTTAGTTATGTAGATGCTCAAATAGGTAGAATGTTAGCTGCTTTAGATGCTTCAGGAGAGAGAGACAATACTATTATTGTTTTGTGGAGTGATCATGGATATCATTTAGGAGAAATGGGGCATTGGGGAAAGGCTACCAATTATGAAATTGCCACACGTGTTCCGTTAATAATAGCGACACCCAATATGTCTAAAAAACAAAAAGGAACAAAAACAAATGCTTTGGTAGAGTTGGTAGATCTTTATCCAACATTGTGTGATTTAGCAGCTATAAATGTTCCTATAACAGCAGAAGGAAAAAGTTTTGCACCGTTATTAAAAAAGCCTACTAAAAAATGGAAAAAAGCAGCTTTTAGTGTGTTTCCAACACCTGCATTAAGGGAATGGGGTGCCTATCCTATAAGACCAGCAATGAGAGAAACTTATTTTGGGCCTTTGTTAAAAGAGGTTGAAGCAAAAATAAAAGAGCAGCAAAAAGAGAATTGGAACAGAGAATTGTTTGAAAATAATTTGATGGGTTTTGCCATGAGAACAAAAAAACACAGAGTTGTGTTCTGGAAAGATTTAAAAAATGAGGATCAGGCACCTTTGTTTGTAGAATTATATAATCATAAAAAAGATCCATTAGAAACTAAAAATATAGCTAAAGAACAACCAAAGTTGGTTCAAAAACTATACAAGCAATTTCAACAAAGAAACAAATAGAATAATAAAACATACATTTATGAAAAGAAGAGATTTTTTTACAAAAACAGCTAAGAGTACTTTAGGATTAGGGTTGATTCCTATAATAGGAAGTGCTACAAATATAGAGGGAAGTTCTAGTGATTTTATATACGATGATAAAATTGGAGGTAAAAGAAAACGTAACACCATCCATAGACATAAAGATATTAAAGTAGATGTTGCTGTAATTGGAGGAGGAATTGCAGGTATTTGTGCTGCAGTTTCGGCAGCAAGAAATGGAGTTAAAGTCGTATTGGTACAAGATAGGCCTGTGTTGGGAGGGAATGCTTCTAGCGAAATACGTGTGCATTTAAATGGGGTAACTCATCTAAAAGACCATATGGCAGAGAGAGAAACGGGGGTGGTAGAAGAATTGTTACTGCATAATAGATTTCACAATCCACAAGAGTCTTATCCTGTTTGGGATCATATTTTATATGATTATGTAACATCTATTCCTAATTTAGAAGTAATTCTAAATACATCAGCTATTGATGTAGCCATGAAAAAGGATAAAATTAAATCTGTTTTTTGTTGGCAATTAACCACAGAAACAGAAATCACAATCAATGCAGGTATTTTTATAGATTGTTCTGGAGATGGATTGGTAGCTGCTAGTGCTGGTGCAAAATTTAGAACAGGTAGAGAGGCTTCGTCTGAATTTAATGAGAAATATGCACCTAAAAAAGCAGACGGTTGGCAAATGGGAGCAACCTTATTATTGTCTACTAAAGACATGGGAAAGCCAATGCCGTTTGAAGCTCCTAATTTTACCATACCCTATGATGCTGAGAGAGCAAATAAGGAACGAAAATTAAAGTTTTTTAAAGATGGTTTTTGGTGGGTAGAAGTTGGTAGTGAGCATGATATTATTGGAGAGTTTGAAGATAATAGGAAAAAGTTAATGGGATATGCTTATGGAGTTTGGGATTATATGAAAAATTCAGGAAAGCATCCAGAGGTAGAAAATTATGCTTTAGATTGGGTTGGGTCTTTACCAGGAAAAAGAGAGTCTCGTCGTTTTATAGGAGATTTTATCTTGTCGGAAAAAGACTTAACAACCTATAAACATTTTGACGATGCTGTTGCTTATGGAGGATGGTCTTTAGATGAACACAATCCAGGAGGAATAGAAAACATTGAAGAAAGACCTAGTTTTTTTCACGAGCGATTTAAAAAAGTATATGAAATACCTTATCGTTGTTTGTACTCTAAAAATATACCTAACTTGTTGTTTGCTGGTAGAAACATTAGCCAAACACATATTTCACTTTCATCAACACGTTTAATGGGTACTTGTTCTTTAATGGGACAAGCAGTAGGGACTGCAGCAGCCATGTGTATAAATAAAGGAGTAGAACCAAGGACAATTTATAAAAAGTATATACATAATTTACAAGAGCAATTGTTAAGAGACGATGCTTATATTCCTAACAGACCTGCAAAAGATACAAATGATTTAGCTCCAAAAGCAAATGCAATTTTTGCTTCTTCAACCGTGTCTGGAAATGCAAACTTGTTGGTTGATGGGTATTCTAGAGATGTAAAAACAGATCAAGGTTATGATATTCATCATTGGGAGTCTGATGGTCAATCTGCGCATGTTCAGTTAGAGTGGGAGAGCTTAATATTGCTGTCTAAAATTGAAATAAAATGTGACACCAACGTGCATAGAAATATATTAATGCGCAAAGATTCTAAAAATGATACAAGATTTACAAATACTGTACCTGTTGAATTGCTAAAATCTTTAGATGTAGAAGGTAGGGTAAATGGAAAATGGGTAAAATTAGGAGGCTTAGATAAAAACCGTAAACGTTTGATAAAATTCAATTTTGATAAAATACAAACAACAGCTATCCGAATCAACGTGAAAGAAACGTATGGAAGTAAAAATGTAAGATTGTATGAAGTAAGGTGTTATGAATCTTAAATAGATAATTTGTTTTTTGTAAAAATAAGTTTAGTTCTTAAATGGGTATTTAATTTAAGAACTAAACTATTTTTGTGTGTATTCTTAACTGATTTGTTGTTGTTGGCTTCTAATTAAAGTCAAAATAATACTACTAGTAGCTAAAATAGATTGATAAAATACTGCAATGTTTTGCTTAATTTGTAAAACGATAGATTTAAAAGTTAGAATTTGTCATATTATTAACTTGTTTGTTAAAACATTGTCAGAATGAAGAGAGTTTTGTTATTGGTGTTGTTGGTATTTAGTCAGCAATACTTTTTTGCGCAAAAAAAGCCCAACATTGTATTGTTGTTTGCGGATGATGCCGGATATATAGATTTTGGTTTTCAGGGAAGTAAGGTTATGAAAACACCTAACTTAGACAAACTTGCCAAGTCAGGAGTTGTCTTTACTCAGGGGTATGTTTCTGATCCTACTTGTGGTCCTTCTAGAGCAGGCTTAATGACAGGAAAGTACCAAGCAAGATTTGGTTACGAAGAAATTAACGTTCCTGGTTATATGAGTTCTCATTCTGCTTTAAAAGGAGATGAAATGGGATTGCCTTTAGATCAAAAAACAATAGGAAATTATTTACAAGCACAAGGTTATAAAACCGCTGCTTATGGTAAATGGCATTTGGGAAATGCAGATCGTTTTCACCCATTAAACCGTGGATTTGATGAGTTTTATGGTTTTAGAGGAGGAGCAAGAAGTTATTTTGCTTATAAAAATCCGAAGGGAGACCATAAAATGGAAACTAATTTTGGGATTTATGAAGAGCCAGACCATTATGCAACAGATGTGTTTGCCGAAAAAGCAATAGATTTTATAGAAAGAAATAAAGAAGAGCCTTTCTTTATTTACTTATCTTTTAATGCAGTGCATACACCTATGGAAGCTACAGAAGAAGATTTGGCTAAATTTCCTCATTTAACAGGAAAAAAACAGCAATTAGCAGCCATGACTTTGGCATTAGATAGAGCTTGTGGTACCGTTTTAAATAAATTAAAAGAATTAAAGTTAGATAAAAATACTATTGTGGTATTTACAAACGACAATGGAGGGCCTTCTGATAAAAATGCATCTATCAACAAACCTTTAAGCGGTACTAAATCTAATCACTTAGAAGGGGGAATTAGAGTTCCTTTTGTAATGAGTTGGCCTGCTAAAATAAAATGCAAATCAACTTACGACTATCCTGTTATTACATTGGATTTGTTGCCTACTTTTTATGCTGCTTCGGGAGGTGATGAAAGTCAACTTACGGATGTTAATGGAGTAAATATTGTTCCATTTGTAACGGGAGAGAAAGAGAAAAGACCTCATGATGTTTTGTACTGGAAAAAAGAAACAAGAGCTGTTATTAGAGAGGGAGATTATAAGTTGATTCGTTTTCCGGATAGACAAGCAGAGTTGTATCATATTCCTAATGATGTATCTGAACGATATAATTTGGCAAATAAATATCCTGAGAAAGTGCAAAGTATGTATCAAAAATTATTTGATTGGGAAATGACTTTAGAACGTCCGTTGTGGTTGTTAAAAAGAAAGTACGAACAATATGATATTAATAGAATGAATAAGTACAGAAAAGGGTGGGAGCTAGTAAAAGAATAAAAAAATGGAGAATAAAAAAGGTTTTACGAGATTATGGGTCCTTATTGTAGTTCTGTTTGTAGGTGTTAAAAACACAAGTATAGCTCAATCTGCTAAACAACCCAATGTCATCCTAATTATGTTAGATGATTTAAATGATTATACAGGTTTTTTAAAAGGACATCCACAAGTGCAAACTCCTAATATGGATGCTTTGGCTAAAGAAGGTATTGTGTTTAACAATGCACATACAAATGCTCCTATTTGTGCTCCATCTCGATCTAGTATGTTAACAGGAATTTACCCTCATACATCTAAAATTTTTTGGTTCTCTAAATGGCATCAAAACAATGTGTTGTCCAATAGCAAAACGTTAATGCAGTTTATGGGGGACTGTGGTTATGCTACTTTTGGAACAGGTAAACTAATGCACGATAGGGTAAAAAGTGAATGGAATGAATTTGGTGTTGAACACAATTTTGGTCCCTATGCTTTTGATGGTAAAAGACCTGTAAAGCATCCCTCGGTACCTAAAGAATATTATCAAAATAAGAATGATGGATTGTATGCATCGTTGGCAGATGTACCTAACATTGCTAGTTCTAATAATGTAAAAGGATACAAGGGTTGGTATGACGTTAAGAACAGAAAACCTTTTAAGTATATTGATGAAGAGAATCGTGATTTGTTAAGTGATGAGTTAAGTGCGAATTGGGCAGTTGATAAAATAATAGAACTAGAAAAAAGCAAGAGTTCTAAACCTTTCTTTTTAGCTGTAGGGTTTGTAAAACCCCATACACCTTTGGTTGCACCTCAAAAATATTTTGATTTGTACCCTTTAGAAACTTTACAATTGCCAAAAATTAAAGAAAATGATATTGAAGATACTTTTTACAGATCTACTTTTAAATGGACTCCACCCTGGGCAAGCCATTATGAAGAGTTAAAGGCATCTTATACAGATTTTAATAAGGGGTTGCGTACGTATCTTCAAGCATATTTAGCATGTGTAAGTTTTGCAGATGCACAAGTAGGTAAGGTAATGACAGCTTTAAGAAAAAGTGAGTTTGATAAAAATACCATTGTTATTTTGGTTAGTGATCACGGTTACAATCACGGAGAAAAAGAATTTATATACAAGAATAACTTATGGGAAAAGACCACTAGAATACCTATGATTGTGCGTGCTCCTGAATTCAAAGAAAATGCTGGACAGGTAGTAAATCATCCGGTTTCTTTGGTAGATGTTTACCCTACGATTACAGACTTGTGTGGTATAAATAATGCAAGTAATGTAAAAAATGATAAGGGAGCTGTATTGAGTGGTTTTAGTATGAAACCATTTTTAGAGCATCCAAAAAAAGGAACATGGAAAGGTCCTGGGGTTGCATTAACGGTTGTGAGAGGTGATTTTAAGAGTAATGAAGTAGATAGTCAAAGTTATTCGGTAAAATCTAAAGATTATCGTTACATACGTTATGTAAATGGAAAAGAGGAATTGTATGATCATACAAAAGATCCTAATGAGTGGACAAACTTAGCAGAAAATAGAAAGTACAGAAAGATAAAAAAGGACTTAGAACATCAATTAGATATGTTGTTAAAATAAAAACAATCAAAATGAAAAAAATAAATACAATACTACTATCGTCACTATTATTGATGATGTCTTGCGGTAAAAAAATAAATTCTACAGCAACAAAAGGAAGAACTTTAATAGTATCTCCTTTTTCAGATCCTACCAATACAGAAGGATGGATTTTAAATACAGCGGTTAGTGATGAGTTTAATGAGAATAAATTAGATAGAGAAAAATGGCATTTGGTAGGAGAAGTTACCAATGGAGTTCCTAGTTATAAAAATCCAGACAGACCTCAAAGAGAAGATTGGATAGGTAGAGCACCCTCACAATTTTCGGGAAACAACTATAGGTTTGAAAACGGAATGTTAAAATTAGAAACAAGATGGGAACCTAATTTTGCTTTTAGCGATAAAGTGGATAACGTTGGAGGTAAAAAAGTAAAACACGAAAATATTACCACAGCTTGTATTATTGGTAGAAGAGAATTTTTATATGGATATATGGAAATTAAATGTAAAGCAGCAGATGCTGAGGTTTCTAGTGCTTTTTGGGCAACAGGAGGACAAACAGAATTTGATATGTTTGAGTTTTTTGGAGATCATAGACAACCTAAGAAAGAAGCTAACGGAAAAGATAAAGAATTGTGGTGGTCTATGCATGATTGGAGTAGAACCGGTAAAGGAAAAACAACGTATACCGAGCATAAATATTTTGACTTTAGAGTGGCAAGCGATTTTCATGTATACGGATATGATTGGAGTAAAAATGGAGTGAAAATATTTGTAGATGGAAAGTTGTTTAGAAATGTATCTAGAAAACAAATCAACGAATGGGATGATGTAAAACTAAGCAAAGGAGGAAACGGAGCTGCAGAGAATTATGTAATTACACATCCTCTTAAAATTTGGTTAGACCAAGAAACGTTTCCTTGGCATGGAGTTCCAGATTCTAAAGAAGATTTACATCCTTCTGGAAAGGTAGATTTTGAAATAGACTACGTAAGAGTTTGGCAAAAAAAATAAAAAGTAAACACTAATATATACATAAGATGAGAAAGTTAATCACAAGCGCATTGAGCGTTATTATGTTTAGTGCAGGTTTTGCACAAGAGCATGGAATCTTAAATCATAGACATAGTAAACATGTTAAGTTAAAAAGTATTAACATGGGGGACTGTCATTGGACAGAAGGTTTCTGGGCAGATAAATTTAAAGTAGCAGAGAAGTCTATGATACCTTATATGCGTAAAGTATTAACAGGAGATGTAGGGCATGCTTTAAATAATTTTAAGATTGCTGCAGGTTTAAAAGAAGGAGAACACAAGGGGATGAAATGGCATGATGGAGATTTCTATAAGTTTATGGAAGCCGAATGTTATTTGTACGCTCAGAATAAAGACAAAGCTTTGTTAACAGAGTTGGATGGGTATATTGATATTATTAAACAAGCACAAGCAGAAGATGGGTATTTACAAACTCAAATTCAGTTAGATAAAGATGTAGATCGTTATGAAAATCGTAAGTATCACGAAATGTACAATTCTGGACATTTTTTAACTACCGCTTGTATTCATTACAGAACTACAGGACAAAGAAATATGTTAGATTTGGCTATTAAGCATGCTAATTTACTGCATACTCAGTTTATGCCAGATAACAAATTGTTAGGACGTTTTGGATTCAATCAAACTCAGATAATGGGATTGGTAGAATTGTATAGAACTACTCAAGATGAGCGTTATTTAAAGTTGGCAGAAAAATTCATCAATAACAGAGGAAAATACAAGGTTACAGAAGTATCTACAACAATTGGTTACCCTATTGGAGATATGGTGCAAGAGCGTACACCGTTACGCAAATCTAGCGAAGCGGTAGGACATGCAGTATTGGCTTTGTATTATTACGCAGGAGCTGCAGATGTATATGCAGAAACTGGAGAGGAAGCATTGATTAGTGCTTTGGATAAACTGTGGTACAATGTTACAGAGCAAAAAATGTATGTAACAGGTGCTGTAGGACAAACACATTATGGAGCCTCTACTAACAGAGATAAAATTGAAGAAGGATTTATAGATAAGTACATGATGCCTAACTTAACGGCTTATAACGAAACTTGTGCCAATGTATGTAACTCTATGTTTAGTTACCGTATGTTAGGATTGCACGGAGAGTCTAAGTATGCTGATGTTATGGAATTGGTATTGTACAACAGTGCATTGTCTGGAATTAGTTTAGATGGTGAAAACTATTACTATGCAAACCCTTTACGTGTGATAGAAGGATCTAGAGATTATAAAAAAATGAATACAGAGTATCCTACTCGTCAACCATATTTAGATTGTTTTTGTTGTCCTCCAAACTTGGTAAGAACTATTGCTAAGGTTTCTGGATGGGCATATAGTTTGGCAGAAAATGGAGTGGCTGTAAACTTGTATGGAGGAAACAAGTTAGATACTAAATTGTTAGATGGTTCTAAATTGGTATTAACACAAGAAACACAATACCCTTGGGAAGGAACGGTAAAGTTTACGGTAGAAAAAGCTAAAAGAAGTGCTTTTGATGTGATGTTAAGAATACCTAACTGGGCTAATGGAACCAAAGTTTTGGTTAATGGAAAAGATGCAGGAGTAAGTGTAAAAGTGGGAGAGTTTGCTACCATTAACCGTAAATGGAAAAAAGGAGATGTAGTTACTGTAGAATTTCCTATGGATGTTTATTTTGTAGAAGGACATTCTAGAATAGAAGAAGTAAGAAACCAAGTTGCTGTAAAAAGAGGTCCGGTAGTGTATTGTTTAGAGTCTGCAGATTTGCCTAAGGATACAAAAATAGTAGATGCTTATATTAAAGGAGATGCATCTGCTTTAAAAACAGAATATCGTGCTGACTTTTTAGGGGGAGTTACGGCTATAACAGGAGAATTATTGTTACGTAAGGATAAGTCTGATAAAAGTATGTATAACAAAGTAGGAAAACCAACTTTGGAAACCTACAAAACTACATTGGTACCTTATTTTTCTTGGTCTAACAGAAACAAAGGAAAGGAAAGTGAAATGAGTGTGTTTTTACCTGTAGTTTGGTAATTTATAATCTCAACTGTATTACTATTATCTGTAACTAGATGTAGAGTGCTTTTAAAATAAAATTATATAGAAACAGGATTGTATTTAGCAATCCTGTTTTTTTTGTTATTATTAGGTGTTTTGATTATGTTTTTATAGAGTAGTTTAGAATTTAAATAGGCTTTTATTGGTTATAGGTCTGGGTTCAAAAACGATATGGTTTTATTGTATTACTTTGGTGATATATAAAATTATAAAAGCATACGTTGGATGTGGGTAATATCAATTTTTTAGAATTAAAAGCAAGAGAAACTTAAGCTCCTAGTATCGTAAACTTCTCTACTTCAGTTGCAGAGTAATTTAGCTTTGTGACTTTTGCTTTTACGTAGCAGTTGGTAAGTTAAATAGTTTTTTGTTTTGTAAACTCATCCTAGGTACTTCCTGAAACGAGTTCAGAACATATGAATTGACAGGTAAGTGTTGATAGTTTTGAATGTTTTTTAGGAGTTGAGAGTTTGAGGAGTAAGGCAGGTGTTGATTAATTCCCAATACATTCTGAAACAAGTTCAGAACACTCGAATTAATATGATAAGTCTTTAAAAATTATCACCATAAAAAAAGGGTTTGACTTATTAGTCAAACCCTTTTTTTATAGAAGTGTTGTTTTTGTCTTAATTGTAAACTTCTTCTTCACTAATGGTGATTGCCGTGTACGTAGTTGCTGGGTTTACACCATCGTTAATAATTAAAGTTCCTGTTCCAGAAGTTTTGTCTCCGTCTAATACCCAAGTAATTTCTTGATTAATGATAGAGCCATCCTCTTGTGTTTCTGGAACTAGTTTAACCAAAGTAACGTCGTATACTGTTTCTGTAGAATTGTCTGTGTAATTTTTGGTTGTGTACTTGTTTAGCTTGGTGTCTGTTAGGTATTCTATAACAATAGATTCTGTTTGGTAGATGTTTATTTTTTCTAAACTATTACCTGTTAAATTGCTTAGGCTGTATGTTTTTGTTAACTCAATATTTGGAGTTCCTTCAAAAATAGATTCTTTGGAGCAGCTACTTAATAAGATAGCAAAGCAAAAAAAGATTGTTTTTTTTAATATATTTTTCATTTTTTTGATTTTAAATTACTCCTTTGTCTACACAAAGGAGTAATTGGTGTGTGTTTAAGGTCTTAATTCAATAGCTACTATAGAAATATCATCTATATATAATTTTTGAGCCCCTGTTACTCCTGGGTTTAAAGAAGATAAAATTCTTAATTGAAATGAAGCATCAGTTGGCACATCTCCAGTAAAAACAATTTCTTGTTTTAATTCTATCCACTTACCTCTTTCTATACTTTCTAAGTTCCAGTCTCTTTGAACCCATGTAGGTTTGTTTACAATAGTTCTAAAAGCTTTGATATCTGAACCAGACTCAATAAATAATTTTAAAGACATAGAGTAGGTTCCTGCTGGTATACCGTCTGGTGCAGCAAAGGCATTAGAGCTAATAAATGGAGTAGGGAAAGGAGTTGTGTCAGTAGATTCAAATTTCATACTAGCACTACCACTTGCAAACTTATCGGTAGTTCTTTCGTAGTAGAAACCAGCTCCATGCGAATTTGTATTCCCTACCCAGTAAGTAGATGCAAAAGCACTGTTTGCGCTTGTAGTAGCATCTTCAAATCCTTTATTAAAGCTTAAAATATTGTTTCCAAAATAAGGAACTACTTTTATTGGAGTTGTAAAACTTTCTAAAGTTCTTTCATCAGAAGACATAATAGTACCTCCTGCATAATTTACGGTAATTATATCAGAATTATAAATAGGTTGGTCTAAGGTTAGTTCGATAAAAGTTGCATCTGTTTCACTAACTTTTGCATTGGTAACAGAAATATTTTGATTAAATGTACCATTGGCTACGTTTACGGTAAAAAAGCTTTCTTGCGCTGTAAAAGGAGCTAGTTCTCCAGTAACCTGAAAACGTAAAACCTCTTCTTTAGTTTCTTTAATTTGTCCGTTAATTGCAAAAGGTTGGTTAGATTTAATGACTTTAACTTTTAAGGGAATTATTTTAGTTGTAGATGCTGTAGGGTAGTTTATTCCTTCTGAAACACCTCTAAGTACTGTAATGTTTCCGGCATCATATGTACCTAACTTAAAGAATTTTATGGTTGCTTCTTTTAGGTTTGAAGAAAGAGGGCTTGCGTTTTCTACTTGCCATCTTCTACTTGTAGGTCTACCTTCTGTTGTTAAATCTTGATAGGTTAAAGATCCACCAGCTTCTACTTCTACTATAGGCCAAGAGTCTTTATTTTTTATACTAGTCAATTCATCAGCGGTAACTACTAATTTTTCTGTTCCTGCTTGTAAAATTTTAAAACTAGGTTTGATATGTCCATAGACATCAAAAGTAAAAGTAGTGTCTATTACCCACTGGTTACCAACTTTTACAGATGTAAGAGTTCCTATACTAGTTTTATTGGTAACAGGAGCGTTATAAGTGTTGAATAAACGAATTTTATTTACTCCTTTTTTTCTAAAAAACACATGAGCTTTAGCATTTTTGGTAACAGTATCGTTGTTTTTAATAAACAGTGGTAAAGAGTCTGCTGCTGTAAATCTTTCTTTTAAAAAGAAATTTCCTTTCTCTATGATCCATCGATGTTCTTTTTGTCCTTGTGATAGGTCTAAAAAGCTGATGTAGGTATCTATATTTATAGAAAACCTATCATCGCCACTTGCGTTTGGGTCTAAACCAATCATCCAAGACGTGTCGTTAATTTCGTCTGGTGCTGTATAATCAGCATATTCTGAGGTACAGCTTACTACTGCTAAAAGTAGTAAGGTACCTAGTATTATTTTTTTTATGATTTTATTTTTCATCTTGCTTATGTTTTAAGTTCGTTATGACAACAATTAATCTATATTATCGTTTGCGTTCTTTTCTCTTGATGGAATAGGGTAATAGCTGTGCAAAGCATCTGAATAATTACTGTTGGCTAAATCATATTCATAATCTACTACAGTTGCCGCATTTAAATCTGCAGGAGCAGTAGCTGTTAGGGATGGGAAATTTTGTTTCAGTTTAGCAGCTCCAGTATTATCTGTATAGCTATAATTTACTCCATATAAGGTTAAGTCAGATAGTTCTTGCAAACGTTCTTTAAACCCATAATTGTCTGATTTTTTCCATCTTAAAAAATCAGTCCAACGCATTGCGTGACCTTCTGCACCTAATTCCAAAGGTTTTTCAATTCTCATAAAACGATCCATTAACGTTGCTTGTGTGTATGCTTCTTCGTCATAAGTTTTGCTAGAATCTCCGTTAGAAGCCCCTAATAAAACCAATCCCCATCTTTGTCTAATTTGATTGATTAACTTTAAAGCACCAGTGATATCATTGGTTTTAATTTTACATTCAGCTAAGTTTAAAATAGTTTCGGATAGACGAATAACAGTAAGGTTTTTTGCTGAGTAAGCTACTCCGTTAGGAATGTCTCTTTCTGCGGCTACAATATCGTGATTGGTATATTTTTTCCACCAAGCAAAACCTCCCCAAGCTCTACCATTAAATGCAGGTCCTGTAACATCTGTTGTTGGTGCTTGGTAATAAGTAGTTTGATAATCTTCTACAAGAGCTATCATAGAAGAAGCTCTTAAGGGCACGTTTCTTAATTTTTTGGTGTCATCAGCAGGATCTATATAATAGTTTCTGTTGTCTAATGGGTCTTTAGGTTCATTTTTATAAGCTAAAGCAACCCATGCAGGTCCTGAAGCAGTACTAGAAGAGTTACCACGTGTATATAAAGCTAGTGAGTTGGTACCTGTTCCTCCATCCCATGGGCCATAATTTAGATTTACGTTGTCTGCTGTAAAGTTTACTTCAAAAATAGATTCACTATTAAACTCACCAGCTGTAGTAAACATTTTGGATAAATCTGTTTCAAGTTCATAACCGTGATTGTCTATCACATCTTGATAATAAACACTAGCTAGATCATATTTTAATTCGTTTAAGTATGAGTTACCCAACAACATTGCTGCAGCACCTGCATTAACTTTAGAAATATCACCGTCTGGATATTCTCCTTTTTTATACAAATTAGCGTATGCATACTCTAAATCTGTTCTAATAAAAGCGATTACATCAGTAGCAGAAGATAGTGGTAATTCATACTCATTTCTGGTTGTAGGTACTTTGTTTCTTATAATAATGCTACCGTTGTTATAGGTAGTGTATAAAAAATAGTGAAATAAACCTCTAAAGAAACGAGCTTGTGCCATTTGAGAAGTCCATTCTTCTGTATCTATATTTGTATTTCCTTGAATTCTTTCTAAAGCTTCTATTACTAGATTAGCTCTAAAAATTCCTAAGTAATTAGACTGCCATTTCTCATTTACTTCATCAGAAGTTTCTGAATAGGTATGAATGTAAAAAGGAGAAGGAGATGCCGGAATAGGTCTGTTTAATGAAGGATATCCCATGTCTGATCTTAACATTTCTTCAGTAATGTTAAAAGTACTAGGAGAGTATAGCGTTTTGTATACAGAATACAATCCTTTTTGTGTTTCTGTTAAATCTCTCCAAAAGTTAGCAGAGGTAGCTTCGTTTGGGTTTTCTTGCTCTAAAAAGTCTCTTTTTACTTCATCTGTACACGAGGCTATAAAACCAAGTGCAAATGTGAATAGAGTTATTTTTAATATGATATTTTTCATGATTGTTCGGTATTAAAAGTTGAAATTAATTCCTGCTAAATATTGTACAGATATAGGTCCTGTTCCTTTATCTAAACCTTTTGCTGTTACGCCTCCTCCAACTTCGGGATTGTATCCTGTATATTTTGTAAAGGTTAATGGGTTTTGTGAACTGATGTAAAATCTTAGTCTTTCAATCCCTAAATTTTTAGTTGTCTTTTTAGGTAGACTGTACCCTAAGGTAACTTGTCTTAAACGTAAATAAGAACCATCTTCTAACCATAAATCACTATATCCAATAAAATTTCTATGATTTCTAATATCATCACGATAGGCGGGAACTGTAGTTATAGGGTTTGCTTCAGACCATTGATAGATTAAATCTTTATGTCTACCAAAACCATAAGCCCAAGCGTTAAAACCGTTCATAATTTCGTGACCTAGCGATGCGTACCAGTTCATAGAAAAATCAAAATTTTTGTAATTAGCGTTTACATTGTAACCAATTTCATATTTGGGAAGTCCACTTCCGCTGTATACTCTATCGTTATCATCTAATTGTTTGTCATTATTTTGATCGATAAATCTTACATCACCCATCTTAGCGTTTCCATCAATAGTTTGGTATTCTGCTAGTTTTTCTTCCGTGTCAATAATTCCATTGGTTCTCCATAAGTAAAAAGCTCCTGCTTCTCTACCTACTTTGTGGGCTGTAATTCTAGATTGAGTAGAAGCTCTACTTACCAGGCCATTATCATTGGTAAATAGAAAATCGCTGTCTCCGTTAATTTTGGTGATTTTGTTTTGGTTGGTTGCAAAAGTTCCTGTCATTTGATAAGACACTTTTCCAATTCTATTTCTGTATTTAAGAGACAATTCAAGTCCCTTGTTGGTCATGTTTCCTGCGTTGTAAACAATAGTAGCATTGTTCCCTCCACCAGCAGATGTTGGTAGAAAAATAGGAAATAACATATTCTCTTTATTTGTGGTGTAAAAATCTGCTCCCAATGTTATTTTATTTTTTAGGAAAGCCATATCAATCCCTAGATTTGTCTGTCTTGTAGTTTCCCATTTTAAATTAGGATTCTTAAAGTCTGTTTGAGTAGCACCGTTGTTTAAAATTTCATTAGTACCGTTGCTACCAATGTAATCTATGTTTTGAGTAATGGTGGCAGTGTGTTCGTAAGGAGCAATTCTGTCGTTACCTACAGTACCGTGGGTAATTCTAACTTTAAAGTTGTTAACGGTACTTTTAAAATCATCCCAAAAATTTTCATCAGAAACATTCCATGCAAATGCCATAGAAGGGAACATAGCAAAGTTGTTTTCATATAAAAATTTAGAAGACCTATCAAAACGAACACTAGAGCTAAAGTTGTATTTACCTTTGTAGTTGTATTGAAAACGAGCTATTTGGCTTAGTCGAGTATCTACAAAGTCAAAACCAGAACTTACTATTTGTTCACCTGTAGCACTGTTTAATACATCTAAATCTTTGTTTACAGCCTCTAATCTTCTTGCTCTAAATTGATCTGATGTTGTTTTTTCTGCGGTAAAAAATAAACCTAAATTTAATTTATGTTCTCCAATTTCTTTTTTGATATTGGTACCTACTTCTGCATAAAAATTAACCCTTTCCGTGCTATTGTCTTCAATATAGCTATTGGTTGGTTGTGTAATAGGTTGTTTTGTACTACTATTGATAACTTCTTGATAAGGAACTTTAATTTTTCCTCTACCAACATTGTAAGTAACCCCAGAATTTGCTCTTATGCTAATGTTATCGTTTACATCGTAATTAAGATTGATAGAGGCATTAGATCTTAGATTTTTTAAATATTGTTTGGTTTTTAAACTTTGAAGTACCCAAGTTAAACGATTCGCTTGATCTCCATTGTCTAATAAATCATTAAAATCATCTAAGACTAATCCGTTTTGGTTAGGGTTGTAAACAATTGCTTGTGATAATAAGTTGTTTCTAGGGATGTCTCTTTTGTCGATAGACAAACCTACACTTGTACCAACGCTAAGTTTTCCTTTTTTGTAAGTTGTGTTAGAGCGGGTGTTGAATCTTTCATAGTTAGAGTTTAATTGCAACCCTTTCTGATTGAAAATTCCCATCGTAACATTGTAAGTAAGTTCTTTAGTACCACCAGAAACACTAGTGTTGTAATTATGAACATATGCTTGGTCATTAAATATTAATTTATTTAAATCAGTATCATTTTGTAATGCATATGGGTTTTGTAGTGTAGGTATTCTTAAATCTGCATCTACATTTCCAGTAGTGTTTCTAAAGCTTACTGTGTTTACATACAATTGTTCCGTTGCGTTTAGTAAAGGAATAGCCGGTTTTCTTAATTGAATAGCAGAACTACCATTAAAACGTACTTTTAAAGTTCCTGCTTCTCCTTTTTTTGTTGTTATTAAAATTACCCCAGCGGCACCACGTGCTCCATAAATAGCAGTAGAGGCAGCATCTTTTAAAATATCTATAGTCTCAATTTCACTTGGCGGAATTCTAGGGTCTCCATCTTGAATAATGTTATCTACTACATACAAAGGTGTATTGTCTCCACCTACAGAAGTAATACCACGAATTAAAATTTCAGATTCTCCCCCTGGAGTAGAAGGAGCAACTACGTTAACTCCTGATACTTGTCCTTGTAAAGCAGATCCTAAATCTGAAGTAACAATTTTTTCTAGCTCTTCAGCTTCTACTCTGGCAACAGCTCCTGTTAATTCTTTCTTTTTAACAGAACCGTATCCAATAAGTACTACATCGTTTAAGTTTTCTACGTTACTTTTTAATGTAATGTTTAACGTTGGGTTTTTTACGGTTAAGGTTTTGTTTTCAAATCCTAAATAAGTGAATTTAAGAATGTCTCCTTTTTTTGCGTTAATAATGTATTGACCATCAAAGTCTGAAGTAGTAATTATTTTGGTACCCAATTTATAAATATTGGCACCAATTAATGGTTCTCCGTTTTCATCAACAATAGTTCCTGTAGTTTTTTTAAAGGATTGTGCTTGTGATTGAAAACAGACTAATGAAAACATTATAAATAGCATTAATATGCTTTTTATAATGATTAATCTTGAAAAAATAAAATTTATCATAATTAGTTAGTTAAAATTAGAGTTGCTTACTTTTTAAATAAGCTAGTTTTGGTTTTTTAAATAATGACACTTTATTGATGTGTAATTGTTTTAAATGGCAACTTTTCTTTTGATTGAATAGTTGTTGGTTTTTTGGGTTTTTTATTGTTTTTTTTATAATTAAAAAGGTTTGTATTGTGTTATATAGCAAAATAATAGCTTTTTAATTGTTGATTCGTTACAGTATTTTGCAATTATTAGTACTATTTTGATGTTTTGTTATAAAAACAATCTTTGAGCTTATATAGGTTAATTGCTACTTTACAGTAGTAAACAAATTACAGTACAATATTGACTTGAATTAAACGAATCGTTTTTTAAATTATCATAGAGGTAAGCTTTTGTTTAAGTTTGTGTTAAAAAATAAAGACATAATATGTCATAGTTATTTTTTTAATCTGTGTTTTTTAGCAAAAGCATAATTATTAATGAATTTGAATTTACCATGAGAAAAATTGTTTTAGGACTTGTTAGTTTGCTAGTATTAAATGTTGTTAATGCTCAACAAAAAGGGATTATGAATACTACAAATAGTCCCAATGTAAAATTTAAAAGTATAGATATTGGAGACTGTACTTGGACAGAAGGTTTTTGGGCTGATAAGTTTAAAGTAGCCGAAGAAACAATGGTTCCTTATATGGGGGAATTGTTAACAGGAGATGTAGGTCATGCGCTTAATAACTTTAAAATAGCAGCAGGCCTAAAAGAAGGAGTACATAAAGGAATGAAATGGCATGATGGAGATTTTTATAAATGGATAGAAGCTTCTATGTATATATATGCTCAAAATAAAGATCCTAAAATAGTAAAAGAGTTAGATGAATATATTGCTATTATAGGAAAAGCTCAAGCTTCTGATGGTTATATACAAACTCAAGTTCAGGCTTCTAATTTAAAAAGATTTGGAAACAGACAATATCATGAAATGTACAATGCCGGACATTTGTTTACATCGGCATGTATTCATTATAGAATTACAGGGAAAACCAACTTTTTAAACATTGCCATAAAGCAAGCAGACTTTTTGTACAAAACGTTTATGCCAGAACCTAAGGGAGATTTAAAACGTTTTGGATTCAACCAAACTCAAATAATGGGATTGGTAGAGTTGTATAGAACAACCAAAGATGAACGTTATTTAAAATTAGCAGAATTGTTTATTAATTTAAGAGGTAAATTAAAGGTTGAGCCAACAAAAGTATCTAGCCATAAGTTTATGGGTGATATGGTTCAAGAACGTACTCCTTTAAGAAAAGCAAAAACGGCAGAAGGGCATGCCGTATTGGCTTTGTATTTTTATGCAGGAGCAGCAGATGTATATGCAGAAACTGGAGAACAAGCTTTGGTTGATGCGTTAGATAGATTGTGGAGTAATGTGGTGAATAAAAAAATGTATGTAACAGGAGCTGTTGGGCAAACACACCACGGAGTATCTTCTCATGTAGATATGGTACACGAAGGTTTTATTAACGAATACATGATGCCTAACTTAACCGCTTACAATGAAACATGTGCTAATATTTGTAATTCTATGTTTAGTTACCGTATGTTAGGTTTACACGGAGAAGCAAAGTATGCAGATGTTATGGAGTTGGTATTGTTTAACAGTGCTTTGTCTGGAATTAGTGTTGAGGGGAAAGATTATTTTTATGCAAATCCATTACGTGTAAGTCACAAAGGTTACGATCCAGGAAACGATACAGAGTTTGATGTTCGTCAGCCTTATATTCCATGTTTTTGTTGTCCGCCAAACTTAGTGCGTACTATTGCAAAATTATCAGGATGGGCATATAGTTTAACGAATAATGGAGTGGCTGTAAATTTATTTGGAGGAAATAAATTATCTACAAAATTATTAGATGGTTCTAAGTTCGAATTGATTCAAGAAAGTCAATACCCTTGGAACGGAGCCGTAAAATTAACGGTTAAGAAAAGTAAAAGAGAAGCTTTTGATATTTTAGTAAGAATACCAGAGTGGGCAAAAGGATCTAAAATTTTAGTGAATGGTAAAACAGCAGAGGTTGAGGTAAAAGCAGGAACTTATGCAACTATCAATCGTAAATGGAGAAAAGGAGATGTTGTTTCTTTAGATATGCCGATGGATATTAAATTATTAGAAGGAAACCCGTTAATAGAAGAAGTAAGAAATCAAGCAGCTGTTAAAAGAGGACCTGTAGTGTATTGCGTAGAAACACCAGATTTACCAAAAAACACTGAAGTTTTAGATGTGTATTTACCCTTTGATTCAGAATTAACAGCTAATTATAAACCAGGTTTTTTAGGTGGAGTAACTACAATTTCTGGAAAATTGGCAATACGTAAAGATAAAAATGAAGAGATGTATAACGAAGTAACTAAACCAATATGGGAGACCCAAAATGTAGAGTTAGTTCCTTATTTTTCTTGGGCAAATAGAGGAGTAAGTGAAATGTCTGTTTGGTTGCCTGTTCTTTGGAATAAGTAATCAGCTATAAGCTTTAGTTCTTTTAAAAAAAAAACAGGTGTTTCTTTGTCATAAAAGTAACTACCTGTTTTTTTTTTTAATATGTTGAAAAAGTGTTGTTTGTAGTGTATATACATCCATAGAATAATAGGTTATTGTACTAATTTTCTACTCTAATTTAATAACTAAAATAGATGAAAACGATCAAGGTGTTTTTCTTAATCTCTTTCTTGTTTATGACGAGTTTGTTCTCTCAAAATAAGGCAAGTATTACTGTAGTAAAGAATTATAAAAATTGGAATTGGAAAGAAGTATACGTAGCTAAAAACCCATATATAAGTGTGGCTGTTGTTCCTCAAGCAGCAGGTAGAATTTTAGAATATAATCTAGGAGAAGTACCATCTTTATGGATTAATCCTAAATTAATGGGGAAAAGTTTTGCACCTACCGATGAGGTTAAAATGCAAGAGTGGAGAAATTTTGGAGGTTATAGATTAGTTCCTTTGCCTATAGAAAATTGTTCGGTAGATAAAGATGGAAATACAGCGAAACGTTGGCCACCACCTGCTATTATTGGAGACAGTCCTTACAAAGTAGAAAAAGGAATGGATAAAAAAGGTAATGAAACAATTGAGGTAACTTCTGGAATACAAGATTTGCCCGTTCCATCGTACAATGGAAAATTAAAACGTTTTGTATATCCCAATAAAATAGAAGAAAAGCTAGAATATAGTAGAAGTCTATATATAGAACCTAATTCTAGTTTGGTGCACATCAATCATCATCTTAAAAATGTGGGAGATAAAGAAATGAAACGAGGAATTATGATTTCTAGTCAGCATGTATCTAGAAGTAAACCAGAATTAACAGACGGAGAAAATTTTGTGGCCTATATTCCTTTTAGTAAAGAATATTTGTTGCCTAATGGAAAACAATACCAAGTAATGTCAAGTCCAGAAGCTAGATGGAAATATATTAACAAAAATCGATTTAAGTTAAATAAAAATAACCCAGAAGATGTAGCAAAATATTACAATCATGGAACTAACTGGAAAGGAGAAGTTGCTCCAGGAATTTATGAAGTGGAGTATGATTATAATTTAATGGCTGGTTTTCATATTGTTTCCTCAGAATCTTGGATATGCTATGTGAACAAAACAAATAACACCGCTTTTGCAAAAATGATGGAACCTTACGATACTTCTTTAGCGTACGATCATGGTTTGAATATGGCTATTTTTTGTAGCGGATTAGAAACAGGTTACTTAGAAACAGAAGTAAAAACTCCTTTATACAATTTAAAACCTTCAGAAAGTTTTGATTATAAAGAAATTCATGGAGCTGCAAAAATTCAGAATACACCTGTATTAGCAGTTACTATGGCTGGAATTACCACTCAGAAATTGAATTGTGAAAACGGACAGGTTTTAGGAAGTTATGGAATATTTGTAGCATCATCTGCCTACTTAGTTGCAGAAAATGAAAAGGGAGTTGAAATTGATAGGATATTTATAGAAAAAGTAAACCCATTACAACCACTTAATGTACATGTACATTATACAAAATTGTTTAACAAACTAAAAATAGTATTGGTTGATGGAGATAATAAAGAGTACGAATTAGATAAATTTAACAAGTAATAAAATGAAAAATAAATTGAAAAAAAAAGGTCTAAGTTTTTTAGCAATTGTATGGACTATTACAAGTGTTTTTGCACAAGATAAAAGACCTAATATACTCGTTATATTATGTGACGATTTGGGGTATGCAGACGTAGGTTTTAATGGATCGAAAGATATTATTACTCCCAATATAGATGCTTTGGCACATCATGGAACTATATTTTCATCAGCCTATGTAGCACATCCATTTTGTGGTCCAAGCAGAACTAGTATTATGACAGGACAATATTCTCATGCCATGGGGGCACAATTTAATTTGATCAGAAATAGCGAAAAATACAATTTAGGAATTCCGTTAACCGAGAAATTCATCAGTAAAGAATTGCAACAAGCAGGTTATTTTACAGGAGCAATAGGAAAATGGCATTTAGGGTCTAACGAACAGTTTCATCCGAATAAACGTGGTTTTGATGAGTTTTATGGTTTTTTAGGAGGTGGACATAGGTATTTTCCAGAGCAGTACAGACCTATTTATGAGAAACAAAAAGCAGCAGGAAATAAAGATATTTTTGATTATTTAACGCCCTTAGAATACAATGGGACACAAGTAAAAGAAACAGCATATATTACCGATGCATTTTCTAGAGAAGCCATTACGTTTGTAAATAAAGCTGCTCAAAAAAAAGAACCTTTCTTTTTGTATTTGGCCTATAATGCACCACACCTTCCTTTAGAAGCAAAAGAAGAAGATATAAAAGTGTTTACATCTATTAAAGATAAAAACCGTAGGACTTATGCTGCTATGGTATATGCTGTAGATAGAGGTGTAGGGGAGTTGGTAAAAACCTTAAAAGAAAAAAATGAGTTTGAAAATACATTGATTGTTTTTTTAAGTGATAATGGTGGAAAGTTAGGAGTAGGATCTGCCAATAACAATCCTTTAAAAGAAGGAAAAGGAAGTGCTTATGAAGGGGGTTTTAGAGTTCCAATGTTTTTTCATTGGCCTAAAAAAGTTAAAGCAGGAAAAGTCTTTGAACACCCTGTGTCTTCTATAGATTTTTACCCCACGTTTGCAGGTTTGGCAAAAGCTGATATGTCTAAAAACAAAAAGCTTGCAGGTAAGGATGTTTGGTGTAGTGTTAAAGCAAATAAAAATCCGCACAAAGATGAGATGCTTTATATATTAAGACATAGAACAGGATTGAGCGATGTAGCTGCAAGAAAAAATGAATGGAAAGCTTTAAAAGTAGGAACTCAAAAATGGAAGTTATTTAATATTGTAAAAGATATTAGAGAAGAACATGACTTGAGTACTCAACATCCAGAAATTTTAAAAGGATTGGTTTCTGAAGCAGAAAGATGGAGTAATACGCATGCAGAACCTAAATGGTTTCATTCTTTGGAAGAAGGTGAGTTGTGGAAACAATATAATATGCCTAGGTTTGAGGAAACGTTTTTATTGAAATAAAGCATATAATAAAGAAAAAAAAAGCAACCAGTTGGTTGCTTTTTTTTTGTGAAACGGATTTAATAATTATCAAATCGGTACAATTTTAATTATATATTTATAATATATTTGTTTTCAAACCAAAAAGAATGAATAAAAAGAATGCACTAATACTGCTGTTTCTTGTATTTACCTGTGTTATTTTTTCACAAGAGTCTAAGCTAAATAAATTTAAAACCCTTAACATATCCAATGGATTAACCCATAACGGAGTTACTTCTATTTTTGAAGATTCTAGAGGTTTTGTTTGGATAGGGACTTATGATGGGTTAAATAAGTACGATGGATTTAAAATTAAACAGTATAAGAATACTTATAAAAAAGAAATTTTAACGAGTAATAGAGTACGTTGTTTAAATGAAGATGAGTCTGGTAATTTATTAATTGGTACCGATAAAGGTCTTTCTATTTACAATTTAGAAACGGAAGAGTTTTCTAAAATATTTAGTAATACATTTAAAAGTGTTTTAAAAGAACCCATAATTAGAAGCATTACAATTCATCCAGATACGGAAGAGATTATATGTGCTACCGAGGGAGAAGGATTACTTGTTTTTAATAAAGATTTTAGCTTTCAGGGGCAGTATCATCTTTTTAACTCAAACAATAATGTAAAAAGAAATATAATTTTTAATGGAATTTCTTTAGATAATGAAAACTATTTATTTGCAACCTCTGGTTATTTATTACAGTTTAACATTGTTACGAAAAAAATAAATTTTCTAGATATAGAAGGAGTTTTTAGTACTAGTTTTATAAATAGATTAGATGAGGATACTTTTTATGTAGGAAAAAATGCTGGGGGAGTTGCGTTTATAGATTATAAACTAATCAATAAAAAATATGTATTTACAGCCCAAGATGCACTATTAAAACAATTTCGTTTTTTTTGTGCTAATATAGATTACAATAACAAGTTATGGTTGGGAGATACTAGAAATGGGATTGTAAAAATAAAAGATGCTCAACAGTTTTATAACTCAAAAAACACAATAGTATCAGATAAAAATTTTTCTCTAGAAAAAACAAGAATGAGTACCATTAAAACCTTTAACAAAAGATATTGTTGGGTAGGTTCTTTTGATAATGGAGTTACGATTATAGATTTAAAAGAAAATCCATTTCGTTATGAAAAACTAAAACTGAGTAATTTTTTAGATCTAGTTCCTTTAAGTAAAAACAAGTTTTCTTTAGGAGCTACTGGTGATATGCTTAAAACGTATGATGTGACCACCAAGCAATATGATATTTTTGAAGCCAATTTGACTAAGTGGGAAAGAAATAAAGCATGTATTATGTTGTCAGATTCTAGAAACGATAGATGGATTGGGTTTTCTGGAGGCAATAAAGAAGTAATTGCTAGAGTAAAAAAAGGAAGTTCTAAAGTGGAAAGAATTTTATTATCTAATAAATATCAAGGTGGAATTAAAGATGTTGTAGAAGATAAGAGTGGGAATATTTGGGTCGCCTATGAATACAATATTTATAAAATTAATATAGATACCAATGGTACTTTTTTAAGTAAAGAAAGTCTTAAGGAAAATGTAGCTTTTAAAAATAAAAGTTATTCAACATATAAATATTTATACATAGATCCTTTATATAATTTTTTATGGATAGGAGATAAAGTTAGTGGATTATTAAGAGTTGAATTAAAAAAAGAAGTTCCTTTAAAAGAATTGGTAATAGATAATTATATAGCAGACAAACATGAGCCATATGCTATTTCTAATAATTTTGTAACTTCTATTGTTAGATTGCCCAACAATCAATTATGGATTGGTACTGAAGGAGGTGGGATTTGTAAAGTAGAAAATAGTAATAAAACTCCTAAATTTATTCCGTTTACAGAAAAGGAAGGATTGTCTAATAATGTGGTGAAAAGTATTATTGCGGATGAGGATCAAAATTTATGGATTTCTACCAATATAGGATTGAATAAATTTGATGTTAAAAAGAATACTTTTAGAAGTTTTACTTTAGAAGATGGATTGCCTTTTGAAGACTTTCATTACAACTCTATAAAACTATCCGAAGATCAATTTGTTTTTGTTGGAAACCATGGTTTTTGTTATTTTAATCCCAAAAAAATAATTCAAAAAGAACCTTTGCCAAGAGTAGAGTTTGGTGATTTTAGAATTTATAATAAAGTTGTAAAACCAAGAGACACCCTTGAAGGAAAAATTGTTCTACAAAAACACTTAACCAATGGAACTCATATAGAATTAAATCACAATCAAAATGTTTTTTCTGTAGAGGTAGTTCCGTTGCATTACTCTAGTTACAAAAACCGTTTTATAAAATATAAATTAACCCCTTTACATCAAAATTGGATTGAATTAAAAAGTGGTCAAAATTTAATTGAGTTTAATGGATTGCAATCAGGAAATTATAAATTGCAAGTAAAAGCATCTAACTCAATACAAGAATGGACAACTCCCAAGGAGTTGAAAATTGAAATACATCCTGAATTTTGGAAATCTAATATTGCATATGTTTTATATGTGTTGTTCGGATTTTTAATTATTTATATAGTCTTTCAAATTTTCTTTAAAATTCAAAAACTAAATCACAATTTAGAAATAGAGCAATTAGAAATAGATAATTTAAAAGATTTAAACGAATCTAAACTTCGATTTTTCTCCAATATTACTCACGAAATAAAAACTCCGGTAACATTAATATCTGGACCTGTAGACTTTTTATTATCAAAAATAAAAGCAGGAGAACAGGTAGATGTTGTAGATAAATTAGGAATTGTACAAAGGCAATCAAAAAGAATATCTCAACTGATAGATCAAGTAAATCAATTTCAAAAATCGGATGAACGACAATTAAAGATGAATTATGAAACATTTTGTTTTGATACTTTTTTAGGAAATTTATCTACAGATTTTAATTTTTTAGCTCAAAAAGAAAACAAACAATTGGTTATAAATAGCGGAAATAACAAAACAATTTATGTTTCTGCAGATAAAGATAAAATAGAAAAAGTATTTAATAATTTATTTAGTAACTCTTTTAAATACACAAAAGCCAAAGATAAAATAGAAATCAATTATTATTCTGATGAATCTAACTTAATTGTTTCTTTTAAAGATACAGGAAAAGGGATTTCGTCAGAAGATTTACCAAATATTTTTGATCGTTTTTATCAATCGCAAAGAATGACCAAAGAATATATTGGAGGAGCTGGTATTGGCTTGGCCTTTTCTAAACGTTTGGTAGAAATGCATTATGGATATATTAATGCAGATAGTGAGGTAGGAAAAGGAACCGAAATACATATAAAGCTACCTATTATTGTAGAAGAGCTAGACAACCAATCTCAAATTGAAGAAGTATTACAACAAGAAGAAAAATTTGAAGTAAGCACAATAGCATCTTATACCGAAGTTGATTTTAGCTCTATAAAATCTGATGAAACATTTGCACAGGCTAAAATATTTTATGCAGAAGATAATGTAGATATGAGAAACTTTGTAACAGAAATGTTATCACATTTTTTTGAAGTAAAATCCTATCCAAACGGAGCAGAATGTTTAGAAGCTCTAGAGAATGAATGGCCAGATATTATTTTAAGTGATGTGTTAATGCCAGAGTTAAATGGTTTTGAACTATGCAAGTCAGTTAAAAGTAATATAAAAACCAGTCATATTCCAGTAGTTTTGTTAACGGCTTGTATTTCTACAGATGAACAAATTCAGGGAATAGAAGAAGGAGCAGATGCTTACATTAAAAAACCTTTTAACACGCAGCAGTTGGTTTCTACTATAGAATCTTTACTAAGAAATAGAAAGCAGTTAAGAGAGCGTTTTAAAATTGATTTTCCTTTGGAGTTAGAAAAAAATACAGACTCTAAAAAGAACATGGTTTTTATAGAAAAGCTATATGATTTAATTTTAGAAAACTTAGATAATAAAGATTTAGATATAGATAATTTAGCCAAACATTTGTATTTAAACAGAACTCATTTTTATCAAAAAGTAAAAGAAATTACCAATCAAACTCCTTTTGAATTGTTAAAAGACTTTAGATTAAAAAAAGCTGCAGAGTTTTTGGTGAGAGAAAAAATGACTGTAAATGAAGTTTTTGTAGCTACAGGGTTTAAAAGTAGGTCTCATTTTAGCAAAGTTTTTAAAGACAAATACAACGTAACTCCAGGTCAATTCGTAAAAAAAGGATTGGATAATTTACCGGATACCAACAACGATTAAAGATACTTACAAAAGTATAATTTACACAAATCCCTTAGTTTTTTAATAAAAACTAAGGGATTTGTGTTTTTGTGATGTAGAGTTAAGTGTTTGTTTTTTAGTAGATTATATCTTTTCTCTTCGGTATTTGTCAATTTTGTGTTTGTATTTGTACGTGAGCGTACAAATTATTTACCGAGTCGCATAAGACTAATGTATATTAATTTGAAATTTGTTTTTGATAATATGACAACAAATTGTTCTTATTGTTTTTTATTAAACAATAAATAGGATAAATGGTTGTGAGATAGGTAGAAAACTCATAGCTTTTAGTTGGAATAGTATCATATATAAACTATCAAAAACCAAATAAATATGAGAAATCTATTTTTTTTACAAAATCAACAAATTGCATCGCGGACTGTCAACAAAGCAAATTTGATGAAATTTTAAAAAACAAAAACTAACTTAAATGAAGGAATATAAAAAAATAGAAATAGAAACTATAGTAAGAAAAATAGCTCTTATTATGTTTTTATCACTAGTATGTTTTCAGGGGAAAGCATATGCACAAAATAAAATAACAGGTGTTGTGACTAGTTCGGCAGATGGATTGCCATTAATTGGAGCAACGGTTCAAAAACTGGGATCTAAATTAGTAACTAGTACAGATTTTGACGGACAATATATTATTAAAGCTAAAGAAGGGGATGTTTTACAGTTTTCTTACTTGGGGATGTTGTCTAGAACTTTAACAATTAAAGGAAATGTTTTAAATGTTACTTTAGATCCAGATCAACAAGAATTAGATGAGGTTGTTCTTATTGGATATGGTTCTGTAAAGAAAAAAGAAATTACAGGAGCCGTAGCAAGGGTAAAGGCAGAAGACATTGAGAATATTGTTACATCTGATTTAGGCTCTGCTTTGCAAGGACAAGTTTCGGGGGTGAATATTGTTTCTAGTGCAGAACCAGGAGGAGGTTCTGATATTTTAATTAGAGGGGTTACATCATTAACAGGTAGTAATGATCCTTTATATGTGGTAGATGGTGTAATTCAAGATGGAGATCCTAGAATTGCTCCCAACGAAATTGAAACTATTGATGTTTTAAAAGATGCAGCTTCAACAGCTATATATGGAACTCAAGGAGCAGCGGGGGTAATTTTAATAACAACAAAACAAGGAGAAGCAGGTAGTTTAAGAGTAGCTATAAATTCTAGCTATGGTATTAAAGTTTTAAATGGTTCTCCAACTCGTTTAATGAATGCTAATGAACAATTGTTTTCAATTTTAGTACAAAGTAGAAACTCTACCTCTTTAACATTAGGAGATGACCAATTGGACTTAGGTTTTAGTTTGCAACCAACAGCATATCAGAACGATACTAATTTATATGATTATGTAGTTATTGATAATCAACCTACACAAAATCATTCTTTAAGTATTTCAGGAGGAACTAAAGAGATTAAATACAATGTAACAACTGGTTTCTTTCAGCAAGTAGGTACTTTAGTTAATTCTAAGTTTGAACGTTTTAATGTTAGAGCAAATACAGCTTACACAAAAGATAAATGGGACATTAAAGCTAATATTGCTGTAACAACAGAAAAAAATCAAAAGTCACCAGGAGGTCTTATTACACAAACTATTAAATATTCTCCATTACAACAAGATTTGCAAAACAATGATGTAGATGAAGAATTAGTATCTTTAGGAGGATCTACAGCTACAGTGTTAGGTTGGGTGTTGGATAGTTTTCAAAACGAAAATGAAATTAATACCATAAGGGCAAGTACAACGTTTAATGCCATATACAAATTTACAGATAAATTTAGATTAACTTCTAGAGTTGGTTTGTCATCATATTATTCATATGGACACACATTTAATCCGTTGCAAGAGGTAACTGATGTTTTTGGAAATTCTCGTAGTCCAGCTTCTAGTAGTTCTGTAGGTAATTCTGCTCAAAAAAGATTAAGTCAAACATTTGATTTATTTGCAAATTATAAGTTTGATTTTTTAAAAGATCATAATGTAAACTTAACAGCAGGTGGTTCTTTTCAAAATTCAGATGTTGAAAGTTTTAGTGCGAGAGCTTCAGGGGTAGTAGATAATTCAATTAAGGTTTTAAATGGGGCAAGACTAAACCCATCAGTAGAATCTGGACCAGACAGTACTACAAACACGTTTGGTATGCTTTTAAGAGTTCAATACAATTATAAAGGAAAATATATATTCAGTTCAAGTGTTAGAAGAGATGCCTCTTCTAGGTTTTCTGAAGATAATAGGTCTGCTATATTTCCATCAGCTTCTTTTGCATGGAATGTTTCTGATGAAGATTTTTGGAATGATATAAAAAGCACGGCAAATAACTTTAGACTTAGAGCTTCTTATGGAGCTGTAGGGAATGAAAGAGTTGGTAATTACTTATATCAATCAATTTTTACAACAAATTATCAATATGCTTACGGACGTTCTGGAAATGATAATTTAGTAAATGGTAACATCCAAAATGGATATGCCAATGAAAAATTAAAATGGGAAACATCCATACAATCTAACTTTGGATTTGATTTAAGTTTGTTTAAAAATAAATTCACTTTAACAGGAGAGTATTATAGAAAAACAAATGAAGAAATGTTATTTCCGATACAGTTAGCAGGTTCTACAGGAGCAGCAAATAACTCTACAATTGTATTAAATATTGGTAACATGAAAAACCAAGGATTTGAATTTGCTTCTAAGTACAGAACCAATGTAGGGAAGGTAAAAGTTAATATGAGTGCTACATTTTCTACAAACGATAATGAAGTATCTAGTGTTGAGGGACTTGGACGTTTTACACTTGCAAATGATTCTGGTTTAATTTCTGGAGCCAAAGATCAATCTCAAGTTACCGCTATAGCAACAGGTTATGAAGCAGGAGCTTACTTTATTTATTCAACAGATGGTATTGTAAATACAAGTGAAAAATTAGCAGAATATCAAAAAATATCACCTCAAGCAAGAATGGGAGATTTGATTATTGTTGACACAAACAATGATGGTGAAATTACAAATGATGATAGAACGTATAGAGGTAGTGGTTTGCCCGATTTTGAAATTGGTTATAACCTAAACACAAACTACAAAGGTTTTGATTTTTCTATGAATTGGTATGCTGCTATTGGACATGAAATTATGAATGGTTCTAAAGCAACAGCTTTTGGGTATGGTCGTCATCAAGATTTAATTTATCAATGGTCAGAAATAAACCCAGTAACATCTGTCCCTTCTTATAAAGGAGCAATTAAAAATCATGCAAATTATAATGGTAATACTGATTTATGGTTAGAAAAAGGTGATTATTTACGATTAAAAGCTGCTACAATAGGATACAGTTTGTCTAAAAAATCATTAGAAAAATTAGGAGGTTTAAGTAAGTTTAGAATTTATGCTACAGCCCAAAATCCTATAACATTTACAAAATATTCAGGATACGATCCTTCTGTTGGAGGAAATATTGCTAATAGAGGTTTAGATAAAGGAGCATATCCAATTACAGCTACGTATTTATTAGGGCTAAACTTAAACTTTTAATTAAAAAAGAAATATCATGAAACATATAAAAATTAATAACATATTTATATTTTTTCTGTTTTTTAGTCTGCTTTCGTGTTCAGACGAATCTTTAACAGAATTAAACCCTAACAGCCCGGTGGTTAGTTGGGAAAGTTTAAAAGATACTCAAAAAGGCTTAAATTCAATATACAACTCACTATTAGATGAGTCTTTATTAAGTATTAAAAACGAAGCTATACGATCAGACATGGGGTACCCAGGGTATGGTAGACCTGTTCCAGACAGAATTGATGCTCAAGTAATTTATAACCAGTCCTATAATAGTGGTACACCTTACATTAGTGCTAAATGGGATGCACATTATACTACCATATATTATGCTAATCAAGTAATTAATGGTTTAAATATAATAAAACCTACGCTTGAAGAAACAGAAATTGAAGATTGGGAGTCTCAAATGGCTCAAGCAAGATTTTTTAGAGGGCTAATGCATTTTTACTTACATTCATTATACAACAATGGTCGCATTATTATTAGAGATGAAATACCTAATGTTGAAACTGGTTTTGGTAAAGGATTATCTTCATCAGAAGAGGTTAAAGCTTTTTTTAGAGAAGATTTAATGTATGCATATGAAAAATTACCAGAATCTTATCCTGATAATTATCTAGGTTCTGCTACAAAATGGGCAGTAGCTACTTTTTTAGGAAAAAGTCACTTATATGCAGAAGAATATGCTCAAGCTAAAGTTTATTTTAATGATGTAATTAACAACGGTGGCTATGAATTGGTAGAAGATACTTCATTACTATTTAAAACTCCTGGAGGAGAATTTAATAAGGAGTCTATATTTGAATTGGCATACAATACAGAGCATAGAAATGATTTTACAGTATGGGAAGCAGGTAAAATGTCAAATCAATTATCTCATGAAAGTACAGCTAATACAGGATTTTATCCACCTGCTTGGATTGTAAATGAATACAAAAATGAGGAGTTAGATTTAGCAGACTCTAGAAACTTCTTTACAGAAGTTAACCCAGATGGTACAACAAAAGATGTATTAAGACCTATATCTTTAAGAGCCTCTACTATGGTTGCAATTGTAAATGATGAATTATCTGATTACGGAACAGGAAAAACAAAAACACCTGATGCAATTAAAATTAATAATAATGGTTGGGGATTTGGTTATTATAAAAAATACTTAGATTTTTCTAATACAGATTCTAGAGGGTCAAGAAGTAGAGGTTCTAATGTTATTGTTTTAAGATTAGCTGATGTACATTTAATGTTGGCAGAGTGTTTAATTCAAGAAGATGATTTAGAAGGAGCTTTAGAAAATATTAATGCTGTTAGATATAGGTGGGCATTACAGTTATTAGGGAAACCTAATCCTAAATGGCCAGACTCAACATTTGAATCGGATAAAGATACTGATGGAAATACAGATGCTGATTATGTGGAGTATACTAAAGAAACTTTAATGAATCGTTTAATGTATGTTGAAAGACCTTTAGAATTGTCTGTAGAAGGAAATGCTGATAGATGGATTGATTTGAGAAGATGGGGGAAACTTAAAGAAAATTATGAAAAATTGTCAGGAGAAGTATTTTACCTAACGAGTTATACTTATGATGCACATGACAAAGATACTGGTTTTTTAACGGGAAGTACTACTACAAAAAATAATTCTGAAATTGTAGATGTAGACCCTGGGGCAACAGGTTTAAATATAATTGATTATGAATATGATGAGGCTTTTATAAACTACAACGCTACATTACATGATTATTATCCAATACCGCTTAATGAAATATTAAGAAACCCTGAGTTGAACTAATAAAATAAAATCAAATGAAGAAAATAAATAAAATAATACCGATAATTATTACTGTACTACTATTTGTAGGTTGTAATAATGAAGAGGTTGAAGCTTTAAGTGATTTAAGCGATGCAACCTGGACTATTTCTGAAGGTAGAAGCAATGCTACAGAAGATTCAGATATTGATTATTCTAAAAATGTATATGAGTTCATCTCTTTTATAGATTTGTCACAAAATGCATTGAGTCATGAATGGCATATAGCGGAAGAAAATAAATACTTAAAAACAGGGTTTAAATCTAAAGATAGCTTGCCTTTATTTGTAGATAATAGTTTAGGTACTGTTTCTAAAAATAAGGCAGCACATGTAATGTTTTTAAAATCAGGTATTAATGATGTAACGATAATAAATACATTTAAAGATTCTGTGAATTTTAGAGGGTCTAATGTAATTTCTTCTGTTAGAAAAGGAGATGTATATGAAATTACAAGAACTTGGAAAGTAGATGTTTATGATATTATTAAACCAGAAGTGAAAATTTCGGATAAAAACGGAACTGTAATATTTAATAGTACAGTAGATAATGTTCCTGTAAAAAAAGAGGATTGGGTGACGGTTAATGTAGAAGCTGGAGATTTTTTAACATATGAGGATCTTTCCACTGTAGGAAGACCAAATGCTAATGGTTGGAAAGTAAGTGCATCTAGTGAAAAAACAGCTAAAGGTAAATTAACAAATAACTTTACATTCTTTAAATTAGGAGAAGGATATGATGCAGGTGTTTTAACAGCAGCTCGCGAAGGTGATGATATTCCTAATGCTAAAACGGATTATACTATTCCTGTTAAAATTAATGTAGTTCAATCATCTCAACCTTTTGTGTTAGCAGATTCAGGAATTAAAAGAATTTCAAACAATGTTATAGAGTTAGGTGTAACGGGAGAAGTAAAGGCTTTAAAAGAGCAAGAAGGAGATTTTACTGTACATGTAACTAATGGAGGTTTTGATCAAGATATTAATGTTGTAAAAGCAGAAGTTAGTAGCCTTGATAAAACGAAGATACACTTAACTTTAGAATCAAGATTGTATAATACAGATATAGCTACAGTTAGTTATGTAGGAAAAACAATATCCTCTTTAGATGAGAGAGAATTAGTAGAGATTACAACAGAGCCAGTGAAATTTGTTGGAGGAAACATATTAGGAGAAGATCATTTTGGTTTTGAAACTGGAGGTAAGGAGTGGTTTATTCAACATCCAGATCAATGGTCATATAGTACTTCTTTTGCAAATTCTGGAACTAACAGTTTAAAGTTTGAAACGGTTACATCTTTAATGGGGGGTAATGCAAAAGTACAAGGTACAGGAGCTACTAATTTAAATATTCCTGCAGCTACTTATACTTATTCATTAAAAATTTATATAGATCCAAATACAGACTTATCTAAATTAATAACTAATTTTTCAGGTCCATGGAAGCCACATACGTGGGATTTATCTGCTGTTGCTAAAGGAGAATGGGCTACTTTATCTGCTGAAATAGAACTTGGAGATTACGACCCTGCTGCAAAAGGAAAGTTGATATTTCAAGTAAATAAAGCGGATATCTCAAGTGATAATGCCAAATTTTTTGTAGATGATTTATCTTTAGTAGAAATAGAATCGAGACCATAAAAAGTCTATTTAACAGAGGTTAATAATATTAAATTAAAAAAAAATGAAAAAAATAATATATATAATAGTAGTCTTATTCACTGTAGTGCTAACAAGCTGCAGTGAAGAGGAAAACCCTTTTGAAAAACCGGATATTGAATTGGTACCTATTTATAATGTAACTGTTCAAAATCCTACGGGAGATGATAATATTACTTCAGGTTATAAAAGTGTTATTGTTCCGTTTAAAATTGAAATATTTAAAGAAAAGAATTACATAGTTCATTTTATAAACTCAGAATTAGCATCACCAATTAAAGAGTTTTTTACTCAGTCTACAGCCTATGTACCAGCAACTACAGATCCTGTTGCCGCAGCAAAAGAAGGTGTTTTTAAATATAATTATAAAATCATTTTAGATGATTTTGTAACAGAGTTTCCAGATAAAGTAATTACGGTAAAAGAAAATTCTGATTATTCAATAGAAATAAAAAACACAGATATTGATGGGAATAAGCTAGATGTAATATCAGGTTTAGGATTAACGATAGAATCTACAAAAAAGGTTATTACTGTAGTAGACAAAATTGATGGAGATGTTAATGCTAGTCCTGTAGTTACACCATCAACAGATGATATTGGTGAAATAACAACAGAGGTTACTGTTGATGATACAACTAATAAAACAACGACTACTGTTACTACAGTTTCTACGGCTAAATCTATAATTTCAGTAAAAGAGATAGAAGTATATAATTAATAAAATTTTTTAATGCTTTAAAAAGACAGCTTAACAGCTGTCTTTTTTTTGATTTAGAGTTTAAAATAGCATCATTTTAGTGTATAATATTAATGTATATTTAAAGTTATACCAAAGAAGTATTTTAAAAGTCTTTTGTGTAATAATTTTATGTTTCTATAATATATTTATTTCCATTTGTATGACACTATCTCAAAATTGGTGTAAGTTAAAAATTCAGGGTTCAAGTATTTTATATTTGGATCCTCTTTTCAAATATAGCCAAAAATTGATTTAAAATTATGATCCAATTTCTAATGGGCATCGTCTATTTTTTGTTGATTCCCTTAAAGCAAGAAAAACAGATTTAAGACTTTCTCTTTTCTTTACCAACATTGTGTTATAAGAACTATCTCTATCTCTTGGAACAGCTATTTCAGTCTCTCCTATGGTTGTTCTCAATTTCTTTTTAGAATAACCATTTCTGGCGTTACTAGGACTTCGTTTTTTGAAACTTGTCATATAATCCATATGACCATCTAGTTCTCCTTCTAAGATTTGCTCTATACCTTGCTAATGAATCTGAGTTAGAGAATTGGTAAGCTCTTCTCCTGACTTAAATTGTTTTAAAAAGTCATCTTGTCATAAGTTTTCGGGATTCATAATTAATATAAACTTTAAAAGTTAAACAAAAAAAACAGGGTTGAATATATATATTCAACCCTGTTTTGAAACTTATACACATATCGGCCTAGTGTAGTGTCTGCTTTAATTTTATTATTCCTCTTCTTTTTCTTCAGAACTCCAAAACTCTCTTTGTTTGTTTAGTTTTCTTTCTTGCTCTGCATATTCTTCTACAGAAATAACTTTTAAGAAAGAAGGATGTTGCTCTATAGCAAATTCAATTTTTTTAAGAATGTCATTTGCATCTTCTTTGTCATAATCAATTTCTAAAGGTTGTTTAATCACCATAGATTGTAAAATTCCACGTTTCTTTATCAGTAATCCTTTTTTATCAAAAGATCTTCTAAATCCATCAATTACAATAGGGATTACAATAGGTTGATAGGTTTTAATTAAATGTGCAGTACCTCTTCTTACAGGATTAAAAGGTTTGGTAGTTCCTTGCGGAAATGTAATAACCCAACCATCATCCAATGCTTTTTTAATATTGGTAATGTCAGACATTTTAACTTGTCTTTTTACATCTTTACCCGCAGCTCTCCATGTTCTCTCTATAGAAATAGAACCTACATAAGCAAATATTTTAGGTAACAAACCAGCTTTCATGGTTTCTAATGCAGCAATATAGTACAAGTTTAATTTGGGACTTAATAAATAAGTCCATCTTTTTAAACTATTGTCTCTACCATTTAGCGTAGCAAAAAATACATGGTACATAGCAGCTACATCTGCAAAATAAGTTTGATGATTTGAAATGAATAATACATTTCTGTCAGGAAGGTCTTTTAGTATTTCAGAACCTTCAATTTTTAATTTATTAAAACCATTGTATCTTCTATAAGAAACGATTCCAATTATGCTGATGATTATTCTTTTTAAAAAAAGGTATTGCCCAAAAGGGTTTTTTTTAAATAAGCTCATTTATATCTTATTATTTTTTCTAGTAAAAAACAAATTTACAATAATTTGTTCCTAATTATAGTGTTTTTAGTACTTCTTTAGCTTCATTAAGAATCATAGCTGTAGCTCCCCAAATTCTGTAATGATTATAGACAAAACAAGGGATTTCTATGTTTTTTGCATAGGAAGTAGAGGATTTAAAGGTAGCTATTTTTTTTGGATCCAATAAGTTGTTTAAAGGGAAATGAATAATTTGATCCACTTCGTGATTGATTGTGAAATTAGGAGTTTTTTTAAGAATTCCTATATATGGATTTACCGAAAAATTGCTAGGAGGAATATAAATAGTTGTTAATTGTTTTAATACAGTAATCTCATTTTTAGCAATTCCAACTTCTTCAAAAGTCTCTCTAAGAGCTGTTTCTTGTAAATTAATATCAAAGTTTTCTTTTTTACCTCCAGGAAAACTAATTTGACTACTATGTGTACCTTTATAACTAGCTCTTTTAGTTAGTAATATATTTGTATTATTGTTGGCATCAGGGTATAACAACATTAGTACACCTGCTTTTTTTGCGTTTTCCGGAATTTGGTATTCTGTAAATGTAGGTCTACTAAAAGGTGCTAATTCTTTGTGAGCTTCAATGCCCTTGAGCGGAACATTTTTTAGCAACTCAATATTATTTATAACTTGGTTAAAATCCATCTTTTGTATATTTTAACACTATGAAATCCAAATATATTAAAATCATCCTAAGTGTTCTGTTAGATTTAATAGGAATGTTATCTTATTTAGTTCCAGAGTTAGGGGAGTTTATAGACATCGTATGGGCTCCTTTATCTTCTTTTATTTTGATAAAACTATATAAAAATAAAGTCTCTAAATATATGGCTGTTATAGGTTTTGTAGAAGAAATATTACCTTTTACTGATCTAATTCCAACTTTTACAATTACCTATGTTTTAAGTTTGTTTTTTGATAAAAAAGAAGCTAAGATTTAAACTTCATTCGTTTCATCATTTTATTCTGCATGTTTTTAAAAAATTTGTATTGACCAACTAGCCAACCTGTATAGGGTAAGGTAAATTGATAGACAATAAAAACAGGAACAATATATAAAATATAATAAATAACAATGTTTAGGTTTTCTTTGGTAATACCTATTATAGAAAGTGTAGGTCTAACAATATAAGCTGCAAAAGAACCGTTAATGCTAAAAGCAATTAGTATTGCTACTATTTCCCAGTTAGATGTAAGGCCCCAACGCTGTTTTAATTTGTCCATCAAAAATAATTTGGGACAAAAATAACCGATAAACTAGTATATACAACAAAATGTTACTTATAAAAATTTATTTTTTAAATCTGGAGTAGGAATCATACAATTATCTTTTTTACCAAACCACCTATATCTATTTTTGGCAATAAAATCATAAACCCAATCTCGTATTGGTTTGGGGATAATATAAAAGACATAAATAGCTGGGTACAATCCTTTTAAGTGTTTAGCAATAGTTAATGCAGCACTAGATTTTGTGTAAATTTTAGTTTGGGTTATTAACAGTATAGAGTCTATAGATTTGTACTTATTTCCTTTACTAGCCAAATAATTTTGAGCTTCTATATTTTGTAAAGTAGCAAAATTAAAAACGTTTTTAACGTCATTTTTAATAATTAACTGAACAGAATTATCACATAAATTACAAACACCGTCAAACAAAACAAGGTGTTTACGCTTTATAAGATCTTCTATGTTTTTAAAACTATTACTCATTTTATTTTCTAAATTTGCCAAACTTTTAAAAATCAAATATACCTATATAATATATGAAAAATACAAGATTATTTTTGATGTTGGCTATATTCACAATTGCCATTCAAGCTCAAGAAACAAAATTAAAGAATAAAGGTAAATTTTATGCTTACTGGGGATGGAATAGATCGGCTTATTCAGCATCTGACATTACCTTTAAAGGAGACGATTATAATTTTACGTTAAAAGATGTAGTAGCTAAAGACAAACAGATTCCTTTCTCGGCTAATAAATATTTAAATCCAGGAAATGTTACCTTGCCACAAACCAATGCTGCAATAGGGTATTTTTTTAGTGAAAACTATAGTGTTGTCTTAGGATTAGATCATATGAAATATGTAACGGTACAAGACCAGTGGTTAACTATTAATGGAGAAATTGATCCTAGTTATGGTGTTGTAGGTGCAGACGGAGCTGTATCTCCTTTTGTAGATAATGGAATTAAGCAAACAGAAGATTTTTTAAAATTTGAGCATACAGACGGATTGAACTATATTCATTTGTCAGTAAATAGATTTGATGATATTAGTAGTCGTTTTGGATTGCATTCCGAAAATTTTGTCATTAATTTAACAGAAGGTATCGGTGCAGGAATTTTATTACCTAAAACAAATTCAACGCTATTAGGTAAAGAAAGACATGATGATTTTCATGTATCAGGATATGGAATACATGCTCAGTTAGGTCTTAACTTTGTTATTTATAAACACTTTTTTATTCAAACAGATTTAAGAACGGGGTATATCAATATGTCAGATATAAGAACAACACAAAGTAAATCTGATTCTGCTTCACAAGATTTTAAATTTATACAAGGAACTTTATTGATAGGTGGTAGATTTAAAATTTTCTAAGAAAACATAATTATAAATTAAAAGGGTTTATCATTTTAATGATAAACCCTTTTTTTATGTTCTTAAAAAAGAAAACCCTTTGAATAAACAAAGGGTTTTAAATGTTAAAAATGTAGGGTAAATTATTTTACGTTTACCAATTCTACATCAAATATTAATGTAGCATCTGGTGGAATTACTCCTCCAGCACCCCTAGAACCATATCCTAAATCAGATGGAATTACCAAACGAGCTTTGTCTCCAACTTCTAATAATTGAATTCCTTCATCCCATCCAGAAATAACTTGACCAACTCCAATGGCAAAATCAATAGGTTGCTTTCTTTCATAAGAAGAATCAAATACAGTTCCATCAGCCAATTGCCCTTTGTAGTGTACTGATACTTGTTGTCCTTTGGTAGCTTTTTTACCAGAGTTTCCAGACTGAATTATTTTATACCTTAATCCGCTAGCTGTTTTTTCATATCCAGCAGCTAATTTTTCTAATTCTAATTCACGAGCTTCTGCTTGTGCTTTTAAGTTCGCTTCTCTAGAACCTTCAAAAGTTCTAAATGCTTCAATTGCTTTAAATTTTTCAGCCGTTTCACCTACTGCAATAATTTCTAAAGTCTCAATCTCATCACCTTGCTCAATAGCATCAACAATATCTTGACCTTCAATAACGCTTCCAAAAACAGTGTGTTTACCATCTAACCATGGAGTAGCTGCATGTGTAATAAAAAACTGAGAACCATTAGTTCCTGGTCCTGCGTTTGCCATAGATAATTTTCCAGGAGTATCATGCTTTAATTCTGCTACAATTTCATCGTCAAAACTATAACCAGGGTTTCCTGTTCCAGTTCCTTGAGGACATCCTCCTTGAATCATAAAATCTGCAATTACACGGTGGAATTTTAATCCATCATAATAAGGAGTTCCTTGTGGTTTTGCCTCGTTTTCCATGTTTCCTTCTGCCAAAGCAACAAAGTTACCTACCGTTCCAGGAGTTTTTTCAAATTCTAAGTTTACTAAAATAGCACCTTTAGAGGTGTTAAATTTTGCGTACAATCCGTTGTTCATCTCTTTTTTATTTATTTTAAAGATGGATTTTAGTGATGAAAAATTCACACTAAATCCGATGTTTACATTGTTTGAGTTGATACTTGTTGAAGGTGATGTTACCTTACCTGCAGAAGCCATTATAGAGAATGTATTGTTTATATGGTAATACGCTCCAACTTTTGCTTTGGCAATAATTCCTTCTTTTGTATCAATTCCAGCACCTCCACCAGCTCCTACTAAGAACTCGGTGAAAAACTGTATTTTTTCTTTTGCAAATATAGGAGAATAGAATCCGAATCCAACCATTCCATCGGCATAACCACCTGCTCCTAATTCACTTTTTTTATCAGTTCCATTATAGGTAGCTTCATAAGCAAAAGAAGCCTGTCCTGTTACATATAAAAATTTGTTAATATCATAGTTTAACTGTAGTGCTAATAAGTGTAAATCTATAGGTTCTCTTTGGTGTCTGTGTATATCAAAATAGGTTTGATGCTGTGCACTAAATCTAATTCCGTTACTTTTTAGTTGATAAGCTCTTTTGTTGTTTTCCAAATTATAAAAACCACCCGTATAAGTATTAATTTTTAAACCTGCACCTAAGGTATAGGCTTCAAAATCTCCATCAATAGCTCTTAAATAACCGCCATGACCTTGTAAAGAAATGGTTTTGTTTAATTTGTATTCCAATCCAAAACTGGGGTACAAAGTAGCTCCACCTTCTTCCTTTATTCTACCTCCTGCAGCCCCAAAAGCAATTTTTGTAAATACATTAAAATGTTTGGTTTGTATAGGTTCGTAACCAATACCACCAAACAAATCCATAAAACCAGCTGTTAAACCCTTATAAATAGCATCTGTATGTACAAAGGCAAAAGTGTTAGACGTTATATATCTTTGATATTCAAAACCTAATAAATACAACGTATTGTCAATTAATTCAAATTGATTTGCTGCATCTTTACGAGAGTTTCCGATAGCAATAAATTGATCTGTACGTAAAACAAATCCGTTTTTATGAAATGCTCTATACCACGGAGAGTTTGCATTAGGTCTAAATTGTTGATGGGCTTTTTTATAATTACCCACCCGAACATTAATGGGGATTTCTGCAAAAATAGAAGCAGAATTACTTTTAATACTCCCTGTGTAAAAATTAAAATGGCTGTATTGTAAACCAATGTTAAATTTAGGGAAATGATATAAAAATCCAATGTTAGGATTTATATAAGCTCCTTTGTTGATCAAATTTCTGTAACCACCACCACCACCAAAATTTATATTACCATCTAAAAACAAATTAGAAAATATTTTTTGTTGATAGCCCAAAGCGAGTCCTAATGTAAATAATCCTCCTTGATCTCCAAATAAAGCCGCATGCATGTTAAGGCCTCCATATATGTTTTTATGAATAGGAACTAAGTAATGTAGTCCTGCCAATCCCATAGTTGTTTTTAAATTATTATGCTGTTGAATAGGCATTGCAACAGGTATATAATTTAAACGTATGTGATTGTTTGAATTATAAAAACCAAAATTAGAAGAACTGTTTTCCTGTCCAAATGTTAGAAAAGTAATAAAGCATAAAAGCCAGAAAAACAGTTTATACATTTTATATCTTATTTAAATTCACTAGTAAAGTGAAGTTTAACTGACGGATATTTATCTTGTGTCATTTGTATGGTAAAAGCAGAATCTGCTAAAAACACTAACTGACCTTGTTTGTCTTTTGCTAAATAACGCTGTTTTACTCGTTTAAATTCGGCAAATTCTTCTTTGTTATTTGTAGGTTGTACCCAACATACTTTGTGCATGTTTAAGTTTTCGTAAGTACATTTAGCTCCATATTCGTGTTCTAAACGGTACTGAATTACTTCGTATTGTAAGGCTCCAACGGTTCCAATAACCTTACGTCCGTTTAATTCTAAAGTAAATAATTGTGCCACACCTTCGTCCATTAACTGGTCTAATCCTTTGTATAATTGTTTAGACTTTAAAGGATCTGCATTGTTTACATAACGGAAATGTTCCGGAGAAAAACTAGGAATTCCTTTAAAGTTGATGATTTCACCTTCGGTTAAAGTATCTCCAATTTTAAAGTTTCCAGTATCATGCAATCCTACAATATCTCCTGGAAAAGATTCATCTACAATCTCTTTTTTCTCTGCAAAAAAGGCATTGGGACTAGAAAACTTCATTTTTTTACCATTACGAACATGTAAATAAGGCACGTTACGTTTAAAAGTACCAGATACAATTTTTATAAATGCCAAACGGTCTCTGTGCTTAGGGTCCATGTTGGCATGAATTTTAAATACAAATCCGGTTAATTTATTTTCTTTAGAATCTATTATTCTTTCTTCTGCTTCTTTAGGTTGTGGAGTAGGAGCAATTTCTATAAAACAATCTAACAATTCTTTTACTCCAAAATTGTTTAATGCAGAACCAAAGAATACAGGTTGTAAGTCTCCGTTTAAATAATCTTGTTGATCAAATGGAGGATACACTCCTTCTACCATTTCTATATCTTCTCGTAAAGTGTTTGCTGCTTTTTCTCCAATTAATTGATCCAATTCAGGAACGTTAATATCTGTAAATTCAACTCCTTTACTTATTTTTTGTTTTTTATCTCCATCAAAAAGATTAATCTTCTTTTCCCAAATATTGTAGATCCCTTTAAAATCGTAACCCATTCCAATAGGAAAAGAAAGTGGAGTAGTAGTTAATCCTAATTTTTGTTCTACTTCATCTAATAAATCAAAAGCATCTTTACCTTCACGGTCTAATTTGTTGATAAAAACAATGATCGGTATTTTACGCATTCTACAAACTTCTACTAATTTTTCAGTTTGAGGTTCTACACCTTTCGCAACATCAATAACCACAATAACACTATCAACAGCTGTTAAAGTCCTAAATGTATCTTCAGCAAAATCTTTGTGACCCGGTGTATCTAAGATGTTTATTTTTCGATCTTTATAAATAAATGCCAATACAGACGTAGCTACAGAAATACCACGTTGACGTTCGATTTCCATAAAATCGGAAGTTGCTCCTTTTTTTACTTTGTTGTTTTTTACGGCTCCAGCTTCACTAATAGCTCCACCAAACAATAATAATTTTTCTGTTAAAGTAGTTTTACCTGCATCGGGGTGAGAGATAATACCAAAGGTTCTTCTACGTTTAATTTCGTCTATAAATGCCATCTTGTTGAATTAAATTGCGGATGGCAAAGATACATTTTATAAGGTCATAAAAAAACGCTCTTACCAAAGAAAAGTACTTTAGTGAAGAGCGTTTTATGTCCTGTTTAAAAAGGAATTAGTTTTTGATGTAATATCCTTGTTTGTCCTTAAAATTTCCTAAAATTATTCTGATAAAATCAACCAAAGCCCAAATACCTAATCCTCCAAAGGTGATTAATTGTAAAATTCCTGTACCTACTTTTCCTACATAAAAACGATGAATTCCTAAACCTCCTAAAAAGAAACATAGTAGAATAGTCGCTGTAAAATCTTTTTCACTTTTAATTATTTCCATTGTAATTTTTTTTCAAAAGTATAAAAATATTTTAAGAGAGGTGTTTTGATACAATTATCGTCCTTCAGGATGATGTCTTAATTTACCCAATCCTTGTTTAAAATAAACTTCTGGTTTGTGCCAAACACCTGTTTGTTTAAAACCTGGCTCATCATAATCTAAACTTAAATCACAATCAAATCTGGCAATAATAGAATATCTTTTTCCGTTAGTTCCAGCATTGATAAAGTGAGAAAATCCCCAAGTAATTCCTCTACCATCTTTGGTGTCTGTAAAAGCATCTGGAGTATAAGGACCTGCAGCAATAGGCACTAAAGAAATTTTAGAAGCCACTTTAAAGTTTACTCCATCTTCAGCATACTGTACCGTTTCTCTTTCGTTACCGTCTTTGTAATAAATAGCAGCAATTCCTTTTTTGTAAGGAAAGTATGTAGTTTCGTGACCAGAGGTAGAAACTGGGTTTAAAGGATGTTTTGTATAAGGTCCTAAAGGATCATCAGCCATAGCTAATCCATGTCCTACTGCATAGTTTTTTCTGTTGTCTGGCCACTTGTTGTAAGCCGATTTGTAATACACATAAATCTTTCCGTTGTGTACAATAGGAAAAGGGTCGTGTGTTGCTTTGTGATCCCATTCTCCTTCTTTTCCAAAAGGAATAACAGCATCACCACCATGTGTCCAAGGTCCACTTGGTGAATCTGCATATGAAATTGATACTGGACATAAATCACCTCTTAATCCACTAGGCTCATCAAAAGCTTGATAGTACAAGTAGTATTTTCCTTTCCAAATTAAAATTTCTGGAGTACAAACAGATCTCCATCCAGATTTTGGTTTTTCGGGTCTTTTAATAGCAAATCCTTGCTCTTTCCAATTAAATCCATCTTTACTAGTAGCGTACCAAACCTCTGCCAAATCCCAATCTGTAGATGGAATTTCATCTGTAGCTTTGGCAGCATTGTTCCAACCAATAGGACGGACTTTTGTATGACGTTTTGTGTACCAAACATAATAAGTGTCATTTACTTTTATAGGTCTAGTAGGGTCTCTTCTAGAAATGGTTCCATCACCACCGTTGTAATCAAAACCTTTTAATTTGGTGTATTTAAATTGTGAAAATAATTCGTTGTCTTGAGCTCTAGGAGCAGGATAATCAAACATGCGTTCTGCCGATGCACTTAAGGGCATATCTGGCTTTTCTGTAGGTAATTTATAAGGGAAAACCTTATGTTCTTGAGTGGTTGTATTTTGTTCTTTACTAGCTCCACAAGAAATTGTTAGTGCTATTAGTATTAAACCTAGACCTAATTTTTTTAATATAGATATTGATTTCATATGTTGAATTTTAACTTTTTGTTTTTGATGATTTGTACACTATAAAAGCTCCTCCAAATAAGACTAATGATCCTATTGCATTGATAATAATTGATTGAGTCTCGCTAAAAAAAGTAAGTCCTAAAATAATAAGTCCGGTACATAAAACTCCAATACCAATTACTTTTACACCTTTTAAATTTTGAGATTTAGAATCCTCTGTATCATTAGAAATAGGTTTAGCGGCCAATTTTTCTATATACTGATTATATTGGGTAGGCTCTAAGTTTTTAGCTTTTGCATAGATTTCATATATGGCCAATAATAAAATTGGACCACTTACTCCTAAAATCATTTCGTTAGCTCTACTTAAAGAAATATCAAACAATTCTGGAGATACAAATTTGAAAAATAAGTTGATGGCTAAAGAGGTTATCGTTACTACAATAACACTTTTACCTGTTTGTTGTTTAGAGAATAAGGACCATAACGGAGGTAAAAACATAGCACCACCTGTTAAGGCAGCTAAGGTTAATACTACGGATACAATTCCTCCCATCATAGGGACTAATAAGGCAATTATTATGGTGATGATTCCTAAAACAATAGTGGTTGTTTTTCCTATTTTCACCAATTTAGAATCACTAGTATTAGGGTTTAGATGTTTGTAAATATCGTTGGTAAATACTCCAGCTGATATGTTTAAAGTAGTGTTTACAGAACTAGAAGTGGCAAAAACCATTCCTCCTAACATTAATCCTAACATACCAATTGGTAGAACTTCTTTACAAATTAATAAATAAGCTCCTTCATCAGCCAAAGCTCCCAATTCAGGATTCAAGACTTTATAAATCATAGGAGGCAACATCCAAATAACAGGACTTAATGTATACAAACCAGCAAAGACCAATCCTACTTTTTTTGCCTCTTTTGGAGAAGATACAGAGGTATATCTTTGTATATATCCCCAGTGACCTGCTATAAAAAAGAGATTGTACAGTCCGAAAGCGACCATAAACTCCCAAGAATATTCAGCATTTACCAAATTAAAATAGTTGTCAGGTGCTTTGCTAATAAATCCATCAATACCACCTACTTTGTCTAAGGCTAAAGGAACTACAATTAATACAGCTGCAGTAAGTACAACAAATTGTAGAATATCGGTAACAATAACTGCCCACAAGCCTCCAACAGCGGTGTAAATTAGAATAATAACTCCTAAAAAGATAATACTGGTAGAAATAGGAATGTTGGTAGAAACCTCTACAATTTTAGCAACAGGATACAGATAAGTACCTGTGGTAAAAATTGAAATAACTAAAAATAAATAGGTGTAAACTTTTTGAGTTTTATAACCTAATCTACTTGTAATGTATTCTGCTGCGGTTAATGCTTTTGTTTTTTGCCATTTTGGAGCAATAAAAAATGCAATAATAATACCTGCAATACACATGGTCCATTGTATGGTTACGGCAACCCAACCACTACTGTATGCAATAGCTCCCCAAACCACAAAAGTACCTGCAGAAAAGAAACTCATAAACAAAGACAATCCACTCATCCACCAAGGTAAACCACCACCAGCAGCAAAGTAAGATTTCATGTTTTTTCCTGATTTGGAAAAGCTTAATCCACAGACAAAAACAAGTATGGAAAAAAGGATAATAACTCCAATATCTATAGTACTCATAGTATTTATTTAATAATTATTTACAAAAAATTTCAAAAATAGATGTAGGAACATTTTCTAAAGGCTTTTCTAGTTCTATAACAATTCCTGTTGTCTTAATTGGTGTTTCTAATTTGATGGTATTAATTGTTTGATGATTGTCTTTTTGAGTAAAAAGTACCTCACCATTATTATTTTTTATAACATAGTTACGTACACAAAAAGGAACAACAGCCTCAGGATGTCCATATAAGGTAGATTCCATTGGGTGGTCGTAATCTGTATCTAAAAATAGTTTAATTTCTGAAATTGTTTTTTCAGTATCCCATTCAATTTTTAATTCAGGTTTTTGATCTGATAAATTTGCTGTCCAAGCATTGGCTTGTCCCCAAGGTCTTACGTATCCATTCCCAATATTAGAAGTATCAAAAGAGCTAATAGCAGGAGAAATTTCCATAGCAATATTTCTTCCTTCTGGTCTACGGTGTGGAGTCCAAAATTCAAAAGTGTCTACTCCTAAGTTTTCTGGTGGAGTTTGTTTACCGTTGTTAGAAACTGCTTTGTTTACTCCGTTAAAAACCGAAATAATTCCGGTACTTCTAAATTCACTATTCTTAAGGCTAATACTTTCATTTGCTAAAAAAGTAACAAAAGCATATTGATCTTCGGAAACAGATTTTGAAAAAGAAATTTCAATATTTTGTTCTCCTTTTTTCAAGGATATTTTTTTACTTTCTAAAATAACATCAGGAGTATAGTTTTTAGTTTTTTTAGAACTACGCAACTCAACAGTTAATACGGTATCTTCTGTAACATTTGCCAATACTTTAAAGGTATAATTTACATTTGCTTTTAAAGGTAGTAGTTGAGCGGCAGCTAGTTTTAAACTCATCCATTCTCCGTTAAAAGGAATTTCTGACAAGGCTAATGTAGATGAAGCAGAAATAGAAGCAGTACTTACTAAGTTACTTTCTTTAATAATAGGAAAGTCAGGAATAGATTGTCCTGTAATGTTTAATTCATTCTGTAAATAAGAAAGATTCTTTTTTTCTAAAAGATCTTTAGGCAACGCTGTTTTTTCGTGACAAATAGCAGCGGCCATACCTACAGCTTGTGCAGTTAATCCGTTGGTAGCCATTACTCTTGTTGATCCAAAAGCCACGTGTGTAGCACTAATAATTCTACCTGCTAAAAATAAATTGTCTATATCTTTGCTAACCAAAGTTCTATACGGAATTTGGTATACTCCTTTAGAGTGCCATTGTGTACAGCCCGACAATTTACTATAAACTCCATCAGCTGGGTGTAAATCTATAGCCCAACCACCATGTGCAATTGCATCATCAAAGTTTTTTTGTTCTATAACATCTTGTTGTTTTATCATATACAAACCTTCAAAACGTCTACTTTCTCTTTTTCCAGGAATGGTTCCTACCCATTCTAAAGTGTGGTTTTCTACATCCTTAAACTCTCCAGAGTTTTTAATATAATCCCAAACACCATAAATTACTTTCCACAATTCTTGTTTAATTTCTTCGGTGTCGTGAATGGTATCTTTTCTACCTCCATATTCAAACCACCAAAAACGACATCCTTTGTCATCTTTACCAATGGCCTTGTATCTAGGGATTTCGGTAATATCTTTTAAGGCAAAAGAAGGAGCTGTGTAATCTACAGGAAAATCTTCTCTTTTGCTATAAAAATACATAGAGTGTCCTAGTAGTTCCCCATAAGAATCGTCAGGAGCAAATAATTCTCCAAATTCTTCTCTTTTTTCGGCACCCATTCTAAAAGCTGCCCCCGCTTTAAAGGCGACAATACCATCACCAGAAGCATCACAAAACAAAGGTGATTTAACGGTGTAACTAATAGAGTTTTGACTGTTAAAAGCTTTTACAGACTCAATATTAGTATCGTTTTTTTTAGAAATATCGTAAACTGCAGTGTTTAATAAAAGGGTAATATTTTTTTCTTCCAATACTTTTTCTAAAAGAATGGTATCAAAAACAACGGCATTTCCTTCTTTATTTCGGTACATGTTTTCTACCAAAATTTCATCCATTACACCACCTTCTCTAGACCAACGATTGTTGTTTCCCATGTGAGATGTAGCTCCTAAAATCCACAAGCGCACTTCTGATGATGCATTTCCTCCTAAAACAGGTCTGTCTTGAATTAAAACGGTTTTAGTTCCTTTTCTTGCTGCGGTAATAGCGGCACAAACTCCTGCAATTCCTCCACCAATAATGGTAAAATCAGAATTGATTGTAGTTTCTCTATTGGGTCTTGTTTGTGTTGTATAATTTTCAATTAACATATAGTTGCTTTTCTTGGCTATTTGGTTAGTTTTCTATTTGTGTACTTCTAAATTCCTACATTTTTTTAGATTGATGTGCTTGAAGTACTAAAAAAGAACATCGGAAACGTTTCCGATGTTCTTTTATTTACCGATAACGTTTCCGAAACTTGACTATTAATTTCCGAATGTTTAATATTGAAACATGAAGAGAACTACCATAAAAGATGTTGCTAAAAAATTAAACGTATCAGTATCTACGGTTTCTAGAGCTTTTAATAACAAATACGATATTAAAGAAGAAACCAAAGAGTTAATTATAAAAACGGCAAAAGAGTTGGGGTACAGACCCAATCCTATTGCTAGAAAATTGATACAACAACGTTCTTACAATATTGGAATTATTGTTCCGGAGTTTGTAAACAGTTATTTTCCTGATGTAATTATGGAAGCACAAAAAGTATTGATAGATAAAGGGTATCAAGTACTAATTATGCAGTCTAATGATTCATCGGAAACAGAATTAAAAAATTTAGAAACTCTATTAGACAATATGGTAGATGGTTTGATTGTTTCTTTAATTAGAGAAGATGACAATATTGAAAAGTACAAAGAGTTGTTAGATGATAAAATGCCCATCGTATTTTTTAATAGAGTAGCAGATAAATTAGATGCATGTAAAGTAGTTTTTGATGATTTTAAATGGGCATTTTTTGCCACCGAACATTTAATATTGCAAGGTTATGAAGATATTGTTTATTTAAGTGGTCCCAAACACATGAGACTGTCTTTAAATAGAATTATGGGTTTTGAAAAAGCACACAGAAAACACAGAAGAGACGTTGGGAAAATAATTCCTTGTGGTTTTTCTATGGAAGAAGGTGCAAAGGCTGCAAGACAAATGATTGAAAATAACCAAGTGCCTAGAGCTATTTTTGCAGCAAATGACCATTGTGCTATTGGTGCCATGCGAGTTTTTAAAGAGTATGGGTATAACATTCCTAAAGATGTTGCTATTGTAGGTTTTACAGAGTCTAGATTGGCAGAACACATTCATCCTACTTTAACAACCGTTGAGCAACCTACCAAAGATATAGGGATTACCGCTGCTAATTTATTGATAGAACAATTGGAGAATAAAGGAATGTTTGTGCCACAAACCATTGTGTTAAACGGACGTTTAAATGTTAGAGAATCATCGGTTACGCATTAGTTCTAATTTCTAATATTTTATTAAATCTTCTAGCGTAGTCGAGAAGTTTTTTTAGGGTTAGGAATGTTTAAAATTCTGATTATTTAAAATAATAAACAGCAAAAACACCCGCAATAGCATATAACAAATGACCTTCCCAAGAAGTGTTTTTTTTGGATGATGGAAAAATTCCCCAAAGCAATCCACCATACAGAATAAGAACAATTACAGAAACCAACAAAGGTTGTAAGGTATTGCTTAAAAATCCGTTTACAATTATAAATGTGGCCAATCCGTAAATAAGTCCACTAGCACCCATATGATTGGCATTTCTACCTAAGAGCCAAACTAAGAATCCACCTAAAAAAAGTACAATAGCAATTACTTTTATTGCTATTGTAGGATAAGAATAATGTAAGGTAAACAACAAAACGAGTATTGGAACCGTGTTAGACACCAAGTGTTTCCAACTGCTGTGTAGTAACGGAGCGGTTACAATTCCTATCAATCCTTTTTGTTTTCTGGGGATAATTCCATATTTGCGTATAGGTATAATAAGTCCAATAAAATAGACCAAGTAAATACCCACAATAAAATAAAGAATGTAATTGTTAGGAATCATTTACGGTATTTTCTAAAAGCCTGAATGGTTTCATACAAACCATAACCAATAAAAACTTTCCCAAAAATGAATGGAATCCACTCTACAAAACGACTTAAAAACTCTCTTTTTTCTGACAATGGATCATAAAAGTTAGTGACCAACATAAATTTAAAATAACCAGAGGTAAAATGATTAAATCCATTGATGATATCAAATTCATTTTGCCAATTTTTAACAAAGTATAAAATACTATAAAAACCAAAAGCGAAAAGTAAAGTCATTTTTAATGCTTTGCCCCAGCTAGTTCCATGGTTAGAGAAAAGGCTATTTAATTTTAGAATTAGTAAATCACCATTCCACCATTTTTTAGTTGATTGTAATTCTTTTTTATAGAGCTCTAATTCATAACTTCTAAATTTATCGTAGTCAATTCTATTCTCCGTTTTTTGTAATTGTTGTTTTATCGTTCTGACGGTTTTAATATCATTAGCGTTATAATTAGAAATGTTAGTTTGTAGGTTGTCTAAAAATGGAGGTAATGAGAAAAAAGTATCTTTTAATTCAATTTTATCAACATGATTATCTTGCATTGATGTATTTCCGTAAAAAAAACAATCATCGAAAGTCATTTTTTTAAACTTATTATTATTTATATTAATTGTTTTGTTTATTGTTAAATTATGAGCGTAGAAAGAATTAGTTTTTACAACGTTTTTAATTATTCCTCTACCATTTAAAGTTATATCAAATAAGGAAATAGACTCAAAACTACAATTATCTATTTGTAACTGTCTTTCTATTATATTATTGGGTTTAGTGAATCTAATAGAGTTTTTAGAGTCAATATTTTTTATTAATAAAGAATGTAAATTTACTTTTTCAAAATGATAGTTTGGAGCTTCAATTTTGTTGTTTGGATTATGCTGAATAGTTAAATAATCTACATTAGAGTCTTCAATGGTAATAGTTTTGTAATTATTGTTTTTAACAGAACAGTCACTAATATTAACTTGATTTAAGTTAGAGAGTTCTAAAAAAAAAGAAGTATCAAATTTACAGCTGTTAAATGATATGCTTTTGTTTTTAGAAGTGTTGTTTAATATGTTGAAAGAAAGGTTTTTAATTGTGAAATCACAATGGTCAAAGCTAAAGCCAAAGTAATTTTTAAAATCAGATATTATACAGTCTATTTGAATTTTTTTGTCTTGAATATGTAGCAGTACATTCTCATTTCCATTTTCTAAGCTTGCTAAAATTGTTGATAATAGTTCTTCTTTCTTCAAGGTGTAATTTTCTTACTAAATTAAAGAATTTATTTTTTAGCTTATTTGAAGATCTATAAGTGTTTTGGAAATAAATATATAATCAATATCAATTTTTATTGTTGTGGTATCTAAAATAATCGTCATAAATTTACGCTTAAAATTTTTACAAAAATGAAGCATCCTATTCAGCAAAAAATAGAAAATTTAAGAGATACGTTGCACAAACACAATTACGAATATTATGTGTTAGACAATGCAACTATTTCTGATTATGATTTTGATATGTTGCTGAAAGAACTTCAGGCTTTAGAAGAAGCACATCCTGAGTTTGCAGACGAAAATTCTCCCACTCAAAAAGTAGGAGGAGCTGTTACCAAAAATTTTGAAACGGTAGTTCACAAAAACAGAATGTATTCTTTAGATAACTCCTACAGCAAAGAAGATTTGTTAGATTGGGAAAAACGTATTTCTAAAATTATAGAAGGAGAAATTACCTATACCTGCGAACTTAAATACGATGGAGCTTCTATCAACCTAACTTATGAAAACGGTGTGTTGGTAAAAGCGGTAACACGTGGAGATGGTGTGCAGGGAGATGATGTTACAGCCAACGTAAAAACCATTAAATCTTTGCCGTTAAAATTACAGGGAGATTTTGTGGATAATTTTGAGATTAGAGGAGAAATTATTTTGCCTTTGGACGGATTCAATCAAATGAATTTGGCGAGAGAAGAGGCAGGAGAAGAAATTTATAAAAACCCAAGAAATACCGCTAGTGGTAGTTTAAAACTACAAAATAGTGCTGAGGTTGCTAAAAGACCGTTGGACTGTTTGCTGTATCAAGTGTTGACTTATAATAACGAATTTACCAGTCATGCTCAAGCTTTAGAAAAAGCAAGAACGGTTGGTTTTAAAGTACCAGAAACTATAAAAGTAGTAAGTTCTATAGATGAAGTTGTTGCTTTTGTTGAATATTGGGACAAAGCTCGTTTTGATTTGCCTTATGAAACGGATGGAATTGTAATTAAAGTAAACAATATTCGTCAGCAAGAAGAGTTGGGGTATACCGCAAAATCTCCACGCTGGGCAATTGCTTATAAGTTTAAAGCTGAGCAAGTTTCTACTCAATTGCTTCAAATTACGTATCAAGTAGGTAGAACAGGAGCTATAACTCCCGTAGCCAATTTAGAGCCAGTGCAATTGGCAGGAACTACGGTAAAAAGAGCCTCGTTACACAATGCAGATCAAATTGCGTTGCACGACATTAGAATAGGTGATGAGGTGTATGTAGAAAAAGGAGGAGAAATTATTCCTAAAATTGTGGGAGTAGATTTAACACAAAGACCTGCAGATTCTTTGCCAACATTATACGCTACTCATTGTCCAGAATGTAATACTCCGTTGGTTAGAAAAGAAGGAGATGCCAAACATTATTGTCCTAATGAGTATGGTTGTAAACCACAAGTTTCGGGTAGAATTCAGCATTTTATTAGCCGTAAAGCCATGGATGTTGATGGATTGGGAGGAGAAACGGTTGATTTGCTTTGCGATGTTGGATTGATAGAAAATTATGCCGATCTGTATGCTTTAACGTATGATACTATTTTAAATGTAGAAAAAGCATACGATAGTGAAGTGTCTGGATTGGTTTATCAAAACAAACTTCAAATAACTATAGAAAATGCAATTTTCGGATTGGGTTATGCAAATGTTTCTAAAAGGCTGGCTAGTTTGTTGGCCTCAAAAATAGAAGCTATTCAAGATTTATTACATACAGAATATACACTAGAACCCAAAGATGCAGAGGTGTTAGGTAAGTTTAAAAGAATTTTTAAACATAGATATGAGATTGTTTTAAAACAAAATTTAAGTGAATTTGTAGCCCTAAAAGGATATGTTTCTTTGTCAGACTTTTTAATCTTAAAATTTAATGGAAAAGAAAAAGGAGCCAATTTGTTTGATACTTCTTTTGATGAATTGTTAAATGCATCAAAACAAATAAAATATGTAGATGAGTTAAAATCTATAGCTGTTTTTGAAGATAAATACGAGAAATTTAACGAAACAATTAGTAAAATAGCTAACAGAAGAGTTGTTGGAATTAGAGAAACAGGAGCTAAGAATATAATTGCAGGAATTAAAGCTTCTAAACAAATCCCTTTTGAAAAAGTATTGTATGCTTTAGGAATTCGTTTTGTGGGAGAAACCGTTGCAAAAAAACTAGCCAATGCTTTTAAAAATTTAGATGCTTTATTTGCAGCCGATTTTGACACTTTAATAGCGGTAGATGAAATTGGTGATAGAATTGCAGAAAGTATTATCGCGTTTAAAAACGAGCCTTTAAATCAGGTGTTAATTGCTAGATTAAAAGAATATGGATTGCAGTTTTCTTTATCAGAAGAAGTGCTGCAAAACCAAACAGATACTTTGTCAGGAAAAACCTTTGTAGTTTCTGGAGTATTTCACAAAGTGTCTAGAAATGAATTGAAGAAATTAATAGAAGACAATAGCGGAAAAGTAAGTAGTTCTATATCTAAAAAAACGGATTATATAATTGCAGGAGACAATATGGGACCTGCCAAATTGCAAAAAGCAACAGACTTAGGAATAACTATAATTTCTGAAGATGATTTTTTAGAGATGGTATAGACAAAAGCGGTATTAAGTTAGGTGATTATTTGTATACCAAAAGTGGTTTAAAAGTGGAGAATGGGTAATTGATGAGTATTTTTTACACACTTATAAAAATATTGATTTTTGTAAGTGGTTGATTTATAGGTGGAGTTGTTGTTGGAATAACAGTTGCTTGTTATATACTGAAAACAATTATACAAGAATTAAGTTCCACTATAAAAACCAAAATTATGTCATCCAAAAATACTTTCTTTTCCGATCAGGAAACCGACAATGTAAAAGAATCAAAAACCTCTAAGAACGTACTATCTAGCCGAATCATTTTATCAGCAACAATGTTGTTGTTAGTTGGTGGTGCAGCCTTAGTTTACTATTTGCAACCCGAGTTTTATACTTTTAATGAAGATAGAATTAATTCGCCAATAGGATTCACTTTTCTTGTGATGACAGTTGCGTTGCTGGTATTTAAAGCATTATTTTTAATATACAACGTGTTTTTGTATATCCAATACAAATCAATAGAGTCTGTATCTAATGAGTTATTACCAACTTGTACTGTTATTGTGCCTGCTTACAATGAGGGAAATTTGGTTTATCAAACATTGCTGAGTGTTGCTAATAGTGATTTTCCTAAAGATAAATTACAAATATTGGCAATTGATGATGGAAGTAAAGACGATACTTGGCACTGGATGAATGAAGCCAAAAAAGAATTAGGGGATCGATTACTTATTTTTAAGCAACCTAAAAACATGGGGAAAAGACATGCATTATACCATGGGTTTAATTTAGGTAAAGGAGAAATTTTTGTAACAATTGATAGTGATTCAATTATTAAAACAGACACATTAAGAAACTTGGTGAGTCCGTTTGTAGTAGATGAAAAATGTGGAGCAGTAGCTGGTAATGTTCGTGTGTTGAACCATAAAAATGCAATTCTACCTAAAATGCTTAACGTGAATTTTGTGATGAGTTTTGAATTTGTACGTTCGGCAGAAAGCCAGTTAGGATCTGTATTGTGTACCCCAGGAGCTTTGGCAGCATATAGAAGTTCAGCTGTTTTTAAATGCCTTCCAGAGTGGATTAGTCAAACTTTTATGGGAGTTGCTTCAGATATTGGTGAAGATCAAGCGATGACCAACATGATTTTAAAGCAAGGTGAAAAAGTACTTTTTCAACGTAATGCAATTGTGTTAACAGATGTTCCAGAAAAATATGAGGGATTGTACAAAATGTTTATTCGATGGGGTAGAAGTAATGTTCGTGAAAATTTGGCTATGAGTAAATATGTTTTTACCAATTTTAGAAAAGAATCTAAAGCTGGAGCACGATTGTTATTTATAAATCAATTTTTAACCATTATAATGACGTATCCTTTTTTACTGTTTATGTTGTTTTTTATCGTAGTACATCCTTTATTGTTTTTAAGTTCAACATTGTTAGGAATATTAGTTGTTTCAAGTTTTTCAGTGCTTTTTTATGCTAAAAAATACAATGCATCAGAATCTTTATGGGCATATGCCTATAGTGTTTTATATACCTTTGGACTGTTTTGGATTTCACCTTATGCTATAGCTACCGTTGGACGTAGTGGTTGGTTAACTCGTGGATTGTCACAAAAGTAAAAATCGATACTCTTTATATATTTCCCTGCCAAAAGCTACTTTTTTAAGTGATTTTTGGCTTTTACTTTAAAAAACGTTGAATGTCTTTATTGGCTCCATAAATAACCAAAACATCATCTTTGTACAAAATATCATGAGGATCTGCCAGGCCTTTTACTTTGGTTTCATTTCTTGTTTTTCCAATGGCGGTATTTACCTGACGGTTAGAAATAGTTGTTAAAACAAGTAAATTGTACTTCTCTTTAATTTGCATGTCTAAAATACTTTTCCCATTGTATTTTTCGGGCATGTTAACTTGTACAATACTGTATTCATTACTTAGCTCAAAAGAATTTACAATACCTTTTAAACATAATTTTTTAGCCCAACGTTCTGCAGATTCTTCTTCAGGTAGCACAATTTCATCTACCCCAATAGCTTGTAACACTCTTTTGTGAATGTGGTTGGTTGCTTTGCTAATTAATCGTTTTACTTTTAAACTTTTAAACAAAGCAGTTGCCATTACATTGGCTCCTTGATTTTCTCCAATTGCAATTACCACAATATCTGTGTCTTTTAAAGGCAATCCGGTTACGGTAAATTCATCTGTAGCATCCATACAAATGGTGTGACTGATTTTTTCTTTAAAAGCATCTACTTTAGACATATCGGTATCAATACCAATGACTTCATTTCCTTGTTCTGTTAGTTTTTCTGCTAAGGATGATCCAAAGTTTCCAAGACCAATAATAATGTATTTCATAAGAAGTTAATTTATGGAAATTTCTTCCGTAGGATAACGGTAGTTTTTATGTTTTTCTTTTTTAAAAACAGCAATTAAAATAGAAAGCATGCTTACTCTACCAATAAACATAATAACAATAAGTACAAATTTACTATAAACACTTAAGGTTGCTGTAATTCCCAAGCTTAAACCTACGGTACTGTAGGCAGAAAAGCACTCAAAAGCTACACTAAGTATATTTATTTGAGGATCGAATATAGAAATGGAAAAAATTCCAAATCCAATTACTATTATAGATAAAGAAATAATAGCAAATGCTCTACGTATAGATACTTCTGCAATTTCTCTACGGTAAATTTCTATTCTAGATTTTCCTCTGGCCAAACTAAAAAAGTTTAAAGTTGCAATGGCAAACGTATTGGTTTTAATACCACCACCTGTAGATGCTGGCGAGGCTCCAATCCACATTAGTAAAATAATTAATAAAACAGAGGAGTTTTGCAACGCTCCCATATCAATGGTGTTAAACCCTGATGTTCTAGGAGTGGTTGCAGCAAAAAGGGAAGCTATAAATTTACCTATAAATCCTTTTTGGTCGGTTAAAATATGATTGTATTCGTTTAATAAAAATAAAAGTGTTCCTACAATAGTTAAGGTAATTGTGGTAATTAATGCAATTCTACTATTTAAATTTAAAACCCAAGGTTTGTAGTTAAGGTGTGTTCTTCTAAAAAGTCTAGTAACTATAAAGTATTTAGAGTATTTAATAACATTAGCAACAATAGGAAAACCTAAACCTCCTAGCATAAAAACAGTGATAATAATAAACTGTAAGGTGTAATTGTATTTAAACCCTGTTTGGTACAAGCTGTTAGGTAAGGTAGAAAACCCCGCATTACAAAAAGCTGATATAGAGTGGAAAATAGAGAAAAACACCTCTTTAACAAAAGAGTCAAACAACAAACTATCTAGGCTAGTATAAATTAAAAATGCACCTATAGTTTCTATAATAAAAGTGATAAACAAAATTCTTTTTAAGGTTGTAAACACTTCACTCATTTTTTGAGCATTGGTCATATCTCCTAATACCAACTGGTTTTCGTAAGTAGAACCTCCTTTAAAAAAATAACTAAAATAGCTGGCAAAAGTTAAAATTCCTAAGCCTCCAATTTGAATTAAAAGTAACAGAATAATTTGGCCAAATTCTGTAAAAAAAGTTCCAGTATCTACCACAATTAATCCTGTTACACAAACAGCGCTAGTGGCTGTAAATAAAGCATCTAAAAAAGAAATACTCGTATGTGTAGCATTGGGAAGCATTAATAGTAATGCTCCTAAAAATATTAAAATTAAAAAACTGATAATAAACAATTGAGCTGGGTTTAAAAAGGCTCTTTTGTAGGTGATTTTTTTTTCTGCAAATTCCCTAATAAAGGTTAAAATAATCGCAAGTTTTATCCAAATATCATCATAAAAAATAGAGAGATGTGCATGAGATTGTTCTGAAAAAAAATGGATGTAAATAACAGATAGTATAATTAGAATACTAAATCCATCAAACAAAACAACTCTTTTGGTTAAAGATTTACTGAGCTTAAGGTAGCGAATGATGGTTGAGAATATTCCCGAACTTAAAATTAAAAAGTAAATTTCGTTAACAAATAACTGCGTTTTTATAGATTGGTTAAAACCGTAGTCGACAATTAAAACAAAGATCCCCGTCAAGCTTAATAGAAATGTAATTCTATAAATAAGAAGATGGTTTATTTTATTTAAAATTATATTTTTCAAACCATGTATTTAATAGTATAAAAGTACTACGGTTAAGCAATATAGCAAAGGCTTATTTAATTTGTTTTATCAAATCTCTATTCTGACTGCTTTCTGCACTATAAGACATTATTAAAGTCCCTTTGGTTCCATCGTTGGCAGAAATAGCAAATAATTCTGATTGGTCTGCAGGATTGGTCATTCCCTCAAACCTATATCTTTCATCAATGGTTAAATCGCTAGGCTGATATTCTTTTTTAGCATACAATGCTGTTATGGTGTCGTTTTTAGCTGTAAAACTATCTTTGTAGCCTTTTTCAGATAAATCGTTGGTTGCTTGTGATAAAGTATCGTAATCTCTTGTTTTCATGTTGTGAAATTTTATAGGTTCTTAGATACCTATAAGTTACTTAAAAACAAGGTTGTAGAAAAGTTGATTGTTATCAAGTTATTTTTTAAAATAAGCAGCTTTAAACTTGGCCAATCTTTTTTTAGATACTGCTTGTATATAAGAATTGTTAGGATTGTTTTTCTCGTAATTTTGGTGATAATCTTCTGCAAAATAAAAATGATCAATTTCTAGAATAGTCGTTACTGCTTTTCCATTGTATTGCTTGTCAATCTCTTTAAATTTATCCCAAGCAATGTTTTGTTCTTCTTTAGTGCTGTAAAAAATAATAGAACGGTAGTTTTTACCAAAATCTGGTTTTTGACCATAAGTAGTAGGATCTTGTGAGGCATAGTACACGTTAACCAAATCTTTAAAAGTTATTTTATTAGGGTTGTAATAGACAGCAACCGTTTCTGCATGACCTGTTTGGTGAATAGTTCTATAGGTAGGATTTTTGGCTGGACTACCAGCATATCCAGAAATAACCTCTGCAACACCAGGTACACTTTCGTAAATAGCTTCTACACACCAAAAACAACCACTAGCAAAATAGGCTACTTTTAAATTAGCATCTGTAGGTGCTTTAGTGGTTTGTGCAAATAGAGTGGTGGTAAACAGAAAGGCAAGTAAAAATCTCATGATTGTATTGTTTGAATGATAAGTCGTAACCAATTATGAAAGTTACAAAAACAATTGAATTTACTAAGGATAGATGTGTGTAATAAGAAAATTTGATGTGTATTTTATAACTATCAATAAAATCAATACAATGATAAAAACATTAAATAGAAATACTATTGTTTAATTGAATATTGACCTTAAATTTGTCGTAGAAATTAATACAATTAATCATTATAAAATAACAATTATGGCAACAGCAGTAGGGAAAAAATTTCCAAACATTTCAGTAAATGCAATGAATGATATGGGAGATACTTTCCAAATCAATGTGTTAGAAGAAGCAGTAAACAACAAGAAAAAAGTACTTTTATTTTGGTACCCAAAAGATTTTACTTTTGTATGTCCTACAGAATTACACGCTTTTCAGGCAGCTTTACCAGAATTTGAAAAAAGAAACACCGTGGTTATTGGAGCATCTGTAGATTCTGCTGAGGTTCACTTTGCATGGTTAAGTACAGCTAAAGATAATGGAGGAATTGAAGGAGTTACTTACCCATTGTTAGCAGATACAAACCGTAACTTATCTGAAGCTTTAGGAATCTTAGATTCTACAGAGGTTTATGATGAAGAAACACAAACTATTTCTAAAGAAGGAGATGATGTAACTTATAGAGCTACTTACTTAATTGATGAAGAAGGAACTGTATTTCACGAAGGTGTAAACCACATGCCAGTTGGACGTAACGTAAACGAATTTTTAAGATTGATTGATGCTTATGCACACGTACAATCTCACGGAGAAGTTTGTCCTGCAAACTGGGAAGAAGGTAAAGAAGCTATGCAAGCAAATGCTAAAGGTACAGCAGCTTATTTAGCAAAAAACTAAGAAATTAGTTTAAAAGTTCATATAAATTAACCGGATGCTTATTATTGATGAAATCAATCATCCGGTTTTTTAGTATCTATTAAATAAAATAATTATTTTTAAAATTTATTGATTATGAGAGAATTAACCACAGATACACTTCAAGAAGAAGTATCAAAAAATGAGTTGGTTTTTGTACAATTTTCTGCCGGATGGTGTGGAAACTGTAGAATTATGAAACCTAAATTTAAAAAGTTTTCTACAGAAGTAGAAGGAGCTGAATTTTTAGTAGTAGATGCTGAAAATAATCCAGAATCTAGAAAATTAGCAGATGTAACAAATTTACCAACTTTTGCTGTTTTTAAAAACGGAGCGTTCGTAAGTCAAGTTCAAACTAACAAAACAGATGTTTTAAAATCATTTATAGATGAAGCTGCCAGTAATTAAACACATGACTCAGTTTATTGCTGAGAACGACGTAGATTATATTCACGAAACGTTAGAAACTTTAGAAGCATTAACAGAAGTTAGTTCTTTAAAAGACGAAGAGTTAGATGTAATTGGAGAAATTATTTCTAACCTTTACGGAGCTATAGAAGTAGATAAAGAGGTTAAAAAAGGAGTTCCTCAAAAAGAAGCATTAAACGGTTTTATGAAACGTGTTTTAGGTTCTATAGATAAATAAAATTTAGTCTAGGCTAAATCAAAAGAAGATAAAACAAACAAAACATATGACTAAAGCCTATTTTAATTGGAGTTCTGGAAAAGACTCATCTTTAGCTTTGTATAAAACATTGAATCAATCTGAATACCAGGTTGATTTTTTGTTGACCAATATAAACAAAGATGTAAACCGAGTTTCTATGCACGGATTGCGAGAGGAATTGTTAGAGGCTCAAGCAGCTTCTATTGGAATTCCTTTACGTAAAATTGAGTTTTCTGGAAATGTAACCATGAAAGAATATGACAATACCATGAAAACTGCCATGGAATCTATTCTTAAAGACAATTATCAACATTGTTTTTTTGGTGATATTTTTTTAGAAGATCTAAAAGCGTATAGAGATGCCAAATTAGCTGAAGTAGGCATTACAGGTCTGTATCCATTATGGAAACAAGACACAAAAGCATTGTTGCAAGAGTTTTTAGACTTAGGTTTTAAAGCCATTACAGTTTGTGTAAACGCACAATATTTAGACAAAAGTTTTGTGGGGAGAGTTATTGATGAGCAATTTATAAAAGACTTACCTAGCAATGTAGATGTTTGTGGAGAAAATGGAGAATTTCATACGTTTGTTTTTGAGGGTCCTATTTTTAAAAATGCAGTAACATTTACCATAGGAGATAAAGTGCATAAAACATATCAACCAGCAGCTAATGATGATGATAATTGTTTTCAGAAAGACAAAGAAGTAAATTGGGATACCGGTTTTTGGTACTGTGATTTATTGCCAACTACAGCTAAACAAGACTTGTAATTATTTTTGCAACACGCTATCTTATTGATTGTCAGTTGAACTTTTTTAATTGTTAATTTGTAATTTAATAGTCGTAATTAAAGCATTATTTTACGACCTACTACCTAGCAATAATTTTTTATGGAAAGCTTACAAATACCTTATAAAGACACCGGATATTTTTCTAAAATAATGTTAGATTATTTAGAAGAAAAGGAAAGTATAAAACCGTTTTATAATCGTTTTCCCTCTATAGAAAATTTTGAAGCACAAATAGAAGAGAAATCTCAATCTTATTCTAACGCTACAAGAAAAACTTTGGTAAATGCTTTAGAAAATCAATATCAAAAAATTGATATTTCTAAAGAAACTCAGCAAAATATAGAAAATTTAGTATTGTCTACTACTTTTACCATTACTACAGGTCATCAATTAAATTTGTTTTCGGGACCTTTGTATTTTTTATACAAAATAGTATCGGTTATTAACTTGTGTAAACAATTAAAACAAACCTATCCTAAACATAATTTTGTACCTATTTATTGGATGGCCTCAGAAGATCATGATTTTGAAGAGATTCAATATTTTAATTTCAATGCCACCAAAGTTTCATGGAAAAGAGAAGCCAGTGGAGCCGTTGGTAGATTAAATACGCAGGGTTTAGATGAGGTTTATGAGCAATTTTCAGCATTATTAAACAGTAGTGATTACGCAAACGAATTAAGAGATTTGTTTAAAAAAGCTTATTTGGAGCATTCTAATTTAACAGAAGCTTCTCGTTATTTGGTAAACGCATTGTTTGGAAAATATGGTTTGGTGGTTGTTGATGGTGATGATAAAGATTTAAAATATTTGTTTAAACCCTATGCTTTACAGGAATTAGAAGAACAAACTAGTTTTAAAAACGTTACAAAAACCAATGTAGAATTAGAGAATTCGGACTACAATATTCAAGTAAATCCTAGAGAAATTAACTTGTTTTATATAGGAGATGGCTTTAGAGAACGTATTGTAAAAGAGAATAGTGTTTATAAAGTTTTAAATACCGACTTACACTTTTCATCTGCAGAAGAGCTGTTTAAGAATTCTGACAAATTAGAATTTGTATCAGGTAATGCCTTATTAAGACCTTTGTATCAAGAAGTAATTTTGCCTAATTTATGTTATATAGGAGGAGGAGGAGAGTTGGCTTATTGGATGCAATTAAAATCTACATTTGCTAGTTTTAATGTTCCATTTCCTGTTTTGTTATTACGAAATTCTGCCTTGTTGGTAAGTGAAAAACAACAACAAAAAGCAACCAAATTAGGTCTAGATTTACAAGATTTTTTTCTGTCTCAAAACGATTTGATTAAGAAAAAAGTAAACGAATTATCTACTGTTAATTTTGATTTTGAAAGTAAAAGAAATCAATTGGTAAAAACGTTTAAAGAGTTAGAAGATTTAACAAATCAAACCGATAAATCTTTTATAGGAGCAGTAAAAGCGCAGCAAGTAAAACAATTAAAAGGATTAGATATTCTAGAAAAAAGATTGTTAAAAGCAGAGAAGAAAAAGATGTACGAATTAGTTACTAGAATAGAAATTTTGCAAAATGATCTTTTCCCAAATCATTCTTTAGAAGAAAGACAGCGAAATTTTTCTGATTATTATCAAGAGTATGGGAGTAAAATTATTGATTTGCTTTTAAAAAAACTAAACCCTATACCGCTTAAGTTTACAGTTGTAAAGTTATAGTATGTTGGTTTTTAGGTATAAAAAAAGTATTAGAACTAACTAATACTTTTTTTAATATTGGATAAATGTTTTCTTTTTCACAGCAAATTTTCCCCAATTTTTTTTCGAAATAATACAATAACTTATTTTTAATAATTATTATTATATATGTTTAAGATTTTAAGTATCTTACATTAACAAAGATAAGTTTGATAACAAAAACTCACAACTGCGTTTTTACGTAGTTTTTAATTATTAATGAAAATAGATAATACTAAAGATATAGGAACCTACTCTAAAAGTTTGTTAACTAATACTCCTGTAGATCAATCTAGCGAGGTATACAAGTATTACAAAAATACTCTACCAAGTTTCCCTAATCAAGCTGTTTATATATATTCTTTTAAAGAGAATAGAATGGTTTATGCAGAAGGATGGGAAGAAATTTTAGGATACAAAGATGATGAAATAACGATGCTTACTATTGTAAGTATTACTACACCTCGTTTTCTAAAGTTTTCTGGAGAGCTAAACGATAAAGCAATGGTCTTTTTTAAAGGTATTAAAGAGGGGTTAACTGAATATAGTTTTACGTTAGAATTAGAAAAAATTCATAAAGATGGTTCTGTAGTTCCACTCTTTTCCAGAGTAGGTGTACATAAGGCTACCAACGGTCAAATTGAAGAAATTATAGGGTATTCTGAAGTTATAAAAACATTAAGGTTAGGAAATGTAATGCAGTACGCTGCTTATGGACCTCAAGTAGCTCAGTTTGAAGAAGCTTTAAATAAAGAGTTGTTCAATCATTATGCTATTTCTAGAAAAGAAAAAGAAGCTTTGGCTTTGGCAGCAAAAGGTTACGCTTTTAAAGAAATAGCAGAAGAATTAGGAGTTTCTCAATCTGCCATAGAAAAGAGAATTATTCCTATGTATAAAAGATTTGGAGTTAAAAGTTTACCTCACTTAATAGGTTTTGCTTATCAAAATAATATTTTGTAAACTTATCTTATTAATCAAGTTAGTAAGATAAGTTTACAATGTTAATGTTTTTTAACTCAACACCAATGGTGCTAAGTAATCCCGTCCATTCCTCTTTTTGATCCAATTCATTTACACCCAATACCCAAATAATATTTTTTTCTCTAAGAATTTTTCTGTTTTCTTCATTTATACTTTTAAAAGTATCTACATAATATAAAAAATCTTTGGGTTTGGTAATTTTTAATTTATCAGGATTGATGTCATCAATAACTAAAAATTTTGAATTTTGCCAATTCCATAAAGTTTCTAAGTCTTGATGAGTTTCAAAAAAATGACTATATAGCTTTGTGGCTGTTATGTAGGTACAGGCTTGTTTACACAGAGCTAATTCATTAGCAATAGCAACTCCTAAATTACATTTTCCGTCATGAACACTTCCATAAATTAAGATATGGTTTCCTTTTGCGTTTTTCTTACTTCCTGTAGATATATAATTTTTTACAATTGCTTTTTCTTCATCATCTAAAAATTCACCTTTCCATTGAGACAACCTAAATTGAAAAGGAAAATAAGCATATTGTTGATAAATTCTCATGGTATACCAATCTACAAATGGATAAAATAAAAGAGCTACTAAACCAAGATTCATCCAAATTAAAAAAGGAGTAGGTTCAGAAATTAATAAAGCTGAAAACATAGCTCCTAGTACAAAGTATAAAACATCAGTAATGGTATCGTAGATTAAATTCTTCCAGTCAGGTTTAAAAACACGATCCTTTTTAGAAGCAAATAAAGGCATTGTTAAGTTCAAAGCTTCAAAGCTAAACCAAGAAATAGCTACCCATTTACTAAATACAATAGGAGGTGTATCTCTAAATATAACACTTAAAACAATACTGGGGAATAATCCTAATGTAAAGTGTCCTAGTTGGTTAGCTAGCCAGGCATAAGTTAGACTTACACCGCGGTAAGAATCTTTTCCTAAAAAATCTATTTGAATAAGTTGTTTGATGAAAATTTTGAAATTAATCTTTGTCATAGTGAGTTAGGGGTCGTTTTATAGCTTGAATAAGTTATGTATTTATTTTATGAAATCACACAAAAAAAGCCGCCTAAAAATAGACGACTTTTTTCAACAAAAAATAAAGAAAAATTATGCAGAAGCGACTACTAACTTCTGTGCTTTATATGCTTTTATAGTTTGTAATTTCATTAAAATAGAGATGAAAAATGCAATAACAAACAAACCTGCAAAAATAACTAATGTGACATCTAGAGAACCTGTTTTTTCTTTTACAACATCATATATGGTGGGACCTACAACTCCTGCCAATCCCCAAGCAGCTAATACCATTCCGTGTATAGCTCCTAATTGTTTTGTGCCAAATAAATCACCTAAAAAAGCGGGCAATGTAGAAAAACCACCACCATACATTGTGATTACGGTAAATAGAACGATTAAAAATACACTTTCAATACCAATTTTAGGTAAAAAGTAAAATGCTAATATTTGAAAACCAAAAAAGATAATAAACGTATTTGCTCTTCCTAAATAATCTGATAAGGTAGACCATGTAATTCTTCCTAAGCCGTTAAATACACCAATAAATCCTACAATAGCTGCAGCTTGCATAGGTGTGTAGTTTAATTTTTCTTGCATCATTGGACTTGCAGCAGATATAATAGCAATACCACAAGAAATATTGATGAACATCATTACCCAGATATAATAAAATCTAGAAGTTTTTAAAGCTTCATTAGCGCTAATATTAGATAAATCTTTTTTAATTATTTTTCCTTCTCCAGGTTTGTAGCCTTCGGGAACATAGCCAACAGGAGGTCTTTCAATATAGTTTGCAGAGGATAGGATTAAGACCATATAAATAATACCTAAAATGTAAAAAGCATTAGAAACACCTACTGTTTCAAATAATTTAGCCATTACGGGTCCAAAAATTAAAGCTGCAAAACCAAAACCCATTATTGCCATACCTGTTGCCAAACCTCTTCTGTCTGGGAACCACTTAACCAAAGTACTAACAGGGGTAATGTATCCTAATCCTAAACCAATACCACCAATAATTCCGTAACAAATATAAAACAAGGTTAAAGACTCAATTTGTACAGCTAAACCAGAACCTAAAATACCAACTCCATAAAAAATACCGGCTGTAGTTCCGCTTATTTTTGGACCTACTTTTTCTACCCATCTGCCTAAAAAAGCAGCAGATAGCCCTAAAAGTAATATTGCAATTTTAAAAGCCCATTTAATAACGCTACCCTCAACACCAAAAACATCTTTAACAGGGTTTGTCATTACAGAATATGCATAGACTGATCCAATAGAAATATGTATTCCTACGGCAGAAGCAGCAATTAACCAACGGTTTTTTATTTTTTGTGATTTCATAGTTTTTATTTTAATTAATTTTAACTTCTTTAAAATACGTGCTTAAAATTTGTGCAGCTTGCGCTAATTCTTCAGGTGTATTTTCTCTAGCATCGTTTAATTCGTAAGTCCAACCTAAAGCTTCCCATTTATGAATTCCTAATTTGTGGTAAGGTTGTAATTCTATTTTTTCTATAGTTTTATAGTTTTTAAATTGTTCTCCTAAAGCATGTAGGAGCTCTGGTTTGTTGGTTATTTCTGGGATTAAAACATAGCGCAACCACATTTTTTTACCAGAATCTTCTCTATATTTTGCAAAATTAAATGAAGTTTGTGCGTTTTTTTTACCTGTAATGTATTGGTAGCCTTTTTCTGTTACATGCTTAATGTCTAACATTACTAAGTCTGTGTAATTGTCTAACACTTGCATTACTGGGTGGTTTAATACTCTTCCGTTGGTGTCTATATTGGTGTGAATATTTTCTTCTTTTAATCGTTTAAAAAAAGTAAGAATGTTTTTGGCTTGTAACATAGGTTCTCCCCCAGAAACGGTAACTCCTCCATTGTTTCCAAAATAAGATTTCATCTTAATGGCTCTTTGCACCAAATCTTCAATTTCATATTCTGTTCCTCCATGTGTGTCAATAGTATCGGGGTTGTGACAATACAAACATTTTAATTTACAACCTTGTAAAAAAATCACCATTCTAATTCCAGGACCATCATGAGTCCCAAAAGATTCAATAGAATGAACGCTTAATGTGGTTTCTGAAGTTTTAATAGGGGTCGGTTTTTAGGTTGATAAAAAGAGATTCAAAAAAATACTAGTTGTACTTTTTTAATAAAAAGTGGGCTCTAATAAAGAGTCAATTTTATTTTTTTGAATCCCTGATAATTATATATAAATAGAAAATCTTCTACATAGATTCGTGAAAAGAACGAGTAATTACTTCTAATTGTTGTTCTCTGGTTAATCTAATAAAGTTAACGGCATATCCAGATACACGAATGGTTAATTGTGGGTGATTTTCTGGGTGTTCCATTGCATCTAACAAAGTTTCTTTGTCTAAAACATTTACATTTAAATGTTGAGCTCCATGTTCAAAATAACCAGTTAGCGTTGCTGCTAAATTGTTTATTTGATCTTCTTTATTTGCTCCTAATGATTTTGGAACAATAGAAAAAGTGTTTGAAATTCCATCAAGAGAATCGTTATAATCAATTTTAGCTACTGAGTTTAAAGAAGCGATAGCTCCGTTCGTATCACGTCCGTGCATTGGATTTGCTCCTGGTGCAAACGGAACTCCTTTATCTCTACCGTCTGGTGTTGCTCCTGTTTTTTTACCATATACTACATTAGATGTAATAGTTAATACAGACATGGTTGATTCTGCATTTTTATAAACGGGTAATTTTTTTAATTCATTGTTAAAATCTTTAACCGCATTATGTGCAAAAATATCTACACGATCATCGTCATTTCCATATTTAGGAAACTCTCCTTCAATAATATAATCTACTGTTAAACCTTGGTCATTTCTAATTGGTTTTACTTTTGCATATTTAATAGCAGATAAAGAATCGGCAACAATAGATAAACCAGCAATACCATAAGCAATGTTAACGTGTGGATTGGTATCTATCAAAGCCATTTGAGCTTTTTCATAATAGTATTTATCATGCATGTAGTGAATAATATTCATAGCATCATTATATACTCCGGCTACTTGTTTCATGGCAATTTTAAAATTAGCCATTACCTTATCAAAATCTAAATATTCACAAGTGCAAGGTTCAATACCGTTTACCATTTGAGTTCCTGTAATTTCACATTTACCACCATTTATAGCCAATAACAATGTTTTTGCTAAGTTGGTACGTGCTCCAAAGAACTGAATTTGTTTCCCTATTTCTTGATATGATACACAACATGCAATTCCGTAATCATCAGATCCTCTAGAAGTACGCATTAAATCATCATTTTCAAACTGAATAGAAGAGGTGTCAATAGAAACTTTTGCACAGTATTTTTTAAAATTATCAGGTAATAATGGAGACCATAATACCGTAATGTTTGGTTCTGGTGATGGACCTAAATTGTATAATGTGTGTAAAAATCGGAAAGCTGTTTTGGTAACTTTTGTTCTACCATCATTTAACATACCACCAATAGCTTCGGTAACCCAAGTAGGGTCTCCTGCAAAAATTTCATCATATGCAGCCATACGTAAGTGACGAACCATTCTTAATTTCATCACAAATTGATCTATATATTCTTGAGCTTCTACTTCGGTAATTACTCCATTTTTTAAGTCTTCTTCTATAAAAATATCTAAAAACGTAGATACGTTTCCTAAAGACATAGCAGCACCATCTTGTTCTTTAACAGCTGCTAAATAAGCCATGTAAGTCCATTGTACAGCTTCTCTTGCATTTTGAGCAGGACGGCTTAAATCTAAATCATAATGATTCCCCATTACAATCATATCCTTTAGAGCTTTAATTTGCTCTGCAACTTCTTCTCTTAAACGAATTGTTGCATCGCACATAGGACCTGTTATGTTCTCTAAATCTAATTTTTTATCGTTAATTAATTTCTCAATTCCAAATAGAGCTACTCTTCGGTAATCTCCAATTACTCTACCACGAGCATAGTTATCAGGTAAACCTGTTAAAAAACCTAAAGATCTAAATTTTTTAATTTCAGCATTATAAGCATCAAACACACCATCGTTATGTGTTTTAACATATTTACTAAATAGGTTTTGTATGTTTTTACTAGGTTCTAAGCCATGTTCTTGTAATGCTTTTAAAACTACTTTATAACCTCCAAAAGGTTTCATAGCTCTTTTTAGTAATTCGTCTGTCTGTAAACCTACAATTACTTCATTTTCTTTATCAATATATCCCGCTTTAAAGTTAGCAATTCCAGATATAGTTTCGGTATCTATAGAACGTACACCGTTATTTTGTCTTTCCTCTTGGGTAGCAATTTTACAAACTTCCCATAGTTTTTTTGTTTTCTTACTCGGTTCAACTAAAAATTCATCAGTTCCATAATAAGGAGTAATGTTTTTGTATACAAATTCTTTTACACTGACGACATTTTTGTCTAGACTTGGTTTTACTTCTAAAGTTTTCATAGTATATATAATTAGTTGATTTCTATACATCAAATATAATAACTATTAGTTTAATAAAATACCTTTTTATCTTTTAATATTGAATTTTTACTAAAATATCAATGTTTTTGAGTCTTATATTATTGATTGTTGATAGATAGCAGTTTTTAATGAGTTATTTTTTAAAAACAACATTTATTATTGATTATTTATAACAATAGGTTATTTTTTGTTTATTTGGAATAAATAAAAATAACTTATATTTGTTGTTTATATTCATAAAAATTAAAAGAATGAACACACCAATTGGATTGTTTTTTGGATCAGATACGGGAATTACCGAAGAGCTTACACAAGATATTGTAGATGCTTTTGATGATGTTGAAGTGAAAGAAATATCAGAGGCATCGGCCAGTGATTTTGATCAATTTAGTTTTATCCTTTTAGGTTTATCTACTTGGTACGATGGAGATTTACAAAGCGATTGGGAAACCTTTTTTGATGAGTTTAAAACCATTGACTTTACAGGAAAAAAAGTGGCTATATATGGTTTAGGAGATCAAATAGGTTATGCAGAGTATTTTATTGATGGAGTAGGGATGTTGGCTGAAGTAATTTTAGAAAACGGAGGAGAGGTTATTGGTAAGTGGCCTGTAGAAGGGTATAGACACACAGAGTCTAAAGCAATAATTCCTAACGATAAAGATTATTTTTATGGTTTGGCTCTAGACAATGATAATGAGTCTGATTTAAATGAGGAAAGAATAGAAAAGTGGATTGCAATTGTAAAGCAGGCTATCTAATTTAGTGTGTTGGTATAGAAAAATAAAAGGTTGTGCCCTTGTTCATTTCACTTTCTACCCATAATTTACCTTTGTGTTTAAGGATCATTTCTTTGGTAACGCACAAGCCTAAACCTGATCCTGTTTCTCCGTTGGTTCCAACGGTACTATGGTTAGATTTAGGATTGACAAGTATTGTTTTTTTTCTTTTTTCAGGAATACCAACTCCATAATCCGCAATAGAAAATATAGTTTCAGTATCTTGATTTTTAACATCAATCTTTATAGTGCTGTTATTGTAAGAAAATTTAATTGCGTTGCTTAGTATGTTTCGCAATGCAATTCCTAAGGCATTTTCATTAAAACTAATTTTTAATGTTGCATTAACGTTTAAAATTATAAGAATATTTTTTTTAATAGCACTTGCTTGTAATTGTTGGGTTATTTTTTGAATGAAACTTAAAACATTTAGTGGTGTTTGATTGTATCTTATTGAAGCTGTGTTAGAAGCCCAATCAATCAAATCATTTGTCATTGTGTAGGCTGTTTTAGCTGAGTTCTTTATGATATGGGCATATTCTTCGGCAGTTTCAAAATCTTTGTTTTTAAGACTGTTTATTAATAATTCAGAAAAACCGATCAATGCATTAAAAGGAGTTTTTAAATCGTGAGCAATAATTCCTAAAATTCTTAATTTATTTCTGTTGGCTTCTTTTAGTTCAGTATTAGAATTGATAATATTTGTTATGTCCGAAAAAATAGCAATTGCAGCAATAATTTTATTGTTTTTAGAAATGGGGTGTGTGTAGGTTAAAGCCCATTTTTTGACAGAGTTATCAAACTCTACTAAAACTTGTTCTCCACAAACAAATTCACCTGTTGTTAGAGATCTAACAATTGGCATTTCGTCAAAACTATATAATTTCCCGTTAGGGTAATATGCCTTACAAGATTCTATCTTCATCTTGTTTGTTAGGGGGGCTTTGTCTCCTGTAAAATTCCAAGCAGCTTTATTTGCATATACAATTTCGACTTTTGGGGCGGTGGCGATAATTATTGCAGTAGGTGACTGTTCTATAATTGCATTATGAATAAAATCAGAATTTAGAAGATTTTGGATATTATTTGTTTCCATCATCTTTCTTTTATATTAAAAATATAATTTACTTACTTATGTGTCTGTAATTTAGCTTTTTATTTTTGGAAACAGATTATTTTAAACCAAAAAAAAGCCTATCAAATTAATGATAGGCTTTTAATTAAACTTTATAGTAAAGGAATCAAATTAGATAACTTGTACGTTTACTGCGTTTAATCCTTTACGACCTTCTTCAACGTCATAAGAAACTTTGTCTCCTTCTGCAATTTCATCAGTTAATCCGTTAATGTGAACAAACACATCTCTACTTCCATCTTCTGGAGTGATAAAACCATAACCTTTTGAATCGTTGAAAAACTTTACTGTACCGTTACTCATAATAATAAATGTATATTTTTAAAGACCGCAAGGTAGTTTAAATTAATTATTCAATACTATAAAATCTTATTTATTTTAAAATATAATTATTTGATAGTCATATGGTTGTTAAGACAACCTACTTTTATAATCGTTATAATTGAATTTACGTAGCGTTTTAAGGGTTTGTTCCTTTGTCCAAATGCAAATATCAGGATGTTTTACACCGTTAAACAGAGTTGTTTTTACCATTGTATAATGAATCATATCTTTAAATATAACAACATCTCCTACATTTAACGGAGTTTCAAAAGCATATTCTTCCATAAAATCTCCTGCCAAACAACTTGTTCCCCCCAATCGATAAACATATTTACTGTTTTCTGTTGGATAAGAAGCTCCTTCAACTTTAGGTCTGTAAGGCATTTCTAAAGTATCTGGCATGTGAGCTGTAAAAGAAATATCTAACAAAGCAGTGGTAACTCCTCTACTAGGTACAATATCTAATACCTGAGAGGTTAACACTCCTGTTTCCCATGCAAAAGCACTACCTGGCTCTAATAAAATATGAATGTTGTATTTTTCTTTAAATGCTCTTAATAGGTTGATTAAATGTTCTGTGTCATAGCCTTTACGAGTCATTAAATGACCACCACCCATATTGATCCATTTGATTTGATGTAAATAGTCACCAAAACGTGTTTCTAATGCAAGTAGCGTTTTTTCTAAACTATAAGAGTCAGACTCACACAACACATGGAAATGTAATCCTTCTACACCTTTAGGTAAAACTTGGGGCATAAAATCTTTTAAGACTCCTAATCTAGATTTTGGAGAACTAGGATTGTATAAATCTACCTCCACGTCACTTTGTTCTGGATTGATTCTGATTCCGCAAGAAATTTTATGACCAGCCGTTAAAGTTTGTTCATAATATTTGTTGAACTGTGCTACAGAGTTGAATACAATATGTGAACTGTAACTCATCAATTCCGCAAACTCCTCAGGAACATAGGCAGCAGCATAAGTATGTGCTTTGGTTTTCATTTCTTCAAAACACAAACGAGCTTCGTATAAAGAGCTTGCGGTTGCTCCTTTAATATATTCACGAACAATAGGAAAAGCTCCCCACATGGCAAAGCCTTTAAAAGCCAATATAATTTCTATTCCAGCCCTATCTTGTACATCTTTTATCAAAGCTAAATTGTTACGTAACAATTGCTCATCTAGTACATATGCAGAGTTGGGGATTTTGTTGTAATCTATCATAAAATTAAAAAAGGTAGTAAGTATCTGTTTAAAGAAGTACTTACTACCTATATATTATAGTGTGTTGAATACTTATTATAATTCTAAATCACCGTTAATTTCTTCTTGCCAAGGCAAACCGTATTGACCAATCAATTCCATAAATGGGTCTGGATTGAATTCTTCTACATTGTAAACTCCTGGTTTTCTCCATTTACCGGTTAAAAACATCATAGCTCCTAACATAGCAGGTACTCCGGTAGTAAATGATACTCCTTGTGAAGAAGTTTCTTCAAAAGCATCTTGATGTTTACAGTTGTTCCAAACGTAATAGGTTTTTTCTTGTCCGTCTTTAATACCTTTAATTCTACAACCAATAGAAGTTTCTCCTGTATAACCATCCGCCAATTCTTCTGGTTTAGGTAAGGTTTCTTTTAAAAACTGTAAAGGAACAATTTCTACTCCTTTATATAGAATAGGCTCAATACTAGCCATACCAATGTTCTGAATGACACGTAAGTGTGTTAAATATTCATCACCAAAAGTCATCCAGAAACGAGCACGTTTTAAGGTTGGAAAGTTTTTAACCAATGATTCTAATTCCTCATGATAAATAACATAAGAATTTTTAGGACCAATGTTTGGATAATTCAACGCTTGTTTAATTTCATGCGGCTGTGTTTCTACCCACTGTCCATTTTCCCAATAACGTCCTTTTTGAGTTACCTCACGGATGTTAATCTCAGGATTAAAGTTGGTCGCAAATGCTTTACCATGATCTCCTGCATTACAATCTACAATATCTAAATAATGAATTTCATCAAAGTGATGTTTTGCAGCATAAGCAGTATATATACTAGTTACACCAGGGTCAAAACCACAACCTAAAATAGCTGTTAATCCCTTTTCTTTAAACTTCTCCTGATAAGCCCACTGCCAGCTATACTCAAACTTAGCCTCATCTTTAGGCTCATAGTTCGCAGTATCTAAATAGTTAACACCTGTTTCTAAACAAGCATCCATAATGGTTAAATCCTGATAAGGCAATGCAACGTTGATTACTAATTCAGGTTGAAACTCATTAAATAACGCAACCAATTCTGGTACGCTATCAGCATCCACTTGTGCGGTTTGTATTGTTCTGTTCTTAATTAAAGCAGCAATTGCATCACATTTAGATTTTGTTCTGCTTGCTAACATAATTTCAGAAAAAACTTCTGGAGAAGCAGCACACTTTTGTGCAACAACGCTACCAACTCCACCAGCACCAATGATTAAAACTTTAGACATTTTTAATGTTGTTAAATTGATTTATAATTTTGCGCAAATGTAATTTTTTTTTCAAACTACGCTTAAAAATAGTCATTTTTTTTTGATGAAAAAACGATTGTTATTTTATTGATAATCAATTGATAATTACTTTAACTGAATAGTTAATTTTTTGTTTCTTTTTTGATAAGTATAAACAGTGTAATCACACAAAAATAAAGCAATGTATTTTGCAATATAAACACCAATTAATAACGGGATAAAAAGAGCAAAACCATTGTCTACAATATTACACGTTAAAAATAATGCTGTTAAAGGTGCGTGTATTGCAGCACTTAGCATAGCGGCAGCTCCTATTAAGGCAAAGTTTAAAACAATTAATTGGCTGTTAAAAAAATGGTTGCAAAATAAGGCAACAAATATTCCTAAAACAGCACCTGTTACAATGCTAGGTGCAAAAACACCACCATCACCACCAGCACCTAAAGTTAAAGAAGCTACAATGGGTTTAAAAAAAACAAAGGCAATTAAGGATAGCATAAAACCAACCGATAGAGTTTTGTATTCTTGATGGGTTAATAGTTCTGGAATTGCATGATAGCTATCTCCATAAAAAGCAGGGAATATAAAAATAGCCAATCCTAATAATAGGGCTCCTGTGTTTACTCGAATAAAATTGTTTTTTATTTTTTCAAATTTAGCTTTGATAAAAATGACAGATTTGGTAAAAAACACAGCAATGATAGCCGCTATAATACTCAATAAAATCATATAAGGGATAGCTTGGTAATTCCATGTAAATACTTCAAAATTAAAAAGTTTTTGACGATCAAATAAGGCAACAAATATTTGTGCGATTGAAATAGAAATGGCACAACTTAAAAATAAGGTTTTATTTATTTTGCGTGAAATTACTTCTATAGCAAATAAAAATCCTGCAATAGGACTTCCAAATAAAGTTGTAATACCCGCTGCAACACCTGCACAAATTAATTCAGTTTTATAAGCATTGGCTACTTTCTCTTTTTTGTAAATAGTACTGCCAACTGCTGCCGTTGCAACTACGGTAGAAACCTCTATTCCTGTAGATCCTCCAAATACTACGGTTAAAAATCCATTTATATAATGTGAGGGTATTTTGTAAAAAGGGAGTTCGTCTTTTCTGTCTTCAAGGGTGTTAAAAATCTCTTTGATTCCTTTGTTTTGTTTTCCTTTAAAAAAATATTTTCTAATAAAGTAAATAAGAGTAATTCCTATAGAGGGTAGAAAAAAATATAAAAAAGAAATGTGTTCTGTTTTTTCAATTATATTTTCTTCAAAATATGCGGTTCCCTTTTTTAGGGTAATCCCTAATAGTGTTGCTAGTATACCTACCCAAAAAGAGTTTAGAATTAAGTTGTAATATCCTTTTCTAATGACTTTTTTTCTCATAATTAAAATAAAATTTTAAGGCTGTAAAGGTATAAGAATTAAAGAATATTAGATAGATATAGTAAAAACTTATATAGTAATATGTAGATTGTTTTAACTGAATTTGGTGTGTTTAAAACGGTTAATACAAGCTTGTTTAGGACTATGTTTTACATTAGATAAGCTCAGTATAAAACTTTCTTGTCAGTCTCTGAGCCTATCTAAGATTAGTTTTTGAAGGAGAAATTAATCAATATATCTTTTGGTTAGATCTCCATAAGCATCAATTCTACGATCTCTAAAGAAAGGCCAAATTCTTCTAACATCTTCTGTTTTTTGCTTGTCAATAGTAATTACTTTATTTATTTCATCTTTTTGATTTGCTTCCCAAAGAATTTCTCCTTGTGGCCCTGTTATAAAACTAGTTCCCCAAAACTCAATTCCTTTGGTAACGTTGGTCCAATCTTTTTCAAAACCAACACGATTCACAGAAATCACAGGCAATCCGTTGGCAACAGAGTGTCCTCTTTGAGAAATCATCCAAGCATCACGTTGACGAGTTTTTTCTTCATCAGTATCAGTACTTTCGTAACCAATAGCGGTTGGGTAAATTAAAACTTCGGCACCTGCCATTGCCATTAATCTAGCAGCTTCTGGATACCATTGATCCCAACAAATTAAAACACCTAATTTACCTACAGATGTTTGTATAGGGGTAAAGCCTAAATCGCCAGGAGTAAAGTAAAATTTTTCGTAATAAGCAGGATCGTCCGGAATGTGCATTTTTCTATATCTACCAGCTTCTGTACCATCTTTTTCAAAAACTACAGCTGTATTATGGTAAATTCCAGGAGCTCTTTTTTCGAACAAAGAGGTTACTAAAACAATATTTAATTCTTTAGCAATAGCAGAAAATTGATTGTAAGAAGAACCAGGAAAAGGTTCTGCCCATTCAAACATTTCTACTTCTTCGGCTTGACAGAAATATATACCTGTGTGTAATTCTTGTAAAACGACTAATTCAGCACCGTTTTTAACACATTGCTTAATTCCTGCAATAGATTTATTGATATTATCTTGTTTGTTTGTTGTGCAAGATTGTTGAACAATTCCAACGTTTAATTTACTCATGATGATATGTTAAATACTAAAATAAAAATACTAAGAAATATTTAATTTTACTTGTTTTGGGTACTGCATACTAATGCAATGTAAAGACCCGTGTTGATCTATTAATGGCTTACAATCTAATCCAATTACTTTTCTAGTTGGAAAAATAGATTGAATAATAGCTAAAGCTTCTTTGTCTTGTGAAACGTTATAGGTAGGAACTAAGACTCCTCCATTTACGATTAAAAAGTTAGCATAGGTTGCGGGTATACGGTCTCCATCACTATCAAAACAAGCATCTGGCCAAGGCAGAGCAATTAATTGATAAGGTTGGTTATTTGCATTGGTGAATGTTTTTAATTGAGTCTCCATTTTTTGCAAAGCTTCAAAATGCTGGTCATTTTGGTCATCGCATTTCACGTAAGCAATAGTGTTTGGATCACATAATCTTGCCAAGGTATCAATATGAGAATCAGTGTCGTCTCCAGCCAAATATCCATGATCTAACCATAGAATTTTTTTGAGTCCTAAAGTTTGTTTTAAAAAAGTTTCAATTTGATTTTTATCAAGGTTTGGATTACGAAATTTAGACAATAAGCATTCGCTTGTTGTTAACAATGTTCCTTCTCCGTCAGATTCTATAGCTCCACCTTCTAAAACAAAATCGAGAGATTGAATCGTTAATTTATTAAAAACAGAATTAGCTAAATTTTGTGTGATTTTGTTGTCTAAATCGGCTCTGAACTTTTGTCCCCAACCGTTAAATGTAAAATCTAACAAGGTAGGTTTATCATCTTCTAAAATAGTAATAGCAGCATGATCTCTTGCCCAAGTATCATTAGACATAATTTCTGCAAAATGAATAGGATATGTTGTCTTTTTATAAAAATGTTTTTGAACAATTTTAGTGTCAAAACAACCTACCAGAACAGGTTGAAAATTAGCTGTAGCTTCAATAATATTTATAAAACAAATAACTACTTTGTTGTACATATAAGCCCAGTCACTCTCTGGGTGTGGAAAGGTAAATTGTACAAAACTTTGTGGTTCCCATTCGGCAGGAAACCGTTTGTTTTTTAGCATGATTTAAAATGAATAATAACCGAGCAAATGTAATTGTTTTTACTAATGATTATTTATTTTTTACATAAATAAGTTTGTGTCTGCTTTTAGGAGTTTCTCGTCTCTCAATTTCAAACTCATCAATAGCATCCATCATTGGAGTCAGTTTTTCAAAACCATAGTTTCTAGAATCAAAACTGGGTCTTTTTTTCTGAATTAAACTTCCTACATCTCCTAAGAAAGCCCAACCATCATCATCAGAAACATCAGAAATAGTACTCTTTATCAATTTGATGATTTTTGGAGTAATAACTTCGTGTTCTTCTTTGTTGCTTTTTGTATTGTTGGTTTCTTTTTTGTCTTTTCTTAAAACTTCTATATAAATAAATTTATCACAGGCAACAATAAACGGAGTGGGGGTCTTTTTTTCACCAATTCCTATTACCAACATAGCTGCTTCTCTAAGTCTGGTTGCTAATTTTGTAAAGTCACTATCGCTAGAAACCAAACAAAATCCATCTACTTTTTCAGAATATAGAATGTCCATAGCATCAATAATCATGGCAGAATCTGTTGCGTTTTTACCAGAAGTATATGCGTATTGTTGAATAGGAGTAATCGCATTTTCTAGTAATACTTCTTTCCAGCTACCTAAATTTGGTTTGGTCCAATCTCCATAAATTCTTTTAATAGTGGGGTTTCCGTACTTGGCCATTTCCTCCATCATTTCTTTAATAGGTGCAGATGGAATATTGTCTCCATCAATTAGTACAGCAAGATTTAAGCTCATTTTTTTTAAGGTTTAATTTTTATGAATTTAAGGATAATCAACGAAAAATAATAACGATTAGGGTTGATTCTTATCAAATAAAAAAGGCTACACAAAAATGTATAGCCTTTAAAATATGTGAGATAAAAAAGTTTATTCTAAACTTCCTAAATATCTTTCAGCATCTAAGGCAGCCATACAGCCTGTACCTGCAGCGGTAACAGCTTGTCTGTATTCGTGATCTTGAACATCACCGGCAGCAAAAACTCCAGGCTTGTTTGTTTTGGTAGATTTTCCTTTGGTTACTAAATATCCAGTTTCGTCCATTTCTAACTGACCGTTAAAAATATCTGTATTTGGAGTGTGACCAATGGCAATAAACACACCTGTAACTTCAATTTCGTGTTTGTTTTGTGTTTGGTTGTTTACCACTCTAACTCCTTCTACAACATTGTCTCCTAAAACTTCGTCTAATTCTGAATTGTATAAAACTTCAATGTTTTCGGTTTTTTCTACTCTATGAATCATGGCTTTAGAGGCTCTCATGTGATCTTTTCTAACCAACATAGTAACTTTGTTACAAATATTGGCTAAGTAAGTAGCTTCTTCTGCAGCGGTATCTCCAGCTCCAACTACAATTACATCTTGTTTGCGGTAAAAGAAACCATCACAAGTAGCACAAGCAGAAACTCCACCACCTTTTAAACGTTCTTCACTTTCTAAACCTAAATATTTTGCAGTAGCACCTGTGGTAATAATTACAGTTTCAGCTTCAATTTCTTTGGTTCCATCAATGGTAATTTTGTGAATTCCACCAACTTTATCACTAAAGTTAACTTCTGTAGCCAAACCAAAGCGAACTTCTGTTCCAAAACGCTCTGCTTGTTTCTTTAAATCTTCCATCATGGCAGTACCATCTGTACCTTCTGGGTACCCTGGAAAATTATCAACTTCGGTAGTTGTTGTTAATTGTCCCCCCATTTGCATACCTGTATACATTACGGGTTTTAAATCTGCTCTAGATGCATATATAGCGGCAGTATATCCTGCAGGACCTGATCCAATGATCAAGCATTTAATTCTTTCAATAGTTTCTGACATATTCCTATGAGTTTTAGAATTTATGAGTCGCTAAAATAATTTATTTTTACAGGTATTTGCATGGAATGTTTATAACTTTTAATAATCCTTTTATTGATTAAATTTATAGGAATAATGATGTTATAAGCTTCCAGAATATTCATTTCTTTTGTTGATAAATAATTCTATTTTTACAGAAATGTTAAAAAAACATTAAGCAGTTGTTTTTCTGTGATCATTTGTTAAATTAATTTATGTCATCATCTTTAAAATTATTTGATTTAGTTATTGTGATTCCATCATATAACGAATCTAAATCTCTTCGTAAAAAAAAGTTCTTTTCTTTTTTAAAGAATCATCCTGATGTTGCTATTTGTTTTGTGAATGATGGATCTACAGACAATACTTTAGAGATTTTAAATAAGTATCAACTTAAAAACCCTTCTCAAATTTTTGTTTTTGATTGTGTGAAAAATCAAGGAAAGGCAGGTGCTACATTAATGGGGATGAATTATTGTGCTAAAAATTTAGAATATACTAAAATAGCCTATTTAGATGCTGATTTGGCAACTCCCTTAAAAGAATGTTATCGAATAAGTAACAAGTTAAAAGGAAAATTAAGTTTTGTTTTTGGTTCCAGAATAAAAAAATTAGGCTCTAGAATAGAACGTAGTTATTTTCGTTTTTTTACAGGTAGAGTTATTGCAACTTTTATATCTAATGTATTAAAATTAGGAGTTTACGACACCCAGTGTGGAATTAAAGTGTTTACAAAAGAGCTAGGAATTAAAGTATTTAACAAGCCTTTTATTTCTAAATGGTTGTTTGATGTAGAAATATTTTTTAGAATTATTAAAATATATAGTAGAGAACAAGCTGTAGAAAAAATGAAAGAAATTCCGTTAAATAAATGGATAGATAAAGGGGATTCTAAAGTGAAGATGAGTTACTTTTTTAAGCTTTGGGTAGATTTATTAAAAATTAATAACGCTTATAAAAAGATATAAATAGATGGGGACTTTTATAAAAAAAAATGCTTTAATGTTATCTGTTTTTGCATTGGTTTTGTTGCGTGCTATAGTAGATGCTTGGTTACCGTTGTTAGATAAAACTGAGGCAAGGTATGCAGAAATAGCAAGAATAATGTATGAAACAGGTAATTGGGTTACTCCACAAATAGATTACGGAGTTCCTTTTTGGGCAAAACCCCCTATGTCTACATGGATTTCGGCTTTAAGTTTTCAGGTGTTTGGAGTAAATGAATTTGCGGCAAGATTCCCTTCTCTTTTAATACACATACTATTAATAGTTTTTGTAGCAAAAGCGTTAAAATATACAAAACAACAAGGTTTTTTATTGGCTTTGGTGTTATTAACTATTCCAGAATATTACATTCATAGTGGTGTGGTGTCTACGGATTCTTCTTTATTAGTTGGGATCACTTTTATAATGATTGGTTTTTGGAAATCTATTCAGGCTGAAAATAATACGATAATTTGGAAGCTGGTAAGTTGGTTAGGTGTTGCTATAGGCTTGTTGTCTAAAGGACCTATTGTTTTAGTATTAACCGTTCCTCCATTATTTATTTGGGCTTGCTTTTATAAGGGTAAATTGGTTGAGTTTTTTAAAAAAGCATTATGGGTTCCTGGTTTGTTATTGGCTTTTGTAATTTCTTTTAGTTGGTATTATTTGGCTGAGATTAGTACTCCTGGTTTTATAGATTACTTTTTTGTAGGAGAACATTACAAACGTTTTTTTGAATCTGGTTGGAAAGGAGATAAATATGGATTTGCCAAACAACAACCTAAAGGAATGATTTGGATATTTTTAATCTTATTTTCTATGCCTTGGATTCAGTTTGTTATAACCAAAGTAATACAAAAAAAGAAAGAGGTTTTTAAAAATGAATGGGTTACCTTTTTATGGCTTTGGATGCTTTGGACTCCTTTCTTTTTTACGGTTTCTAAAAGTTTAATACATACGTACACATTGCCTTGTACTATCCCTTTAGGATTGTTAGTATTTCATTATTTTGAAAGTTTTAAAAAACACAAAAGTTGGTTTGTTACAGCGGCTGTTGTTCCAATAGCTTTAGTAATTGGATTTATAGGAATGAATACTTTATACACAGATAGAAATTGGCAAAATACAGACAAGCATTTGTTAAACAATATAGAAGATAAGTCACTCTCTATTTATGCTTGGGAGTTTAAGTCTTATTCTTCTCAATTTTATACAAACGGAGCTATTAAAATTGTTAAAGATAAAGATGCTTTAGAGTTACTTATTAAAAAAGGAACCCCTTTTTATTTGTTATCTAGAAACTCTCATTATAAATCAATACCAGTTGTGTTAAAAGAAAAATTAAATTATGTAGGCAAGAATAAAAAATCTCAACTGTTTGAGTTTCATAAATAAAAAAATCCAGTTACGTAGTAACTGGATTTTTTTATTATTTAAATTGTCTTTTTTGATGCGCTAATTCTTGTTATAAAGACTAGTGATTAAAAAGTTCATTTTCTATAGAAGTACAAATACTAGCTAACTCTTCAATAACTTCTTGAATGTAATCATTAAAACTAGTTTCTATTTCATCAATAGATTTGTATTTGTATTCTGCTGTAATTTTACCAATTAGAAAAGAAGAAGCTAATTCTTTCTTTTTACTAAGCTTATCAATATTTTCTTTGGCACTGTTTAAACAACTCATTACAGATTTAGGACATTCAGGATTTAGAATTAAAAAATCTAAGGTATCCTTACTTGTTGGTACTTTTTTATAATAACGTTTCATCATATCAAAGGATTGAAGCCCTTTTAACAAAGTTGTCCATTCATAACTGGTTCTATAACCTGTTTCTTGTTTGGTGGCTATTGCATCTTGATGTTTTGTGTCAATTATTCTAATAACATCTGTAGCTCTTTCTAATTGTACTCCCAACATAACAACAGAATAAACTTCGTTATGCATCATGGTTGTTACAATTTTTCCTTTAATGGTAGAAATTGCTTTAGAAATGTTAGAAGTAAATTCGTCCAATCCTCTTTCTAAAAATAAATCAACAGAATAATTACTAATATAATGATGTAGTTTGTTGATGGATTCAAACAATTCACTAGAAATTAAATCTCTTGCTCCAGAAGCGTTTTCACGAGCCATTCTAAAACAGCTTTTAATAGAAAACATTTTTTTTGGATTTAGAACCACGTCATATAAAACAGTTCTTTCGTCTAAAAATTCATTGTCATCTGGATCGTCATCTACCATTCTTAAAATGGAGTTTAATACAAATTGTCTAGATTGAGATGTTTCATTAGGAGCATCTAAAGATGAAAAATAATTAACATTTACAAATCTTGCTATGTGTTCTGTTCTTTCAAGGTATCTTCCCATCCAGAATAAGTTATCGGCTACTCTTGCTAACATTCGCTTATTTTTTTAAAACCCAAGTATCCTTAGATCCACCACCTTGTGATGAGTTTACTACTAAATTTCCTCTTTTTAATGCCACACGGGTTAACCCACCTTTTAGCACAAAACTTTTGTCTTTTCCTAAAAGAGTAAAAGTTCTTAGATCTATATGTCTAGGTTCAAAAGATTTTTCTTCTTCTATGTATGTAGCGTGTGTAGATAATGCCATAATTGGTTGGGCAATGTATTTACGAGGAGATGCTTTTATAACTGTTTTAACCTTTTCAATTTCTTCTTTGGTTAATTTACTTCCAATAGAAATACCATATCCACCAGATTCATCAACAGGCTTTACTACTAATTTATCTATGTTGTTTAAAACATAATCTAGTTCTTTTGGTCTGCTACAATGATAGGTGTGTACGTTGTTTAGAATAGGTTCTTCGTCTAAGTAATATTTAATAATTTGTGGCATATAAGTATATATAGCCTTATCATCTGCCACTCCAGTTCCTGGAGCATTTACTAAGGTTACGTTTCCTTTTCTGTAAGCTTCAAAAATACCAGGTACACCTAAAACAGAATCAGGTTTAAATGCTTTTGGATCTAAAAAAGCATCGTCAATTCTTCTGTAAACCACATCTACTTTTACAGGACCATAGATGGTTTTCATGTATACAAAATCGTTTTCTACAAACAAATCTCTACCTTCAACCAATTCTATTCCCATTGATTTTGCTAAAAAAGAATGTTCGTAGTAGGCTGAATTAAAAATACCAGGAGTAATCACAACACACACAGGAATGTCTACTCCCGCGGGTTTTACAGATTGCATAATGTCTAGTAAATTTTCTGAATAATTAGAAACAGAATGTGTGGGGTAATTGTTAAACACACCAAACAAAGCTCTTTTGGTGGCTACTCTGTTGCTTACTACATAACTAACACCAGAAGGACATCTAATATTGTCTTCTAAAACATAGTATTCTCCATCGGAATGTTTGATGACATCTGTACCAGATATATGATTGTATATTCCACCAGAAGGTTCTATACCTTCCATTTGTTTTAAATAGTTTTCAGAACTATTAATCAAATCAAGAGGAACAATTCCATCTTTAATAATTTGTTTTTTGTGGTATAAATCATGTAAAAATAAGTTTAAAGCTTTACTTCTTTGTAAAGCACCACTTTCTACATGCTCCCATTCATTTGCGGTAATAATTTTAGGGAATAAATCAAAAGGAAAGACTTTTTCGGTAGTTGTCTTGTCATAAACTTGGAAAGTAATTCCTTGGTTTAAAAAAGAAACTTTAGCTTTTTCATTTAATAATTCAAAATCTTCAACTTGATACTCGTTAAATAGTTGAAATAACTTTTTATAAGTATCTCTAATCTCATTTTTACCTTTAAACACTTCATCATAAAAAGTAGACTCCATATGATATGAAGAGAAGATAGGTAAGATGTTCTTCTTATCCATTCATTTTGTTTTAATGATGTTAAATTACATTCTTTTTATTTGCGAAAGAATAACTATAATATTATTTTTTTATGGTTTATCGCAGTTTTTAATTTGATTTATTTTAATAGAACGTTAATTAACAACATGTTGTTGACTCCATGTTAATTTTGTATAAAGAGTCTTTAAAATAAAGATATAGTTAATTGTTTTAAATACATCGGTTTGTAGTGGGTAATATATAACAAAGTGTTTTTATCTACATTTAATACTAGATATATTTTATATATTCGATTTTTATAATCAAAAGAATTCATACCTAATACTATTCATGAAAGTATCCATAGTTATTGTAAACTATAATGTTCGTTATTTTTTACACCAGTGTTTACTGAGTGTTTACAAGGCAATTAAAGATGTTGATGCAGAGGTGATTGTTGTAGACAATATATCTAGAGATGATAGTTGTGAGATGATTGAAAACTTGTTTCCTGAAACCATTTTAATAAAAAACACAAAGAATGTTGGTTTTTCTAAAGCCAACAATCAAGGGGTTGCTATTGCCAAAGGAGAGTATGTTTTAATTCTAAACCCAGACACCGTTGTAGGAGAGCACCTTTTTAAAGAGGTTTTACCTTTTGCAGACAAACAGAAAGATTTAGGGGCCTTGGGAGTACGACTAGTTGATGGTACAGGAGTGTTTTTGTCTGAAAGTAAAAGAGGCTTGCCTACACCAAAAAAATCTTTTGGTAGAATGATAGGTTTAAAAAAATCAGGTTATTATTCTACTTATTTAACAAAGGATGGAATTGGTAAAATAGAAGTTTTAGTAGGTGCGTTTATGTTAATGAAACGTGATCGATATCTTGAAGTTGGTGGTTTTGATGAGGACTATTTTATGTATGGTGAGGATGTTGATTTAAGTTACAAGCTAACTAAAAAAGGATATACTAATTATTATTACGGTAAATCTGTCGTGATTCATTACAAAGGAGAAAGTACAAGAAAAGATGTAAAGTATTTAAGACACTTTTATGGTGCTATGAATATTTTTTATAAAAAACACTTTAAATTTACTGGTATCGATTTCTTAGTCATGAGATTAGGGGTTAAAATGTGGTTTTTGATAAAATATTTTCAATTGTCAAATTCTACAATATTAACAGAAGATACAACCAGAATTTTGTTTGTTGGGAATAGAGACATTAATGTTGATTTACAATTAAACAAAAAAATAAAAAAAATAACGTGTACTGAGTTGATTAAACTAGAGGAGTATATAAGGGAATATGAAATAGAAGAGATTTGGTTTGAAGAAAAATCAATGTCTTATCATGAAATTATCAACCAGATTGCTACACATAGGTTTCATAAAGTATTGTTTAAAATACTGCCTAATTCAACTAACTTTTTAATAGGAAGTAATTCTTCTGATGGAAGAGGAGAGGTTATTTACTTAAAATAAAAAAAGACGATGTGTTTAATATCGTCTTTTTTTATTAATTTTTATCATTTTCATCCCAGCTTTTTTTGGCTCTTAGTTTTTTATAAACCTTAACCATAAGCATTAATATTACAGAAACAAGCAAGATTCCAATTACTCCCCAAACCCAAGTAATTGCATTTTTTAGAACCACTAAAAAGACCACAGCAAATAATATAATAGTAGCTACTTCATTCCACAAGCGCAATTGCATAGTAGAGTATTTGCAAACATTATTTTGTAATTGTTTAAAAATTTTATGACATAAAATTTGATAAATAAACAAAGCAGCTACAAAAGCTAGTTTTACCCACATCCAACTTTGGGTTAAAAAACCAGGAGAGAGATATAATAAGTAACCAGCTGTTAAAGCAGTAATAATAGCAGAAGGCCATGTAATAATATACCAAAGCCTTTTTTCCATTAACTTATATTGTTGCTGTAAAATATATCTAGCAGTTTCTTCTTTGTCTTCTGCCTCTTTATGGTAGATAAATAGTCTAACCATATAAAACAACCCAGCAAACCAAGTAACTACAAAAATAATGTGTAGCGATTTTATGTATAAATATTCCATATTATTTATGTAACCAATTAGTAATCCAGTTGCTAACCACATTTACCCAGTCATCTCTATCGTTTAAACAGGGAATGGTTTTAAAAACTTTACCTGTGTTTTCTTCAAATTCTTCTTTAGCTTCCATTCCAATTTCTTCAATAGTTTCTAAACAATCGGCAACAAAAGCAGGAGTAACAACGGCTAGTTTTTTAATTCCGTTTTGTGCTCTATCGTTAATAGTGGTATCTGTATAAGGTTGTAACCAAGGATCTTTTCCTAGTCTAGATTGAAAAGAGGTGCTATAAAAACCAGGTTGTAAACCAAGTTTGTTAACCACTTGTTTTGTGGTTTCATAACATTGGTGCCTGTAACAAAAAGCATGTGCTTCGGATGTGGTGTTGCAACACTCACCGTTTAAACTACAATGATTTCCTGTAACATCAGAATTTTTAATATGTCTTTCTGGTACTCCGTGGTATGAAAATAACAGGTGATCAAATTCTTCTTTTTTTAATTCTTCCTGAATACTTTTAGAAAGTACATCAATATATTCTGGCTGATTGTAAAAAGCAGGTAAGTCTGTTAGTTTTATATTAGGAAACTTGTCTTTAATAATTTGTTTTGCCAACACAACAATAGTTTCTGTTGTTGCCATAGCAAACTGAGGATACAAAGGAATGATTAAAATATCATCAACTCCTTGATTGACCAATTCTGTAATCCCTGTTTCAATAGAAGGGGTTCCGTATCTCATTGCTAAAGCTACAGGAGCTTCTACATTGGCTTTTACTTTTTTTGTGAATTTTTTAGAAATTACAATTAAAGGAGAACCTTCGTTTGTCCAAACTTTACTATAAGCTTTGGCAGATTGTTTAGGTCTAGTGTTTAGTATAATTCCCTTTACTAATAAGCATCTCGTAATATAAGGAACGTCTATTACACGACTGTCCATTAAAAATTCATCTAAATAGTTGCGAACATCTTTTACTGATGTGCTGTTTGGTGATCCTAAGTTTACTAATAATATTCCTTTCATGTTAATAGGACTTATTTGTTGTTTAATTGTTTGGTTATTTCGTACAAGCTAACACTTAGACTATTCACAACATTCATAGATGAGTTGTTGCCATACATTGGAATATGAACGCTATCATCGCACATTTTTAAGGCTTCTTTATTAATTCCAAATCGTTCTGAACCAATTAGCAAAGCTATTTTAGCATGTGTTGTAAAATTATAATCATGTATGTTTTTACTAGTATCGGTAATTTCTAGGGCGATAATTTGATACTCTTCTTCTTTTAGTTTTGTAAGTAGAGAAATAATATTATCATAACTAAAAATAGTAAGTGTTTTGTCTGTGTTTCTTGCTGTTCTTTGCACCAGTCTGTTACTGGTGTCTGGAGAGTTACTGTTTAGGTAAAAAGCAGAAACACCAAAAGCCTCGGAAGTTCTCATACTCATTCCTACGTTTTGAGGAGTTCTTAATTCCTCTCCAACAACAACTATAGGAAAACTTTTTTGGGTGTTTTTAACTTTAATATGATTTAGTTGTTCCATTTACGCATTGTTTTGTTTGGTAAATTGTTTAGGAGTAATACCAAACTTTCTTTTAAAGGCAGCAATAAAATGACTAGAAGTACTATACCCAACTTTGTTCCCTATTTCGTTAACGTTTAGCTTGTTTTCTAATAATAATTTTTTTGAAAACTCTAATTTATAGTTTAGTAAAAAAGTAAAAACAGGAGTACCATAAACTTCTTTAAAACCCTGTTTCAATTTTTTAATATTTAATCCTACCATTTTAGCTAACTCATCTAAAGAAGGAGGATCAGCCATATTTTCTATAACAATATCTTTGGCTTTTTTTAACTGTGCCATGGTATCTTCGTTAGAAATAAACGGACAATTATCACTACTGTTATCTTCTGTATTGCTAAAATATAAGCTAAACAATTCATAAGCTTTGGCTTTTAAAAACAAATTGTTTAGAGGAGAATTGTCTGGTTTTTTAGATATTTGGTGTAGGACCACTTGCTGAGCAGGAGTAGTTGCTTTGGTTTCTATAATAGGTTTTCCTATTACAAAATTGTCAAAATTTAATAAGTAGTTTTCTTCGGTAGTAAATAACGAATGAAAATACTGTACGGGTATAAGCATGGCTATTATTTCTGAATCTGGAGCTAGGTTAAACAAAATATTAGTTTCCTCTTCGTTAAAATAAACCATTCCAGATTCGTTATTTTTTAATTCAATAGCACAATGTTCCATATTAAATGCAACTGTTGATGTTTCTTTTAAATTAAAAAATAATTGAATGTAATTGTGTTTGGTTTTAAATATAGGGTGTTGATTATCAGTAGTGTTGTTGCTTAATGTTAATAACGAAAATAGATTGTTTTCATCAATAAGTATAGGAGTACTTCTATCGATGTTTTGATATTTTTTTGGGTTGAAAAGTTGCATTTTTTTATCGCTATTTTTTATCAATACTCTTACAAAATTACATTAAAAAGGTAAAAAAACTAGGTTTGGTATGTTTTTTTTAAACCTAGTGATTTAACGATTTATAATATGATTATTGTCATATTTTACTTGATTTCCTCTGTGTTTTAACTTATTTGTAATTAATTTAAATTAGGGTAAAAACCTTAGAGGGTTGTTTATAGTCCTTTAATCGATATTATTAAAAAAATATTGAGAGTACTTTTGCCGATACTTATGGTGTGTGAACATATGAATAATAAACAAATAGGAACGAAACTCTACAATGTTGGAGTGAGTTATAAAAAGGCAGATGTGGAAACACGTAGTGCCTTTAGCTTGTCAAAACAAAAACAAATTACCTTACTTAAAGATGCTAGGTCTAAGGGGATTGATGGAGTAATGGTAGTTTCTACTTGTAACAGAACAGAAATTACAGGATTTGCAAAACATCCGTTTGAATTGATTAGTTTGCTTTGTGAACATTCAAATGGAACAGTAGAAGAGTTTGTAAGGTTTTCTAACATATTTAAAGGTTCAGAAGCAATTCAACACTTGTTTAATATTGGAACAGGATTAGAAAGTCAAATTTTAGGAGATTACGAAATTGTAGGACAATTAAAGCAAGCTTATCAATTAGCTCAAAAATATGGAACCATAAATACCTATTTAGAAAGGTTGATGAATTCTGTATTACAAGCAAGTAAAGATGTTAAAAATAATACGGAGTTAAGTTCTGGAACAACCTCTGTAGCCTATGCCGCCACACAATATATTATTGACAATGTAGATAACTATAACTCTAAAAGAGTGTTGGTATATGGTTTGGGAGAAATTGGTAAAAACGCATGTAAAAACTTACTGAAGTATACCCATAATACAAATATTCATTTAATAAACAGAACCCATTCTAAAGCTTTAGAATTTGCAGATACACATGAAAATGTGGCTATCAATACTTTTGAGAACTTAGAGGTAGAAATAGAAGATGCTGAAATTTTAATAGTATCCACAGGGGCAGAGTTACCAACCATTACCGCTAAAAATATTAAGAAAGATAAAAGGTTATTGATTTTAGATTTATCGATGCCAGAAAACGTTGCTAAAGAAATAAAATCTTTTGACAATGTTACCTTAATTAATGTGGATGAATTGTCTAAAATAACAGACAAAACACTAGAAAGAAGACAAACTGAAATTCCAAAAGCACAAAAAATAATCAATAAGCACAAACAAGATTTTGCCTATTGGTTAGACCATAGAAAATTTACTCCAGCAGTAAATGCATTAAAAATATCCCTACAGTCTATTCAAGAAGATGAAATTAATTTTCATCAAAAAAAGATAGATGGTTTTAATGCAGAACACGCAGAGCAAATCACTTCTAGGATTATTCAAAAAATCACAACACAATTTGTAAAACATCTTAAAGATGAAAATACATCTGTAGACCAGAGTATAGAAATTGTGAGTAAAATTTTTAACTCTACTTTATAAAAACTACATGAGTAAAATCATTAGAATAGGTACAAGAAACAGCGAGTTAGCTTTATGGCAAGCTTACCTAGTCCAAGGTCAATTAGAAAAATTAGATTATCAAACAGAAATTGTAGAATTATCTTCGGTAGGTGATGAAATTTTAGACATACCATTACATCAAATTGGGAGTATGGGAGTGTTTACAAAAACACTAGATGTAGCAATGCTACGCGGACAAATAGATATTGCCGTTCACTCTCTAAAAGATGTTCCTACACAATTGCCAGAAACAATAGTACAAGCTGCTGTTTTAAAAAGAGCCGATGTACACGATGTAATTGTTTATAAAGGAACTGAAGAGGAATTAATAGCAGACAATGCAACCATTGCAACAGGAAGCTTACGAAGAACAGCCCAATGGTTACATAAATATCCTACACATAATTTAACAGATTTACGAGGAAACGTAAATACTAGATTGCAAAAGTTAGAAGACAATAATTGGAACGGAGCTATTTTTGCCAAAGCAGGTTTAGAACGTATTAATTTATTACCTAGCAATCATTTGGTATTAGATTGGATGATTCCTGCACCTGCGCAAGGAGCTATTATGATTACGGCTTTAGATTCTCAACCAGAAGTTTTAGAAGCTTGTGCCCAATTACACCACAAAGAAACTGCTTTGTGTGTAGGTATTGAGCGTGATTTTATGAGTACATTAGAAGGGGGATGTACAGCTCCTATTGGTGGTTATGCAGAAATAATACAAGACAAAGTTGCATTTAAAGGTTTGTTAAGTGCTATTGATGGAGTAGAACAAAAAGGAGTTTTTAGAATAGCCAATATTAAAGATGCTACAGTATTAGGAAAAGAATGTGCTAGAGAAATTTTAGCAAATGGTGGAGATGTTCTAATGAAAGAAATTAAAAAAGTCATTAAAAAGTAACAATTATCGTTGCCTCTAGTAATTTTTAACGTACGAAAAAATTGTATTGACAAGAAATATGAAAATTCTATCAACCAAAATACTAACTCCAAGTCAACGAAATCTATTAAAAGGTTTTGAGATAAAAGAAATTCCAATGATTGATATTTCTTTTGGAAATGGTTTTGTTATTGACGAAATGATAGAAAATGCAGTATTTACAAGTGCAAATAGTGTTCGTTCAGTATTTGAAATTCATCAAAATAAAGCCAATTGGTTTACAACAGTGTACTGTGTTGGAACAAAAACACAATCTTTGCTAGAAAAATATGGAATAGATGTAACGATAGTAGCAGAAAATGCTGTAGAGTTAGCAAACGTATTGACTCAAAAATTTTTAAAAGAAACTAATTTATTAAAACAAATAAGTTGGTTTTGTGGAAATTTAAAAAATGATGATTTGCCTAATATAATGGCAGAAAACGGAGTTTTAGTAACAGAGTATACAGTATACAATACCACGCTAATTCCTAAAAAAATAGAAGAGACTTTTGATGCTATTTTGTTTTATAGCCCATCAGGTATAAAAAGTTATATAAAGGCTAACAAAATAAATGTAACTCCTGTAATTTGCATTGGAGCTACTACAGCAACAGAAGCTGTTGAATATTTTGAGAACGTTTACATCTCAGATACTCAAAATGTAGAAGGAGTTTTAGAAAAAGTGCAAGAAATAATAGAAGATAAATAGATCAATAAAAAGTATTATGGAATTTAAAAATTCAGAAATTTTATACAAAAAAGGATGTGAAAACCTAGTAGGAGCAGTGAACTCTCCAGTAAGAGCCTTTGCATCTGTAGGTGGAAATCCATTGTTTATTGATAAAGCCAAAGGTGCTTATATTAAAGATGTAGATGGTAACAAGTATATTGATCTAGTTCTATCTTATGGTCCTATGATTTTGGGGCACAGAAATAAAAAAGTAGAAAAAGCAGTAACTAGAGCTTTAAAAAAAGGATATTCTTTTGGAGCTTCAACAAATGCAGAAATTAAATTAGCAAAAATAGTTTGTGATGCTTTTCCGGGAATGGATAAAGTTCGTTTTGTAAATTCTGGTACCGAAGCCGTGTTGAGTGCTATTCGATTGGCAAGGGCACATACCGGTTTTGATAAAATTGTAAAATTTTCGGGTTGTTATCACGGGCATATGGATGCTATGTTAGTTGCAGCAGGTTCTGGTTTAGCTACCTTAAGTTTACCAGGGTCTAAAGGAGTTCCGTCACAAGCAGTAGAAAATACTTTAATTTCTGAATACAACAATCTAGAAAGTGTAAAAGCTCATTTAGATAAATACAACGATGTTGCTGCTGTTATTTTAGAACCTGTAACAGGTAATATGGGAGTGGTACAACCCAGTGATGATTTTATCAAAGGATTAAGAAAATTAACCAAAGAAAGAGGAGTGTTGTTAATTTGTGATGAAGTAATGACTGGTTTTCGTTCTCAATTTGGGGGAGCACAAGAGTTAGTAGGAATCCAAGCAGATATTACTTGTTTAGGAAAAGTAATAGGAGGTGGTTTTCCGGTAGGAGCCTATGGAGCTTCTAACAAAATTATGGAAAATGTAGCTCCGCTAGGAGGTATGTACCAAGCAGGAACATTGTCTGGAAACCCAATAGCAATGGCTGCGGGTATTGCTACATTAACCGAATTAGAGAAACAAAACCCATATAAAAAGTTTGATTTAGTAGCTGAGAAAATTGAAGAATTTTTATTGTCATCAGCAAAAAAATATGGGGTAGATTTAACAGTTAACAGATTTGGATCTATGATCAATCCGTTTTTTGCAAGTAATGAAATCAAAAACTTTGCGGATGCACAAAAGTCGGATACTAAAAAGTTTGCTAAATTCTTTTGGGCAATGATTGAAAATGGTGTGTTTTTACCACCTTCACAATTTGAAGCATGGTTTTTATCCTCTTCTTTAACCATTAGAGAATTAAAAAAATTAGAAAAAGCTATTGATGCTTCTATGCAAGTTGTAGGTAGCTTATAAAGTAAAAAGTCTTTAGGTAAAAGGTATAAAAATCTGTATTAAAAGATAGAAATTGAATAAATGCATAATTTTAGAGAATTAAATATTTGGAAAGTTTCAAAATACTTTTGTATAGAAGTGTATACTATTACAAAATTATTCCCAAAGTCTGAAATATATGGATTGACTAGTCAATTGAACAGAGCAGAGGTTTCTATACCCTCTAATATTGCAGAAGGATGTGGTTTAAGAAACGAATAAAGATTTAGCTAGATTCATAACAATTGCTGTAGGTTCTGCTTACAAAATTGAAACACAATTAATTATTGCTTTTGAATTAAAGTATATTAAAGAAGAAGAATTTGAAAAACTGTTGAGTAAGACAAAACAGATTCAAAAAATGTTATATAATTTTAGAAGAACATTAAAATAAGAATTGTACATAAAAGTCTTGTTACTTTTTACCTACAATCATTTTACCAGATATGATTAAAAACGACTTATACCTTAGAGCATTAAAAGGAGAATCTGTAGAAAGACCTCCTGTTTGGATGATGAGACAAGCTGGACGTTATTTGCCAGAGTTTCAGGAAATAAAAAAGAAATACGATTTTTTTACACGTTGTCAAACTCCAGAATTGGCTGCAGAAATTACAGTACAACCTATCCGTAGATACGGAATGGATGCTGCTATTTTATTTTCGGATATTTTGGTGATTCCGCAAGCGATGAACATAGAGGTGGAAATGAAAAATGGAATTGGACCTTGGTTGCCAAATCCTATTCGCACCATGCAAGATGTAGAAAAAGTAATCGTTCCAGATATTGATGAAACGTTAGGTTACGTAATGGATGCTATTAAATTGACCAAACAAATGTTGAATGATGACATTCCGCTAATTGGATTTGCAGGTTCGCCATGGACAATTTTATGTTATTGTATTCAAGGACAAGGGTCAAAGAATTTTGACAAAGCAAAAGAGTTTTGTTTTACACAACCTTTAGCAGCTCATGTATTATTACAAAAAATTACAGATACGACTATTGCTTATCTTAAAAAGAAAGTAGAAGCAGGTGTAAATGCTGTTCAGGTTTTTGATTCTTGGGGAGGAATGTTATCTCCGGTAGATTATCAAGAGTTTTCTTGGCAATACATCAATCAAATTATTGAAGCTTTAAAAGACGATGCTCCGGTAATTGCTTTTGGAAAAGGATGTTGGTTTGCCCTAGAAGAAATGTCTAAATCTAATGCAGCTGCTTTAGGTGTAGATTGGACAATAACTCCAGAGTGGGCACGTAAATTAGCGGGTGATAAAATTACATTACAAGGTAATTTTGATCCTACTCGTTTGTTTTCGCCACCAGCTGAAATTAAAAAGCAAGTAAAAACAATGATTGATGCTTTTGGAAAAGACAAGTACATTGTAAACTTAGGGCACGGAATTTTACCAAATATTGGATTAGAAAATGCAGGTGCATTTATAGATGCAGTTAAGGAATATGGGAATTAGTAGTTAGTACTAAGTACAGAATATTAAGTTTTAATTCTGTACTATATACTTTGTACTTAATACTAGATAGATGAAAGAACAATTTTACAAGTACATACAAAATTTACAAGATACCATCTGTACAGGATTAGAAACTGTAGATGGAGAAGCTAAATTTGTAGAAGATTTATGGGATAGACCAGAAGGTGGTGGAGGTAGAACTCGTGTGATTTCTAACGGAAAAGTATTCGAAAAAGGAGGTGTAAATATATCTTCTGTTCACGGAGAGTTACCATTAGCCTTGCGTAAACAATTTGGAGTAGAAGCTGGTAATTTTTATGCTTGTGGATTGAGTTTGGTTTTACATCCAACAAACCCAATGGTGCCAACAGTTCATGCTAATTGGAGGTATTTTGAAATGTATGATGAAACAGGTGAAATTGTTACACAATGGTTTGGAGGAGGACAAGATTTAACTCCTTATTATTTGTTTGATGAAGATGCAATCCATTTTCATACCGTTTGTAAAAACGCTTGTGATAAACATAACACTGAATTTTATCCTTTATATAAAAAGAAATGTGATGATTATTTTTGGAATGATCACAGAAACGAAGCTAGAGGTATTGGTGGTTTGTTTTTTGACTATTGCAAACCTACAGAAGGGATGTCCTTAGAGCAATGGTACAATTTTGTAACTGAAGTAGGGAATAGCTTTTTAGAAAGTTATGTACCCATTGTAGAAAAACGAAAAAAATTAACATATACCAAAGAACAAAGAGACTGGCAAGAAGTTCGCAGAGGTCGTTATGTAGAATTCAATTTGGTACATGACAGAGGAACTTTGTTTGGATTAAAAACCAACGGTAGAATAGAATCTATTTTAATGAGTTTACCTCCACATGTACAATGGCATTATTGTCACGAACCTAAAAAAAACAGTTGGGAAGAAAAACTCATCAAAGTTTTAATGAAACCAAAAAAATGGATATAAAAAAAGCCTTATCGAAAGATGAGGCTTTTTTTATGAATAAATATAAATTTAAGTCATGGATTGTGTCTTATATGGCGATTTAGTGTTGTTTTTATTGAATAATATATAATATTATTGTGATAATATTAAATTATTATCATTTATGAGGTTTTTAGTTATTATGTTCTCAGTAGTAAAAAACTTAATTTTTCTTTCAATATTTATCATTTTAACATCTTGTACTTCCGAAGAAGCTGATGATCCTATCTTAGATATTATCAATGAAATTCCTTTAGATAAGCCAGAACCCGATATTACAGATAGTGGAGTTTTATATCCGATGTCTGATATAGAAAATAAAGGTAATTGGATTTTAAATAAGGAAATAAGTGATGAATTTAATTTAGATGTTCTAGATGAAGATAGATGGCATATTCAAGGGAAAAATGGAGAGTATGTTTCTAATTTTATAGGTAGAGCACCTTCACAATTTTCTACAGAAAACATTAAAATTGAACAAGGAGTATTAAAGTTAATCTCTAAATGGGAACCAGATTTTAATTTTAATACTGTAAAAACACAAACTGTTGGAAATGTAGTTTATAAATATGAGAATATAACTACAGCAGCTTTAGTAGGAAAAAAGTATTTTAAATATGGTTATATGGAGATTAAAAGTAAATCTGCCAAAGCACCTGTAACTAGCTCTTTTTGGACGACTGGAAATAAGTCAGAATTAGATATGTTTGAAACTTTTGGAGGTCATAAAACAAGTGATACATGGCGTAAAAGATTAAAATACAATGCCATTAGCTGGGATCCTAATAATAAGTATTACTTGCCTGATGGTTTAGGGCCTGCTTATACAACTAATATTCAGGTAGCTCATAACACGGCAGATGAATTTCATGTATATGGTTTTGAGTGGTCATCAGATTATATAAAAATTTATATAGACGGTGTTTTACACGACAAAGGAAACTTAACTAAAGATATCGTAACAAATAATGGGATTGATTTAGAAAGATGGGTAACAGATGTAGGTTATAAAATTTGGGTAGATTCAGAAACATTTCCTTGGCTAGGTATCCCTACAGAAGATGATTTGCCTGCAACTTATCAAATAGACTACATAAGAGTTTGGCAAAAAAAGACTATTTAAACCATTTTTATTGGTGTAAAATCTTAACTAAACTAATCAAAAATGAATACAAATATACAAAGTACGGGAAATGTAATTACAGCAAAAGTTATTAATGTATTTTTAATTTCTATAATTTTATTATTAAATACAGCTAATTTATTTTCACAACAATTACCATCAAGTATTGCAAATAAATACCGAAACACAATTGATTGGAGTATTTCTGATAGTTTTAATAATGATAATATTAATTTAAATAAATGGACCTATGTTAAGGTATATGGAAAAAGTATTGCTACGTCAGAGTATGCTTTTATACCTAAAGGTAAAGGTTATTTAAGTATTAATGCAAAACGATCATCAAAAAGAGGTGGAGGAATATCTACCAAACAAGCTAGACAATATGGTTTTTATACTTTTAAATGGAGAGCTTATGGATTTAATGCATCAAACGCAACTGGATGGATTCCAGCGGTTTGGGGTGCTGGTCAAAATTTTGGAAAAGAGGTAAGAAGAATTAATCCATTTCCTAATAAAAGATTAGAATTAGATGCTATAGAAATTTATGGTCACAATGGAAGGACTCAATGGAGAGCTCAATCTATAGCATGGACAGGTTTTCATCCAAACAATACATTGGTTGAACAAAGATTAATTGCTGGAAAAACAGATTTTACTAATTGGAAAATTCATGGACTTGAATATCATCCTAACTATGTTCGTTTATGGCAAAAAAATAACGGAACTTGGAGGCAAATAAAAACGGTTTGGTTTGTTAATAACTCTACCAACGCTAATAGAATAAATAAAACTCATAATAATAAACTATATTGGATATTATGGAATGTACTTCATAACAAATCAAATAACCTAAATGATTCAGCTCTTCATGTAGATTATTTCTATTACTTTCCATATAAACAGACAAATTCTAATGTTAGTAATAATAATTTAGAGAATACGGTAGATTATTCAGAATCATTAGGTGTTTTAAAAAGTAATGAAGATATAATTAGTAGCAATATAACTTCTGTTAAGAGTTTTCCAAACCCATCGTACGGTTCAAGTATTAGTATTGATTATAATATAGTAGCTGAAGGAAATGTTAATTTAATAGTTTTTGATACGAATGGAAAATTGATTTCAACTTTAGTTAGCAATGAGTTTTTAAAGACAGGAAATTATTCCAATAACATTGAAACATCTAAGTTTCCAAAACCGGGAGTATATTATTGTAGATTAGAAACGAACAAAGGGGTAGAAACACATAAAATAATTATTTCAAAATAATAATGTTATAATTTTAAGTTTTCCAAACGTGTTTTATAATCAAATTGTAAATCTTGATGTAATGTTGTTAGTTTTCTTTCGATAAGTTTTATTTCTCTGTAAAAAAGATTAAGTAATTGTTGATTTTTAGTGATTGAAGGTTGAACTGAGCGTAGTTTCCTACAAAAATAGAGTAGGAGTTCAACTTCAGTTTCTTTTATATTAGAATATCTAATATAGGTTTTCGTAATTTTAAGAGTTTTTCTGATAGTTTTTTTCATATAAAAAAATGAAGAGGTATTCATCCCTTTAAACAATAGATCAATCTCCTTTTTAATTTCGTAAATATAATCTTCCTCATTCTTAGACTCAAATAACAAATAGGTAAGTAGTTCTTTGTTTTCTTTTTTAAACTTAGAAAGTCTTAAAACAACCTCTATAAGCTCAGTTCTATCTAGGGTGTTTAATTCAGTTTTAAGTTGATTAACATTTGCAGTATCCATTGTATTGAGTTGTAAATTGATATACTAAAATAGGAATATTTATAAAAACAAAAACCTCGCAAATAGCGAGGTTTTTGTTTTTATATAAAAGAATATTATTGAATACCTACTAAGTCTCCAGCCATATCTTTAGATGGTAAATCAGATTTACCCATTAAGAAAATATCTACTTGACGAGCAGCTTCACGACCTTCAGAAATTGCCCAAACAATTAATGATTGTCCTCTACGCATATCTCCTGCAGCAAATACATTTGGAATGTTTGTTTGGTAGCTACCATACTCAGCTTTGTAATTAGAACGAGCATCCGTTTCAATTCCTAATTGTTCAGCAATTGTAGCTTCTGGACCTGTAAATCCAAGAGCTAATAAAGCTAAATCACAAGGCCATATTTTCTCAGAACCTTCAATTTCAATTAATTGAGGTCTTTGTCCTGGAACCATTTTCCATTCAACATTAACAGTTTTTAATGCTGTTAATTTTCCGTTTTTATCTTTGATAAATTCCTTCGTATTAATCAACCAGTTTCTTTCACATCCTTCTTTATGAGAAGTAGATGTTTTTAACTGTAATGGCCAATAAGGCCAAGGAGTAGTTGGTGATCTGTGTCCAGGTGGTTTAGGCATAATTTCAAAATTAGCCACAGATGTTGCACCTTGACGGTTAGAAGTACCTACACAGTCAGAACCTGTATCTCCACCTCCAATAACAATTACATTTTTACCTGTTGCTAAAACTTGGTCTTTTACTTCTTTACCAAAAACAACTTTAGTTTGTTGTGTTAAGAAGTCCATAGCTTGTACCACACCGTCAGCATCAATACCAGGAGTTGGTAAAGAACGTCTTTGTGTTGCTCCACCACATAAAGTAATAGCATCAAAAGCTTTTAATTCATCAATAGAAACGTTTACACCTACGTTAGCGTTTACTTTAAAAGTAATTCCTTCAGCTTTTAAAATAGCGACACGACGATCTATAATTCCTTTTTCCATTTTAAAGTTAGGAATACCATAACGTAACAATCCTCCAACTTCATCATCTCTTTCAAAAACAGTAACGGTATGTCCTGCTCTGTTTAATTGTTGCGCTGCAGCTAAACCAGCAGGTCCAGAACCTACAACAGCTACAGTTTTACCTGTTCTAGTTTTAGGTGGTTGTGGTTTAATCCATCCTTCTTTAAAAGCACGCTCTACAATGTTTTTTTCTATATTTTCAATAGAAATAGGATCTTCTATAATACCTAATACACACGCTTTTTCACAAGGTGCTGGACATAAACGTCCTGTAAATTCAGGAAAGTTATTTGTAGAGTGTAATATTAAAGAAGCTTTTTGCCACTCTCCTTGGTGTACCATGTGGTTAAAATCAGGAATTAAATTTCCTAATGGACAACCACTATGACAGAAAGGAATACCACAATCCATACAACGAGATCCTTGTTCTGTAATTTCAGTCTCATTTAAAGGGACTGTAAATTCATTATAATTATGTACGCGCTCTTCAACAGCTTTGTACGATTCGTCTTTTCTTTCGAATTCTTTAAATCCAGTTACTTTTCCCATATTATGATACTGTTAATTCTTCAAACATTGGTTCTTCATTTGCAATACGCTCTAAAGCTACTTTGTATTCTTTAGGCATTACTTTTACAAACTTAGCTAAGTTATTTTCCCAGTCAGCTAACACTTGTTTACCGCGATTACTGTCTGTATAAGCAACGTGCTTTTCAATCAATCCTTTTAATTCAGCTGCATCTTCTGCAGTAATAGGATCAAAGTCTATTGTTTCTTCGTTACACAATCCATCTGTAAATTTACCTGTTGTATTTAATACATAAGCATAACCACCAGACATACCTGCGGCAAAGTTACGACCTGTATCTCCTAATACAACAACTCTACCACCAGTCATGTATTCACAAGCGTGATCACCAACACCCTCTACTACAGTAGTAGCTCCAGAGTTACGAACTGCAAAACGTTCACCAGCAATACCGTTAATATATGCTTGACCTTTAACAGCACCAAACAAACAAACGTTACCTACAATAATATTGTCTTCTGCAATAAAATCAGCTTTGGCTGGTTTCTTTACAATAAGTTTACCACCAGACAATCCTTTACCTAAGTAGTCATTAGTGTTACCCTCTACAGTATAAGTTATTCCTTGTGCTCCAAATACTCCTAAACTTTGTCCGGCAGAACCTGTAAAGTTTAAGTTTAAGGTATCTTCAGGCAAACCTAAATGACCATAAATTTTAGAGATTTCGTTAGAAACAATTGCTCCTACGGAACGATCTGTATTGCTAATAGGATAATTTAATGTAGTTACTTCTTTTCTAAAGATAGCAGCGTGTGCATCTTTTAAAATTTGAAAGTCAATTACATTGTCTAAGTTATGATCTTGTTTTTCAACATTCTTAACTGGTAAATCACTATATCCAGCAGGCTGGTGTAAAATAGCAGATAAATCTAATCCTTTAGCTTTATAATGATCAATAGCATTGTTTGAATTGATCTTTTGAGTTTGCCCCACCATTTCATCCATAGAACGGAATCCTAATTGAGCCATAATTTCTCTTAATTCATTTGCTACATAGTAGAAAAAGTTAATTACGTGTTCAGGAGTTCCCTTAAAGTTTTTACGTAATTCTTTATCCTGAGTAGCAATACCTACAGGGCACGTATTTAAATGACACTTACGCATCATAATACATCCTGAAGCTACTAATGGTGCCGTTGCAAAACCAAATTCTTCTGCACCTAACAAGGCTGCAATAGCAACATCACGACCTGTTTTTAACTGACCATCACATTCTACAACAATACGAGAACGTAGGTTATTTAATACTAAGGTTTGTTGTGCTTCTGCCAAACCAAGTTCCCAAGGTAAACCAGCGTGTTTTAATGATGTTAAAGGAGAGGCTCCAGTACCACCATCGTATCCAGAAATCAAAACAACATCTGCTTTCGCTTTTGCTACACCGGCAGCAATGGTACCTACACCAACTTCTGATACTAATTTTACGTTGATACGAGCCTCACGGTTCGCATTTTTTAAATCGTAAATTAATTGAGCTAAATCCTCAATAGAATAAATATCGTGGTGTGGTGGTGGAGAAATCAATCCTACAAAAGGAGTTGAGTTACGAGCATCAGCAATCCAAGGTAATACTTTAGTACCTGGTAATTGACCACCTTCTCCTGGCTTAGCACCCTGAGCCATTTTAATTTGAATTTCTTTAGCAGAACTTAAATAGTGAGAAGTTACACCAAAACGTCCTGAAGCAACTTGCTTAATAGCAGAGTTTTTATTGTCTCCGTTTGCATCTGGCTGAAAACGTCTTCTGTCTTCACCCCCTTCACCAGAGTTAGATTTAGCACCTAAACGGTTCATGGCAATGGCTAAATTCTCATGAGCTTCACGAGAAATAGATCCGTAGGACATAGCTCCTGTTTTAAAACGCTTTACAATTTCGGTCCAAGGTTCTACTTCATCAACTGGAATTGGGTCAAAGTTGGTAAACTCAAACAATCCACGAATGGTTAATAAACCTTTTGCTTGTTCGTTAATAGCGTTTTTATAAACATCGTAAGAAGCTTGGTCATTTAAACGAACAGCTTGTTGCAATTTAGCAACAGTTGTAGGGTTAAAAATATGACGTTCACCATTACGTCTCCATCTATAATCACCACCAATGTTTAAACCTAAACGCTTGTCAATGTATGTATCAGGATATGCGTATTTATATCTTTCGTTAATTTCTTTTTCAATCTCGTACAATCCAATACCTTCAATTCTTGAAGCAGTGTAAGGGAAGTATTTCTCAACAAATTTAGAATTGAAACCAACAATTTCGAAAATTTGAGAACCTCTATATGAGTGTAATGTAGAGATACCAATTTTGTTCATTACTTTTAAGATTCCTTTACCAATTGCTTTGTTAAAGTTATCTACAGCTTTTTGCTCGTCTAATTTAATAAATCCTTCTGTCACCTGTAAACGGATAATTTCGTTTACCATGTATGGGTTAATTGCAGAAGCACCATATCCAAATAAGGTAGCAAAGTGATGTGGTTCACGAGGTTCTGCAGATTCGATAACAATATCAAAATAAGAACGCTTACGCAAACGGTTCATTTGGTGATGAACATAAGAACAAGCTAATAAAGCTGGAATTGGAGCTTTTTCTTTAGAAGCACCTCTATCTGATAAGATAATAATGTTAACTCCGTTGTCTAAAGCTTTTGTTATTTTAGTGATGATTTCTTCTAGACCATCTTCTAAACCATTCATTCCTTTTACCTTGTCATATAACATTTCGATAGTTTCAGCTTTAAAACCATCGATGTTTATATTTCTAATTTTCTCTAAATCATTATTAGAGATAACTGGGTTTTGAATTCTAAGTTTATGACATTGTTCTGCAGTAATGTCAAAAATGTTTTTGTCGTTTCCTAACGCTAAACTAATATCAGTAACTACTTCTTCACGAATACCATCTAAAGGTGGGTTGGTAACCTGAGCAAATAATTGCTTAAAGTAGTTAGGAACTAATTGAGGTCTGTCTGATAAAACAGCAATAGGAGTATCTATTCCCATAGATCCTAAAGCTTCTTTACCTTCTTGTGCCATTGGTACAATTACTTCTTGAATATCTTCAATTGTATAATTGTACAAACGTTGACGAGTTTTTAAATCCAATGTTTCTATAGGACAATTTTTATTGTCATTAGGAACATCTTTTAATCGTAAACTATTTTTAGCTAACCATTCTTTATAAGGTCTTTCAGAAACAATTTTGTTTTTGATTTCCTCATCTTCAATGATTTTTCCTTTGTTCATGTCTACTAAGAACATTTTACCTGGCTCTAAACGACCATGGCTAACGATATCTTCTGGCTCAATTTTTACTACACCAACTTCTGATGACATAATTAATTTACCACTCTTAGTAACTGTATAACGAGAAGGTCTTAAACCATTACGGTCTAATAACGCTCCTACATAATCTCCATCTGTAAAAGGAACTGAGGCAGGACCATCCCAAGGTTCCATAATACAAGAATTGTATTCGTAAAATGCTTTTCTGTCTTCAGACATGGTAGCATGTTTTTCCCAAGCTTCAGGAATGGTCATCATCATTACTTCTGGTAAAGAACGACCTGTTAAAGTTAACAACTCAACAGACATGTCCATAGAAGCTGAATCTGATTTTCCTGGTAAAATTATTGGGAATAATTTCTCCATGGTAGCAGCATCAAACACATCAGATTTCATGATTTCTTCACGAACACGCATTCTAGATACGTTTCCTCTTAAGGTGTTAATTTCTCCATTCTGACATAAGAATCTAAATGGTTGTGCTAATTCCCAAGCTGGCATAGTGTTGGTAGAGAAACGTTGGTGTACCAATGCTAATCTTGTCACTAAATCTGGTTGCTGTAAATCGGTATAGTAAGGTCCAATATCTTCTGGCATAATAATACCCTTATAAATAAGTGTAGTATTAGATAAAGAAGGTAGGTAGAAGTAACTAGCTTCAGACATTTTAGAGTTACGGATAGTGTGCTCAGTAATTTTACGAGCAGCATATAACTTAGCTCTAAAAATATTTTCTTCTAGCTCTCCTTGAGCAACAAATACTTGCTCAATATTTGGCTCAGATGCCAATGCAATTTCTCCCAATTGAGAAGAGTCCACAGGAACTTCTCTCCAACCTAAAACGGTTAATCCTTGGTTTGAAATTTCTTTTTCAAATACATCTTTACAAAATTTGTGTTGATTCGTGTTTTTGGGTAAAAACACCATTCCTACAGCATATTTACGCTGTTCTGGAATTTCAAAATCACAAACTCTTTTAAAGTAATCGTGAGGGATATCTATTAATAATCCAGCACCATCTCCGGTTCTACCGTCGGCACTAACACCACCACGGTGTTCTAGTTTCACTAAAATTTCTAATGCATCATGAATAATTTGGTTGGTTTTTTCACCTTTTAGGTTACAAATAAAACCGGCACCACAGTTTTCATGTTCAAATTCTGGTAAGTATAGTCCTTGTTTCTGTATCATATTTTATATAAATATAGGCGACAAAATTACGCAAATATTAATCAATATCAAACTATCAGAGTAGTTACATAAGTTTGTTTATTCAATATTGTTGTTTTGTTGCGAATAATTTATTTATGTCGTCTTTTTATTGTTAATGTGTTAATTTTTATCCTTTGTTTTTTTGAGGTTCAAAATATCTAAGTACTAAGATATTAAGTTGCTTTGTAATAAAATCCTGTGTTTTAAATATTTAGCTTATTTAGACTGAGTATGTATTGCGGGTGCTTAAAATTCTTGTTTTTTTAATAACAAATAAAAGCCTGTCTATAAAGGTATAGACAGGCTTTTGTAATAAGTTGATTAACTCTGTAAAAAATATTTTATTTAGCAAATTTTAAAACTCCTTTATCAGTAGTTAAAATATATACTCCATTTGCTAAGTCAGCAATGTTTACTTGGCTGCTTACTTTTCCTGCTTTTATAGACTGTCCAACAATATTGTAAATAGTGTAGCTGTCATTTACGTGCTCTGCATTAAAAGAGATTGAATTGGCATTTACAGAAACACCCTCTAAAGCAAGTTTGTTAGTGGATAATGTAGTTGAGTCTATATTAAATAATTCAGGACTAACATAGCTAAATATAGTGGCATCTGTACTTCCGTTATAACCATATCCTACAACTTGAATTCTTACTCCAGTAAGGCTTTCAGATATATTTGGAACGGTTGCTGTTACTGTTGCAGATTGTTCTGAAGCACTATTGGTTACAATAGTAGTACCTGATATTGCTTCTGGTATAGATGCATAATCGTTTAAGAACCTAACTCTAATGTCTAAGTCGGTTCTGGTAGGGTCTTTTTTTAATGCTGTAAAATTAACACCAAAAGTAAGAGTTTCACCTTCTGTTAATTCACCATTAGTGCTTGCTCCTGAACCACCTATGCTTGTGTGGTACTCTGTAGGTGTAGAGCTGTTAATGCTTGTAATTGAAACAGCCGCACTAACTTCTACACTTTCATCTGCGTTGATAGCAAAAGTTGTAGATGTACTGTTTACAAATCCACCACCTATTTTAGATGCACGAATTTGAATTCTTGCAGGGTCTATTCCAGGGTTAACCGCTGGTATTGTTACTGTAAAAGTTGTAGTAGTTGGTGTAGCGCTATCAGCAACAGTTTGTGTTTGTTTGGTGCCTGCTATTTCAGTCCAGTTGTTTAATAACCTAAGAACAAGGTTGTCAGCTCCTGCTACTACGTTTTCATACTGAACTGTTACTGTTAAAACAGTACCACTATCTAAATTTGGATTAGCTGTAAGATAATCTGCTGCAGTAGAACCATTAATATCGGTTATGCTAATAGTTTGTGCATTTACAAACAATGTTGTTAGTAAAAACGCAATTAATAAAGTAATTTTTTTCATTATAGTTAGTTTTTGATGTTAATAATGATAAAAATAATATTTTTAAAGATGTAAAATTAACATAAGTAATGTTTTGTGAGCTGGGTTAGTGTACTGTAACTGTTGTGTGTTGTGTTTGCTGTGTTTATGGTTAGTTTTGTACAGTTTATATCTAGTTTTTAAACAAATGTAATTGGTGTTTTCCTATGCTTTTTGGAGGTTTGTAATGATGTTATTAAAATTAAAAAGCTTACTAGTTGGTTTTTATAAGAAATAATTGATATGAAAATAAAAACCCCAGCATTTTAAATGCTAGGGTTTTGTATAATATAATTATCGTTATGTGTTTATCCGTTCATAGAAATTAAAAACTCATCATTATTTTTAGAGTTTTTGATACGGTCTTTAATAAATTCCATAGCTTCTACAGGATTCATATCAGCTAAGTATTTACGTAAAACCCACATACGTTGTACTGTTTTTTCGTCTAATAATAAATCATCTCTACGTGTACTCGATTTTATTAAATCAATAGCAGGGTATAAGCGTCTGTTGGCAATATTTCTTTCTAATTGAAGTTCCATGTTACCTGTTCCTTTAAATTCCTCAAAAATTACCTCGTCCATTTTAGAACCAGTTTCGGTAAGTGCAGTAGCAATAATACTTAAAGAACCACCGCCTTCTATGTTACGGGCAGCACCAAAAAAACGTTTTGGTTTGTGTAGTGCGTTGGCATCAATACCACCAGATAATATTTTTCCAGACGCAGGAGCTACAGTGTTGTATGCTCTAGCCAAACGAGTAATAGAATCTAAAAGAATGACTACATCGTGACCGCATTCTACCAATCGTTTTGCTTTTTCTAAAACAATATTGGCAACTTTTACGTGTTTTTCTGCAGGTTCATCAAAAGTGGAAGCAACAACTTCTCCTTTTACATTACGCTGCATGTCTGTAACCTCTTCAGGTCTTTCATCAATTAATAAAACGAGTTGATATACTTCTGGGTGGTTGGTGGCTATAGCGTTGGCAATGTCTTTTAACAACATTGTTTTACCTGTTTTAGGTTGTGCTACAATCATACCACGTTGTCCTTTACCAATAGGAGCAAATAAATCTATAATTCTAGTAGATAGAGAGCTTCTACCTCCAGATAAATTAAATTTTTCTTCTGGGAAAAGGGGAGTAAGGTGTTCAAAAGAAACACGATCTCTTACTTCTTTAGGGTTTAATCCGTTAATTTTAGAAACTCTAATTAAAGGAAAGTATTTTTCACCTTCTTTAGGAGGTCTTACAACACCTTTTACGGTATCTCCTGTTTTTAAACCAAATAATTTAATTTGAGATTGAGATACATAAATATCATCAGGAGAAGATAAGTAGTTGTAATCGGAAGATCTTAAAAATCCATAGCCATCGGGCATCATTTCTAAAACACCTTCACTTTCAATAATTCCATCAAACTCATAGTTAGGGTCTTTAAGACTCTTTCCTTTGTTGTTTTTATTGTTTCTAGGGTTGTTGTTTCTAGGAGTTTTACTATTTGGATTGTTGGGGGTGTTTTGTTGAGGAGTATCATTCTTTTTAGGATGATTTCTTCTAGGAGCAGCTGCAGGTTTTTCTTTAAGAACTTTAGGCTCTTTATTTATTTCTTCTTTTGTAGAACCCTCTTTTGTAGAATCTTCTTGTGTAGGTACACTCGTAACTTCTGTGTTTTTTTCTACTCGTTTTGGTCTAGGTTTCGGAGTTTCTCTATTGTTTATAGGTTTTGCAACTCTAGGTTTTCTTTTGGGTTCTTCGAGTTTTGCTTCTTCTTTTACAGTCTCGGTTTTTTTTGGAGTTTCAGGTTTGTTTGCTGCAATTGCGGCTTGCTCATCTAAAATCCTGTAAACTAAGTCCATTTTTTTTAATTGACTTGTTTTTTTTAATCCAATTGTTTTTGCAATTTCGTGTAAATCCGCAAGTGTTTTTGCTTTTAATTGTGAAATTTCGAACATTTATAAGTATGTATGATGATAGTAATAGATGCAATAGAAGTATAGGTCGAAAGATTATACGGTTGCAATTTGATATTTGACTTTTTTGAAAAAATTAGTTATAGTATATAAGTATTTGTACTATAACAGCTTACTTCGCTAAAACAAATATAGTTTTTTTTTTAATGTAACAAAGTCTTTAATAAATAAAAAGAAAATGTAAATTTGTGATAGTTATTTTAAGAAAAAGCATGATTCAAAGAATTCAAACAGTTTATTTATTCGTAGCATTTATTGTTGCAGGAGTGTTAACCAATTTGTTTTCTTTCTTTCTGCTTTCAGATAATGTATCATTTTATTTAGTAGATACATTTGTAAGTAGCTCCGTTCTTTTAAAATCCGTAGGAGTGTTTTTTGTGCTCTCAGCAATTTTGTCTTTAGTCGCTATTTTTAATTATAAAAAAAGACAAAATCAATTTGTTGTAGGTAGAGTAAATATTCTGATCAACTTCTATTTATTGAGTGTATTGATGTACGTATCTCTAAAATTACCTGGAGAAATGCATATTTCTGAGAAGGGTGTTGGGATTTACTTTCCAATTGTGATTATTGTTTTGCTAGTCATGGCAAACAAAGCAATTAAGAAAGATGAAGATCTCGTAAAATCTGTAGATAGGTTACGATAAACTCAACATCTTAGTTTATTTAGTGCGACTAAAACCCTAAAGTTTTTTCTTTAGGGTTTTTTTATGTTTAAAAAGTACTTTTTTACATTCAGAATATTAATGCTAGAATTCAATTTTAAATTGTAATTTTGCATATTACAAAAAATAGAAGATGTTAGATAAATTAAGAATAGTTAAGCAACGTTTTGATGAAGTTTCGGATTTAATCATCCAGCCAGATATTATTACCGATCAAAAAAGATACGCTAAGCTTAATAAAGAATATAAAGACTTAAGTAAAATAGTTGAGAAAGGTAACGAGTATCAAAACATAGTAGCAAATTTAGAAGAGGCAAAAGAAATTATTGCTGATGGTTCTGATGCAGAAATGGTCGAAATGGCCAAAATGGAGCAAGAAGAAGGAAATGAAAGATTGCCTCAGCTTGAAGAGGAGATTAAATTTATGTTAATCCCTAAAGATCCAGAAGATGCTAAGAATGTAATTGTGGAGATTAGAGCAGGAACAGGAGGAGATGAAGCTAGTATTTTTGCTGGAGATTTATATAGAATGTATACTAAATATGCATCTAGCAGAGGTTGGAAATGTGAGGTAGAGGATATTGCTGATGGTACTTCTGGTGGATTTAAAGAAATTATATTTAGTGTTTCTGGAGATGATGTTTATGGTGATTTAAAATTTGAGTCTGGAGTACACCGTGTACAACGTGTACCACAAACTGAAACTCAAGGTCGTGTGCATACATCTGCGGCAACAGTAATGGTGTTGCCAGAAGCTGAAGAGTTTGATATTGATATGAAACAAAGTGATATACGTGTTGATTATTTTTGTTCATCAGGTCCAGGAGGACAGTCTGTAAACACTACTTATTCAGCGGTCCGTTTAACGCACGTTCCAACAGGTTTGGTAGCTCAATGTCAGGATCAAAAGTCTCAACATAAAAATAAAGACAAAGCTATGAAGGTTTTACGTTCTCGTTTGTATGAGCAAGAATTAGAAAAAAAATTGGCAGCGGATTCTGAAAAAAGAAATTCTTTGGTAGCTAGTGGAGATAGATCTGCTAAGATTAGAACTTATAACTACCCACAAGGACGTGTTACAGAGCACAGAATAGGATTAACACTTTATGATTTAAGTAATATTGTGAATGGAGATATTCATAAAATTATTGACGAATTAAAAGTAACCGAAAACACAGAGAAATTAAAAGAATTAGGAGAAGCTAATTTATAAGTTGCTCTTTTCTAGTTTTTAGATATAAAAAAAGCCCCTTGCTATGTTAGGGGCTTTTTTTACTTTTATTACCATCTGTTGTGGGTCCGGTATTGTTTAAAAATGTTACAGTATAATGTCTTTGGAAAATTTGCTATGAACCTAAACTTTATATGTTGTGTTTGTAATCAAATTTTAAACTTTTATAAAAGTGTAAAAGAAAAAAATGTTGTTAAGTAAATTTAGAAAGGAAATACAAAATAAATCTAATAGTTCGACGAGTGGTTGATTATATATGTTTAATGGTTTGTTTGTGTCGGTTTGTTTTAGTTTTAGCTTATAGTTAATAAGTTGTTGTATTTAGTTTGTATAAATTAAAAAGGATTCTATCTAATTTTTTATTTTTACTTATATATAAAAACTTCATGAAATTAGAATTAACAAGACCTATCGCTTTTTTTGATTTAGAAACAACAGGAATCAACATCGCAAAAGATAGAATCGTAGAAATATCCATTTTAAAAGTATTTCCTAATGGTAATAAAGAAAGTAAAACTTGGTTGGTAAACCCTGAAATGCAGATTCCTGTAGAATCTTCAGAAATTCATGGAATTACAAATGATAAAGTTGCTACAGAGCCTACATTTAAAGAACTAGCTCCACAAGTTTACGAGTTAATTAAAGGTTGTGATTTAGCAGGATTCAACTCAAATAGATTTGATGTTCCTTTGCTGGCAGAAGAAATGTTAAGAGTGGGAGTGGATTTTGATTTAGACAATGTGAATTTTGTTGATGTACAAACTATTTTTCATAAAAAAGAACAAAGAACTTTAACTGCCGGTTATAAATTCTACTGCGATAAAGATTTAGAAGGAGCACACTCTGCAGAGGCAGATACCAATGCAACTTATGAAATATTATTAGCTCAAATAGAGAAATACGATGATATTGGAACGAATGTTGCTGATTTAAGTATGTATTCATCCCATAAAAAAAGAGCAGATTTTGCAGGTTTTATTCAGTTTAACGACAAAGACGAAGAAGTTTTTACGTTTGGAAAATATAAAAATAGAACTGTTTTAGATGTGTTGGCAGAAAATCCAGGATATTATAACTGGATTATGAATGCAGATTTTCCATTGTACACAAAAAAGGTATTAACCAATATTCGACTTAAAACATTGAATAACAAATTAAAATAACTATGTACGTACCCTATCATACATTACCAGATACAGCAAGAGTTTGGATATATCAATCTAATAGAAAATTTACAGAGCAAGAACAATTAAAGGTTGGCGAAATGGCTACTGATTTTGTAGAGCAGTGGACAAGGCACGGTGAGAATGTAAAAGGTAGTTTTACAATACTTTATGACCAGTTTTTAATTATTGCTGTAGACCAAAGTTTTGTAGAGGTTTCGGGTTGTTCTATAGATGCTTCTGTAAAATTAGTACAACAAATACAAGTACAATTTAAAGTAGATATGTTGAATAAATTAGCCGTTGCTTATAAACAAGAAAACGAAGTGTTAATTTCTCCAATGAACGAATTTGCTTCTTTGGCTAAAGAAAATAAAATAACATCAAATACATTGGTTTTTAATAACATGGTAAACACTAAAAAAGGAGTAGAAACACAATGGGAGGTTTCTGCAAAAGAGAGTTGGCATGCCCGTTATTTTAATTAATGTTTAGCGTTGTTTATGAAATATATTTTACTGTTAATTTCTTTTTTTATTTTTCCTAATTGTTTTTCTCAACTGTTAAGTTTTGAAAAAGATCCTTTGTTGTCTAAAGCAAATCCTTTGGGTCAACAAATTTGGGTTGATAGTATTTTAAAGACCTTGTCTTTAGATCAAAAAATAGGACAGTTGTTTATGGTGCAAGCTTATTCTAATAAAGATGAAAAACACCAACAAGAAATAAACAGTTTAATTAAAAATCAACACGTTGGCGGTTTGATTTTTATGCAGGGAACTCCAGAAAAACAAATAGATTTATACAACAAGTATCAGGCTACTAGTAAAACTCCATTATTAATTGGTTTTGATGGGGAATGGGGATTGTCTATGCGAATTAAACCATCATTTGCCTATCCTTGGAACATGACTTTGGGAGCTGTTCAAAATGATTCTTTAGTTTATAGAGTAGGTCAGCAAATAGGAATGCATTGTAAAGAGGTAGGTATTCATATTAATTTTGCTCCCGTAGTAGATATCAATACCAATCCTTTAAATCCTATTATTGGTAATCGATCTTTTGGAGAAAGTAAAGAAAATGTAACAAAAAAATCGATAGCTTTTATAGAAGGAATGCAGAGTGTAGGAGTTTTGGCTAATGCAAAACATTTTCCTGGACATGGAGATACATCCTCAGATTCTCATAAAACATTGCCTGTGGTTCATTTTAATTTGGCCAGGTTAGACAGTTTAGAATTGTATCCTTATAAACAACTGGCACAGTCTAATTTGGCTAGTGTTATGGTAGCTCATTTAGATGTCCCTGCTTTAAAAACTGAAAAAGGACGACCAACTTCAATTTCTAAAAAAGTTGTCACAGATCTTTTAAAACATAAAATTGGTTTTAAAGGATTGGTGTTTACCGATGCCTTAAATATGAAAGGTGTGGCTAATTATACCGCAGCAGATAGCGTTGCGTTAGAAGCTCTTAAAGCTGGGAATGATATGTTACTAATTCCTGTTGATGTTGAGAAAGGAATACAAACTATTAAAAATTCCATTCTTAAAAACGAACTTACAGAAGCTAGATTAGATAGTTCTGTTGTTAAAGTTTTAAAAGCAAAATACTTGGTTGGACTTGCCCATAAAAAAACATTGTTAAAAGAAGGTATTCAATCAAGAATACATACACTGCAAGACGATTTGTTATTTAAAAAAGTAGCAAAAAATGCAGTTACGCTAGTTAAGAACCAAGATAGTTTATTGCCTTTAAAAAGATTAGATACTCTTAAAATTGCTTCGGTTTCTTTGGGAGATGATGATTTTAGCACATTTGTACAAACCTTACAAAAGTATACAGATGTTGATGCTATTAAGCAACTTAGTTTGATAAACTATAAAGAGAAATTAAAAGCGTACAATACCATTGTAATTGGTCTTCATAAATCTGACGAGCATCCTTGGAAATCGTATCAAATTTCTAATTCTGAGTTGGAGTTAATTAAAAAGATAGCTAGTTATAAAAAAGTGATTTTAACAGTGTTTACAAGTCCATATGCTTTGTTAAAATTAGATGATTTTAATACGGTTTCTAATGTAATTGTAGCTTATCAAAATAATGCTATATTTCAATCTGTAGCGGCTCAACAAATATTTGGAGCCTTACCTTTTGTAGGGAAGTTACCTGTGTCTGTATCTACTACTGCTAAAGTTGGTGGTGGTGTTGTTACCAAAGCAATTCAGCGTTTGCAATACGGTTTTCCAGAAGAAGAGGGAATGAATTCTATTCAGTTGCAAAAAATTGATTCTGTGGCTAAATTGGTGATAAAAAAAAAGATGAGCCCGGGATTACAAGTCCTGGTAGCTAGAAAAGGGAAGGTAGTTTTTGAAAAGTCTTATGGATATTATACCTACGACACTTTACATAAAGTACACAATACTTCTATGTACGACTTGGCTTCGTTAACCAAAATATTAGGATCTTTTCCTTTGTATGTAAAAGCTTTTGAAAAAAATATTTACAGATTAGATAGTACAATTGGCGAATTGTTGCCAGAATATAAAGGAACTCCTTTGGAAAATATTTTAGTGATAGATATGTTTGCGCATCAATCGGGATTACAAGCATGGATTCCTTTTTATACCAAAACTTTAGATAGTATTTCTAAAAAACCAATGGACTTATGGTACAAGCACAAACTAGAAAATGGATATAGTTTAAAAGTGGCTAATGATTTGTATTTAAAGGATAGTTATATTGATAGCATATATCAAGATATTAAACTAGCTCCTTTGCGTAAAACTAGAGATTATAAATACAGTGGTTTGCCTTTTTTTTTATTTAAGAAAGTGTTAGAAGAGTATTATAAAAAAACAATGGATGTTTTGTTACAAGATCAGTTTACAATGCATTTGGGTGCTTCCAAATTAAGATACAATCCTTTAGATGTAATAGCTAAAGATAGTATTGTACCTTCGGAACTAGATGCGTATTACCGCTATCAAAAACTACAAGGAACTGTGCACGATATGGCTGCGGCTATGTTTGGAGGTGTGTCTGGTAACGCAGGTTTGTTTGGGAATGCAAATGACGTTGCTAAAATGATGCAGTTGTATTTAAATAAGGGGATTTATGGGGATAAAATATATTTTAGACCCAACACGTTTGATCTTTTTAACAAAGCTTATTTTAAAAATAGAGACAATAGAAGAGGATTGATTTTAGATAAACCTGCTTTGGATAAAGACATTGAGAGTACGTGTAATTGTACTTCTATGGAGAGTTTTGGACATAGTGGTTTTACGGGGACTTTTGCTTGGGCAGATCCTAAAACAGAATTGATATATGTGTTTTTGTCTAACAGAACGTATCCTACTATGGAGAATAATGATTTAGGAAAATACAACATTAGAACTGATATTCAGAAAATAATACAAAATGCAATACTAGAATAAGTTTTGTGTTAGTGATTGACTGGTGTGTTTGAGCTCTTTTAAAAAGGTTGTTAATTGTGAAGATTTACCTTTTAAAAAGCGAGTAAGGAAAGCACGACCTTTAGGGAACCCCCAAGAATTAAAACTCCATACCAACTTTAAAATTTAATATTCTACCTGTTAATACGTTGGGAACTCCGTTGTAACTTTTGCTGTCTACATCGTAAATCCAAGTATTAGTGGTGGTGTTGTTTATGTCAAAAATATTAAATAGCTCTAAACCTAAATCTAGTTCTTTAAAGTGTTTTAAAAAGCCGGATTGATAACTTTTATTTTCGTCTACAATAATATAAGCAACTCCAATATCGGCTCTACGATAAGGTCTTAATCTTGTTTGAAAATCGTATCGGTCTACCTGGCTGTTTGGCTCCGCACTAGCATTTATTGGGGATCCTCCTGGTAAACTAGAATTTAACACCAAGTTTAAATAAGCTTTAAAATTAGGGTTGCTAGGCACGTAATCTTGAAACAACATGGCAAATTTAAAACGTTGATCTGTAGGTCTGGCAATGTAGCCTCTGTTGTTGGTGTTTTCTTCGGTTTTTAAGAATCCTAAACTAATCCAGCTTTCTTTACCAGGTACAAATTCTCCACTTAATTTTAAATCTACTCCTGCAGCGTACCCTTTGGTGTTGTTGTTTGCATCGTAGCGAATTCTAACATTGTCTAGCGAGTATGCATTAATGTTGTTGAGTTGTTTGAAATACACTTCGGAAGTCATTTTAAAAGGACGTTTCCATTTGCTAAAACTGTATTCGTTAGAAAAAACGTAATGAATAGATTCTTGAGCATCAACATTAAATTCTAAGCTACCTTGTGGATTTCTTAATTCTTTGTAAGAAGGGGGTTGATGATAATAACCAGCCGATAGTCTAAAAACCATATCGATGTTATTCCAATCGGGTTTTAAAGAAAGTCTAAATCTTGGACTGATGGTTTGTTTTAGATTAGATTCAGTTCCTGAAAAATTATCTTTTAAATACCAAAGCTGTGTTCTAATTCCTGCATGGTGCCATAGGATATGATTTCCAATCCACCATTTTTTATTCCATTGTGCATAGCCGGAAAAACGAAAAATATCTGCATTGTTTTGTGCTTTTACGCTGTAAAAAGGAGTTATTGGGGCAGTAAAAGGAGTGTTGGGTTGGTTGTTCTCTATATTTTCATTAGGGTTTCTTAGTGTAATTCCGTTGTCATCAATAGTTGTCCATTGGTTAATTCTGTCTCTAATGTTTTCTTGCTGTACTTTAAAACCTGCTTCTAGCTTATGTTCGTTAATGGTGTGTTGAACGGTAACTTTTATGTTTTGGATTAAAATATCTAAATCATTTCTGGCATGATCTAATTGAGAACCGACTCCTGTTGTAAATAATTCTTCTCCGCTTACAGGATCTATTTCTGATATTCTATAGGCTCCATAAATGTCGTAATATTCCTGCTCTTGTGTATTGAATAAAGAAGCTGTTAGGTTGATGTTTGTATTTTTACTAAAATTGTATTTGTAGCTTAAAGCTCCAAAATAGGTTTCAAAGTCGTCTTGTTCGTTACCATCATAAGCAATAACTAGTTCCCTTGGTTCAAATAATCCGCCAAATTTAGTAACTCTAGATATAGGGGTAAAATTGTAATTGTTGATGGCAATATTCCCTAGGAAATCTAAACTGCTTTTGTGGTTTATTTTGTAAGATAAATAAGTTTGTAGGTCTACAAATACAGGCTTAAAGTTGGTTTCTGTGTCTTTGCTATTTACTAATAATTGATTGTTTCTATATCTGGCTCCAATTAAGGTAGAGAGTTTTTTGTTTAAAAATAAATTTTCATAGGTATAACTAGCTCCTAATAAGTTTAGGTTAACAGTAGAAAGTTCTTTAGTTGGTTTTTTATAATGAATGTTTAGTACAGAAGAGAGTCTGTCTCCATATTTAGATTCAAAACCACCTGCAGAAAAATTAATGTTTTCCGTCATGTCTGAGTTTAAAAAACTCAACCCCTCTTGCTGACCAGATCTAATTAAAAAAGGCCTGTAGACTTCTATACCGTTTACATAAACTAAGTTTTCATCAAAACTACCACCTCTAACGCTATATTGTGTACTTAGCTCGTTGCTATTGTTTACTCCGGGCTGAGTCATTAGCAAATTTTCTATTCCTGCATTGGCACCTGGTACACGTTTAAATTTTTTTGCTTTTAATTTTAAAACTCCTTGCTGTGCTGCTTCATAACTTTTTATAGTAATTTCTTCAATTTCTTGAGATTGTTCTTCTAAAGTAGGAGAATACTTAATAGTTTTGTTTTTATATCCTTTAAAAGTTTTGATTATAGAGCCATAGCCAATGTGCGAAAATTTCACCACTGTTTTTTCGTAAGCTACTATTTCTATAGTATAGGTTCCATCACTACTACTAACAGTACCTTTATTGCCAAATGTAATGGTAGCTCCAGCTAAAGGTTCTTTATTTTGATTTGTAATAATACCCGAAACAAAACCTGTTTGAGCAGTAGCTAGATAGCTAAATGATAAGAAAATAAAAAAGAATAAATTTTTCAAACAGATGGTTTTATTTGGTGAAGTTAGCTTCAAAAGTTTTGGTGTTGCTTAACAAATCTTCAATTTTCAACTTAAATATATGTTTTTTACCTGTAGATTCTAGATCATTTAAATTAAATGTAAGTTTATTTTTTTTAGGACTGTACTCCATTAAGATCCATTTGTTGTCTACAGTGGCATAATAGTTTTTAATTCCGGTTTCATTATCTTTTATATGTATACTTAACTCTTTATGCTTGCTAATATTTTGATGATTGTAAAAGTTAGACCTATATATTTTTGGAGGAATGCTATCATATTTTAAATAAAAATCCCCTAAGTATTTTGTATTGGTGTATATTTTGTCTTCTTTTTTATAGGTGGTTACATAATTGTAATAACGACCGCTTTTTTGAGCAAAATAAACAAACTCTTTTTGATGAGTTGTTAAGCTGTCTGTAAAATAAGTAAGAGTATAACTTTTATCTAATGGGAGTTCTGGTTTGTGAACGGTAATTTTATCTTTATTGTATTCATAATCAATATACGTGTCCTGATAAAAGGTGTTTTTAGGAAAACGGATTTCGGATTTTCCTTGTTTAAAAACAGTGTACTTGTTTTTAGAAACAAAATAAGGGGTTGTTGTGTTTTCTTGTACAATAGGTATAATTGTTTTGTTACCTACAATTGGAATTCTAAGAATTGTTTTATTACCTGCTACATCTTTAGCAATAATTTCTACTCTTAGAACATCATCTTTATTAACATTAATATAGCCTTTGTTGTTTGCTTGTTTGTAAATAGATAATTTGTTGGCAGGCTCTATATATGTTTTTTGAAACTTTTTAAATTTTTGTTTGTAATAAGGATAGTCAATAAACAGGTTGATGTATTTACTTTCGTTAAAAGCAAAAGTTTCTAGATTATGATAATAAACCAAACTATCATTTACATGCATTTCAATACTATAGACTCCATTTTTATTAAGTGCGTAGTTTAATAAATCATGTGTTCTGGCAGCGAGTCCAATTTTTCCTATTGCTTTAATTTCATCAGCAACATATAGAGTATTGTTTATTTTTTTAACGTGAATTTCTTGTGCTACAGGAATTTGATTAATGGCAGAGTTTTTACCAAAAGGAGTTGCTCTTAACCCTCTATAGATAGGAGGAATGTTATCCGTAACCTTGTACCCAAAAAGTAGAGGATTGATTATTTTTTCGGTTTTGGTATCTCTAATTTCAAAATGTAAATGAGGAGCAGAAGAACCTCCTGTGTTTCCTGAAAAAGCAATAACTTCATCTGTTAAAATGGGCAATTCACTTTTGCTAGGAAACAATTGTATTTCAAAAGACTCCTTTTTGTATTGCTGTTTTTTTACGTAAGCTTCAATTTTAGGACTAAATTTTTTTAAATGCCCGTATACGGTGGTATATCCGTTAGCGTGGGTTATATAAAGTGCTTTTCCGTAGCCCCAATGAGAAACTTTAATTCTAGACACATAACCATCTTTTGCAGTGTATACTTTTTTACCTTCTACAGCTTGCGTTTTAATATCTATACCAGAATGAAAATGATTGGTTCTTAACTCTCCAAAAGTTCCTGCCAAAATAATAGGAATATCTAGTGGGTTTCTAAAATCGTTCTGAGGATATTTTTGCTGTCCAAATGATAGAATTGTAACTAAAAAGAATAGAATGTAAGTTGTTTTTTTCAAAAAGTATGTTTTTATGAACAAACAAAAATAAAGGAATATCTTAAAAGAGACACATAAAAGTCTGAGAAACAAAACAAATAGTGAATTTTACAAATATCACTTTAAAAAGTTGGAATTCACAATAACAATGCTATTTTTGTAAGTATTGTTTTAGCGATGATAATATGGAAGGTCAACAAGAAATTATAGCCCAGTTAGAGGCTAATATTGAGCAGCTTCTGGAACGCTATGAGTTTTTGCAAAAAGAAAACGAAATTTTATCAAATAGCAATTTTCAATTGCAACAGAGTCAAAAAGGGCTTCAAGATGAAATTACTTTTTACAAAGAGGAGCTTCAATTATTAAAAGTAGCTAAAACATTAGAAGGCAGTGAAGGATATAAAACAGATACGAAAGCTAAAATTGATTTTTTAGTTGCTGAAATAGATAAGTGTATTCATGAATTAAATACATAAGTTCTTTTAAAATGGCTGATAGTTATAAAATTAATGTTGCAATTGGAGGTAGAAATTATCCAATATCAGTTTCTTCTACAGTAGAAGAACAAGGAGTGAGAGCTGCTGCAAGTAAGATTAATAAGTTGATTTCGGATTATGAAAGTAATTACGCAGTAAACGATAAACAAGACGTATTGGCTATGTGTGCACTACAATTTGCATCTTTAATAGAGGTAAATAAAGTGATTAAAGAAGAAGAAATTGGAGCAACTATTACAAAAATATCAAAATTAAATAGTAAATTAGAGTCGTATTTACAGAAATAAAGTTCTTTACATAGAAATAAAAACACTGCCTACTTTGGTTTTCGTTTGATAAACTCAACACTATATCTTTAAAAAGGATGAGTCTATTGTGTTAAAGCGCGCTGTCTTAGAACAGATACTTGATCACATAGTTAGTTCTAAAAAATGTCTTTTGGAGTTTATAAAACTAACCTCAGTAGGTTTTTTTATATATCAAATTTTACTAAAACAAATGAATAGTACAGCTATAATACTAATTGCAATAGGTGCCCTTGTACTAGGGTTTATATTGGCAAAGATGTTAGAGAAGTTTAAAGCTTCTCAGATTATTAAAAATGCAGAAAAAGAAGTTCTTTCCATAGTTAAAGAGGCTAAATTAACTGCAGAGACTCTTAAGAAAGATAAAATTTTACAAGCTAAAGAAAAGTTTATAGAGTTAAAAGCAGAGCATGAAAAAGTAATTTTAACTAGAGATAAAAAAATGTCTGATGCAGAGAAACGCATTAAAGACAAAGAAGGTTCTTTAAATAAAGAAATTGAGAAAACAAAACGATTGAATAAAGCAACCGAAGAAAAGGAAGCGGATTACAATTATAGATTGGAAATTCTTGATAAAAAACAATCGGAAGTAGATAAACTACATAAAAAACAAGTAGAGATTTTAGAATCTGTATCTGGTTTGTCTGTAGAAGATGCCAAAATTCAATTAATAGACTCATTAAAAGCAGAAGCTAAAACAGATGCTATGGGGTATATTCGTGATACCATTGAAGAGGCTAAATTAACTGCGGAACAAGATGCACGAAAAGTTATTTTAAATACGATACAAAGAGTTGGAGTAGAGCAGTCTATAGAAAACTGTGTGTCTGTGTTTAACATAGAGTCAGACGATGTGAAAGGTCGTATTATTGGTCGTGAAGGAAGAAATATTAGAGCAATAGAAGCTGCTACCGGAGTAGAGATTATTGTAGATGACACTCCAGAGGCAATTATTCTGTCTTGTTTTGATCCTGTTCGAAGAGAAATAGCTCGTTTGTCTTTACATAAATTGGTAACAGACGGACGTATTCATCCTGCTAGAATTGAAGAAGTTGTTGAAAAAACAGAAAAACAAATAACCCAAGAGATTATAGAAGTTGGAAAGCGTACTGTAATAGATTTAGGAATTCACGGATTGCATCCAGAGTTGATTAAAACAGTAGGTCGTATGAAATTCCGTTCTTCTTACGGACAAAATTTATTACAACACTCTAGAGAAGTCGCGAATCTTTGTGGATTGATGGCTGCTGAATTAGGATTGAATGTGAAAGCTGCAAAAAGAGCAGGATTGTTACATGATATTGGTAAAGTACCAGATACAGAAAGTGAATTGCCACACGCAATTTTAGGAATGCAATGGGCAGAAAAATATGGTGAAAAACCAGATGTATGCAATGCCATTGGAGCTCACCACGATGAAATTGAAATGAAAACTATGATTGCACCAATTGTTCAGGTGTGTGATGCTATTTCTGGAGCTAGACCTGGAGCAAGACGTCAGGTGTTAGATTCTTATATTCAGAGATTAAAAGATTTAGAAGATTTAGCATTTGGATTTAATGGAGTTCAAAAAGCATATGCTATTCAGGCAGGACGTGAGTTACGTGTCTTGGTAGAAAGTGAAAAAGTAAGTGATGAACAAGCTGCTGATTTATCTTTTAGTATTTCTCAGAAAATACAAACTGAAATGACGTATCCAGGTCAGGTAAAAATTACTGTAATTAGAGAAACTAGAGCTGTAAATGTAGCCAAGTAAACTTATCAACAATCGTAGTATTGTTAATAACATATCAAAAATCCGTACTAATTTTTAGTACGGATTTTTTAGTTTTTAGCTCTAGGGTGGTAAAGATTTACTACCTCTATAAGTTTAGTTTTGTCTATATGTAAATAGATTTCTGTAGTGGTAATACTTTCATGTCCTAATAAAGCTTGAATCACGGTTAAATCTGCACCACCATTTAATAAATGGGTCGCAAAAGAGTGTCTAAAAGTATGTGGACTAATTTTTTTGTTCAGGTTTGTTTTTTCTGCCAGTTGTTTTATGATTGTAAAAATCATTACCCTAGTAAGTTGATTTCCTCGTCTGTTTAAAAACAAAATATCTTCGTTTCCTTTATTAGGAGGTGTTAAATTTCTTTGTGTATTTAAATAATCATTAATAATATTTTCGGTGTATAAGTTGATCGGGACTAAACGTTGTTTGTTTCCTTTTCCTGTAATTTTTATAAATCCTTCCTCAAAATACAAATCTGAAATCTTAAGACTGATCAGTTCACTTACACGCAAACCACAGCCATATAAAGTTTCTAAAATAGCTTTGTTTCTCTCTCCTTGTGGATGAGATAAATCAATAGCGTCAATAATGGTGTTTATTTCATCCTCTGATAAAGTATCGGGTAGTTTTAAACCTGTTTTTGGAGCTTCTATAATATCCATAGGGTTGGTTTCTCTATAATTTTCTACAATCAAATAAGAAAAAAAAGCAGAGAGACCTGATATTAACCTTGCTTGAGATCTTGCTTTGTGTGTTTTTGAGTACTGGTAAAGAAAATTTTGAATATCTGTTGATGAAATATTAAGAGGTGTTAGTATGTCTTTTTGATAAAACGCAGCTAATTTTTCACAATCTTTTTGATAATTTATAATTGTGTTTTCGGTTAAACCTTTCTCTATGAGTAGGTATTGTGTGAAATCTTTAATATAAGGAGTCCAATCCATAGGTAGGTAAAAGTAAGAATAAATTAGAGTTTAAAAATATTCTTTTTTTAACATGATAATTGATGCGAATACTTTGTAGTCACTTGTTTTTTTGCGTAATTTGAAGACTTAGACAATAATACTGATATGAAAATTTTAATCTTAAATGGCCCTAATCTAAATTTGTTAGGAAAACGAGAACCAGAAATATATGGAACCGAAACTTTTGAACAATATTTTGAAACTTTAAAGGCTAAGTATTCGGGAATTGAGTTGATGTATTTTCAGTCTAATAGTGAGGGGACTTTGGTAGATAAAATACACGAAGTTGGTTTTTCTTACGATGGAATTGTTATGAATGCAGGAGCTTATACACATACTTCTGTTGCTATTGCCGATGCAGTTAGTGGGGTTACAACTCCGGTGGTAGAGGTTCATATTTCTAATGTACACAAAAGAGAAGAGTTTAGGCATAAATCTTATTTGTCTCCAGTTTGTAAAGGAGTTATTTTAGGTTTTGGACTAAAGAGTTATGAGTTAGGTGTAGAGAGTTTTACTAAGTAAATAAAAATACATTGGATAAGAATAAAGAATGGTTATTTGAAATAACCCCAAAGAACAATCTGTTTGACTTAAATATAAAAGAAGTTTGGAGATATAGAGATTTATTGTTTCTTTTTGTGAAAAGAGATGTAGTCACTTTGTACAAACAAACTATACTAGGTCCTTTATGGTATTTGATACAGCCTTTGTTCACATCTATTGTGTTTACATTGGTCTTTAATAAAATAGCGAATATTAGTACAGGGGGAATTCCACCTTTTTTATTTAACTTGGCAGGAGTTACTAGCTGGAATTACTTTAGAGATTGTTTAACAGGTACTTCGGATACTTTTAAACAGAACCAATCTATTTTTGGAAAAGTTTATTTTCCAAGAATAATAATGCCAATGTCTGTTGTTGTATCCAATTTATTAAAGTTTGGAATTCAGTTTGGGATTTTTATATGTTTTTATATTTATTTTGTCATAAGTGGAAGTATCATAAAACCTAATATATATCTAATTACTTATCCTATCGTTTTAGTATGTATGGCAATGCTTGGTTTAGGTTTAGGGATGATTATATCATCCATGGTAACTAAATATAGAGATTTATCCTTTTTAGTTTCTTTTGGAGTGCAATTGTTAATGTATGTTTCCTTGGTAAGTTTACCGTATAGTTTGTTTGAAAAAAACAACTTAACATGGGCTGTAGATTACAATCCGGTAGCACATATTATTGAGTATAGTAGGTTTGTAATGTTAGGAGAAGGAACTGTAAGTCAATTTGGAATTATTTACACATTGTTGTTTTCTGTTTTTGTTTTTTTGTTTGGAATTTTAGTATTTAACAAAACAGAAAAAAGTTTTATTGATACAATATAATATGAAAAAGGAGATTATCTTAAAAGTAGAAAATATATCCAAACAATATCGTTTGGGAACTTTAGGAACAGGAACTATTAGTCATGATTTAAATAGATGGTGGGCACAGATAAGAGGAAAAGAAGATCCGTATTTGAAAGTTGGTGAAACAAATGATCGATCTAAAAAAGGAGAATCTGAATATGTTTGGGCTTTAAAAGATATTAATTTTGAAGTTGAAAGAGGAGAGGTTTTAGGGATTATAGGAAAAAATGGAGCAGGTAAATCTACCTTACTTAAAATTTTATCAAAAGTTACAGGACCAAGTACAGGAAGTATAAAATCAAGAGGAAGGATTGCTTCTTTGTTAGAAGTAGGTACAGGATTTCATCCAGAAATGACAGGTCGTGAAAATATATTTTTAAACGGTGCTATTTTAGGAATGACCAAGAAAGAAATCAATGCTAAGATTGATGAAATTATTGAGTTTTCTGGTTGTGAACGTTATATAGATACTCCCACCAAACGTTATTCTAGTGGAATGACGGTTCGTTTGGCATTTGCTGTTGCCGCATTTTTAGAACCAGATATTTTAGTAGTAGATGAAGTCTTAGCAGTAGGTGATGCTGAATTTCAGAAAAAAGCCATTGGTAAAATGCAAGATATTTCTAACACTGATGGTAGAACTGTGTTGTTTGTAAGTCATAATATGTCTGCGGTAAAGAGTTTGTGTACTAGAGGGGTTGTTTTAAACAGTGGTAAGGTTGTGTTTACAGGAAATGTAGGAAAAGCAATTGAATATTATTTAAAAAACAATAAAGTACCACAGTTTTATGTCGCAGAAAGATCATCAAAAACAAATAAGTTTAATAAAATTTATTTAACAGATGAGATGAGTAATAATATAGATACACCAATACAAAGAAAACAAAAAGTGTTTTTAAACTTTGAGGTTAATGCTAATGATATATCCGGATTAAGATTTGGTACAACACTTTTTTCAAATATGAATGAACCAATTATATCTTTTCCCTTCTCCGAAAAAGAGAATTTTAATGAGTTAATATTAAATTATCATTTAAAAATTCAGTTACCAACATCAATTCTTAAAGGAGGAGATTATTTTGTTGAAGCAGCTTTGTGGAAAGTAGGTCAGATTTATGACCAATCAGATGAATATATTTCTTTTAATGTGATTGGGGATAGTACTCAAGAATTATCAGGTGAAGGTATTAAAGGAGTAGTAATAAATAATGAGGAATGGATTGTAAAAGATATTTAGTTGTTGGTGCAGGGTTTAGCGGAGCTGTAATTGCAAGAAAATTAGCAGAACAAGGGTGTAAAGTTGTAGTTGTTGATAAAAGAAATCATATAGCAGGAAATTGTCATACAGAGCGAGAAAATAAAACAAATGTAATGGTACATAAATATGGACCACATATATTTAATACGAATAATAAACGTGTTTGGGACTATGTAAATACATTTGGGAGTTTTATGTCTTATAAAAATAAAGTAATTGCAGATACCGAAAAAGGTGTTTTTTCCATGCCAATGAACTTATTAACAATCAATCAGTTTTTTTATACAAAACTAACACCAAACACAGTTGAAGCATATTTAAAAACAAAGCAATTAAAAATACAAAATCCTCAGAATTTTGAAGAACAGGCTTTGGCTTTTTTAGGAGAAGACTTATATTATAACTTTTTTTACGGGTATACCAAAAAACAATGGGGATGTGAGCCAAAAGAATTACCATCATCTATATTAAAAAGATTACCTATACGGTTTAATTATGATGATAATTATTACAATTCTAAATATCAAGGTATTCCAGAAAAAGGATATACGGGAATTATAAGTAATATTTTAGATCATGAAAATATTGAAGTTAGATTAGATACTGAGTATAGTTCAACAGAAAATTCAAATTATGAGCATGTTTTTTATACTGGAGCAATAGATGCATATCATAATTATAAATACGGTAGATTAGGCTATAGAACCGTATTTTTTAAAGAAGAAATTCATAATGGAGATTACCAAGGAAATGCTGTTATAAATTATTGTGATCAAGATGTAGAACACACGAGAGTACATGAACATAAACACTTTGCTCCTTGGGAAAAACATGACAAAACAATTGTTATAACTGAATATAGTAAAGAGACTACAAAAGAAGACGAGCCATATTACCCTAAAAGACTAGAACAAGATATTAAGATGTTTGAAGATTATAAACTATACACTAACGGATTAAAAGAAAACGTATCTTTTGTTGGTAGGTTGGCAACTTATAGATATTTAGATATGGATAAAGTTATTGAGGAAGCAATAAGTTATGTTGAATATTTTATAAATAATAAAAAAACAAATAGACCTTTTGGTGGTGATTTGTTTTCAAATTTAGATTAAAAAATGATTAAGGATAAGGTTATTGTATTTAGTAATTATCATATTCAAAAAAACTCTGGAGGACCACCGGGGTATATTTATAAGTGTATTATAGATAACTTACCATCTAATGTTGTCTTGTTACAAGATGTTTTAGTTAAAAATAGTAGAACGTTAAAAACAAAATTCAGAAATAAAATTAACTATTTAACGAGTTTGGTGTATGATAACAAAAGAAATAACCATGTAATAAAGTATATAAATGCTAACTGTTTCAATTATAAATATATATATTTTCACGATGTATTTACTTTATACAAGGTGTTACATCTATTAAGCAATAAGCAAGTTGTTATTTTGCAAAGTCACTCCCCAGAGTTACCTTCTGAAGAATTATATGATATAAATAAGGATTTAACTCAGTTAAAAAAGAACCGTCAAATAGAGAAAAAATCTTTTGAGAGGGCTAATGTTTTAGTTTTTCCAAATAAAGAATGTAAAATACTTTACAATAAATTAATAAATGAAAATCACAATATAAAGTATTTGTTAACAGGAATTAAAGAGATAAAATCTAAGATTAATTATCCTATTAGTCAAGATAAGATCAATTTATTATTTATTGGAAGAAGAAACGATGTTAAAGGGTTTAATAGTTTGATAGAAGTATTTAAAAAAGTTACTAAAAAAAGAAAAGATTTACGATTATTTATAGCAGGAGGTGGTGAAAAAATTTATGGTGATAATATTTATGATTTAGGAATGATTACGACAGCTTATGATTGGATTAATTCTGTAGATTTTGTGTTTTCATTAAACCAGCAAAGTTATTTTGATTTAAATGTTATAGAGACAATTTGCTTAGGTACTCCTTTAATTATGACAACAACTGAAGGGCATGAGTTCTTTAAAAATAAGGATGGAATTATAGACGTTACAACTAACTCCCTAGAGGATGTTTTATTAAGTGAAAAAATAATTTCTAAAAATTATAAAAAAGAACATAAACTAATTTTAAAAGCAATGTATGATGAGTTTTTTACAGGCGATAAATTTAAAGATAGATTAGAAAATGTTTGTATGAAGGTAATTAATGAAAAATAATTTTTTTTAAATGATATCTTAGGAAAGATCAAGGAAATGTCAGCTATTGGAACCTCTATGATAAAAAAATATTAGCAAGGAAGTTGATGGTTACGATGAAAATATGAAAAAAGGTTATGAAGAGTGGGAACTTTATATAAGAGAAACACAAATTTGTCTCTATGCGCTTAGATGCGATACATAATAAGGATTTAGTTATTAAAAAATATATTTATACAAAGGATAAAGAATTATATATTCAACATTATGAAAAATTAGTTCCATTTTTATAAGAAAAAAATTAAACATTAATAAAAAATAGAATTTAAAATTGGCTTTTTTATTTTAAAACTTTTAAGGTATTTAAAAAGATTATTTAATAAATGAAAGTAGTTCAAATTTGTACAAACTATAAAGGAGGGGCTGGTAAAGCAGCTTTTAGATTACACAACGCACTTCTGAAAAATGGAGTTGATTCTGTATTTATATCTTTAGGAAAAGTGCCTTTAATAGATATAAAGGGAAACAAAAGTATTTTAATCAATACTAGTACTTCACTGTTTAGAAGAGTTGTTCATAGGATAAAAAAGAAATTAAAATTAGAACATAGGTTCATACTTGAATTAAGGTCAATAAACCCTAATTTAGAGTGTTTATTAACCTCATTACCATTTAGTAAAATCAAACTCCATATTATTAAAGAAATAAAAAATGCGGATATTGTTAATATACATGGAGTTACGCATATTTTAGATTATAAATTTTTTTTTAATAAAATTAAAGCTCCAATTGTATGGACATTACATGATATTAATCCGATTGCTGGGTTATTTCATTTGAGAACAGATGAAGAGAATAATAAAATTGTAGCTAATTCTTTAAATGAAAAGGTCATAGACTATAAAAAATCAATTTATAACAACATTAAAAATGGAGCTATTATCACTCCTTCAAATTGGCTCTATAAAGAATCTATTAAAAGAAATATGTTCAAATGGTTTTTTTATTATGAGATTGCTAATTCTATACCATCGTCTTATTTTAAAACAAAGGATAGAAACGTATTACGGGAAAGACATAATATTGCATCCAATATTATTACATTATTATTTGTCTCATCAGATTTAAAAGACAAAAATAAAGGCTTTGATTTGTTATTAGAGGCCTTAGAGTGTATAAAAAAGGATAATATACAGTTACTTATTGTTGGAGATGGAGATGTTTCAGTTTTTAATAAATACCAAATACTCAACTTTGGATATATATCAAAAGATGAAGAAATGATTAACATTTTTAATATGGCTGATATATTTATATTGCCAAGTAGAGATGAAAATTTACCCAATGTTCTTTTGGAATCATTAGCATGTGGTACACCTGTAGTTTCATTTAATATTGGTGGGATGCCTCAATATATTAAAATAGGAATTAATGGTGAAATAGCAAGCGAAATGACAGGAGAGTCTTTAGGAGAAGCTATTAGTCTATCAATAAAAAACAAGAATAATTATTCAAGAGAATTGATTAAAGATTTTGCCTGTTCTAATTTTAATGAAAATAAGCAAGCTACTGAGTATATTAAGATCTATAACCAACTAAGTGATAAAGTATGAGCAAAATATCTGTAATTACCATAAATTATAACGATGTTGTTGGGTTAGAAAAAACCATTTTGTCCGTTATAAACCAAACTAATGTTTTGTTAGAGTATATTGTTATAGATGGTAATTCATCAGACGGAAGTAAAGAGATAATTAAAAAATACAAAGATAAAATAACCTATAGTGTAAGCGAAGATGATTCGGGTATTTACAATGCCATGAACAAAGGTATTAAAGTTGCTACTGGAGATTATTTGTTGTTTATGAATGGAGGAGATGTTCTAGTTGACGATGATAACATATTAGCGATTTGTAGTAAAAAATTAAAAGAAGATATTGTTGCATTTGATTGTTTCTTAGAAAAGAATGATGAAATTGTAGGTAGAAGAACACATATAAGCAAACCAACATTGTTTTATGTCTATAAAAATGGATTTAAGCACCAAAGTACTTTTATTAAGAAAAGTTTATTTGATAAATTAGGGCATTATAATGAGAGGTATAAAATTGCAGGTGATTATGAATTTTGGATTCGTTGTTTTTTAGATTCTAAAACTACTGCAAAAAGTTATTCAATTCCAATAGCAAAATTTCAGTTAGATGGAATTTCTCAAACAGGAAATTGGGGAGAAGAACACAGATTAATAGAAAAAGAATGGTTAGGTAATTTAATAGAAGACTTTCATTTAATGGAAAAACTATTACCTTATAAAAAATCAAGAGTGTTAAATTTTATCATAAAATTAATTAGATATTGAGATTTGAGATGAATACAAAAAAAATATTAGTCATATCAGAATCTATAAATATAGAAGATAGTAGTGCTTCTAAGGTAAATGTTGCCTTAATTTTAAATTTAGTTAAAATAGGATATAAAGTAAAAGTATTACATTATACCAGAAAAAATATTCAGTTAGAGGGAGTTGAGTGTATTTCTATGCCAGAAATAAAATTTTCAATCAATTATGTTTTAAGCAGAACGCAAAGAGTTTTTCAAAGACTCACAAAAATTAATATATCTAAACCATTAGAAAATATTTTTGGACATTCTTTTACCTTTTTTAACGATTCTAAAAGCATCGCTAAATCAGTTGGTAAACATTATAATAATGAATACTTGGTTATTACTTTAAGTAAAGGAGCTAGTTTTAGACCTCATCATGCTATGTTAAGTTTGCCAAAACTTCATAGTAAGTGGATGGCTTATGTGCATGACCCTTATCCTTTTCATTATTATCCAAGACCTTACAATTGGGTAGAGTCTGGTTATCAATTTAAAGAAGATTTTTTTAGAAAAGTATCTAAAAAAGCTAAGTATAGTGGTTTTCCTAGTTTATTACTAAAAGAGTGGATGGGGAGTTACTTTCCGGATTTTTTAGAGACAGGGGTTGTCATTCCACATCAAAATTTAGAGAGTAATAATAATGATAGTATTAAATTACCAAGCTATTTAGATCCTTTAAAATTTAATGTTTTACACGCAGGGAATTTAATGAAACAACGTTCTCCGATAGGTTTAGTTGAGGGGTATCGATTGTTTTTAGAAAATTTTCCCGAAGTAAAAGACTCCTCAAAATTATTGTTATTAGGAAATGCAGGATATCATCAAGAATATTTAAACAATCAAATGAACAAAAATATTTATTGGAGTCAAGGAAATGTTGCCTATTCTATAGTAGATGTTGTTCAGAGAAATGCAACGGTGAATGTAATATTAGAATCTAAATCAGAAATTAGTCCTTTTTTACCAGGTAAATTTCCAAATTGTGTGGTCGCAAATAAACCTATTTTGTTGTTAAGCCCATATTATAGCGAGACAAAAAGATTATTAGGAAAGGATTATGGTTTTATAACTGAGGTAGATGATGTGCAAGGAATTTGTAATAAGATATCTATTTTATATCAACAGTGGAAAGTAAATCAAAATTTAAAATTAGATAGACCTGATTTACAAGAATATATAGGTGTACCGTATTTACAAAAGACTATAGAGGGAATTATATGATTAAATTTTCAATAGTAATTACTACTAAAAATAGAATTATAGATTTACAGCAAACCATTACATCTTTAAGTAATACTATAAAAAGAAAAGATGTTGAGTTGTTGGTTTGCGATGATGCCTCTACCGATGGAACGGGTGAGTATTTAAAAAAGAATAATTGGATTTCTATTGTAAATAAAAAAAGTGAGGGCTTAATTCATAATAGAAATATACTGAATAACAAGGCAAAAGGAGTGTATATTATTTCCTTAGATGATGATGCTCAATTTTTATCAGAAAATGTTTTAGAAGAGATTGAGAGTTGTTTTATCATGTACCCAAAGTGTGGCGTTCAGAATTTAAGAATATTTTGGGGTAAAGAAAAGCCAAGTACTATAGCAAGTATTGAAAACTATGAGCTAAACAAAGGATTTGTAGGGTGTGGACATGTGTGGAGAAAATCTGCATGGGAGTCTATAGCCCAATATCCAGCATGGTTTATTTTTTATGGAGAAGAAGATTTTGCTGCTTTTCAATTATTTAAACAAGGATGGGATATTTTATACAATCCTAAAGTTTTGGTTCATCATAGAGTAGATGTGAAATCAAGAAAAAAGCAGAAAGATTATAGATTAAGATTAAGAAGATCTTTTAGGTCAGGGTGGTATTTATATTTGTTATTTTATCCCATCAAAGAAATTCCTAGAAGATTGGCCTATACTTTTTGGCAACAAATAAAAAAGAAAACTCTTAAGGGAGATGTAAAAGCAACGATTGCTATTTCTCAAGCCGTTTTTGATGTTATTTATAATTTTCCAAGATTGATGAAAAATAGCAATAGGCTCACCTCTCAAGAGTTTTTAAAATATCAACAATTACCCGATACAAAAATGTATTGGAAACCCAAAGAAAATTAAGAAATTATATAGTACACATGAAAAATTCGACATACAAAGCTAAAACAGCAATATTATCAACAGTCAATAATTTTGACTTGTATAAAAAAAGTTCAGCATTATATCCTGCAGATATTCCGTCGTACGTGATAGACGGAAGAAATGGAATGTTTGGCATTCATAGTATCGTTTATATGATGAAAATATTTAAGAACAAAGATATAGATTGGCTAATCCTTATGGATGAAGATGCTTTGTTTATCAATTCTGATAAAGTATTTCCATTGATTGAATATATGGCCGTTAATGACTACATGATATCTGGTATGCGTGATGGAGGAATGTTACCTGAAAGATCAGGTAGTCCTTATTCTATGAATCCATACTTTTCTGTAATTAACTTAAAAAAATTAAAAGAAATTTGGAATAAAAAAGAGATGTTAGAAAATCATTATATAAAAGATGATGAGTTTGACGACGATTTATCTGGACTAAAATACACATATGATAAAAAAAGTATGAGCGAACCTTATTATGGTTTTTACTTTTGGTTAAAAAGGAAAGGAATGAAATTATTGTATTTAGATATTTCTTTACCATTTAAAGAAGATCAAATTACTAATATTGTACATGATATTGAAGGTGATCCGATACTTTATCATACTTGGTTTTCAAGAGAGTATGGAGATAAAAGAGGTAGACATACAGCTAGAATAAATAAAGTGTTTGAGGAGTTTAAATTAAGAGAAAATACTGGAATAGCTCCAATTATTTATAAGGATTCACTATTTCCTTTAAAAGATAGGTTCAGAAGATTTAAAAAGAATACCAGAAAACGATTCCGTAATTTGGGTATTATCAAATAAAATGATGAATAAATATTTTTCATATAATACATATAAGTATATCTTGTCAAGATTTGAATTAAGATTTTATATATTTCTCACATGTATCCTTTATATACTAATTTAGTAAGGAGTCAATTAAAAAATTTAAAATTATTAGTGGATTACCTTTTAACAAATAATTATAAAAACATTATTATTGATAATAATTCAAGTTATAAGCCTCTTTTAGCATATTATGAATCTTTAAATAACTCTATTAATATAATTAGAAGTAAAAAGAATGATGGACATATGGTGTTTTGGAAACAAGATAAATTATTTAAGAAGTTTGGGAAAGGTTATTATGTTGTAACTGATCCAGATATATTACCAATTGATGAATGCCCAATGGATTTCTTAAGCATTTTTTTAAATTTGCTGATAAAATTAAGAACACTATATAAAGTAGGGTTTAGTTTGAAACTAGATGATATTCCGGAGACCTACCCTTTTAAAAATAAAGTTTTAGAATGGGAAAAACAATTTTGGAAAACAAAAACCAAAGGCGGAAATTTTATAGCAGATATAGATACTACATTTGCTCTATATAGGCCAAAAATTAATATACTAAGGTATTTTTATAAAGGGTTAAGAACAGATTTTCCGTATCAAGCAAGACATTTTGGTTGGTATATTAATCCTCAAAAATTAACTGAGGAGCAGGTTTTTTATAATAAAGAAGCTAATAGTTCAAGTTCTTGGAATATTGATGATAATGCATCTACTAACTTTTAGTAAAAGGTATTTTTTAAACCCTATACAATATGATATTTATTATAGCAGAAATTGCACAAGCACATGATGGAAGTTTAGGAATGGCACATGCTTATATTGATGCTGTAGCCAAAACAGGATGTAATGCCATTAAATTCCAAACTCATATTGCAGAAGCAGAAAGTAGTATTTACGAACCTTTTAGAGTTAAATTTTCTAAACAAGATGCTACCCGTATGGACTATTGGAAACGTATGGAGTTTACTTTAGAACAATGGAAAGAGCTTAAAGCACATTGTGATGAAGTTGGTCTTGAGTTTATGAGTTCTCCGTTTAGCAATGCTGCGGTAGATTTGTTAGAAGAAGTAGGAGTAAAACGCTACAAAGTAGGTTCTGGAGAGGTTAATAATTTTGTGTTGTTAGAAAAAATTGCACAAACAAAGAAGCCGATGATTATATCATCAGGGATGAGTTCTTTTGAGGAATTAGATAAAACCATCGTCTTTTTAAAAAATAGAAATGTAGACTTTTCTATTCTACAATGTACCACCGCATATCCAACACAACCTAAAGAATTTGGACTGAATGTAATTCAGGAATTAAAAAGTAGATATAAAGTACCTGTTGGTTTTTCAGACCATTCATCATCAACAGAAGCTTGTATAGCCGCAACTGCTTTAGGGGCTAAAATTTTAGAATTTCATGTGGTCTTTGATAAAGAAATGTTTGGTCCTGATGCCAAAGCATCTTTAACAATGAAAGAGACTACACAATTAGTAAAAGCTGTTAAAAATATAGAAATAGCTCTTCAGAATCCTGTAGACAAGTCAGATAATTTAAGATTTGATTCTTTAAAATCTATTTTTGAGAAATCATTAGCTATTAACAAAGAACTAAAAGCAGGTCATATCATTAGTTTTTCGGACTTAGAGACTAAAAAACCTAAAGGATTTGGTATCTTGGCTAGTGAATACGAAAAAGTCATTGGTAAAAAAATCAATAAAGATGTAAGTCAATGGGATTTTTTAAATTATGAGGATTTAAGCGAGTAATATGTCAATAAAAAAAATATGTGTAGTAGTCACTGCACGTCCATCCTACAGTAGAATAAAAACAGCTTTAACAGCCATTAAAAATCATCCAGCATTGGAACTGCAACTAGTTATTGCTGGTTCTGCATTGTTGGGGAGATATGGAAATGCTGTGGAGTTTATAGAGAAAGATGGGTTTACCATTGCAGAAAAAGTGTTTATGGTTTTAGAAGGAGAGAATCCTACTTCTATGGCAAAAACAACAGGATTGGGAGTGATGGAACTGGCAAATGTTTTTTATCGTTTACAGCCAGATGCGGTTATTACCATTGCAGATAGATTTGAAACCATAGCAACAAGCATTGCAGCTTCTTATCAAAACATTCCTTTAATCCACATTCAAGGTGGGGAGGTTACAGGGAATATTGATGAAAAAGTAAGACATGCCAATACCAAATTGGCAGATTTACATTTAGTCGCTTCAGAAGATGCTAAACAACGTGTAATTAAAATGGGTGAAAACCCAGACATGGTATTTAATACAGGTTGTCCTTCTATAGATTTAGCTGATGAAATTAAAAACAATCCAACGTTAGATTTTGATCCTATTCAGAAATATGGTGGAGTTGGCGTTGAGATAGATTGGAAACAAGGGTACATAGTAGTGATGCAACACCCTGTAACTACAGAATATGCATCCGCAAGAAAAGATGTGGAAGAAACTTTAAAAGCAGTATATGAATTAGACATGCCCACTTTTTGGTTTTGGCCAAATGTAGATGCGGGGTCTGATGGTACCTCTAGTGGTATTAGAGCCTTTAGAGAAATTCACAAACCTCAAAACATTCATTTCTTTAAAAACATGGAGCCAAATGATTTTTTAAAATTATTGGTCAATAGTAAATGTTTAATTGGGAATTCAAGTGTCGGAATTCGTGAATGTGCTTATTTAGGAGTGCCTGTGGTAAACATAGGGACTCGTCAAAATAAAAGACAAAGAGCTTCTAATGTCATAGATACTGTTTACGATAAAAATGAAATTATAAAAGCCATTCAGAATAGAATGGATGCGAAAGATATTGCATCAGAAAACATCTATGGAGATGGTCAGTCTGGAGATAGAATTGCAGATATTTTAGCAAATACAGAATTGTCATTTCATAAAACAATTATGTATTAATGAAAATATTAGGAATTATACCCGCTAGAGGAGGTTCTAAAGGAGTTCCTAGAAAAAATATTAAATTATTAGGGAACAAACCTTTATTGCAATATACATCAGAAGTAGCTTTACAAAGTTCTTTTGTAGACACGTTAATGTTAACTAGTGATGATGATGAAATTATTGAAGTAGCCAAAGGTTTAGGAATTCAGGTACCTTTTAAAAGACCAGAAAACTTGGCTTTAGATACTACACCTACATTGCCTGTAATAATTCATGCCATAGAATATTATAAAAGTATTGGACAAGAGTTTGATGCTGTTCTATTGTTACAAGCAACAAGTCCTTTTAGAACAACTGAATTTTTAAATAAAGCCATAGAAACTTTTATAGAAAAGGACACAGATTCTTTGGTTTCTGTACAACAAGTACCACATGAATACAATCCGCATTGGGTTTTTGAAGTGAATGAAAACGATACCTTGAATATTGCAACAGGAGAAGAAGAAATTATAAGTAGAAGACAAGAGTTACCTCTTAGTTACCATAGAGATGGAAGTATATACATTACTAAAACATCGGTTCTTCTAGAGCAGCACTCTTTGTATGGAAAATCTATATCATATATAGCATCTCCAGAAGAATGGTATGTAAATATAGATACTATGGAAGATTGGAAAAAAGCAGAAATATTGGTGAAAAATATTTTTTAAGATGAAAAGAATAGGTATTGTAATTACAGATGGAGTTGGGTATAGAAATTTTGTGATGAGTGACTTTTTAGTAGAAATTTCAAAAAAATATGATGAAGTAAATATTTATTCTGGAATACCTGCAAAATGTTATAATGATTCTCTGATTCCTGAAAACATTAAGGTTTTTGATTTAAAACAATATAAGGAAACTAAAAAAGTCTGGTTTTATAGAAAACTGAAAGAAGTAGCTCACATGTTTTTACATAGAACTTCTTACGGGATTAATAGCAACTTAGAAAGAGGTTATCCTGTTTCTAATTCAAATAGAAGTCTAATAATAAAATTAGTTTATAAAATCACATCATTTTTTCATTCAGAGAAAATAATTCAATTTTATGAAAAGCTTCAGTTTAACGCTTTTAAGAATGATAAAACATATATAGAATACAAAAACATATTGGCAGATCATAAGCCAAACCAATTATTTTTCACACATCAAAGACCTCCATATTTAGCTCCTTTTTTAGCAGCAGCTAAAGAATTAAAAATAGAAACTTCTGCATTTATATTTAGTTGGGATAATTTGGCATCAAAAGGAAGAATGTTAGGTTCTTTTGATGGGTATTTAGTATGGAGTAAGCTAATGCAAAAAGAAATGTCTGTTTATTATCCTTATACTGATAAAAATAAAATAAAAGTTGTTGGGACTCCACAATTTGAGCCTTATGTATTAGATAGGTACACTATAACAAAACAAGAATTTCTAGAAAAATTTAAGTTAGATTCTAATAAAAAAATTATATGTTATAGTTGTGCAGATGCAGGTATTGGTAAAAATGATGAGATTCACATTAGAGCTGTTTTAAGTTATTTAAAAAATAGAAGTGATATACAATTATTAATAAGAACATCACCTGCAGAAGATGGAAAGAGATTTGAAAGCTTAAAAAATGAATTTCCAGAAATTGTATGGAATTTTCCTAAATGGTTTTTGTCTAGAGAAGATCATGCAGAAGCATGGTCTCAACGTTTACCCTCTGTAGAAGATGTAAAAGATTTAAAAGCAATATTACTGTATACAGATTTGAATGTAAATATGTTATCTACTATGAGCTTAGACTTTATGTTGTTTGATAAACCTGTGGTGAATACAGTTTTTGGAAATAATGAAAATGGTTTGTATAATGATCAAAAGTTTTTGAATTATATTCATTACAAATATGTTGTATCAAGTAAAGCTGTAACCATTGCTAAAAATGAGGTAGAACTACATCAATTTATACAAGAAGCTATTGAACAACCTAGTTTGAGAAAACAGGAAAGAAAGCAATTATTAGATTTAGAAATAGGAGCTCCTTTACCAGGAACTAGTGAAAGAATTGTAAAAGCGTTAAAGGAACTAGCATGAAAAAAATATTAGTTGTTTTTGGAACAAGACCAGAAGCTATTAAAATGGCTCCTTTGGTAAAGGAATTACAAAAAACGAATGAATTTAATACCAAAGTTTGTGTAACAGCTCAGCATAGAGAAATGTTAGATCAGGTATTGTCTTTTTTTAAAATTACTCCAGATTATGATTTGGATTTAATGAAAGCCAATCAGTCTTTAAATGAATTGAGTTCAAGAATTTTAACAGCTATAGATCTTGTATTGTCAGAGTTTCAACCAAATTTGGTTTTGGTTCATGGAGATACCTCTACAAGTAGTATGGTAGCTTTGGCAGCATTTCACAAAGGAATTAAAGTTGGACATGTAGAAGCAGGTTTAAGAACCTACAATAAATTCGCTCCATTTCCTGAGGAAATTAATAGACAAATTACAGGTAGAATTGCAGATATTCATTTTGCTCCTACCCAACAATCTGCTCAGAACTTGCTGAATGAAAAAGTAAATGAACAGGATATTCATGTAACAGGTAACACGGTGATTGATGCCTTGTTGTGGGGAATAAAACATGTAAATGAAGATAGGGAAGATATTAACGAAATAAAACAATTTGTAGATACATCAAAAAAAATAATTGTAGTAACGGGGCATAGAAGAGAAAATTTTGGAAATAAGTTTTATGAATTCTGTAATGCTTTAAAACAATTAGCAGACCGAGATGATGTTCAAATCATATATCCTGTTCATTTAAATCCAAACGTACAAAAAGCGGTGTATGATACCTTAGGCAATCATAAAAATATATTATTGATTGCTCCTTTAGATTATGAAGCTTTTATTTGGTTGCTAAATCAATCTTACTTAATTATTACAGATAGTGGTGGAGTGCAAGAAGAAGCTCCCTCTTTAAAAAAACCTGTATTAGTAACAAGAGAAGTTACGGAAAGACAAGAAGCTGTATTAGAAGGCACAGTAAAATTAGTAGGAACCAATCAAGAAAAAATAATAAAAGAAGCTGTTGTTTTGTTAGATAATATGAATGCGTACAACACTATGATTGGGAATATAAATCCTTATGGAGATGGAACTGCAGCCGTACAAATTGTAAATGCTTTAAAGTCAATTTAAATGAAAAAAGTAGCGATTGTTTGTAATTATATATTAAAACCCGACCGAATTGGTGGAATGGATCGCTTTTTTAAATTGTTCGATGAACAATTAAAAAAGAAAGGGTATATAGTAGACTGGTTTTTTACAGATTATACTGCTTTTGATTTTTATAAAGAACTTACTATTTATAGCGCAAATAATACATCGGTAGAGAAAAAGTTTATAGAAGTTGTTAGCCATCATAGTTATGATGTAGTGATTACTCATTTTACAGAACTCTGTACTAAATTTTATAAAAATATTTATCTACATAATCCTGATTCATATGTAATTTCGGTAGATCATAACCCAAGACCATTGGATGGGTTTTCTTTAAAAAAGAGAATTAAAAAAAGGTTAGAAGGAGTTTTGTATAGCAAGTTTATTCATCAGTTTATAGGAGTTTCGCAATATACAGTGAATCATATTTTAAATGATTACGGTCAGTTTTTAAAAAAGAAAACCAAAGTTGTTTATAATGGAATTGACACCGATGTTTTTGTGAAAAGAACACAAGAAAATAAAAACAAGTTTATTGTCGCTTCACATTTAAGACCTTCAAAAGGGATTCAAGACTTATTAAAAGCTTTAAGCTATATGAATCCTGAATTGTTAGAAGACGTTGTTGTTGATATATATGGAGAAGGAGCCTCTAAAGAAGAATTGGAAAGACTCACTAAAGAATATAAGTTACAAAAGGTTATTACATTAAAAGGGAGTTCTTCTAAATTAAATGAATTGTTTTGTAACTATCGTTACATGATTCAGCCAACCTATATGGAGTGTTTTAGTTTGTCAATTTTAGAAAGTTTATCTGCTAACATTCCTGTAATTACAACCACAGTTGGAGGAAACTTAGAGGTTGTAGAAAATAATAAAAATGGTTACATATACAATCCTGGAGATTGCAAAGCATTGGCTGCTATTTTAGAGAATATTATTACGGGAGAAAATAACATTACAGAGAATACATCGGATTTAATTGTACAAGAATTTCATTTGACCAAAATGGTAACGAATCATATAAACTTATTGCCATGAGGTTAGCTTTCATCACTCCAGAATATCCTATTGCTAGTTTTAAAGGAAATATTGGTGGTATTGGAACTTTTACTAAAAATATTGCAGAGCAGTTGGTAAAAAATAACTGTGAGGTAACCGTTTTTGTTCATAGTCAATCCACAGAAAATACATTCGTAGAGAACGGAGTAGAAATTCATTTGGTACAAAAGAAAGTTGTTAAAGGGATTACTTGGATTACCAATAGGCGATATTTTAACAACTATGTAAATAAAGTTATTAAGCAAAAAAATATACAAATAATAGAAGCACCAGAATGGACAGGTTTTACTGCTTTTATGACGTTTAAGTGCCTTTTATTAATTAGGTTACATGGTTCTGATACTTATTTTTGTGATTTAGAAAACAGACCTGTAAAAGCTAAAAACAAGTTTTTTGAAAAACGAGCTTTACTAACTGCAGATAAAATTGTTGGAGTTAGCAAATTTGTAGCAGAAAAAACACAAGAGCTGTTTAAGTTAAATAAGAATATTGATGTTGTTCACAATGCAATCGATACAGCATTATTTACTCCAAATCATCAACAAATGAAGCCAAAATCTTTGTTATATTTTGGAACTATAGTTCGTAAAAAAGGAGTTTTAGAAATTGCCAAAGCTTTTAATAATATTGTAAAACAAGATCCAGAGGTAACGTTAACATTTTTAGGAAGAGATAATAAAGATGTGTTCACAAAACAATCAACTATTGATATAATAAAATGTTTGTTGACAGAAAAGGCATTGAATAATACGACTTTTATCAATTCAGTTCCTTATAAACAGGTGATAACTTATTTACAAAAAGCTGAAGTAATTATATTACCAAGCTTTGCAGAGGCTTTTCCTATGACCTGGTTAGAGGCCATGGCCTTAGAAAAAAAGTTGATAACCTCTAATATTGGTTGGGCAAAAGAATTAATGATAGATAATGATACTGGTTACACAGTAAATCCAATAAATACAGAAGATTTTACAACTAAAACTTTAGCTTTGTTACATAATAAAGAAAAAGCGTTGGAGATGGCAAAAGAAGCAAGAAAAAGAATTATAAATGAGTTTGATATGAAAGAGGCTGTTCTAAAAAATATTAAATTATATAGTAATTTATTATGATTGTTCTTCTTCATGACGGGATCAAGCCCGTCAAGTACATAAATACAATTACAAATTCAGAAATTGTTTGTAAAGAAAAAACAGTTCAGGAGTCTTTGTATAAATTGTCAAATGAACACCCTAAAGAATTATTATTGTGGTGTCTTCTAGAATTAAAAAATAATATTAACTATAGAGAGATTAGCTCTGTTTTTCATCATGAACTAATTTTTGCTAGCTATGGTAATAGTTCAGTTTCCGATAATATTGGATATGTAGATCAACACTGTTTTATCAATGTTAAAAAAGACGTTCAATACCCTACTTGGATTATGTCTGGTGATATTGGTGGTGTTTATGCAAGTGTATTACAGCAATCAAAAGATATTGTGAAAATATCTCAGTCTTTTGATATGTTTTTATCTAGTTTTGCAAAATTGAGTATGCCAAAAGGTTTGTTTTGTTACTCAGAACCAAAATTAATAATAGATCAGTTAGCTATTGTTCAATCAGATGATAGAACAACAAATACAGAGCTATTTAAATTTGTAAAAAGACATTATAAGGTTCAGTGGGTTTTTATTTTGTTTTTTCTGTTGATGTATAATCAAAATAAATTTTGTTTAAAAAGTTTGCTAGTTAGTTTTTTTGTAATAAGACCAAAAAGAGCTGGTGTTAATTTTAAAGACATAAAAATTCAGTCTATAAAAGAAAAGGAGAGGAGAGAGCATTTTACGATAGATGTTTTAATACCAACACTTGGTCGTAAAGAGCATTTGTATAATGTTCTGTTAGATTTATCAACACAAATTATTTTACCTAAAAAGGTAATTATTGTTGAACAGAATGGAGAAGAAAATTCAGTGTCTGAATTGGATTATTTGAATAATGATTGGCCTTTTGAAATTGATCATACATTTACGCATCAATTGGGAGCTTGTAACGCCAGAAATATAGCGCTGTCTAGAGTAACTTCTAATTGGGTGTTTTTTGCGGATGATGATATAAGGTTTAAAGAAAATTTATTGGAGAAATCATATCATAAAATAAATGACTTAGGAACTAATTGTATTGTGATGAGTTGTTTACAAGAAAAAGAGGAGCAAAAAAAAATAATGATAATCCAAAGCGAACATTTTGGTTCAGGAACGAGTATTGTAAAAGCAAGTTTATTGAAAGAAGTTAGTTTTAAAAAAGAACACGAATTTGGTTATGGTGAGGATAGTGATTTTGGAATGCAGTTAAGAAATAATGGAGATGAAATAGTAAATGTTCCCCAAATAAGTATGCTACACTTAAAAGCCCCAGTAGGTGGTTTTAGAGCAAAGGTTTCTACTAAATGGGAAAAAGAATTTATACAACCCAAACCATCTCCAACAGTAATGGCTTATAATTTAAAACATTTAACAAAAGAACAATTACAAGGTTATAAGTTTTTGTTAGGTGTGAAATTTTATAATAACCAAACAATTAAAGATCCATATAAGTATTTTAAAAACTTTAAACAACGTTGGGAAATGAGTGTGAAATGGGGAACTAAATTAATGGAACATGAAGTTTAGTCTTATAATTTGTACCTATATGCGACCCACAGCTTTGTTAAAGCTGTTAAAAACGGTTGCAACTCAAAGTTTATATCCGAATGAAATTTTAATAATTGATGGTTCTTCTAATAATTTAACCGAAGAAATATTAGAGGTTAATTTTTTTGAGAATTTAACTTATTATAAAGTGACTCCTGAAGAAAGAGGTTTAACAAGACAACGTAATTTGGGAATTAAACATGTTAATAAAGACATAGATATTGTTTGTTTTTTAGATGATGATACTTTGTTAGAGCAGGATTATTTTAAAAATATAATAAGCACCTATGTAACCTACCCAGAAGCTTTGGCTGTTGGAGGATATATTGTGAATGAAATTGAATGGAAACAAAAAGAGAGCGCTAATACAAGTGAATTTTTTTACGATGGTTGGGTACGAAAAGAAGGTTCTAGATTTAAGTTGCGTAAAAAATTAGGGTTGTTAGATAATACTCCTCCAGGTTGGATGCCCAAATTTTCTAACGGTCGTTCTGTTGGTTTTTTACCACCAAGTAACAAAGTATATCCTGTAGAGCAAATTATGGGAGGAGTAGCATCTTACAGAAAAGAAATTTTTAAAGAATTGTCTTTTTCAAAATATTTTGAAGGTTATGGTTTGTATGAAGATGCAGATTTTTCTTTACGATTGGCAAAAAAAGGAAAAATTTATATAAACACAGCTGCTAGATTAGAACACCATCACGATGCTGCAGGAAGACCCAATAAGTTTAACTACGGAAAAATGGTGACCCGAAATGGTTGGTATGTTTGGATAGTAAAATATGAAAATCCTAGCATAAATGCTCGTATTAAATGGAACGCTATTGCTATTGTATTGATGCTATTACGATTTGTGAATGTTTTTACAACAACTAAAAGAAAAGAAGCTTTTACAGAATCGTTAGGGAGATTTATGGGGCTATTATCTTTAATTTTTAACAAACCAAAAGTAGAACAATAAATGAAAACTATTTTAATTGCCCATAATTATTCTAAGAAATCATTTGCTTATATGAGTTTTGAGTTAGCTAATTATCTCTCAAATAATGGTTTTAAAGTCGTTTTTATTTCTCATAAACCTTATTTCAAAGAAGAAAAAATAATAATAAATAAAAAGGGAGAATTAATTATTACATCTTGGAGCTCTATAGATAGACCAACAGGGTTAAAAGATTTTTTTTGGTTTATTAAAATATATAAAAAGCACCAACCAAATTATGTTATCGGTCATTTTGTAGGAGCAAATATTTCAACTATGGTTTCTAAAATATTATCATTAGGGAAAACCAAATGTTTTGTTTACTACCATACACTTTCATCTCAAATTTTAAGTGATTTACGATCTAATAGTTTAAAGTATAAGTTTAAAAAAACAAGAAAAAAAATATTTTTTAAATTATTTATAGACATATTCATATGTCCATCAGAATTATCAAAAAAAGATATTATTAGAACATTTGGTGTAAATTTAAATAAAACTAAAGTTGTCTTAAATGCAATTGAGGATCGAAAAAATAATAATGTTTCAAGTAATTTACAAAAAGAAGGAATACAAATAAATTACTTAGGTCGTTTGGATCCTTCTAAAAATGTAAAAGTATTAATCGCTTCATTTATAGAATTTAAAAAACGAAATCCAAACAAAATAATGACTTTGTCCATTGCTGGTACAGGACAATTGTCTCAAGAAGTTAAAAAAATAAGTAATCAATTTTCATTTATAAATTTTTTAGGAGGGATATCTTATCATCAAGTAGATGATTTTTTATCAAAAGGTGATTATACAATTATACCATCACTTTCAGATAATTTACCAACCGTTGGTCTTGAATCGTTAATGAATGGTATTCCAATTATTATTTCTAATACGACAGGATTATCTAAATATTGTTTGGATAATGTAAATAGTATTGTCATTTTACCTAACGAAACTAGTTTAATAAAAGCCTTTGAAGAAATTTCTAAAGGAAAACATGATAAAATGAATATTCAAGCAAGAGCTTTATATGAAGAAAAGTTTAGTATAGAAAACTATCATAAAGAAATTATAAAAATAATAAATAGTTTTTAATGAAATTTGGAATCATTACACATGCTGTTCATAAAATAAAAGATGGACAAATTTATGCTTATGAACCCTATGTTCGTGAAATGAATTTGTGGGCAAGCTATGTAGATGAAGTTTTAATTGTTGCTCCAGTTTCTAAAGAGAAAATCACCGACATAGAAGTTTCATATAAGCATACCAAAATAAGAGTAGTTCCAATCCCTAATTTTGATATTACTACTTTTAAGAATTTAATAAGATCTTTGTTTGTTATCCCAAAAATATGTTGGATAATATATAAGGTCATGAAAGAAGTAAATCACATTCATTTACGTTGTCCTGGTAATATTGGTTTGTTAGGGTGTTTGGTACAGATTTTATTTCCCTTAAAACCCAAAACGGCTAAATATGCAGGGAATTGGGATCCAGAAAGTAAACAACCGGTTACTTATAGAGTTCAGAAATGGTTATTAAGTAATACTTATTTAACAAAAAACATTAAAGTATTGGTCTACGGAGATTGGCCAAATCAATCTAAAAACATAATTCCATTTTTTACGGCAAGTTACCATCAAAATGAAATCGTAGAGATCTCTAAAAAAGAGTTAACAGGACAAATTAACTTAATTTTTGTAGGAGGATTAACAGTAGGTAAACAGCCATTAATTAGTGTAAAATCAACTCATCAACTTATACAAAAAGGCTACAATGTTGTCTTGAATATTTATGGAGATGGAATTAAAAGAACTGAGGTAGAAGAATATATAAAAATAAATAAATTAGAAGAGAACGTTATATTACATGGTAATGTTGCTAAAGATGTAGTAAAATCAGCTTTTCAGCAATCTCATTTTCTTATTTTTATATCAAAATCAGAAGGCTGGCCAAAAGTAGTGGCAGAAGCGATGTTTTGGGAATGTTTGCCTATTACAACTAAGGTGTCTTGTGTTCCTTATATGTTGGGGAATAATACTAGAGGACAGGTAGTAAACTCCAAGATTGATGAGGTTGTAAGTGCTATAGAGAGTTACATTAAAAATAAAGACATGTATCTAGACCATACTCAAAATGCAAAAGATTGGTCCAGAGAATATACGTTAGAAAAGTTTGAGAATGAGTTGAAAAAAATCTTAGATGCCTAAAAAATTAAATGTTATACAAATTATAGACTCTCTAGCAGTGGGGGGAGCAGAAATGATGGCGGTTAATATAGCCAATGGGCTTGATGATAAAAGTATAAACTCTCATATTTGTGTGACGAGACAGGAAGGATTGTTAAAGCAAAAAATTAAAGATTCTGTAGGTTATTTATTTCTAAAGAAAAAAGGAAGTGTTGATGTAAGAGCTGTTTTAAATTTAAAAAAATATATTAAAAAACATCACATAGAAATTATTCATGCACATTCTTCTTCTTTTTTTATTGCGATCTTAATTAAGATAATAACTCCTAGTATTCGAGTTATTTGGCACGATCATTATGGGAAAGCCAATGAAATAGAAAAAAGGAAAACATTTTTTTTAAAACTAGGTTCTTTGCTTTTTAAGTCGATACTATCAGTAAATCAAATACTATACAAGTGGGCTAAAGATAATTTACATACAAAAGATGTAAATTATTTAGCTAATTTTTCTGAATTAATAGACATAAATCTCGTAACTCAGCTAAAAGGAGTAGAAGGAAAAAGAATTATATGTTTGGCAGCGTTTAGACCTCAAAAAGATCATTTAAATTTACTGAAATCTTTTGTGTTTATTAAAAATAAATATCCAGACTGGACATTACATTTGATTGGGAATCATCAAAAAGATACTTGTTTTAAAGGGGTTCAGAATTTTATTGAAGACAATAATTTAAAATCATCAGTATTTATTTACAATGCCTGTTTAGATGTGAAAAATGTCTTAACACAAGCAAGTATAGGTGTATTATCATCAAAGTCTGAAGGTTTGCCTTTAAGTTTATTAGAGTATGGTCTAGCGGGCTTGCCTGTGGTAGTAACAAATGTGGGAGAGTGTAAAAATGTAGTTGGAGATAATGGGTTAGTTGTTGAAAAGCAAAATAGCAAAAATCTGTCTTTAGCGTTAGAAAAGTATATCATAAATAATAACTTTAGAAAAGAGGTGGGGCAGAAATTCCAACACCATATTGATGAGAATTACTCTAAAAGTTCTTACTTTACCAATCTATTAAGTGTATACAATCAATGATAAAAAATAGAACCTTACTTGTAGGAATCCATTTGTTTGCAGGTTTTTTCTTAACCATATCTATAGTTCCTAAGTTAGTTGCTATAGGAATTTTAGTATATGCTTTGTTTGATATTTATGCGACTAAAAACAAGAACAATCAATCTTTTTTATGGGCAGCTTATTTTGTAAGTGCAGAAGTATTAATGAGAATGACAGGTGGTGCTGTTTTTTGGGAAATGGGTAAATACGTAACTATGTTACTTCTTTTTTTAGGATTAATAATTGAAGAAAAACACAAAGGAGTTCCCATTGTTTTTTTAATGTATATTTTTTTATTGTTAGTTGGTGTCACTTTTTCTAACATTCCTGTAGGGTACTCTATTAGAAAAGCAGTGGTTTTTAATTTAAGTGGCCCTATTACTTTGGGAGTAGCAGCTATGTATTTTTACAAAAGAGATGTAGATTATGAACGCTTTAAAGAAATATTATTTTTCTCTTTGCTACCAGTATTATCTATGTTGGTTCTATTGTATTTTAGAACACCGAGCCTAAAAGAAATTACGTTTGGTTCTTCAGCTAATTATAGCACTTCTGGTGGTTTTGGACCTAATCAAGTAGCAACTGCTTTAGGTTATGGAATTTTTATATTGGCTACTTTATTGTTAGTAAAAGAAAAAGTATCCGGTTATTTAGCAATTGATATTTTATTATTGTTTTATTTAATTTATAGAGGTTTATTAACTTTTTCTAGAGGAGGTATTTTAACTGGTTTTATTGCTTTTGTATTACTTTCGGTATTTTATTTATATTCAAGAGGTAAAATATCATCTATATTAAAGTACATGGGAATGATGTTGTTTTTTTTGGTGTCTGTATGGATATATAGTACTAATATAACAGGAGGAATGCTAGAGAATAGATATTTAGGTAAAAATGCAAAGGGAGTTCAGAAAGAAGATATATCCTCTGGACGTGTAGATATTTTTGAAAATCAATTAGAAACATTTATGGACAACCCAATTTTTGGAATTGGAGTAGGCTCTGGTAAATATATGCGAATAGAAGAAGAGGGAGGACATGTAACTGCAGCATCTCATAACGAAATGAGTCGACTGTTAGAAGAACATGGGTTGATAGGTTTATTTGCTTTGTTATTACTTTTTTTTGCTTCTACTATTAACTTTTTTGAACAACCACTCTACTTTAAAGGTTTTGTAATAGCGTTTGCTAGTATTTGGTTTTTAACCATCAATCACTCTGCTATGCGGGTTGCTTTTCCCGGATTTATTTATGGGTTAAGTTTGATTAATGTAGTTAAAAGGGATAAATAGACTACTTATGAGAATACTATATTTAGGAAACGACTTGTCTAAAGCATCAAAATACCATAGTGCATATGCAACTTTAAAAATAAATTTACGTAAAGAAGGTTATACTGTTTTTACTGCTTCTACTCAAAAAAAACAGTTGCTTAGGTTATTAGATATGATCTATTATATTTTAAAATACAGACATAAAGTAGACTACGTATTGATTGATACTTTTAGTACCAATGCTTTTTATTTTGCTTTTATTTGTTCGCAAATATCTAGGTTATTTAGATTAAAATATATTCCTATTTTACATGGAGGAAATTTACCTAGTAGACTAGATCGTTCTTTTTTATTGAGTAATTTGATTTTTAAAAATTCAGAATATAACGTTTCACCTTCTAACTATTTAAAGTATGAGTTTGAAAAAAGAAATTTTAAGGTTTTATTAATTCCTAATACTATAGATATTAATGAATACCCTTTTAAAGAAAGAAAAAAAATAGAACCCAAAATATTATATGTGAGAGCTTTTGCAAGTATTTACAATCCTTTAATGGCTATAAAAGTTTTTAAAAAAGTTTTTAGAATATATCCAAACGCAAAACTTTGTATGGTAGGACCCAATAGAGATGGAATTTTGTCAGAGGTTTTAAAGGAAATAGAACTTAATAATTTACAAAATAATGTTAAAATAACAGGGGTTCTACCTAAAGAGGATTGGCACAGCTTGTCAAAAGATTATGATATTTTTATAAATACTACCAATGTAGATAATACACCTGTAAGTTTAATAGAAACGATGGCGTTAGGACTGCCTATTGTATCTACTAACGTTGGGGGAGTTCCTTACTTGGTGTCTGATAAAATAGATGGGTTATTAGTAGACAAAAATGATGTAAATCAAATGTATACACATATAATTGATTTATTAGAAAATGAAGATTTAACCAATCAATTATCAAAAAAAGGTAGAGAAAAAGCAGTGTTGCTAGATTGGGAAAATGTAAAAGAAAAATGGATTAAGATTTTAAAATAATATGTTGCATAAAATTATATACAAAATCGGGGTTAAAACTAGAAATCCATCTTTAAATAAATGGATTTCTTTTTTAAACAAAACACAATCTTGGTCAATTGATGAGTTAGAATCTTATCAATTAAAAAAACTAAAAGAATTGTTGTTGTTTGCTTATCAATATTCTCCTTTTTACAAAGAGTATTTTGATAAAAATAATGTAGATTTAAAAGAAATAAAAAGTTTAGATGATATTACCAAAATTCCTATTTTAGAAAAACAAACGCTACTTAACAATATTAATGAGATACATACAAAATATGTTTTTAAAAAAACATTAAAAGCAATTACATCTGGAACTACAGGTAAATCGTTAAGTTTTTTAAGGGAAGAGAGCGCAGACTCTTTTAATAGGGCCTCTATCTTTAGAGGATATAGTTGGTATGGTATAAAACCATGGGATAGAAATGCTTATTTTTGGGGTTTTAATTTTTCGTTAAAAGATAAAATTAAAACTAGATTTTTAGATTTTATTCAAAATAGATTTCGAGTTTTTAGTTACAATAAAAAATCTTTTTTACCTTTTATTAAGAGATTAAAAAAAGTAAAATACATTCATGGATATTCTTCTATGTTATATCAAACAGCTAAATTAATAAATGAACAAAAGCTAGAGACACCCCAAAAACTAAAAATGATTAAAGGGACTAGCGAAAAAATATTTGAAGTTTATCAAGAAGAAGTTCAAAAAGCGTTTGGGCTAAAGATGATTAGTGAATATGGAGCTACTGAGTCGGGAATTATTGCATTTGAGTGTCCAGAAGGTAATATGCACATAAATATGGAAGGATGTTTGGTAGAAGAGATTGAAGGAGAAGTAATTGTTACTAACTTACAAATGAAATCTTTTCCAATAATAAGATACAAATTAGGGGATTATATAGAATTAGCACCTAAAAACAATACATGTTCTTGTGGAAAAGAACATAGGATATTAAATGATATTACAGGTAGAGTAGGAGAAAATGTTTATGGGAAAAACGAAATATATCCTAGTTTTTCATTTTATTATATTTTTAAAAATATTTTAAAAAATGATAACTTAAAATTAAGTTATCAGGTACTTCAAAATAACAAAGGTTTTTTAGAGTTTAAGATAGGACAAGAATTAACACCAAAGGAATTAACAATTGTAAACAATGAAATTAAAAAATATTTTAAAGAGGATATAGACGTCACTATAAAAGACAAAGTTAAATTTGACAATTCTAAAGGGAAATTTAAAAGTTTTATTTCTACATTGTAAATATGATGCAACAACCCTTAGTTTCTATTATTACACCGTGCTATAATTCTGAAAAATTTATAACAGAAACAATACACAGTGTTCTTAATCAAACGTATCAAAACTGGGAATTGTTAATAACAGATGATGGTTCTATAGACAATTCAATTAGCATAATTCAAAGTTTTGCAGATAAAGATGATAGAATACAGTTGTATACAATTAAAAATGGTGGTGCTGCTGTTGCACGTAATCATTCCATAAAACTATCGAATGGTGATTATATTGCATTTTTAGATAGTGATGATGTTTGGTCTCCACAAAAACTTGAAAAACAGATTGATTTTATGGAAATCAATAATTATCCAATATCTTATACCTCTTATCAAAGAATGACAGAAGATAGCGTTTTATTAAATCAAACTGTAATAGTATTACAACGTGTTAATTATAAAGACATGCTTGGGGCTAATAAAATTGGTTGCTTAACAGCCGTATACAATAAAAATATTCTAGGAAAAATATACATGCCCCTTATTAGAAAAAGACAAGATTATGCATTGTGGTTAAAAATTTTAAAAACAACACCATATGCATACGGTTTAGGTGATGTTTTAGCGGTTTATAGAATAAGAAACACATCGTTATCTGCTAAAAAAACAGAAATGTTAAAATGGAATTGGTTGTTATTCAGACAAGTTGAAAAGAAAAGTATCATCGTATCTATTTATTATGTTTTATATAATGTTTATAATAAATTATTACATAGGTAATTCATTATATTTACAAAAGAACCACATAATATGGCCTTAAAAACAAAATTATATTTATCAGAAAGAATTGTATTACTTAGAATTATAGATGTTTTGTTTATAGGTCTAGGGTTAATGTTTTCAAATCTGTTTTTTAATCTTAAATACTTAAATGTAGTACAGGCTCCAATATCTACAAACACTGGAGTTTTAATAGCTTATTACTTAGTATGGGCTCAAGTGTTTCAATTGTTTAATTTAAGAGATTCTGCCAGTAGATTTCAAACTGTTAGAAACTTATTTATAACCACATGTGTTTGTGTATTACAATACTTGTATACACCTATTTTAACACCAGTACTTCCTGCTAACAGAATAGAAATTCTAATATTTTTTGTGACTATATTTATTTCTGTTTTTATATGGAGAAATATTTACATTTTCACAATTTCTAAAAAACAGTTCTACAAACATATTCTTTTCGTAAGTGGTGAAAAAGAAGTATTATCAGACATGTATTTAAATGCAGGTCTCTACGCTAGAGATAATGCAGTTGTAGGGTATATTTCAGAAAATGAAACACTAGAAAATCAGGTTTTTTTAGATGTTAACAGAACAGATATAAACAAAGTGATAGAGGAAAATGATGTGAAAGAAATTGTAATATCATTAAAGGGATTTTCTAAAGATAGTATAGAGGCGTTAAATCAAAAACTAGTACGTGTTTTTGAGCAAGGAATTAATATTGTAAATTACGAAGATTACATAGAAAAAATAACGCAATGTGTTCCAGAAAACAACTTGACAGAGTATTTTTATAAATACTTCAATTTTAGTGAGAATCATGAAAATAGATTGTATTTAGCGGTATTAAGGTTGTTAGATATTTTTGCAGGTATAGGTGGCTTATTATTTTTAGTATTGTTTTTACCTTTAATTATATTAGGAAATTTAATAGGAAATAGAGGAGCTCTTTTTTACAAACAAGAAAGAGTGGGACGTAAAGGAAAAAACTTTAATATTATCAAACTAAGAAGTATGGTGACCAATGCTGAAAAGAATGGTGCACAGTGGGCGGTACAAAATGATAGTAGAATTACAAAATTTGGTAAGTTTTTAAGAAAAACTAGGTTAGATGAAATTCCTCAGTTTTGGAATATTTTAAACGGAGAAATGAGTTTGATTGGTCCAAGACCTGAACGACCAGAATTTGTTAAAGAACTAGAAAAAGAAATACCTTTATACGGTATAAGAAACGTAGTTAAACCTGGTTTAACAGGTTGGGCACAAGTAATGTTTCCTTATGCAGCAACGATAGAAGAACAACAAAAAAAGTTAAGGTATGATTTGTATTATATAAAGTACAGAAATCTATATTTAGATTTTAAAATAGTGATCAAAACAATCAATACTGTTTTGTACTTTAAAGGGCAGTAGACTTGTTTTTAATCTGTTTGATGTAAATACTCGTTATGGCAATTGACAAAATATAAATAGACACGTTAAATTCTTGAAAACCGATGATTCCAATAACTAAAAAGACGAATAACTGAACGGTTCCCAGGTAGCTAAGTATATTTTTTATTTTTGTTTTTACAAATGGGAAAAGTACTAACAATGGACTAGCCCATAATATGTTCATGTTTATTTTAGTAGTGCTGTGTTCTGTTAAAAACCACAAGCTAAATATTACCAAACCGAGAACTCCGTAGATTATAGTAATAATAGTAATTCCTTTTTTGTTGTTTTTAATAATTGAGAAAACACTAAATAACAATACTAAAATCGATGTAAATAGAGGACTTATAAAAAAGTTGGTTTTAGTAGGTTTTAAATGGTAATCTGGAAGTACATAATTTTCTTTATCAATTATTTTTTTTCCGTTTATAGTACTGTTTTTAAAACCACTATAAATATAATCGGGCAAAAACATATATTGCTTTAAGGTTGCCTTTTTATCAATCACGGATCCTAAAGCCAAGTCAATACCAAACTTAGCCCAAGAATTTTTCACTAAGTATAAGTGAATCAGTTCTCTGTGAGTTAATCCTTTTGGAAAACTACTGTAGTCAAAATCTATATTTCCCACACTTTTTTCAATTACCTCATACATTTTTGTAGCACAATTGTCGTAGAAAAAATCATAATGATAATCTTTGTTTTCTGGCAATGCATTCCACTCTAAATAATTAAAAACTTTTTGATTTTGATCAATCGTAAAATTTAATACTTGTGCCTTCACCCATCTGTTTTCTTTGTAATAGGTGTATGGAAAATATTTAAATTCATAACTACTTACTTGATACAACAATTTACCTTGGCAAAATTTTAAATAAAAATTGGGTGTGTTAAAATCAAACGTACCATAATTGTAAACTCTGTCTAAATTGTTTTGTATATCATGTACTCTTATAGCACTGTGTCCAAATGCAGAATACAATTCGTTTTGCCCAGGAGCACAGGTTAAAATACTAATTTGAGCTTTGTTTGATAACTGAATGTTTTTTTGTGAAAAAATTGAAAAAGTAGTGAGTAAAAATAGGACGTACGTTAATTTCATTATCTCATTTCGTTAAGTTGTACTTTTATAGAAAATACATTTGAATAATTTATTCCAGAACCAGCACCAACATTTGTTAAAGCATAGTCTAAATGAATTCTTTTAAAAACAATTCCCATACCTAAACTTGGCTCTAAACTTACAGATTCAGAAGCATCAAAATCAATTTCTTTTTGAATATTTCCTATACCCGCTCTAAAATAAGTTCTGTTTTTATAACCTAATTCTAATCCTAAGTTGGGAGAAAAACTAGCGTATTTAGAGGAAAATAAATCATTAGTTTCTATAAATCTACCAATCAAATCTATAGAAGTTAATAACGAATATTTTTGATTTAATTGTTTAAAATAAGAAGCTCCAATCTGAAATTTAGGTAAAGTCACTTCGTAGCTTTCTGGTTTTTCTTGGTTTTGACCTTCTTCTGTGGTTTGTGCACTGGCAATGTCATCAAAAATAGAATCATCTACAGTCCAAGCGGTAAATGTTGTTGTTACATCACGAATTACAGCACCAAATTTAATTCCATTCCATGTGTATTGGGCACCCACATCAAAACCAAAACCATTACCTTCTGCAAAACCTCCTATATTTCTTCTAATAATTTTTGCATTTACACCTACGTTTAAATGTAATTTAGGAAAAGATTTAGCCAAACTAAAAATAGCTGCAACATCAGAACTAGAAAATGAATTAATGTTATTATAGTTTATATTTCCGTTACTATCTATAAGATTTGTGGTGTTTAAAATATCATCAACACCTAATCTAATTAAAGAAATACTCATGGCAAGATCGTCTCTTTCTATTGGTAAAGCAGCTCCAAAATAATCGTAACTACCAATTCCGTTGTAAAGCGAGTTATGCATGGCTGCAAACTCAAAATCTTGTACGGTTATTACACCTGCAGGGTTCCAATAACCAGCCTCTACACCAGTAGAAAAAGAAGATACAGATTTACTTAAAGCCATAGCTCTTGCTCCAATACCAATGTTTAAAAACTCATTAGAATAGCTACGAACTAACTGCGCTTGCGAAGTTAGATTAGTGAACACAACTAGGATAAATAAATAGTATTTCTTCAAAAGTAATTTAGTTAGAATAATAACTTAAAAGTATACAAATATATTGTTTCAGTTTTAAGAATGGATGACAAATTTAAATTAACTTATTTTATTTAGTTACACAAAACTATGTTTAGATTTGTAATGTAAAAAAATATGAAAAATATATGAAAATTTTAAAGTTTATTCCTAATCTATTAACCTTATTAAATTTATTATCAGGTTGTTTGGCTGTAGTATATGCGGTTAACAATCAAATTCAGTTTTCTGTGATGTTTGTGATGTTAGGAATCTTTTTTGATTTTTTTGATGGATTTGCTGCTCGCCTATTACACGTACAAAGTGAATTGGGTAAACAATTAGATTCTTTGGCAGATATGGTAACTAGCGGAGTAGTCCCGGGTGTAGTTATGGTGCAAATGTTGTTAAAATCTGGGAATCAAGAACCTTTAAATTATATAAATGGTTTTGAGAGTTTTCCTTTTTTAGCCATGATTGGTTTTTCTATCACTTTAGCATCTTGTTACCGATTGGCTAATTTTAATATTGATGAAAATCAGATAGAAAATTTTGTGGGATTACCAACACCAGCCAATGCTTTGTTTATACTTTCTTTGCCTTTAATGCACATGTATTCAGAGTATCAATACATTAGTTATGTTGTAGATAATCAGTATGTATTGTTGTTAATCACAGTGTTGAGTTGTTATATGTTAAATGCAAAAATAGAGTTGTTTGCTTTAAAGTTTAAAACATTTGGTTTTGTTAAAAATAAATTAAAATATGTGTTTTTAATTTTATCTTTTATTCTGATTGTCTTAATCAAGTTAGCTGCAATTCCTACAATTATTTTAATGTATTTAGCTTTGTCTATGATTAGTAATACTAAAAAGAAGAAGGCATAGGTTTATTAAGTTTAAAAAGGAATAGTATTAATTAATATTTTTTTTCTTAAATCTGTTTTCTTTTAATACAAAACTTTCTCCTAAGTATACTCTACGAACCATTTCATCATCGGCAAGTTCTTGTGGAGTTCCACTTTTTAATATGCTTCCTTGATACATTAAATAGGTTTTATCTGTAATAGCTAATGTTGCTTGTACATCATGATCAGTAATTAAAATACCAATATTTTTGTCTTTTAAAGTGGCTACAATAGATTGTATGTCTTCTACAGCAATAGGGTCTACACCTGCAAAGGGTTCATCTAACAGAATAAATTTGGGATCAGAAGCCAAGCATCTGGCAATTTCGGTTCTACGTCTTTCTCCTCCAGATAATAAATCACCTCTGTTAGTTCTTACATGTCCTAAACTGAATTCTTCTATTAATTCTTCTAGTTTTTGTTTTTGTTCGGCTTTGTTTCTATCTGTAAATTGTAAAACAGAAAGTATGTTTTCTTCAACAGTTAATTTTCTAAAGACAGAGGCTTCTTGAGCTAAATATCCAATTCCGTGTTGTGCACGTTTGTACATTGCGTAATCTGTAATCTCTTTATCATCTAAAAAAATATGACCTTCGTTGGGTTTTACCATTCCAACAATCATGTAAAAAGAAGTTGTTTTACCAGCACCATTGGGACCTAATAAACCAATAATCTCTCCTTGTTCTACTTGTAAAGAAATTCCTTTTACAACTTTTCTACTTCCGTATATTTTCTGAATATTATCAGCTCTTAAAATCATAAACTTACTTTTGATTTTGTTTTTTAACAATTATTCTAGACACCCAAATACTAATTTCATAAAGAATTAAAATAGGAATGGCTACAATAATTTGACTAGCAACATCTGGGGGTGTAATAATAGCAGAAACTATCAAAACCAATACCAAAGCATGTTTTCTGTAAGTTTTTAAAAATTCTGGAGTAATCAATCCAAATTTGGTTAAAAAATAAACAATTAATGGAAGTTCAAAAACAACAGAAACCCCTAGTAATGTGTTGGTAATTAAACCTATATAGCTGTCAAACTGAAAGTTGTTTACAATTAAATCTGTTATTTGATAATTGTAAAAAAAGTAAACAGACATTGGAGCGATTACAAAATAACTAAAAGACAATCCTATAATTAATAACAAGGTGGCAATAACTATAAAACCTTTACTTTTTTGTTGTTCTTTATTTGTTAAACCCGGTGTAATAAAACGCATCATTTCCCAAATAATATAAGGGAAAGATAAAATTAAACCCAAAATAAAGCTAGACCATAAAGCATTCATTAATTGATTTGTAGGAGCTAGACTTTGTAGTTTTGCATTGAACTGAATGTTGCAAAAACTACTTTCTAATCCTATTTTGGTAAATACATCACAAAACCATTGATAGGTAATAAAATCGGGTTGTAAATGTGCTAACAAAAATTGATTGTATACTTGTTTTTGAAATACAAATAAGACAATTGTAAATGCTAAAATACATAAGGTAGATCTTACCAAATGCCATCTTAATTCTTCTAGGTGGTCTAAAAAAGACATTTCTTTATTTTCTTCCATAATTTAGAAAATCCCTTCTTTAATTAAATCGTGAATATGTACTATTCCTTTGTAATTGTCTTGTTTGTCTACCACAATTAATTGAGAAATATTGTTTGTTTCCATAACATCCATGGCTTCTATAGCCATTGCATTAATGTCTATTTTTTTTGGATTTTTAGACATAATATCTAAAGAGGTAAGTGATAAAAAATCATCACTTTTATTTAGCATTCGTCTAATATCCCCATCAGTAATAATTCCAGCCAATTTGTTATTATCTAAAACTGCAGTTGCTCCCAAACGTTTGTTCGAAATTTCTAACAGTGCATTTTTTACACTTGTATCAATATTTACCTTTGGAGCTTCATTATTTTCAACCAAATCGCTAACACGTAAATATAGTTTTTTACCTAACGCTCCACCTGGGTGGTATTTTGCAAAATCTTTACTTGTAAATTGATTCAGTTCTAATAAAGTAACTGCAATAGCATCTCCCATTACTAATTGTGCTGTTGTACTTGTGGTTGGTGCCAAGTTATTAGGACAAGCTTCTTTTTCTACAAATGTATTTAAGGTATAAGTAGCTTGTGTTCCTAAAAAAGAGTCTTTATTACCTGTAATTGCTATAATAGGATTGTTGTTTCTTTTAATAAGAGGAATTAACACTTTTATTTCGGGAGTGTTTCCACTTTTAGAAATACAAATAACCACATCGTTATTTTGTATAATTCCTAAATCTCCATGTATAGCATCGGCTGCATGCATAAATATGGCAGGAGTTCCGGTAGAGTTTAGAGTCGCAACAATTTTAGTGGCTATAGTAGCACTTTTACCAATTCCTGTTATAATTACTCTTCCTTTACTTTTAAGAATACATTTTATAGCATTTTCAAAATTGGAATCAATTAAATTGGTTAAATTAGCAATTGCATTGCTTTCTAGTTCAATAGTTTTCTTGGCAATAGAAAGTATATCGTTATTCAAGGTTGTAATTTTTTACTAAAAAAAAAGTTATATCTTTAATTGCAAATGTATTTAAAATTAGCATACTATTATTATGAATCAAGATAAAATTGATTTGTACGGGCCGCTAAAAAAGTATTTTGGCTTCAACAAATTTAAGGGTTTACAAGAAGATGTGGTAAGAAGCATTGTAGAAGGAAATGATACTTTTGTGATCATGCCTACAGGTGGTGGAAAATCACTTTGTTATCAACTACCAGCATTAATGCAAGAGGGAACAGCTATTGTTGTTTCTCCCTTAATTGCATTGATGAAAAATCAGGTTGATGCCATTAGAGGAATTTCTGAAAACCAAGGAGTAGCACACGTGCTAAACTCATCATTAAACAAAACAGAAATTGCGAAGGTAAAGTCTGACATATCAAACGGAATTACAAAACTATTGTATGTAGCTCCAGAATCTTTAACCAAAGATGAATATGTAGATTTTTTAAAAGAGCAAACTATTTCTTTTTTTGCGATTGATGAGGCTCATTGTATTTCTGAATGGGGACATGATTTTAGGCCAGAGTACAGAAACTTAAGAAAAATTATTCAACGAATAGGAAATGTTCCTATTATTGGTTTAACAGCCACAGCTACACCTAAGGTTCAAGAAGATATTATTAAAACGTTGGCAATGAACAATGCCAATACATTTCAAGCATCTTTTAACAGACCTAATTTGTTTTACGAGGTAAGACCAAAAACAAAAAATGTAGCCAGTGATATTATTCGTTTTATAAAACAGAGACAAGGAAAATCTGGAGTTATTTACTGTTTAAGTAGAAAAAAAGTTGAAGAGTTAGCACAAACACTTCAAGTAAATGGTATTTCGGCTTTGCCTTACCATGCAGGTTTAGATGGTAAAACAAGAGCCAAGCATCAAGACATGTTTTTAATGGAAGATGTAGATGTAATTGTAGCCACCATTGCTTTTGGAATGGGGATAGACAAGCCAGATGTTCGTTTTGTAATCCACCATGATATTCCTAAAAGTTTAGAAAGCTATTATCAAGAAACAGGTAGAGCTGGTCGTGATGATGGTGAAGGTTATTGTTTGGCTTTTTATGCTTATAAAGATATAGAAAAGTTAGAAAAATTTATGGCCAACAAGCCTATTGCAGAGCAAGAATTAGGTCATGCTTTGTTACAAGAAGTGGTTGGCTATGCAGAAACATCTATAAGTAGAAGACAATACTTATTGCATTATTTTGGAGAAGAGTTTGATGCTGTAAATGGTTTAGGTGCTAAAATGGATGACAATACCAAAAATCCTAAAAAACAAACCGAAGCCAAAGAAAGTGTAGTAACGCTTTTAAAAGTGGTAAAAGGTTCTAAAGAAAAGTACAAAACTAAAGACATTGTTGCCACGTTAATGGGAAAAGCCAATGCTATGTTAAGTTCTCATAAAACAGATGAAAGAGACTTTTTTGGACTTGGAAAAGATAAAAACAACGAATATTGGACCGCTTTAATTAGACAAACGTTAGTAGCGGGTTATTTGCGTAAAGAAATTGAGCAATATGGTGTGGTAAAATTAACTCCCAAAGGACTAGAATTTCTAGAAAAACCAGTTTCTTTTATGATGACAGAAGATCATATTTATGTAGATGAAGATGATAGAGCTGTAATTATAGCCAATGCTAAAAATAAAGCTGCGGTAACTACAGATGCTCAGCTAATGAGTTTGTTAAAATCACTTAGAAAAACGGTAGGTAAAAAGAAAGGAATTCCTCCTTATGCAATTTTTCAAGATCCGTCTTTAGAAGACATGACTTTAAAATACCCAACAAGTATAGAAGAGTTGTCTAATATACATGGAGTAGGAGATGGAAAAGCGAAAAAATTTGGTAAAGAATTTATTGAATTAATCGCAAAATATGTTACTGAAAATGAGATAGAAAAACCAGATGATTTGGTTGTGAAAACAACAGGAGAAAAATCGGGGTTAAAGTTGTATATCATTCAGAATACAGATAGAAAATTACCTTTAGAAGATATTGCAAGTGCAAAAGGATTGCAAATGAATGATTTGATTAAAGAGATTGAATCCATTGTATATTCTGGAACAAAACTTAATATAGATTATTATTTAGAAGATATTTTAGATGAAGACCAGCAAGAAGAAATACATGATTATTTTATGGAGGCTGAATCTGATAGTATTAAAGAAGCTTTAGATGAGTTTGATGGAGATTATGATGATGAAGAGTTACGTTTAATGCGTATAAAATTTATTAGTGATATAGCTAATTAAAGTTGATTTTAAAACCCTAAAAAGCCATTTGTATTTTTACAAATGGCTTTTTAGGGTTTAGTTGGGTTTGTATTTGTGTACTAATTTAATAAGAGATTCTTTAGAAATAGGTTTAGATATATACTCGTTAAATTTTAATTTTTGTAATTTTTCTTCATCAGTTCTAAACGTATGTGCGGTTTGCGCAATAATAGGAAGTTTAGGTTTTAGTTTTCTTATTTGTTCTGTTGCCTCCCAACCATTAATAATGGGCATCTTAAGATCCATTAAAACTAAATCTATATTCTTGTTGTCTTTACAAAAAGCAATAGCTTCAGAGCCATTTAAAGCCCAAATAATATGATCTACTTCATTACTTAAAATTTGTTTTAAATAAGTAAAATTACTTTCATTATCCTCTGCAATTAAAACAGTGAATAGTTTATTGTTTGTGTTCTTTTCTGATGATATATTGACAACTTCTTCAATTTTAAATGGGATTGTAAATCTAAATTCGGAGCCTTTTTCTATTTCAGAAGTAAGCTTAATTTCTCCTTTCATTAAATCTAATACCTTAGCTACAATAGACAAACCTAAGCCTGTACCTTGAGAAAAGTCATCAATTTTAAAAAATCTTTCAAAAATCTTAGATTGCTTTTCTAATGAAACACCAATACCTGTGTCATTTACAAAACAAACAATATTGTTGTTTACATCTAATTCATATCCAAATGTAATGTTTCCTTTATGGGTAAATTTAATAGCGTTGGATAGTAAATTGATAAAGATTTGTTTTACTCTGTTTTTGTCAGAATAAATAATCATTTTAGAATAATGAGTTTTTAGAACTAAGTTTACTTTAGAATTGCATTTGTTGTCGTAGGTTTGAAAAATTTCTTCTAACAAGGAGTTGATGTCAAAAGTAGTTTCTTTAATTTCTATAGATTCAGATTCTATTCTTGCAAAATAAATTAAATCATCAACCAATTGCAATAATATTTCACTTTGATTATTGATAATAGTGGTAAACTCTTTAAATTCTGGTCTGGTAGATTCATCTGCAATAACATTAGAAAAACCAACAATAGAATTTAAAGGAGTTCTAATTTCATGACTCATAGAGGTTAAAAAAGCTGTTTTTAGTCTGTCTGATTCTTCTGCTTTGTTTTTGGCTTTTTCTAAATCTTCTAATATTTTTTTCTTTTCTGTTATATCTTCTTTAAGAGCGACAAAGTGAGTAATTTGATTTTCATCATTTTTAATAGGAGCTATGTTTACATTTTCCCAATACAGTTCTCCATTTTTCTTTTTGTTTTTTATTTCTCCTTCCCAAGGTTTTCCATTGTATAAAAAGTTCCACATGGTTTTGTAGTATTCTTTGGGATGATGCCCAGAATTTAGAATTCGTGGATTTTTACCTAAAACTTCTTTATAGCTATAGCCTGTAGTTTTCTCAAAGCAAGGGTTAACATATTCTAGATCGCCATTAAAGTCTGTAATCATTATACAGATAGGACTTTGCTCTAAAGCCTTGGTTAATTTATTTGTTTCTTCTTCTGTTTTTTTTCTATTGGTTAGATCTCTTACAAAGGCTAAAAACATTTTTTCTCCTTTATTAAAAAAAGCACTAAGTTGAATTTCCACAGGAAAAGTACTACCGTCTTTTCTTATGTGAAAGCTAGATATTGAAATTCTTTTATTTGTTTCTAGTTGTTTCCAAGTGTTTATGACTAAATCTTTATCAGATTTATTACTTTTAGCATCAATATCAAAAACAGTTAGAGATTTAATTTCTTTTTTTGTGTAACCCAAATCTTGAGTTGCTTTTACATTTGTGTTGCATATATTACCTGTAATGTCATGAACATACATGGCATCTGGAGCATTGTACATAAAGTTTTTAAATTTTTGCTCACTTTCTCGTAATGCAATTTCTGCTGTTTTTTGATAGGTTATATCTGTATGTGTACCAATAGCTCTTTTAGGTTTTCCATGTTTGTCGGTTTCAAATGTTTTTATTCGTGATCGAATCCACATCCATTCTCCGTTTTTTTGCTTAAACCTAAATTCCTCATCATAACAATTACTTATTCCAGATAAAAAATTTGCTGTTTTTGTCTGTACCCTATCAATATCATCTATATGAACTCTTTTTTCCCACTCTGCAGCATTGCCAGGAAATTCATTTGGTTGGTAGCCAGCCATTGTGTAATAACGAGAATCATAATAAACATTGTTTGATGAAATATCCCAATCGTAATAACCGTCATTGTTTACCGCTAAAGCAAAGTTATTTCTTTCTTCACTTTTTTGAATTTCTTTTTCTGCTTTTATACGATCTGTAATATCTATAGAAGAAACCCAACATCCTTCTATTTCTGTTTCACTTTTATAAAGGCTAACAATGTTGTTTAAAAAAAACTTAACTTCTCCATTGGCTGTAGTCTCCTCGGTGGTAATATTAACCCATTCATATTGACTAGAAATGTATAATTTTATAAGCTCTAAAGCTGTTTCTTCACTTTCCCATAAAACGGTTAAAGGTTTGTTGGTTATTTCTAAAGCACTCTTAAATCCATAAAACTGAGCAAATAAGTCATTACATTCTGCTATATAGGCATTTTTTAAAAAGAAATTAATTTGTTCTTTAACAGGTAAATCTGTTTTTAAAGGAATGGTAGTTGCTATTCTAAATAATCCTTGTATAGAGGAATTGATTAGTTTTTGATGGCTGTTTAACGTTTCTTGTAGTTTAATTTCTGCGTTTCTTTCTGCAGTTACATCTAAAAAGGTTCCTTCTGTTGTTTCTGTATTGTTACTAGGGTTTGTAACTAGTCTAGCGTTAACCATTGCTACAAATGGTGTCTTGTCTAATTTTGTAGCGTTTACAATAAAGTTTTTTACATAACCCTGTTCTTTTATTTTAGAAATAAATAGCTCTCTTTCTTTAGGGTCTTGCCAAAAATTTAGAATAAGAGATCCTTTGTGATTAATAGAAGGGTCTAGTCCTAAAGTTTTTTCAAACTCATTATTATAACTTAATAATTTACCGTCTAGAGTGGCTGTATAGTAACCTTCTAGTAAGTTTGTAATGGTATTTCTAAATTTTTGCTCGGACACTATTAGTTCGGAATTTAACTTTTTTATCCCTTTAAAAGATTTGTATATGTAATACCCTAGTGAGCTAATAATTAAAAGAATAAGAATTCTGGAAAACATAAAATATTTTATGTTTTTTTTTATTGAACTTATTTTAATGCTATTGTCAGTAATTAATTGATTTGTTAAGTTTTGATGATTTAAATAAGCTTTTTCAATATAATTGAATAACTGATTTTTATAATTAAAATAAAGATCACTTTCTAAAATTAGTAGTGCTTGTTTTTTGTTGTGATTAGCATTTGCTAAAAAAGATTGTTGTTCTAGCTTAAATATAGAATCAGAAATACTGTTAGGTATTTGTTTTAAAGTGTTTAGGCCACTTACTTTTTGATTAAAATATTTTTTTGTTTTATAGTACTCTTTTAGCCAAATACTGTCTGATGTTTTTATGAATTTTTTAGCTGTATAACCTAGTTTTTCATTTAAAAATAATAGGTTGTCAAACCTTTTAGGTAGTTGTTGGTTTAATTCAATTTGATCAAAGTGATTGATAATACTTTTTGTGTTTTTAATTAATAGTAAGTTGATACTTATAAAAACAAATAGCATTATAGAATATATAGATATGGTAATCTGTTTAGGGGTTAATTTTTTCATGTTCAATTTTAGGGTATACTACTAGCTATAATATGATAACTGAAATTTAATGAAAAAACAATAGAATAGTTGTTGTAAACTTTAACTTTATTCGTTTAAATTTAAAAAGCACGCTAACTTTTTAAATTAGTGTGCTTTTAGGTATGCAAAAATTGTATTTCTATTTAAAAATTAAACTTTCCGTTGTTGTTTTTCCAGGTATCTTTAGGTGTTATAGGTTCAATAACATCCCAATGTTCTGCAATTTTTCCATTTTCTACTCTAAATAAATCATAGAAAGAATTGTGAATACCTCCAAAATGTCCTTCGCTAACTACTAACACAAAATTTCCTTGTCCTAAAACTTTATGAATGGTGTCAAACTTTAAAAAAATTCCTTTTTTAGCCAAAACACTTAAGGTTGTTCCTAACCCAGAAAGTTGGTCGGGAATGTTTGGGTTGTGTTGAATATAATCGTCACCATGAAAATAACTTGCTAATCTTTCCATTTTCCCGTTTACCAAAATATCAGTAACAAAGTTTGTAACCAATGTTTTGTTTTCTTCGGTTTTGTTAAGATCTTTAATTTGAGTGTTTCCATCAATCATAGTGTGCCCACTTGGGTTTGGAGTTGCTGGAGTTTCTTGTAAATTATCCCAATGTTCTACAATTTGACCTTCTTCAAACTTAAAAATATCAAATCCTATTTTGGGACCAAAAAAATTATATTCAGTATGTGTAAAAACATAATCCCCATCTTTAAAAGTTCTTATGGTATTTACTTTTGCAGAGTTTTTAGGTACTTGTTGTAGTAAAGCTCCAAACCCTGCCAAACCATCTGCAACTCCAGTGTTATGCTGTGTGTACTTGTTTGGGTTAATATAGCTTGTGGGCTCTTGTGCACCTGTTTCTATACTTTTAAGTAGTGCTACTACTTTTTGTTCTTTAGTTTTTTCTGTTTTTTGTTCTTTTTGTGACTGAGTATTCTTTTTGTTTTGGTTATTACAAGCAGTAGTTATTGCTGCAATAATTGATAGACCTACAAATAATTTTTTCATTGTTTTTTGTGTTGATTATTAATGTGCCACAAAGGTGCAATGATTGTAAGTTGATAAAAAGGTGAAAATATTGCTTTACATGATACTTTTAGTCCATTGTAAATTGTTCTCTAAATTCTATGGGAGTTTTTAGAGTTCGTTTTTTAAAATATTTAACAAAGTTTGTGGGTTCTTCAAAACCTAAAGAAAATCCAATTTCTTTAACACTATCATTAGTATGTGCTAGTAGTCTTTTAGCTTCTAATAAAACCCTGTCATTTATAAATTCTTTAGGAGTTTTTCCAAAAACATTAGACGTTGCTAAATTTAATCTTTTTGGAGTTACGTGCATTTGGTCACAATAAAAAGAGACTTGTTTGTGGGAAATAAAATATTGATCTACCAGATCTCTAAAGATTAGAATGTAATCTAAATTGGCATCCTTTTTAAGTTCTGTAAAATTTTGTTTACGTCTTTCTCTTTCTGAGTGGAGTAGTAAATTTTTTAAATAATTTCTTAAAATATCTGCTTGATAATTGTCTTTGGTTAGTGTGGTTTCTTTTTGAATTTGTTGGAATAAAGTAGAAAAGATCACTTCATTGCTTTTTAAAACTATTTGTGATATAGATAATAAATCGTTAAATAAAATACTACTTTTTAAAAATTGGGTATCTGTATCAGTTTTACAAAAGAAATTATCTGTAAATAATAGAATTATACCCTCTACATTTTTAGTGAAAGAAAATTGTTGAACACTATTTTTATTGATGTATAGAAGGCTGTTTTCTGAAATTTTAATACTATTAAAATCTACCATTTGATTAGGTGCTTTGTTTTTAAACCATATTAAATGGTAAAAGTCCGTTCTGTGTGGTTGCGACAGCTCGTCTCCAAAATTATTGTAAAGATCAGATATGTTAAGTACCTCAAACTCTTGAGGCAGTCCTTCTTTAAAATTATATTTCTGGATTACGTTGTTCATTCTAAATCTATATTCTTTAATAAATTTTCAAAAGTATTTAAATTATGTTTAATTAAAAATGTTAATAGATGAATAAAAACTAAAAAAGAATGTTTTGATTTAAATAAAGTGTTTTTTTCTGCTTATCTACATATAAATGTATTATAACTGTTTTAACCGCTTTCTAAGCGATAATAGATGTTTTTAAAATATAGATTTTTGTAACTTAAATAGAAAAAAATGAGAATGTTAACTGTTTTTTAAAAGCTGTACAAATGAAAAAGAAAGTATTATATGTAGAAGACAATTTTGTAAATAGACTGTTGTTAGAAAAATCTTTACATGGTATTGTAAAAATAGATACCGAAGAAAATGGTTTTAAAGGAATAGCGTTGGCAGAAGAAAAAAAATACGATGTGTATATTTTAGATTTAAACTTAGGGGATCCAGAAATTGATGGATTTGGTGTTTTACAATCAATAAAAGTAAACAAACAACTTAAAGGGCTTTATGTAGCTTTAACAGCTTATGATGGTACGGAGTGGAAAAATAAATGTATAGATTCTGGCTTTGATATGTATTTTACCAAACCTGTAAACGCTAAAAGTATGTGGTTAGATATTGAAAATTATCTAAAAATAGGACACTAGTTTTATAGTTTATAACTACAGTATTCTCTGTTAAAAATCAGCTTTTTGTTATTTAAACAAAAAGCTGATTTTTTTTAATTATTAATAGTCAATAATTTCATTTTCGTTAAAATGAAAGGCACATTCTATGTTAGCATTTTCGTCGCTGTCTGATCCGTGAACGGCATTTTGAGTTACAGAACTCGCAAATAAATTTCTTATAGTTCCTTCGGCAGGATCTACGGTAGCACCAATTAAAGCTCTAAAATCGTCAACAGCATTTTTTTTCTCCAAAATAGCAGCAATAATAGGTCCGCTAATCATAAAATCAATCAACTCATCATAAAACTTTTTCCCTTTATGTATACCATAAAATTCGGCAGCCTGTTCAGTTGTTAATTTGGTAAGTTTTAAGGCGATTATTTTAAATCCAGAATTGGTTATTTTCTGAATAATGGCACCTGTGTTTCCCTGCTCAATGGCATCGGGCTTAATCATAGTAAGTGTTCTGTTGTTAGCCATGTTGATTTCTTTAGGTTTGTATAGCTAATATACTTTTTTAGGTAAATATAGACCAATCTTTATTAGGGTAATTAATTATATACTATTTCTAGAAATTCACTAGTTGAGGGAGTTCCTAATTGTTATATTTACAAATTAATTCCAATTGCAAAAAAACTTAATAAAAATGCGTAAGTCGGTAATGCTTGTGGGAGAGGGGAATTATCCTTTTATGGGAGGTGGTGTTTCTACTTGGTGTCATTCTATTTGTACAGAGGTTAGTGAAGTAGATTTTAGTATACTTTCTTTTACTGCAGATGTATCGTTGCCTATATATGAGTTGCCTAAAAACGTAATATCTGTTAAGCAAGTTCCTTTATGGTCTGTAGAAGAACCTATAGAATTATTAAGGTATAACGAAAAGTATTTTGATAGAGTTTTAAAAAAAGAACGTACTAAGTCTAGTGTCGTTCGCAATCAATTTATACCTCTTTTTGATCAGTTTATAAAAGCTATTTTTTCTAAAGAAGAAGATACAGAGTATTTATTAGAGTTATTAATTCAACTTTATACTTATTTTAAAAAATACGACTATAAGGATAGTATGTATAGTATTGAAGTTTGGGATCATTACAAAGGTGTGGTGGGAAATGTTGCAGAAGATGATACTTATATTTCTAAGGTGAAAATATCAGATATTGTTACTTCTTTAAGATGGATTTATCGTTTTTTATTGCCTATTACGGTAGATTTAGATAAAACAGATATCAACCATGTAACCATATCTGGTTTTCCTTTTTTACCTGTAATTATAGCAAAACATAAATATAAAACACCTATAGTGTTAACAGAGCACGGAGTGTTTATGAGAGAGCGACTTATTAATTTAAGTGCATCTCCAATGTCTTATTTTTTAAAATCGTTTTTAATTAACTTTTCAGAGTTGGTCACCAAAATGGCATATAAAAGTGCAGATGTGGTTGTGTCTGTAAATACCTACAATTTAAAATGGGCACAGATGTATGGTGCCGATCCAAAAAAATGTAAGGTCATATATAATGGTGTTGATGAAAATAAATTTGTACCAAAACCTAAGCCCTTAAAACATAAAGACACTAAAGTAGTTGTAGCTGCCGCTAGAATTTTTGAGTTAAAAGATATTTTAACCATGATTAGGTCTTGTGCTGAAGTTAAAAAAGAAATTCCAAACGTAAAATACATCGTATATGGAAATAAAGATGCCGTACCAGAATATACAACTAAATGTGAAGAATTAATCATAGAATTAGAATTAGAGGAATACTTTATATTGGCAGGATTAAACACAGATCCTCCCTCTATTTTTGTAGAAGGAGATATTTCTATTTTAACCTCTATTTCTGAAGGATTTCCCTATACTATTATAGAGTCTATGAGTTGTGGTGTGCCTGTCGTTGCTACAGATGTAGGTGGAGTAAAAGAGGCTATAGATGATGGTGTAGACGGGTTTGTGTGTAAGCCAAAAGATTATAAAGCCATTGCCGAAAAAGTAATTATTTTGTTAAAAAACGAAGATTTACGAAAAGAAATGGCTCAAAAAAGTAGAGAAAAAGTAGTAAATAATTTTACCATTGAAGTTGTTAGAAAAGCATATTCAGAATTGTATAAATCCCTGTAATATTGAAACCAATACCTGAAAATATATCCGTTTTAATTCTAGAAATTAAAAACTTAATAGGAATGCCTGTTAGCGTTAATGCGGTAATGGCAGTTTTGGAGTCTATGGGGATAAGAGAAATAGATGTCAAAGAGGATTATCATTTAGAATCTTTAGCTGTGTTAGCGGCTCTTATATTTAAAGAATTACTAAAAGAAGAATATTCTGATGAGGAAATGAACCCTTCTAGTTCTGAAGCTGAAGCATACATAAAATCTAATCGTGGATTTAATAAATACAAAGATGCTATTAAGTTTTATATAAAAGGGTTAATGAGTGTTTTACCTATATTTATACAGATTGCCTGTGTAGTTATATTTGGATATGCTATTTGGGTAAATGTTGGTTTTAATGATTTGCAAAGTACAGCTGTAGTATTAAGTGTAATTTGGGCACTAATACTTACAGGTGGGTTTATACAAATGATTGGTAGAGTAGGGTCTTATTATTGGTGTTCATTACAAAAAGTAAAAGCTTATATAGCCATGAATAGACTTTTTTTTAAGGCTATAAGATTTGTGTTAACTATTTTGCTATTTATCAACGTAGTTAATTTTTTTCTACATCTTTACCCCTACATAATGATCTTAATATATAGTATTTATACCATCTTAATAAGTATACTTTTATTATGTCTAGCTCTTATGTATCCAATAGAAAAAAGGTGGACTATTATTTTTACAATAACAACAGCTACCGCTATTGGGTTGTTTTTAAAATTCTATACCAATTTACACATTTATCTAACTCATTGGATAGGAATTTCCACCGTAATTCTATTATCATTCTTAGTGTATCAATGGACGTTTAGAGATGTAAAGAAGAATAAAAAAAATGAATACAAGCGATTTATTAGGGATGGAGTTATTATTTACAATAACAATCTATACTTTTTATATGGTACCTTTTTGTACATATTGGTTTTTATGGATCGTTTTTTAGCTTGGTCTGCAGATAGAGGTACTGTGATTCCTTATGTTATTTATTATGAAAAAGATTATGAAATAGGTATGGATTTGTCTATTGTTATTTTCTTTTTAGTGGCAGGAGTTTTAGAGTATAGCATGTTTGTGTTCTCTAAACAATTAAACATTGTTTTACAAAAATTAGATTTTTATAGTATAGCTGTATTTAAAAAAGCATTTGCTTATTTATATTTTAGAAATCTATTATCTTTTTTAATAACCTCTTTAGTCGCTTTTTTATTTGTGTATGGTTTTATGCATTACGATTGGGGGTATAAAAGTGCCTTTGGAGAGGGGTTTCCGGAAAGAAGTTATAATGTGTTAATTTACGGTAGTATAGGGTATTTTTGTCTATCATGGGCAATGTTAAACGTACTGTATATGTTTCGATTAAATCAACCTAAAAATGCAGTTAAAATAGTAGGTATTGCCATTATTATAGATTTTGTAGTAGGGGCTTTTTGTAGTAGATTTATAAGTTATGAATACAGTGTATTAGGAATGTTGGCGGGGATGTTATTTTTCTTATTAGGAAGCCTTTATTACAATTACAAAATTTTTTCAAGAATAGACTATTATGCAGTATTGTAGTAAATTAAATATAATAGTAATGTTAACAATGTTTTCCTCTGTTTTTGGAGTTAATAAGCCAGATTTTTTCATCTCTTATGAAAATATTCCTCCCTATCAAATTAAAGGGTTTGATACCGTGTTTTTAGAGTCCGCTTTTTATAACTCAGAAGATGTGGCATCTTTAAAAAAGGAAAATAAAAACGTATATGCATATATAAGTTTAACAGAAGTTAGTGAGCATAATATAGATTTATACAATAAGTTAAAACCTTATTTATTATCAAAAAATGAAACCTGGAACAGCTATTATATCAACATAGCAGATGCTAGAGCAAGAAAAATAGTCCTTAATGAAATTAAACTTATTTATAAAAAAGGGTTTGATGGACTTTTGTTAGACAATTTAGACAACGTATCTATTCACGGTCCTTACAAAGCGTTACAATCGGCTTTGATAAAGTTGATACTTGAAATTAAAGAGCAATTTTATAACAAAGAATTAATTCAGAATGGTGGCTTGTTTTTGTTAAATAAAACACATGCTTTTTTAAAAGGAATATTGGTAGAATCTGTTTATACCAATTATGATTTTAACTCACAATTGTATCAATTAAGAAATAAAAGAGAAGCATTACAAAAAAAATCAAATTTAGAAAATAGTATAAAACATTATAATTTAAAAGGTTTTGTAATAGAGTATGCTGTAGATAAAAAAATAGCGAACAAAATATACAAACACTACAGGTCTAGTAAACTGGCTGTAGTGGTAACAGATATTAATTTATCAAACAACTTACAGTAACGTATGTTATATATAGGTCCATTAAGAGTACTTTTAGTCATACTTTTTTTTCTGTTTATAGGAAAAAAAGTGTTTAGATACCCTTTGCCTTCAGACAAAATTAATTTTTTTGTTAAGAAATGGCTTAAGTACGGAACCATTATGTATGCTTCTATTTTTGTATTACATCAACTTGGTTTTTACGATTTGTTTGCAGTACTCTTAATTATTATATTTTTAATAATAGCACATGTTTTTGGTATAAAATTTAGAGATCTATTTGCTATTGGAGAAAGGTCTAACATTGTATTGCTATATTGGGTAGAAATTTTAGAAAAAAAGTATTTAGGAACTTTTAAAGAAAAAGAAAAGAAAAAAGCTAAAATAGTAAGAGGAGAGTATATGTTTCTTATCAATGTTTTAATAATAAGCTTTGTACTTTTCTACTTTTTAGGTAATGACTTGTTTACATCTACTTTTGTATGGAACGATGATTTAGCAAAAATAAGGCTGTTCAATAATCAAATGTGGTTTCTAGATAATTTAAATGAAATTGGAGATTATTCTTTAATATCTATTTATGCTAAACTTACGGGGTTAACTAATGAGTTGGCTTTAAAAACATTTGGAGTTATAGAAATTAGTATTCTATCAGTAGTCCTAAGTTGGTTTGCCTATAAATTAACTAAAAGATCTCATATACTAGCAACTTTGTCTATGTTGTCTGTAGTAGTGTTGTTTATGTATGCTCCTACACACACAGGGTATATTGTAGCACATAACTCCATTTATTTAAGTTTAAGTTTTACAATACCTTTAATTGTTTATGCTTTAGAGCAAAAAGAAAAAACGATAAACCATAAGTTGTTTTGGTTTAGAGTTCCCTTTATTTTTTTAACCTTGTTTTTTATAAACTTACATGTTTATATTGTTATTTTACCTTTGTTTTTTGCTTCTTTATTACTGTTTAAAAAAGATAAAAAAGGATCTTTAAAGTTTTTAGGAGCATATGGAATAGCTTTATTTATTGGTTTGGTTTATATTTATTTTGTGTCAGATTTAGACTATTTTATGTCTTACATAAGAACCAATCTAATAGCAGTAAACACTTATACGTATCCTAGAACTTTAAAGTACAATTGGGACGATTATATAAATGTTTATTTAATTATAGGAGCACTATTTAATCTTATTTTACTAGCAGTATTTAAAAAACGTAAAGTAGATACCAAAGTATTGGTCTTTAATATGTTTATGTTTTTCTTGTTTTTACTATTTAAAACCAATACCTATTATATAGATAAAGACGTACTTACTATTATTGTTAGAATGTTTATGCCAGTTACCATTCTAACAGCTGTATATGTTATTTATAGCAATGTTTTAGGATTCACTTTTTTAAAAAAATTAAGAACCAGTATACCTGTAAGTATTTTATGTGTATTAATATTTGTAAGCGGTTCTTATTATTATCAAAAAAATAGAGTTTATAACATTGTTCCGCCAGGAAATTATGCAAACACAGTATTAGAGGCTTATAATAAAATATTAATGAACAACTTACCCTATTCCTATATGTTGGTAAATGATAGTGATCATTTTATTTTAGACAGTGAAAATCATTTTTTAATGAATTACGATGAATTTATTCATAATTATACCAAGCAAGATTCTATCTATAGTAAATACAAAGACAAAAAAGAAGTTTTAAAAAAACATCCAGAATATGTGTTGCCAAATAGTATTTATGTTTTTAAATACGATGATTATGGTAAAAAGAAATCAGATGACCGTGTAAGTAATTTAAAAGAAGAATCTAAAGGTAGTTTAGAAAACAAAGCAATAGACAGTATTGTAATTAAGTTAAAAGATAGAGGTAGAAAGGTAAATGTATTTTATAAAGAAAATAATATTTCGGTATACGAAATAGAAAATATTCCCAATTCTAGTAACGTAATCGATTTAATGTTTCAGTAAATGAAAAAGTATATAAATCTTTTAGTGGTTTTATTATTTTTTATCTCTTGCGATAAAGAAAAAATAAGCAAGAAAAAACAGATTGCCCCTAAGCAAGAGCATGGGGTTTTGTATGTAACAAATCCAACAGATAGTTTGTCTTTGGTGGTAGAGCAAAACTTAAAACATTTATGTGATTATACTAAATTCCCTTTTAAAAGTATTACAAATTCAGAGTTGGACTATCTTACAGAAATTAATGAGAAAACCGCTTTGTTAGTACTTACAGGTTCTGATACATTGCATCAAATAACTATAAGAAAAATTGTAAAATACGTTCAAAACGGAGGAACTCTATTTATTCCTAATCTAACAACAGACCAAAGACTTTCTTATTTGTTAGGTCTTAAAGTAGATGCAGACTTTAGTAAAGATTATACTTCTGGAGGTTTTTCTTTTAACGAGATCTTAATTCCAGGGTATAAAAACATAACGCACAAAACAGAATATTTACACGGAGGATTAACTTTAGATAACTTTAATAATGACGTAAACATATATGCAACAGCAGTAAACAATCCTATGTATCCTGTAATTATAGAAAATTATGTAGGTAAAGGAAAAACCATCTATGTAAACTCTAATTACGAATATGAAAAAAACGATAGAGGATTACTTTTAATGCCTTTATTAAAAGCTATGGAAGGTATTCCGTTTCCTATAGCCAATGTGAGTACTATTTTTTTAGATGATTTTCCATCTCCTGTATACCCTACCAAAACAGAACCTATAAAGTCTGAATTTGGTTTAACCAATGCAGAGTTTGTTAGACAAATATGGTGGCCAGATATGGCAAAATATGCAGACTCTTTGGGATTAAAATATACAGCTCTCTCTATTTATGATTATAGTTTAAATACAGTCCCTCCGTTTTCTTACAGCGAGTGGGAAGAAATAAGCGATTCTTTATTAGTTGGAAATAAAAGTATTGTATCTACTATATCTAAAAATGTGATAAAAGACGGTCATGAATTAGGTTTACATGGTTACAATCACGTATCTCTTTTAAACGATGAATGGTTTAAAAGACCAGACTACATGGCTTTGGCACTAAAAAGTGTTTCTAAAAAATGGAAAACAGAAAATTTAGGAAAATTGCCTATTTCTTATGTACCACCTACAAATTATATAGACAGTGTTGGTATTCAAGCATTGGTAAAAGGAATGCCATCAACCAAATATATGTGTAGTTTGTATTTAGGAGAAAAATATGATGGAGGAGATAGAGAGTTTGATGTGGAGCCTTTTCATAAAAAGTTGTACGATTATCCTAGAATATCTGATGGTTACGAACCTAGCGACAAAATTAAATATTCCTATTATTCATTGTTTTTGTATACTGGTATTTGGACCCATTTTATACATCCAGACGATGTATACCAAATTCCGGACGAAAGTAATTTAGAAAGTAAAGGAGAGTTTGAGTTTAGAAATAAAAATAATTTAGGATGGAGAACTACTCCGTCTAGAGCCGATAAAAAAGGAATGTTGCCTATTTTTATTGACGATGTAGTTATTCCAATAAAAAAAACATATCCTTTTCAGCGTTATAAAACTGTAAAAAATGCGGTACCTATTGTACAAAAATGGAGAAACACATATCCAGAATTTAAAATAACAGATAAAGAATTAACCGTTGTTAGCAACAAAAACAACCAGGACACTTATTGGCGAGTATTTGTCGGAAAAAACTTTACAAAAGAATACGAGCAATCTTTAAAAGAAAATAAAACTATCTATACCAAAACAACTTATTTAGATGGCCATTTGTATTCTCTTCATCTGCAAAATAAATCTATTTCTTTGATAAATGTAAACAACTTAAATCATCAAAAAACAGAATTAAAAACAAGAGATATAGAGTATGAACTTTTTGAATTGTTAAACGGAGAAATTAAAGATTTAGTAAAGCAAAATAGATTAAGAGAAGCTACCAATCTTTTGGAAAACTACATCAATCAAAGACCAACAATTAAAGACAGAGTTTTTAGAATTTATGCAAAATACATGTCTTGGCAAGATAGAAATAACGGAACTTGGAAGTTTTTATATGACTATTGTAATCGTTACAATACCAAAGAAAACTTTGATTATTCTAAAACGTTAAAAACCTATTTAACGCTACCAAGTAACAATGTTTACAATTTGTGGTTATACAAATACATGTTGTTAGAACCTAATAATACAGAGCATTATAAGGATTTTATTACAAATAATTATGAGCCTAGGTTTTATAGTGAGCTAAAAAGAATGTATAAAATCATTCAAAAATTAGAACCTACCAATCAAAATAGAGCCAATCAATTGTTGTTTTTATTTAGCTATTTTCCTGATGAGTTTGTAAACGAATTAAAAATGGAAGAGGTTTGTAGCAATCCTATTTTAAAAGAACAATCATCAGATTTTTCATGGTTTTTTGCTGATAGAAAATTATATAAAAAAGCTTTAGAATGCACAAGTTGCAACAATACAATAGATGATGATACAAAGTACAATTGGTACACAGCATTGGGAGATACTATTGCTGTAAAAAAACTATATTACAACAAGTACTTTGCCGATTTATTATATAACAATCCAGAACAAGCACTGATTGAAATAGAAACCAAAGACGTTTGTGAAGATGAAGTATTTATAAATCATTCTAACGAAATTACATGGTTGTATGCAAGTAAAAAGAACTACAGTAAAGCACTTTCTTGGAGTAAATGCTCCGATAGTATAAAACTTTTAGAAAAGTTTGATTGGATGTATCAAATGAAAGATAAAGAAGCTATCATAACAGCATATCAAGAACATTTGGTGTTACAAAAAGAAGAACAGACTCGTTTGTTATTAGACATAACAGCATTAAGAAAAAGTGCATTTTCCAATAGTATTGATGAGAATCCTAAACTAGAAAAAGCAGAACAAATCTATTTAAATTTTGAAGACTCTAATATAGATAACAATGCTCAGTTAGCCAATTATGTAGCTGATGTTTATTTAGAAGATGATAAATTTAAGGAAGCGTGGCAAGTTGTAAATAACATGCCAGAGGGGGATTTAAAAACGCAGAAACAAAAAACATTAAACGATCAAGTTTTAGAACAAAAAGCAAGTACTCAAAGTTACTTGTTAGCCAATGCAGAAGAGTTGTTTTATCCTAAAATTTTAAACGATATAAAAGCATCTATTATTTTAAGAGAGCATAATTATGCAGAATGGGAAACCATAATTTCTTTAGATAAAACAAGTGTAAATGCAGTTTTAAATAGTCTGTCAGGTGTGGTAATAGATAAATATCAACACAAACACAAAGTAACGGTAAACAATCCTAATATTTATAAAGTTAAAAATCTAAATAGGTTAAATCGTTTTAGAAGAGAAAATATTCAGCACACCTATTTTGGATTAAAATATACTTATATAAATGATAAAGTAATAGAAAACTGGAACTATCAAATAGGAGCAGGAATGGATGTAAGTGCTCAAGGAAATAAATCATTATTTAATTTTATAAGTGGTGTTTCTTACAAAGGAGAAAAATTGTTTTCTAACATCGTATTAACACATCAGGTTCCTTTAACAAGTGTTGCTTACACTATGGGTATATATGATACCAAGTTAAATTGGTATTCGGAATATTTTTACAAGAAAAAACACGAATTTAGATTGACCACAGAAGGGGATTTATATAGTGATGGAAACAATCAAATAGCAGCTGTTATACGTTACTACAGATTGTTTAAAACAAACACAAAAAGTACCTTTTCTCCTTTTGCAGAAACATCGTACAGTCTGGGGAGTGCAGATTTACCAGGAGGTTTGCCCTACTTTGTCTTAAAAAACAGAGCTTATTATGGAGGAGGACTAAGATATCAATACCAAGCAGATCAAAATGAGATATTAAATAAATTTTCGGGTATGATTGAACCTGCTTATTTTGGCGATAGCTATTTTAATTCTTTTGGGAGAATTTACGGAGAGCTTACCTATAGATTTAGAGACTATACCTTTTTCTATTTTTCAGGAGAATATTTTTCACAAGATAATTTTTATTCAAATACATTCAATGTCGGTTTTAAACACATATTTTAAGTACGTATTGCTATTGTTAATAATAGTTGGTTGTAATACCACTAAAAAAACAATTGTTGCTTCTCAAAAAATGCAACAAATGGTTATAGATATATCTAAAACCGCCAAGCAACAAAACACTAATTTTAGTATTATTCCTCAAAATGGATTAGAACTTCTCTATCAAAATATAGATATGGAAAATGGTTTAGATACTAGCTATGTAAATGCCATTAACGGTGTTGGGGTAGAAGCTTTGCATTATAACAAAAATGAAGACACAGATGGATATAGACGTTTGTTATTATCAAAATTACCAAAGAATAAAAAGGTATTATCATCAGAGTTTATTAATAATGATAAAGATCTAGCTAAGGCAAAAGAATTAAATACAAGTAAAGGATACATTCCGTTTGTTCGTACAAAAAACAACTTGTATTATAGAGAAATTCCATCAACCAATAACACAGGAAAAGAAATTAAAGAGCTACAAGATGTTCAAAATTACTTATACCTTATCAATCCAGATGCCTATACAACCAAGCAGGCTTATTTACAAGCCTTGTCTACAACCAATTACGATTTGTTGTTGATAGATTTATTTTATGAGAATACTCCGCTAACCAAAAGCGAAGTCGCTTATTTAAAAATAAAGAAAGACGGAACCCAAAGAAAGGTAATTGCGTACATGAACATTGGAGCTGTAGAAAATTTTAGATATTACTGGAAAGAATCTTGGACAAAAAAACAACCCTCTTGGTTTAAAAAACAATACGCTGGGTATGAAGATGAGTATTGGGTAGAATTCTGGAATAAAGAGTGGCAGCAAATTATTTACAAATCAAAAAAATCTTATCTGTCTAAAATTATAGATCGCAATTTTGATGGTGTATATTTAGATAACGTAGAGGCTTATTATACGTTGTATCACAACTAAGTTTTTGGCAAGGCTAAAAAAAACGAGGAATATATTCAGAATATATTTTTAATTGTATTTTAGCAAACTATGAATATAAAAGACATTAACGTTTTAAAAACATATTTTAATACCCCTAAAAAAATTGTTTTTGTAGCGCATAAAAATCCAGATGGAGATGCTGTTGGTTCAACAACAGCATTGGCTAAATTTTATAAAAAGTTAGGACACGAGGTTCAAGTTGTATTGCCTAACGGAATTCCAGATTTTATTTCTTGGATACCAGGATCTGATGAGGTTTACAGATACGATTTACAAAACATACAATCAAAAAGAGCATTAGATCAAGCAGATGTTGTTTTTTTACTAGACTTTAATGCCTTGCATAGAGTGGGAGATGACATGCAAAATGGATTAGAAGCTTTTAAAGGAGACTTTATTATGATAGATCATCATCAACAGCCTGATGATATTGCCATGGTCACATATTCTGATACTTCTATTTGTTCTACCTGTCAAATGGTATATCACTTTATAGATGCATTGGAATTAACAGATTTAATAGATGCTGATATTGCTACTAGTATTTATACCGGAATTATGACAGATACAGGATCTTTCCGTTTTCCATCTACCACAAGTACTACACATAGAATTATAGCTGATTTAATTGATAAAGGAGCTGAAAACGCGAACATTCACAATCAGGTTTATAGTAATAATTCCTACAGTAGGCTACAGTTGTTAGGTAAATCTTTAACCAATTTAAAGGTGATAGAAGATTGTAAAACAGCATATATTACTTTAACTCAACAAGAGTTAAAAATGTATAATTACCAAAAAGGAGATACAGAAGGAGTCGTAAATTATGCATTGTCTTTAAAAGGAGTTGTGCTTGCAGCTATTTTTATAGAAGATACAGATCAAGGAATTGTAAAAATTTCTTTTCGTTCTAAAGGAAAATTCTCTGTAAACCAATTTGCAAGAAATTATTTTGATGGAGGTGGACACGACAATGCTGCTGGAGCAAGGTCTATAACCTCATTAGAAGAAACGATTGATAAATTTTTATCAATTGTTCCAAAATATAAACAAGAATTATTCGTTTCTTATGAAGCATAGTTGGTTATTTATTTTAGGAATGCTTTTTGTTTCTTGTACACAATCAAAACCTAGAAGGGCTATTAATAAAGTTAAAGCTTCAAAAAAGGTAGAATATTCTATTTTATACAACAAGAAAATTAATAGTATTCAAGAAAAATTAATTAAAGATTATATTCAAAAAGATTCCCTTTTAACTTATGAATATTCTCCATATGGTTTTGCTTATGCAGTTGTAAAATCATCAACAAAACCTAAAAAAGTGATAAAGGAAAGCTCTGTGTTAACGTTTTCTAAATCGGTTTTTTTATTAAACAATAAAGAAGTTTATCCAGAGGAAATTTTAACTGTAAAATTGAATACTTCTAATTTGATAAAGGGAATAATAGAAGGGCTTAAATTAATGCGAGAAGATGAGGAAATTAAATTTATTTTTAGTTCATTTGTAGCCCATGGATTAAATGGAGATAAAAATAAAATTGGGAGTCACACTCCCATAGTAGTAAATATTAAACTTTTAAAAATAAATAATTAAGATGAACATCATTAAAGGATTAGCTTTAGGATTAGCAGTAACAGGTATGGTATCTTGTAACCAACAAGCACCAAAAAAAACAGCTTTAGCAACAGAAATGGATTCTGTAAGTTATGCTTTAGGTGCCTATATTAATGGAAACTTTAAAGTAAGTGAAGATTTTAAAGATTTAGACTTAAACGTTTTTAACCAAGCATTAACAGAATCTCAAGACACTGCAGTTTCATTAATTGCTCAAAAAGATATTGCTCCAATTTTAATTGCTTACACTAAAAAAATAGCTGAAACAAAAGGAGCATCTGCTAAAACAGAAGGAGAAGCTTTTTTAGCTGAAAACAAAAAGAGAGAAGGAATTGTAGTTACAGAAAGCGGGTTACAGTATGAAGTATTAACAGAAGGTTCTGGTGAAAAGCCATTAGCAACTAATACTGTAAAAGTACACTACCACGGAACAACTCCTAGTGGAGAAGTTTTTGATAGTTCTGTAGATAGAGGAACTCCAGCAGAATTCCCATTAAACAGAGTAATTCCAGGATGGACAGAAGGTGTTCAGTTAATGTCTGTAGGTTCTAAATACAAGTTTTATGTACCTCAAGAATTAGCATATGGAGCTAACGCACCTCAAGGTGGTTCAGGACCAATTAAAGCATATATGCCATTGGTATTTGAAGTAGAATTGTTAGAGATTGTTAAGTAATTAGCAATATTTAAATACATATAAAAGCCCAATTAAGAATTTCTTAATTGGGCTTTTTCTTGTTATTATAATACAAGTATAAAGTTTATCTTTACCCTTTAAAATTAAAAATAACTTCATGAGCTTATTTCAAGATCAGCCTTTAAAAATCTACAATTCAATATCAAAAAACAAAGAATTATTTACCACGGTTACCCCAGGTAATGTGGGTATGTATGTGTGTGGACCTACGGTGTATAGCAATGTGCATTTAGGAAACGTTCGTACATTTATGAGTTTTGATATGGTGTTTCGTTATTTACAGCATTTAGAGTATAAAGTACGCTATGTAAGAAACATTACCGATGCAGGTCATATGGAAGATGATGCTGATGAAGGAGAAGATAAAATTGCCAAAAAAGCAAGAATAGAAAAAATAGAACCTATGGAAGTGGTGCAACGTTACACCTTAGACTTTCATAACATTTTAGAAAAATTAAACAATTTACCTCCTAGTATAGAACCTACAGCAACAGGGCATATTATAGAGCAAATTGAATTGATAAAAGGTATTTTAGATAAAGGTTTGGCCTATGAGGTAAACGGTTCTGTTTATTTTGATGTACTTAAATACAACGAAGAAAAAACATACGGAGTTTTATCTGGACGAAAAATAGAAGATGCCATTCATAACACTCGTGTGTTAGATGGTCAGTCCGAAAAGAAAAACCCGCAAGATTTTGCCTTGTGGAAAAAAGCGAGTCCACAACATATTATGCGTTGGCCATCTCCTTGGGGACTTGGTTTTCCGGGTTGGCATTTAGAGTGTACTGCTATGAGTACAAAATATTTAGGCGATAAATTTGACATTCACGGAGGAGGAATGGATTTAAAATTTCCGCACCACGAATGTGAAATTGCACAGGCAGAAGCTTGTAACGGTCATGATCCTGTAAATTATTGGATGCATGCTAACATGTTGACTCTAAATGGACAAAAAATGTCTAAATCTACAGGGAATAACATTTTACCAGGTGAAATTTTTTCGGGAGAAAACAATATTTTATCAAAACCATTTACGCCATCCGTAGTTCGTTTCTTTATGATGCAAGCTCACTATCGTAGTATTTTAGATTTTTCTAGCGAAGCTTTAGAAGCCTCAGAAAAAGGATACAACAAGTTGGTAGAAGCCATTAAAAATTTGGCAAATGTAGAAGCAGGAAAAACATCTACCTTTGCGGTTTCTGGTTGGATAGAACAATGTTACGAAGCTATGAATGATGATTTTAATACACCTATTTTAATTTCTCATTTATTTGATGCTGTAAAACACATCAACCTTTTAAAAGAAGGAAAAGAAACATTAACACAAATAGATTTAGATTTGTTTACAAACACTTTACACGCTTTTGTATATGATGTATTAGGTTTGATAACTGAAGCTACTGAGCAAGGTTCTAATAAATTAGAAGGAGTGGTAAATATGTTAATAGGTATGCGTAAGCAAGCTAGAGATAACAAAAACTGGGCTTTGTCTGATCAAATTCGTGACGAATTAAAAGCGTTGGGAATTCAGTTAAAAGACGGTAAAGACGGAACAGCATTTATTATAGAATAAGAATATGGATAAATTGAAAAAAATAATCATCTTTCCATTTATCCTGTTAATTCGTTTTTATCAAGGAGCCATATCTCCTTTTACACCAGCTACTTGTAGGTATCAACCTACTTGCTCTAGTTATAGTATAGAAGCTTTGCAAAAGCATGGCATTATTTATGGTAGTTGGTTGGCAATAAAACGTATATTTAGCTGTCATCCTTGGGGAGGAAGTGGTTACGACCCTGTTCCCGATAAACAAAATAAAAAAGAAATATGAATTTACTAGCCATTACTTGGGATCCCTCTTTAGGTTTAGATCTTGGTTTTTTTGTAATTAGATATTATAGTTTAATGTTTGTGATTGCCTTTGCTTTAGGATATCAAATCATGAAAAAAATATTTATTTATGAAAATATTGAATTAGAAAAATTAGACAAGCTGTTAATGTATGTTGTTTTTGCAACTATTTTAGGAGCAAGATTAGGACACGTTTTCTTTTACGATTGGGCTTATTTTAGTCAGCATCCCGAAGAAATTTTATTGCCATTTAAATTTAGACCAGAGTTTAGATTTACAGGTTTTGCAGGTTTAGCAAGTCATGGTGCAGCTATAGGTATTATTGCATCATTATGGTATTTCTCTAAAAAAATATTACAAAAACCTTTGCTATATGTTTTAGATAGAGTGAGTTTAACTATTGCTAGTGGTGGTGTTTTTGTTCGTTTAGGAAACTTAATGAATTCCGAAATTATTGGTCACCCAACAGGAACCGATTATGGTTTTATTTTTAAAGCTTTGGGTGAAGATTTTCCTAGACACCCAACTCAATTGTACGAATCTTTTGGATATTTAATGGTATTTGCCATTATCTTTTATATGTTTTGGAAAACAAATGCAAAAGAAAAGTTAGGATTGATTTTTGGAGTTTTCTTTACTCTGTTATGGTCTGTAAGATTTGTAGTAGAATTCTTTAAAGAAGCTCAGGTAGATGATAGAGCTAGTTGGGCATTAAATACCGGACAATGGCTAAGTATACCGCTAATATTAATTGGAATTTACTTTGTAATACAAGCAAAAAAGAAATAACAAAAACCCCTAATCAATTATTGATTAGGGGTTTTTGTTTTAAGACTCTAGTTCTTTTAAATATTGTGTAGAGTTTCATTAATAACATTTTTTTTAAGATAAAATTAGTAACTATCTTTATAAGATATTCGTTTTATTTATTCTGTATGCAATCTCCCAAACATAGAATTACATTTAAAATTTTAACAGGTTACATTATTCTTGGAATTTTGGCAACTATTGCGGGTATTTTGGTTATTTCTGAAATAAAAACCTTTACACAGCTACAAAAACAAGATATTTCTGACGGAAGTAAAATTGTGAAAATAGGAAGTTTAATTGCTAGTATTTACGAAAATGAAAGCTTGTCTAGAGCTGCACTTCAGCTAAATTCAGCCAAAGAATTAAAAGAATATACTGTAGAAAACGAACAATTATTGTTAAAAATAGATTCGCTAAACTTTATTGTAGACAATCCTTTTCAAGAAAGTATTTTAGACAGTATTAAGCTGATTATAGATCAAAAATCAAAGAACATTATTGGTTTAAAAAGGTTAAAATTAAAAGACAATTCCGACAAATCTATACATACAGCAATAAACAAATTAAGTACCATAGATTCTTTGTTAGGAAAAATGTTTGTTGCTGATTTTTATAAAAAAACAAAGCCGTTAGACAAACAAAATTATTGGGATATAGAAGAATATATAAAGGTTTTAAAAGATATAAACCCTAAAAATTCTGATAGTAATATGACACAGCATCAGATTGATTCTTTATTAACCATTTCTAAAAGTAAACTAAGAGAAGCTCAAATAGAAATAGAATATCAGCGTAAAATTTTAGAAAGAAAAGAAAGAGAATTGGTAGAAAATGATGTAGTGGTTTCTAGAAAATTACGTGAGTTATTAAATGCTCTGGAAAAAGATATTATTCAGAATACAAAAACAAGTAATATCCAAAGAGAGAAATCTTTAAACAGAAGTAAAAATATTATTCTGTTCGCTGCCATTATCAGTTTTATTATTATTGTTATTTTCTCTTTTGTGTTTCTAAACGATTTTTGGAAAAGCGAACGCTATCGAAAAAAATTAGAAGAAGCTAATGAGACTAGTTCTTCACTTTTAAAAAGTAGAGAGCAAATAATCTCTATGGTGAGTCACGATTTAAGAACTCCTTTAAATACTATTACAGGATATGGCGAGTTGCTTCAAAAATCTAAAAACACAACAAAAGAAATTAATTATGTAGAGCATATTCAAAGTGCATCTACTTATATGGAACAATTGGTAAACGACCTTTTAGAATTTTCTAACCTAGAAAATAATAATATTTCTATTACTTCTGTTCCTTTTGATTTGGAAAAATTAATGCAGGAAATTGTTAAAAGTACAGAGAGTTTGGCACAAGACAAACCCATTACTTTTAAATTGATATTTGATGAAAATATTAAAAACTTGGTTATTGGAGATCCTTTTAGGATGAAACAAATTTTATACAATTTGGTTATAAATGCCTATAAATTTACAGACAAAGGAACCATTATACTTCAAAGTTTTTTAGACAAAAAGACTAAAACGTTACATCTTTCTGTAAAAGACACAGGAATAGGAATTGGCAAAGAACAACAAAAAAATATTTTTAAAGCCTTTACGCAAGGAGAAAATTCTAAAACGAACAAACAAAATGGTTTTGGTTTGGGACTGACTATTTCTAAAAAAATATCAGAATTATTAGGAGGGGATTTAACCTTAAATAGTGAATTAAATAACGGTAGTACATTTACATTGTCTGTACCTGTAACCATGTCTAATAAAGTGTTAAGTGATGATAAAACCATCAAACCGCAAATAAAATTTGAAATTAAAGTGGTTGTAGTAGAAGATGATGTTTCTATGAGACAACTTTTAAAAGAATTGTTAAAACAGTATGGAATTGAATCTTTTATTTTTGAAAACGCACAAGAAGCATTAACAGCAATCAAGAGTATTCCTTTTGATTTGGTTTTAACCGATATTCAGTTGCCCAAAATGAATGGAATCCATTTTATGGAAGTGCTTAAAAATGATAATTCTTACAAAAATCAGCCAATTATAGCCATGACAGGTAGAACAAATCTATCAGTTACAGACTATTTAGACAGTGGTTTTTCTGCGGTATTAACAAAACCTTTTAGCTCTGATAGATTAGAAACGGTATTGCAACAGTTTTTTAACGTAAGTACATTAGAGGTAAATGCTGAACCAAAACAAGAATTACTAAAAAGCCCAGAAGGTTTTAGTATTCAGACTTTAGGTTTGTTTTTAAATAATGATATTATTGTTATAAAAAACAATTTAAAGGTGTTTTTAGAAGACACCAAAACAAACAAAATGTTGCTAAATAAAGCACAAAAAGAACAAGATGTAGCTACTGTAAATTATGTGAGTCATAAAATGATTAGCATGTTTAAACAGTTAGAAGTAACCTCTGTTGTTCCCTTTTTAGAAATGTTTGAAACCACCAAAAAAATAGACATTCCTCTTTTTACAGCTTTTGAAAATGAACTTTCTAAATTTATAACATCTTTAGAAAACTATCTTAGTTAAGATCGTATAGTTTCATTTTATTGTACAATGTTTTTCGGGTAATGTTTAACAACTTTGCCGCTTGTGTTTTGTTATTGTCAGCCTCGTGTAAAGCACCTATAATCAATTCTTTTTCATTTTCTTTGGTAGAAAAACTCGTGGTAGTTGATTTTGGTTTGGGAGCTAAAAATAACTCGCTAGGCAATGCTGTTTTTTCAATAACGTTGCTAGGAGTAAGCAAGGTTGCTCTTTTAATTACATTAGAAAGTTCTCTTAAATTTCCTGGCCAATTGTAATTCTGAAAAATGGTTAAAACCTCTTTAGAAAAACCAATAATAGATTTGTTTAATTGTTGATTAGCTTTGTTTAAAAAGAAATCAGCATATAGAATTAAATCATCATTTCTGTCTTTTAAACTGGGCACTTTGATAGAAAATTCATTTAAACGATGGTATAAATCTTCTCTAAAACTTCCTTTGTCTACAGCATCTAATAAATCTTCGTTAGTAGCCGTTATTAGTCTTATATCTACTTGTATTTCGGTACTACTACCAATAGGTTTTACTCGTCTTTCTTGCAAAGCTCTAAGAAGTTGAATTTGATTTTCGTAACTTAAATTCCCTACTTCATCTAAAAAAAGAGTTCCACCATTGGCTGCTTCAAAATGTCCAATTTTGTCGTTTATTGCTCCAGTAAAAGACCCTTTTTTATGTCCAAAAAATTCACTAGATGCAATTTCTTTAGGAATTGCACCACAATCTACAGCCACAAAAGGTTGATTGTGCCTTAGGCTTTGTAAATGAATATTTTTAGCCACAACTTCTTTTCCTGTTCCACTTTCTCCGGTAATTAATACAGATATTTCTGTAGGAGCTACCAAATGAATGTATTCTGTTAAAGATTTTGAGGCAGCACTAATACCTGTTACAAAATTGTTGTTAGTTGTTTCCTTTTTTTCGGGTTTATTGGTAGTTGTAGATAATGGTTTCACATCTTTAACTTCTAAGGCATTGTTAATTACTTCTAAAACCTCATTTGGATTAAAGGGTTTAGAAATATAATCAAAAGCTCCTTGTTTCATAGCTCGTACGGCTGTAGAAACTTCTGCGTATCCTGTCATTAGTACTATGGGAGTAGTACTGTTTTTTTCCTTCATTTGTTTTAACAACTCAATACCATCACCATCGGGAAGACGTAAATCAGTAAAAATTAAGTCGTAATCATTCTTTTTTAAAAGCTGTGTAGCATTTAAAAGAGTATAACCTACATCCACTTTATATTGATGACGTTCCATAAAATTTTTTAACATTTTAGAAAAACTTACATCATCTTCTATTAGTAATATTTGCTTCATAAAATTGGGACTTAATAATTACAAAAATATCAAGTTATCTTGATATTTGGTTATAAATAAGAATATAAAAAAAGACGTTTAATTAAAAACGTCTTTTTAAAATAAATAGTAGGTGTTACGCTACATTTATGCTTGCTTATTTAACAGCACTTTCTTCTAGCCAGTTTCCGTCTTTGTCAATATAGACAGCACTTGATGCACCCTCTGCAGTAAGCTCTAATTTGTATTGTCCGTTAGCGTTTACATAAGCCTTGCTAATGGTAGCAGTAGAAAAGTCTTTTTCTACTGCGCTTGTTACTGCTGCAGGTAATTCGTCTAGAGAAACTTCTGTAAATCCATCGTTCATAATAATGTTGATAGAAGTGGCAGGAGTGACGTTGTTTGTCATTGCAAATGTTGACATTCCACTTGCTAAAATTGCGATTGATAAAATGATCTTTTTCATGATATATGGTTTTTAAAATTTATAATTATGTACAAGGTTGTTTACTTATTTAACAGCACTTTCTTCTAACCAGTTTCCGTTTTTGTCAATATAAACAGTGTTGGTAGCACTATCAGCTGTAAGCTCTAATTTGTACTGTCCGTTAGTGTTTGCATACGCTTTGCTAATGGTAGAGGTAGGGAAATCTTTTTCTACTGCGCTTGTTACTGCTGCAGGTAATTCATCTACAGAAACTTCTGTAAACTCATCATTCATAGTTATGGTAATAGAGGTTGCTGGAGTAATGTTGTTAGACATTGCATAAGTTGATACTCCACTTGCTAAAATTGCGATTGATAAAATGATCTTTTTCATGATATATGGTTTTTAAAATTTATAATTATGTACAAGGTTGTTTGCTTATTTAATAGCACTTTCTTCTAACCAGTTTCCGTCTTTGTCTGCATAAACAGTGTTTGATGCATTGTCTGCAGTAAGTTCTAGTTTGTATTGTCCGTTAGCGTTTACATAAGCTTTGCTAATGGTTGCCGTTGTAAAATATTTTTTAACAGCGTTGGTAACTGCTGCAGGTAATTCGTCTACAGAAATTTCTGTAAATTCTTGATTGGCTATAATGCTTACAGTTGTAACAGGAGTAACGTTGTTTGTTATTGCAAATGTTGACATTCCACTTGCTAAAATTGCTACTGATAAAATGAACTTTTTCATAAAATATTTTCTTTTAATGTTATTAATTATTTACAATTAGGATATAGAAAGAAATGTGCCAGCAAGCCACGTGTATATTTAATTAGTAGTTAAAAACCTGTATTTGAGGGGTTTGTGTTTTTTTAGGTTTGGGGACAGGTATAAAAAGCTGAGTAAAGTACGAGTAAACAGGGGAGGACTCCGTGTAAATATTATACAAAAACATGAGTTTTAAAAAAAGTAAAAGTAATTAGAGTTGATAAAAGAAATGTTACTCTAAGAAATTTAACGCATGTAGCAGACAAGTTACATAGAGAAGAGGATAGAATAACTTTATAAATACATTAGTATTTGAAATTATAAGATACTGAATAAAAAATAGCAGATTGAGTTAGGGCTCAATCCGCTATTTTTTATAGGTTGTAACTAGGCTTTGCCAAACAGGTTAAGTGTTGCTTATTAATTGTATATATTAATACATTTTATTTTTGTTGGCAGACTTTTTTGGTATTTGCTGAATAGCATCCCAATGTTCAATAATTTTTTCGTTCTCATCAAATCTAAAAAAATCCATAGTGACGTATTCATCGTTATCTGGCCATACCTGATGCGTATGTAATGCCACCAAATCATTTTCAGAGATTACTCGAACAAACTCAATAGATTTATTTGGATACTCAGTTTTCATTCGCTCAAAATATTCAATAAACCCTTCAATTCCATTTTGTACATCAGGGTTGTGTTGAATGTAGTCTGCTCCAACATACAATTTGGTAGCCTCTTTAGGATTTCCTTCATATGCCATTTTATAAAATTCTACAGCATTTTTTTTTAGGTTTTCATTCATAGTGTATGTTTTTCGATATATTAAAGCTGTTTTTTTTAGTCACTAAGCCATCCCGAAGCTTTGGGACAACAAGATTTGAGGACACTTTAAATATAGACAAAACATTTAGAAAAAACTAAACCCACATTAACTATAGCAGGTGTTGTGTAAAGGTTTTTTCAATTCAGTTTATGATTATTTTCAATAATTTTTAAAGTGAATTAATTTGTTTTAATTACCAAGCATAAATAACAAGCAATACTAGTGATGTTAAAAAAGAGATTAAACAAACTATAAAAGTCAATAAAATTATATAGAAATATGGTTTACCAGTCCTTACGATGTCTTTATCCAAATCCGATGGGTTTTGTTCTTCCGCCATCTTTTGAAGTTTCTTGCCAAGATTGTGGTAATCAATTGTTATTATGGAAATACAAATTACTCCTAAAAAAATGGAGAGTAGAAGAATACAAAGTAAATAACGGTAGATGGAAATGTTGTGATTATCTCTCTAGGATAAAGTTGAAAGAATCACAATTAATGAAACTCCTAAAAGAATAATATGATTTATAGTATTAGTGAGGAGTTTATTCGTAGCTTCAGTTTGAACTTCTATTCCGTTTTTAAGAAAAGTCTGTTTTTTTCTTTCAAGAAGATTTTTTTCAGTTTTTTCAAGAATAGTTTATTTATTTTCTTTTTCCATTTTTTAGGAATGAGTGAGAAATTACTACCAAGGTTGTTGTATAAGATTAGTTGAGTGTTTTAAGCACTAAATTTAGCAAATAAAACACAAATTTAAAGTCCGAGAGGACTTTCGTAAGTAGGCAAGAAGCCAGCAATAAATTATATACGGTGTTGGCAATAGTATTTTTCTATTCAATGATAAATTCCCCCTTCTCTTGAGCTGCAATAATTCCCCATTCAGTGATCATTTCAAGAATTGGTATTAAACCTTTTCCAAATTTTGTAAGAGCATATTCTACTTTTAAAGGAGGTTTTTTATAATACGCCTTTCTAGAAATTATACCATCGGCTTCTAATTGTTTTAATTGCATACTTAATGTACGTTCATTAAGCAGCGGAATTTCTTTTCGTAATTCGTTATACCGTTTTTTACTAGAAATTAGATGAAATAATATGACACCTTTCCATTTTCCTCCTATTAATTCCATTGCCGTACTTGTAGGACAGGAAAAAATTTTGTCATTCAATTTAATTTGGGGCTTTTTTAAGAATAATACTTCTCTATCCAATTCCCCATTTAATTTGTACAATGATTTATCGCTTTTATTTTCCATTTTTCTTAAATTATCCAGTAAATATATTAAAACTTTACTTTTTATAGTAGCTTAATTTTATTTAGTAATTATTTTTTTATTTAACTTACTGGTTTTTAGTTGTTAATTAATAGAAATATAGTGATTTTAGTACTGACCTTTTTGTCCGTTATTGCTTAGTTTTAACAATAGACTTAATTTTGTGCCTTTAAAAATAGTAACTTATGAAAGCAATAACAATAGCACAAGCAGGAGGTGTAGAAAACTTAATTTTAACTACCGTTGAAAAACCTATTTTAAAGGAAAACGAGGTATTGGTTAAAACAAAAGCGATTAGCATTAATCCTGTAGATTATAAAATAAGAAGTGTAGAACCAGGATTGAACATGATGTATGGAGAACAACGTCCAGTTATTTTAGGATGGGATATTTCTGGTACAGTATCGCAAATTGGTAATAAAGTAACAAAATTTAAAGTAGGAGATACCGTTTTTGGAATGGTTAATTTCCCTGGAAACGGAGCTGCATATGCAGAATATGTGGCTTCTCCAGAAGATCATTTAGCAAAAATGCCTAAAAACATTTCTTTTGAGGATGCTGCTGCGGCAACTTTAGCAGCTCTAACAGCTTTACAAGTTTTAGAAACAAGAATAAAAAAAGACGATCGTATTTTAATTCATGCTGGTTCTGGTGGTGTTGGTCATTTTTCCATTCAAATTGCTAAAGCTATGGGAGCTTATGTGATTACAACATCTTCCGCTAAAAACAAAGATTTAGTAATGGGATTTGGAGCAGATGAACATATAGATTACATAAAACAAAAATTTGAAGAAGTTGTGTCAGATTTAGATTTTGTTTTTGATATGTTTAACGGAGATATTCTATTAAAATCTATAGATGTAGTAAAATCAGGAGGTACCATTATGTCTTTACCAGCACCAGATTTTTCAGATGAAATTACAACATTAGCTAAAGAACGAAATGTTAATATCACCAATCTATTAGTGCAATCTAGTGCTAAAGACATGCATACTATAAGTAAAATGTTAGAAGAGGGTACACTTACATCTCATGTATCTGAAACTTTTTCTTTTGAAGATCTTAATAAAGCACATCAACACTTAGAAAGTGGAAGAACTGTGGGAAAAGTAATTGTTAAATTATAATAAAAAATAAAATGGACATCATAGACGCATTAAAAAACCGCTATTCAGTAAAAAAGTTTGACCCTTCAAAAACAATTTCAGAAGAAGATTTCGAAAAAGTAAAAACCCTTTTACGTTTTAGCCCATCAAGTACCAACTTACAACCTTGGCACTTTACAATAGCACATACAAAAGAAGGAAAAGAACGCATTGCAAAAGGAACAGAAGGTTTTTATCATTTTAATACACCTAAAGTAATGGATGCTTCTCATGTAATTGTGTTTTCTGCAAGATTAGATGCAGATGAAAACTATAGGACTAAGGTCTTAAACCAAGAAGACAAAGATGGTCGCTATGCAAAAGAAGAATTTAAAATAGGAGTAAAAGCGGGTAGAAAACTATTTGCAGACCTTCATAGATACGACCTTAAAGACTTACCACATTGGTTAGACAAACAAGTGTATTTAAATATGGGCGTTTTGCTACTTGGTGTTGCTGCTTTAGGTATTGATGCTGTGCCAATGGAAGGTGTAGATGTTAAAGCGTTAGATAAAGAATTTGGATTAAGAGAAAAAGGATACATGCCTTTAGCAGTAGTGTCTTTAGGTTATAAGGCTGAAGATGATTTTAATGCCAAAGTTCCTAAATCACGTTTGCCAGAAGAAGATATTATAACATTCGTATAATTAAGTTTATACATTCTAAAAGTTTAAAAAATGAAAAATATAGTTATTGCACTATGTAGTCTAGTGGCAGTTTTCGGCTGTACTAAAAAAGATGAAACCATTACGCAAATGGTGAAATTTACCGTAAAACCAGCATACGTACAAGAGTTTAGAAAAGCACAAGTTAACAGTTTAAATAACTCTTTAAAGGAAGAAGGGAATTTAGAAATGAAATTATACGGAGACGATAATAATCCAACTGTATTTTATGTGTTTTCTAAATGGAAAAATGAAGAAGTATACGAATTGCATAAAGGTTTGCCGCATAGTAAAGAATTAGCACCTTTATTTAAAAATGCGTTGCAAGGTGCACCAGATATTTTACGATTTAAAGATACAAAACCAGCTCATATAGATTCAAAACCTTTAATTTCTACAGGTAACGAGCAAGCAATCTTTATTTCTTTTAAGGTAAAAGAGGGCTATAGTGATCGTATTATAGCGCAATTTGAAAAACATACTACAAATTCTCGAAAAGAAGCAGGAAATGTATTTTTTGATTTCTATAAAGTAGTTGGACAAGAGAATGTATTTTACGCATATGAGAATTGGAAAAATTCGCCTGAAGTAATGGAGAATCATAGAGGGCAAGCTTATGTAAAAGAAACCATGACATTGTTAAAGGAAGCTGTTGATGGTAAATTAGAAGAAGGTATTGCAATGACAACGGAATATGATGAAAACACTTTGAATGAAAGCTATACGTTAGAAAAACTATGGGAAGTAGAAAATGTAGTTATGCCAGAATCTATGTTGTCTATTCCGAATCATGATTTTATTTATGTTTCTGTCATCAATACCTATCAAAAAGAAGGTTTTATCAGTAGATATACAAAAGAAGGAAAATTAGATACAGAAAAATGGGCAACCGGAATCAATATTCCAACAGGAATGGCTTTTTACAATGGAAACATTTACGTTGTAGATCAATCGCAAGTGCATGTTATAGATTTGGAAACTGGTAAAATGGTGAAAACAATTCCGTCTGAAGCAAAAACATTAAATGATATTACAATTGGTAAAGATGGTGTTGGTTATGTTTCAGATTTAGCAACAGGGCGTATTTTTAAATTGAAAGATGACAAATTAGCTCTTTGGTTACATTCAGGTCAATTTCCGGTACCTAATGGTGTTTTAATAGATGGAAATCATTTAGTTGTAGGAAGTATAGGAGCTGAAATGTCGCCTAATTTAACACCAGCACAATACGGTTCTTTATTTAAAATTAATTTAGTTGATAAATCTGTTGAAGTTATAAAACTAGCTGAAAAAATGGGTGCTTTAGACGGTGTTGTTAAATTTAAAAACGGAATTATAGCAAGTGACCCAATGCACGGAAAAATATTTTATGTAACCAATTATAAAAAAGAATTAATTTGTGATTTTGCAGGTAGTAATGCAGACATAGGGATTGATGCTGATGCTCAAATATTATATGTTCCTAGTTTATTTCACAACAAAATTGGAGCTTATAAAATAGTTAAAAAGTAAGATACTTATTTTTTTAAGACACCAATTGAGTTCATAATTAGTGTGAAATCAATTGGTGTCTTTGCTTTTAAAAGAATGAACGTTTCAAAACAGGAAACAACAATACAGCCTTATGTCAAATAAAAACCCACTAATTTTTAATAAAGAGATTACCAATAAAAACAAAGACCTTTTTTAGTAGATCAAGAAGAATATCCTTTTAAAAGTAATTGGTATGAGAAAGACGGTACTTCTATGCATTATATTGATGAAGGAAAAGGCATACCTATTGTATTAGCACACGGAAACCCAGAATGGTCATTTATATACAGAAATATTATAAAAGAGTTAGCTGGAGAAGCAAGGTTAATAGCTTATGATTTACCAGGTTTTGGATTTTCAGATACACCTAAAGATTTTGATTATACGCTACAAGAACATGCGAAATGGGTAAAATCTTTGGTGCTTGATCATTTAAAACTTGAAAAGTTTATTTTGGTGGTGCAAAATTGGGGAGGACCAACTGCATTGCATCTAGCTACAAACCATCCAAATTGTATTTTAGGAACCGTTATTTCTAATACTTGGGCATGGAAAACGAATGCTGAATCAGAAAAATTTTCTAATTTCTTTAAATCAGAAGAAGCGAAAAGACTTATTTATGAGGAAAATTATTTTGTAAGAACATTGCTTTTAAAAAGTATGAATAAAAAACCGGGTAATAATCAAACAATTATAGATGCTTACGAAATGGCGTTACCAACACCAGAATCTAGAAAAGGAACATTGATTTTTCCACAAAGTTTAAAAGTTTTTAACAAATGTTATTTATTGTCACTTCGAGTGTTTTCGTAATGCAATGGAGAAAAAGTATCGAGAAGTATTTTTAAAGTGAAACCACCTGTTCTCGATACTTATTTTGTTTCTGTTTTACTACAGCAAAAATAAACTCGAACTGACAGGAATTGTCTAATTTGTTATTGTCATTTCGAGTTCATTACGGAATGCAATGGAGTAATGAGTATCGAGAAGTAATTTATACTAGTAAGTCCCGTTCTCGATACCTCTTTTACTTTCGTTTTACTACAGCAAAAAAACTCGAACTGACAGAATAGTTTTTTTAAGTGTAATTGTCGCTTCGAGTGTTTTCGTAATGCAATGGAGAAAAAGTATCGAGAAGTATTTTTAAAGTGAAACCACCTGTTCTCGATACTTATTTTGTTTCTGTTTTACTACGGCAAAAGAAACTTGAACTGACAGGAATTGTCTAATTTGTTATTGTCATTTCGAGTTCATTACGGAATGCAATGGAGTCATGAGTATCGAGAAGTAATTTATACTAGTAAGTCCCGTTCTCGATATTTATTTTGTTTTCGTTTCACTACAGCAAAAAAACTGGAACTGACAAGATGTGTTTTGAATTAAGTATGCTCTTGGTAGTTTTAAACTACTTGCTTAAAAATAAAAAAACACCTATAAACTAAAATATAGTGTATAAGTGTTTTAAAAAGTCAGAATATTAAAAACTGATTATTTTACTAACGTTATTTGATATGTATAAGTTTCCTTTTTAGAAATTTTATGGTCTAATTTTACAAGCTGACTATTGTTTCCAAACCCTGCTAAAACTTTAAAGCTAGTGGTAGAAACTACTTTATTGCTGGCATCTACTACTTTTAAAAGTGCCTTGGTGTTTTTGTTGGCTTTGTAAGTGTAAGATATTTCTATCTTTTTTCTACTCATCACCTTTGGAGTTTCAGTCAACTGAATTTCCTCTTTATAAATAGGAGCGTAGTTACTTGTGTAATTTTTGTCTACAGGTACTAATTCATAAGAACGAATCCAATTGTAATAAGAGGTGTTAATTTTATCATTGTTTAGCTCTTCTATGGTAGGAATAGGCTGTACCCAGTTGTAAGTTTCTGTAACCATATTAATTTTCATAGATCTGTCAAAAGGTTTGTCTACCACTTCGGTACTAACTTTTACATCTCCCACAAAACGATTGTCTGCATAAAAAGAAACTTCGTTTGCATTTTTCCAATAAGCTCCATAGGTATGAAAATCTTGCCAAGATTCTGAACTTAATTTGGCATTGCTCTTTTGCCCATTTCCTTCAATTGCATTGTTTCCTGCCGAATAAAATTTTTCTCTACCACCGTTACAATCAACATATCTGTAGTGGGTGTTAAAGTTCATTTGTGTTCTAAATTTATTAGTTCTGTTAAAAGTACCACCAATACTTTCTACAATGTCTAGTTCTTGACTGTATTTGTCTTTAGCACAATTTTCTCCGTTACTTTTGTTGGTCACAAAATCTACAGGTTGTTTGCTGTTAGACATCCAAAAAGTGGTAGACATGTTTATTTTAGAAGCTTTAAAGTTTACTTCGTAATACCCAAAACTAGCGGTTTCTTTTTTACTTTGTACTGCACCACCTGCAATGGTATAACCATTTTTTTCTTGGGGTAACATTCCGTTTTTAATTTGCATGTTTCCGTTGTTTACAGATACAGTGCTAGGATCAAACATGGCTGGTTTTCTTCCTTTCCATCCGTGAAACGTATTGTTCCATTTGCTACGGTCTAATTCGGTTCCGTTAAATTCATCAGAATATTCTTGATTAATCACCCAACGATATCCTTTTTTAGGAGTAGGAGGGTCTGCAAATAAACTAGTAATGCTAAATAAAGAAAGTGTGATGCTTACAATTTTTTTCATTGTTGATGTTTGTTTTGATTTTTTTACTAAAATATAGATAAGACCATAGGTTTAGGAATACCGTTGTTTTAAAAAGTATTCCAAATGATTATTGATCTTATTATAAACACAAAAACCTCCTAAAATGTGAGTTTTAGGAGGTTTTTGTAAAGTAATAGAAAGTTAGAATTTAATCACTTCTTGCTTTTTGTTAGCAGGGGTAATGTAAAAACTATATTCATAAGTTCCTGGTGTAATTAAATACTCTTTGTGTGGTTCTGCAATAGCAGACCAAGTATTGTCTCCACCAACTCCCATTTGTTTTAAATCTACATTTACTGTAAACACATTACGGTCTTTTAATTCATAAGTATGCGTAGCTTTTTCTAAGTTTTCTAAACTATAAGGAGACACACTAAAGTTTAAAGGTTGTGCTCCAGAAATAAACACACCGTTTTTATCAGTATTGGTTAAGGTAAACCAACGAGTATCCATATGATTTCCATTTTCTTCAGGATATATATACTCGTAATTCATTTTATGTGCATCTGCTTTGTACAATCCTACAAAAGCCCCTGTTGCTCTATCTGCATAATTGGCTTGTGGCCCTTTACCATAGTAAGCTACGTTCTTGTATTTTTTAGAAATATCAAAAGACATTCCTATTCTTGGTACGTTAGGTGCATTTTTATTAATTACTACTTTGTAAGCTACTTTTACATAACCGTTTGCCAAAATAGTGTACGTTAAAGCTACTTCTGTTTTAGGATTTTTAATAATTCCGGCAACAGTAACAATTACTTTTCCTTTGTTAGCCTCATCAATTTTAATAGATGTTGCCTTCATGTTCTTACCAGCAGTCATCCAATCCAACTCATCTTGTTGTTTTTTAGCTTTTCTGTAGGCTTGGTCATTTTCGGTTTGTGCTCTCCAGAAATTTAAAGTCAAAGGAGTTTCAAAATAAGACGTTCCGTTTACAGTATAGTTGCTAATCAATCCTGTTTTTTTGTTGATGATTACCGTATTGTTTTTAGCTGTAATTTTAATTTGCTCATCATCTTGAGTGGTGTTGATCTCTTTTGATGAAACTTTTACTTCTTTTACAGATTTTGTTTCAACATCTAATTTAAATTGTTCAGTAAAAACAACATATCCTTTTTGTTCCCAAAGTGTATTTTCTTTTAAATGACCTTTAATATTGATAAAAAATTCATCACCAGCCTTTGCTTTAGGAGTTTTAAGATTGATGTTTATGTTATCCGTTTGGTTAGGTTGTGTTGTTAAACTTTCTAAAGAACCACGTTTGATAATTTTACCATTTTTAAGCAATTCCCAAGTTAAGTTGTATTTAGATAAACTTACTGCATGATGACGGTTTAGAATTTTAAACTCACCTTTTAACGCATTTACAGCAGTAATAACAACAGGCTGATTTACTTTTTTACATTCATAAATCTCTGGTTTTGGAGTTCTATCTGCAGCAATAATTCCATTGATACAAAAAGTACCATCATTAGGAATGTCTCCAAAATCGCCACCATAAGCTAAATACTCCGTTCCGTTTTTAGTTTTGGTTAAAATCCCTTGATCAATCCAATCCCAAATATAACCACCAATGGCTCTGTCGTTTTTGTAAATAACATCCCAGTATTCCTGCATGTTTCCTACAGAGTTCCCCATTGCATGCGCATATTCACACATAATAACAGCTCTGTTATCTATAGCAGCTGTATCATCTATCAAGCTTTGCAAAGCTGTTGGATTTGGATACATCCTACTAAGCATGTCTACCCATTTAGGATCTGTTGGGTTTCCTTTTCCAATGTTAAAGTATTTCTTTTTGTAGTCTGGGTGTGCAGGTTGTCCTTGTGCACCTTCGTAATGAATGTAACGAGTAGGATCAAATTCTTTAATCCAACTAGCCATAGCAGCGTGATTAGGTCCCATTCCAGATTCGTTTCCTAAAGACCACATCACAATACTTGCATGGTTTTTATCTCTTTTAACCATTCTAATAGCTCTTTCTAAGTAAGCAGATCCCCATTCGGCATCGTTACTTAATTGCCCTCTGGTTCCGTGAGATTCTAAATTTGCCTCGTCCATTACGTAAATTCCGTATTGGTCACACAATTCATAAAAATAAGGGTCGTTAGGGTAGTGCGATGTTCTTACTGCATTAAAGTTAAATTGCTTTAACAATTTAACATCAGCTTCCATGTCTGCTCTAGACAATGCTTTTCCGTTGGTCATGCTATGATCGTGTCTGTTAACACCAATCATTTTTACGGAGTTTCCGTTAACTAAAAATCTTCCTTTTTCGTCAATTTCTACTTCTCTAAAACCAACTTTTGTACTAGAATGTTGTGTTGCATTTCCTTGCTCATCTTTTACCGTTAAAAGTAAAGTATATAAATAAGGTTGATCTGCAGACCATTGTTTAGGTTGTTTTATTTCAGATTCTATCATTCCAAAATAAACGTTGTCTCTTTGCGGGTAAAATTCCCCAAAGTACTTTCCTAATTTCATGTTTTGAGTATCTACTGTATTTCCTTCAGCATCTACCAAAGTGGTTGTTAAGGTCCAATTGTCATAATTGGTTTTTAAAGGAGAAGTTCCAAAATGTCCTACTTTTTCAATGTATTTGTCTTTTACATTGGCTTCAAATATGGGTCTAATTTGTAACAATGCGTTTTTATAATCATTATCAAAATCTGTACGAACGGTAAAGTCAGACAATCTTACTTTAGGTACCGCTTGTAAATATACTTCACGTTCTATACCACTCAATCTCCAGTGATCTTGAGCTTCTAAGTAACTACCATCTGCCCAACGGTATACTTTTACAGCAATTTTATTAGTTCCTTTTTGCAGGTGTTTGGTAATGTTAAATTCTGATGGTAAACGAGTGTCTTCACTATACCCTACAAATTCACCATTTACCCAAACGTAAAAAGCAGAGGATACTCCACCAAAATGAAGAATTACATCTTTTTGTAACCAAGAATCATCAATGGTTACGTTTTTTACATAATGTCCAATAGGGTTGTCGTTGTGATTGATCTTAGGATAATCACTAAAAAATGGATAAGTAGAGTTGGTATAAATTGGAGTTCCGTAACCTCTCATTTCCCAGTTAGAAGGAACATCAATAGTTTTCCAGTTGCTTGTGTTAAAAGATGTTTTTTCAAAATCTTTAATTTCATCAGCAGGTTTTGGTACCCAATTAAATTGCCACGCTCCGTTTAAAGATTTGTACAGGCTAGAAGCTTCTCTTTTAGATTCTAGTGCTTGTTGCTCGTTATCATATACATAAAATGTGCTGCGAGCAGGTAATTTATTAATTTGATTTACGTGTGGGTTTTCCCAATCGTTTTGTTGTGCTTGGCTTGCAAAAGTACTTGCAAAAGCAAATAGTAATGTAAAAAATCTTTTCATTGATTTGATAATATAATTGTCAGGCTAAAATACTATATATATTGGCTCATAATTAAAACTGTTGATTAGATGTCTAGTTCAAATGTTTAATTGATGTCTTTAATTTTATCAAATTAAAAAATCCCTAAGTAATTACACTTAGGGATTGAGTATTTTAGAGAATAATACGATTATAAACTTTTATAAATTTCTGAAATATCTAAAGGATCGTTCATGTTTTTTTGCAACTCTAACAAGTCTTTAAATAGACTATTTACTTTTTCTTTATACTCAGCATTATTAGCTAAGTTGTTCATTTCTTCAGGATCTTTATTCATATCAAAAAGTAAAACCTTTTTAATATCTGGATACACCAATAGTTTGTAACCGTTTTTACGAATCATTCTTTGTACACTTAAATACGCTCCGTAAATTTCTTTGTAATTACTTTCTTTTTTGGTTCCTTCTGCAATGTCTAAAAAGCTGTTAAAATCTATATAAGCAGGCTTTTCTACATTGGCAATGTCTAAAGTTGTAGCCATTACATCTTGTAAATAAACATCGGTATCTACTTTTTTGTTTTTAGGAATATTAGGTCCTAAAATAACCATTGGAGGTCTAATACTATGATCAAATAAATTTTGTTTTCCAATTAAACCATGTCTACCCATAGCCAAACCATGATCTGCTGTAAAAATAATATAGGTGTTGTCTAGCTTTCCAGATTTTTTTAATGCTTCTAGAATTAATCCTATTTGAGCATCGGCATGTGTAATACTAGCATAGTATTCTTTAATATGAGTTTTTACAGCATATTCTGTTCTAGGAAAAGGAGCTAAGGCTTCGTCTCTTAGGTTATTTCCGTTCCCAATAGATTTTCTGTAAGGATATTCTGGTATAAAACTTTCTGGAACAGAAATATCGTTTACATTGTACATTTCTTGGTATTCTTTGGGAGCTTGTCTAGGATCGTGAGGGGCATTAAAAGCCAAATACATAAAGAATGGATTTTCTTTGGTTTTAGCAGTGTTAATAAACGCTATAGCATCATCTTTTACAACTTCACTCCAGTGTTTACCACCTTGCCAATAACCTCCAAATTTTGTGTCTGTTGGATCCCATGAATGATCATTTTCATCTTGTGGTCTATTGTATCCTACAGGCATTAAATCATCTGGGTTTGCTCCTTTTATTTTTGAAATAGAATCAAACTTAGCCACCATTTTAAAGTGATCCCAAGCATCTTTAGGCATTCCAGGACGTTCGTGTTGTACGTGGTTAAATACCTTTTTAGCAGGTGCATGTACGTGCCATTTTCCTGTCATATAGGTTTCATAACCGCCAGACTCTAATAATTTAGCCCATGTTTTTGTAACGTTGTTTTCTTTATTAATTTTTTGGGTAAAGTCTTTAGCGTTCCAAACAAATCTACCTGTATTCATCATAGCTCTAGAAGCTAAACAAACAGCACCACTCCAAGATCCCATGTTGTAGGCATGTGTTAAAGTAGTTCCATTGTGAACCAATTTGTCCATGTTTGGAGTAATAATTTCGTTATTACCTAAAGCGTGAATAGAGGAGTAAGTTTGATCGTCAGTAAAAATAAAAACGATATTAGGTTTTCCTTTCTGTTCTTGTGTTTTTTGAGTTTTAGCACCACAACTAGCTAGTGTAATACTAAGTGTGATGAAAAGAAATCTTTTAAGAAACATAATTTTTTATATAATTAATTGTACAAAAAAATAGAGCATCTTTTTCAATTTAGAATGATGCTCTAAGCATTTTTTTAATGTCCTCCGTTTGGATGACTATCGTTGGTGTATCTATAAACAGAAGGATTACCTGTTCCTCTTGCTTTTGTAATTTCAATTTTCCAAGCTGCTTTTAATTTGTTTAAAATAGCAGAGTGTTCCTTATTGTTGATTAAATTATGCAATTCGTTAGGGTCTTCTTTTAAGTTATACAGTTCTTCATAAACAGGTTGCTCTCCTTGTAAAGATGATTCTGCCAAATGTTTGTAGTATGCAATATCTGGATCGTGAACAGCGTATAACATTTTGTTTACAGGAATTCTCATCGCTTTGGCTGTTTTAATTTCTTGTGTAGCAGAGCGTGTTGTGTTTTTGTAATAACGAATGTATTTCCATTCTTTATCTTGTACGGCTTCACATTTAGGATTTCCAAAATGGGTAGACCATAAGTTTTCTGTATAAACAAAGTCTCTTACGTCTTTTTTACCACCTTTAATTAGGCTAGAAATATCTTTTCCTTGCATTTCTTTAGGAATTTCTATTCCTGCTATAGCTAACATAGTAGGAGCAATGTCTATCGTTTGCACCAAAGCATCACTTTGTATACCTCTAGCTTTTCTTTTTGCTTTAGGGTCTAATACAATAATAGGAACATGCGTTGTTTTTTCGTAACACAATGCTTTTCCTCCCAAACCTTGTTCTCCCATAAATAAACCGTGATCAGAAGTAAATATGATGATGGTTTCTTTGTCGATTTTTAAGTCTTTTAATTTCTTTCTTAAATTTCCAACCAAACGGTCAATTCCAGTCATTGCTTCTAACTGACGAATGTATCTTTCTTTAAAACCTTCAGGGGTGTCAGAATAATTATATCCGGCTTGTCTGTCTTCAGCTCTTAGTAAATCAGCAGGTAATTTAGGGGTTTTAATATCTTTTTTAGCAATATAGTTATCAGGTAACGGAATGTCTATATCTCTATATTTAGTTCTGTACAAAGCATCATCTGTAGGTTTCATTTTCATGGTACTTGTACTTGCACTATGTGGCAAGTTAAAGTTGATAGACAACATAAATGGCTTATTGGCAGGTCTGTCTTCTAAAAATTTAATAGCTCCTTTTAATTTGCGTGCATTAGGATCTAAAAAATCATCCACTCCTTCATTAATAATTTCTGGTTGTGTAAAAGCAATGGCATCGTTAAAAATTTTGTGTCTGTTTTTGGGATAAAAACCTAAATGTCCGTGTCCAGCATACCAATAGTCAAAACTTTTTTCCATAAGTCCACTTTCATAGCCTCCTTGTCCTACAGGAGCATGATTTTTACCAATCCAACCTGTGTGGTAACCAGCTTTGCGCATTACCATAGGGTAAGATTTTTCCCAGGCTTTGTCTGAGACAGAAGTACCAGAGTTAAAATTTACACCGTGTTTACGTTCGTATTGACCTAGTAAAATTGAAATTCTACTAGGAGTACAAATAGCACTAGATACGTGTGCGTTGGTAAACAAGACTCCTTCTTTGGCTAATTTGTCAATGTTGGGAGTTTCTACAATCTCATTTCCCGTACAATGTAATAAGTTGTAAGATTGATCATCTGTAAGAACAAAAACAATATTTGGACGTTCTTGAGCTTTTGCAGCTATAAAAAACAAACTACAACATACAGCAATTATTTTAAATGTATTTTTCATTTTTTGTTATTAATTATTTTATTCTTATTTATAAAACTAGGTTTTATTTTTTGCTACTAATTTTTAATTCATCGCTTTTTAAACCATTAGCTGTTGCGCTAATTGTTATTTTTCCTTCTTTTTTTGATGATTTTAGAATAGCCAAACACAGTCCGTTAAATGCTTTTCTGTTTGTTGCTTGAAAAGATGCCATAGAAGTTTGGTCTCCATTTCCAACAGCAGCTAAACTACCTTCTCCATCAACGTTAAAGGTGATTAAAGTATCTGCATTTGGACATAAATTTCCATCTTTGTCTTCAACTCTAACAGTAACATAAGCTAAATCTACTCCGTTAGCGTTTATATTTTCTCTATCAGTAACTAATTTAATATTAGTAGGTGTACCTGCTGTTTTTATTTCTTTGGATGTAATTGCTTTTCCGTTTTTGTAAGCCACTACTTTTAGGCTTCCTGGCTGATAAGGTACATTCCAACTTAATCGATATTTAGATTTGTACATTCCTTTTTTAAATCCATGATATTCTGATGGAATTTCTGTTAAGTCTTTCCCTTTAATTTTTTTACCGTAGGATTTTCCGTTCACAAATAGTTCAACCTCCTCGCAGTTTGTATAGGCTATTACGGGAATATTTTTTCCTTCTTGTCCTTCCCAATTCCAGTGAGGTAATACGTGTACCATAGGTTCTGTAGTCCACTGACTTTGGTATAAATAATACCTGTCTTTTGGAAAACCACATAAATCTACAGGAGCAAAATATGCTGATCTAGATGGCCAATCATCATTCCAATATCCGTTGGTAGAATTGTCTCGACCACCATAAGGAGTCGGTTCTCCTAAATAATCAAAGCCTGTCCAAATAAACTCCCCCAATGCACGAGGCTCTTTTTCTAAAGCATCAAATTCAATGTCTGGTGCATAAGCCCATGGTGGACCTACAATTACATCGTAACTAGAAACGTGATTGGTTTCGTGTTTTTCATCGTAATCAATAGGTAGGTGGTAAACACCACGACTACTAGTCATAGATGATGTTTCAGAACCATATACAATCATATCTGGATGATCTCTTAAAATATTACTGTATTCTTCTGGCCAATAATTCATACCTACCACATCTACATAATTTGCCAAATTGTTTTTAAAAGGTGCAGGAAAGTAATTAAACCCAACAGTTGTTGGTCTTGTAGGGTCTTCATCGTGACAAATATCGTTTAGTTCTTTGGTAATTTTCCATCCGTCTTTTTTAGATTGTTCTAAAATTTCGTTACCAATACTCCACATAATTACAGAGGGGTGATTTCGATCTCTTTTGATCATATCACGCAAATCTTTTTCATGCCATTTGTCAAAATATAAATGATACCCATTTTCTACTTTTCCTAGTTTCCACTCATCAAAAGCTTCTACAATTACTACAATTCCTAATTCATCACAGACTTTTAAAATTTCTGGAGATGGAGGGTTATGGCTAGTTCTAAGGGCATTTACTCCCATAGACTTCATAATTTGCAATTGTCTTTGTTTGGCTCTATAATTAATAGCTGCTCCTAAAGGCCCTTGATCGTGGTGTAAACAAACTCCTTGAAATTTGATATTTTTACCGTTTAAAGTAAAACCATCTTCTTTTGTAACACGAATAGTACGTATTCCAAAAGTAGTTTCATATTCATCTACAATAATTCCATCAATACTTATTTTATTAACAGCTGTATATAAATTAGGTGTTTTTAAATCCCATAACTCAGGGTTTTCTACCGTAGCTATTGTCTTAGATTTGTGTGATGTTTTTTTGTTAATGGTAATTAACTTTTCTGATGTACTAACAACAGTTCCACTAGAGTTTAGAATAGAGGTTTCTAATAAAATAGAAGCTGGCTTGTTTTGACTGTTTAAGATTTTAGTTTCAATATGTACCTCTGCTTTTTGTTTTGTAACAACTGGAGTAGTTATATAGGTTCCCCATTGCGGAACGTGTGTAGGTTCGTTAATTTTTAAGCGAACATTTCTATAAATTCCAGCTCCAGGATACCATCTTGCAGACAGGTCTTTAGGAGACAATTGTACAGATAAAACATTGTCTTGACCAAATTTTAAAAAAGGAGTTAAATTAAATTCAAAACCAATATATCCGTAAGGTCTTTCCCCTATATAATTTCCATTTAACCAAACTTTGGCATTGTTCATCGCTCCATCAAATTCAACAGAGACTATTTTGTGTTTGTACTGCTCGTCTATGGTAAAGTGTTTTCTGTACCAAGCAGTACCTGTTACAGGCAATCCACCTGTTCTTGCATTATGTTCATTACTAAAAGAACCTTCAATAGCCCAATCGTGGGGTAAATCTAATTTTCTCCAAGTATCATCATTTAAAATAGCTGTTTCACCATTGATACTATCTTTTAAAAACAACCAATTGCTATTAAAATTGAGATCTTTTATAGATACGTTTTCTTCTTTGGAACAAGAAGGGATTAAAAGTGTTATTAAAACTGATAAAACGGCTATTTGAATGATTCTAAACATATATTTTATTTAAATAGTTATAGTTTTTCTATGTATACATAGTAAGCTACGTTTGGTTCTCCGTCTTGATTCACAAAATTAGCGTTAAAGTTAGTTCTCCCTTTGTCTAATTTTAAAGTAAAGTCTACCGATAGAGCATTGTCTTTAACAGGGGCTGTAAGCGAGTTGTTATTTCCAAACTGAATGGTTGCTTTTTTATAATTTAAATTTTTACCAGCAGGAATGTCATTTTCTAATCCTGGTACTTCTTTTTGAGTGATAGCAGGTGTTTCGTCATTAATTTTTAATCCAGACTCTATAGGGTATCTTCTTAAAGAAACTTTGTATTCTGCATCTTCTGTAATATCCACACTCCAATGACCAACACCTCTTTCTCCTAATCTAACATAAACTTGATTCCAAGGATATTTACCTTCTGTAACATGAATATCATGAGCGGTTAATGTAATAGGGTTTTCTTGAGAAAGCCCAACTTTAATATAAACTTCTTCATTAAATTTTACAGAAACTCTTTCCCACCATTGGTTATAAAAAGTTTTCATTTTTTCTAATTGCTCAGGAAACTGTTTTGCTACATTGTTGTTTTGTCCTTTATCACTTTCTACATTAAACAATTGTTTTCCGTTTACCAATCTCCATTTTCCTTGCATTACAGATGAGCTTTTCCATTTTTTTGGATGTTGGATTCTTTGAGAATCTGTGACTAACATTCTGTCCCATTTTGTTTCTGGCTTTTTAATTAAAGGCACTAAGCTTTTTCCAGCTAATGGTAAGTGATCTTTAGGAAGACTAATTCCACACAATTCAGCCAAGGTTGGCATAATGTCTAAGTTTGCCGTCATTTCGTTAATATCTGTTCCTCCAGTAATTTTTCCATCTTTCCAATAAATAAAGAAAGGAACTCTGTGTCCACCCTCAAATTCACTTCCTTTGTGACCTTTCATTCCAGCATTGTATCCTAATTCTTTTCCTTTTTTAGAGACATGTCCTGCTGCAGTTCCGTTGTCAGTCATGTAAATTAGAATGGTATTGTCTGCAATTTTTAATTTTTTTAATGTTTCACGTAGCTTACCAAAGTTGTCATCCATGTTGGTAATCATTCCGTAAAATCTTTTTTGTTTGTCTGTTAATGTATTTTCGTCAATATCTTTGTACATGTTATAATATTCTACAGGAACGTTGTATGGTCCATGTGGAGCATTAGTTGCAATGTAACAAAAGAAAGGTTTGTTTTTATTTTCTGTAATAAAACGAGTAGCCTCGTTAAAGAAAACATCAGTACAGTAACCTTCATATTTTTGAGGTTTTCCGTTGTGAAAATAAGTATCATTAAAATAAGTGTTTCCCCAATAATCTGGAGTTTGGTATACACCACCACCACCATGCATTACAGTTTCTTGAAACCCTCTATTTTCAGGTTTAAAATCATGATTATCTCCTAAGTGCCATTTTCCAAACCCTCCCGTAGCATATCCGTTTTCTGTAAACATATCTGCCATGGTTTTTTCATTTTCTCTTAATAAAGACCATCCACCTACAGTATGCCAAACACCTACTTCATTTGCGTATCTACCAGTCATTAATCCAGAACGAGTAGGAGCACAAGTAGGCCCTACATGAAAGTCAGTAAATCGATAACTTTCGTTGTGAAAAGTATCAATATTGGGGGTTTTAATAACTTTGTTTCCTAAAGCACCTACATCTCCATAACCTTGATCGTCTGTTAATACCAAAATGACATTTGGTTTTTTACTTTCTGTCTTAGTATTACTTTTTGCACAGCTAACAAAAGCAAGACTTACAATAGCAATGTATTTAATGAAATTCATATTTTGTTAAATTAATTCAATGTTATATTTAGTGTAAATATCATCATAATTCTACGATTGTTTAAGTACAAATGATTTTAAGCTTAAAACATATGATTTCTAATAAAATTTAATAAATATAGATGTCTTATAATTAGTGTTTTAGTTTTAGTAGAAACAGATGCTTTTTTATTTTTTTGTTGATAAATAATTCAGTATTTTTAAGTATACATATGTTAATTATGAATTTAGTTTTAGCAAGTTCAGGAACTGTACATGGGTCAGCGTATTTAGAATATCTATTGCCAACCATTGATAAGTTATATAAAGATGTAGAAGAGGTGTTGTTTATCCCTTTTGCTCAGCCGGGTGGAATTTCATTAGATGATTATACCGACAAAGTGCAGTTAGCGTTTAATTCTTTAGGGATTGAGGTGAAAGGACTCCACGAGTTTGACGATTATAGATTGGCTATAAAAAATGCAAAAGGAATTTATGTAGGAGGGGGGAATACCTTTTTATTAGTTTCTAAATTGTATTGTTCTGGTTTGTGGGAAGTTTTAAAAGATGCTATTAAAAGAGGAATTCCTTATTTAGGAACAAGTGCAGGAACAAATATAGTAGGTCGTAGTATGCAAACAACTAATGATATGCCTATTGTATTACCACCAAGCTATACTACTATGGGGGTTTTACCTTTTAACTTTAATGTACATTATTTAGAGCCTAGTAAAAAGTCTAAACACAAAGGGGAGACTAGAGCGGAAAGAATTAAAGAGTTTCAGTGTATAGAGCACACAAAAGTTTTGGGATTAAAAGAGGGAAGTTGGTTAAGGATAAAAGGAGACGACATATTTTTAAGAGGTGGTAAAAAAGCCTTTTGGTTTGAAAAAGGAAATGTAGTACAGTTGGAGCCTAATGCTAATTTAGGACAACAAAAAAGCTGAGCAATTTTGCTCAGCTTTTTAATGTTTAATAGTTTATTCTGTCTACAACTTCTAAACCATAACCTGTAATACCAACACGTTTTTTTTGTGCGGGTGAGTTGGTTAATAATTTTAGTTTGGTAATGTCTATATTGTGTAATATTTGAGCTCCAATCCCAAAATCTTTTTCATCCATTGGAGAAGGAGATTCTGTTTCTGTAGCGATTCCTTTTTGGGTGTTTTTAAAATCAACCAAACGCTTTTTTAAATTAAAGGTTTGTTGTTCTTGATTGATAAAAACTACAGCTCCTTTACCTTCTTGATTGATTTTATCAAAAATTCTAGCTAATTTATCCTCTGGTCCTTTGGTTAATGTGTTTAAAACATCGTTACCAAATGCATTAGGAGTTACTTTGCAAAGTACAGCTTCGTCTTTTTTCCAAGATCCTTTGGTTAGTACCAAGTGAATTTGATTGTTTGTTGTTTGGTTATAGGCTCTTAATCTAAATTTTCCAAAACGAGTATCAATATCAAAATCTTCAATTTTATCAATTAAAGAATCGTGTTGCATTCTATAAGATACTAAATCTTCTATAGAAATTAATTTTAAATCAAACTTATCTGCAACTTCTTTTAATTGAGGCAAACGAGCCATGCTACCGTCTTCGTTTAAAATCTCTACTAAAATTCCAGCAGGTTTTAATCCTGCTAATCTAGCTAAATCTACACTAGCTTCTGTGTGTCCTGTTCTTCTTAAAACACCACCTTCTTTGGCTTTTAAAGGAAAAATGTGTCCTGGTCTACCTAAGTCTTGTGGTTTTGTAGCTTGTTGCGTTAAAGCAAAGATAGTTTTAGATCTATCATGTGCAGATATTCCTGTGGTACATCCGTTTCCAATTAAATCTACAGATACGGTAAATTGAGTGTTGTGTAAAACAGTGTTGTTATTCACCATCATATTTAACCCTAATTGCTCACATCTTTCTTCTATTAAAGGAGCACAAATTAATCCACGACCGTGTTGAGCCATAAAATTAATCATTTCTGGAGTTACTTTTTCAGCAGCAGCTATAAAGTCTCCTTCGTTTTCTCTGTCTTCATCATCTACTACAATTACCATTTTACCATTTCTGATATCTTCAATGGCAGCTTGAATGGTATCTAATTTTATTTTAGAAGTTTTTTCTGTATTACTCATCTCTTTTTTTCAGTCTATTGAATAGTTTCTTAAACGGCAACAAAATTACACCAAATTTAATGAATCCCATGTCTTTTGAAGCGCTTATCGTAAAAATAATTGCTAGTGGTAACATTATCAAAGTACCTAACCAACCTCCTAAAAATGCAGTTAAACTACTTTCTTCGGCAAGGTTTTTTCCAAAGGTATTGGTAAAATGATAGGTTACATAAATAATAATAGCAACAATCATAGGCAAACCAAAACCACCCTTTCTAATAATAGATCCTAAGGAAGCTCCTACAAAAAACAGCAGCAAGCAAGAAAAGGAACTTGTTAGTATTAAATGGTATTGATAATCGTGATTGTTTAAGTCTTTTCGTCTTTTTTTATAATAGTCTTTGTAACTTTTAATATTTTTAATTTTATTAGTTACGTTGTTTTTTGCTTGATTGATAATTGTTATTTGACTATCTAATTCAAAATTTTCTAGAATATCAGAATTTAATTCTTTTTCTTTCGGTTTTAAAGTGTCTGATAAACTTCTAGTATCTATGCTGTTTTCCATAGATTGAAGCTTGATGTCTAAATATTTGTCGTAAGAAATTTTTAAACTATCAGAACTGTTTTGCAATTGTCCTAAGTTTTTCATGGTGTAGTGATGCTTGTATTTTTCTTCTTCTAAATCACTACTTGTCAAGTCAGAAATATCTATGTTAACGGTGTATTTATCAAACTTAGCCATAGAGGCTGGCATTCTAAGTCTGTCTTCTTTCTTTTTTTTATCAGCTGTATGATCCTCAAAATAATAACCGTCTTCTAGAATTAAGGTCATGTATTTACTCCCTTCTTCGGTCGTAATTTTTCCTTTTTTTGCTGTTATTACAGTTTGGTCTTCTTTAACTCCTTTGGTATCTATAATAATAACATCTTTTAGTAAGTTTTTTTCCTCACCATATTTTTTTGCAAATTTAATGCTGTATCCTGGAATTTCATCGTTAAAACTACCTTCTACCAAAGCTAAGGTAGGTTGTGTTTTTTTTATATTTAACAGCAGGTTTTTTTGTTTTAAACTTGCGTAAGGAAAGGTATAATTAATCATTAAAAAACTAATAAAACTTATAATTCCCGCGGTGATGATTAATGGTCTTAAAAATCTATAAAAAGAAACTCCGGAAGATTTTATGGCTGCCAATTCATAGTTTTCTCCAAGATTTCCCATCGTCATAATTGATGACAATAAAACGGATATGGGCAAAGCTTGTGCAGTAACTAATAAACAGGTGTACCACAAAAATTTAAAGATAATAGCAACCTCAATTCCTTTTCCAGCAATGTCATCAAAAACCAACCATAATAATTGCATAACTAGTACAAACATTACAATTAGAAAAGAGGCAAAAAACGGAACTAAAAAGTTCTTAATAAGATATTTGTCTAATGTTTTCAACTATGTATTTATTCGTTTATGTAGTAGTCTAAAGCCTTGTATTTTGCTTTGTTAAAAACAAAAGTAGTAGGAGCTAGGGTTTGGTTTGTTTGATAGTTTGTAATGTCAAATGTAGTATTTGTTCCGTTCTTACCAACCTCTGTTAAAGAACTTATTTGATTTTTAACAGTATTAACACCTAACATAATATGCGAAACTTCTTCAGAATCTTTGGTAGGAATTAATTTTATAAATTGAATATTTCCTGATTTTTTTGCCAATTGATAGGTATATCCTTTCTTGTAAAAAGATAATAATTTTGATGGGGTTAAACTTTCATCATCAATATCATCAGCTTTGGTAATGTTAATTTCTTCGTTTTCTGGAGAAATAACATAATTTTTTTGTTCATCAAATAAAATAATATTGTCTAAGTAGTTTAATACATATTTATCACCTTCTATAATAGCAGATCCTTGGCTAGATTGTTTAATGTTTACTACTTTATTTTCTAAAGTGTGCGTAAATTCTATGGATATGTTTTTTTGAGCTTCTAAAGTTTTTGATACTTTACCTAAAATAGCTTCTGCTTGTGGAGAGTTTTGACTAAAACCTAATGAGGTGATCATTAAGGTTGCAGCAATCATAATTTTAAATTTCATTCTAGTTGTTTTTTTCGTTGGCTAACAGTTGTTCTAAAGCTGTTAAATCGGTAACTAATACTTGTCTGGCTTTGCTTCCTTCAAAAGGACCTACAATTCCTGCAGCTTCTAACTGATCTATTAATCTACCAGCTCTGTTATAGCCTAATTTTAATTTACGTTGTAATAAAGAGGCAGATCCTTGTTGTGCAATTACAATAGTTTCTGCTGCTTGATTGAACAATTTATCTCTATCGCTAATGTCAATATCAAGTTCTGTACCATTTCCTTCTTCACCTACGTATTCTGGTAATTGATACGCTTCTGGATAGGCTCTTTGAGAGCCAATAAAATCAGTAATTTTTTCTACTTCAGGTGTGTCTACAAATGCACATTGTACACGTGTTAAATCGTTACCACTTGAGTATAATAAATCTCCACGACCAATTAATTGATCGGCACCAGGAGCATCTAAAATAGTTCTAGAATCTATTTTAGAGGTTACTCTAAACGCAACACGCGTTGGGAAATTGGCTTTAATAATACCTGTAATTACGTTTACCGATGGACGTTGTGTTGCAACTATTAAATGAATACCAATGGCACGTGCTAACTGAGCCAAACGAGCAATAGGAGTTTCTACTTCTTTACCCGCAGTCATAATTAAATCGGCAAATTCATCAATAACTAAAACAATATAAGGCAAAAACATGTGTCCGTCATTTGGATTTAGTTTTCGAGCCTTAAATTTATCATTGTATTCCTTAATATTACGAACCATTGCATTTTTAAGTAAATCGTAACGGTTGTCCATTTCTATACACAAAGAGTTTAGTGTGTGTACAACTTTGGTGGTGTCTGTAATAATGGCATCATCAGTATCTGGAAGTTTAGCCAAATAGTGACGTTCTATTTTATTAAATAACGTTAATTCTACTTTTTTAGGATCTACCAATACAAACTTAACTTCGGCAGGATGTTTTTTGTAAAGTAAAGAGGTTAGTACCGCATTTAAACCTACAGATTTTCCTTGTCCTGTAGCACCAGCCATTAACATGTGTGGAGCTTTTGCTAAATCAAAAACAAAAGTTTCGTTAGATATGGTTTTACCTAATGCAATTGGTAATTCCATTTTAGATTCTTGAAACTTTTTGGAAGCAATTGCCGAATTCATAGAAACTATGTTCGATTTTTTGTTTGGTACTTCTATACCAATGGTTCCTTTTCCTGGAATAGGAGCAATAATACGAATTCCTAAAGCGGATAAAGACAAAGCAATATCATCTTCTAAATTTTTAATTTTAGAAATTCTAATACCTGCATCGGGTACAATTTCGTAAAGTGTAATGGTAGGTCCTACGGTTGCTTTAATTTGTGCAATTCCAATTTTGTAATTGCTTAAAGTATCTACTATTCTATTTTTATTAGCTTCTAATTCTTCTGCATCTACAGAGATACTTTCATCAAATTCTCTTAATAAATTTAATGTAGGAAATTTAAAGTTTCCTAAATCTAGAGTAGGATCAAACTCTCCAAAATCTTTCACCAATTTATCAGATAAATTACTGGTAGACGTTTCTTCTTTTTTAGATGTTTCTACAGCAATTTTTAGGTCTTCGGTTTTCTTTTGTTCTTTTTGTTGTTCCTCTTTTTTTATACTTGAATGGTTTTGAATGGTAGGAGAAACATCTTTTACATTCAATTCAAAAGAAGATAATGGTTTTTCGGTTTCTTCAAATTCATCTAAAGAGATTATTTTTTCTGTTACAACTGTATTTGTTTTTTCAGAAATAGTTTCGTCTTCTTTTTTTAGAAGAACTTCTTTCTCTATAGTTTGTTTTTTTGTTTTAGGTGTTTCTTCTTCGTCGGTAACCAAATCAGATTTTATATTTTTTAAATCTTCTTTTTTTGGGAACCAACTTTTTATTTTTTCAGGAGTTATTTTAAAACGGATGACTAGATAAGAAATGTATCCAAAAATTAAAATAATAATCAAACCAAAAGGAGCTAAGTAAGGGATTAAAAAGTTATTTAATTCCACACCTACAACACCTGCTATTAATGCGTTTTTACTAGACAGAAAACCTAAAGTGGTTGCAGTCCATATCAATCCTAAAATTCCCCAGTTCCATGACTTTACAATTTTTTTTACGGGAATTTTTAATAAAATATAGACTCCTGTAAAAAACAACAAAATAGGAATAAGCAAGGCTGCAACTCCAAAACCATTGTAAATAAAGAAATGGCTTATGTTAGCTCCAACTTTTCCTAATAAGTTTTTTGCGACCACGGTTTTATCTCCTAATTGAGATAGTGTGCTTTGGTCTTGTTGCCAAGAAAAAAAGAAAGAGATAAATGAAGTGAATAAAAATATTCCTAAAAGAGCGATAAACAGTCCAACAACGGTTTGTGTTTGTCTGTTTTGTACAAACTCTTGAAATTTTTCTTTTCGTTGGTTGGGTTTAGTTGTCTTTGTGTTTGTCTTCTTTGGCATATTTAAATTTTAAATACAGTTAGCAAAGATAGGGAAATACTAAGAGTAGTATTGTATAATTTTAGGGATATAAATAAAGCCAAGAATAATGGCTCCAAATATACCAGAAAAGAGTACTGCTCCTGCACTAATATCTTTAATGGTTCCTATTTTTTTATCAAAATTAGGTTGTACAAAATCGGCAGTTTTTTCTATGCAGGTGTTTAGGGCTTCTACACTAATTACTAGTCCTAATGCTAAAAATTGAAACATCCATTCTGTAGTATTTAATTTTGTAAATAGGCCAAGTGTGGTTAACAGAACTGTACTAAAAGCATGAACTTTAATAGCATTTTCGGTTTTTAATAAATACACAAAACCTTTGTATGCATAACCAAGGCTTTGTATTCTGTCTACTACAATGTTTTTTTCTTCTGTTTTCATGGGGAATAAAAAGGGCTTGTAGTTATACAAGCCCTTAATTTTTTATTACAAAGCAGCTAAAGCTGATTCGTAATTTGGTTCGTTAGTTGTTTCACTTACTTGTTCCGTATAAATTACTTCTCCTTTGGTGTTTACAATCACAATAGATCTAGACAATAAACCTTTTAAAGGTCCATCAGTAAAAGCTACTTGATAGTTTTTACCAAACTCTCCGCTAATGTCCGATAAACTAATAACGTTTTCTATTCCTTCGGCACCACAAAAACGAGCATGTGCAAAAGGTAAATCTTTAGAAATACACAATACTTTAGTATTTTCTAAAGAAGCTGCTTTTTGGTTGAATGTTCTTACAGATGTAGCACAAGTACCTGTGTCTATACTAGGAAAAATATTTAAAATTAAGTTAGATCCAGCTAAGTCTGTTAAAGAAATTTCAGCTAATTCTGTATTTGTCAATGTAAAATCAGGAGCCTGATTACCTACTTTTGGTAATTCACCTACGGTGTTAAAAGGGTTAGATTTTAAGGTTACGTTTGCCATTTTAATTGTTGTTTTATTAGAAAAATAAATATATAAAAAAAGCCTTTAACTTGGGTTAAAGGCTTTAGAACTTAGTGTTATTATTTTTACAACTCTAATAATGAGTTTTCTGTGTTTGCAAATTCGTTAAAAACTAATGCTTCTGGTTCATCATCATTAACGTATTCTCCATCAGCAATAAACTTGTACTCATAAGATTTGTCAACTTCTAAATCAACCACAACCTTAAAAGTTCCGTTTTTTAATTTTTTAAGGGGAGTTGCAGTAACATCCCACTCGTTAAAATCTCCTACTAATGATAATTCTTTAACTTCTGGAGCAGTGTATGCAAAGGTAACTTTACAAACAGGTTTAGATTTCAAAAATTTTTTAGATACAGCCATAATTCAATTTTGTTTTATAGAATGTAAAATTAAGAATATTTATAATACAAAACACTCTTTTTTTATGAAGTACTTGATTTTTAAGGATTTGTTAATTTAGAACTGTTAACATTAGTTTATTGTTAAATAGCTGGAGTTATTGTTGGCTTAACGGTATTAATTAATGTTGATTTAAAGTTGTTAACATATACAATGTAATTTTTTTTATATTTAAACGACCTAGAGAAAGAATACATAAAGTAAAACAACTTGAATGACAGAAGATATTGTAAAAAACTTAGAAAAAGGAAAGTATTTATTAGAACATATTCATCAAGAAAAATATACCGACAAAACTATAGCACCTTATTACTCAAGTATAGGTAGCCATATAAGACATGTTTTAGATATGTTTAATTGCGTTTTTATTGGTTGTGAATCTAGTATTGTAAATTTTACTAAAAGAGAAAGAAATTGTAACGTAGAAAATTATATTAGCTATGGTTTGGATTATTTTGATTCTATAATTAACAAATTAAATAAATTAACGGCTGCTGATTTAGATAAAGAATTAAAAATTGTAGATGATTTAGGTAGTGGTTTATGTTCCGTAAAATCAACATTGGGAGCTGTATTGGCTCAATCACACATTCATGCAATCCACCATTATGCTTCCATAGGCTATATGCTACATAATTTAGAGGTGTGTTTGCCTACAGATAGTTTTGGAATTAACCCAACAACTCCCCAAAAAGTATATGCTGATAAATAATTTTTTATTGAATTCTAACGTAACTTTCTTTTGTTTCTTTATCAGATATTTTTAAAATATCTCCGTATTTTTTTCCTTTAATCATTGTTTTAGAATCAATTAAAAAACGCATAGTTGTGGCAGATTTAAAAGATTTAATTCCATAACTTTTAGATGTTATAATATTATTTGCTTTTATTTTTAGATAACCTTTACCGTATCCTATAGAAATTGCTGTGTCGGTGTTTCCAGATTCTATTACATTGTTGTCTAAAGTTATATTTCCAGATCCCGATGCTTGTTTTTCTTCTTCAGTTAAACGTCTACCTGTTCCGTGTCCAATTTTGTCTGTAGCATATAATAAAATGGCAACATCTGCCATGCATTTGATTTTATTATTTTTAACCCACACATTTTTGGTTCTGTCTTCAAAATGTAGAGCTTGAGAATAAGGACCAGTTCCTCCTTCAAACACGCAATTTTTTATTGTTACATTTTGGGTATTTGCTAGTGCAATATTAAATCGGCTAGTCAATCCAAAAAAAGTGTTTTTAATTTGAATGTTTTTGTGGCTTTTAATTTCTGCATGCGGGTTGTCTAAACTAATTTGATGATCTCCTTTAAAGAATTTACAATCATCAACAATAAAATTTTCTAAAATAGAACAATCCATTGTTTGTAAACTAAATTTTGTGTTTTCAAAAATGGTATTGGTAACGTTTACATTTTTGAAATTTCCCTTAAAATTAACTCCTGTATATTTTCCATTTTTAAAATAACAATCTACCACATTAATATGATGTACTATTTCTTTTTGGTTGATGAAATACAGTTGTTGCATTCCATTTAAAAATAATAAATTTTGAATAGTTATATTGCTTCCTATCACTTTTACAATAAACTCTTTTTGATTGTTTCTTAAAAACTTAAACTTTCCTATTCCTTTGTTTTTACCTTTTATGGTTAAGTTGTTTTTTGATATAACAATAGGGGCTTCATTTTCTTTTAATAAAACATCAACATCTACAATAATAACATCACCAGAAACAGCTTTATTATAGGCATTTATAAATTGTTGACGTGTGTTATTAGTGTCTGTTTGTGATGAAACTAAAATATCTTTAGCAAATGTAATTTGAGAAAGACTTACAAGAAATAAAAATGTGATACTTTTAAAAAAATTCATAGAGGATGTTTGTTGGTTTATAACACCTCAATATTAAAACTCTTAGTACAAAGAGCTAAACACAAAAAGTTAAATATGTTGTTTAAATGATTTTAAAAACTAATCTCTAAACAAGTGTTTTAGTAAAGAACGTATGCCTAAAGCAAAAAGGATTATAGTACCAATAGCCAAAGCAATACCTATGTAAAGAATAAAATTAATGTCTCCTTTTTGTTGTGCTTTAAAACCAATATTAATTACTAGCGGACTAAAAATTAGCATTGTTAAGGTAATTCCCATAAGGTTGATTCCTTTTCTTAAGTTTTTTTTTGGATCTTGGTTTTCCATTATTTGTAGTTGTTAATTGCATTTCTAACGCTTCCGTATTTTAAAAGTAATTCTTTTGCAGTGTTGTAGTCAATATTAATTTCTTCTACAATCATTTTAGTTCCCCTGTCTACTAATTTATCGTTAGATAATTGCATGTCTACCATTTTGTTTCCTTTTACTTTTCCAAGTAAAACCATAACACTTGTACTAATTATGTTCAGTACCATTTTTTGAGCTGTACCTGCTTTCATTCTAGAGCTACCTGTTACAAATTCTGGTCCTACAGTTACAACAACGGGGTGTTGAGCTACTTTGTGTAAAGGACTTTCTAAGTTCATGGTAATGCAACCTGTGGCAATGCCGTTTTTGTTGCAATTTTCTAGTGCTGCAATTACATATGGAGTGGTTCCCGAAGCTGCAATTCCAATGACTACATCTTTTTTGCACACATGATGGTTTAATAAATCTATCCAGCCTTGCATGTCGTTGTCTTCTGCATTTTCAACCGCTTTTCTAATGGCAGTGTCTCCACCTGCAATTAAACCGATTACCATATTTTCATCTACCCCAAAAGTAGGAGGACATTCCGATGCATCTAAAACACCCAAACGACCACTAGTACCGGCTCCCATGTAAAATAATCGTCCGCCAATTTTTAGTTTTTCTACTATTACATTGATCAAAACTTCTATTTGTGGAGTTGCTTTTTCTACAGCAAATGCTACTTTTTTATCTTCGTTGTTAATGTTTTGTATCAACTCTAAAGCAGACATGTTTTCTAAGTGATTGTATAAAGAATCTTGTTCTGTTGTTTTTGTAAAATCCATAGGTTATTCTATGTTGATGTTTCTTTTAATTTGGTTTCCGTTTTGATCTATCACAATAATTTGATGCTGTCCTAGACTAGGAATAATAGCAATTTCGTGGTTGTATGTTGTCGATTTTAGATATGTATCATCTACATACCAAAACAGTTGTTCGTCACTTCTTTGATGACTTACTTTTATTACAATAGGATTTGTTTTTTCATCAAAATCTTTTGTAAGTATAAAACTAGTATTTTCATTTGGACTGATAAAGTCCATGACCGAATTGTTCGCGTTTAAACAATTTTTATCAATAGGAGGCAAGTCTGTATAATTGGCATTTAATTTTTTATAATACCAAGCCTGATTTGCGGGTAACACAAACCAAGTAATAGGAGTTATGTTGTTCCCATCTGCACAGTTTTTAAATACACGGTACTTTTGGTGTTGGTCTACATAAATTTTTTGATGATAAGGACAAGGTAAAGTGGTATTAGTGTTTAATGGAACAAATTCTTTAACAGTAGGGCATAACGGATTTGCTTTGTGTCCGCTTATACTACAAACCTCAATTTCTTGTAGTTCATCCATAGGCTTTTTAAACCAATTATTTTGTGGCAAACTTTCTAAGATATTAAACATTACAGGAGCAGCATAATTAACACCTGTCATGTTTGCAATACCTTCACCATCAGCATTACCTACCCAAACACCAATAGCATATTTTTGTGTAACACCAATGCTCCAAGCATCTTTGTTTCCAAAGCTGGTTCCTGTTTTCCAAGATATTTTGTGAGAAGAGTTATAATGTTTCCATTCTTTATCATCTTCGGGTCTTGTGAGTTCTGTAATGGCATCAAAACCTAAATAAATACTACCTGCATCAAAAATGTTTTTGTAGATGGATTTTTTTCCAAAATCTGTTTTTGTTTTTTGATAAAAACTAGCGGGTTGATGTTCTTTGCTAAAATAATTTCCGTTGTTGCTATTATAATGATTTACAGTTCCTGCTAAATTTGCGTACATATTGGTAATGTCCCATAAAGAACTCTCTGCACCTCCTAAAATTAAAGTCAACCCATAATAGTCTACAGGTTTGTTAACTCCTTTTAAGCCTAAATAATTTAAATCGTTTTTAAAATGATGCAATCCATAGGTTCTTAATAGTCGAACAGCAGGAATGTTTAACGATTTTGCTAATGCTTTTTTTGCAGAAATTGCTCCAGAATAAGTGAAATTAAAATTTTGAGGATTGTATTCTTGTATCTGTGTAGGTACGTCGGGTACCAATAAATTGGGTAGTAGTTCTCCGCTGTTTAACATGCCCATATATAAGACAGGTTTTAATGTGCTACCTGTGCTTCTTTGGGCTTGAATCATATCTACATATTTCTCGTTTTTTATAGTGGTAGGACTATTTCCTACATAGGAAACTACTTTTTTAGTCTCTACATCTAACACTAAAACAGCTAAGTTGTGAATGTTGTTTTTACGGTATTGATGATGAAATTTTTGAACGGTCTTTAATACTTGTTGCTGAATGTTAGCATCTATACTTGTTGTTATTCTTTTTCCTTTGTTGTGTTGTTTTAAATGAGAAATTAAATGAATGTTTTCTTGAGGAATGGCTACAGGTTTTGTAGGAATTTTTTCTTGTATAGAAAGCTCATAAGTAGTAGTGTTTATAATTCCTTTATCCTTTAGTTTTTTTAATAAAAAATCTCTTTTTTGTTTTAATAAATGTTTGTTTTTTCCAGGGAAAATTAAACCTGGAGCATTGGGTAAAACGGCCAATGTAGCGCTTTCTGCCCACGATAATTTTTGGGGTGAGGTTCCAAAATATCGCCAAGATGCCATTTCTAATCCAACAACATTTCCTCCATATGGAGCATGATTGGCATAAAGGTTTAAAATTTCTTCTTTAGATTTAGAAAATTCTAACCTAGTTGCCCAAATAAGTTCTATAAATTTTTCGGTATAGGTCCTTTTTTTGTTTCTACTTAGCCGAATAACTTGTTGCGTTAAAGTACTTGCTCCTCTTTTGTTTTTTCCTGTTTTGTAATTGGTCATTATGGCTTTTCCTATAGCTATTGGGTTAAATCCTAAATGGTACTTAAAATATTCATCTTCATAATACACAATGCAATTTTTAAATTTAAAGGGAATAGAATCGGAGGGAGGAAATCTCCATTGTTCATCATTAGCTATGGTTGCTCCTAAAAGGGAATGATTTTTGCTAAAGATTACTGTAGAATAATCTTTATTAAAAAGAGTAGAGGGTAAAAAGAATCCATACCAAAAGCATAAAATTAAACCTAAGCCAATTTTTATTTTGTGTTTTAAAATATATAATGTGATTTTTTTTTTCAAAATTACAGAGTTGTATTGATCTATTTTTCTTTTTTTTGTGATTTATAAAATTTAGAGAAAACCTAGATTATATATAGGTTCTCTCTAAATTTATTCTTGTTCTCTAATTTATATATTTAATTAGTTGACAACTTGTTTATAACCAATAATATTGAGTTTTTATTTTATCAAATTAAGAGTATGAATTTGTCTAAATGGTTTCAGTTTGTAAAACCAAATTTAAAGTTTTTTCAAGACGGTTTTTTTGAGTTTCCTTTTTTGGCAAATACACCAGAGTTAATGATAGAGTCAACTATTAATACTCCTGGTAGTAAGCACAATGCAGAGGAACAAGTTGTTTATAGAAATAACCCTTTTGTAAAAGGAAGTATGCGTTATCGTGAAATTGATAAAGGATGTTGGCTAACCATAACAAACATAGTTTTTAAACAAAATACATTAATTAAAACGGTATATGATAAAAATATACCTAGCGAACATTATACGCTTACTTTTACTCTTTACGAGAGTCAAATAAAAGGACAAAATACCTTTATAGATAAAGTCCCTTTTCAAAATAAATTTTGGGGGTTTAAAAAGCCAGGAACCGAAATAGGAGCTTATTTTTATAAAGGATCTAAATGTGAGTTTTATATTTATCATTTTCACCCAGATTGGATTAAAAAAAATATTCCCTTTGATAAATTAGAAGATACACTTCCGTTTAAAGAGTTTTATGATTCTGATAAAGGGTTTATATCTTATCAAGATATAGTACCCAATGCCGAAGTGTTGTCTCATGAAATAGAAAATACTTTTAAAACATTTAATCAAGATATTTTTAATGAAACTCATTTAAAAGCTCAAACATTTAGCTTGGTCTCTACTTTTTTTAAAAATGCATTTGCTGATTTACGAAAAGAGAATTATAAGATAAAAGATACCGTTGATTATACTAAAATGGCCAATTGTGAGCGACTTATATCAAGTAATTTAGAACGTCCGTTTATTGGGATTGATGTTATTGCTAAAAAATTAAATATTTCTTCTTCTAAACTAAAAAAAGATTTTAAACTTATTTACGGAACTTCTATGTTGCAATATAATATTGACAGAAAAATGAAGTTTGCGATGCAATTAATTTTAAGTACAGACATGCAAATAAAAAAAATTGCCCAAGAAGTAGGTTATGACAATCATAGTAAATTTAGTGCGGCTTTTAAGAAAAAATTTCAAAAACTGCCTTCAGACATACGTCTTGTAGAGGTGAAGAAATAAATACTAGTTTGTTTTTTATTATAGGATGGTGTTTTTTAGTAAAATACCCGATTGGGCTATTGATTTGTCCTTTTGGTATACTCAAAAATATAAGTATATAATAAATTTGTTTAATTAATAATTATATAAACTTATGAAACTAAAAAACTACTTTTTTTTACTTACTTTCTTGTGCCTTAATAATGCTATTGCACAAAACAATACTTTAACTTCTGCAACTCAAAAAACAAATGCAGTTGAACAAGCCACATATTTAAATTTTGGTTCTCAAAATGATTATGTAAGAATTCCGGGTATTAGTATTAATAATTCATCTTTAACCATTGAGTTTTATGCTAGAATCTACAATCCTTATCAAGCAGGGTATATTTTAAGTCAAGGGGTTGAAGCACAAAATCAGCAATTACAAATTGGTTTTAGAAGTTCTGGTGAGTTTCATTTTTCTTTTTATGGAAATGATATGTTTATACCTAGTTACAATAGAGATAGTAATTGGCATCATTGGGCATGTGTGTACGATATCTCTAGTGGTTTAAGATCTGTATACCAAGATGGAAATTTGGTTGGACAAAGTGGGACGAGTCCTTATGTTGGTACTGGTGATTTATTATTGGGATTAAGAACATTATATAACAATACAGGTTATTATGGAGATTTAGAGGATTTACGCATTTGGAATGTTGTAAGAACATCTGCAGAAATTATTTCTAATAAAGAATGTGAGTTGGTAGGGAATGAAACAGGTTTATTAGCCTATTACAAATTTAATCAAGGAGAATCACGTGGGTATAATAGAGGGATAGCAAGTTTGTTAGACGAAACAGCGAATGCACATAATGGAACTTTCCATAGTTTTCACATGTCAGGATCACAAAGTAATTTTGTAGCAGGTTCACCTGTTAGTAGTTGTACGGTTTTAAGTACTTCTAATATAAATCTTACTTCAGAGTTGCAGTTATCTCCAAACCCAACAACAGGTATTGTTAATGTAAACATTTCTAATTTAACCAATGTTTCAGTTTTGGTTTACAATCTTAATGGTAAAGAAGTATTCAATACTGTTTTATCTAAGGGAGAGAACTCTGTTGATATTTCACACTTTCAATCAGGAATGTATTCTTTTAAAATAACATCTGCGGAAGGAATTGTTGTTAAGAAAGTACTTAAAAAATAAGTTGCTATTTATAAGAAACAAAAAAAAAGACTGTTAAAAACAGTCTTTTTTTGTGCTTTTTTGTTTTCAAATTACGGAATTACATTGATCCATTTTCCTTTGGTGTGGCTCATAAAATTATGATCGTACATAGCCTCTACATGTGTTCCTGGTAAATAATAAGAACCCAAATAAGTAGTGTTTATGTTAACTTGCAACTTTATTTTTTGATTGGCATTGATATCAAAATAATAATGGATGGCATTGTCTCTAATATCAGTATACTCAATATTAGAATTGGTGTTGGTTTCACCTGTTGCGTAACGCGTGTTTAACAATTCCCAACCCGATGGAATTTGATAAGTCATGGCAACATCTTTAACAGCTTTGTTGTAAGTGTTTGTAATTTCTATTTCTGCCGTAAAAGTAGTTCCTTGACTTAGCTTTGTAATGTCTAAAGTTTTTCCATTTGTATCTATATATTTTATAGCGGTTACAAAGTTTTTAGAAATACTTTCTTCTGTGTTAATTTCTGGAATTCCAGCATAAGTTAACATCACATACAAAGGTTGCTTGTGTTTATTTTCAATAGTAAATTTGTTTTCTCCTTTTTTAAGATTTATTTCTTTAGACTGAATTGATTTTTTACTTTCAATAGCTATTTTTTCTTTGTTTATTTTTAGCCAAACATCTAAGCCTTTGTTGTTAATAGCTCTGTAATAATTGGCAACAGCTAGCAAACTCATTGCTGTAGTTTTGGTGTTTAAATAACTGTCTGAATTTAATTCTTTGGCAATGTCATTTAACAATTCTCTAGCTTTTACAGGATCTTTTAAAACTCTATAGGTTTCTAAAGCAATGGCTTTGTTTGCCAATGTAGAACCATGATTTACTTGATATACCTTGCTGTAATCAATTAAAGAAGCACTTTGTGTTAGCTCTAAAGCTGCTTTGTGCTGACCAATAGTTGCATAGGCTAAAGCCAATCTTAATTTGGCTATGTTAGAGAGTTGTGATGTTTCTCTCAATCTGTTCATCATAGATATTTCTGGTTGTTGCGCTAATGCCAATGTATACAATCTGTAAGCTTGTTCTACATAGGTGTTGTATTTTGTTTTTCTCCAACTTCTTGCAGTTTCTTTTTGATAAGCAATCCAATTATTTTTGAAATTATAAGGTAAAGAAAAACCATGTGCTTCTGCTTCTAACAAAAAGTGCCCAGCATAATTAGTTGACCATTCATTTGCTTTGTAATTTCCTGGCCAGTAACTAAAGCCTCCGTTGGTTAGCTGAAAATTATTTAGTTTTTGAATTCCACTATTGATATTATCTGCTATTTTATTCTTCTCAATCAAAGAAGTTTCAAACAGTTCATCTATATACAATTGAGGGAATATTGCCGAAGTCGTTTGCTCCAAACATCCATGAGGATATCTAATTAAATATTTTAACCTGTCAGTAAAATTAATTTGAGGAAAAGTAGACACTTCAATAGTTCCTGTATTGCTGTTTTCTATACCAAATCCATTAATAGAAAATTCCTTTTCGTCATTAGCCTCAATAATAAAGGTTTTGTTTTTAGTGACGTCACTAATCGGGTTGTAAGCATCCAATTCAAGATCATAACTTGCTGAATGTTTTTTGTTGGTTGCCTTAATGGTTATTTTACCCAATCCGGATTTTAGAGCTTTGATGTCAAAATAAGCAATTTCATCACCTGCTTCTGTAAAAGCTACATTTTGAGTTTTAGAGCTCGTAATTGTAAAAACATCATTCGTTTTAATTTCTACTTTTACATTTTGTTTTCCTTTTATAGAATTAAAAACGGTAATAGGAATTTTAATTTTTTCATTCTGACTTACTTTTCTAGGAGCACTAGCCAATAACATTAAAGGTTTTTTAACCAAAATACTTTGCTCCGTTTTACCATAAGCTTCTTTTTTAGGTTGATGAGCAACGACCATGGCTTTAACTGCTCCAATATATTTGGGTAAGGTAATTTTGTGAGTTGCTGTTTTGTTTTTTGCCAGTGTAAAAGGTCCTTTAAAAATAACTACAGGTTTAAATCTATTGGCTTTTTGAGTTTTTGCAGCTCCCAAATCTTGATCTCCACCAATACTAAATACTTGATTTAATTTTCCTCCAAAAGCTCCAATAACATCATCGTACATATCCCATGTTTTAATACCTAAAGCTTGTTTGGCATAAAACGTATCCCAAGGATTGGGAGTGTTAAATCGAGTTAAATCTAACAAACCTTCATCTACTATAGCAATGGTATAGGTTAGGGGCTGTCCGTTTTTTTCGGATACTTTTAACTTAAATTCAGTTTCGGGCTCTACTTCTTTAGCTACGTTTATAATTGGGTAAAGATGAGAGTCAGCGTTTTCTACAGAAATATTTTTTAACCCATACATTCTTATAGGCAAATCGTTTTTGGTATTGTTGTGCGGTTGTAGTGTGTGTATGTTTATGTAAATGTTTGGAGTCATGGTTTTGTCTACCATAAACTTAAAGGTTGTACTTTCTTTAGTTGTTTTAATTCGGTAATGTTTTAAAACCTCTGTGTTGTTTTCTAAGGTAATCAAAGCATTTCCATTTTCTGATGATGGAAAACTCACTGTAACTTCTTCTCCTATTTGATACACTTCTTTATCTGTTGTAAAAATAAGCATGGCAGCTTCCTTCTGATTTCCTTTTTTAGCTTTTCCAGTCCAACCTGGCCAATCTATAAAAACACTTTCTCCTGTACTGTGTCCAGATTTTTTATTAGTTACTTTTACAAAATAACGTCCCCATTCTGGATATTTAATTTCAAACTTAAAATTGGCTTTTCCTTGTGTGTTTGTGGTAACGGTTTTGTTAAAAACAGCAGTTTTATAAGTGGTAGCACTAAACTGAGAATAGTTGCTGTTATTGTTGTACCACCAACTGTTTTTCATTTTATAGATTTTAACATCTAAAGTTTGGTTGGCTACATGTTTCCCTTCTGAGTTTACACTCACCAATTCAAACAAATGTTGTTTGTCTGTTAGTAGCATATTTCTAGTCTTGTCTCCCACAGGTCTTTTAATTCCGGTATAAACGGTAAAAGGTGAATAGGTTTGTGTGTATACATCGGTACTAAAATCACCACCGTTTTCATAAACTCTAGTAGTTAAATACGCTTTTAACATTCCCGGAGCATTGTTATTTGTTTTAGGGTTTAAGGTAAAACTTGTATTTCCTTTAGTATCTAGTTTAGATTTTAAAACATTGGTTTGTTCTGTTTCAAAATGTTTGCTAGGATCGTTAAAAACGTAAGATGTATAATTTTTAAACTCGGTATTTTGATTTTTTAGCATTAAATCTGTTTCCACTTTTAATCCTTTGGCAATGGCTCCGTGTAACCATTTAGCAGATACATCCACTTTGTTTTTTTGGCTTAAAATTTTACGGTCTGTTTTAATGTTAATTTTAAGTCGGTTCGGTTTTATGGTTTCTATTTTTAATGTTTTGTTAAAAACAGCACCTCCTACGGCAATACTTACATTCCAATTACCCGTACCTGCATTGGTTTTGGTGGGTACTTTGTAAGTGTATAAGTTGTTAAGCCCCTCAGTGGTTACTTTTCTGTGTTTTAATACTCCGTTAGGATCTTTTAATTCCAATGTTACAGGATGTCCTTTTGGAATTTTATTTTTAAGATCATTTAACATAAAACCAACAAAAATGGTGTCTCCAGGTCTCCAAACACCTCTTTCTGTATAGATAAAACCTTGTATTCCTTTGGTGGGTTTTACTCCATTGGTATTAAAGTTACTCATAGACAAAACATTTCCATCGTTTACTTTAACGTAGGTGGTTTGTCCATTTTTTTGAGCTGTGACTACAAAAGGAGTTTTGTCTAAATGGCTAATAACAATTCCTTCCGCATTGGTTTTGGCACTGTGTATTTTTTGTTGCTGAAAATTGTAGAAGGTGATATCAACATCTACCAAAGGCTCTGAGCTAACGGTATTGTTAGTCGCTATAAAAAACGAGTTGTTATTTCCTTTTTTTACCGTTAAACCAATATCTGTAGCCAAAATGTTTTTTGCAATAGATTTGTTGGCATAGTAAGAGTCTGTACAAGGATCATCTCTTTCTCTCCAATTGTAACTCTCGTAATTGCTGTAATAGGCATTGTTATCCCAATTGCTAGTTTCTAAATCTTCCTCATCAAAATTAGTTTCTGTAATAGGGTTATTTGTACTAGGAGTTTCTCCTGTACATTTATAAGTTGAATAACTTTTATTGAAGTCTAATTCTACTTTGTAAATAGCTCCTTTGTCTATATTGATTAGTTTGTCTAAAGCCAATCCGTAGGTTTGCCATTTTGAGTATTTAGATGCGTTTTTGGGTTGTAAAGGAATTGTCTTTTTTAAAACAGGTCTACCTACCATTTTAAAATTCTGATTTCCTTGCAAGTTGTTTTGTTGTAAAAACTGTAAAATATTAGATTCAAAAACCTTATAAATTTTAACATCTACAGCTTTTAGGTTGATGGCTTCAAATTGAATGTTTAAGTTTTCTGAATCGGGAAGAATATTTCCTGATTTAGAAAATTTAATATCGGGTTTGGGTTCATCAAAAGAGAGCGTTTTGTATACATCTTCTTTAAATTTATAACCGTAAGTGTTTTTAATTCCTTTTCTAATTATAACATTAAGTTCTCCTTTTAAAGTTTTTTCAGGATAAATTTTTACTAGGTTTCCGTTTTTTACAAACTTTAATTTTCCAGCAGTTGCTATAGAAATCAACCCGTTTAAATATTGATTTTTGTCTATAGGATCGCTAAAGTTAATTTCTACTCTTTGTTCGGCATCATTAATTACTTTTACATTAATGATTTTAAAACTGTTTTTACCGGGAATGTAAATTTCTCTTTGCTGCTTTTTATCAATGTCTAATGCAGAACCGTTGTAATTTAGGTACAGTTTGGAATCCTCAGAACCTCTGTAAATACTATCTATTTTAAATAGAAAAACATTGGTGTCTATGGTTACTTTATCAAACTTGATTTTTTTGGTTTGTTTGTTTTGTGTTGCAGATAAAACTTGTTTTACCTTTTCTAAAGAAGTAACATCGTTAGTGGTAATGTTTCCTAAAATATATTGCCAATCTTGATTATAAGATTGTATTTCTTCTGTGTGAACTTCAAAATTCTGTTTTTTGGTCTTGTAAGTAAAACTGTAAGTTGTTTCTGTTTTTAATGCTTTAGGAAATAGTTTGTTTACACTAAGGTTTATGGTGTAAACCGTGTTGTTATTTAAACTTTTTGTAGGTGTAAAAATTAGTTGTTTTTGGTTGATGATTTCTACAGTTCCATTGACTTTGGGTTGTATAGAAAAAGCTTTTTTTAGTTCTTGATTGCTGATAGATGACTCTTGAGCAAGATAAATTCTTATAGGAGTTTTAACGGAGTTTATACCCGATGTGTGATTGTAAATGTATGTGCTGTAGTCAAAATCAGGATTGTTTTTGGTTTCTTTTTTAGGAGTGCAATTGGTAATTAGAGAGGAAACAACAAGGCACAAGAATGCCAAAAACAGAAAAGACTTTTTCATTGTAAATTTTTTCCTAAAAATAGGGATTTACAATCAAAAAGTCTAAACCTAATAGTTATAGAAAAAATAATTTATTTATAACTATGTTAATTTAATAAGAATTAATATTCTGTCACTACTTCTTCTTCAGATTTTGCTTTAACGGTATATTCTAAATAGGTAAATTGATTGATAGAAAAATAACCAAAAGCACGGTTTTCTTCATCTGTTTCGTTTAAAACATTCCCTCTAATGGTGGCGGGAGTTGTAGAAAAAGGACCACTAGAACCCTCGGCAGTTAATAATAATTTATTCATATAATCATTATAACGTTGGCTAATTCCGTAAGTAGTAATTTTTAACAAATCTCCTGGCTCTAATTCTTCTTCAAGATAAGTGAAATCATAGTTGTTTTTTCCAGGCTCTTCGCTAATTAATTTGTCATCAGCATTAGAATATTCGGGCAAAAGAGTTACTCTTGTTGGAGGCTCAATTTTAAATAAATAGTAATTATCTACTCCAATTTCATTATCAATATTATAATCTACATTTATAATTCCATCAGGATCAAAATCGGTATTTAAACCTTGTCTAATGTAATTAGGATCTACTATAGAAGTATAGGTGTCATTGGCTGTGTAAACCTCTCCGTCAACTTCAATTTTTATAAAATACGTTTCTCCTAAAACAGGTTTGTTAAAATCAGTAGACAGATATACTTCTAAAGTAGGATCATAAGCAAATGTTCCCATAGACTGGTCACTACTGTTAGTTACCGTAATAGTGGCATTGGTTACTACCGGGTAATCTTGGCTATAATAAGAGGTTGATTTTGTTAATTTAATGGTTTGAGTTTTAGAAGTCTCATCATCATTTTTATTCCAATCAATATTAGCTTCTACCACCAGTCTTGGAGTAGAATTTAAAATATCGTCTAACACAATTTCTTCGGTACAAGACCAAGAAATAATAGCAATAAGTATGGTATATATGTATTTTTTCATGGTTTTTAGAATTTAAAGTTAAAGGTTACAGAAGGAATCAATCCAAACATGGTTAAGCGCTCTGTAATGTTTCTAGTCGTTCCTGTTGAGAAATTTTCATCTTGTGTAAAAGAAATTGAAGATGCATTTTGTCTATTGTACAAGTTGTAAACACTAAAAACCCATTCTCCTTTCCATTTTTTAGTCTCATATTTTTTAGGAGAATATGTTGCAGATACATCCACTCTGTGATACATTGGCAATCTGTTTTCATTTCTGGCTCCGTAGTTTGGTATATTTAATCCTAAGTAACTGTAACTAGCATCTGCATAGGTTACAGGTTGTCCTGTTTGTAAAGTAAAGTTGGTATTAAACTTCCATCTTTTAGAGGCATTGTAACTCGCAATTACAGACAAATCGTGTGTTTTGTCATAGCTTGTAGCGTACCAATCTCCGTTGTTAATTCCTACCTCTTCGGCAGTTCTTCCAGTGGTTTGTTGTTCTGATCTAGACAAGGTATAACTAATCCATCCTGTAAATTTTCCTTGCTCTTTTTTAAACATCAACTCTAAACCATAAGCTCTAGCTTTTCCGTTTAAAATAACAGATTCAATCGCTTCTTGTGCTACTAAATCGGCACCATCAATATAATCAATTCTGTTGTCTGTTGTTTTACCAAAAACTTCTGCAGTCAAGCTGTATTTACCATTAAAATCTTGACTATATCCAAAAGCTATTTGATCAGAAAGTTGAGGTTTGATGTGCTCGCCACTTGGAGTCCAAATATCTAGGGGAGTAGGAGATTGTGCGTTGGATAAAATATGAATGTATTGAGCCATTCTTTGGTAGCTCGCTTTAAAAGAGCTTTTGTTGTTAAATGCGTAGGCTATAGAAAAACGAGGTTCTAAGTTGTTGTAGGTTTTTCTAATTTTACTTCTATCCATATTTATTTGTCCAATAGGAGTGGCTTGTTCGTAAATTTTTAAATCACTATCATACAAAACCGGAGAACCATTGTAAATATTAATATCATTTTCACCAAATCTTAAAAAGTTAGACCAACGTAGTCCGTATCTTAAATCAATTTTATCGTTTAGCCTGTGTTCTACATCTATATAAGCTGCAGATTCTAAAGCATATTTTTTAGCTATTTGATCTACAGAAATTCCAGAATCAGGTGAGTTAGGTTGTATTTTACCAGGATTAAACACATAATTAATTCCTTCTACACCATAGTTAAACGTAATTTTCTCGTTATAATATTGAGTAAAATCGTATTTAAGGTTGTAGTTTTCTAAACCAGAATCCCATTTAAATCCTGCTAGGTCAATTTCTAATCCGTAGTAATAATCGCTATAAATTAAAGATAAGTTAGAAAACAACTGACTGTTAAAAACATGATTCCATCTTAGGTTGGCAACTGCATTTCCGTATTCGTTGATAAAAGTATCTCCTAAAGCAAAAATATCACGACCAAAATAACCTGATAAATACAAGTGGTTTTTATCGTCTACATCCCAATTTACTTTGGTGTTTAAGTCATAAAAATAGGCCTTACTTTCGTTGTCTGGCTGAATTAGAGGTAAAAATAAATCGGCATAAGATCTACGTCCACTTAGAAAAAAAGAAGCTTTCTTTTTAACAATAGGTCCTTCTAAAGTTAATCTAGAAGAAAGCAAACCAATCCCTCCATTTCCATGAAATTCATATTTGTTACCATCTTTTTGATGAATGTCTAAAACTGATGAAATTCTACCACCAAACTTTGATGGAATACCACCTTTGTATAGTTTTAAGTTTTTAATAGCATCTGCATTAATTACAGAGAAAAACCCAAATAAATGAGAAGGATTGTACAGCGTAGCTTCATCTAACAAAACTAAATTTTGATCGGCAGCTCCACCACGTACATTAAAACCAGATTGACCTTCACCAGCAGTAGTTACTCCTGGGAGTGTTGTAATTGCTTTTATAACATCTACCTCTCCTAAAACAGCCGGAATGGCTTTAATGGTTTGAACTTCCATTTTGTTAACACTCATTTCTGCTTTTTTAATGCTCACTTTTTCGGTGTAGGCAGAAATGACCACTTCATCTAAACTCTCTAAATTTTCTTTTAGATCTATGTTAAGTGTTGTGTTTTTAGTTAGGTTAATTTTCTTGGTAAAATTGTTATATCCTAAATAAGAAATATCAATGGTGTGTTCTCCTTTGGTTAAAGTAAAAGAGTAAAAACCGTATTCGTTGGTCACGGTTCCTTGTGAGGTGCTTTTTTCGATGATACTCACACCAATTAAAGTTTCTCCGTTACTGGCATCTTTAACCACTCCAGTAATGGTAAATTTTTCTTGTCCAAAACTATAGACACAGCTCAGGAGAAAAATAAAAAGGGTTAATTTTTTCATAGACGTTTTAATTGTTTGTTGTTTGCAAATTAAAGGGAATTAATTATAAAATAGGTATCAAAAGAAGTATTGATACCTATTTTATAGTGTTTTTATGCTTTTTAAGAGATTGGTTGGTTTCTTTAATAAAAATTTGGAGTTGGTAGTTTATAAATTTTTGTTTTTACATTTTTAAGTAAGCTTTTTTTGTGTTAATGTATTTTATATCAATCAAAAATAAGAGTTGTTTTTGGTTAATTAAATATAAAATAGATTAACCTCTAAAAAGCATCTATATAATTAGTTATAAATACGATTAAACAAATTTTTAGCTTTAGAATCTCTTTTAAGGTTTGTTTTATGATCATTTAGCTTTAGAGGTAAAATAAAACTACCATCAACAAATTTAGAGGTTTTAATATTTTTTTAAACTTATGTTTTTGTTAAATATAGGATTACTACTTATCAGTAATAAAAGGTTTTATAGGTTCTTAGTTTAAGAGTTATAGTTTATATATTTCTAACTAACTTTGTAAGCTAATAGCACAGCCAAATGGAAATTAGAAATTATACCCTAAAAGAATATTTTGATGCACATAAATCCCCATGTCTTTCGTTTCATGTTTATGATTTAGAGGATCTTAAAATTAAAAATGAAGAGGTTTTACATAGAAGCGATTATTTTCAGGTATTATTATTAGAACAAGGAACTGTAAAGCAGCAAATAGAACACGAAACGTTAGAATTGTCTAAGAATGAAATCTCGGTAGTTTTTCCTAACCAGATTAATGCTTTAACAAAAAGTGAAGATGCCAAAGGAGTTGTTATTCAGTTTGATGAGGTCTTGTTTTGTTCTGATTTGTTAAAAAATGAATTGATTTCTTATAATAATGATTTGATAAATAAACTAAATCATGTTGTTTTAGAAGAGGTACCATTTGAAAAGATTCATACTTATGGAACACAAATTTTGTCTTTTTTTAAGAGTTTATCACCTATAAAAAAGGAACAAATTAGATTCTATATTAAGATTATGTTGTTAGAGATAATAGAACTTGCTCATCAAAAATACCAAGGGTTCCAAGCCCCCAATCAATTGGATTATTTTGCCAAGTTTAAAACGTTGATAGAAACTAATTTTAAATCAAAAAGAACCGTTACTTATTACAAAGACGAATTAAAAATTACTTCTAAAAAGTTAAATGAGATTTGTAAAAGTAAAACAGGACATACAGCTTTGTATATTATTCACGAACGTATTTTAACAGAAATAAAACGTTTGCTAATTTTCTCTGGTAAAAATCATAAAGAAATTGCTTATGAGTTGGGGTTTGATTCTCCTTCGGCCTTAAATAAGTTTGTATATGCCAAATTAAAAGAGACTCCAACAGAATTAAAATCAGAGTTGTCGCGAATTTATAAGTATTAGGAATTTTTTTATAATCTATAAGCTTTGCTGCTTAAGTAATTTTGTCTCAACAAAAAAAAGTTTAAAATGAGTAAATTATTTATTGCAGGCGAAGTACTGCATAGTGCAGGAAGTTTAGAAGAATTAAAAAATGTAAAAGGTAAAAAAGCTGTTTTAGTAACTGGAGGAAGCTCTATGAGAAAAAGTGGTACTTTAGATAAAGCAGTTGCGTATTTAAAAGAAGCAGGTATTGAAACCAAACTTTTTGAAGGAGTAGAAGAAGATCCATCTTCTGCAACTTGTTTAAAAGGGGCAAAGGTAATGCAAGAGTTTCAACCAGATTGGATTATTGGTTTAGGAGGATGTTCTGCCATTGATGCAGCCAAAATGATGTGGGTTTTTTACGAACACCCAGATGCTGATTTTGAGGCAATGATCAAACCTTTTTCAGTGCCAAAATTAAGAAACAAAGCCAAATTTATTGCCATTCCATCAACAAGTGGAACGGGGACAGAAACTACAGGTCTTGCTGTAATTACAGATCGTGAAAAAGGGGTAAAGTATCCTATTGTTTCTTATGAATTAACTCCAGATATTGCTATTGTTGATGGTGAGATTTGTGCATCTATGCCAGCTCATGTAACATCAAACACAGGATTAGATGCATTGACACATTGTGTAGAAGCGTATGTTTCTAACATTGAAGATAATTATGCAGATGTTTTGGCAAAAGGTGGAATGGAAATTGTTTTTAACAACTTAAAAGAAGCTGTGAACAATCCTACAAACATCAAAGCACGTCAAAACATGCACGATGCTTCTTTTATGGGAGGATTGGCTTTTAACAATGCTTGGTTAGGAATTGTACACTCTTTATCTCACCAAGTTGGAGCTTTGTTTGGTATGCCACACGGTATGTCTAACGCTATTTTCTTACCCAATGTAATTCGTTACAATGCAAAAGTATCAAATCGTTTTCCAGATTTAGCAAAGGTAATTGGTAAAGAAACTACCGAAGAATTAGCCGTAGCTATTGAAGATTTACGTTCTGAAGTAAACAACATTCCAACCATTAAAGATTTTGGAATTTCTCAAGAAGATTGGGAAAAGAACTTAGATTATATGGCTAACAATGCTTTTATTGATCCATGTACAGGTTTTAACCCAAGAAAACCAACCGTACAAGAATTGAAAGATATTTACAATGCTTGTTACTACGGAGAAGTGGTAAACTTCTAAATAACTAAAAGTTAAAACCAAAAAACGCTAACCGTATGGTTAGCGTTTTTAGTTTTATGTAACTCCTATAAATCAACTTCTATTTGATTTTTTAGAATATCTTCAAAAGTTTCTCTTTCTCTAATTAAATAATCCTGACCTTTTACAACTAATACTTCGGCAGGCTTAAATCTAGAATTGTAGTTAGAAGCCATAGAAAAACAATAAGCTCCAGCATTGTCCATACAAATAATATCACCTTCGCTTACTTTTCCTAACTCTCTAGTTTCTGCAAACGTATCCGTTTCACAAATATAACCTACTATATTATACGTTTCTTTTTCTCCGTTTGGGTTAGAAATATTGTGTACTCTGTGGTAAGCATCATACATCATAGGTCTCATTAAATGATTCAAACCACTATCAACTCCAACAAAATTAATATTAGGTGTTTGTTTGATGACATTTACTTTGGCTAAAAATTTTCCAGATTCACTTACTAAGAATTTTCCAGGTTCAAAAATCAATTTTAATTCTTTTCCGTATTCTGTACAAAACTCGTTGAATCTAGCACCTAAAATAGTTCCTAATTCCTCTAAATTTGTTTCAATATCTCCATCTTGATAAGGCACTTTAAATCCACTTCCTAAGTCGATGAATTCAATCGTATCAAATTGTGTTGCAATTCCTAATAAAACTTCCATAGCTTCTACAAACGCACTAGGATCTTTAATATCAGAACCTGTGTGCATGTGTACTCCATTTACAGGAGTTCCTGTTTTAGTAAGTACTTCTTTAATAGCATCAATTTGTGTGTGAGAAATTCCAAATTTAGAATCTACATGTCCCACAGAAATTTTAGCATTTCCACCTGCCATAATATGCGGATTGATACGTAAAGAAACAGGAGCGTTTGGAAATGCGTTTCCAAATTTTTCTAAACTAGATAAATTGTCTAACGTAATTTTTACTCCTAATTCTTTAGCTTCTTTAATTTCCTCAAAAGAAACTCCGTTGGGTGTATAAGAGATATCTGCTACGTTAAAACCAGCAGCCAAACACAATTTAATTTCTTGTACAGATACACAGTCTCCTCCAGATCCTAAATTTTTTAAAAACTTTAAAACATTTAAATTGGTGTTAGATTTTACTGCATAGTTCAATTTTACATTTTTTACAGATGAAAAAGCGTTCATCATACGATTGTATTGACGTTCTATAATGTCTGCATTGTACACGTATAAAGGTGCTCCGTATTTTTCGGTTAACGAAATTAAAAATTGATTGTTCATTATTTATTGTTTTAAACTACTTTATATATTGGTTGTTATCGATACAATTTTTTCATACTTCAAAAATCACTCGAACTGACATTTGTTGTTTTCGATGCAATCTTAATTGCGTTTTTAAAATTAATCGAACTTTATTTGCATTTTGTTCTCGATACATTTTACTCCGTTACACTTTGTAAAACACTCGAACTGGCATTAATTGTTCTCGATGCTTTTACTTGAGTTGACTATTTTGTCACTTCGAGTGAATTAGCGGAATGAAATGCAGCTAATTTGTATCGAGAAGCGTTTTACTTTTTATATTTTTCTGCTGTAATTTCAGCAATATTAACCACTATTTTGGTTGCTTGTACTATAGATTCCAAGGGTACATATTCATATTTACCATGAAAATTATGTCCACCTGCAAAAATATTAGGACAAGGCAATCCCATAAAAGATAATTGAGAACCATCTGTACCACCACGAATGGCTTTAAATAACGGTGTAATATTTTCTCTTTCTAAAGCCTCTGCTGCAATATCAACAATATGCATTACAGGAGCTATTTTTTCTTTCATGTTAAAATATTGGTCCTTTATTTTTATAGAAAAAATTTCTTCTCCAAATTTTTGGTTCAGCGAAGATACTAAAGACTTCATAGTTTCTTTACGCTCTTCAAATTTTTCTAAATCGTGGTCTCTTACAATATACTCTAAGGTTGTTTTTTCTACATCTCCGTTTATGTCATGTAAATGATAAAATCCTTGATAACCTGTTGTTTTTTCTGGAACTTCATCCGAAGGCAATCCGTTTATAAACTGCTGAGAGATCAAAACAGCATTCACCATTTTATTTTTAGCATAACCAGGATGAACGTTTTTTCCCTGAACCGTAATTACAGCACTAGCAGCATTAAAGTTTTCGTACTCTAATTCTCCTATTTGGCTACCGTCCATAGTATAAGCCCATTCAGCTCCAAACGCTTTTACATCAAATTTGTGAGCACCTTTCCCTACTTCTTCATCGGGTGTAAAACAAATACGAATAGTTCCGTGCTTAATTTCTGGATGATTTATTAAATACTCCATAGCAGTTACAATTTCTGTAACTCCGGCTTTGTCATCGGCACCTAAAAGCGTAGTTCCATCTGTTGTAATAATAGTTTGCCCTTTGTATTGTTGAATGTCATCAAAATAAGTAGCATCTAAAATAATGTTTTGTGTTGCGTTTAACACAATATTTCCACCATCGTAATTTTTATGTATTTGTGGATTTACATTCTCTCCACTAAAATCTGGACTGGTATCTATATGGGCAACAAAACCAATTACCGGTACATTATGGTTTACATTGCTGGGTAAGGTTGCTGTTAAATAGCAATTATCATCTAATAGAACATTTGTCAATCCTATTTCTTGCAATTCTTTTTCTAGCATACGAGCTAAAACCCATTGTTTTTCCGTACTAGGAAAATTAGGATTTGTAGGGTCCGATTGTGTATCTACGGTTATATAGCTAATAAATCTATCTAAAATGTGTTGCATGGTGTTTACAATTTTGGGCAAAAATAACTAAGTGTTTACAACAAGCATAAACTTTTACAAAATAAAACCAATTTGCTTTTTATTGTTAAGGCAATATTTTTAAAGAGTTAAAAATTTCTAAAATCTCAGAGCTATTGTGTGATAAGTTTTTACTCCCGTTTATTTGTGCAGAAAGCAAATAATAATAGTCCTTATTAGACATGTAACATTGTATTGTATAAGTTGCGGAATCTGTGTTTTTTTGAAAACTATAAATTGCATAAGCGGGGTTTTGGTTAAAAGTAATAAGACCCTGATTGATAATAAAAGACCTAGGTTTTGCTAATGTTTGCTTACTTATTTTATTTTTAAATGCTTCTTCAATAATAATTTTTCCTTTAAAACGAGTAATGTCAATAATAAAAGAAGATGAAAAACTTCTAGTGGTGTCTGCTGCATAAATTCTAGATTGATAATCATCAAAATACAATTCTCTTTTCCAGTTTTCTCCAATTGTAATTTCAAAACTATTTTTTACATCTCTAATAGTTTTAGAATGGTTAAAATTTGTAGAAGTATTACATTCAATGACATCATAAATAGTAGGTTCTTTTTTGCAAGAAAACAAAAGGATTGTACAGCTTAGGTAAATAAAGTAATGAAGTTTTTTCATTCTGTTTTGTAACTATTAAATATGTATATTTAGTTGACTAAAATAAGTCTAAAATTTTAAATAGTTATGCGTGCATTGGTGATTTCTGGGGGAGGTAGCAAAGGAGCATTTGCAGGAGGAGTGGCAGAGTACTTAATTACCAAATTAAAAAAAGAATACGATATTTTAGTAGGAACGTCTACTGGTAGCTTGTTAATTTCTCATTTGGCTTTGGGGAGAATAGAAATGTTAAAGGATTTGTATACCAACGTAAATCAGTCAACCATTTTTAGTGTAAATCCTTTTGTTATTAAAGGAAGGAGAGGAGCAAAAACAGTTTCTATCAATCATTTTAAGGTTTTGTGGAATTTAATAAGAAAGCAAAAAACATTTGGTGAAAGTAAAAATCTTAGAAAACTATTGCACAATACAATTGATGAAGAGTTTTTTGCAGATTTAAAAGCAACTCATAAAGATATTGTAGTTACCGTTTCTAATTTAACACTAGGAAAAGTAGAGTACAAGTCTATTAAAGATTTTGACAGAAAACAGTTTTGTGATTGGATTTGGGCATCTTGTAACTATGTTCCGTTTATGAGTTTGTATGAAAAAGATAATTTTCAATATGCAGATGGAGGTTTTGGAGCTTTGGTTCCTATTAAAGAAGCCATCAACCGTGGAGCCACAGAAATTGATGTGATTATTTTAGATACCGAAACCAAGTTGATTGCCAATATTCCCGCAAAAAATCCATTCTCCTTAATTTCTGATGTGTTAGATTTTACTCTAGAACAAGTTAGGAATCACAATGTTTCTATTGGTAAATTGGCATCACATTACGGAGACGTACAATTAAATTTATATTATACTCCCACAATTTTAACCACCAATTCTTTAGTTTTTGACAAAGAACTAATGACAGAATGGTGGATAGAGGGATATTCTTATGCAAAAAACAAGCATAAGAATATTAATATGAGCGAACTAAAATTTGCTGATAAATAATAATTTAAAACAAAATACAAGTAGCCCTAGGAGCTTCAATTTCATCTACAAAAGTAAGTTTACCTGTGGTAGTGTTTCTTTTAAAAGAACAAATATTGTTTGTATCTCTATTAGCAACTACTAAAAATTGATTGTCTGTACTTAACGAAAAATTTCTAGGGTGTTTACCGTTTACAGAAACTCTTTCTACAAAATTTAAGGTTCCGTTTTTTGTTACGTTAAAAACAGTAATGCTATCATGACCTCTATTGCTCATGTATAAAAACTTACCGTCTTTGGTAATTTCTATATGTGCAGCTGTATTATTTTCTTTAAAATTTGAAGGTAATGTAGTTACTGTTTCTACAATACTATAAGTATTTTTCTTGGTGTTTTTTTGAACCACCGTAACGGTTGCATTCAGCTCATTAACCACATAAAAAATAGGAAGTGTAGGGTGGAAAGTTAATAACCTAGGTCCACTTTCACTAGGCATTTGTAATTCGCTAAAAGCGTTAGAAACAAACGTATCACTTTGGGTATCAATACTAGAAAACAAGATTTTATTTGCTCCTAAATCAATAGCGATGATGTTGTTAGAGTTGGGTTCAAAGTAGCAAGAATGTGCAAAAGATTTCTTTTGTCTTTTGTGTTTACTAGGAATGTTATAGTTGTGTTGTTCAGTATCTAGAATATCACTTAATTTTCCACTGCTGTCTATTTTATGCAAATTGATAGATCCATCAGCATAATTTGCATTTAACAGATATCCATTTTTGGTAGAAACATAACAGGGAGATTTTCCTGTTTTTGATGTATTGATTTCCTTTAATAGGTTCTCTTCAATTTTAAAACTAGACAAGCCTATATCTCCACCAGAGTTTGTACTAATTAAATACTTTTGATCTTTTGTTATCGTCAAATATGAAGGATTGTCTGTTTTAGCAACCAATTTTATAGCACTCATTTTACCATTTTCATCAATAGTTGATTGATAGATTCCTTCACTTGTAGAAAAATCATTATTAGTAACAGTTCCTATATAGAACGATGTGTTTTTTAATGGTGTGTTAGACATTGATTTAGTTGTTTTACAAGAGACGATAATAAGCGAAAGGATTAGAATTTTTAGTATGTTTTTGTGCATTCTATTTTTTTTGATGAAGATATAATTTTTTTAACACAAAATTAAACGCAACATAGTTGCGTTTGTTTGAATGTTTTATATATTTGCATCAAACATAAAATAAAAATCAAGACTAAAATGAAATTTAAAGCAATTATAGCCGCGTTAGTAATAGCAAGTAGTATTGTTTCTTGTGAAAAAGATGATCCAGTAATACCTAATGAACCAGAATTAATAGCGAATGTAACTTTAACTTTAACACCTGAAGCAGGAGGAGAAGATGTTGTTTTTCATTGGCATGATGAAAATGGAGACGGAGTAGTTGATGATAGTGAAAAAACAGAAGGAAGTTTAGATTCTAACACGGTATACACTACAGTGATTTCTCTAAATGGAGAGGACGAAGACCATCACGAAGAAGAGGAAGAGGAGCATGAAGAAGAAGGTGAAGAGCATGATCATGAACATGGAGATGATATTGATGCTGAAGTTAAAGAAGAAGGGACAGAGCACCAATTTTTCTATACACACCAAATTGATGGATTAACAGTTTTATATACCGATAAGGATGAAAATGGAAAACCAATTGGTCTTGAAACTACTTTTACAACAGGAGAATCTTATACTGGAGGAGCTGTTAAAATTGTTTTACGTCATGAGCCAAACAAATTTGCAGAAGGTGTTGCTAATGGTGATGTTACCAATGCAGGTGGTGAAAATGATGTGGATATCACTTTTGATTTAGGATTAAACAGATAAGAAAATAGACATTGAAATTTAGATATTATTTAACAATAGCTATACTGTTTGTTCAGTATAGCTTTTTTGCACAAAATTGTAGTTATACTATTTCTGGAATTATAAAAAACACCTCTAACAAAACCCCAATTGTTGGAGCTTCTGTATTTATAAAAGAAACGGGTAAAGGAGCAATTAGCAATCAGGATGGGTATTACGAAATCAAAAATATTTGTAAGGGTAATTATCATATAATTGTCCGTCATATGGGCTGCGAAGACAAAGAAAAGTCTATTGCTTTATCTAACCATTTAACGGTAGATGTAGAAATGCCACATTTGGTTAATATGTTGGATGGTATTCATTTACTAAACAAACATCCAAAAAAATCAACTCAAAGTACACAGGTAGTTAAACTTAAAAATATACAGAAAAACACCAATAAAAATTTAGCCAATCAACTAGAAAACTTAACAGGTGTAAGTACAGTTAAAAACGGAAATAGTATTGCAAAGCCTGTAGTGCATGGTCTTTATGGTAGTAGAGTTATGTTGTTAAATAATGGAGTGGTACAAAGTGGTCAGCAATGGGGGAATGACCATGCTCCAGAAATTGATCCATTAATGGCAGGAACTATAAAAGTGACCAAAGGTGTAGGTGCCTTGGAATATCAAGGAAGTAGTTTAGGAGCGGTTATAAATGTAATTCCAAAAGAGATTCAAGAAGATCCTCATTTACATGGAGGTTTGCTTTATTTTACGGAAACAAATGGGAATGGGCATAATGTGAATTTAAGTTTAGAACAAAATAATAAACAAATAGCTTGGAGAGTTACTGGAACTTTAAAAAAATATGGAGATAGAAAAACGTCTGATTATTATTTAAACAATACAGGATATACTGAAGCAAATTTAGCGGTTCAATTAGAAAAAAACATGTCTGATTCTTGGATGTCTAAAGTATATGCAAGTACATTTAATACTACATTGGGAGTCTTAAGAGGTGCTCATGTTACACTTAGTACAGATTCAGAAAATGGAGAGCTCTCAGAATATGCTCAATCGGTTTTGCATGCAGATGAACCTCAATATACAGAGACTGATTTTTCTTATGATATTGATGCTCCTAAGCAAAAAGTATATCATCATTTATTGAAATGGGAAAATGAGGTATTGATAACGGATGATGAAAAATATACATTTAATTATGCAGGTCAAATAGATAAAAGAGAAGAGTATGATGTACGAAGATCTGGAAGATCTGACACTCCTGCATTGGGCTTGTTACAGCAGACTCATTTTTTAGAAGCTACACATCAAAAAAAGTATCAAAATCAATTAGAAGTTAAAAAGGGAATTCAATATACATTTACCGATAATACCAATGATCCTGAAACGGGAATTTTACCTTTAATTCCAGATTATTTATCACATCAAATAGGTGGTTTTGCGTTATTTGATTTGGATTTAGATAAATGGAAGTTTGAGTTTGGAGGACGTTACAATTTTACTTATCAAAATGTTGCTTATATCAATAGAAATGTAAATAGAGATGTTGAAAAATATGATAATTATTTTCACAATTACAGTTTGGCTACAGGAGTAGATTATCATGCAACTCATAATTTATTTTGGTCTTTTAATTTAGGTCTTACTTCTAGAAACCCAGACATAAATGAATTGTATTCTTATGGATTGCATCAAGGAGTTAGTGGTTTTGAAGTAGGAAATCCTGATTTTAAAAAAGAAACAGGTGTAAAAGCTACGTTAGGATTAGAAGGAAATATAGATTTTAAATGGTTTTTTGAAAGTTTAGTGTATGCACAGTATATAGATAATTATATTTATTTACAGTCAGAAAATGAATTTACAACAACCATTAGAGGAACGTTTCCTGTTTTTGAATATCAGCAAGATAATGCTAGAATTTTAGGTTTTGATTTTGGAACAAATTATCTTTTTACGGATAATTTTAAGGTAGGAGCTAAGTATAGTTTTATAAGAGGAGATAATTTATCAGAATCTACACCATTAGTATATATGCCTGCTAACAATGGATTGTTAAATGCAGAATTTAAAGGTTTTAAACAAGGGTTTTTTAGAAATTCGGTTCTAGAAATACAGTACAAATATGTATTTAAACAAAATCATTTGTTAGAAAATCAAGATATTTTACCTCCACCAAATGCTTATCAGCTGGTGAATGTTAATTTTACAAGTGAGTTTTACGTGTCAAAAACAAAAGTAAACTCTTACATTAAGTTAGACAATGCTTTTAACGTTAAGTACCGAGATTATTTAAATAGATTAAGATATTTTTCTGACGATTTAGGAAGAAGTATTGTACTGGGAATAAAAGTAAATTTTTAAAGAGATGGATTTAGAAATAAAATTTACAGATTTATTAAGAGATAGAAACTTAAAAGCAACTCCTAAAAGGTTAGAGTTGCTTACGGTTATTGCGAATTACAATTCGGCCATACCGTATAGTGAGTTGCAAAAAAAGTTAAAACATTTTGATAGAGTTACTCTGTATAGAACGTTAAATGCTTTGTTAGATAGTGGTATTATTCACAAAGCTTCTGTTAGTACAGATGATACTTATTATGCCATGTGTAAAGAGTATTGTACCACAGAATGTCATAACCATAAACACGTACATTTTAAATGTGTAGAATGTTTAGAGGTTTCTTGTGTAGATACTACAAACACAATTCAAATTCAAATCCCCAATGTTAAAATTCAACAAGTAGATATTGAGGTGAGTGGTGTTTGTGAAAAATGCATTTAATGTATTTTACTAACCTTAGTTTTTTGTTAGGATTTGTTTCTTTGTTGTCCACAGAGCCACCCCGAAAATTCCTGACAACAAAATTTGGCTGACTTAGTGTATATAGACCAAACTTTGAGAAAGAACTAAACCCGAATTAAAGATAAGCAGGAGTTGTGTAGTGTTTTTTTAGCGAGGCTTTATTCCTCCATTAGTAGATAATAACCATTCTATTTTAGAGGGAAAGGAAGGGCTTCCTCCATTTCTCCAGCCAGTATTGTTTTGATTATCTCCATAGTAGTAACCATCGGTATGTTTCTTGGGAATTATTCCTGAATATTTATTTGTTTTATTATTTTTCCAGTATCCATTATACCATGTGGTTCTTCCATCTCTATTACCCCAATATGCTTTTGAACTTTTAGGTCTTGGCATGGTGTATTTCCATCCTTGTATTTTTAACTCAATAGCGGTTACAAGTGTTTTTTTATTAACACTTATTCCTTGTCTTAAAAGTTTTGGAATTATATTATCTTTTATTGTAGAAAAATCAAAATTATATTCTATTCCTTTTTGATATTCCCAAGTATAGTCCGAGTGTAGAATTATTTTTTTTCCATTGGAAAGTGTTTCTATTTGATCTTGTGCATATATTTGAAATGCAGAAGTAAATAAAAAAGTAAGTGTAAAAATGAATTTATTCATTGATTTTTTTTAAAAATGTTACCTAACTATTTTACGCGTACAAATTTTGCCAACGGTGCCATTTTGGCTTTGTGTAAAGACAAGGTATCGTTGTGAATTGTGTAGTTGTCAATTTTTTCAATTACTCCTAAAAAAGCAGTTTCATAAGGATTGTTAAAACAGTGTTTTTTAGTGCTTATTGTTTTAGAAAAGGAGAGTCTGTTTCCAAATTTAAGATCATAATTTCCAGAAATACTATTGCATCCCGTAAAACCAGAAACACGGTTGTTGTTGCTATCTAAAGTTAGGTTTGGAATGTTTTTTTGAGCGGCTTTTATTGGTTTTCCAACAAGCTCTATCAAATACCATTTAACTTCTGTAAGCTTTGTATCTGTCGCAATTTTTTGCAATACATATTTGGTTGCCAAAGCCCCGTCAATGGATTCTTTTTGTTTGTTTAGCTGAATTAAAGTGTTTTTACCTACCATATAACTTACATTTTCTATGTTAATGGTATTTTCTAAATCATTCCAAGTAAATTGATCTTTGGTAATAGTTTTATTAGTGTCTTTACCTAAATACTCAACTTGCTTGGTATAAGTTAAATCTTTCTTAATGGTAATTTTTGTTTTAATTCCGCTGCAATCTGCACAAGGAATAGTTCCTACATATGTTCCTGCCCAGTCTAAGTTTTTTTTACTACTATCTTTGTTTAAAATAGAAGCTTCTAAATGATGAGGGTTTTCTTTGTTAGATGTTTTACATCCTATAAATAGTAAAGAAAAAAGAGTGATTTTTAATAAGGTTGATTTCATAAATATTGTTTAAAAGTCAAGTATAAAGATAAAAAAAACACCTTTTATAAGTAAAAGGTGTTTTGTGTTTTATGAAAAAGTAAAACTTAGTTTACTTCAACTAATTCAATATCAAAATTTAAATCTTGACCCGCTAATGGGTGATTTGCATCTAATACAACTTCTTCTTCTTCAAGACCAACAATTACTAACATTTGTGTTTGACCATCTTCACGACTAGCTTCTAATTGCATTCCTACCTGAGGTTCTAACTCAGCCGGTAATTGTGTTTTAGGTAATTTAAACACAGCATCTTCGTTTCTTGCTCCATAAGCTTCTTCTGCAACAATGGTAACCTGTTTGTTGTCTCCAACAGACATTCCGTTTACTGCTTGATCAAAACCTTGAATCATTTGTCCAGCACCTACTGTAAATTCTAAAGGTTCTCTTTCTCTAGAGCTATCAAATACCTGATCGTTATTTAATTTACCTGTGTAATGTACTTTTACTGTGCTTCCTTCTTTTGCTTGAGACATATCTCTGTTTTATAATTTAAAGCCCAAATTTATAGATTTAAATATGGCTCATAGAATGATTTTAAAAAAATATTAAAGGCTTTTTATCTAAATAATAGTTTTTGAATACCATTTTGTTCGCTATTGTTTTTTGAATTAAAACCATATGTAACACTCTTAAGTATACTAATTGGCTAGCTTGAAAATTATAAACTAACCAAACGGCTAAACATAATGATACGTACAAATTTAAGATTGATGGGTTTATTATTTATTTTGATTTTGACATTTGGTTGTCAAAAAGAAAATGAATCTATAGACGGTTCTAAAACAGAAACCAGTGAAGAAATAAAAGAGGATTCCCCAGCGGATGATACGATTAAAGAAGAAGATGAAACTCCTAATGAAGATGTGGAGGAAACTAAAAGTGGAATTCCGGTATGTGATGATGAAAAACAACCTATACCAGAATATATAGATGATTCTATAACTCCTGTAAACAACAAAATAGATATTTTTTTAGAAGAGAATGGTCTTTTAATAATGGAAGCAGAAAGCACAAAATCGGATTACGGAAAGTGGGTTTTTGAAACCACAACTCCAGATTTTAAGGGTACAGGATATCTTAGATACAATGGTCCTTTTTCAGGTAGTTCTCCTTTGTCTTATACCTTTAAAATAAAAAACTCTGGAATATATAGATTAATGATTAGAAATTCTAAACCAGAAGGTGTTGAGTCGGATGCGAATAATGATTGTTTTATTAGAATGGAAGGAGATTTTACAGCAGGTACAATAGATTCTTGTGTCAATAATTCAGAAAAATCATCAAAATCTACTTCTGTTTTAAAACAAGATAAAAAGTTTTTTGGAGTTGGGGGTACAGGTGAATTTAAAAATCCTGCAGGTATTATGGATTTGGGTCATGGTAATGATAAAAAACTTTGGGCAACGTATAATTTTAAGGCAGACAACATATATACTTTGGTGATTACAGGGAGGTCTAGTAAATATTGTATTGATAGAATTTTACTTGTAGATTTACATAAGTATCAATATTCTGAGTTTAGTACTTATATTAAAAAAGCAATTCAAAATAAAAAGAAAGAATAATCTTTGTAAAAAGATAGGCAAAAAAAGAGGGAATGCTTAAAAATAGCATTCCCTCTTTTTTTGTCTATGATAAAATTTTACTCTACGTTAAAGGTTTTAATTCCGTGAATAGGAGTTCCGTTGTCAGAAATACCCTCTACTTCAATAATATAATCACTTCTAATATCACTCGTGTAAAAAGAAACCTCGGTAGCACCATTGTTATTGGTTCTAATTATAGGTTCCCAGTGTAACGTGGTTCTTAAATCCGATTTGTTTAACAATTCAAAATCGTTTACGTGGTCTGGTGCATAAAATTTTCTAGCAGTATAAAAACCTTCCGCCTGAAAATCTATAATCCCAGGTTTTCTTTTAATATTTCTGCTTCCAACGTTTCCTGTGTTAGAGTACAGTGCAATTACACCATTACCTCCATTAGAAAATGTAGCAGCATCAGAACCTTGTAAAACATCAATAAAAGATATTTCATCACCATTAATAGATTGTAAGAAACTTCCGTCTATTTCTAAATTATCTAATACAATTTTAGCGGGATTGCTAGATCTTCTTAAGTAGATACTATCTCCTGTAGTAAAAACACCGTTCATTTGACTTACAATATCAAAAGCAGTATAACTACCAGGGGAGTTAAAATCATTTAATAAGTCTAAACGTTCTCCATTCATAGGCTCTCCATAATCGGTAAGGTTATTCATGTCCTCTTGTCTTTGTTGTTCTTCAGTTTTACGTTTGGCAATTAAAGTAATTTCGTTTAATTTTTCTACTTCTTTGTTGTATCTAAATTTTTCTTCTTTAATATATTTGGTCACTTTCACAAAATTAGCAACCTCTAATTCTTTGTCTTCTTTTTCTATTTTGTTAAAGAAGACATTCTTTTCAATTTTAGGAGTACTTCTATCTTTATCTACAAGAATTACTACGTTTCTAGATTTTCTTCGGGTAGATTTAAAATCCTCCATTCTAGACTCTATAATTACTGGCATAGAATCAAAAAATACATACGGTCCAAATTTAAACTTACCTAAAGTATCTGATTGTCTAATAGGTTCTTGAAAAATATTCTTTGTAAAGAATGTCAATCGGGTAGGAGCTGCAAATGCTTGGTAAGGTTTTTTTAATTGTTTTGTAGTTCCAGCTATAAATAAACCAGTTTCGGGCTTAAATTTAGGAGTGATGGTGTCTTGTTTTGTTAACAGATCTGTCCAAGTAAAACGTCTCCATCCGTGAGTCATTAATAATAAATCTAATAAATATCGTCTCTTTAAATCATTTTCTTTTTCAAAAAAGTACCCTGGGTTTTTAACACTACCTCTTAGGTCTGAGTTTAACAGTAACCATGATTTAATGTTTCCTGATCTGGTGTTGTACGGATACGCTTTTAAATCTCTAACAGCCATAGATAAGTTACCTGCTACACTTTTATTGTCCGTGTTTTTAACGTCTAATTGGATTGTTATTTTCTTACGAGCTTCTACTGATGCTTCTGGAGCATTTATATTTAATGTTAAGTTATTATCTGGGTTGTCTATAAAAATTAATCTTTCTGCTACTGGGTTTCCTTTTGCGTTAAACAAAGTAATGTTTACAACACCATCTGCTAATTCTTTGGTGGCAATTTTAATTACATTGCTCGTTTTGTTTTCTGTTTCAAAATTTTTGTAAAGTAAATGACCTCTTTGATGTGCTACCAAATAGGTGTCTTTTAATCCTGTTTCTGTTGTAGATGAATTTTGAATTATAATATGTTGTCCATTGTTTGTAGCTCCAAGAGTGTATCCGGTAGGTAGTATTTTAGGTAAAAAATATTTTTCTTCTTTTCCGTTTATAAATACACTAGCGTAATAGTTCTTGTTTAATTCAGGAATAAAAATAAAACTACCTAAACCTAATTCTAAAGTTTTAAATTCGACTATTTCATTGTGATTTTGGTCTTTAATAGTTCCGTTTAAGTTTACTTGGCTAAATCTTTTGTCTTTTACTTCAAAGGCAATTTTATTGGCAGTTTCTGCTATTAAATTTCCACCCTCTGGATAAAACCTTATGTTGGGTCTTGTTGGTTTTACTGTTTCTTTAGCTTGTTGTACAGGTGTGGGTGTAGGAGTTACTTCTTTAGTAACAGTGGCAAGATTATCTTGTTCTTCTATATTGTAAATAGGAATTTCTTTTTGAAAAAAGTAATCACTACTTTGGTTTTGCATATATTTTGTATAGGCTCTTAATATATAAGTACCCGGTTTCCAGTTTTTATTTATTTTAAAATCACCAGAAGCAATAGTGTTGTTAAAAAATAATTTTCTTTTAGAAACAATGCTGTCTTTTGCATTGATTAATTCTACATGTACAACTTTACTTTTGTCTGTTTTTTGATGGGTAATTCCATTTACCAAATAAGTAGAAAACCATAAATCCTCATCAGTAGAATAAAAGGGTTTGTCTGTTTGGATGTAAATTTTTTCGGGATGATTTTTTGTGTAATTTCCTAGTTTTTGCTGTACTTTATCTAAGAAGTCTGTAGTCGTAATAATTGTAAACGAGGCTAAGCAAAAGGTAATGCTTATTAATAGAATCTTTTTCATATGTTTTTTATAGAGTTTAACCAACTTTAGTTAGACCACAAAAATCAAATATAGTTTATTTTTTATTTAAAAAAACACAAAAAAAAAGGGAAAGCTTTAAACTTTCCCTTTTATATATGAGTTTTGTTGAGTTTTCTACAAATGAATTACTTCATCGTAAGCAGCAGCAACAGCTTCCATTACAGCTTCAGACATTGTTGGGTGAGGGTGAACAGTTTTTAAAACTTCGTGCCCTGTAGTTTCTAATTTACGACCTAAAACAGCTTCAGCAATCATATCGGTAACACCAGCACCAATCATATGACATCCTAACCATTCTCCGTATTTGGCATCAAAAATTACTTTTACAAATCCTTCTTTAGTACCTGCAGCAGATGCTTTTCCTGAAGCAGAGAAAGGGAATTTTCCAACTTTTAATTCATAACCAGCTTCTTTAGCTGCTTTTTCAGTCAATCCAACAGAAGCAATTTCTGGGTAAGCATACGTACATCCAGGAATGTTTCCGTAATCAATAGGTTCTGTATGTAAACCTGCTATTTTTTCTACACAAGTAATCCCTTCAGCAGAAGCAACGTGTGCCAAAGCTTGACCAGGAACTACATCTCCAATGGCATAGTAACCAGGAATGTTTGTTTGATAAAAATCATTTACAATAATTTTATCTCTATCTACAACAATTCCAACTTCTTCTAAACCAATATTTTCAATATTTGTTTTAATACCCACAGCAGATAATAAAATATCAGCTTCTAGTTTTTCTTCCCCTTTTTTAGTTTTAACGGTAGCAACAACTCCTTCACCAGAAGTGTCTACAGACTCTACAGCAGAGTTTAACATTACTTTAATTCCAGCTTTCTTTAAAGCATTTCCAAAAGCTTTAGAAACCTCTTCATCTTCTACAGGAACTACGTTAGGCATAAATTCTACAATAGTTACTTCTGTACCCATTGAGTTGTAAAAGTGAGCAAATTCAACACCAATTGCACCAGAACCTACTACAATCATTTTCTTTGGTTGCTCAGGTAAGGTCATTGCTTGGCGGTATCCAATTACTTTTTTACCATCTTGTGGCAGGTTTGGTAATTCTCTAGAACGAGCACCTGTTGCAATAATAATATGGTCTGCAGAAAACTCAGTTACAGTACCATCAGCATCAGTAACGTCTACTTTTTTTCCAGCTTTAATTTTACCAGATCCTTTTATAACATCAATCTTGTTCTTTTTCATCAAGAATTGAACACCTTTACTCATTCCTTCTGCTACACCACGAGAACGTTTAATTACTGCTTCAAAGTCTTTATCAATAGCTTCTGCTTTTAAACCATAATCATCAACATGCTTTAAGTAATCGTATACTTGGGCACTTTTTAATAAAGCTTTTGTAGGAATACATCCCCAGTTTAAACAGATACCTCCTAAAGATTCTCTTTCAACAACAGCAGTCTTAAACCCTAATTGTGAAGCTCTAATAGCAGTAACATATCCTCCAGGTCCACTTCCGATAACAATAACGTCGTATTTCATGTGTATATTTTTTAATCTAGTGATTGAAATTTATAATGTATGCAAATGTAACAATTCAAAACTATATTACATAGCAACTATAATCGATTTTATAGGGATTAACAAGGTTAGCTTACTTTGTTTAAAATATAATTTTAACAATTTGAATTCTAGATAAATAGTTTAACTAAAACAAACTTTTATTTAAAACTTAGGTCTAAGTTTCTAATTATTGTGATTTTTAGAAATGAAAAATAGATATCGTTTTACTTTTATTGTTTTTATTGTTTTTTTTAGTTCTTGTACTAAAGAGTCTTATACAGCAGTAGAAGTTGTTTCATTAAAAGAAGAGCTTACCCATCAAAATATAATTGATGAGATCCTAAAGATTGATTTGACGAATTTATTGAATTACGAAAATCAAAATATTCCTAATTACATAATAAAAGACAATACACCTGTAAATAATTCTATAACAAATGCAGGAGCAACTTTAGGTAGGGTTTTGTTTTACGATAAAAAACTATCTAGTAATAATACCATTTCATGTGCAAGTTGTCATCAGCAAGAATTTGCGTTTTCTGATAGAGCACAATTTAGCCAAGGAGTAAATGGGCAAACATTAAGACATTCTACACGTTTAATAAATGCTAGGTTCTCTGATGAGGTAAATTTTTTTTGGGATGAAAGAGCTTCTAGTTTAGAAATGCAAGCAACAATGCCTATTAAGGATCATAGCGAAATGGGATTTAGTGGTTTAAACGGAGCTCCTAATTTTCAAGATTTGATTATTAAACTTTCAGCTACTACTTATTATCCTATTTTATTTAAAAAGGTATATGATGATGTAGCTATTACAGAAGAAAGGATGGGAAAAGCATTGTCACAGTTTATAAGAAGTATTCAGTCTTTTGATTCAAAATATGACATAGGTCTTGCACAGGTAAATTCACATACAGATGATTTTCCAAATTTTACAACGGAAGAAAACAAAGGAAAACGTTTGTTTACCGAGGATTTTAAATATGTGATTGAAAGCGTTACTATAGAAAAATTTGGTGGAGATTTAACAGTGGTAGCAGCACATCGTATAAGTGGTGGATTAAATTGTGCGAGTTGCCATAGAGCACCAGAGTTTGATATTGATCCGTTGTCTTTAAATAACGGATTTGATCGTCCACTAAACGGAAATTCTTTACTAGAACGAGATTTTACTGTTACACGTTCTCCAACACTTAGAGATTTAATTCGTCCTAATGGAGAATTAAATGAACTAAACAGCCCCATGTTTCATGCAGGTACTACCAATGATTTGTTAGGAGGTATTATAGCCAATTATAATTTTAAAGACATTCATACAGATAATCACAATTTAGATGCTCGTTTGACTCCAGAAGGTTATCCTCAATTTTTAGACATGAATACTGAGGAAAGAAATCAATTAATGGCATTTTTAAACACCTTAACCGGTAGTGATGCTTACATAAATACAAAATGGTCTAATCCTTTTAGATAAATTGCATAAACTACTTTTTTAAATAAAGTCTATATGTATTCGCATTATATAGTTAAAATAAAACCTTATTTAGATACTTATAGATTATTAGTATAGTTCTATACTTGTTTGTATTTTTACAGTGAATAAATTTGAACATAACTAAACAAAAACTTTTCTAAGTTTGTTTTGTTCTTATTTTTTTAAGGGAACTAAGTCATTATTAATAATAAATCCATTGTATAAATGAAGATTTCTTCGAAAACAATCAATATTATTCTTTTTGTTTTATTTAGCTTGTTTGCGGTTGTGCAGTTAAACGATCCAGATAGTGCTGTGTGGTTTTCTATATACGCTGCAGTAGCTGTAATATGTGTGTATTCCGCTTTTAAAACACTTCCTAAACTATTTCTAATCGTTGTAATTGCATTATTGTTAGGGTATTCTTTGTTTTATTTTTCCCTTTTTATAGATTATTTACAAATAGATCATAAAGAAGAAATTTTTGGAACTATGGTATATGAAAAACCATATTTAGAAGGATCTAGAGAGTTTATGGGTTTATTAATTGCTGCATTAGGTGTTTTGTATCAATTAAAAAAAAGAAAAGATTAAACAAGGTAGTTTTTAATAGTTAATTTATTTTAATACTATGATTTCAAGAAAAGAACAAGTACAATTTATATCTACCATACAATCACAATTTTCATCAAAAGAATTTGAATGGATTGCTGTAAAAATCAATCAAACTGCATTGGTGGAGAATAGTAAAAAATTCAATATTTTTTTTAGTCTAGTATCTAGATTTATAAGCGATAAAGTTTGTGAATGGAATTCAGATCAAAAAGAAGCATTAGAAAATATATATCCAGGTTTTACTTTAAGTAACTGGAACAAACAAGAATTGGCTCGTGTTCAGTTAATGATGAGTTTGCCTATTTCTGTAAACAAATCTATCATTCTATCTTTTTTTGAAACTGCCGAAATAAAAGAGCAAGTAGCCTTGTATAAAGGATTGTATTTGTTAGAAAATGCACAAGAGTTTACTCATCAATATACAGAAGGAATAAGAACAAATATTGCGGATGTTTTTGATGCCATTGCTTTTGGAAACCCTTTTGCCAAAGCCTATTTAAGTGAAGCAGAATGGAATCAGCTAATTTTAAAATGTTTTTTTATGGATAGAAACATTTCTAAAGTACAAGGATTAGATGATGGAAAGAATAAAGATTTAGCGACCATGTTACAAGAGTTTGTAAAAGAACGCTGGGCAGCAGGTAGACAAATCCCAATAGAAGCTTGGAGAATGATAGAAGGGTACCTTAGAGAAGATGTAAAAGAATTAATTTTAAAAAGAACATCTACAGGAGTAGAAAAAGAAATATTAGATACATTAATAGCAAACAAACCGTTGAGTCCTAATTATTGGAATAACAACGATAAATAATATATAAAATGAATTTTATAGATCCACACATTCACATGGTCTCTCGTACAACAGATGATTATGAAAACATGAGAGCTGCAGGAATTGTAGCTGTTATAGAACCTGCTTTTTGGTTAGGACAACCCCGTACAAACGTAGGATCTTTTAAAGATTATTACAGTACGTTGGTAGGTTGGGAACGTTTTAGGGCTTCTCAATTTGGAATCAAACATTACTGTACTATGGGGTTAAATTCTAAAGAAGCAAACAACGAAGCTTTGGCAGATCAGGTGATTGAATTGTTGCCACAGTTTATAGCCAAAGAAGGAGTGGTTGCTATTGGAGAAATAGGGTATGATGATCAAACAGAATTAGAAGATAAATACTTTAGAATTCAGTTAGAATTAGCCAAAGAATACGATTTACCTGTATTGGTTCACACACCACACAGAGATAAAAAACAAGGAACTTTAAGAAGTATGGATGTGGTAGAGGAACACGGAATCCCACCACATTTGGTATTGATAGATCATAACAACGAGGAAACAGCCAAAGCAGTTTTAGATCGTGGTTTTTGGGCAGGATTTACTATTTACCCAAAAACTAAAATGGGTAAAAAAAGAATGGTAGAAGTAGCAAAACAATATGGTTCTACCAAAGTAATTGTAGATAGTTCTGCAGATTGGGGGGTGAGTGATGCGTTATCGGTTCCTAAAACGGCCGCCTTAATGTTAGAAAGAGGGGTTTCTAAAGAAGATGTTCACAAAATTTGTTATCAAAATGCATTGTCTTTTTATGGTCAAAGTGGACAGTTTAACGAGTCTGATTGGGTACAAGATAACAACGTAAATCAAGCAGATTTATTAGAAGGAAATTCAGTGTTAAGAGGTCAAAATCCTAAAGAAATTAGTTTTAAAGGAATGGCTAAATAATGAAGAACAAAAAGATTGAGGCTTTACTGTTAATTATAAGACCTGCAAATGTGATTACCTCTATTGCAGATGTGTTGGCAGGAATAGCCATTGTAGGTTATTTAAATTATAGTGGTGTAGACAACACATTGTTTTTACACGGAATTTTACTATCTATTGCTACAGCTTGTTTGTATGCAGGGGGAATTATTTTTAACGATGTTTTTGATCTAGAAGCAGATAAAATAAATAGACCAGAGCGTGTAATTCCTAGCGGAAAATTAAGTTTAAAAGAAGCTAAAATAGCAGGAATTGTTCTTTTTTTTATTGCCATAATGGCAACTTTCTTAGTGTCTCTATTTAGTACTTTAGTAGCTCTAGGAGTTGTAGTTTGTGCTTTGAGTTATGACAAATACGCAAAACACAACACTTTTTTAGGGCCTATAAATATGGGGATGTGTAGAGGTTTAAATCTAATTTTAGGGATGAGTATCATTACTAGTTTAGATGCCAAATATTACTTAATTTCTCTATTGCCAATTTTATTTGTTTCTGCCATTACCTTAACGGCTCAAAAAGAAACCAAAGGGAAAAATAAATTAGCCATAGGATTGGCAATGCTTTTAGATTTAAGTATTGTTGTTGGGTTTTTATTTATTGCTCAAAACTTTAACTTTTCTCTACAAAAAGCAGGAGTTTTTCTTGCCTTTTGGTATGGTGTAAATGTAGTAGCTAAAATAAATGCTATTGTAAAAAATCAACCCAAATTAATAATGAAAGCGGTAAAAATAGCAGTATTGTCTTTAATACCGTTAAACGCAAGTTATGTTGCCGGATTTAGTTCTGTAACCAACGCATTATTGGTACTATGTTTGTTACCAATTTCGTTATATCTATCAAAAAAATTCCCTGTTACCTAAGTTTATGAAGGCACCTAAAATTATAAAGCAATCTTTTCAAGTTCACTTTAGTTTCAATTTACTTTTTACAAGTAATTTGTTCAATACCCAAAATACCACTTTAGCCAATACAATTATTGATAAAGATAGAGTAGCCAAGGTATTGGTTATTTTAGACAGTGGAGTTTCTATAGCTCACCCGGACTTAAAAAATAATATACAGCATTATTTTAAACATTACCAAGAACAAATAAGTTTGCAAGGTGATGTGATGGAAATTCCTGGAGGAGAAACCGCAAAAAATAACGATGCACATATCAATTCCGTTCTAGAAAAAGTAAATGCTTACGGTATAGATAGGCATTCTTATATTGTGGTGATTGGAGGTGGAGCAGTGTTAGATGCTATGGGATTTGCTGCTGCAATATCACACAGAGGAGTTCGTTTGGTGAGAATACCAACCACGGTATTATCTCAAAACGATTCTGGAATTGGAGTTAAAAATGGAATCAACTTTTTAGGGAAAAAGAATTTTACAGGAACGTTTGCAGTTCCTTATGCTGTTATTAACGATGATGCTTTTTTAACAACTTTAGATGAACGAGATTGGAGATCTGGAATATCTGAAGCTATAAAAGTAGCATTGATAAAAGATTATGAATTTTTTGAATGGATAGAACAAAATACATCTGCCTTAAATAATAGAAATTTAGAAGTGATGAATGAGTTGATTTATCGTTGTGCAGATTTGCACATGAAACACATTCAGAATTCTGGAGATGCCTTTGAACAAGGTTCTTCTCGGCCTTTAGATTTTGGTCATTGGTCTGCACATAAATTAGAACAATTATCCAATTTTAACATAAGACATGGTGAGGCTGTAGCTATAGGTATTGCTTTAGATAGTGCTTATTCTTATTTACAAGGTCATTTATCAGAAACAGAATTACAACGTATTTTAGACACGACTTTAAATTTAGGTTTTTCTATTTCTTATGATGAAATGGATGCAAACGTAATTAAAGGATTAGAAGAGTTTAGAGAACATTTAGGAGGGAAGTTAACCATTATGTTGTTGTCTGCTTTGGGTACTGGTTTTGAGGTTCATGAAATGGAATCTGACATTGTATTAAAATCCATAGATTATTTAAACAAATACGTGTCTAAAAAATAGATTAGAAAAATGGAAATAAACCAAGGACATTTAACGTATTGTACCAACATACATCCTGGAGAAACTTGGGAGGAAGTTTTTGAGAGTTTAAAGAAATATACATTGGCTGTTAAAAGTAAAGTGTCTTCTAGTAAACCCTTTGGAATAGGCTTGCGTTTGTCTGCAAAAAGTGCCTTTGTTTTATTACAAGATAATCATCTGCAAGAGTTCAAACAATGGTTAGAAGCAAATCAACTATATGTTTATACGATGAATGGTTTTCCGTATGGAGATTTTCACAACGTAGCCATTAAAGATCAAGTACATGTGCCAGATTGGACGACAGAAGATCGGATTGTTTATACTCAGAATTTAATAAAAATATTGGCTTATTTACTGCCAAATAAAATAGATGGTGGAATTTCTACCTCTCCATTGTCTTATAAATATTGGTTTGATTCAACTGATGAAAAACAAAAAGTAACCCGCATTACTTGTGAGTCTATTGCTAAAATAGCCTTGGATTTAATAGATATTAAACAAGCGACAGGAAAAAATATTCACTTGGATATTGAACCAGAACCCGATGGTTTTTTAGAAAACACACAAGAAGTGGTTTCTTTCTATGAAGATTATTTGCTACAAACAGGAGCAAATTTTGTAGCAGAGCATAAAGGTTGTTCTCTAGAAAAGGCAAAGGAACATTTGCTAAATCACATTCAGGTTTGTTACGATGTTTGTCATTTTGCCTTGGCTTATGAAAGTCCAGAACATGTGATTTCTACTTTTTTGAGTAAAAATATTCAGATAGGGAAAATACAAATTAGTTCAGCGATTAAGTGTCAAAAATCAGAAAAGGTATCTATACAAACTCAGCAAGAATGTTTGCAACAATTTGATGAACCAACATATTTACATCAATCTATTGTACAGTTGCAAAACCATAGTTTGGTGCATTTTTCAGATTTATCACAAGGGATTGCATTGATGAGTTCACCAGATTTTAAAGAGATTAGAACCCATTTTCATGTACCCATTTTTACAACAGATTTTAACGTAGTACAATCTACTCAAGATGAAATTGTAAAGGCTTTAGAACTTTGGAAACAGATAAAATATACCCATCATTTAGAAATAGAAACCTATACTTGGGGAGTGTTGCCAAATGATTTACAAACAGATATGACCAGTTCTATAGTTAGAGAATTGAATTGGGTGATTGATCAATTAAAAGAATAAGTTTTTTATGAATAAAACAGTGGTTATTAATATTGTAGGATTGTCTAGTGCATTGCTAAAGCACAAGGAACTTTTTTTAACACAATGGATTAAAAAAAGAAATGTTTCTAAAATAAAACCAGTTTTACCTGCAGTTACCTGTGCTGCACAATCTACTTATTTAACAGGAAAATGGCCTAATGAACATGGTATAATTGCTAACGGATGGTATTTTAAAGAGCAATCTGAGGTGATGTTATGGAAACAATCTAATCACTTGGTAGAAGCTCCTAAAATTTGGGATGTAGCCAAAAGTAAAAATGCAGCATTTACATCTTCTAACATGTTTTGGTGGTACAACATGTATTCTAATGCAGATTACAATGTAACTCCAAGACCACAGTACAGAGCCGATGGTCAAAAAAAACCAGATTGTTATTCCAAGCCAGGAGAGTTAAGAGATCAACTACAAAGTAAATTAGGAACGTTTCCTTTGTTTCATTTTTGGGGACCTAATACGTCTATTAAAGCTACAAAATGGATTGCCGATGCTTCTAAATTAGTTTTTGAATGGCACCAACCAACCCTGCAATTAATCTATTTACCACACCTAGATTATGTATTGCAAAAAACAAATGAGGAACAAACCATTTTAAAAAATTTACAAGAGTTAGATGTTGTTTTTAAAGATTTGGTCGCTTTTTATGAAGCCAATAATGTGGAGATTATAGTCTTGTCAGAATATGGAATTGCTCCTGTAAAAGCACCGTTTCACATCAACCGTTTATTAAGAGAAAACAATTTACTTCAGATTAGAGAAGAAAATGGCTTAGAATTGTTAGATGCAGGGGAGAGTGCAGCTTTTGCAGTGTCCGATCATCAAATAGCGCATGTATATGTAAAAGACAAAAGTAAGATAGATTTTCTGAAAAAACTATTGGCAGATTGTCCAGAAATTGATTTGGTATTGGATTCAAAAGACCAAAAAAAGTATCACATCAACCACAAAAGATCTGGGGATTTGGTTGTGGTGGCAAAACAAGACTATTGGTTTACGTATTACTATTGGCTAGACGATAAAAAAGCACCTGATTTTGCAAGAAATGTAGATATTCATAAAAAACCAGGTTACGACCCAGTAGAGATGTTTACTGATCCTAAGAAAAAAATGATGACTGCTCGAATTATTTTTAAAATTCTAAAGAAAAAGTTAGGTTTTAGATCTATGCTAGACATTATTCCGTTAGATGCAACTTTGGTAAAAGGATCTCATGGAGCTGTAAATATAGAAGAAGATTATTATCCTTTAATTATTCAAAATATTAAAAATGTGTCGACTCAAAAGGATTCTTTTTTACAAGCTACAGATGTTTTTGAACTTATTTTAAACCAAGTGTTTGCTAAGGATTCAGAAGTGTAAAATTAAAGATCTTTACTTAATAATGTTCTAAATTTACTAGGAGTTTGTTGGGTGTGTTTTTTAAACAATCTAGAAAAGTAAGAATAATCTTCATAGCCTAAACTAGTGGCAATTTGGTTGATAGATGCATTGCTAAAAGTGAGCATTCGTTTACTTTCTAACACAATTTTCTGAGAGATTAACTCTGTAATTGTTTTGTTTAACAGCTCTTTACAAATTCTGTTTAAATGTTTTAAGGTAATGTTCATTTTAGAAGCGTAAAAAGAAGGAGATTTTTCTGTAGTATAATAACAATCTAGTAGTTGATTGAAAATTTTTAGTTTTTGATGATATGTTTGATGTGAATAGGTGTTTTCTGATAAAAATTTTCTAGAGATTTCTATGTGAATAACATCAATAATATTTAATAATTTATCTTTTTTTCTAGATTTAAGTTGTTGATTTTCTTTGATTAAGAGTTTGAAATAAAACTCAATATCTAAAAGTTCTTTCTCGTTAAATAGAATTTCAGATATATTTTTAGAAGGTTCATAAAACGGATATTCTTCAATTCTTTTATGACCAAAATACAGGTTGTAAATCTCATCAGAATAAAAAAGAATATAGCCATCAATATCATTAGAAAGCTCCCAGCCATGTGCTTGTCCAGGTTTTAAAACATACAAACTCCCTCTTTTAATACTAAAGGTATTAGAGTCTATATTGTGTGTTCCTGTTCCGTTGGTAAATAATACCAAAAGGTAAAAATTATGACGATGAGACTTTTCTATAAAACTATGTTCTATCAAATGATTTTTAAAAGTATTTATGTACAAATGGTCTTTGTTACTACTATCGTTAAAATTCTGAATAGTATATATAGGCACTTTTTTCATTTTATTTATAATGTCTTTATTATGCTAATATTTGTGGAGATATTAATTATTTTAAAATCTGATAAAATCTATTTTTGACTACTTAAATATAAATAGTTTTTAATTGTTAAATGCAGAATATAATGTTTAAATTAATACAACAGATATTTACAAATAAATGTCCTAACTGTGGTAAAGGAAAAGTGTTTAAAGATAAGAATATTGTGTTTAGTATGAGTGTTCCCAAAATGAATTCTAAATGCCCAACTTGTGATTATAAATATATAAAAGAACCTGGTTTTTTTATTGGAGCGATGTATGTAAGTTATGGTTTGGGTGTTGCAGAAGGATTGATAACTTATTTTTTTGCCAGTCCGTTTTTTGAAAAGTCTTTAGACATGAAAATTATTCCTATTATAATTGGGATAATGTTGTTACTAACATTCTTTAATATTAGAATTTCTAGAATGATTTGGCTCTATATGTTCAGAAGTATAAAATAAGTGTTGACCTGTAATTAGCTACACATAATCAAAGTGTTAGTAAATACTTTACCTATTGATATAGTTAGTTTAATAATAAGGTAATTCACTTTTTAGTAGTAATTAATTATAATGATAGAACTTAGCATTTAAATTATAATTTTATAATGGCTAATGCAGAAAAGGACATTGCAGTTTTACTAAAAAATCTTACCAAAGGAGATGAAAAAGCATACATGTCTTTGATAGATCTTTACTATAAAAAGCTCTTTGGTTATGCATACAGTCTTACTAAAGATGCTATTTTATCTGAAGATATTGTACAAAATGTTTTTATGCGAATTTGGGAAAACCGAAAGAGTTTAAAAATTACAGAATCTATAAAAAGCTTTTTGTACAAATCTGTTTATAACGATTTTATAAATACCTACAGAAAACAGCAATCATCTGTTGTTTTAGATAAAATTTATCACGATACTTTAACTTCTTTTGTAACAGATGAAGAAACTAACTTATTAGAGAGAAAAGTAGCGTTGTTAAAATGTGAAATAGATCTTTTACCTACAAAATGCAAACAAGTTTTTTTATTAAGTAAAGAGGAAGGTTTGACAAATTTAGAAATATCAGAATATTTAACAATTTCTAAAAAAGCAGTAGAATCACATATTACCAATGCGTATACAATTCTTAGAACAAAAGTGGAAAATAAATTAAAAGAGTTTGGGTTATAAATTAAAAAAGCCGTCTAAAAAGACGGCTTTTTGTACAATTTTAACATTGTTAAAATTGAGCTAAAACAAAACAAAATTTAGTTTTTAGGCACAAAATCTTTCTTGTGTCTTATGTTTATGTCAGGTTTATGATTGGTTAATTTCTTCTTTCCATTCGGATATTTTACCAAACTAAAACTGTCATACAACCCTCCTTTAGAAGTGTAGGAGTTGTAGTTTAAAGTATTATTGTCAATCGTTATTATCTGAAAAAGCTGTGTGTATTCCCCACGCTTTACCATCCATTCTTGATTTTGAGATTCGTACATTTTAGGGCCACTCACAGATACTGCATAAATAGCACCAGAATTTTCTACCACAGTTTTACCCAAACCTTCGTTAGATGCATAACCTCTAGCATAAGTATGATCGTGTCCTTGTAGAATTAAGTCTACCCTGTATTTGTCAATTAAAGGCTGTATCATTTCGCGCAATTCTTTATTGTCTCTACCTTTTTTGGTAGAAAAAATAGGGTAGTGCATGGTAATAGTTGTCCACTTTTTGTTGTTGTGAGACAATATAGAATCTAACCATTTTGTTTGTGCATTTCTAGAAACTTTGCTGTTGATAAAACTTTGAGCATCAATAGAAATTAATTTCATATTTTGATAATCGATTGCATAACAAGTTTCTTTTAACTCTTCTAAAGGACCATTTTGAGGCAATGTAAATTGAGGTCTCCACAAAGCAGATAAATTTTTACGTCCTGTGGTTCTATCATATTCATGATTTCCTGGAGTCATAATGCTAGGTACGGTTGCGTGAATAAAACTTCCTGCATAAAACCATTCACCCCATTCTCTGTCCGATTCGCTATGGTTGATTAAATCTCCTGCGTGTAGCATAAAATCAACCTCTGGCATCATTTTATACGATTTACGAATTATTCTAGACCACATAGATTTTACATCATTCTGAGCATCTCCAAAATAGATAAAGCTAAAAGGAGTATTTATATCTTCAGAAGGTGTTTTTATTTGAAACCATTCGCTCCAAGTATCATTGTTATTGGCACCATTTCCCACACGATATACATAGGTAGTACCGGGTTCTAAATTTTTTACAACAACAGAATGATAAGCGGCTTTAACCAAAGGTTCTTGGTCTCTAGTGTTTTCTAACTGTATAAACTGACTAGTTGCTTTGATACGTTTTACTTGGTGGTTTAATAAAAAATCAGGACCATGAGTTTCTTTAGCAATTTCTATATAAGCAGTGTCTATTTGTTGATTTGTTCTCCAGTTTACAGCAAAGCTACGAGCAGGGTTTTGGGTTAAATTAACAATAATTCTGTCTGGGGTAGCAGACGGGAAAATTAATTTATGGGCAGGTACACCTGATTGATAATTGCTGTGATTATGTGTATGTTCCTCATGATGATTGTTGTGAGAATTTTGACGACAAGAGATACATACAAAAACACAGAAAATTAAGAATGCTATTTTTTTCATTGTAAATATATTTTGATGAAAGAGGTTGTTAAAAAAAACAGGAGTTATAAACTCCTGTTTTTAGAATTGTTTACTTATTGTAACAGCCAAGTTTTAGACCACTGATCGTTAACAGCAGGGACTAGTTTTTCTATAGCTTGTAACATGTTATCTTCGTTATAAGAGTCTGTGTAAATAAATCTTATAGGAGTTTGTTGACCATTGGTTCCTGAAATAATATTTTTGTTTAAATCTGGAAATCCTGTTCTTATCCAATCAAACCAAGATTCGCTTGTAAGCCACAATGCAATCCATTTTTGATGTAGGATAGGCTCTAATTTATTAGTGGCACCGTCATAGATACTTTTGATTGTTGAGATGTAGGCTGTTTTATCAAAATTTACAAGTGTGTTGTTGTTTTTATCATAAACAGCATTTGTATCACCATCAGCAATTTCATATTGTTCTAAAGACAATTCAACCCCTTTTTTGTAATACTCATATGCATTGGTTGTAATGTAACTACGTACGCTTGCTTCTGCTAAAATAAACTGTACTTCGGCAGCATTCATCAATGTAGCTTTTACCAAAGGATTGCTATTATCAGCATACATATCAGTAAGATAAGATGTGTGTGGGTTAGATCCTTCATTTAAATAAATACTTCCATCTAGCTCGGTAATTTTACTTTTAAAATCGCTAACAGTTCCCCCCAAGTTAAAATCGTTAGGAGCACTTAATGCTATAGATACTCCTACAAATAAATCTGTATTGATATCGTTTTCTTTGTCACCATCTGTATTAATGGCATTGATATCTTCGGTTATATAACGTTTTACTTTACCGTTTTCTAAAACAACTTGATTGGTAGCTCCTTGTGCCAATTGTACATCTACAGGTTTTATCCATTTTGTTAAACGTGGATCTTTTAACTCTGTCAAATCATTTACAATAGTTGCGGATGGTTTTCTACGATAAAATTCAGAACGATTGCTGTAGTTTAAAGCACCACCTGACCAGCTATTATTGCTGTCTGTACCTATAAAACCAATTACAGCATTGTCGCTATTGTTTTGTAGAATAGGAAATTCACTAGGATTATTTACTATGTTAGAAATTTCTGAAGCTACATTAATACCAGAGTCTCCTTTTTCTGACAATCTCATGCAGAATCTTAATTTTAAAGAGTTGGCTAATTTTCTCCATTTTTGACCATCTCCATTGTACATTACATCTGCACCTGTAGCTTCTTCACAAATTCCTGTATTTTTTAACAAGGTATTTGCTGTTTCTAAATCTTTTAGTATTCCTGCAAATACATCTTTTTGAGAATCATATACAGGTTTAAAAAATTCATCACCTCCTTTTTCTCCTTGTAAAGCTTTGCTATAAGGAATGTCTCCAAAGGCAGAAGTTAAAAAACCAAATTCATAAGATTTTACAATCAAAGCCACTGCTTGATAATAATTTTTTACTTCGTCTTGCTTTTCTGTTTCAGCACGTTCATAAATGTATTGACTATCTTTTAAGGGTTCATAATAATTGCTAAAATCATTAGCACCCCACTGGTAGTTGTTTTCTTCGTAGCTGGTAAAATCTCTTTGTAAATATTGAGTTGCAGCAGACAATTCTCCTGCTTCATAAGAAAGTCTAGTTCTTATTTGTGCAGATTTGGTAATAATACCTGTTAATACATATTTAATATCTACTTCGGTATCTGGAAGTGTATTTGGGCTTGTATTTATTTCGTCTAAAGATTCACTACATGCTGAAGTTATAAGTGCTAACAGCGATAATGATATTGTGATTATTTTATGTTTTATTTGAGTCATCTTGATTTTATTTAAAAAGTAACATTAAGTCTGAATCCCATAGGTATTGACCAAGGAGCTAGGTTCCATTTTTCAAAACCTTGATTTCCGTTGTCATGAGCCAATTCTGGGTCTATTCCTATACCTGCTGCTGTCCATAACATAACGTTTTTAGCATATACAGATAAAGACACATTTTGAGCAGAAATATAGTTTGCTATGTCTTTTGAGAATTTATAAGTAAGAGTAATATCTCTCATTTTAACAAAAGAAGCATCGTACATAAATGCGTATCCTGTTCTCCAAAAACTTCCGCTAGACTCTACCACTCTATACGCATCAAAGAATTTTGTATCAGCTCCTCCAAAATTTTCGGTATAAGTTCCGTCTCCATTGTCTATAACACCAGGAAAAAAGGCACCGTTATGGTTTCCGTTGTATTCAAAACCACCCAAAGCTTGGTTTCTACCACCAACCCAAACATCGTTATCTCTGTAGCGAGGGTTGTTTTTAATTTCTTCTGCAAGAGCATCTCTATCTCCGTTGAAAGAATTTGCATTTAAGACTCCAGAAAATGTACTTGAACTAATTCCGTTTTTCCAATTTTCAATTTTACCAGATCTCGCCATTCTTTTCATAGATTCTGAAAAGAATTCTCCACCTTGTCTCCAGTCAAAACTAGTAGAAAGAGTAAAGTTTTTATAAGTAACTGCAGTATTAAAACCAACAGTAAAATCGTTGTTAAAGTTTCCTACCTTAATTTGGTTTTCTTTGTTTCTATCTACTTCCCATCGTCCGTTAGAGTCTAGTATGTTCCATCCTTTGTATTCTCCTTCTTCAACTTTTTTAATGTAAGGAGAATATAAATCACCTATAATACCTCCAACTCTAGTAAAAGCCCCCATGTCTGTACCTCCTCCAAAAGAAACTCTATCAATACCGTCTACCAATTCTACCAACTTACTTTGTTGTTTGGTAAAGTTTGCATTAATACTCCATTCAAAATCTTTAAATTTAACAGGAATGGCATTAACACCTAATTCGATACCATAATTTTCTACATTACCTGCATTAATGGTTGTACTTGTGTAACCCGCTAAAGGAGAAACATCCACATTTAAAATTTGGTTTTTGTTTTGAGTTTTGTAGTACGTAGCATCAAACCCTAAACGACCGTGAAATAATTTTAAATCGGTACCAATTTCATAAGAGGTAGCAATTTCTGGTTTTAAGTTAGTGTTTGGCATACTAGTAGGTAGCGAGTATGTAAAATCATCACCCCAGTACCCTTGAGATAATGTTGGACTAATCATATAAGGAGAAGTGTCTTTACCTACTTGTGCCCAACTAGATCTTAATTTTACTAAAGAAACCCACTCTGGCATGTCTATAAATTCTGAAAACAATACACTTGTAGAAACTGAAGGGTAAAAATAAGAACGGTTTTCTTTAGGTAAGGTACTAGACCAATCGTTACGTGCAGTAATATCTACAAAAGCATAGTCTTTGTAACTAAGCGAAACCAAACCATAAACACTGTAAATAGCCTTTTTATAGCTAGCACTCTCATAACTTAATCCCCCTCTAGATACGTTAGACAATGTATATAGACCAGGCAATACCAAATTGTCTCCACCACTGTTAATAGAGTAACCGTTTTGGTTCATTAAATTGGCACCTACAGAAGGAGCAATGTGAAAATTATTGATCTTCTTTTTGTATGAAAAAAGCACATCTATGTTAGATTCTCTAGAGGTACTGTTGCTAATATTATAAGAACCTTTAGGCTTGCTACTTCCAAAACCATCATAAGACCAAGGTTTTATAATTTCTGTTTTGTTGGTGTTACTACTGTGAGAAACTCTAGCCATTGCATTAAAATCTGGAGTAATTTTCCAATCTAATTTTATGTTTCCAAAACCTCTTGTTTTGTCAAACTTGTTCTTTCTTTCGTGTGCAGAAAACCAAGGATTGTTGTACCCTTCGGTAACTTTATTTTGTTGTGCATTTTTAACCTCCCAGTAATTCCCTTTTAAATCGTTTACATTAATATGAGGTGCAATGTTATAAATATCAAAATACTGATCGTTACCTCCAATAGATTTTACAGGATAATTGTCTGATTTTGGATTGGAAAGATTAATGTTGGTAGATAATTTTACTTTATCAGTTATTTTAAAGGTCGTAGCCAAATTAAATCCAATTTTATTTAATTCTGTACCAGGAGAATATCCTTCTCCTTTTAAATGTGATAAAGAAAGACGAAAATCTCCTTTGTCATAAGCACCAGAAACACTTACGTCGTTAATTTTTGTAATTCCTGTTTTAAAATAATCTTTTAAACTATTGTCATAAAAATTTAAAGGCTTTTCTTCACCATTGGTGTTCCATTGTACAGCAGAAGTTCCTTTTTCTGCTCCGTACCAATGTTGCCAAGTAGCTTCATCAAACTGCCCTTTTTTACCGTTTGTAAATCTATTTTGTAAATCAAAAAACTTGTAAGGAGTGTTAAATGTTGTTGTTGTGTTAAACGAAACACCAATACCTCTTTTAGGGCTTTTCCCAGATTTTGTAGTAATTAAAATAACTCCGTTACCTGCTCTAGAACCGTACAAAGCAGCTGCACTAGCTCCTTTTAATACAGAAATATTTTCTATATCCATAGCACTAATGTCTCCCATTACATTTGTGTCTCCAATAGGAGAACCGTCAATCACTACTAATGGTTGATCGTTTCCTGTTAAAGAAGTTTTACCTCTTATGTATACAAAAGTTTCGTTGTTTAAGTCGTTTCCTCCTCTACGAATATCTACTCCAGAAATTTTGGCAGACATTCCTCCCAAAACGTTTTCTTGAGGAACTAAATTTATTTTTTCTGTATTTATTTCCCCAACAGAATACCCCAAAGCTTTTTTCTCTCTTTTCATTCCCAAAGCAGTAATCACCACTTCGTTCATGTTTTCTACAGAGGCTTCTAAAGTAATATCTAAATTGGTTTGATTGCCAACAACAATTTCTTGAGGAAGCATTCCTACATGAGAAATAACTAAAACAGTTTGCTTGTTGGGTACTGTAATATTAAAAACACCATCAAAATTAGTTAACACTCCTGTGCTACTATTTTTAATGATAATATTAGCACCTGGCAATAACATTCCGTTAGTATCTTTAACAGTTCCTGTAACTTCTACAGGTTGCTGTTGTTGTTTTTGTGTAAGTGGAGCAGGAGCTGTTTTTAGAATTATATGCTTGTCTGCTATTTCGTATACTTTATTGGTGTTTTTAAAAAGTTGATTTAAAACGATTTCTACTTTTTTATTAACAACATTAATACTCACAACCTTTTGGACATCTATGTCTTTAGTATTGTATAAAAATTTATATTCTGTACGAGCTTCTATTTCGTCCAAAACCTTTTCTACGGTTACTTTGTTAAGATTTAAAGTAATTTTTATATTCTGGTTGTTGTTGCTGTTTGCCTGTATTGTAAACATGCTAGCAACTAAAAATAAAGTGGTTAACTTAGTTTTTAAGTTAAATTTTAGAGCGTGTAAAGACAAGCTCTTGATTTGTGTAAAAAATTTCATATTTTTGTTTAAAGTTTTTTTAGTGGTAATTTTATATCACTTTCTTATAATGGAAGATGTTAGAGCATCTTCCGTTTTTTTTTGCTCTTTTTTTATGTCATACAGATTGCTTTTTAATGAATAGTAATTTGATTATTTTTAGTTGTATACGTAAAATTGTAACTTTTTTTAAATGTGTTTAGTATTTTATAAATGTCATCTTCATGGGTGTCAAAACTGGCATTAAAATATTCTAGGTTTAATTCTTTATTGTTGTTTGTTATTTGAATATTGTAGGTGCGTTCTAGTCTTTTTAAAATATTTTGAAAAGGAATATTTCTAAAAATAAGTAGACCTGTTTTCCAACCAGTATAAATTCTAGTATCTACTTTTTGTTTGGATATGTTTCTGCTTTGCTCGTTATAAATTCCTTTAAAACCAGGAGTTAATAGGGTTGCTGTTTTTGGGTGATATTGTTCTTGATCATACAAACCCACCAAACCTTCTACCAGTACAGTTGCTATATTTTGTTCTTCGGGGTATGCAGATATATTAAACTGTGTTCCCAAAACACGAACTTTTAAATTGTTGGCCGTTACTACAAAAGGATGTGCAGAATCTTTGGCTACATTAAAATAAGCTTCTCCTTTTAACTTTACTTTTCTTTTTTGATTTGTTGCTAACTGCGTAGGATACTCTATAGTTGTTCCAGAGTTAACGGTAATACAAGTTCCATCAGACAAGACCAACTCAAATTGTTTTCCGTAGGGAACGCTTAATTGATTGTATACAGGTTTTTTTGCTGCTGTGGTGTGGTAAACAATTCGGTTTGCCTGTTGTGTTCCTATTTTATGTCCATGAATGTCTAGAATTTCCCTAGAGCTATTTTCATTAAGAACTTCAATTTCTCCGTTTGCTAGTTGAAGTGTAATTTGATCGACATTAGCCATCAATGTATTTTTGGTAATATTTGTTTGATACAGGAAATACCCAGATGTTAAAAACAAAATTAATATAGCAGCGTATTTAAAACTTAGGTAAATAAGTGTGTTTCGTTTTTTAGTTTTTGTAATTCTAACTGTTTCTTTATTGATAAAATCTTGATAGTTGTTTTGTGTAGAAATACTATTTGCTGCATGGTGTATTTGCACATATTCTTTAAATAGTTCTTTATGGTTGTTTACTACTATCCAATTTTCTAATAGTTTTATTTCCTGTTCGGTAGCATTGCCATTTAGGTAGTTAATAATACTGTTTTTTATTTCTGATGAAATCATACTTTTTCTTTTATATAGTTATGACATTGCCAAAAATAAAAACCCTAGAAATAGAGTGTTATCAGTATGTTATTAGAACGTTGGTAAATTGTTTCTTAAGTGTTTTAGGCTTGTAAACACTGGGGTTTTGAGCAAAAATAATGTTTTTTTAAATCTTGTTTTTTTTATAAAATTTAAAAAAAGGATTGATATAATTAAAAATCCGCTCAAACAATTTAACAGAATTGTTTGAGCGGATTTACATAAATCTTGTAAAAAAATAAAAAGTTACATTCTTTCTGGAACTTCAATTCCTAATAGATTAAAGGCAGATTTTATAGTGGTTCCTACTTTGTAAGACAATTGAGTTCTGAATACTTTAACAGACTCGTCTTCACAACCTAAAATGTAAGAGCTTTGGTAAAATGAATTGTATTCTTTTACCAAATCATATGTATAGTTGGCAATTAAAGCTGGACTGTGGTTTTTTGCAGCCAATTGTACGGTTTCTGGATACAACTGTAAAGTTTTAACAACCGCTAACTCTTTGTCAGAAATTTCTATGTTTTGTTTTTGAGTATAGTCAAAATCAGCTTTTCTTAAAATAGACTGAATTCTAGCGTAGGTATACTGAATAAATGGTCCTGTGTTTCCGTTAAAATCTATAGATTCTTTAGGATCAAACAAAATACGTTTTTTAGGATCTACTTTAAGAATGTAATATTTTAAAGCTCCCATACCAATAGTTTTGTACAATTCCTCTTTTTTGTCATCAGAATAACCTTCTAGTTTTCCTAATTCTTGAGAGATTTCACGAGCTGTGTTTACCATTTCATCCATTAAATCATCCGCATCTACAACGGTTCCTTCTCTAGATTTCATTTTACCCGATGGTAAATCTACCATTCCGTAAGACAAATGATACATATTATCTGCCCAAGAAAATCCTAGTTTTTTTAAGATTAAGAACAACACTTTAAAGTGATAATCTTGCTCGTTACCAACAGTATAAGTTAATGCATTAATATCAAACTCTTGAAAACGTTGTATGGCTGTTCCTAAATCTTGTGTTATATAAACCGAAGTACCATCACCACGTAACACTAATTTTTCATCCAAGCCTTCATCTGTCAAATCTATCCAAACAGAACCGTCTTCTTTTTTATAAAAAACACCACTGTCTAAACCATCTTGTACACAATCTTTTCCTAAAAGATAGGTTTCACTTTCGTAATAGTTTTTATCAAAAGTAACCCCTAAGTTTTTGTAAGAAACTGCAAAACCATCATATACCCATTGGTTCATCGTTTTCCAAAGGTTTACTACTTCTGTATCTCCAGCTTCCCATTTACGAAGCATATCTTGTGCTTCTAGTAAAAGAGGGGCTTGTTTTTTAGCTTCTTCTTCTGTTTTTCCTTGCGCAATTAAAGCGTTTATTTCTTCTTTATAAGCTTTGTCAAAAGCCACATAGTAGTTACCTACCAATTTGTCTCCTTTTAATCCAGTGTTTTCTGGAGTTTCTCCATTCCCAAATTTTTGCCATGCCAACATACTTTTACAAATATGAATACCACGATCGTTAATAATTTGAGTTTTGTATACTTTTTTACCAGAAGCAGCAATAATTTCTGCCACAGAAAAACCTAATAAGTTGTTACGTACGTGTCCTAAGTGCAAAGGTTTGTTGGTATTTGGAGAAGAGTATTCTACCATAACAGCTTTGTCTGTAGGAGCAGGAGTAAGGGTTCCATAATTTTCAGTAGCATAGATTTCATAAAAACTATCTACAAAGTAACTAGGGTTTATAGAAATGTTTAAAAATCCTTTTACCACGTTAAAATCGGTCACTAAATCGATATTGGTTTTAAGGTATTCACCAATTTGAGTTCCTATTTGAACCGGATTTCCTTTTACAAATCTTAAAAAAGCAAAAACAACAATGGTAATGTCTCCATCAAACTCTTTACGTGTTGCTTGGAATTCTACCGTTGGAATTTCAGTTTCAAAAATTTCTACAAATGCTTTTTTAACAGCCGTTTCTAAATGGTTTTGGATACTCATTTTTGTTTATTTCTATTGAACGGCAAAAGTACGGAAATAATTAATTTTTGACTACTTGTTAAATTTAAAATTATATAGGCTTTTAAAAAAAAGGAAAGTCTTATAAATTATGTCTTTTGTTTACCAATTTTTATTTAATTTTTTGGTACAAGTGCCTTTGTCAGAGGTAAGTTTTACCCAATACATTCCTGTTGATAAATTACCAATATTAATGCTGTTTTGAGAATTATTTATAGATTTTTGAATTAAAAGTTATCCGTTTTCGGTAAAAAGTTCTAATGTAGCTTCTGTAGAATCATTTAAGTCTATAGATAAGTTATTTTGTGCTAAATTAGAATCTATAGGTGTTTTGTCAGTAGTGATGAAATTTGAGGAATTGGCTATTATAGAGCCAAACCCTTGCCATATATAAGCTTCTTTATAAGCCTCTAAACTATTTGTAGGAACGTGCAAGGTGCAAGCATCAAGATTTGTGTTTCCTGCAAACACGTTTGAGGGAAGTGTTAATGGAGATTGAATACTACAAATTATAGACGTTAGTTTTGGACACCAAGCAAAGGCAGACTCATCAATAGAAATTACTGAATTTGGAATAACAATGGTGCTTAAATTAGAACAGCCATCAAAAACAGATTCTTTAATAAATGTAATAGAATTTGGAATGTTAATAGAGGTTAAACTTTCACAATCATTAAAAGCAAATTCACCAATAGAGCTTATAGAATCTGGAAGGGTTACAGAAACTAAATTGGAACAATTGGTAAAAGTAGAATCTTCAATAGTTGTAATATTATTTCCTATGTTTAGGGTTGTAATATCTCTGTTGTATTGAAAAGCGGTTTCGCTAATTTGGGTAACATTGTAACTTTTTTGTTTGTATTCAACAATTTCAGGAATTGTAATAGAACCAAAATAGGTATTACTTCTAATAACTTTTACAGTTGATGGCGATGTTATTTCGTAAGAAATACCAGCTAGTGTAAAAGGAAAAATATCGGTTATATGGTTAAATTTCGCCCAGGTTTTAGAAGCTTTATATATTGAAATATTTTTTGTAGGAACGATTAACTTACAAGAGTTTAATGGAACGTTTTCAAAAACATTTTCAGAAATTACTATAGGAGATTTACTATTACAAACAACTTGAGCTAAATTGTAATTATTAGCAAAAGCCTTTTCTTCAATAACCACAATAGAGTCTGGAATACTCAGATTCATTAAATCGTAATAATTTATAAAAGCAAAAGCACCAATAGCAGTAACATTGTAATTAATGTTATTATACAATACTGTTTTGGGAATTGTTATAGAAATAGCATCAAACTTGTTTTTGTGTGAAATTACTTTTACTGTTGAGGCTGAGGTTACTAAATAGGTAATTCCTTCAGTATTAAAAACGGTAGCGTTTATTGGTGTATTTGTATTCATAAACATGAATTTTAATCCGTATTTACTAGTTTTTTATTCAACTCTTTTTATTAGAGGTTTGTGTAACTAAGTAAATTGTCTTTGTTGGAATACAAATTTATTGCATAGAAAAAAAAACGACTACCCAATTAAGACAAATCAGTAGCCCAATCGGGTAAATGTTAGTTAAAAACCACACATTTTTTTATTTTAAATGTTTTTTATAAACTAGCAAAGCTTTTAAAGGACAAGGTTTTGGTTAAAACTTAATTATCTATATTGTTTTTATTTTATCCTAATTACAAATTGTATTTAATTCTTGATATTCAGATATTGATACAGTTGAAATTTCCTGATTACTTGAAATTTTAATACAGGTTAAATTTGAGTTTCTATCTACCCTTAAATCTATTAATTTTTGATTGTTACTAACATCAAGACTAGTAAGCAAATTATTAGAGCTATAAAGGTGTGTTAAACTATTGTTATTTTCAATATTTATGTATTGAAGCTTGTTGCCAGAAATTAACAAAGTTTCTAACAGTTTATTAGAGCTAAAGTCTACAGTTGTGAGCTGATTATGTGTTAATAACACATTTTTAAGATTTAAAGCATCATTGGTGTCAATAGATTTTAATAGGTTATCACTAATAAGTAAATCTTCAATAGATTTATTTTTAATACTAATTCCTTCAAAGTTATTGTAGGATACATTTATCTTTTTTAAATGTAATAATTTTGATAAGCCATTAATAGAACTCAGTTCATTTGACTGAATATCCAATAAAATTAGGTTTAAGTTGTTGCCAATATTAATATTGGTAAGATGGTTTCCATAAAGTAATAAAGTATCTAATTTAGTGTTAAAACTTAAGTCAACACTTTTAATTTTCTGTCTAGCCGCAGACAATAATGTTATGTTTACAAATCCTTCAATTCCTGTCAAATCGATTATTTCACCAAAATCGGCAGAAAGGTTTAAATTTAATTTACTTACTCCTTCAGCATCTGATTTTAATATTTGTTGGTTAATGATACCGTCTGAATCTATACCTTGTTCAATTAATTTTGTTTCAAAATGAATATCAGGAATCTTTAAGTAAATATCATTTATCGGATTTTGGGTTTCATCGTCATTTGAACATGATACAATGTGAAATAGTGCTAGGATAATAATTGTGTAAGCTTTATTACTATAGGTAATTTTCATTTTTTGATAGGAGTCTACAAGACGATATTATAGTTAGAATGTTGCAAAAGAATATCAGGTTTAACGTTTTTTAGAATTATTGCCTAACGTATTTTGCTTGTTATTAAAAACCCCGCTATGTTTTATGAGCAGTTGTTGGCTAAAGTACTTTTTGTGTTAAAATAGTATATAATTTTTCATTTACATAGTAATTTCCCGTACCCAATTTTTGTTTTGTTAGAATTCCATCTTCCGCAAGTTTATTTAAGTAATTCGCTGCTGTAATTCTAGATACACCTAAATCTCTTTCAATAAATTCAATTTTTGTATAAGGGTGCTGAAATAAATTATTTAATAAATCTTGACTATAAAACTTATAATTATCTCTAATTAAATGTTTATACTCTAACATTAATTTTTGAATGTCTTTTATTAAAATTATGGTTTGTTTAGAAGTTTGCTCAACAGCTTGAATAATATAGATTAACCAATTTTCCCAATTATCTGTAATTCTAACTTCTTGTAATAATTCATAATATTTAGCTTTGTTTTCAATGATGAATCTACTTAAATATAAAATAGGTAAGTCAAGCAAATCTTTCATTACTAAATAAAGTACATTTATAATTCTTCCAGTTCTACCATTACCATCATAAAAAGGGTGTATGCTTTCAAATTGATAATGAATAATAGCCATTTTTACAATTGGGTCAAAATCTGATAAGGTATCGTCATTTATAAACTGCTCTAAATTTGACATTAAATCTTTGATTGTATCATAATCTTGTGGCGGAGTATATACAGTTTCACCTGTTTTGGCATTTTTCAAAGCAGTTCCTGAAACTTTCCTAAAACCAGCATTGTTTTTTTCTAATTCAGATTGTATTTCGATAATGTCATTATTTGTTAAAATATTCCTTTTTGAAATTAATGAATATCCAATTTTTAATGCAGAAATATAATTTTGAACTTCTTTAGCATCTAATGATTTTAGTCCGTCTAAATTTAATTCGGCTTTGTAAAGGTCATCGTGAGTTGTAATGATATTTTCAATTTCAGAACTGTCCTTTGCTTCTTGTAACCCTAAAGTATTTATTAGGATATTTTCATTAGGAATACTAGACACCAAACCTTTTAATTCGGCTAAAGCTCTATGTGCTTCATTCAGTTTTTTAAGAACATTTTTAGTTTCAATGTCTTTTTTTAAAGGAAGTTTTTCAAGTTTGAAATCATTCATATGATAAGAAATTCTATTTTTCTTTACAAAGATAGTTTGTAATGATAAGAAAATCCATTTTTCTATACATAATAATTTAGAATAATAAGTTTATTGACTTTTTGATACATTAAAATTCTAGCGTACTGAGGTATTTTTGCCAACGTTTAGTATATGGAAAGTAGGGCAGTTGATAAGCACTATATTTCGGGTTTAACACTTAGCTAAATATAAATATTTTGTTTTTAATTTTCGTTTAAATACCAAATTTTATATTTAGCGGACTTTGTAAATAAACACAGAACTTTGGAGTTAGAACAAAAGCCCTATTTTTTATATACATTGTTGGGCACAGTTATTTTAATTTATCACATATAATTTTCAATGTTTCAATTAAACTGTCTACAAGGAATTTTTGAGGTTGTTTTTCGATTTTCTTTATTTTCTTTTCAAGAATGTTTTTTAATTGACTTAGGAATATAATATCTGCAGATAGAAAATCTTTAATATTTCCTGCATTATATCTTCCATTCATAAGTTCCTCAAAATTAAAAAGCTGTTTATTATCAGTCTTTAATAGAGCTATCGATAATTTTTTTGAATCAATATTTTTAAAAATCTCATTTGAAAAATTATTCTTTTTAAAAAATAAATTTAGTTCTTCTGTATTGTTATTATTTAATAGTAGAATTAATTCATTTGCTTCTATTATATTGAACTCACTTTTTATTTCATCGTGTATTTCTTTTATTTTACGTTTAAACTTATTAATTCTCTCATCTTCATCTGCAAAGTGCATTAAATTTCTAATAGTATTTTCTTCTATGTTTTTTTTGTTTTTAGCAATTTCTAATCCAGTGTTAAGTAGTTCTGAAACTTTATCTACAGTTATTTCTAAAAGGTTGTTTTCAGAGAAGAAATAGAAAAATTTTGTAATTGCTACATACTGATAAATTGTATATTTTCCTTCTGTAGCAAATTTTAATACACTTGAAGATAATTCAAGAAATTCGTCATTAGATAATTCCCTAAACTTATAATTTAGTAGTTTATTGAAAGAGTTTTCTTCAATACTTATAATTTCTGGATAACGATTAGATATTTCTTCTTTTAATTGTACTTTATCTAAATATCCCGTCAATATAAAAGTGAAAATTGATGGATAAAAATAGTATTCATTAATTCTATCAATTAAATAAGTATCATATAAAATTTCAGCATATGATTTTGAATTGTCTTTATTCTCATTATTCTTTTTCTTAATTTCAAATAGATGAGGGAAATTTTTATCTATTTTTTCAAGACCTTTAGAATCACTATATTCATTAGATTTTAATTTCCCAAGTTTAAATTCAGTAGTAATTATTGCTGAAAAAATTAATATTTCTCTAATAAATTGGTCGTTTATATCTTTGATATATGGAAATAAATATTGAATCTCTTTAATATAAAAAGATACTATTCTTAGATTAGATATATTCCACTCTTTAAAAACATCAATGATTATTTTTTTGTATTTAATTAAGAAATTATGGAAATCTGAATTTTTAGTTTTTTCAAATTCTATGAATGTTGAAATTGATAGTTCAATATTTAACTCAAAGTTTAAAGTTCTTCCAATAACTTTTTCTTTTATATTACTATATCCTTCTTGAGATTTATTAATGTTTTTTTCATCAGCAAATATTATGGTTTTGAGATATTTGTGTTCAGTGTAATTATTAATAAAGCCTAAAATTTCTTGAATAGGTATTTGGCATCTTTCTAAGTCATCAAAGCAAATGACATATTTACTAAAATCAAAAAAATCTAAAAAACCAATTCCTTTGAATAAATCAGTGAAATTTGACTTTGTGAAAAATTTTGCTAAAATATTGGCTGAATTTCCAAATATTTTAAGTCCATTATTAAGTTTCTTATTTTCTTTTTTTTCTATAAAAGGAATAATTTTTTGAAATAATTTTTTCTCTATTTCTTGTATTTCAGCTATACCGTTTAAAGAGATATAGATAGTTTTATATTTTTTATTTTCAGCTACTTTGGATAATTCATTTTTCCAAAAAAATGTTTTACCACTTCCCCAATTACCGTTAATTAAAATCGCGTATTGAGTATTCTGTTCTTCAAAATAATTTTTTATAATTACCTTGATGTTTTCAGTATTCATAGATTTTTTTTGTAATTGTGCCCAACACCTGATAACGCTACCAAAAGTATGTATATTTTTAAATATAGCGTAGATGTTGTTTTTAGGTAAAGCTAAGTATAAATAGTAATTAGTTAAAAGTTTACTTTTCCACAAACCTTAAAAGTTTTTAACAAATGTTATTTTACTGTCACTTCGAGTTCATTACGGAATGTAATGGAGTAATGAGTATCGAGAAGTATTTTATACAAGTAAGTCCTGTTCTCGATACTTTTTTTACTTCCGTTTTACTATAGCAAAAGAAACTCGAACTGAAAGAATGTGTTTTGAATTAAGCATGTTATTACAAGTAAGTCCTGTTCTCGATACTTTTTTTACTTCCGTTTTACTACAGTAAAAGAAACTCGAACTGACAGAAAGTTTATAACTACTTGAGTTGATAATAAGTTTTAAAACACAAAAAAGCGACTTAGAAAAAATCTAAATCGCTTTTTACAAAAGGTTTTAAACAGTTGCGATTACTTTAATCTTTTTAAAAGAATTTCGGCAACCAATTCAGACGATGCAGGGTTTTGTCCTGTAATTAGCAATCCATCTTCTACTGCATAAGATGCCCAATCTTCTTTTTTAGAGTAAATACCTCCGTTATCTTTTAGCATATCTTCTACCAAAAACGGAACAATGTTGGTTAATTGCACGGCTTCTTCTTCACCATTTGTAAATCCGGTTACTTTTTTCCCGCTTACTAGCGGAGCACCTTCCTGGTTTTTGGTGTGTTTAAAAATGGCCGGTGCATGGCATACCGCTGCTACAGGTTTGTTGTTTTTATAAAAATCTTCTATCAGAGTAATAGAGTTGTTGTCCTCTGCCAAATCCCATAAAGGACCATGACCTCCTGGATAAAATACGGCATCATAATCGTTGTGATTAATGTCTACTAGTTTTAATGTTTTAGATAAAATTTCTTGTGTTTCTTTATCTTTATTAAAACGAACCGTTGCTGGGGTTTGAAAATCGGCTTCATTACTTTTAGGGTCAATAGGTGGCTGACCTCCTTTAGGTGAAGCTACAGTAATTGCAATTCCATGATCTTTTAATAAATAATAAGGAGCTGCAAATTCTTCTATCCAAAAACCTGTTTTATGTCCTGTGTTTCCTAAATCTTCGTGACTTGTTAATACAAATAATACTTTTTTCATTTGAATGTTGTTTTTAATGTTGGTACTTACTTTTTTGGCAGTTTTATGCTCTTTTGTGCTGTTGTTACAAGAAGAAAATAAAGCGATTGCCATTGCTAATAATGCTATTTTTTTCATTTAAAAAATAATTTGTTTTGTAAGTACAAGATTAGGATGTATTAAAATTTAAAAAATTGACCTATGGTAATAAAATTAGTCTTGTGTTAATTCTTTTCTAATTCTACTTAAACTCTCTGTAGTAATTCCTAAGTAAGATGCAATGTGATAGTTTTTTACATTTTGTTCTATATTTGGATATGTAGTTCTAAAAGAAACATATCTTTCTTTAGCAGATGCTGCTAAGTTTGACAAAATCCTTTTTTGAAAACTAGCAAAAGCCTTTTCCATTTTTTTTCTAAAAAAAGTTTCTAATTGAGTAGTTTCAGTAAATAGTATCTCCATATCTTTTTTAGATATTCTATACAGTTCTGCATCTTGAAGAACTTCAATGTGCATAATAGCTTTTTCGGTGCTAAAAAAAGCAGTATAATCACTAATCCACCAATCATTAATAGCAAATTGCAAAGTATGTTCTTTGCCATATTTGTCTATGTAATAGGTTCTTATGCACCCCTTATAAACATAATATTGATAGAGTACCGTTTCATCAGCCCTTAACAAAGTATCTCCTTTTTTTAGATTTATGGTTTCAAGTTTACTTTCTATTAGGTCTATTTCATTGTTAGGAAAAGAGATTCCTTTAAATATTTCTGATAATATTGAATTATTTTGATCCATTTATTTTAATGTAATAGTGTGGGTAAATACAAAGACGTGTTTGTTAAAAAATATAATTCATAACCAATTGATATTGAGTTGTAAAAAGCATAATAAAATAGTTCTTTTTGTTTTTTAAAGACTATATTAAATTAGAGGGTATATATCAATCCAATTTTATTTTTTCTTTTTGTAATACTCTTCTATAACCGTTTTTCTACCCATTGTTTTGGTGATGATATCTTTGTCTAAATCCCACCCTCTGGCAGGTGAATATTCACGTCCATAATAAATAATTTGCAAATGTAATTTGTTCCAGGTATGTTCTGGAAACAAACGTTTGGCATCTTTTTCTGTCTGTTCTACATTTTTACCATTGGTCAACCCCCAACGATACATAAGTCTATGAATGTGTGTGTCTACCGCAAAAGCAGGAATGTTAAAAGCTTGACTCATTACCACACTTGCTGTTTTGTGTCCTACTGCTGGCAATGCCTCCAAATCTTTAAAATTAGCAGGAACTTCTCCGTTGTGTTTGTCTATTAATATATGAGATAAACCGTGAATTCCTTTAGATTTCATAGGAGATAATCCTACAGGTTTAATAATTTCTCTAATTTCATCAACTGTTAATTTTATCATATCATATGGATTGTCTGCTTTTGCAAACAACTTAGGTGTATAAATATTAACACGTTCATCGGTGCTTTGTGCAGACATTAACACAGCAATTAAAAGGGTGTATGGATCTTTATGATTTAATGGGATTGGAGTCTCTGGATATAGCTTTTCTAAAGTATCTAATACAAATTGTACTTTTTCTTGTTTGTTCATTTATTTAAGAATAACGATAGGTTTTGTTTTTTGATTTACCTTGATATAGTAAATTCCTGATGTTAAATTATCTGGTAAAGCTAAGATAGTACTATTGTTCGTTTTGTTAAATGTAATTTTGGTGGTTTTTTGTTGCAATCCATGAATACTGATTAGATAAAACTGATCCGTTTCTTTTGTATTAGATACGGTTATTTTATTTGAGGTAACAGGGTTAGGGTATATGTTAAATTTATGAGTAGGTTCTATTTCTGTTCCAAAATAAGAAAGCGCAAAATCATAAGCATCAATACCAATTTTTTCTCCAATTAATCGACCAGGTATATCATCAACAGGAGGGTGTATACCACCCCAAATTCTTGATAAACTTGTTTGGTCAGAAGCATCTCTATAAGTTGCCCATTGTAAAGTTACGTCTACAGATGGACCTTTTTCAAAAACTAAAAATTCATTCTTTAATGCTTTAAACTCTCCCATTCCTCCGGGAAAATATTCGTCTCCAGTGACTAAAGTCATTACTTCTGCAGCAGCTCTAGAAAACGTGGAGTGTCCAGAAATAAACCCTGCAAAAGGAGGAGTTACAAAAGAAGGTCTTTGGTAAGGCCACCAGTTTCTTGCTAAAATCCATCCAACACCTGCAACATCTTCTTTGGGATTTTTAATATAATCATGACCTCTCCAAGATTTTAGTTTAATTTTTCCTACATTTTGGTTGTTGGTGCCTCTAAGTTCATCTCCTTCTTTTATAGTTTCTATAAATCCTGGTTTAAGAGGAATTCCTCCAGGATGATAATTGTCTAATTCTTTATGGGTGCTTTGTCCTAATTTGGCCATGTATCTAATGGCAGAAATGGGTCTAATATAATCTGCCCACCCCTTAATACTCCATGCAGATATTGCTGCATCGTGCATAGCACCTGCAAGAATAAAATATGTTTTTATGTCCCATTCTAAATCAGATAAGGTATCACCTTTACCATTAAATTTTTTAACCATTAATGGGTGGTCACTAACATAGTTTAAAATGGTAAACCAGTGTCCGGGTGGGGTTTCAGAATCAGGTCCATCTGCCCAAAATTCTGCTAAAACCCTTGCATAATCTGCTTTAGGAACTATTTGTGGTTCATAAGCTTGTTTTGTTATAGGGTTTATTGTGTGTCCTTTGCTAATATCACCCCCTTTTTCAGCTTTGTAAAAATGAGTGTATTCAGCATAACTATTAGGTAATTCATCAAGATCTATGTTTCCCATTGAGGCAGGAGAAATGTCTAGTTTTTCACCGTCATTAGGATCTAATTGAGCGCTCCATAGCGCTACCAAAGAAAAATTCCATTTGTAAAGTTCACTACTTTCATTAATGTTGATAGTATCTAACTGAGGAGGAAACTTAGGCAGGTGATAAACAGGATAATTTTTATTATCACGTTTCATCATATTTTTATCAGATTCTGAAAGTGAAAAAGGAAGAACATTTCCCCATTCTGGACTTAAAAAATTAGGAGTGCTCTTGGCTAGGTTCCCACTTTGATCAATAAATTTAGTAAACGCTAACGGTTGCCATCTGTTAGGGTCTTTAACTTTAACAGTGTCTTTTTTTAAGCTTAGTGTTAGTGCTTTGTTTTTAGGCTTGTAATATAGATTTTTATAATCATTTTGTTCGTTGGAGCCATCTGTCAATCCATAATTAATTATTTCAGAGGCAATATAATTTCCTAAACTAGCAGGATCTCCACTTTCATAATCTATAGAAGTATTATTTGTGTTGTATCCTAGTTGTTCCATAATCAAATCAAATTTTTTTAAACTGATTTTTGCTCCAGGAGAATTTTTAAACCTATGCGATAATAGTTTATAAGCAGCGTAGGAAATAGCTTTATCTCTATCTTTTGGGTTTAAGTTGGTCTGTGGAAAACTAGTAAAAGCACTGGTGTAATTGTGAACTGTATTTCCAATTAAATAAGAACTAGCCTTTTGATTGTATATAGCCCAGGTATCATAAATTGCAATAGCAAAATGAAATAGGTTTCTGGCATGTACTGTGGGTCTTGCATAATCTTTTCTAATAGCTTCTAAAAGAGCTTCGTTCCAAATTCTAGCAATGGATGAATTTTTAGTACTTGTGTTTAAAGAGAGCTGAATGTTTATTTTTTGCTCGGTAGATTTACAATCATTGCTGTTTTCTGTTACAGAAATTTCTCCGTGTTTTTCTAGTCCCCACTTTACGGTGATACTATTTGTATTGTTTCCTTTAGTAATTATTCCTCCGGTAACATTCCATAACAAAGAGGTGTTTTCTTTTTGATTGTAGGTGTATGTTTCTTCTTGTAAAGCAACAGCTGTAGTATTTCCTATAATTTTAGCAGGGTCAAGATAACTACAGGTACCATTGTCTTCTGTGGCTAAAGGATTGTAAGTACATGAATTTGGATCGGTACATCCTTTTATTTTGTTGCTAGGTTGTATAGAAAGGTTGGTAAAACCGTTGGCTTCTGTAAACTTTAATTCAACATTGGTTGCTAAATTGTTATAGGTATCGATGGTTCCAGATGGCCACTTTATTTGTAGTTCTAAAATTTCTTGTTCTTTATCTAATCCAAAATGTACAGGTTTGTCACTTTGAGAAATAAAACTTACTCCGTTGTAGTAACGTTTATAAGTTTGGTTTTTGGTTGTAAGTGTAATTTCGGTTCCATAAGCACTTTTGTTAGATAGTGTTCCTTCTAAATGTAGTTTTAGCCAAGTGTTATTTTGATGGGTTGCTGAATTTGTTTTGTTTTCAAAAAAGAAGGGTTTGTTGTAGCTGTTGGTAATAAATATGTCTAAATCTCCATCATTATCATAATCAAAACTTAATACTTCAGAGCTTATAGAAGCTTCACCAAAATTTAGAGTTTCTGTTCGGTTAGAAAAAAGTGAAAATTTTTGTTTGTATTCATTTCTAAAATAGGTGTTTTTTTGAGGGGTCCCAAAAGAAGAGCCGTTGGTAATAATTAAATCTTCATCTCCGTCTAAATCAAAATCATCCATAGTGCTTCCCCATGCCCAATATTCTGGCCATTTTGCACCTTCGGGAATTAAAACACGATTCTCTATAGTAACATCAGAAAATTGATGGATTCCATTGTTTTTAAAAAGGGAATTTTCATTAATACCGGTAATAAAAAAATCAAAATTACCATCTAAATTAAAATCATTTATCACAAGAGACATGTCATCAATCTTATTGTCTAAGCCATACTCACTCGCTTTTTCGGTAAAACTATTTCCGCTGTTATTTATATAAAGTCCGTTTTGTTTTTTTAGATCGTTAGAAATATATAGGTCCATCCATCCATCTTGATTAAAATCGAAAGGGAACATGGTATAACTTGCATTTTTGTCTGTTAATAGATGGTTTATTTTATTGGAAATGTTTTTAAAAGTACCATCTCCATTGTTTTCGTACAAAGTATTTTGTTTACAGCCGTTCCAATCATTTATAAAAAGATCTAGAAAACCATCGTTATTATAATCAAACCAAGTAGCACCAGTATTATTACATAGGTTATTTTTTAGAATTCCGGCAGCCTCGGTTACTTCTAAAAACGTTCCGTCTTGTTGGTTTTTATAGAGCAATACATTTTTGTGGTTTGTTAAAAATAAATCAGGATAACCATCGTTATTATAATCTCCCCAAAAAGAACCGTATTTATAGCCTTCTAATCCAGCGGTTCCTAATTCTTGATCATCAATACCATCGGTTGGTAATATATTGTTTAGTCCAGCAGAAATGGTTACATCTGTAAAACGACCATTGTTTTCATTTCTAAAAAGTTTGCTGTGTGTTTTTTCATCCCCATTAACGTCTTTGTGTTTAGAAACAATAAAAAGGTCTAAATCATAATCTTTGTCAAAATCAACAGTAGAGACACTATTGTTGTCTTTTAAATTTTCTAAGCCTGTAATATTTTCTATTCTAACTAGTTCTTGAGAGAAAACGATAGAATTAATAAGTAGAATAAGAAATAGAAAAAATAGGTGTTTATTAGGGTTGTTAAACATTATTTTAAGTAATATGATAAATTATTTGGGTAAAAATTATCAAATTACGAAAAAATACGAGTTTTTAAAGAGAATAAAAGAAAGGTTTACTTTAAATGATTAATTAATAAGGATTAAAAATAACAGCAGTTAGCTTATGGAGGAGTAATTGCTTAATACATTGTGAATAAAATTTAATTTTTTATAGACCGCTTTAGGAATTACAAAGGGATAAATGTCTGACAAGCCCATAGCTCTATTTAAGCTGTTAGCCATGCAGGTTAAAGCTACGCTAGAATCAAAAATAGTTTTAAAGCTAGTAGTTTCATACGGGTTTGGACAAATTGCTTTGGTAAGATTTTTTAAAGGATATTTTTTTAGTTTAAAAGAAACACCAAAAGCGTTTGCAGTTTCTAGGGTATCCATTAAGTGTAAATAATGTGCCCAAGATTCTGCCCAGTCTTCCCAAGGATGAGAACTTGCATATTCGCTAATATAATTTTCATTCCACTTAGTTGGAGCTCCATTTTTATAGTGGTTTTGTAAAGCTTCTCCATAGTTTATTCTCTCATCTCCAAAAATAGCTCTGCACTTGTCTATATTGTTTTCATCAAATAAAAGATCCCAGTAATAATGACCAACTTCGTGTCTAAAATGGCCCAACAAAGTTCTGTAAGGTTCATTCATTTGTTTTCTTAGTACTTCTCTATGAACAGAGTCTGCTTCGGATAGTAAAATGGTAATGACTCCATTGGCATGACCTGTAACTGCTTTTTGTTTGTTGTTTTCTGATAAAAAATCAAAGGCAATTCCGTTTTCTTTTTCAAGTTTAGAAAAAATAGGTAGTTTTAATTTTAGCAATTGATAGATTAAACGGTGTTTGGCAGGTTCTAAGTTTTCCCATTTGTCAAATCCATTTAGGTCTTTAGGGTTGGGAACTTCTCTATTAAGAGAGCAAGCAAGACAAAAATTCTCTTGATGACTACCTGCAACAGACCAATTACAAATGTTTAACGATTGATTTTTACACAAATCATTAGGCTGTAATTGTTCATTTGCTTCAAAACTTTCGGTCATTGGATTGTAAGAAACATGTGTAAAACATTTTTCACATTGGGTATTTTCAAAAAAAATAGGATTTTGACAATTTGGGCAGTTAAAAGTTTTCATGTTTTTTATATAAATAGCCTAAGGTTAAAACGATAAAGGGTTGATTAACAAGGCTAACTTACTAAATAAATTAGTGGTAAATCCCTTTGCTTTTAAATTAATTTTATACTTAAATTTTAAGGTAGATAAACTACTTTTGAAGTATGGAAAAAAAGTTTATCCCTGCTTATTTGTTAACCTTTGTAAACGTATTAGGTTTTAGTATTTTAATGCCAATTTTACCTTTTGTGGTAAATAGTTATGGTGCCCCAAAATGGGTTTTTGGATTGTTAATTACTTTGTACAGTGCTTTTCAGTTTATAGGTGCACCATTGTTGGGAGCCATGTCTGATAATAAAGGAAGAAAACCAATTTTGTTAATTAGCCAAGCAGGAACTTTATTAAGCTGGATTATTTTTGTCATTGCTCTAACATTGCCAGAATATCCGTTGTTAGGTTTTGCTTTACCATTATGGATTGTTGCTTTATCTAGAATTTTAGATGGAATTACAGGAGGGAACGCATCTGTTACCAATGCCTATGTAAGTGATGTTACTACCCCAAAAGAGAAATCTTATATTTTTGGATATTTGGGAGGAATTGCGGGGATAGGAATGATTATTGGTCCAGGATTGGGAGGGATTACAGCTGCCACTTCTTTAGGTTATATGGGAACCTTGCTAACCTCTATAGTAATATCTACCATTACGTTAATAGCAGTGTTTAAATGGTTAAAAGAATCTCATCCTGAGGATAAAAGAACCCCTAAAGATAAAACCAATATTTTGGAAGTCTTAATAATTCCGCTTAGAGTAAAAAGAGTCAATCCATCACCGTTTATTAAAGTGCTGTTTACCATGAAATTTTTCTTTTCTGCTATGATGGGGTTTTACATAGGAACCATGGCTTTGTTTTTGGTAGATTTGTTTGATTTTAACGTAAAAGAATTAGGTTTTTTTATGTTTGTAATCGGGTTGTTTTTAGCGTTAAACCAAGCATTTGTTTCTAAGTTTTTTGTGAAAAAAATAGGAGCTTTTAAAACATTAATTTTAGGTTTAATCCTAAGTGCTCTAGGGTTAATAGCGATTACCTTAACAAAAGATTTAGCCTGGTATATTGCTTATTACTATATTTTAAACCTTGGTCTATCTTTGTGTTTTCCTGTTTTTAATTCGTTAATATCTGTAAATGCCAATCCAAAAAAATTAGGAGAAATTATGGGGATTAGTGAAGGAATCAACTCATTTTGTATGGCTTGTTTTCCTGTAATCGCAGCCATTATCTATTCAGCCATTGGTAGTGATTTGTATAGATACATGGTCTTATTACCCGTGTTAGGACTTGTATTTGCTTTTATTGGTATTAAAAAGTACGGAAATAAGCTCTCATAACTTTTTTTTAATAAAGATAAGGTCGTCTGTTTGGTGTTTATGGTATATTTTTGAAGTTTAAAAAAATATACTATGAAACAAAACTACACATTCCCAAAAACCTTTATTCTTCTCTTTTTTCTGTTTTCAACAACCATTTTCGCACAATCACATGATGATCATAATGACGAAGATGATACGAGAGGTGCAGTAACGTTTCAGAATTTATTCAATAACAATAGAGATGAAATTACTCTTTATGAAAATGAATTCAAACAAAAAAAATCTAAAGATAGAGCACCCAAAGTAAATGGAGTTCAAACTGTAGAGCCTCAAAAAACATCAGTTCCTATTCATGTAATCATGATTAAAAAAGCAGATGGGACAGGAAACGATTTAACCGAAGCAGATATAGATTATTCCATAGGAACCATAAACACCTATTTTAACGAGGTTTCATTAGACTTTTTTAGGTGTGATGAGATTACTTATATTTTAGATGACGATTTGTTTCTTTTTGGAGACAGCGGTGATCCCGATGATGATGAAGATTACTTGGTAAATAATGGATACATAAAAAGCCAAATGGTAAACTTAATTGTTACAGATTTAGCATCTGGTAACGGATATGCTTATTATCCTGGAGGTAGAGATATTATAGCAATGGATAGGAATGTTTTAACCAACGGAACTACTATTTCTCATGAAATGGGACACTTTTTTGGATTGCAGCATACTCATAACAACCATGATCATGAGGATGTAAGCAAAAGAGAATTGATAGATGGATCTAACTGTAGCAGTGCAGGTGATGGATTTTGCGATACTCCAGCAGATCCTAACGTACAAGAAAATGGAAATGTAGATGCAAATTGTATGTATACAGGTACTATTACAGATGCTAATGGAGCTACATTTAACCCAGATACAAGAAACTTAATGTCTTATTCAAGAAGAATTTGTAGGGATCATTTTAGTGCTGAACAACAAGCTAGAATGTATGCTATTTTTACCTCTAATGTAAGAGGTGATTTTGTGTGTCCTTCTTTAAGTATAGATTATACAACCGATACCACTGCATCTTGTAACACATCGCTTACTGTTCAATTTACAGATGCTAGCACAGGAGCAACTTCATGGGCTTGGGATTTTAATAATGATGGAATTACAGATAGTACTTTGCAAAATCCATCTTATACTTTTTCAGAAGGTGAGCATACGGTTGCTTTAAGTATTTCTGATGGAAGTGAAACTATAACAAAGGTTTTTTACAATAGAAAAATATATGTAGGAGGTAAGTCTTTACCTTACACTCAAGATTTTGATACGTTTGTTAAAAATGAAGATCCTGTAGATAATTGGACTGTAATAGCTGCAGCTTCTAATTTTAAATGGTACGTACATAGTGGTGCAACACCAACTAATGGTACAGGTCCAAAGACAGATGCCTCGGGAACTTCTAGTGGTGTTTATATGTATACCAAATCTTATTCTTTTTCTGGTGAAACCTATGCTGCAGGTGATGTAACTCAGTTAATATCTCCTTGTTTTCAAACAGGAGTGAGTCCTGTACTTTCTTTTAAATACCATATGTATTCATCTACAGCAGCCTCTAAATTTGGAGAGTTTTATGTAGACGTTAGTGCTGATGGAGGAGCAACCTGGGAAAAAACAGTAGCTTCCTTTTTAGATCCTACACAAGATAGCGATACAGATGCTTATTCTACAGCTTCTATCTTTTTGCCTGAATATGCAAATCAAATTGTGAAAATTAGATTTAGAGTGGTAAGAGGAAATACATCTTATAACGATGTTGCGATAGACGATGTAAAGTTTGAAAATAAATCTACAGTAGATTTTACGGCTGATAAAACGGAAGGTATTTGTTTAAATTCATTAGATGTAAGTTTTACGAACAACAGTATCTTGACCACGGGAGCAATAACCTCTTGGACTTGGGATTTTAATAATGATGGAACAGTAGACAGCACAGAACAAAACCCTATACATACTTTTTCGGTAGGAACTTTCAACGTGAAATTAACGGTATCTAATGGATCGGAGACTTTATCAAAAATATTTACAGATACGTCAATTCTTGTTGGAGCAGAAAAAACAGTAGGTTATACAGAAAACTTTAACGGTTTTACAGAAAATCAAGCATTAGATTCTGATGGATGGACAACTATAGCAGATGCTTCTGGTTATACCTGGGAAACAGAAATAGGAACTACAGTCTCGGGTAATACGGGGCCTACGGCTGATGGAGATGGAGATGCAACTACCAATTATATGTTTACTGAAGCAAGTGGGTTTAGCAATACCAATGAAGCTCAATTGATTTCACCATGTGTGTTATTGGGAGACAATACTTTGTTAAAATTTAAATATCACCTTTATAGCACCGCTGCTAGTTTTGGAGCCTTGCATGTAGATATTAGTACAGATGGTGGAACTACGTTTTCTAATACACTAATCAGTTATGAAAATTCCGTGCAAACCGCCAATGCAGACCCTTTTATAGAGGAAGTTATCAACTTATCGGCTTATGCAAATCAAATGGTAAAGATTAGATTTAGAGCAGTTAGAGGAAATACATTTAATAATGATATTGCTATAGATAATGTTTCCTTTACCAATGATGCTGTTTTAAGTACTGATGTTGTTACGAATAAAAATATAACGATCAGTCCTAACCCAGTAAGCTCGGTATTGTCAGTTAATTATCCAGAAGGTAAAGAAGTTGCTTACCATATTCAAGATATGTTAGGACAAAGAGTTTTAGTGGGACAAGTAATTCATCAACAAATAAATGTAGCGCTGTTACAAAATGGAGTTTATTTTTTAACCATTGCTGTTGATAATAAACAAATAGTAAAAAAGTTTGTTAAAGAATAAGAGCTTTAAGTTTTTGAAAATTAAAACCTGTGAGAAGTCTCTTACAGGTTTTTTTATGCATTAGTTTTTTACAAGTCTAAATAACAAGTTTCTGTTTATCTATTTAGCTATCCTATATGCTTTCTCTATATTTGTGTTTCTTTAAAAAATAATAAATTATGGAGATGTTAAAAGTAGGAGATAAAGCTCCTGATTTTGTTGCGGTAGATCAAAATGAAAAAACAGTAAAACTAAGTGATTTTGCAGGAAAAAAACTAGTTGTTTTCTTTTATCCTAAAGCAAGTACTCCTGGTTGTACCGTAGAAGCATGTAATTTAAGAGACAATTACCAAACATTTTTAGCTCAGAATTATGAAGTTGTGGGAGTAAGTGCAGATTCTGTAAAAAGACAATCTAATTTTGCCAACAAACAAGAATTACCCTTTTCTTTATTAGCCGATGAAGACAAAAAAGTGATAGAAGCTTTTGGTGTTTGGGGACCTAAAAAGTTTATGGGTAAAGAATATGACGGAATTCATAGAACTACTTTTGTGATTGATGAAAATGGTATCATCATTGAAGTAATTGCCAAAGTAAAAACTAAAGAGCATACGGCTCAAATTTTAAAATAAATATATGGAGCAAGTGATTATTGTAAACGAGCAAGACGAACAAATTGGAATCATGGAAAAAATAGAAGCACACGAAAAAGCTTTGTTACACAGAGCCTTTTCTGTTTTTGTTTTTAATGATGCAGGAGAACTAATGCTACAACAACGTGCTGCAGGTAAATACCATTCCCCTTTATTGTGGACTAATACCTGTTGTAGCCATCAAAAAGTAGGAGAGAGTAATGTAGAAGCTGGTAAACGTAGATTGCAGGAAGAAATGGGCTTTAGCACAGATTTAAAAGATGTGTGTTCTTTTATATACAAAGCTCCTTTTGACAATGGTTTAACAGAGCACGAATTTGACCATGTATTAACAGGTACTTATAACAAAGAACCTAATTTAAACCCAGACGAAGCCGAAGCTTACAAGTGGATTTCTTTAGAAGATGTAAAAAAAGATATGGAAGTACATCCCGAAATTTATACAGCTTGGTTTTTGATTATTTTTGAAAAGTTTTACGATTTTATCAAACAATAAATGGAAAAAGTTAAAAACAAATTGCTCATCGGATTTTTGTTTTCTGTGATTACAACTTTGGCAAATAGTTTGTTTAAATATCATTCAGATTTTTTTAATTTGGTGTCAGGAAATATCAAATCAATAGGATTTAATTTTATCATTTTCTTTTTGATAGGGTATGTTGTTTTAGGAAATATTTTAGTTGCAAAAAAAGAATCATAAATGGAAATAACCGTACATAGAGTAGCATATTTTAATGCTGCACATCGTTTGTTTAGACCCGATTGGGACGATGCTAAGAACTTTGAAGTTTTTGGAAAATGTAGCAATCCTAATTACCACGGTCATAATTACGAATTGGTCGTGTCTGTTACAGGTCCTGTAGATCCTGAAACAGGTTTTGTGATGGATTTAAAAATTTTAAAAAGATTGATTAGAGCTGAAGTAGAAGATACTTTAGATCATAAAAATTTAAATTTAGAAATTCCTGAGTTTAAAAACACCAATCCCACAGCAGAAAATATATCGATTTATATTTGGCATCAATTAAGAGCCCATATTCCAACTCATTTAAAGTTGGCAATAACTTTATATGAAACCCCAAGAAATTACGTAACTTATTCTGGTAAATAAAACACTTTTATGAAAGTAATAGCTATGATTCCTGCTCGCTTGCAAGCATCAAGATTCCCTAAAAAATTATTAAGTGATTTGTGTGGACAAACTGTAATTACCAGAACTTACCAAGCTACGGTAAACACAGGTTTGTTTGATGCCGTTTATGTGGTGACAGACAGTGCCGAAATAAAAGCAGAAATTGAAGCCAATAATGGTAATGTTATTATGAGTTTACAGGAGCATGAATGTGGTTCTGATAGAATTGCAGAAGCTGCTGATATGGTTCCAGGTGATATTATTATCAATGTACAAGGAGATGAGCCTTTTACTAGAAAAGAGCCTTTAGAAGATTTAATAGAAGTTTTTAAAAAAGACATTCACGGAGAAATAGCTGTAGCTTCTTTAGTGCATACCATGGATGATTGGGAAGAAATAGAAAATCCAAACAATGTAAAAGTGGTTTTAGACAATAAAAAATGCGTAATGTATTTTTCTAGAGCACCCATTCCACATCCAAGAGACAAAAGTGTAGACACTACTTATTATAAGCACATAGGAATTTATGCATTTAGAAGATATGCCTTGTTAAATTTTCCTAAAATGAAAATGTGTCAGAACGAAGCTACCGAAAAGTTAGAAGGAATTCGTTTTTTAGAACACGGGATGAAAATGAAAATGGTAGAAACACCGTTTAAAGTAATTGGAATTGATGTTCCTGAAGATTTAGAAAAAGCAAAACAGATGATTCAGCATGGCTAAGTATAAGATTATAGCTTTTGATGCAGACGATACACTTTGGGTAAACGAACCTTATTTTAGAGAAGCCGAAGATCAATTTGCCAAGCTATTATCTATTTATGAAACTGAGAATAAAATTCAGCAAGAATTATACAAAGTAATTACAGGAAATATTCCTTTGTACGGTTACGGAGTAAAAAGCTGTATTTTATCTATGATACAGTGTGCTACAGAATTGTCTAATAATACACTACCTGCCAAAATTACACAGCAAATATTAGCAATAGGAAAGGAGATGTTAACCAAACCTATTGAGTTGTTACCAGGTATTGTGGAAGTGTTAGAAGAGCTTTCTAAAACATATACGTTAATCGTATTAACCAAAGGAGATTTATTAGATCAAGAAAAAAAATTAGAACGTTCAGGTTTGTTAAAATACTTTCACCATGTAGAGGTCATGAGCGAAAAGAACCCTGAAGGTTATCAAAGAATATTAAATCATTTAGATATTGCTTCCAAAGATTTTTTAATGATAGGAAACTCTTTAAAGTCTGATGTATTACCTGTTCTAAAAATTGGAGCAAATGCCATTCATATTCCTTTTCATTCTATTTGGCAGTTCGAGACTGTAGCTCAAGATGTTATAGATACACATGAGTATCCAATACTTACATCTGCTAAAAAAATTATTGAATTTTTACAATAAAGGTATGTTTTTTGCGATTTAATAGAGAATAAACAAATGTTATCTATTATATTAGCAAAAAAAAAAGAAAAAGATGGCGAGAGAAATGTACTCTTATACCTTGACCATACTAGAAAAAGTTAGTTTTGATTTGGACTTGTTTGTTAATGAGTTAAACAAAGCAACCAAGCGATTGTTACCACACGAAGTAGGAGAATTGCAGTTATGGTTAAACCGATTTGTATTTATGCATCCGCATTTAGAACCTGCTAGGAAATTAATAACTTCTTAATAGAATAAAAAAATCTAAGCTAAAATTAGCTTAGATTTTTTTATTCTATTTATCTTTGCATTCAATGTTTAAAAAATTCATCATTATAACTCTTTTAACAGCCCTGTCTGTTAGACCTGCATTTTATGTGGGAAATGTGTTGTATTATGAAACGCATTTAAGCGAAATTATAGAAAAGTACTGTGTTAACAAAGACAAGCCAGAGCTACAATGTAACGGACAATGTCATTTAGCAAAGCAATTAAATCCTGTTGTAGAGCATGGTTCTTCAAAAGCTACAGTAGATATTAGTACGGCTTTTTTTCCTGTGTTTTATCAAGAAATAAAACAGGATACAGCTACTTTTATACCTACACATTTAACTACTTCTCATTTTAAAAATCAGTATTCGTATTATTTTTTAATGAGTAAAGATATGTTAAAACCTCCTATTGTATAAGTTTTAAATTCAGGGCATAACTATGCCTTTTTGGTACTTTTTGTTTTATAAAGAAACAAAGAGTTAACCACTAGTTATTATTTAAAATTTATACAAAACATAAAATGAAAAATTTAAGAAAATGGGCTTTTTTAGCCTTAACGACTACTGCATTAATTTCTTGTAACAACGATGATGATTCTATGGGAAATGAAAACGAAGGAACACATGTTTCTGCCGTTTTAAAATTTGAGCATTCTTTGGGATTAGGAGATGAATTTACCTTAACAGATTCTGAGGATAATCAACAAAATTTAGAGTTGACCAAATTTAAGTTCATAGTGTCTGACGTTAAAGTAACAACGACCAATGATGAGGTAGTAGCCTTGTCTAACAACGATGCTGCTGAATTAATAGATTTAGCTAATGCTGATGAAACGGATGTTGTAAGAATGTATTTAACAGGTATACCAGAAGGAAGCTATAAAAGTATTTCTTTTGGTGTAGGAGTAAGCCAAGAAGTTGCAAGCGGAAGTACTGAAAATCAAATAAAATTAATGGAATTGGCAGAGCAAGATAGTGAAGACATGGTATGGTCTTGGAATCCTAATTCTTACATTTTTTCTAAAATAGAAGCAACTAATTTAGACGTAACAACAACTGCTCCAACAAATTTACAAATACATGTTGGTAATAAAGGAGGAGTTGATGGATTTAGAACAGTTGAATTAATTTTTCCGGAAACTTTAACAATTGCTTCTAAAATATCTCCAAGTATACATACAAATGTGTCAATAGAAAAATTATTTACACCAGATGCTCCTGGAATAGAAGTTGCTTATGATGCCATTGGTGCACATGGAGGTACAGATGATGCTTCTATCAATTTTTCAGACAATTATGCAAATATTTTTGAAATTGAACATTTACACCCAAACGAAGCAGCAATCAATTTGGAAGATGTAGAAATGGACAATCACGCTCATGATGATGAGGATTCTGAAGACTCACATTCTCACTAACAACATCACAATTACAGCTATTTTTTAATAGCTGTAATTGTATTATTATCTAAGGATATGAAATACAATACAATTTTATTTGTGTTTTTGCTTGTTATGGTAAGTTGTGGACAAGATGAGGAAGAGGTCTATACTGATTTTGAGATTTCGTTTGAACAACCTGCTAATTTTCCTGCAACTACTTATGACTTTGAGGACAATCCTATTACTACAGATGGATTTATATTAGGTCGAAAGTTGTTTTATGACAATAGATTGTCTTTAAACAACGGAATTAGTTGTGCAGAATGTCACAATCAATCACATGCATTTACACACCACGGACATGATTTAAGTGAAGGTGTGCATGCAGGTGTTGTGGGAACAAGAAATTCACAACCCATACAAAATCTAGCTTTTTTAGAGGACTTTACTTGGGATGGAGCTAAGGAAATGTTATTTGACCAACCACTCATCCCCATTACAGAAGAAGTAGAAATGGATGAAACGATGGAGAATGTAATTGCCAAATTAAAAGAAGACTCAGTATATCAAGAATTGTTTACAGCCGTATTTCAATCAGAAGATGCCATTAACAGTGTTAATCTATTAAATGCACTATCTCAGTTTATGGGAGCTATGGTGTCATCAAATTCTAAATATGACAAATATGTACGAGGAGAAGTAGGAGGATCCTTTACAGATTTAGAAAAAGAAGGTTTGGCTTTGTTTCAACAAAAATGTGCCAATTGCCATAGTGGAGAATTGTTTACCAATCAAGAATTTATCAACAACGGAATAGGAGAAAACTCTAGTCTACCTGATGAAACAGGAAGAGCAAGAATTAATTCACCAAATCCTTTTGCTACCGTAGAAGAATTAAAAACTAGAGACGATTATTATCAATTTAGAGTGCCTAGTTTAAGAAATGTAATAAAAACATACCCATATATGCACGATGGTCGATTTGTTATGCTTTCTAAAGTATTAGATTTTTATGATGATGATACGTATCCCTTAATTACAAAAATGGATAATTTAGATAGTAGATTGATTCAGACCAACTCGAACGGAGAGGAGATCTTAGGAATCCCAATGACAGAAGGTGAAAAAGTTGCCATTTTAGCTTTTTTAGAAACCTTAACAGATAACGAATTTATAAACGATGAACGTTTTGCAAAACCTAATTAAAATAATATTTACCTTATTAATACTAATATCTACAAACACTTACGCATGCGATGTTTGTGGTTGTGGATCTTCTAACAGCAGCAGTTTTGCCAACGTTTTAGGAGGGAATTATATAGGTTTTAGTTATAATTATATGTATTTTCAATACATACAAAAGACTGCGGATCCAGACTTTCCTTTGGCAGAAGATCATGTAAATACAGTAAGTGTTTCGGGTCAATATCATATTACCGATAAAATACAAATTAATGCCACCATTCCTTACCGATTTAATAATAGGTACAAAGCCTCTGGAAATATAAGCAACAGTGGTATGGGAGATATAAGTGTTTATGGATTGATTAATGTATTGCACTCAGAAAGTAATCATAGTTTAAAGTTAGGAGCGGGATTAAAATTACCTACAGGTAAATTTGATTTGCAAAATTCTAGCTTAAACCAAACATCAGCAGCACAGTTGGGAACAGGGAGTTTAGACATACTCTTGCCAGTTCAATATTATTATACTAACAATCAATGGTCTTTTAATGCTAGTGCTATGTATTTTATAAAAGGGACTAATGATGATGAATTTAAATATGGAGATCAAACCCAAGTAAACGTAAGTACATCTTATGTTTTTCCTGTGGCTACTAATATAAGTTTAGCACCTAGTGTAGGAGTTAGTTATGACCATTTTTTAGCATCAGAAAGGTTTGATATTGTAGATTCTAGAACCAAAGGATACATGACCAATGCGAGTATTGGAGTACAAATGGAAACAGCACATTTAATTTTGGGAGTCAATACACAATTGCCAATTGCTCAAAACTTAATAGATAATGAGGTTACTTTCAATCAGTCTGTAGGAGTATATACCTATTTTAAGTTCTAAATAATTTTATAGACAAAACAAACTCCTTTTTAACATATAATGTGTGTTGCTACCTCTTTTAGAAGGTATCAATACACGTTGTGATGTAATTTTCTGTGAAAAAAGCAATTTTATTATTAACCTTATTTATAATATTCAAACCAGTATTTCCTGTGTTTGAGTACATAACTTGTTACGATTATATTGTAAACGAGTTGTGTGTGAATAAAGACAAACCAGAGTTGCAATGTAACGGAAAGTGTTACTTAATGAAAGAACTTTCTAAAACCTCAGAAAGCGAAAAGAACAAAGGAGACACCACAAAAAAAACGGTTTATGAATTTCCAGTCTTATTTTGTCAAACCATAGAAAACACAAGACTTCCGTTTCCTATCTCAGGAGTAATTTTAAATGTAGTTTATAAAAATTTGTATAGTTATTTAATTTCAAGCTCTCTTTTTAGACCACCAAATTTAAAGTGGTAAAGAGTCAATAAGCTGTTTTATTGACTTTGTAAAAAGGATAAGATTAAAAATAAATTATATAAAAATAAAGATGTTCAGATCTCTATAACTAAAAAGAGGAACATTTAAAAAATTACAAAAAATGAAAAATTTTAACAAAGGATTGGCAATCATTTTTGCAGCAGTATTGACTTTAACTTCTTGTACAGAAGATGAAGCAGAAGCAATACCTACGGTACCAACGACTAACAATGTAACTTTAGAATTTAACAACACTTTTGGAGAGGATGCTATTGTTTTAGGAGATGCAACATCAGCAGAAGCTACAGTAAACACTTCTACAGAAGGACAGATTCACCATTTTTCTGAATTAAAATATGTGATTAGCAACATTAGATTGATTAATGAAGAAGATATTGAAATTCATTATAATATCAACGATTTAGATAACGGAGCCACAGTTGTAAATCAAGCTAAAGAAGAAACATTACAGTATGTGTTAAATAACATTCCATCTGCAACGTATACTAAAATCCAATTTGGATTGGGTGTAAAGTCAAATTTAAACACTTTAGATCAAGAGGCTTTTCCAATTTTTTATGCAGCAGCTGGTAAAAACGATACTGAAATGCACTGGGAATGGGGAACAGGTTACCGTTTTACTAAAATTGAAGGTTTTTATGGGGAAGATAACACAGAATTATCCATCCATACCGGAAGTACAGATGATGGAGGTCAAGGTGTAGATGCTTATAGAGACATTACATTAGAATTGCCTACAAATTTAGTGGTTGGAATTAATGCTCCAAAAATTGTAATTAAAGCAGATTTTAATACGTTGTTAAGCGGAGCTACTACAATTACTTTGGGAGAAGATAATGCAACTCCAAGTATTCACACCTCTGTAAATATGATGCAGTTTGTTGATAATTTAGGAGGAAATGGAGATGATAATATAACAGGAATGTTTTCTGTAACAAGTGTAGAAAACTAAAATTAAATTTTAGAGCCAGTGGACTTTTAAAAAAAGTGCTGGCTCTTTTGTTTTGATAAAACTGAAACACTTAGTATGCTAAAAACAATAAGAAATATCTCTATAATACTATTATTGGTATCTTGTAATCATGATGATTCTGAAATTATTTCTTATAACAATCCAGAACTAGAATTACACCTTCCAGAAGGTTTTCCGGAGCTCAACAATTCGTTTTTTGACAATAAACCCACAAAATATGGTGTGGAATTAGGAGAAAAGCTATTCTTTGAAAAAAAACTAAGTGCAGATAATAGTATTTCCTGTGCTAGTTGTCACATAAAAGCTCATGCCTTTGCAGATACACATGCACAAGCTATTGGAATTAAAGGGAGAATAGGATTTAGGAACACACCACCAATTCAGAATTTGGCTTTTGTAAAATTTTACAATTGGGACGGAAACAAACGTAGGTTAGAAGAACAACCTTTGGTGCCTATTATTACTCACGAAGAAATGGATTCGTCTATTTTAGAAGTGATAGGCAAACTTAAAACGGAAAAAGAATACCTAGATTTATTTCACCAAGCTTTTGGTGATGAGGAAATTACGGGGAATAGAATATACAATAGTATCGCTCAATATGAATATACATTGATTTCTTCCAATAGTAAATATGATCAAGTAAAAAGAAATGAAGGAACTTCTTTTACAGAGAGTGAAACAGAAGGATATCAGGTTTTTCAAGAAAAATGTATCACTTGTCACAGTACAGAATTGTTTACCGATCAGAGTTTTAGAAATATTGGTTTTCCTGTAAATCCAAATACAGATGAAGCGGGTCGTGCAAGAGTTACGGGAAATTTAGAGGATGTGATGAAGTTTAGAGTACCCACTTTACGAAATATAGAGGTAACAGCTCCATATGGTAGTTTTGGACAATTTGTTACATTAAAAGAGCTTTTAGATTATCTAGATAATGGAGTGGTAGTAGCCGATAATTTAGATCCTATTTTAAAAAATAATGAAAATAAAATTCCTCTGTCTGAAGATGAAAAACTGAATTTGATCTCATTTTTAAAAACGCTAACAGATGCTAAATTTTTAGAAATAAGTAATTAAAAAATAGTGGAAAAGGAAAGAGAATTTTAAAACCGTTTTTGATTTATTTCAAAAGCGGTTTTTTTGTGATAAAAACCTTTTGAACTCCTGTTAAAATCCTATTTCTTTGCAAGAATAAAAAATAGTAGCTTTTGTTGTTTCAACCTTACTTTGTAGATGTTTTATTGCCACTTCCTTTAGAAAGGATGTTCACGTACCGTATTACGGAAGAAGAATATCATTTTTTAAAAACAGGAATGCGAGTGGCTGTTCCTTTTGGAAAAAGTAAAATATATACAGGAATTGTTTACAAATTACATGAGCAAGAACCAGAAGCGTATGAAGCCAAAGATATTTATCAAATTTTAGATGATACACCTGTTTTAAATGCTAGCCAACTAAAACATTGGGAATGGATTGCTACTTATTATATGTGTTCTTTGGGAGAGGTATTAAGAGCTGCATTTCCTTCTGTATTTTTACTAGAGAGCGAAACTATTGTATTGGCAAATCCTAATTTTGAGGAACCCAATAGTTTAACTCCCGATGCGTATTTAATTTATGAAGCATTACAACATCAATCCCAATTAACCATTGCTCAGGTAGTAAATATTTTGTCTAAAAAGAAAGTATTTCCCATTCTTAAAAGCATGATTGATGTAGAAGCTATTCGTTTAAAAGAAGAAATATACGAACAATATCAACCTAAAATGGTTGCTTATATTCGTTTGGCTGATGCATGGGAAGATAAAGAAAAGTTACAAGAATTGTTAGATGTATTATCTCGATCGGAAAAACAAAGAACTTTGGTGATGCATTATTTTATGATCAAAGCCAAAGACCCATCTCCTATAAAAAAGAAAGAACTTTTAGAAACATCAGGAATTAGTGCTGCTGTTTGTAAAGGATTAGAAAATAAAGGAATTTTTGAAGCTTATGAAATTCAAACCGATAGAATTGTTTTTGACAAGGCAAGTCAGCAAATTCCAAATTTAAGTGACGATCAACAAAATGCATTTCATCAAATTAAAGAGTGTTTTACCTCTAAAGATGTTTGTTTGTTTTATGGTGTTACCGGAAGTGGAAAAACAGAAGTATATGCTCACTTAATCAAAGAAGTAATTGCTACGGGGAAACAAGTGTTGTTTTTAGTGCCAGAAATTGCTTTAACCACCCAGTTAATTATTCGTTTGCAAAAGTTTTTTGGAGATGATTTAAGTGTGTATCATTCTAAATATTCTCAGAATGAAAGAGCAGAAGTTTGGAATCATATTTTAACAGGATCAGACAAAGCCAAAATTATTTTAGGAACTAGATCTGCTACTTTATTGCCATTTGCCAATTTAGGAATGGTGATTGTAGATGAAGAACACGAGGCTTCTTACAAACAATTTGATCCTGCACCAAGATACAACGCTCGTGATGCTGCTATTGTATTGGCAAAAATTCATAAAGCCACTATTTTACTTGGTTCTGCTACCCCAAGTTTAGAATCTTTTTACAATACCAAACTTAATAAATATGGATTGGTAACTTTAAATAGACGATTTGGGAATGTACAAATGCCTAAAATTCAGTTGATAGACATTAAAGAAAAGCATCGAAAAAAGCAGATGACAGGACATTTTTCTGATGTTTTGTTAAAAGAAATAACAGAAGCTTTGGAATTGGGAGAGCAAGTAATTTTGTTTCAGAACAGACGTGGTTTTGCTCCGTTGTTAGAGTGTGAAACTTGTGGGGTAAGTCCACAATGCCCTAATTGCGATGTAAGTTTAACAGAGCATAAATTTAAACAAGAATTACGTTGTCATTATTGCGGATATCATAGAGCCATTCCTAGACAATGTGATGCTTGCGGAAGTACAGATTTAAATAGCAAAGGTTTTGGAACCGAACAAATAGAACAAGAATTGTTAACACTTTTCCCAAAACATAATATTGGTAGGTTAGATTTAGATACTACAAGAGGAAAATACGGATATCAAAAAATAATAGAAGCTTTTCAACACAAAGAAATTGATATTTTGGTAGGTACTCAAATGTTATCAAAAGGATTAGATTTTAAAAACGTGAGTTTGGTAGGGGTTTTAAATGCAGATAATATGCTAAATTTTCCTGATTATAGAGCGCATGAACGTAGTTATCAAATGCTAACACAAGTATCGGGTAGGGCAGGACGTAGCCAAAAACAAGGAAACGTTTTTATTCAGACTTTTAATCCTTATCACCAAATATTACAGCAAGTAACCACTAGTAGTTATGAGCAAATGTATGATGAACAAATAACAGATAGACGAAACTTTTTTTATCCTCCTTACTATAGAGTCATTCAGATTACCCTAAAACACAAAGATTTTAATTTGTTAAATGATGGGGCAGAATGGTTAGGGAAATCTCTTAAAAATAGCTTTGGAAAAAACTTACTAGGACCTACGGCACCATCGGTAGCTAGAGTAAGAAATCAATATATTAAGCAAATAATTATTAAAATACCTCCCAAACAATCGGTACCTGCTACCAAAGAATACATTAAAAAAGTAAGAACCATGTTTGAGTCTATTGGGAAATTTAGAGCCATTAGAATTAATATGGATGTAGATGCGTATTAAAAAAGCTCTACGTTTCCGTAGAGCTTTTAGTATTTAAAGTAGGTGGTTTATTTCTTTGACCCATTTTTTTGCCAATTGATATTCTCCTCTAAGTTCTGCATCTTCTTCATGATACATTTCTAATTTTAGGATAGTTTCATTTTTTTGAATAGGTGTAAGAACAAGTTCTATTTTTTCCAAAACTACATTGTCCTTTTTAGGATTTAATAAGGGTTTGTTGGTGCTAACCATTTCACATTTTTTAAATAAGGACAAGTCTATAAACTGTTCTAAGGTTTGCTCTTTTTTAGATTTTAAAAAGAACAAGAATTGTTTGTTTGTGTCTAAACCTATGGTAATATTGTTACAATGCTCGTGTATATTTATAGCACCTTTGTGTTCTAGGGCTTTGTTTTCTAGTAATTGTAATATTTCTTTTTCTTTTTTTGCGTTTTTTCGGGACATGATTACAAAAGGAGTTATACAGATAAAAAGTATAATCCCCACAGTAATGAAATTTTCTAAATCCATTATATAAGTTTTAAATTGATGTTCTACGATGTTGTAAAGTGTGTTTTTTAATCAAGATAAATTGATCAAAAACGATTTGAGAAAAACATGAAAAATCACCAAAAATATTGGAAAGGAAACATTAGGTCTAGCTTTTTGTACCGAATGAGTACATTTCTAGTAAAATAAGTGTATTGAGCAAGTTGTATGTAAAACAACTGCTTATAGTTGTAGAGTATCGCTGCTAGTTCTGTGACATTGTCTTTAAAACTAGGAACGGGAAAAGAAGTAGGATTGCTAACTATGTTTTCTAACGAAGTGGTAGGGCAAAAAAGTTTTACAGAAAATCCTAAAACAATTTCATCTTGCGAAATAGTTTTGTATGCCCTATTATTTACAGAAACAGTGGGTTTGTGCACAGCACTTATGGCAAAGCAATAAAGTACTGTGAATAGTATAATGTGTAAAACCTTATTTTTCACTACGCAAATATAGACAAGTTAGGAGATATTAAGACGTAGAAGTATCATTTCCGTATTCATTTTTATAAATAAGAATAAGAACAAAAAATAAACTCACTAGTAAAGGTCCAAAAATCAATCCAATAAAACCAAAAAGAGGAATTCCAATAATAACTCCAAACAAAGTAATTAATGGATGTACATTATCTAGCTTTTGAAGTACAAATAAGCGAATTAAATTGTCTGTAGCACCTACAAAAATAATTCCATAAGCTAAAATACCCCAAGCATTAAATACATCACCATTAGAGTAGGTAAGTAAAAATAAGGGAATGGTACCTAGCATACTTCCTATAAAAGGAATCATGGAACCAATAGTTACAATAACAGCCCAAAAGAAAGGGTTTTCTGCTTTAAAAATTAAAAATCCAACCAAAGAGACCAAGCCCTGAGCTATTGCCACCAAAGGTATTCCTAGGGCATTGGCTTTTACCATAGCAGTTGTTTCTTGTTCTAATAGCTGATAGTTTTTCTTTTTTAGAGGAATGTATTTATAAATAGCAGTGTTTAGTTTGTTGTAATTAATCAACATAAAATAGAGCAAAAAATACATGATAGCAATACTCATTACGGTGGTAAAAGTTCCTCCAATAAAGTTTTGCAAATAATCGGATAAGGATTTAGAAACTTCAGAAGTGTTTATAGTAGAGGCCAAATCAAATCCAACATATTTTTCTAATTGATTCAGATTTTGTTTTACACTTTCTATAATTTCTTCAGAATTTTCAGAAGCTTTTTTAATTTTATTTCCTAACATTAAAAAGACTCCCATAATGGGTAAAAGAATAACTAGAAAAGAAGTTCCCATTAGAAAAAAAGCTGAAATATTAACTTTCCAACCTTTGTCTACTAATTTTGTCATCAACTTTTTTAAAAGAACATACAATGTTACCGCTCCTAGTATTCCTGATAAATAAGGAGTTGTCTCACTAAAAATAAGAGTTCCAATAGTTAGTATTAAAATTAAGACAAATAGTTGTCTAATTATTTGAGATGAGATTGTTTTCATTTTTAGTTATTTCTTAATGCTTTAATTAATTCATCCTTGTTCAATTTAGATCTTCCTTCTAAATTAATTTCTTTCTTGGGCTTTGTTATACAATTCTTCTTTTGTCCATTCTTCATAAGGTTTGGCTTTTCCACCTTTTTTGCCCGAATTTGGAGTGTTGGCAATTCTGGCAGATTTTTCTTTGCTATACCCCTTGTCTTTTAAAGCTTGATATTGCTCTTCGTTTTGTATTCTTGGTTTGTCCATATTTTTTTTAGTTAAAGATATCAATAAGAATACTTAGATTATGTGATGTAATTCTAAACTTTAGTTGATTAAAATCACCTTAATGATATTGTTTAATGTTTTGATTGGTAGTTTTTTAACGAGTACTAGCACTCTATTTAAACTGAACATACTTATAATCTTTAATTAATAAGGGGGAAAAGATTTACTTTTGTGTGGGGTAAAAAGAATCAATATTTAAATAAATAATAATGAGAAGTAAATTAATGACTATTTTGTTTTGTGTTTGCTGTATAACTTTATCAAAAGCACAAAAAAAAACAAACATTTTATGGATTATTACCGATGATCATAGAGTAGATGCTTTACAGTGTTATAACAAAGCAACTACAGGAAAAAAATATAGTAAATTAGGATACGTATCTTCTCCTAATATAGATAAGCTAGCTAAAGAGGGAGTTATGTTTGTAAATGCTTACACAAACTCTCCTGTATGTGGACCTTCTAGAGGGTCTATGTTAAGTGGTCGTTATCCTTTTAGAAACGGGCATTATCAATTTGAGCAAACACATCAAGAGCCCGATTTTGTTAAACCTTCTGTGCCACAAACGTTAAGAAAAAACGGATATACAACCTCTTCTTTTGGAAAAGATGGTGCTTATATTTTTGATTGGGGACCAGGTCAAACTTTTAGAGATCCAGGACATTATGATTACAAAGTAAGTTTTAAACATGATTTGCAAAAAAATGACATAGGTGATTATTGGGGACAGCCGGCTTACGTTCCTGGTACTTGGAAATTTATTGGGAATGAAGAAAGAATAAAAACTCCTGATGGAAAGGTAGTAAGCTATTTATTGAATAAGAAAAAAGGTTTGGGAGCTGTAAGCAAAGAAGATTTGCAGAAAAGAAAAGAGATGGAAAAAAAGTACGAAATTTTACGTTCGTACACTAGAAGTGGAAATAAGGAGTTGATTATTGGTGGTGAAAACCCAATGCCAGCAGGACAAACTATTGATGGAAAAATTGTAGAAGAGTTTAAGTTGTTTTTACAAAATCAAAACACAACATTTACAAACACTTATGGTAAAACTAAAAAAGGAGTAAATAGTAATAAACCGTTAATGACTCATTTAGGGTTTCACTTACCACACACACCTGTGTTGCCACCCAAAGAATTTAGAGATAAATTTAAAAACAAAAAATACAAAGTTCCTGCATTTAGCGAAAAGGAAAAAGCAACGTTTACTCCTCAGTTAAAAAAGTTATATAACAACTTAAATATGACTAAAATGACTGATAAAGAAAAGCAACAAGCCATACAAGATTACTATGCTTTTTGTGCTTATGGAGATGCTTTAATTGGGGATGCCGTAGATACTTTTAAAGAATATTGTAAAAAGAACAATCAAGAATATTTAATATTGTTTGTAGTGGGAGATCATGGTTGGCATTTAGGTGAGCAAGGAATAGAGGCTAAATTTGGCCCTTGGGGTAAATCTACCAAAGGAGCTGTTCTTGTAGTATCATCTGACAAAAACAAAGTACCAGAGAATGTAGTAAGTACAGATTTGGTTGAATATGTAGATGCAGCTGCCACTATTTTAGAAACGGCAGGAGTTCCTATTAACAACAAAGAATATGATTATTTAGATGGTGTTAATTTGCACAAGTTGATTGATGGAACAGCTGAAAAACGTGATTATATTGTTGGAGAAACCAATGTGATTGTTGGGCATAGAGCTTATTTACGTTCTAATGATTTTGCCTTTTCTATGAAAACAAGACCTACGAATTACAAAAAACTAATTCCGAACAAAAACATTAAATGGGCTTTAAATTGTCCTGTAGAACAAGCAGAACTTGTTTTGTATGATTTAAATAAAGATCCGCTAGAACGTAACAATGTAGCTGCTGATAAAAAGTATAGAAAATTAGCAGCTTGGTTTAGAACTAAATTAGGAAATGTAGTTTTGGGAGATGGTAGAGTAGAGTGTGACTGGTCTAAAGCCAATAGTTACAGCATTACTAATTTTGCCCAAGGAGCTCATGACGGAAAACTAAACATTCCCAAAGAGTTATTACCTTAAAAAACAAAAAGCATTTACTGTAAAGTAAATGCTTTTTTTATACGCTAGTTTTAAATTTATTTTACAATAAACTTTTGGTTGTAGGTTTGCGTTTCTGTTTCCACTTTTAAAATATAAACTCCTTTTAATTGAGAAGTATTTATTGTAGTAGTAGTAGTATTTGTTTCTATATGCTTTACAAGGTTTCCATAAACATTATAAATAGCTAGTTTAGTGTTCCCGCTATTGGTTCCTAAATAGACTGTTAATTCATTCCCTTTAGTCACTGGATTTGGGCTAATATTAAAAGAGGTATTCTCTTCTGTTTTAAAATTATTAGCTGTAATAGTTTGTATTTCTTCTGATGGAGTTTGAGTAACTAAAGTACCTGTATTTACATCTATAAATTGCCATTGTGTCCAGTTTCCTCCATAAGTATTAGGTCTTTGTTGTAATTTACTGTAATCATTATCGTTTTCAGGTCTAAAATACATTCCAGTGGCTTTATTCTCTAAATAAAAATAGTTTCCAGTCGCACTTGTCGAAACCTTTTTAAATTTGGTAAAGTCTCCTGTATAACTATCAGGTACTTGAATCATTGGAGTTCCATCAGCATCTGAAGTAATAGAGGTATTATCACTTTTGGGACGGAAATATTTTCCATTATCTGTATTTACTAAGTAAAAGTAATTATTACCAGCATCTACCATTTTCCATTTTGTTGGTGCTCCAGACCAAGAATAAGGAACTTGTTCAATGTTTGTAAAATCTGTAGCTCCATTAGTACGTATTTTTTTACCCGTTTCTTTGTTTTTAATAAAAAACTCTTTGCTTTCTAATTTCCAAGTTCTAACCCAATCCACATACATGGTGTTTATGTTGTTGTTGGTTAAATCATTTTGGTTTGCTAGTCCACCAATCCAATCAGCATCAGTTGTCCATAAATCCCAAATAATATTTAAATCTCTAGTAAATTCACGTTCATAACTGTTACCGTCTAAGTGGTCACCCACATAAATACTACCCGCAGGTTCACCATCTAAATAAAATTGAACATTTTTAGAATCAGACCAGTAAGCTCCAAAAACATGAAACTCTTCATTCCATTTGGTTCCTTTAAGAGGATTGTTTGAAGATAGGTTTCTGTTGTCAAAGTTTCCGTGTTTACGAACTGTTTGAGGAGTTTTGTTTTCATCGGCTTGAAAATATTGAGAATTCATTCTCCAAGGAAAATCAGGATCACATCCACAAGTTGGTGCTGCATTGTTTTCAATAATATCAATTTCATCACGATTGTTGATGTCTCCATTGTTTAACCAATAAGTAGTATACGCAGAAATATTAGAAGAACGTATGCGACTTTCTGTATACATAGGATAGCTAATTTTTTCTTTAGACATGATTCTTGCGGATCTAAACCATCTTTCAGCACCTTGATCTAGTGTTGCTCTAATCCAAAGATATCCATCCCATTCTCCTGAATTCGCATTGTCTGCAGTCATTTCTACAGGAATATCGTAATTCCAAGTAGATTTTGTCCATTTGTTAGAGTCTAGCGAATTGTCGTTAAATTCATCTGTTAAATTATCAACCTTTATCCATTTTTTTCCAAAAGGTTTTGGGTCTGAACTAAAGGTAGGATTGTTTTGTGCATTTACAACTTGTGTAACTACAAATGCAAGGATTAGTAATAGTGTAATTTTTCTTTTAAAAAACTGACGTTTTTTCATTTTTTGTAATTTTTTATTGTTAGTAGTTTGTAATACTACTGTTTATAATAAAAAAATGACAAAACGTATTGTTTAAATATTACCTCTTATGTTTTATGAAATTTTAAAAATAGATAGAATGTTTGTCTAGTTTATGTGAGTTGAAACTTTTTAACATATATCATTTTTTAATCAAATTTAGCGTAAAACTTACCGTTCCATTTTCCCTGCACACGTAAAACTTGTTCTATAATATCACGTACACAGCCTTCACCACCTTTAATTGGAGATACATATTTAGAAATAGCTTTAATTTCTGGTACAGCATCTTGTGGAGCACAAGGCATCCCAACCAATTCCATTACAGGATAATCAGGAATATCATCACCCATATACACAATTTCACTCGGTGTTAAATTGTGTTTTTCTAAAATTTCTTGGTATTTGTTAATTTTATCATGTACTCCTAAATGAATTTCGGTAAGACCTAAACCTTGCAATCTAGTTCTTACACCTTCATTACTTCCTCCAGAAATTATGCAAACAGGAAAGCCAGCATCTACAGCTGTTTTTAAAGCATACCCATCTTTAATATTCATGTTTCTTACCAATTCTCCGTTAGGAAAAATAGTAACCATTCCGTTGGTTAAAACTCCATCAACGTCAAAAATAAATGCTTTTACATCGTTTAATAACTCTTTATAACTCAGTGCCATGTTTTTCTTGTATAGATTTTGTTAATATTTTATAGACTTCTAGGTCTGTATTTTTTAATTGACCAATGTGTTTTTCAATTGTTTTTTGATCACCTCTAACAGCAGGTCCTGTTTGTGCTGTTTTAGGAGTCATAATTTGTGTTTTTAAAAACGTTTCTTGAATTAAAGGTTGTAAAATTTTAAAATCTAATTCGTTTTTTTTACAAATATCATAAGCAATTCCCATAACTCTATTGCTAAAGTTATTCGCAAACACAGCGGCTAAATGTAATTTTTGTCTTTTTTGTTGATTTACTTGATGTACTACATTAGATATTTTATTCGCAAAATTTTCTAAAGTAGAATAGTCCGTTTTAAATTCGGTTTCTAAGCACAAAGGAATTTGTTTAAAGCTAATTTTTTTTTCTTTGGTAAAACTTTGCGGAGGGTACAAAACACCTCTGTTTGTAGCTTGTAAATCAGAAAAAGGAACCGTTCCCGATGTATGAACCACTAAACCTTGTAACTTAGTTAAGTTTAGTGTAGGTATTACAGAGTCTGGTAAAGCAACAATATAAAGATCTGCTTTTTTTAAATCGAGAATACTTTGTGTTGTAGAAAGCATTCCTTTATACAACTCTAATCCTTTGTTAGATCTGTTGTAGATTTGAACTAAATTGATAGTAGGGTGGTTGATACATTCATTAATTAAATGCACACCAACTTTACCAATACCTAAAACACAAACATTCATCATAGAAATCAAAAATAAGAACAATTCTAAACACTACCTTGAAATAAATTAGATTTGATTACGACAAAGAGGTAACTTACCTTTGATATTATAAAAACACGTTTAATTATGAAGTATATTTATGTTTTAATTCCTGTAATACTAATTGGAATTTATGCTTTTAACTTTGCCAACGTAAAGTTAACAAGTAACAAAACAAATTTATATGATTTTATAGTTACGGACTTACAAGGAAATAAGTTTGATTTTTCTACATTAAAGGGAAAAAAGATATTAATTGTAAATACAGCATCTAAATGTGGACTAACGCCACAATACAAAGAGTTGCAAGAAATATATAGCACTTATAAAGATTCTCATAATTTTGTTGTTGTTGGATTTCCTTCTAATAATTTTTTATTTCAAGAACCCGGGAATAATAAAAAAATAGAAAAATTTTGTGAGCTAAATTATGGAGTTACTTTTCCTATGATGTCTAAAATAGACGTAAAAGGAAAAGATCAAGCAGAAATTTATCAGTTTTTAACACATAAAAAATTAAATGGATTTAAAGATTCTAAAGTAAAATGGAATTTTCAAAAGTACTTAATAGGTAGAGACGGTAAACTAGAAAAAATTATAAACCCTAAAACAAAACCCAACGATGCAAGTATTGTTTCTTGGATTACAAAATAATTATGAGTTTTAAATTAGACATATTAGCCATTGGAGCACATCCAGATGATGTAGAATTAGGATGTGGAGGAACCATTGCCAAAGAAATAGCAGACGGTAAATTAGTAGGAATTTTAGATTTAACCAAAGGAGAGTTGGGAACCAGAGGAACTCCTAAAATTAGAGCGATGGAAGCAGAAGCTGCTGCTGGAGTATTAGGAGTAATGGTAAGAGAAAATTTAGGTTTGCCAGATGGTTTTTTAGAAAACACAAAAGAGTATCAGTTAAAAATAGTAGAGATTATTAGGAAATACCAACCAGATATTGTGTTATGTAACGCTATTGAAGATAGACATCCAGATCATGCTAAAGGAAGTAAATTGGCTTCTGATGCTTGTTTTTTATCAGGACTAAGAGCCATTAAAACAGATATTGGATTTGGAAATCAAGAAGCCTGGAGACCCAAAAATGTATATCACTATATTCAGTGGAAAGGAATAGAACCTGACTTTGTTGTAGATATATCTGAATTTATGGATGTAAAAGAAAATGCAATCAAAGCATTTAAGTCTCAATTCTTTGATCCGAATAGTAAAGAACCAGAATCTCCTATAACTAGTAAAAATTTCTTTGATAGTGTAGATTATAGAGCTAGAGATTTGGGAAGAATAATAGGAGTTGATTACGCAGAGGGCTTTACATCAGAACGTTATGTAGCGGTTAAAAAATTATCAAATATTTTTTGATTTTTTTCTTTGTAGAACTCAAGAAACCTTTTATATTTGCAACCGCTAACGCAAACGCGCGCAAATGGTGATTGTAGTTCAGTTGGTTAGAACGCCTGATTGTGGTTCAGGAGGTCGCCGGTTCGAATCCGGTCTTTCACCCAAGAGTTGAAAACTCTTTAAACTAAAAGCTTAAGTTAATTCTTAAGCTTTTTTTTATGTTCTTTTTTAAGATAGAAAAAAAATGTAAAGGCTTTGAGTTTTAGGAGCTTTGATATAATTAAAAAAGGGAGCTAACAAGCTCCCTTTTTTAATTATAATCTAAATATTGTTGAATCACCTTTCTGTGGTCGTTGTTGTCTAGTTTAAAATCCTCAATCAATGTATTTAATGCTTCTGGCTTTTTTTTAGCAATCTCAGATCTGTTAGGATAACTTGTAAAATGAATATTATAGACACCTTCTTTCTTTTCTAATAAAATATATAAATCTTCTTTTATCCAAGAATAGGCAATAGTATCAAAAAATAAAGACTCATCTTTTATAAAAGCACTAAAACTGTAATAATCTAAAAATTGTTCCATTGTTATTGAATTTCTGCAGATAAACCTAATTCTAATAATTTAGAACAACGTGGTTTTAAATCATCATAACTACCTGTTTTAACAGCACATTTACCTTTGTAGTGAATTAGCATAGTGCATTGTTCTGCTTGTATAGGTTCGTGTTCACACACATCTATTAGACTGTCTATTACAAAATCAAATGTATTCACATCGTCATTGTAAACAATAATTTCGTAGTCCTTTAATAACTTTTCTAGGACTTCAATACTCTCGGAAGTTTTTTCTATTGTACTCATAATCAACGCAAAAATAAGAATTATTTATCTAATTGTAAACCTACCCAGTTATTTCTATTATAAGTTTTTTGAATTGTTAAACCTAAGTCTTTGGTTCTTTCTTCTAAAAACGGAATATCTTGTGTGTAAAAACCACTTAATAACAATTGACCACCTTTGTTTAAACATTGGTTATAAAGATCCATATCATTTAACAATATGTTTCTGTTAATATTGGCTATAATAACATCGTATTTTTGAGCTACTAACATAGATGCATCTCCTTGATAAGCTGTAATATGTGTACAATTGTTTTTTTCTATATTTTCTTCGGTATTGATAAAACACCATTCGTCAATATCAATAGCATCAATAGGTTTAGCACCTTTCATTTCGGCAAAAATGGCTAAAATACCTGTTCCTGTTCCCATGTCTAATACACTTTTGTTGGTTAAATCTAACTCTAACAGGTGTTTAATCATTAAATGAGTAGTTTCATGGTGACCAGTTCCAAAACTCATTTTAGGTTCAATAATAATTTCATATTCCATTCCAGTTCTTTCATGGAAAGGAGCAATCACACTTACTTTGTTATCTACATGAATAGGTTCAAAATTCTTTTCCCATTCTGCATTCCAGTTTACTTGCTCTATTTCTTTATAAGTATAAGAAATGGTAAACTCTTCGGATTGTAAAGCAAATACATTGTCTAAAATATCTTCGTTCCAGTCTTTTGTTTGAATGTAAGCTTCTAAACCTGTTTCTGTTTCTTCAAAACTTTCAAAACCTAATTCACCTAATTCGGCAATTAAAATTTCGGTGGCGGGTTGTAATGGAGTAATGGTAAAAGTGTAACCTGTATAATTCATTATCGTAATATTTCTGAGTACAAAAATAGTTAAAAGCAAAAGCTTTTAGCTACTTTAAAATATATTTTGTGTTTATTATAATCGTAGTATTTTCTTTTGTAGAAAAAATCAATTTTATGTAATGTTTGACAATCTTTTTCGTACTAATCTTAACCTTTAGATGAGTTACATATATTGGTGAATTTTTTGAGGTGATAGCATAAATACAAACCCTTTGTAAGTTAAATAGATAATGAAAGAAAAATTAAAAATAGATATTGTTTCGGATGTAGTATGTCCTTGGTGTACTATTGGTTATAAGCGACTAGAAAAAGCGATTTTGGAACTAGATATTCAAGACCAAATAGAAATTGAATGGCAACCTTTTGAATTGAATCCAAACATGCCTGTTGAAGGACAGAATGTGATAGAACACATTACAGAAAAATATGGATCTACAGCAGAAGAGCAAAAGCAATCAAAATTACAAATGAAAGAAGCAGGAGAGGAGCTTGGTTTTACGTTTGATTATTTTGATGAAATGCGAATGGTAAATACATTTGATGCACATGTTTTATTGGAGTATGCAAGTAGTTTTGGGAAACAAACAGAGTTAAAAATGTGTTTAACAACTGCTTTTTTTAGCGAAAGGAAAGATGTGTCTAAAAGAGAAATTTTAAAACAAGCTCTATTGGATGTTGGTTTAAATGCGGAAGAAGGATTGGCTTTGCTAAATAATCAAGAGATTCGTGCTCAAGTGAGAGAAAAACAAGAGTATTGGAAAAACTTAGGTGTAAATTCTGTACCTACTATTGTTTTTAATAGAAAAAGCGCTGTAACAGGTGCACAACCGATAGGAACTTTTAAACAAATACTTTCTGAGTTGATAGCTGAGTAAGAAACGAATAATATAAAACAAAAACCCCGCTAAAAGCAAATGCTCTTAGCGGGGTTTTTAATATATTTTGTTAGACTAGATAGCCTTGATAATTGCAGTAAAGTCAGCAGCAGCTAAAGCAGCACCACCAATCAATCCACCATCAACATCAGCTTTAGAAAAAATTTCTTCAGCATTAGCTGGTTTACAAGAACCTCCGTATAAAATAGATACGTTGTCGGCAACTTCAGCACCGTATTTATCAGCAACAAATCCACGGATAAATGCGTGCATTTCTTGAGCTTGATCTGCAGAAGCAGTCAATCCTGTTCCAATAGCCCATACTGGTTCGTAAGCCAATACAATGTTAGACCATGCAGCAGCATCTAAATGAAATAAAGCTCCAGAAATTTGTTCTGCAACTACTTTTTCTTGTGTGTTAGATTCTCTTTCTTCTTTAACTTCACCAAAACAGTAAATTACTTCTAATCCATTTGCCAATGCAGCATCTGTTTTTTTAGCTAATAAAGCTTCGTTTTCACCAAAGTACTCACGTCTTTCTGAGTGACCTAAGATTACTGTTTTAAGACCAGCTCCAGTTAACATACCAGCAGAAATTTCTCCTGTGTAAGCACCGCTAGCTTCTTGGTGCATGTTTTGAGCAGCAACTTCTACAGCAGAACCTTCAGTTACAGCTAATACAGTAGTTAAGTTTATAAATGTTGGAGCTACAATTACTCTAGTGTTTTCTAAAGAAACACCTTTTAATTCACTTACTAATTCTTCTGCTAACGCTTTAGATTCGGCAACGTTTTTGTTCATTTTCCAGTTACCTGCTACAATTTTACTTCTCATTATGTTTATTATTTTTGATTTTCTAAAATTTCTATAATATCAGAATCATCTGCTTCAATGGCTCTGTAAACAACAACTTCACTATTTGGATGGATCACTATGTACCTAGGAATCCAATCTAGATCTATGTTTTTAGCAAATATACTTTTCCAACCACCTTCTACATAATAATGATCTCCTTTTATACGATAACGATTGATACCGTTTTTCCAAGCTTGTTGATTGCGGTCTAAAGATATAAATACATAGCTAGTTTTAGGATATTTTTGCTGAATAGTTTTAAGTTTTGGCAGTCCTTTTATACAGTCTACACACCAACTTGCCCAAACATCTATAACAACTGTTTTTCCTTTGTATGAAGCTATTAATTCTTTAAAACTAATGGTAGTTCCACTACTTGTAATAATGGGAGCCTGTAGTGCTTTTTGCGTAAATTGAGTATTGTTAGGTGGTTTGCAACTAAAGACTAATAGACTAAAGAAAACAAGAATACTATTTTTCATGATTTTTATTTTAATTCAACACTTGGGTCTAAAATGCTGTAAGAAATATCTACCAAAATATTTAGGAGGATAAAAAAAGCAGCAATGGTTAAAATACTTCCTGATATAACAGGTAAGTCGGAAGAATTTAAGGCGTTTACAATTTCTTTTCCCAAACCGTTCCAATTAAAAATATATTCTACAAAAACGGCACCCGCTAATAAAGAAGCAAACCAACCAGATAAAGTCGTAATTACTGGGTTTAATGCGTTTTTTAAAGCATGTTTTTTTACAATTGTGTACACAGATAATCCTTTAGATTTTGCAGTTCTTATATAGTCTTTACTCAACACATCTAACAAAGAGTTTCGAGTTAATTGTACAATAACAGCCAAAGGTCTAATTCCTAAAACCAAACTTGGTAAAATGGCATTTTTCCAAACAATATGTGTTCCTTCTCCAAAATCATCTACCTCAATAATGTTTCCGGTCATTCCTAAACCAGTATATTTATGTAGTACAAAACCAAACAACCAGGCAAATATAATGGCAGAAAAAAAAGAAGGAAGACTCATACCTAAGGTACTAATAACCATAATACATTTGTCTAAAAAAGTGTTGACTTGTAGCGCAGAAATAATTCCTAATATTAAGCCAATTATCAAAGCAATACTAATAGCTGCAACGGCTAATAGTAGAGTGTTTGGTAATGTTTCTGCTAAAATACTACTGACTTCTTTGTCGTTTTTTTGAAAAGAATTTCTAAGATTAGGAAACTTAATAACAAAATTATTGTTTTTGGTTTTTAGCCAAGTAATACTACTTTTTTTATCCGATAAATAAGAATAATCATTCTTGTTGTTACTGTGTACTGATATTGGAGACAAATCATTTAAATAGTTAAAATACCTTTTGTACATCGGTAAATTTAATCCGTATTTAATTTTAATATTTTCTAACTGTTCCTGATCTTCTCTTTGATCTAGCAACATTCTAGAAGGATCTCCTAATAAGTTAAATAAAAAGAATAAGAGTGTGGCAACTCCAAACAAGCTAACAAATCCTTTAAGTGTATTTTTAATTAAAAATGATATCAATGTAAGTAATTATTGGTTGTTTCAAATATATTACATCTATATAAATTAATTAGTACTTATTGTTGTTAATAAATCAACTAAATCATAAAAAAAGTATTAATTTGTTGCTGTTTTTAAAATTTCTCTAAAAATAGATATGATTAGAATTACAGATATTTACAAGTCTTACCAAATAGGAAAAAACACTTTGCCTGTATTAAAAGGAATTGATTTTAATGTAGATAAAGGAGAAATGGTTTCTATTATGGGCTCGTCAGGTTCTGGAAAATCTACTTTATTAAACATTATAGGGATTTTAGATGAAGCGGATCGTGGAACTTATAATTTAGATGGAATTGAAGTAAAAAATTTAAACGAAAAAATAGCGGCAAAATATCGCAATCAATTTTTAGGATTTATTTTTCAGTCGTTTAATTTAATCAACTACAAAACAGCCTTAGATAATGTTGCGTTGCCTTTATATTATCAAGGAGTTTCTAGAAAAAAAAGAGAAGAAAAAGCTTTGTTTTATTTAGACAAAGTAGGCTTATCCAATTGGGCAAAACATGTACCTAGTGAATTGTCTGGTGGTCAAAAACAGCGTGTAGCTATTGCTAGAGCGTTAGCATCGGATCCTAAAGTATTGTTGGCAGATGAACCTACGGGGGCATTAGATACCAAAACTTCTTATGGAGTTATGGAATTGCTACAGCAAATAAATGATGAAGGTAAAACAGTAATTATTGTAACTCATGAACCTGACATTGCAGCTATGACAAAACGAAATGTAGAGCTAAAAGACGGTTTGATTATTAGCGATAAAATTATAGAACCTGTAAGAGCCACCTTATATGTTTAATATAGATAGGTGGCAAGAAATTTTTGAAGCAATTTCTAAAAATAAGCTTCGTACTTTTTTAACAGGGATTTCTGTAGGTTCTGGAATTTTTATTTTAATTATTTTATTGGGTGTTGCTAATGGTTTTAAAAACGGAACTAAAGAACAATTTGCTAGAGATGCTGCTACATTAATAGAATTTTGGTCTAATAAAACCTCTAAAGAATACAAAGGATTAAACTCTGGTAGACGTATTAAAATGACGGAAGAAGATTATAACTTAATCAAACAAACTTATAAAGAAGATATAGAGTATGAATCTGTAGATTTTTGGAAAAATGGATTGGCAACCAGTTATCAATCTAAATCAGGAAATTATCAAGTAATTGGAGCGATGCCTGATAAGCAGTTTTTAGAAAGTGCAGAATTGCTTTCGGGTAGATTTGTAAATCAAAAAGATGTTGATAAAACGCTAAAAGTGGCGGTTATAGGAATTGAGGTGGCAAAAGAATTATTTACAAATTATAAAACAGCAGTAGGTAAATACATAACAACAGGTAATGTTAATTATAAAGTAATAGGTGTCTTTCTAGATCCTAACGAAAGAGAAAATACAAGATTGTATGTTCCCTATAGTACATTAACTCAACTGTATGCAAGTGTAAATTGGGGAAGTGGTTTTGTGTTTACATTAGAGCCAGAAGAAAATTATGACATTGCTTTGGCTAAATCAGAAGCTTTTGCTAATCAAGTAAAAAGCAAACTACAACAAATTCACAAAGTACACCCCGATGATGTTACAGCAATTAGACATTTTAATGCAGTAGAGGGGAGTAAAGAAATCTATCAACTAATTTTAGGAATGAAATTGTTTTTTTGGGCAGTAGGAATTTTAACTCTTATAGCAGGAGTTGTTGGTGTAGGTAATATTATGTTGATTATAGTGAAAGAAAGAACCAAAGAAATTGGAATTAGAAAAGCTTTAGGAGCCCAGCCAAAAACAATTATAGCCATGATTTTACATGAGGCTATTTTTATTACTTCTATTTCTGGAGTTATTGGCCTTTTATTTGGTTTTACTGTTTTAGAGTTTATTGGTGGACAAATAAAAACTGAATTTATTTTAAATCCTAAAGTAGATTTTAGCATTGCTATTTCTACCGTAATTTTATTAGTAATAGCTGGAGTTGTAGCGGGTTATTTTCCTGCCAAATATGCTGCGAAAATTAAACCTATAATTGCACTTAGAGATGAATAGTTTATTTCATAGAGATTTATGGGTAGAAATACTATCGTCTTTAAAATCTAATGGAGCACGTACTTTTGTAACTGCTTTTGGAGTCTTTTGGGGAATTTTTATCATGGTTCTTTTATTGTCTGCAGCAAGTGGTTTTGAAACAGGAATCAAATCAAAGTTTAAGGGAATAGCCACCAATTCTATTTTTATATGGACTCAAAAAACATCTTTAGAGTATAAAGGAATGCCCAGAAATAGATGGTATCATTTTGACATTCAGGATGCCCAAGCTATTAAAGACAATATAAAAGGCTTAAGAATAGTTTCTCCTCAAAATAATTTTACCACAGAAATTAAACACATTACAAAAGAAGGTAGTTTTAAAGTAGAAGGAAATGCTCCTGAGTTTTTAGGGCAAAAAGCATTAAAGTTAACACAAGGTCGGTTTATAAATCAGAAAGATATTGATCAAAAAAGAAAAATAGCCATTATTGGTTGGGGATTGATTGATGAGCTATATGAAAAAGGAGAGGATGTAATAGGTAGTTTTATCAAAATTAAAGGAGTTAATTTTAAAGTAGTAGGAGTTTTTAAAGACACCTCTATAAACGGACAAAAAAATATAAGAGCTCAACAAAATGTTCACATTCCGTTTAACACATTTTCTCAAGTCTTTAATTTTGGGGATCGTGTAAATTACTTTTTTATTACAGCAGATGATGATCAGTCTGCTACAGAATTAAAAAACAAAATAATAACCTTATTGCAAACAAGACATAAAATCAACCCAAAAGACAAAAGAGCCATTGGTAATTTTGATTTGAATGAACAATTTGAAAAATTTAACATGCTATTTGCTACCCTTAAAATTGTTTCTTTTTTTGTGGGAATTATGATTTTAATTTCTGGAGTTATAGGAATTAGTAATATTATGCTAATTGTTATAAAAGAAAGAACCAAAGAAATAGGGATTAGGAGAGCTTTGGGAGCAACTCCTATGGTGATAAAAAAACAAATTATTTTAGAATCGGTATTTTTAACCATATTGTCTGGTATGGCAGGAGTTAGTTTTGCAAGTCTAATATTGTTCTTTGTGAATTTAAAAATTGACAGTATGGATCCTGTAGATTTAATGATTTTAAATCCTATAATTAATTTACCAACCTTATTTACCATTTTTATAATCCTAGTCTTTTTTGGATTGCTAGCGGGGTTAATTCCTGCAAATAAAGCCGTAAAAATGAAACCTATTAATGCGATTAGAACTGAATAAAATTACATCATGAAAAAATCTAAAACTATTTTAATTTTACTATTTATTGTTATTGCTTTTGTGCTAGCATTAGGGTATTTATGGAAAAGAGATCAGCAAAAACCAGTGATTTTTAAAACTAAAAACGCTAAAATAGAAACCATAAAATCAACTACTGTAGCTTCAGGAAAAATAACTCCAAAAGAAGAAGTTATTATTAGACCCAACATACCTGGTATTATTGATGAGATTTATGTACAAGCTGGAGACACCATAAAAACAGGAGATTTAATAGCAAAAATTAAGGTAATTCCAACCATTAATAATTTGCAATCTGCGGCTAACAATGTTACAAGTGCAAAAATAAATTTAGAAGCTCAGCAGAAAATTTATGATAGACAAGTACTTCTTTTTGAAAAAGAGGTAATATCTGCCAATACGTTCGATCAAAACAAGGCAACTTATCAACAAGCTAAACAACGTTGGATTTCTGCTACAGAAAACTATCAAATTATACAAACAGGAACAACCAAAGGATTTAAAAATGTAGCCAATACATTAGTAAAATCAACCATTGGAGGTGTGGTTTTAGAAGTTCCGGTAGAAGAGGGAGTACAAGTAATACCTAGTAATAATTTTAATGCAGGTACAGAATTGGCTACTATTGCAGATGTAGGTAAAATGATTTTTAAAGGAACTATTGACGAAAGTGAAGTTGGAAAAATAAAAGAGGGAATGCCTATTTCTATTAAAATTGGTGCTTTACCAAATTTAAAGTTTAACACTATTTTAGATTATATAGCACCCAAAGGAGTTGAAAAAAATGGAGCGGTTCAGTTTGATATAGAGAGCTCTATTACAGTACCTAAAAATACAGTGGTTCGTTCAGGATTAAGTGCCAATGCATCTATTATTTTAGAAATTGCAGAAGAGGTATTATCTATTAACGAATCTTTGTTGCAATATGATAAAAAAACAAAAAAAACGTATGTAGAGGTTTTGATAGCAGATCAGGAGTTTGAAAGAAAAAATGTGGTTTTAGGGGTAAGTGATGGTATTAAAGTGGAAATAAAAGAAGGGATTACTAAAGATCATAAAATAAAAGATTGGAATGCAATTGTTCCTAATAAGAACAAGAAAAAATAAAACGATGAAAAAAAGTATCATAGCGTTTATAGGTCTATTTTTTTGGGTATCTTCTTTTTATTCTCAAACTAAAAAATGGAGCATACAAGATTGTATACAATATGCCATAGATCATAATATTGATGTAAAGCAACAATTGTTAAACTTAGAAGAAGCTAAACTAACTACTAGCAGTGCAAAAGGTGCTTATTTGCCCAATTTAAACGCAAGTGTTAGAAATACTTGGAACAATGGATTGAGTCAGAATGTGGTGTCTGGAAATTTGGTAAAATCAGTAGAAACCATAAGGAATTCTAGTTATGGAGTAAATTCTAATATTCCCATTTTTAACGGATTGATTAATTATAACAATTTACAACAAGCCAGATTGCAAGAAATTGCAGCACAATTTAACATAGAATCTATTAAAGATGATATTAAATTAAATGTGGCAAATAGTTACTTACAGGTTTTGTTACAAAAAGAAAATATAGCAATATTAAAAGCACAATATCAATTGTCTGTAGAACAATTAAATAGAGCTAAAGAATTGGTAAGTGCAGGGAATATTCCCAAAGGTGATTTGTTACAATTACAGGCAACTATAGCTAATGACGAACAAAATATAGCTCAGGCAGAAAACAGTTATGTAATTGCTAAATTAGGTTTAAAAAGATTGTTAAACTTAAATTTATCGGAAGAGATAGAGGTTAAAAAAGAAAATGTAAGTTTAATTGAAATGAAGGTTTTAGAGACTCCTATAGATTCCATTTTAAAAACAGTACTCTCCAATAGAAATGAAATAAAATTATCAAAATCAAATATAGAAGTCGCTAAAAAAGGAGTAGATATTGCCAAAGGATCTTATTTACCCACTCTGTCTGGTTTTGTGAATTTTGACACTAGAGAAATAGACAAATCTACAGATAGCTATTTTTATCAATTAGAAAATAATTATGGATTCACCTATGGTTTAAGCTTAAATATACCCATTTTTAATGGTTTTAAAATTAAAAACTCAGTAGCTAAAAACAAATTAAATGTATTAAGAAGAGAGCATCAGCTAGAACAAACAAAGCAAATGGTTATTCAAAATGTACATCAAGCATATTTAAATGCAAAAGCTAGTTACAAAACATATATCTCAAGCCAAAAAACAGTAGAAGCACAAGAATTGGCTTTTCAGTATCAACAAACAAAGTTTGATGTTGGAGAGAGTAATTTACTAGACTATACTCAAAATAAAATTTTATATCAAAATAGCCAAACAGATTTATTACGTACCAAATACGACCTATTATTTAGATTGAAAATTATTGAATTGTATTATACTCTATCATACTAAGACTTATGTCTTAAAAATAGAAATGTAAGCTATGTATTAAACCATTTGTATTACATAAATACGCATATTGGTACTCTTAATTTCTAAGTTTTTTTTTTCTTTGAAGTATCGTAATACACTTTTATGTATTGCCATAAATTAAGTAGACAAAATTAATATTTTTATGAAAATTAAAACTTTAGGAGTTTTATTGTTAGGGATAGTACTTACTATATCCTGTAAAGAAGTTCCGCAAAAAGCGGAGTTAAAAGATTACCAAAACATTTCTTTTGAACCATTATCTACACAAGTGGTTACAAAATTTTTCAATCATCAAACGGCATCACAAGTTGTTGCAGAAACAGGTTATTATGTTTGGGGATTGTCTGTGGTAAAATGGGAAGGTGAGTATCACGCTTATTATTCTAGATGGAAAAAAGAATACGAACACAAAGGTTGGATGACCAATTGTGAAATTGCTCATGCAGTTGCTAAAAATCCCGAAGGTCCTTTTGTTTTTAAAAATGTAGTATTAGAAAGTAAAAAAGTAGGAGGATGGGATGTAAACAATTCGCACAATCCTTATGCTGTAGTAGCAGACGGAAAAGTTTGTTTGTATTATATAGCCAATGATATTAAGGAGCTTTTAGCTAAAGATATTCCAGAAACACAAGAACCAACAACGCTATGGTACGATGCGCATAGAACCGAAATTAGAGACAGTCAGCGTATTGGAGTTGCAATTGCTACTAATCCAGCTGGTCCTTTTGTGCGTTCTAAACATATAGTAGTTGCTCCAGATGATGTAAAGTTTAAAAAAATAGCAGTGAATCCGGCAGTTATTTATAAAGACAAGGAGTATTTAATGATAATGAAAGGGGATGATTTACAACATAAAAAACCTTTTAGAATTCAGTTAGTAGGAAATGCTAAAAACCCAGAAGGGCCTTTTAATTTTTATGAAAAACCGGTATACGCAAAAGCACAGACTGAAGATGCTTGTATGTGGTTTGATAAAATATTGAACAAACACTTTATGGTTTGTCATGTAATGGGGAAAAGTGAATTGGCATTGTTTAGTTCTACCAATGGTTTTGATTGGCAACCCGATGAAAGAAAGATTTTTATGAAAAAAGAATTTTTACTTTCTAATGGAACTATCTGGAAACCCAAAAGAGTAGAACGACCTTTTGTATTGACCAATAATGATGGACAACCAATTATGATTTATGTGGCTGTTTATGATAAAAATGTAAATGGTAATATAGCAATTCCAATTAGTTGGAAATCAAATAAAAACTAAAATAAAAAGGAAATATGTTTAGATCAAATCGTGTTGTAATAGCTGTTTGTTTAGTATTCGCAATGTTGTTTTCGTGTAAATCAAAATCAACAAGTTCTAAAGAATTAGAGCCAGAAAAGAAAAATATCTTATTCATTTTAGCCGATGATTATGGTTATAATGATTTGAGTTTTAGAAACAATAAGTATTATGAAACTCCAAACATTGATAGAATAGCCAAAGAAGGTACTGCCTTTAATGAGGGATATGCTGCTTGTAGAGTTTGTAGCCCTTCTAGAGCTAGTATTATGACAGGTACTTTTCCGGCAAGACATGGTATTACCGATTGGATTGGTGCTAGATCTGGAGAAAAATGGAGAGAAAAAAAACGATTTAATAAATTAATGCCTGCAGAATATAATCACGAATTAAACAAAGAAGCAACCACGTTACCTGAAGCTTTAAAAGAGCAAGGATACACTACTTTTTTTGCAGGTAAATGGCATTTGGGAGAAAAAGGTTCTTGGCCAGAAGATCATGGTTTTGATATTAACAAAGGAGGTTGGGATGCAGGCGGTCCTAGAGGTGGTTATTTTGCACCTTTTAAAAACCCAAATTTAGAAGATCATCAGGATGGAGAAAATCTATCTATGCGATTGGCTAAAGAAACCGTAAACTTTATGAAAGAGCATAAAGATCAAAAGTTTTTTGCCTATTTGTCTTTTTATGCGGTACATGGAGCCATTCAAACGAGTCAAGGTAAATGGCAAAAATATAGAAACAAAGCCATTAAAAATGGTGTTGCAGATCATGGTTTTGAAATGGGACATTTTTTACCCATAAAACAAACACAAGACAATCCTGTTTATGCTGGTTTGGTAGAAAGTATGGATGATGCAGTTGGAGAAGTGTTAAAAGGATTAGAAGAACTAGGGTTGGATAAAAATACGATTGTTGTTTTTACATCGGATAACGGAGGTGTTTCTGCCGGAGATTCTTTTTCAACTTCAAATTTACCTTTAAGGGGAGGAAAAGGATATCAATATGAAGGAGGTATTAAAGAACCTTATTTTATTAAAGTTCCTTGGTTAAAAAATCAAGTAAAAGAAAATAATACACCTGTAACAGGAACTGATTTTTACCCTACTTTGCTAGATTTGGTTGGAGCAGAATTAAAACCAGAATCACATAAAGACGGAATTAGTTTAGTGCCTTTGTTACAAGGAAAACAAACCAAAGAACGTCCCTTAATTTGGCATTATCCCCATTACGGAAACCAAGGAGGAGAGCCTTCATCTATTATTAGATTGGGAGATTGGAAATTGATTCACTATTACGAAGATGATCGAAACGAATTGTACAATATTACAAATGATTTAGAAGAGCGAAATAATGTGGTAGAAAAACATCCAGAGTTGGCAACAAAACTTCATCAACAATTATTTGATTATTTAAAAGATGTTAATGCTAATTATCCTAAAAAAGATCCTTTGTATAGTGCTAAAAAGGAGCAAGAGTATTTACATAAAATAGCAACTAAAAAATTAAAGAGTTTAGAAAAACAACGTTTAAATTATTTAAAAGAGGATTTTAAACCAAATGCAGATTGGTGGGGAAGTAAGCAAACTATAGACTAAGTATAGCTTTTGTCTAGTTATATGTTGTTTTTTTAATGCCTAAAGAATCATATGGTTTATACAAATAAAGATATGTGCCTGTTAAAAATAGTTTTTTTATGTCTCTTTGTTTGTATATAATCAACAATTATAAAAATACAAAATGATAAAATCGTATTTGACAAAATTTACCAGTGTAATCGTTTTTTGTTTCTTAACAATTAATGTTACCGCTCAGAAAAAAACAGAAGCATTTCCGTTTAGTTTACCTGATGAAAAACCAGACAGACCTTTAAGTGCTTCTATGGAAAGAAGCTATGATCAATATGCTGCAACTCCTCAACACAATGAATTGTACTCGCAGTTTAAATACACCAAAATAAAAGGATTAGACTATAGCAATCACGATGGTACTATTACTCGTAGAGATCCTTCTAAAGTTATTTTTAAGAACGGAAAATATTACGTTTGGTATACCTACAGACATACCAAAACGCCACCAATAGGAGGTAGAAATGCACATTTAGCAACAGATGAAATTCCATCTGCAGATTGGGATTTGTGTGAAATTTGGTACGCAACTTCTAAAGATGGATTTACTTGGGAAGAGCAAGGCCCCGCTGTTACTAGACCTAAAAAACCTCAAGCAGGTTGGCGTTCTGTAACGACTACAGATATTTTAGAATGGAAAGGTAAATATTACTTGTACTACCAAGGATTTATGGAAGCAAGCGGAAAACGTGGGGATGATTGTCCTGTGGCGGTTTCTTATGCTGATTCACCAGACGGACCTTGGACTCATTATGATAAAGTTGTAATTCCGAACGGTAAACCAGGTGAGTGGGATCAATATTCTATTCACGACCCTTACCCATTGGTACACAATGGAAAAATTTATTTGTACTACAAATCAGATTCTAACGGACAGCCTAACTTAATTAGAATGCATGGTTTAGCAATTGCAGACAATCCATTAGGTCCTTTTAATAAGCATCCATTGAATCCTATTTCTAGTTCTGGTCACGAAACAACAATGTTTCCTTTTAAAGGAGGAATTGCTTCTATTGTAATTAGAGATGGAAACGAACACAATACCATTCAGTATGCAGAAGATGGAGTAAACTTTAAAGTGGCTGCTATTTCTGAATTTTTACCAAATGCGGCTGGACCTTTTATTCCAGATGCTTTTACAGATACCAAAGATGGTAGAGGAATTACTTGGGGAATTTGTCACTTTACAGCGGTAAACGGATGGAAAACCAATCATGCTATTTTAGCTCGTTTTGATTGTGATTTAAGTCAAGATGTAAATGATCCAGACATGAAAAAGAACCACGTATATTTAAAGCCAGAGTTCTTTTATAAGATGGGATTAAATGGAAAGCAAAGAAAACGTATTGCTGAAGAAACTGAAAATTTAAAATAATTTTTAGAAATAAAACAATAAAAAAAAGGCTCTGAATAATTTCAGAGCCTTTTTTTTATTGTTGTTGCTGAGATTGTTGCTGAGTAGTTGTTTTAGGATCCTGAACAGGATAACCATCTTCGGGTCTAATGTCTACAGATACTTTTAAAGTACTTCTTCCACTACTGTATAAAACCCCTTTTAGTGGAGCTACATCATAATAGTCTCTACCCCATGCAACTACTATGTGTTGATCTTTTGGAATTTGATCATTTGTAGGATCAAAATCTACCCACCCAAAAGTTGGAATATATACAGAAAACCATGCATGTGATGCATCAGTACCAATTAATTTTTCTTTTCCTGGAGGTGGTAATGTTTCAATATAACCACTAATATATCTTGCAGGTAAGTTTACAGAACGCAAGCAGGCAATAGCAATTTGTGCAAAATCTTGACAAACTCCTTTTTTTTCTTTCATTACCTCACTAATTGGAGTGGCTACGTTAGAAAAAGTGGTGTTGAATTCAAAATCTTTAAAAATACGCTGCATCAATTCAAAACTAGCATCAAAAACAGATCTATCTGGTTTAAAAGATTCTAAAGCATAGTTTTTAATTGTATCATTAATATTATTAATTAATATAGATTCTAGCTGATATTGTCTTGCATCTAAAATAGCATCACTTACTCCTTTTAAGAGTTCTAATGTTTTTGTTAATGTTATTTTTTTTGCCTCTTCAAATTTTTCTATGTCTTTACACTCACTTACGTTTCTGTCTACCTTACTAGTGGCAACAACTTTTAATTGTTTGTGGTGTTCTTGAATAGAAAAACGAGTAATGGTGTTTCCAAAAAAATCTTTTTTTTCTGAAAACTCTGTAGGTTTAGGAGAAATTTCTAATTGATAATCAATCAAATTTTGTCCTAAAATATGCTTAGGTTTTAAAATGGCTATGTTATGACAAAAAGTAACACCTTCTTCATAATCATATACAGTGGAATGAATGACATCGTATACCATTAGTTTTCAATTTTTTGTTGAACCATTTGTGTTTGTTGATAAGTATGATCAAAATAAGTATTAGAAATAGCCAAAGAAGTTTCGTGTAACAAATCACTTAAATCTGATAACGTTTTTTCTAAGTTTTCTCTTAAAGAATTGTCTTTGTTAGTTGTAAGTATTGTTTCAGAATTTATAGAATCCATGATATAACAAGCTTCAGCTATTTTATTCTGACATTCATTAAGTCCAATAGAATTTTCGGGTATTGGTAAACGAGCAATATCTTTTTGAATTCTATTTAATTGATAATGTAGAGATTTTGCATATGTTTTATCTAAAATAATTAGATTCACCACATTTTCTACACTTAAGTAAGATTGATAACTATATCTGTAAATATTTAAACTTTCATGACTGTTTAAGAAAGCCTCTAATATTTCGTAATTTAAATAATCTTCGTAGTTAAAAACAATTAAAGAACGAGATTTGGCTATATTCATAGTTGCCTGTTCCATTTGCAAACCAATAAAGTATAAAAGCAATCCTTGATTTACCATGATACTTTCTTCTATCAATCCCATAAAGGCAATTAACCTTGTAATAGTTCTGTCTAATAGTTTAATAAGTGAGTTTAAAGAGTATTCCTTTGTTTGATCATAGTCTTTCCAAAGTTTTTTAATACTATCAAACACTCTCCACATATCTTTAGACCACAAATTTCTAAGTGTGTAATATGAATTGTTAAAACTATTTAAAGTTTGTGCCAAACTACCACCTCTATTTTTGTCTAAAATTAAAGATTGCAATTCTTTTAAAGGGTTTTCTAATGTTTTCTCGCTCCCTTTTCCTACAAAACCAGGAAAGGTAGAGGTTATGTTGGTTACGGCTTTAAATAAATAAACTAATATTTCAGATTCTGATTTACGAGTATTGTAACGCTCGTTATTCATATTGTTTAAAACCGTTCTTATAAATCTAGAGGTGGTTAAAGCTCTCCCCAAATACCTTCCAGACCAAAATAAATTTTCGGCAGTATTACTAGGTAAATCATTCATGTCTGAGGCTCCAGAATTTTTAGATTTACTCCAAGTATATTGTTGAATGTTTTCTTGTTTTTGATCACTTACAATCCAAAAATCTTTACTAATTCCACCACGTTGATTAGAAACTCTAAGTTGTTTTCTTTCAGAAGCTACACGAACCAAACCACCAGGCATAACAGTGTAACATCCGTCTTTAGCAATACTAAAAGTTCTACAAACTACTTTGCGAGGTTCTAGTTTTCCATTTACGTAATTTGGAGCGGAAGAAAATGAAATTTTCTCTTGAGCCACAAATCTAAATGGGTTTTTAATAATTTCTTCTTTTAAAGTGTCTATTTCTTTTTCTGATAAAAACTCGCAGAAATAAAGACTTTCTCTGTTAGAACGATCGATTCTTTTCACAACAAATTTTTTGATGTTTTTAAGAACAAATGTTCTTTCTTTTTCTTGACCACACCACCAAGAAGCAATTTGTGGTAATACTAAATCTTCATCAAAAAAGTAATTACAAATGGCATTCATAAACGGCACTAATCCCGAGTTTTCTATAATACCACTTCCAATAGGGTTGATAACAGTAATGTTTTTATTTCTAACAATTTCTAACAATCCTGCAACACCTAGGTAAGAGTCTTCTCTTAACTCCAAAGGATCAACAAAACTATCGTCTACACGTCTTAAAATAACATCTACTTTTTTTAATCCTTTTAAAGATTTCATCCAAACAAATCCATTTCTAACAATTAGGTCGTTTCCTTTTACCAAAGGATATCCTAAAAGAGAAGATAAATAAGCATGTTCAAAATAAGTTTCGTTATGAGGACCTGGAGTTAAAATTACGATATTTGGATTTTCTACTCCCTCTGGAGCAGCATCCATTAACATTTTACTAAAATCGTTAAAAAAACTAGAGGGCTGCTTTACATGAATATTTTGAAATAATTCTGAAGTAATTCTACTTGTTGTAAATCGGTTTTCTAACGCATATCCCATACCTGATGGGGCTTGAGTTCTATCATTAACCACCCACATTCTTCCATCTGGACCTCTTGATAATTCCGCAGAATAAATCATTAAGTTTTTAGGAGTTGTGTATTCTATTTGATCGCATTGTCTTAAAAAACCTCTGTGTTCGTAAAAAACTTCAGGCGGAATAATACCGTCTTTAATTAGTTTACGTTCACCATATACATCTTTTAAAATTAAGTCTAAAAGTTTGGCTCTTTGCTGTATTCCTTTTTCTATTTCACTCCATTCATTTTCATGAATGATAAAAGGAATCGCGTTTAATTGCCAAGGCCTGTGTAATCCATTAGGATCATTGTACACATTGTAGGTAACACCATTTTCGGCCATTAGCCAGTCTATTTCACTTTGTAATTCGTGAAGTTCATCTGAACCAATGGCCTCTATATTATCAAATAATTGAGTCCAATTTTTATTGATTTCTTTGGTAGGCTTTAAGATTTCGTCGTAGTTCTTTAGATCGGCTACATAATCTTTAAACAATTTGTTTGAATCAATGCTCATTTACGGTTGTTCTATTTTTTACGCAAATCTAATGTATTTGGAAATTCTGGGTCAACAGGAATGGTTTTAAATCTAAACTTTTTTCTACTTCCTTGTTCCTCAACAGTTCTTTCTGGTACAGGTACTTCTCTAGCTGTAATTTCTTCAATAGTATCAACATCAGCCTGCGTTTCACCAATATCCCAAAAACGGTTGATTCTTCTAGATTCTGCCTCAAAACTATTTACAGGAAAGGTTTCATAAGACCTACCTCCTGGATGCGCAACAAAGTATTTACAACCTCCAATAGATTTACGGTTCCAAGTATCTACAATATCAAAAGCTAGGGGGGTGTCTACTCCAATAGTTGGGTGCAAAGCAGAATGTGGATCCCAAGCTTTGTAACGCACACCTGCAACAAATTCACCTTTTATAGGTGTTGGATGCAATTGCACTTTTACCCCATTACAAGTTAACACATATCTCTCGCTCACAAAGTTGGATACTTTTACTTGCAAACGTTCTAAAGATGAATCTACATAACGAGAGGTTCCTCCACCTGTCATTTCTTCTCCTAAAACATTCCAAGGTTCTATACCCGCTCTTAATTCTAAGTGAATATCGTTAATATCTACCATTCCGTGTAAAGGGAATCTAAATTCAAAGAAAGGATCAAACCATTCTTCTTCAAATTTGTAACCTGCTTTGTTTAATTGTTTTACAATGTCTTTGATGTCTTCTCTAACAAAGTGTTCAATTAAAAATTTATCATGCAATTCGGTACCCCATCTAACTAAATTGTGTTCGTATGGTTTTTTCCAGAACCAAGCAACTAAGGTTCTAACCAATAGCATTTGAGTCAAGCTCATTTGCGGATGTGGAGGCATATCAAAACCTCTTAATTCTAAGATCCCCAATCGACCAGAAGATGAGTCTGGAGAGTATAATTTATCAATACAAAACTCTGCTCTGTGTGTGTTTCCTGTTAAATCTGTTAACAAGTGTCTAAACAACCTATCTGTTAACCAAAAAGGAACTTCTTCACCTTTTGGTATTTGGCTAAAAGCGATCTCTAATTCGTATAGGTTTTCCATTCTAGCTTCGTCAATTCTAGGAGCTTGACTAGTTGCTCCCACAAAAGCACCCGAAAATAAATAAGAAAGCCCTGGATGATGTTGCCAAAAAGTTAGTAAACTTCTTAACAAACTAGGTTTTCTTAATAATGGACTGTCTGACGGAGAAATTCCACCTAAAGTTACGTGGTTACCTCCACCTGTACCGGTGTGTTTACCATCTAACATAAACTTTTCGGTTCCTAATCTAGATTTTTTAGCTTCACCGTACAAAGTCATTGTATTTTCTACCAATTCACTCCAACTTTTCATGGGATGAACATTTACTTCAATCACACCAGGATCTGGAGTAATTTTCATAGATTCTACTCTGTTGTCGTGTGGAGGATTGTATCCTTCTAAAATAACAGGAATGTTTAATTCTTTTGCTGTAGCTTCTATAGAGGCTATTAAATCTAGAAAGGCATCGGCAGATTCTAAAGGAGGTAAGAATAAATACAATTTACCTTCTCTAATTTCTGAACAGATTGCTGTTCTTACAAAATATTTAGGTTTGTCTTTGTCTAGTCCTTTGGTACAGAAATCTTTATAACGTACGTTTACCAATCTTTTAAAACTAGGTAATGCTTTTCTATCTTTAAATAAATCAGGTTCGTAAATAGGGAATACTTCATGTTCTGGTTTAGATAGTAGAGCTTTTAAAGGCAATCTTAAACCAATTGGAGAGGTTCCTGGAGTTAAAAACAGATGGTTTCTTCTAAATTGCCATTCGCTTGTAAACCATTTTTCATCAGATTTATTTAAGGGCAATACGTAACCAACGGCTTTGTTGGTTCCTTGTTTTAATATTTCTGCTAATTTTTTTCGAATTAAATCTTCACTATCATCACCAGTAATATCTATGTCTGCAGGAATATTTCCTTCTTCCCAAAGCATGTAAAAAGCATCTTCATACGTAGGGATAATATGTTCGTGTGTAACGTTTAAGTATTTACTTAAAGTACGTAAAAATCTATGATCACTTCCTTCTGGAACAATTGGGTCGGGAGAGAAGCAAGATAATAATTCTTGATTATGCCATATGTTTTTTCCATCTTTTCGCCAATACAATTGAATTTCCCAACGAGGTAAAGATTCTCCAGGATACCATTTTCCTTGAGCATGGTGTAACATTCCCCCTTTGGCTATTTTATCTAACAAGCGTTTGGTTAAATCATTGGCTAGTTTACGCTTGTGTGGACCATCTGCAGCTGTATTCCATTCTTCGGATTCCATGTCATCAATAGAGACAAACGTAGGTTCTCCACCCATGGTTAATCTTACATCTCCTTTTTGTAAATCTTTTTCTACTTTGTGTCCTAATTTCTCAATGGCATTCCATTGTTCTTCTGTATAGGGTTTGGTAACTCTAGGAGATTCTAAGATTCTTGTTACTGAATTTTCAAATTCAAATTCAGTTTCACATTTATCGGTCATTCCTGTAACGGCAGATGCACTATCATAATGAGGAGTACAAGCCAAAGGAATATGACCTTCACCGGCTAATAATCCTGAGGTAGCATCAAAACCAATCCAACCTGCACCTGGCAAATAAATTTCTACCCATGCATGTAAATCTGTAAAATCTTCCTCGGGTCCAGAGGGTCCATCTAATGATTTTTCATCAGATTTTAATTGTACAATGTAACCAGATACAAAACGAGCACCAAAACCTAAATGTCTTGCTGCTTGTACTAATAACCAAGCATAATCTCTACAAGATCCTGTTTTACGTTCTAAACTTTCTTCACAGGTTTGTACACCTGGTTCCATACGAATGTTATATTTTAAATATTCGTATATTTTTTGATTTAAATCGATTAAGAAATAAATTGTTTTTCTTGGAGTGGTGTCAACTGTTTTTAAAAAGTCAAACAATAAAGGCCCTTTGTCATTTATTTCTAAATAAGGGTGTAATTCTTTTTTGGTAACATCAGAATAATTAAAAGGATATTCCTCTGCACTTTCTTCTACAAAAAAATCAAAAGGGTTGATGGTTTTTAAATCAGCAATAATTTCTACATCAATAGAGAGCTCCTTTGTTTTTTCAGGGAACACAACTCTAGCTTGATAATTTCCAAATGGATCTTGTTGCCAGTTAAAAAAATGATCTTTAGGTTCTATTTTTAAAGAATAAGATTCTATTGGTGTTCTACTATGTGGAGCAGGTCTAAGTCTAAAAATATGAGGAGATAAATTTACAGATCTATCAAACTTATATTTTGTTTTATGTGAGATTACAACTTTTAAAGCCATGTATTACTAATATAAATAGAGGTTACTATTGTTTTAAAAACATTATTGTTTAAAACAACTAAGTTAATGAAATAATAATGTGTTAAAACTGCGGTATCACATATTTAAGAAAGAATTAACAATCTTGTTATTTAGTAATGTTTTATGCTAATTGGCAGGTGCAGTTCTGCGTTGTGTTGTAAACACAAAAAAGAGAATGATGTGTGTAAACAATCATTCTCTTTTTTGTGGGTTTAATTTATTTCTTAAACTGCTTTTCTTCCAAATAATAAGGAGATAACAAATAAAACAATAAACAAAACAAATAATATTTTGGCAATACTAGCAGCACCAGCAGCAATTCCTGTAAAGCCGAATACTCCGGCAATAATGGCTAAAACAATAAAACTTATACTTAATCGTAACATATTTTTTAATTTTTAATGGTTTATAAAATGAGTATGTAACTCTTACATCAAAAATAAAACGAATCTATAGTTTATGTGTTGACAGCGAACAAGACAAAAGTTGAGTCATATCAATTTTTAGTGAAACAACGGTTTGTTAAAAACTTTCAAAAATACCCAAGCCAAATAAAGCAAAGTCATATTTAACAGGGTCTACTGGATCTAACTTTCTTAAAGAGCGGTCTAACTCTAACAATGCTTTGGCATCGTTTTGTTTTCGGTTTATAAAACCTAGTTTTCTACCTACATTGCCTGTGTGAACATCTAAAGGACAAGATAGGTGTGCAGGAGATATGGTTTTCCAAATTCCTAAATCTACTCCTAATTTATCTTGTCTAACCATCCATCTTAAAAACATATTAATTCTTTTAGCGGCAGATCCTTTTAATGGGTCAGAAACATGTTTGGTAGTTCTAATGGGGTGGGAGATTTCAAAAAAAACTTTTTTAAATTGATGGATTGCAGGTTGCAAAGAATTGTTGTCAATACCCTTAGAAAACACATTTTCTAAGCCACCATGTTTAAGGTAAATGTTTTTTAAGGACAAAATAAAAAACTGAAAATCGATGCCATTAAAAGTTCTATGTTTAAAGTCAGATAGTTTTTCTAAATCATTCTCTGTGTGATTTATAACAAAATCGTAAGGAGTGTTTTCTAACAAATCCATCATTTGTAAACAGTTCTTTACAATCATAGGTCTTTTTCCCCAAGAAATTGTAGCTGCTAAAAAACCAGCAATTTCAATATCTTCTTTTTTGGTAAATAAATGTGGAATTTGAACAGGATCCTCATTTATAAAATCTCTGTTGTTGTATTGATCTACTTTACTATCTAAAAACTCTTTAAGTTCTGTTTGAGTCATATAAATTCCAGTTTTATATACAAATATACTATATGTAATGTTTTATTTGATCGCTATTTTTATAACATTCTGCACAAAAAGAGTTTGTTTTTAAGTTAAGAACACAAAAACAATTATTTTTTTTTGTTAAAAAAGTATAGGTTTTATTGAGGCTTTGGTAATTGTTTGATTTCGAAAACATTAATATTTTTATTTAACACGTATTTAATTAATAAATATTTATATGTTTGCGTAAACATTTTATGTTTATTTAACTAAAATTTATAGCAATGAATTGTGTATTAAATTTATTAAAAGTGAGTAGGTACTTTAATTCTGAAGTTGTGTCTAACAATGTTTCAAAACAAAATTTGATTTTGTTATTAACATGTAGTTTGTTTTTAGGAATGTTGCAACCAGTTACTTCGCAAACTATTTTTGAAAATGAAAATAGTATGTTTGGAACTTCGGGTTATATTAGAACAGGTACTGGTCGTAGTGTTGGTGGTGGAACTCAGGCACATTTTCAAATGCCAGGGGCTCAAAATAAATATAGTTTGGGAAATCAAGCAGATACTTATGGAGAGTTAGAGTTTGATTATATATACTATTTAAATACTGCTAAAGATAAATCTATTGATGCTGTTTGGATGACTTCTTATTATGAAGCTTTTGGAAGTGAAACTCAAATGGATTTTGATAAAACTGCTCAATTATATATTCGTGGAAAAAACCTTTTAGGGAAAGGAGAAACTTTGTGGATTGGTAAAAGATATTACGACAGAAAAGCCATTCATTTATTAGACAGACAATGGATGAATCCTGCACAAACTGGTTGGGGGTTTGGAGTAGAGGATTTGTTGACAAACAAAACCAATGAAGACATTAAAATTGGAGTTTGGTCTTTTAAAGATGAAGACGTGGTGTCTTATATTAACAACAATACAAGTCAGTTAAATGCTTTTACTTTAGATACTCGTTGGGTAAATGTTCCCGTAAACAATACATTGAAATTAAACTTGGCTGTAAACTATTCTTATCGACTAAAAAATGAAACTTTAGAATACAATGCAAAACAAGGATTTGGTGCTTTTGCTTGGTTAGATTACGAGAAAGATCATATTACCAATACCACAGCTGTATTGTTTAGACAAGGAGCTACGGTACCAAAACATCACTGGACAGGAATGTCTGAAAAAGAAAATCCGAACAATAATAACACAGTTTTGAATAATATCAATTCTTCTTATAGTTTAGAAATTAACAACAATTTTTTATACGATGATTTTGAAAATTTTGCCATCAATGGAATTTTATTAGCTGTAATTAGAGATTTTGGAACCAATCCATACATATACAATGGAATTAACGATGTTACTTATTTATCAGGAAAGGGAAATATGCTGTACTGGTTAACTGCAGGAGCTAGAGGAATGTATTATTTAAGTGATTATTTTAAACTGAGTTTAGAAGTTAGTCACGAGTATATTAAAAACGAACAAGTGGGAGTTGCCGGAAATTTAAATCGAATCTCCTTTACTCCAGAAATTTCTTTAAGTAAAGGGTTTTATTCTAGACCCGTTATTCGCCCCTTAATTGCCTATGCTTTTTGGAGCGATGATTTAAAGGGAAATATAGGAAATGTACCGAACAACGCACCTTTTGGAAACAATACTGATGGGTTTACCTATGGATTGCAATTCGAAATTTGGTGGTAAATACTAAAAACAGATTTTAATAAATCAACAAAAACTTTTTATAATATTTAAAAATTTTATATCATGAAAAATACAATTTCAATAACACTTTTTATTAGTATGATTTTTTTTACAGTAACTACTTTTGGAGCCAATTCAAAAAAAATAAAATTAAGCTCTCCTGACGGAAAAACAGAAACACAAATTAATATAGAAAAAGATATTAGATATAGTGTTTCTCAAGACAATGTGTTAGTGTTAGCACCATCTAAAATAGCCATGATTTTATCTGATGGGATCACATGGGGAACTGATCCTAAAATAAAAGACATTCAAGAAAAATCTGTAAATAAAATTATTGATGCCCCTTTTTACAAAACCAAAAAAGTAGCAGATCAATACAACCAAGTAACCATTCAGTTTGAAAAAAACTGGGGGTTAGAATTTAGAGTCTATAACGATGGAGTTGCTTATCGTTTTACAAGTACCAAAAAAGGAAGCTATCAGGTAGTAAACGAGATTGCTAATTATCAATTTACAAACGATGCCAATGCAACCGTTCCTTATGTGTATTCTCCAGGAGATCAAGAACACCAATTGTCGCAATCTTTTGAAAACACGTATACACGTTTAAAAATATCAGAATTAGACAAAGACCGTTTGATGTTTTTGCCTTTAAGTGTAGAAGCTCCTAAAGGAAAAAGAGTGACTATTACTGAAAGTGATTTGCGTAACTATCCTGGAATGTATTTTAAAGCAACAGAAAAAGAAAATACACTAACGGCTTTTTATGCTCCGTTGCGTAATGAAGTTGAAGAACATTCTGGTTACAACAATTTACAGGTAATTGTAAAAAGTCGTTATAAATATATTGCAGAAATTAAAAACGCACGTAACTTTCCTTGGAGAGCAGCTATTGTAACCGATAATGATGTGGATTTGGCAAATACAACCATGACTTATAAGTTGGCTGAAGAAAGCGTAATTAAAAATACAGATTGGATCAAACCAGGAAAAGTAGCTTGGGATTGGTGGAATAACTGGAACTTAGAAGGGGTTGATTTTAAAGCTGGAATTAACAATGAAACCTATAAATATTACATTGATTTTGCTTCAAAAAACGGAGTAGAGTATGTGATTTTAGACGAAGGTTGGTCGGTTAACAAAGTATACGATTTAATGCAAGTAGTTCCCGAAATTAATTTGGAAGAATTAATTGCCTATGCAAAGGAAAGAAATGTTGATATTATTTTATGGGCAGGTTATTATGCTTTTGACAAAGACATGGAAAAAGTTTGTAAGCATTACAGCCAAATGGGAGTCAAAGGTTTTAAGGTTGATTTTATGAACGGAGATGATCAAGAAATGGTTTACTTTAATGAACGTGTAGCTAAAATGTGTGCAAAATATGAATTGATTGCCGATTTACACGGAACCTATAAACCAGCAGGATTACAACGTACCTACCCAAATATTTTAAATTTTGAAGGAGTGCATGGTTTGGAACAAATGAAATGGCAACCTGCTACCTGCGATCAGGTTACGTATGATGTAACTTTACCTTTTATCAGAATGATTTCCGGTCCTGTAGATTACACACAAGGAGCTATGAATAATGCGGTTAAAGCGTTAAATACCATTACAAATGTGGTAGAAACACAATATTATCCTAATTTTTCTAAACCCATGAGTCAAGGTACACGTATGCACCAATTGGCAGAATATGTAATTTTTCTATCTCCTTTAAATATGTTGTGTGATACCCCAACCAACTACGAGAAAAATCCAGTGAGTACAGAATTTATTGCATCCATTCCTACTGTTTGGGATGAAACCAAAACGATTGAAGGTAAAATGGGAGAGTATATTGTAACGGCTCGTAGACACGGAGATACTTGGTTTATTGGAGGTTTAAATAACTGGGATGCTAGAGAAATAATCATCAATTTAAAAGAAATTACTGGAAAATCTGGAGAAGCTACTATTTTTAAAGATGGAGTAAATGCAGATATGAATGGTGTAGATTTTGTAAAAAAAACAGAAACTGTTACAGGTAACTTAACCATCCGCATGGCACCAGGTGGTGGTTTTGTAGTAAAAATTTAAAAAACAGTATAGTTGTAGTTTTGTTAATCTCCATCAATTAGTAATGTACTAAGGGATGGAGATTTTATATGTATAATTGAATCAAAAGGTGATTCAAATTTTTTTAATTGTCTTCTCTTTCTTCTATAATTTTTTTGTCAATTAAATACATTCCCCATTTAGACATAGATTGAAATATAGGAACAAGTTCTTTAGATTTTTCAGTTAATCTATATTCAACTCTTGGAGGTGTTTCAGCATAACTATGGCGAGTAATTAATTTATCTCTTGTTAATTCTTGTAATTGTGATGTTAATACTTTTCGAGAAAGTTTGGGGATTAACGTGTGAAGTTGACCAAAACGTTTGGGTGATTTTTGCAAATGCGAAATGATAAGTGGTTTCCATTTACCTCCAATTACTAAAAGGGCTTGCGTTAAAGGGCAGTTTTCATGATTCTTTTCGTTCATTATTTCGTATTTGTTACCTCAAAGTAACTACTTTTTTTATGTTTTAACCATAAAAAATGTTTAAATGTTACTTAAGGATACTTTTAATAGTAACTTTGTGTAACTAATAAATAAAAATATTTAAAATGAAAAATAAAATTCCTTTATGGATTAATATTTTACAAGGTGTATTAATTCTAATTATGCTTTCTCAAGTGTATCAATTCTATTTTGATCATAATGCGGTAACAGCTTCAGGTATCAATATAAATGGTGTTGCAGATTACAATCTAATATATGAGTTTGCTGCTAGAACTGCTACTATGGCAATTGTATCTATATTTATTATGTTTTCTCAAGACGTAAAGTTGTTTGTTGCCATGTTTTTAATGAATGTATTAAGAGAAGGTCAAGAAACAATTATAGATCCATTGTTTCCATTATTAAATGCTCCAGCTTCACCGACTATGGATTTAGTTATTCATATAATTATAGTTGGTGTTGAATTAATAGCTTTTGTAAAACTTTATAAAATTTCAAAAATTCAAGTATCCTAGTCTATTTTAAGATACCTAGTAATTATTTAATTGTATTTAAGAGACATGATTATCAAATCAAATGCCTTTATTTATAATATTGATTGCTATCATTACAAATAAAGCCTCATAAAATAAATTGCACTTATTTATGAGGCTTTAGAACTTAAAACAATAACAAATCATTATTTTTGATTGTTATGGTAAAAGCTCTACATGCACTAGCAAAACAATTAGAAGGAAGTTTAAAAACCGATGAATTGCACAAAGGAATTTATGCAACAGATGCATCTGTATACAGAAAAATTCCTCTAGGAGTTGTGTTTCCAAAATCGATTACCGATTTAAAAATATTGATAGTTTTTGCTAATAAACATAAAATTAGTTTGGTTCCAAGAACTGCAGGAACCTCTTTGGCAGGACAGTGTGTAGGAGATGGATTGATTGTAGATGTATCTAAACATTTTACTGAAATTATTGATTACAATAAACAACAACAACAAATAACAGTACAGCCGGGGGTAATTCGTGACGATTTAAACCGTTATGTACAAGCAGACGACTTGTTTTTTGGACCCAATACCTCTACGGCAAACAGATGTATGATAGGAGGAATGGTAGGGAACAATAGTTCTGGAACGACCTCTATTCGTTACGGAGTTACGCGTGATAAAATTATCCGTTTAAAAACGCTTTTATCAGACGGTAGTCAAGTGGTTTTTGAAACTATAACTGTAGATGAATTTCTGCAGAAATCAACTCTAAAAACTTTGGAAGGAAATGTATACAAAGAGATACTGACTTTGTTCTCGGAATCTGATGTACAGCAAGAAATTATAACACAATTTCCCAAACCAGATATACACAGAAGGAATACAGGCTATGCAATTGATGAATTGTTAAAATTTGAATTGTTTGGAGGAACTGAAAACACCATCAACCTAGCAAAAGTATTATGTGGAAGTGAGGGAACGCTAGCTTTTACTACAGAAATAACGTTGCAATTAGACAAGCTTCCACCTGTACATAATGTGATGATAGCATCACATTTTTATTCTATTCAGCAATGCATGGAGTCGGTAGTTGTGGCTATGAAACACAGGTTGTATAATTGTGAATTGATGGACAAAATTATTTTAGATTGTACCAAAACTATTAGATCACAACAAGAGAATAGAGATTTTTTAAACGGAGATCCAGCAGCGGTTTTAATGCTTGAAGTTGCTGGTGAGTCTCTGGAGGATGTACACAATCAAGCAGATTTGTTAATTGCAGATTTAGAAAAACATCATTTTGGATATGCACACCCAAAAGTTACGGGGATTAAAATAAACGGAATTCACGATTTACGAAAAGCAGGTTTAGGAGCTTTGGGGAATTTGGTGGGAGATAAAAAAGCAGTGGCTTGTATAGAGGATACTGCTGTAAGCTTGTCGGATTTACCCAATTTTATTGCTGATTTTTCGGTAATGATGAAAGACTATAAACAAGAAGCTGTGTATTATGCGCATGCAGGAGCAGGAGAAATTCATTTACGTCCTATTTTAAATTTAAAAGCAGGAGATGATGTGATTTTGTTTAGAAAAATTACCACAAGCGTAGCCAAATTGGTTAAAAAATACAAAGGTTCTTTAAGTGGAGAGCACGGAGATGGAATTGTACGAGCAGAGTTTATTCCGCTTATGGTGGGAGCTAAAAATTACCAGTTATTAAAACAGTTTAAAGAACTTTTTGATCCAAATTATATTTTTAACAAAGGGAAAATCATTGACCCATATAAAATGGATGAAAATCTTAGGTATAAAGTTGATAGAAAAGAACCCGTTGTAAATACATTGTTAGATTTTTCTGAAAACGAAGGGGTTTTAAAATTAGCAGAACAGTGTAATGGTTCTGGAGATTGTAGAAAATCTGTAGCAGCTGGAGGAACAATGTGTCCTAGTTATAGAGCTACTAAAAATGAAAAAGATACCACCAGAGCAAGAGCGAATACATTGCGAGAAGTATTGACAAATAATACAGCTAAAAATAAATTTAACAGTACTGCTTTAAAAGAAGTTTTTGATTTGTGTGTGGGCTGTAAAGCTTGTGCAAGTGAATGTCCTAGTAGTGTAGATGTTTCGGTTTTAAAGTCGGAGTTTTTATACCAATACCAGGAGACAAATGGGTATTCTTTTAGAAATAAAATGTTTGCTAAGGTGACAGATGTCAATCAAAAGTTAGCTGTTTTTTCGGGATTGATTAATATGTTTAGCAACACTGTTTTGGCTAAAAAAATGTTGGGAATAAGTTTAGAACGTAGTTTGCCAAGTTTACAACAAGAAACTTTAGAGCAATGGATAGAAAACAATCAGCAAAAGTTAGTAGTAGAACATCCTGTTAAGAAAATTTACTTTTTTAAAGATGAATTTACAAATTTTTACGACGTGCAAATAGGGATGGATGCTATAGAATTATTAACCAGTTTGCAATACCAATGTGTGTTTGTGGAGCATGAACAAAGTGGTAGAAGTTATTTATCTAAAGGTTTTTTAAAAGAGGCTAAGAATGTTGCCAATAAAAATATAACAACGTTTGGTAAATTAGTCTGTACAGAACATCCGTTGGTGGGGGTTGAGCCTTCTGCAATATTATCGTTTAGAGATGAATATTTAAGATTGGCTAACAATAAAGAGCAAGCTACTCAACTGGCTAAGCATACGTATACTATAGAAGAGTTTATTGCGAATGAAATTGTTTTAGGAAACATAAAAGCAAGTAATTTTACACTGGAAGAAAAGGAGGTTAAAATTCATGTGCACTGTCATCAAAAAGCATTGAGTACTAGCAAATCTACTTTTGATATGTTAAACGTAGTTTCTAACTACAAAGTAACTGTTTTAAATACAGGGTGTTGTGGTATGGCTGGTTCTTTTGGTTATGAACAAGAACACTATAAAGTAAGTATGCAAATGGGGGAGGATACGTTGTTTCCTAAAGTTAGAAACGCATCAGGAAATACACTTATTGTAGCTTCAGGAACAAGTTGCAGACATCAAATAAAAGATGGAACCCAAAGAGATAGTCTACATGCTGTTACTGTATTAAGAAGAGCATTAAACTAGAGTTGTATCAATTATTTAATGCCTCAGCAATTTTGGCATGTATTTTTTTTATTTCAAAAGGTTTTTTAAAATATTCTAGAATTAACCCAGTGTCTAGAGCCTCTCTAATTTGTTGGGTTATTTCAAAACCTGTTAGGATATAGAATTTTTTATCAGGATATTTTGCCTTGGCTTTTGTAATAAACTCTATACCTGTCATACCGGGCATTCTCATATCACTAATAATAATTAAAGTATCAGTGTTTTCATCCAAAACTTTTAAACCTTCAAAACCATCTTTAGCGACTAAAACGGTGTAGAATTTTTTAAAATTATTTTCAAAAAGGAGTAAGTTAATTTTCTCATCATCTACATATAATATCTTTTTTTTCATAGTTAATTTTTTGCTTTTATAGGCAATGTAATCTTTATTTTTGTTCCTTGGTTAATTTCCGATTCAAAATCTATATACCCTTTGTGGTCTTGTATAATTGTATAAGCTATAGATAAGCCTAATCCAATTCCTTTACCAGGGTCTTTGGTCGTAAAAAAAGGTTCTATAATTTTAGGTAGGTCTTGTTTCATAATTCCACAACCTGTATCTATTATTTCAATAAAAACAGCCTCTTTGTTTTTATGAGTTTTAATTGTGATTGTTCCTGTATTTAAAATGGATTGTATGGCATTTAATAGAATATTTATAAATACTTGATGTAGTTTGTTCGATTTTCCTTTAATCAGTAATTCTTGTGAATCATATTGCTTGTTAAATATAATTTTAGAACTAGTTTGGTTAGATAACACGGCTAAACAATTGTTAATAATAGAATGGATGTTACAATTGTTGTCTATAACATTGGTGTCGTTGCTAAACTGGTTTAGTCCTTTTACAATAGATGAAATTCTTGTAATAGCTGTTTCTGTACTTGTGAGTAGTAAATCTGTTGTATGTTTATCTTTGCTACCATATTTTTCAAAATAGTCTACAAGGCCATAGTGAATACCTGTAAGATATTGTAGAGGGTTATTAATTTCATGAGAAACTCCCGCTGTTAAGACTCCAAGAGATGCCATTTTTTCGGAGGCTACCAAGCGTGATTGTGTTTCTTTTAGTGTTGTTAAAGTAATTTCTACCTCTTCTTTTTGATTTTTTAATTCTTCGTAAAGTTTTTCAAGTTTTATATTGGCATTTTTTAAAGCTTTGGTACGTTTATTTACTAGCGATTCTAAATTTAATTTATTTTCTTCAAGTTCTTTTTCATAGTTTTTAAGTTCTGTAATGTCTAGAACTACACCACCAACAGCATTTTTATTGTTTGCTGTTTTAATTTTAAACTTTAAGTTTTTTAACCATTTTGTTTTACCATATAAAACAACAGAAAAATTAAATTCAACATTCTCTTGTTTTCCAGATAGTATTTTTAAATCTGCTTCTTTTAGTTTTTTTGTTGTTGCTTCATCAAATAATTCTTTTAATTCCTTTTGAGCTGTTACAGTGTCTATATTTTTATTTTGATAAATATAATTATGAGCACTATCTTTTATATATGCGTAAATGGGAGTATTTTCCATAAAACTATGAAAACGTTCATTGCTTTCTCTAAGTAGTTTTTCTGCTTTTTTTCTTTTGGACTCTTCTCTTAATACATTTCTGGCTTTTACCAAAGAATAAAAGTAATAGGAAATGGCAATAAATAGCAATATAAGAATTTTGATAAGCCTACTTCTAAAATTAGAAAGTGCTAAATAGACTTCACTTTCTTGATAAGATATTAAAATAGTCCAAAAGGTATTACCATGTAGTACATGATAATAAACGACATACATTTCTTCGGAATTATCATTTAAACGTAATGTATTTTGATGTGTAATTTTTCCTGTTCCACTTTTATAGTTTTTTATTTTGTCAAGCAATTTAAGAGTATGCTTGTCATTATTAGTGGTTTCAAATATAGATTTTCCTTGGTGTTCTTTATGGGTGCAATAAACCTCTGTGTAGTTTTCGGTAATTAACCAAGCCAATCCTTTTTTGTTTGATTTTATATTATCTAAGAAAAGCTCTCCCATTTTGTCTATAGGAATTAAAATAGCAAGACTCCCCATGTACTTTGTTTTATCAAAAATAGGTACGTGCATTGCAATTGCATAATATCCTTGTACACTCATAAAAACATCACTAATAACAGGTTTTTTGGTAGCTAAAGTTTCTTTTACATGTTCTTGATTAGAAATGTCTTTTCCTATTGCAGCTTTGTTTATAGGATAGGTATGTTCAATTATTCCTTTGTTATCAACTTTGGTTATTGCTTTTATTACACTTTTATGATTGTCATAAAAATATTTCATAGAGGTTTTTCCATTCTCTGTAAAATGAATAATGTCATTTTGTTTAACAATGTATGATAAGCTAGATTGGTAATTATCCCAAAAAGAGGAGATTCCTTGTGATGCTGTTTTGGCTAAAATTAACTGTTCTTTGTTAAATTCTTGAATCGTATTTTTTTTAACATCTTTGTACATTAAATAAAAACTAAGGCAAAACATTCCTAGTGTAAAAAAGATAAACACATATCTTTTAAAGAATTTAATGGTGAAAAATGTATAAAAATGTTTTTTCATTTATGCACTAAACAGTTGATTTGTTATAAATTTAACAAAAACAGTTTCAAAATTGTTGTAATATAAATAAAATTAAAGTTTTATCGTTCAACGGTTTAGTATATGCGTTTGTAGTAAAGACTTAGTAGGTGGGGATTTGTATTTTAATGTTTTTGAGGTGTAAAATAATAGTAATTATGTTTACTGTAGATTATTAAAATATATAAAGGTACTGTGTTTATGCATTTTAATAATTAAGCCATTTGCTAGTTTACTAGCAAATGGCTTAACAAATAGATATCTGAAATGTAAAAAAACTATATAGTTATTGTGGCTGTTTGTTTTAATGGCATTGTAAAGAAAAATGTAGTTTCTGTTTCTTTAGAAACCAAGTTTATTTTACCATTTAATAATTCTGAAAACCTTTTTGTTAAAGGAAGTCCAATACCAAGACCATCAACTAATTCATTATTTTTATAGTCTTGTTTTTCAAAAACTTCAAAAATCTTATTTTTCCTATCATCAGAAATTTTAGGGCCATAGTTTTTTACAAAAAATATAAGATCATTACCACTAACTTCATAGCCATATAAGACTGTTCTTTTCTCAAAAGAAAACTTAATAGCATTGTCTATTAGGTGATATAATATATGTTTTATTATTTTTATATCGGCAGAAATTACCAAAGAGGGGCTTGGATTTTTATAACTTATTTCTAGTTCTTTGTTAGATTCTTCTATCGATATTTCAAAATAACTTTTTAAACTAGATAAGACATCTTCAATTTTAAAATTATTTGTTTCTATTGTTATTTGTTCACCAGAGTTTAGCAAAGACAAATCCACAAGATCATTTAAAACAAGTAACAACCTGTCTGCACTTTTTCTAATTATTGAAGAGTATTCACTATTTGCTGATTCTTTATTGTTAATATTTAAGTCTGTTATTAGGTCTAAAAAACCTAATAAACCATTTAAAGGAGTTCTTACTTCATGAGAAAGATTATGTAAGAAGGATTCTTTTAAGTTTTCCGATATAATACTTTTGTTGTACAGCTCTTCTATCGTATTATTTAAGTTGTTTAATACGGTATGCTTCTCTACAATACCAATAAACGTATCATCTTTAAACACAGGCAATGCAGAACATTGACTGCTATTAAATTTATTTAAACTAGAAAGTAGAGTATCATTTGTATTTAATTGTTCTTTGCTGGTTAAACAATCAATAACTAATTTGTATCGTTTTTTAACTAAGTCACAAGTAGTTAAAATTCCGTGAAAATTATTTTGGTCGTCAATTACTGCTAAATATCCTTTTTCAAGAATTTTTTCTTCAGCAATACTTGTAGCACTATAAGGATTAACTTTAGTGTACGAATTTAAAATGTGTTTTGAAATTTCCATTAAAATGTCCCTTCAATTGAATCATAGAATATTTTTAACTTAAAATCAACTTTTATAATTTCACATTCGGAAACATAAGGAAACACTTTTTCAGCAAGAATATTAATGATTTTTTCAGAGTCCATTTTTTTTAAGACTCTTTTATTAATAAAAACAGACTCTATATTAGTGGTGTCTATTTCAAAAACATCAAATTCATTGGGTATTAATAATTCGAAAGATTTTGAAACTCCAATAATTCCTTGAGGACATTTTTTTCCTAGAATCAAAATATCTTCAAATGGAGGGAGTCTAATTTCTTTAAAACTCAATTGGACGGAATACTTTTGGGAGGCATTATTTTTCATAAATTTTTAATAAAATAAGGTTCAGCGATTTTTAAACTTTATTTTTGGTTTTATTGTGTTTGTATTTTTATGACGTATTTGATATAGGGTATCACAAATAGCATAATTATTTATAATAAGTTAAAATTAAGTAAATATATTTTCTAAATCTAAAATATTAACATACAATGTGTGCATAAAGAATATTTGCCACAAACTAAAGTAATAAGAGTTTGTATTTGTTGTGATATGGTAGTTTTTATTCTAAATACTACTATTTTAGTGATTAATTTTTCTTGATATTTTAGAATATTTGTTTTAAAAAATAAACGTGGTTTTGTAATTTTAAAAAAAAGTAGAATGTTAGTTAAAGCTGTAGTTTTTGATTTAGATGGTACCTTAGTAAATTCTTTAGAGGATATTGCCAATTCTATGAATATGGTGTTAGAAAGACATCATTTTCCCACACATAGTTTCGTTGCTTATCAGCAATTTATAGGTCACGGAATTAGAGATTTGGTGAGCAAGGCAATTCCAGATTCTCACAAAAATGATAATTTTATCTCGAGTTTTTTAAAAGAAATGATGGAGGTGTACAGTATGCAATGTACAAAAAACACTAAAATGTACGCGGGGATTTCGGATTTGTTAGATTCACTAACTGCCAAAGAAATACCAATGGTTGTGTTTTCTAACAAAGTAGAAGTATTGACAAAAAAAGTAGTATCAGAAGTATTGTCCGATTGGACATTTTATAAAACCATAGGTTTAACTACTGAAGCACTAAAAAAACCAAACCCAGACAAAGCTTTACAAATAGCTCAAAAATTAGGAGTTGCTAGTGATGAAATTCTTTTTATAGGAGATTCTGAAGCTGATATGCAAACAGCTAACCGTGCAAAAATGCAACCTGTAGGTGTATTGTGGGGATTTAGAACTAAAGCACAATTGTTGAATAGTGGAGCTAAGTATATTATAAAAGAACCTATGGAGTTGATGAAAATTGTAGAAGGGTAGTTTTTGTTTTAGTAATTATAATGATAAATGTTTATATTGCAATAAAAAGTATGGCTATAGTAGGAGAAATTATAAAAGAATCTCATAGTAACATCAATACAAGGGGTGGTGAGGTAATTTCGGATGTAATTTTTAATAATGAATATTTTCAAATAAGAACTTATGCTATGGGTGATTATGATAGAAAAAATGGTTCAAAACAAAATATTCAGCTAACAAAAGAAAAAGCGATAGAATTAAGAAAACTAATGGATAAATTTATAGGAGATCGTTAACTTTTTAGTGTACTAGTTAATATCTTTGTAAAATCAAATAAAAACTCATTTTTAGTTTGTTACTAATAAATAAACATATTGATGTTTTGCTCCATATAGTTTGTATAAACTATTGTAGCTTTTTTTAAAAGATTTAGAAATTTACTATATTTTATTATGAACAACTCTAATACATACATAGATTTATTCTCTGGTTGTGGAGGCCTTTCTTTGGGATTACACAATGCAGGTTGGAAAGGTGTATTTGCTATTGAAAAAAGTGAAGATGCGTTTAAGACGCTAGAACATAATTTAATAAAAGGTAAAAAACACTTTGAATGGCCAAACTGGTTAGCACAAAAACATCATGATATTAATAATGTTATAGAAAGTCATTCTGAGAATCTAAAATCATTAAGAGGGAGTATTGATCTAGTTGCTGGAGGACCACCTTGTCAGGGGTTTTCAATGGCTGGTAGAAGAATAGAAAATGATTCTAGGAATGATTTGATAAATTCTTATATTGAATTTATAGATTTAGTCCAACCAAAATTAATTTTCTTTGAGAATGTAAAAGGATTTACTCAAGGTTTTAAGCATAACAATACAAAAGGTAAAGTATATTCTAATTATGTAAAAGAAGAACTTACGAGTAAAGGATATTTAGTTCAGGGACATCTTATAAATTTTGCAGATTTTGGAATTCCTCAAAAGAGAACAAGATTTATTTTAGTAGGAATTAAAAATGAATTTTTAAACGGGAACACTGATATAGATAAAGAAACTTTTTTTAAAGAAATTTTAAAGAATAGAGAGCAGTTTTTAATTAATAAAAATTTAATAGTCAATCCAACATTAGAACATGCCATTTCAGATTTATTACAAGCAAATGGACAAGTTGAATCTGAATCTCCAAATTTTAAAGCCGGAGTTTATGGAGAGATAAAGTCTGAATATCAAAAATATGCTAGAAAGCATAAAATTCAAAATAGTAAAGTTGATAGTCATAGATTTGCAAAACACACAGATATTGTAAAGAATAGATTTCAAATAGCTTTAGATGAAAAATTGACAAGTGCTACTTATAGAGAGCGTTTTCAATTAAAAAAAAGTAGTACAAAAATATTAGAAGCTAACAAGCCAACACCAACTATAACCACTTTGCCTGACGATTATATTCATTATTGCGAACCTAGGATTATGACCGTTCGTGAGTATGCTCGTATACAGTCTTTTCCAGATAACTATCAGTTTAAAGGTAAATATACTACGGGTGGGAAAAGAAGAACACAAGAGGTTCCAAGGTATTCACAAATAGGGAATGCCATTCCACCATTATTTGGAGAACAAGCAGGTCTAGTTTTAAAACAATTGATTAATAATGGGTGATGAATTAGAGTTTAAAATCAGTACAGGTTTAAAAGATATTATTGGTAAAGATTTAATTACTGATGAATTTATAGCTGTGTTTGAATTAGTAAAAAACTCTTATGATGCTTTTGCTAAAAATGTGATAATTATCATTGAAGATGATAAATTAATTATTTCAGACGATGGTAAAGGAATGTCGCTTGATGATTTAAAAAATAAATGGTTGTTTGTTGCGTATTCAGCAAAAAAAGATAACTCAGAAGACATTAATAGTTTAGATAAGAATGAATCTTATAGAGATATAATTCAAGAAAGAAAGCACTATGCAGGTGCAAAAGGAATTGGTAGATTTTCTAGTGATAGATTAGGGAAATTACTTACCATAAAGACAAAAAATAATTATTCTACAAATCTAGAAGAATTAAAAATTGATTGGTCAAGGTTTGAGAAAAATCAAAAAAACACATTTGAAACAGTAAAAGTTAATCACAGCACGATTACTAATAACGGTGTGAAATTTCCTGAAAACTCTAATTCAGGAACTATATTAGAAATCTCCAATCTATATAATGTTTGGGATAGAACAAGGATATTAGCATTAAAACATTCTTTAGAAAAACTTATAAACCCTTTTTCTGATAATAATGATTTTAATATAGAAATTATTTGTAATAGAGAACTAGATAACGATAAGAATGGTTTTTATAAATCTGGAAGAGATAAAAAAGGAAAAAAGTATTTTGACAGAGATAAAGTTAATGGACTTATCAAAAACGCTATCCTTGATATATTAGAACTAAAGACTTCACAGATTACTTTTAAAATTTCAAAAGGAGAAATTGAAACTAAAATAATTGATAGAGGAGAATTAATCTATCATATAAAAGAGCCAGCTAAAGATTTTCAAATTATAGAAAATTTGCAAATTGATTTATACTTTTTAAATCGTTCTGCTAAACACAATTTTTCTCTTAAAATGGGAATTCAACCAATTCACTTTGGTTCTATATTTTTATTTAAGAACGGCTTTAGAATACAACCTTTTGGAGAAAAAGGAGATGATAGTTGGGGTATTGATTTTAGAGCTCAACAAGGTTATAATCGGTTTTTAGGAACTCGAAATTTATTCGGAAGAGTCTCAATTTCTACTGACAATTTAGAACAATTTAAAGAGGTTTCAAACAGAGAAGGAGGTTTAATAGAAACACCTGGTTATCATGAGTTAATTAATGCTTTTGATTTAGCTCACAGAAGATTAGAAAGGTATGTGGTTGGAGTTCTTTGGGGAGAAGGATTTAGAAAGCAAAAATATTTTGGTGATGACAGCGATAAAGCAGCTCAATATAGGCTTGAATTATCAACAGATAAAGATTCTGACAACCTTGAAATTGTTAAATCAAATTTAGGAAGCAAACTCGATTTTATTCAAATTATTAAAAGTTTATCTTCCAACAAGGATATTAAAATAATTGATTTTAATAAAGATTTTATTGATTTGGTAAATGAAAAAATTGATGATACTCAATTAAAATTTATTTCCGATTTAAAAGACATCGCTGATAAAACGGATGATTACAAGCTTCTAAATAAAGTAAATGATATAGAGAATTCTTTTGAAAGATTAAAAAAAGAAAAAGAAAATGCTCAAAAAAAGGCGATAGAAGAAGAACGAAAAAGAAAAGAAGCTGAAGCGAAAGTAATAAAAGAAGAAAAAGCACGTAAAGAAGCAGAAAACAAAGCTAAAAAAGAAGAAGAAAAAAGAATAAAAGCGGAATTAGATACTTTAAAAAAAGAAAAAGAAAGAGCATTAGCTGACTTAGCTAAATTAAAAGCAGAACAAAAAGCAAGAGAAGAAAAAGAAAAGAACAAGGATTTATCTGATAAACTAATAATTGAAACTAAAAAAACTCAGTACTTAACCGCAACTCGTAAAACACTTAGTGATGATGCTGAGCAACTTGTGCATTCAATAGATTTATATGTTGGGAATGCATCAACATATGTTAATGATTTACTTATCTCAAATATCGATGAGCAAACTAAGTCTAAAATATATTCAATTAAGAATAATATTGATAAAGCAATTAAAGTTTCTCAAATAATTATTAAATCAAATTTTGATTATAAATATACAAGTCAAAGAATTAATTTGCCTGGATATATTAAAGAATATCTTGAGGGGATTGATTTGTCTAGAGGTAATGTGAGGATTGAGACTAAGAATGTATTTGAAAAGTTTGCTCTAATAAATCCAATAGAGATTGATATTGTATTTGATAATTTAGTTTCAAATTCTATTAAGGCAAAAGCAGAAAATATTATAGTAGAGTTTATTAAATCAAAAACTAAATTAGAAATTTACTATTATGACGATGGTATTGGTGTTTCCGAAATTCTTTTAAAAAACCCTGATTCTATTTTCGAGTTAGGAGTTAGAGATTCAAAAGAAAAAGGTTCAGGTATAGGTATGTATGATGCTAAAAAAAGAATAACAAACTTAAAAGGTTCGATTAATTTTATTGGTAATAATATCAAATTAAGTGGAGCTTCATTTAAAATAGTTTTATAATGAATAAAATACCTTTGAATTATCTAGTGTTTGATGACGAAAATGAAGAGTTAAATCAAAATAAAGCCAAAGTAAAAGTAAACGGAGTTGATTTAAATTTAATATTTATTAATCCAGTAAATTTTTTGGACTTAGATACAAATGAATTTAAAATTGAAGAGTTTGTCAGCTTCCTTGATGAAGAGTTAAAAGGAAAGCCAATTAATTTAATTGCTTCGGACTGGAATATGGTTCCTAAGACTGTAAATCACGGAGCTATCAATGCTCTTGAGATTATAAAAATATTAGTTAGTAAACATGAGAAATTTAAAAAAATTCAATATTTAATATATTCTGGTAAACCCAAAGAGGTGAGTGAAGTAATTATTACTGAAATAAAGAGTGAATTGAAATCTACAGAAGAACCTATTTATTCAAAAGAGTTATTAAGTAAATTACTTGAAATGAAAATTAAATTTTGCTCTAGAAATCAAAGATTTGATGAGATTAATACTTTAATAAATAGTAGTAAAACAATATCTTTAATAGTATTGAATTCTTTAGGTCAGTTTAATAGAAGTGTTATAAGTAATACAGGAAATAAAGATTTTGATGGTAAAGAAATTGGTAATCTACTAGATCTAATTTCAGTGAATAATGATTTAGGATTAAAATTTGTTAGAGAAATTATAGAATTATCAATAGCTCATTATTCTGAAATTAATGAATAACTATAATAAAATAATACTTCTTCATGCAGTTGATAAATCAACAGTTTTCTTAAGTAAATTCGAGGAAGAATTTAGAGGTTATTATCATTCATTTAATTCCGAGAATGATTCAATTCATAAAGCGAAAGAATTAATAGCTGATTTAGAACCAAAATCTCTAATAATTTACTTAGGACATGGTAATTCTTCAAAGTTATATGAGCCGGATGAAAGAGGTGAGTATAAGAAAAATTTTCTTGATGCTACTAAGGCAAATTTTTTATTTGAAGATCATGATATTTTTTTATTAAGTTGTAGATCAAATGATTTTATAAAAAAGATTTATAATTCGAATTATTCAATTGGATTTGGAAATATTATAAGTTCTAAAGAAGAACTAGATCATGAGAATAGATACAATGATATTAAAAAAGTATTAACAGAGGAGGAAATAAGCCAATTCAATCAAATTTATGTAAATTGTTCTATAAAAATTATTAAAAAACTGGTTAAGGAAAAAATAATATTTCAAGATATACCCAAATGTTTTAGATACTATATTAATAAAGAAATTAACAAAATACTGTTAAATAAAGCTAATAATAATAGAGTTGAATTAGCAAGGTTGTTGTTTGAATTTAGAAATCAAATAGGTTTTAAATTCAACCCCAAATATTAAATAATCAATAAACCATCCCTACCAACTCTCCAACAACATAATCCACTTCTTCTTTAGTAGTTAACTTAGAAAAAGAAAAACGAACAGAGGTGTTTTGCTGTTCAGCATCGTTTAAAAAACTTTGTAGTACGTGAGAACCTTTGTGAGCACCACTTTGGCAAGCAGAGCCTCCAGATACAGCAATTCCTTTTAAATCTAGTTGAAATAGCAACATAGGTAAATCTTTATCAAACTGAACGTTTACAACCGTATGTGTACTTTGATTTAAATGAGCAGAAACTCCATTAAATTTTACGTTTGGTATTTTGGTAGTAATTTCTGTAATAAAATACTGTTTTAGTGTTTTTAGATAAGCAATATCATCATTTAAATTACGTAAACACAAAGTTAAAGCAGTTTGCATTCCTACAATAGCGGCTGTGTTTTCGGTTCCGGCACGGGTTCCTCGTTCTTGTTCTCCTCCTAAAATTTCGGGCTGTATGGCAGTTCCTTTTCTAAAAAAAGCAAAACCAATCCCTTTAGGGCCATGAAATTTATGAGCAGAAGCTGCAATAAAATCAATGTCTAAAATAGATAAATCAATATTAAAATGACCTACAGATTGTACGGTATCGCTATGGAACAAGGCCTTGTATTGGTTTTTTAATGCAATTACTTTTTCTAGATCTAAAATAGTTCCAATTTCATTGTTTACATGTAACAAAGAAATCAATGTTTTTTGGTTACTACCAGCCAAAAGTGTTTCTAAATGTTGGTAATCTAAAGTTCCATTAGCTAAAGTATTTACATAAGAAATGGTAATTCTTTTTTTAGCTAAAAATTCAACGGTATGTAAAACAGCATGGTGTTCTATGGCAGACGTAATAATATGTGTAACTCCTAAATGATGTACTGCATTTTTTAGAATTAAGTTGTCTGCTTCTGTACCGCCAGAAGTAAAAACAATTTCTGAAGTAGTGCATTGTAAATGTTTGGCAATTTGTTTACGAGCATTTTCTACAACAGCTTTGGCACTACGACCAAATGCATGGGTTGATGATGGATTTCCAAAAGTAGTGTTCATGGTTTGTACCATGGTATCAATAACCTCTGGTAATAGAGGTGTAGTGGCAGCATTGTCTAAATAAACTCGTTTCATAAGCACAAAAATAAGGTTCTAAATGCAATTAATTCCCAACATTTTACAATTTGTCAGTTTTATGGCTATGGCATTATACTTGACATATTTATTAATAGTGATTTATAAACACCTGTTTTTCTTTACATTTGCAGTCCTTTGCAGTTAAAGAATACTTACACAGTGTCATATTGACAACAATTGAACTTATGAGCAGATATAAAAATATAAAAATAGACACAATGTCTATGCACAGTATGATAGATGAAGATTCTGATTTAATTCCTTTATTAAGTCCAGAAGATGAAGAGGAAATGAATAAGGAATTGGTGCCTGATGTGTTGCCAATTTTACCATTAAGAAACACAGTTTTATTTCCAGGAGTTGTAATTCCTATTACAGCAACTAGAGATAAAGCGATTGCGTTGATAAAAGAAGTAAACAAAGGAGATAAAACTTTGGGAATTGTAGCACAAAAAGATCCTGCTAATAAAAATCCTTCCTTTGATGAAATTTACCACACAGGAGTTGTTGCTCAAATTTTAAGAGTATTAACTATGCCCGACGGAAATACTACGGTAATTATTCAAGGTAAAAAACGCATGAAACTAGAAGGTCTTGTAGAAGAAGAACCTTTTATTAGAGCTAAAGCAATAGAGGTAATTGATGATTTGTTTGTAGAAAATACAGAGGAATTTAACGAGATTATTCAGACGGTAAAAGACACAGCTTTAAATGTAATAGAAGAAAATCCAAACATTCCATCAGAAGGAACATTTGCAATTAAAAACATTCAGAGCAATTCATTTTTAATCAACTTTATATCTTCAAACATCGATTTGTCGGTAGAAGAAAAGCAAGAATTGTTAGAAATAAATAGTTTAAAAGACCGAGCTATAGCTACGTTAAAAAAACTAAATATAGAGTTACAACGTTTAGAGTTGCGTAACGATATTCAGAACAAAACTAGAGTAGATTTAGATCAACAACAAAAAGAATACTATTTACATCAGCAATTAAAAACCATTCAAGAAGAATTGGGAGGAAACTCTCACGAAGCAGAAGTTCAGGAATTGATTGTAAAGGCCAAAAAGAAAAAATGGTCTAAAGAGGTTAAGGAAACTTTTGAGAAAGAAATAGCTAGAATGAAGCGATTGAGTCCTCAAATGCCTGAATATTCTATACAGCGTAACTATTTAGAGTTGATGTTGGAATTGCCATGGAATATCTATACAAAAGACAAGTTCAACTTAAAAGAAGCCCAAGAAGTATTAGAGCGTGATCATTTTGGATTGGAAAAGGTAAAAGATAGAATCATAGAACATTTAGCGGTTTTAAAGCTAAAAGGAGATATGAAATCACCTATCATTTGTTTGTACGGACCTCCCGGAGTTGGAAAAACCTCTTTGGGTAAATCTGTGGCAGAAGCTTTAGGTAGAAAATATGTACGTATGGCCTTAGGTGGTTTGCGTGATGAGTCTGAAATTAGAGGACACCGTAAAACGTATATTGGTGCCATGCCAGGTAGATTGATTCAGAATCTTAAAAAAGTAGGAACTAGCAATCCTGTTTTTGTGTTGGATGAGATTGATAAAATGGCATCGGGAATGCAAGGAGATCCTGCATCTGCTATGTTAGAAGTATTAGATCCTGAGCAAAACTCAGCTTTTTACGACAACTTTTTAGAAATAGGATACGACTTGTCTAAAGTGATGTTTATTGCAACAGCCAATAACATAGGAGATATTCCTTGGGCTTTAAGAGACCGTATGGAAATGATTAACGTTTCTGGTTATACCATTGAAGAAAAAATGGAAATTGCCAAAAGACATTTGTTGCCTAAACAATTAAAAGAACACGGATTAAAAACGAGTCATTTAAAAATAGGAAAACAACAATTAGAATTAATTGTTACAGGATATACTAGAGAATCTGGAGTTCGTAATTTAGAAAAAGTGATAGCAAAGTTAGTGCGTTTTGCAGCCAAGTCTATCGCCATGGAAGAGGAGTATGAAGTTACGTTAACAGATGATAAAATTAAAGATATTTTAGGGTCTGCTCGAATGGAACGTAACAAATACGAAAACAACGATGTTGCGGGGGTAGTAACCGGTTTGGCTTGGACAAGTGTTGGAGGAGATATATTGTTTATAGAATCTATTTTGTCCAAAGGAAAAGGATTGTCTATTACAGGAAATTTAGGAAATGTAATGAAAGAATCTGCAACTATTGCTTTAGAATACATTAAAGCAAATGCAGAGGAGTTTGGAATTAAACAAAAAACGTTAGACGAAAATAAAGTTCATATTCACGTACCAGAAGGGGCTACTCCTAAAGATGGACCAAGTGCTGGTATTACCATGTTAACTTCTTTAGTGTCTACGTTTACACAGCGCAAAGTAAAATCTAAACTTGCCATGACAGGGGAAATTACCTTACGTGGTAAAGTGTTGCCGGTTGGAGGAATTAAAGAAAAAATATTGGCTGCCAAAAGGGCTAATATTAAAGAACTTATTTTGTGCGAAGCGAACAGAAAAGATATTGAAGAAATAAAAGAATCTTACTTAAAAGGTTTAAAATTTCATTACGTTACAGAAATGAAAGAAGTTATAGAAATAGCTTTAACCAAACAAAAAGTTAAGAAAACAGTAGTAAAAGCAGAAGCTTAAAGTCTTTTGTTATAAAGTTTAAACCCGATACTTATTAAGTATCGGGTTTTTTTGTGCTGAATTTTAGGGTTATTATTTCTTTATTTTATAAGAAATCCATAAGGTTAAACTAGATAAAGTAATCCAGAATGCATCTACAAAAAAGAGATGGTATTGTTGGTTTAGTAAGGTGATCCAAAGCCAATTTCCTGTAACTATTCCGTTTGCAATAGGAATACACAAACCTAAATAGCTCCCTAATTTTAAAGTCCAGTTATTGATAAAATAAATGTCCTTTTTTAGTATAAAAAAGATAGAAAAAAGCAACCATCCTATAAAGTAAAAACTATAAATAAAGGTTTGACTTACTTGTATAGCAAATACTTTAACCGCTATAAAAGATAAAGCTGTTATAGGATACATACTTAAACAAATTGCCAAATAAATAACAACCACTCTATGGTTAAAACGTTTTCTTTTTTCAGGAACATTTTTTTTGTCTCTAGCAACCAACCAAATCATAACTCCAGAAATAATAACAAAGCAAGAAGTTAAGCCAAGTAAAAAACTTATTATTTTTAACAAATAACCTCCGTAATCTCCATAGTGGATTCGGAATAAAATATTTTTAACACTTTCTACATACGATGTTGTTTGTGTAGGTTGTTTCTGAGCAATTATTTTATGAGTGTCTACCTTGTAGGTTCTTTTTCCAAAACCATTAAATTTTAGTTTTAAATTGTCATGCCCTTCAAAAGTTAGATGTTCATTGGTGTCTCCATAGTTTTGTATGAGTACTTTAGTTACTTTAAAATTGGGCCAATTAGCAGTAACTTCTTTTAGATAAGCATTGTAATTAATTGTTTTATTCAATTTCTGTTGATCTAGTTGGTAATCAGTTGGAGTATAACCTAAATCTTTAAACAGCTGTTGTTTGTCACCATTATAAAGAACCATAATGTTTGGAGCAATAAGTACGGCTTTTATCATAAAAAAAGCACCAGTAACGGCATATACAAACTGAAAAGGCAAACCAATCATTCCTAGAGCTGTATGCGCATCTGTCCACAATGCTTTAAGTTTGGCCATAGGTCTAAACACATAAAAGTTAGAAACTATCTTTTTCCAATGAACTAAGACTCCTGTAATAATAGCAAACAAGAAAAAGAAAGCAGTAAATCCTGCTAAATAATAACCAATAGGATATTTAATTTGCGCTAAAAAATGCAGTCTGTATAAAAATTCTCCTAAAGAATAAGATTCAATATATTGATGTTTGCTAAAATCTTTGGTATCTAAATAATAAAAAGCTCTGGTATTTTCTTTTTTAGAGACTAAAGTATCTTTACTTGCGGATATGGATACATTTATTCTTCTTTGCGAACTACTTTTTACTAAGGTTAAATCACTCCCATACAGGTTTTTATTTGCTTGAATAGAATCTATAGCTTTGTTTAGGTTTATGGTAATGTTTTCTGAAGTACTAGGACTTTGATTTCTTTCCCAATTGATGATATCATCTCTAAAAAAGGAAAAAGATCCTGCAAAAAAGATAATGTACAATACCACACTAATAATAATACCACTAACGGTATGTGTGTGAAATAAAATGTTATGTTTTCTTTGATCCATAAGTATTGTTAAATAGGAAAGTAAATTTTACTGATGTAAATTATTGCTGAAAATAATAGCGTAATAAAAAGGTATAAGCCCCATATTTTCCATCCGTTTTTGGCTAAAAAAGCCAAGACTAGTAAAGTTGCCCAAAGAATAAAACCTGTAAAAGCAGAGGTAATAATTACGTTTACATGATAGAACCAGTAGGAGAGAGCCAGATGAAAGGTAACGGAGACTAAATAACCTCCTAAAATTCCGGCAGATATTTTAGCAAAACGTTGCCAGTTAGACGTGGTTAAATGTTTTGGATTTGCAGGCATTTTAAATAGGGTTTAAATGATGAAACCATTCAGCTATGAATAATAAAACACAGACGATAACAAGGTTTTTATAAGTAATAAGTTGTAAAGGTGCGAGCATAATTATAAAGCCGCCAAGAGTCATAAGTCCTAAACAGATAAATAAAACACCTACACCCAAACCAAATAAGTAAATGGCCAGTACTGTACTAACTACTAAGAGTAGCATTGCTATGTATTTAGTTAGTTTTATGTTTTTTTGAAGCTTGGTTTCAAAACCTAAAGTAGTATGAACCTTTATTCTATTTGTAATTGTGTAGAGTAGATAAAAACCAAAAAATAAAATAATAAGTAGTATAGAAATCATTCTGTTTTAAAATTAGAAATATCCCTAAACAACAAATATTGCTTAGGGATATTAGATTGGGTTTATAAACTTATAAAATGGTGTAGGTTACACAATGCCAAATAAATTCATAATCTTTTTGGTTGTATGTCCCAGGCACTTCTTCTTTGTTTGTAATTTCTACAATGTATTTTGTATCCCAAGGCATATCAAAAGAAACATAACCGTTTTCATCAGTTTTTAAGGTTTTGGTCCACAAATCTGCTACAAATACTTTTACCTCATTTTTAGCCAAGGCTTTGTTTTTAAATAGTACTTGTAATTTGATCGTTTTTTTGGTTTCAGACACATCTTTAACTGTAATTCCGTTTGCATTTACGGTAGCTGTAGCATTACTTTTTTTACCTACTTGCACTTTGGCTACAGAATGATAGTGTGTTTTAAAAATTCCAAAATCGTATTTGGTATAATCAATCACGTCAATTTTATTGTTGTCTAAAACAACGGTATAAGTTCCTTTGTTTTTTGGAGAAAATTTAGCAACATAAAAGTTTTCTTTAGGGCTTGTTTTTAAGGCTGATTTATTTCCTTGAGCATCTATCACCCAAAGTGTAAAATTTTGTACTTTATGAAAAGCATCACCCTTTACTTTTTCTGTGACTCCGTAAGTGTATTCTCCAAAGTAAACTTTTACTTCTTGAGATTGCCCAACTTTTCCTATGGAATTGGTTTCTATCCACATATAATGCGCAAAACTGTTAAAGCTTGCAAGTAGAAAAATGCTAAATATTAATAATTGTTTTTTCATGATGTTTTTATTTTTAAGGACTAGTTGTTTAACTAGTTTTGTTAAAATTTATAGGCAATAGATAATTTTGCATTGGTACCAGGTTCTGTTTGCCAGTATAAATAATCTCCATATCCAGCTCCAGAATATAAGTATTCATCTAAAATGTTATTTACGTTTAGCCTCACGTTAACTTTATCATTTCTCCAAGAAATTCCACCATCTAATCTAAAGTAATCTGGTAATATTGGGCCTTGTCCATCTGTTGCCCATGCCCAAGAAGAACGGTCTACTAAGTATTGATACCCTAAAGACAGTCCAAAGCCTTTTAATTTTGTTGCTGCATTAAAATTATAGTTAAACCAACCGTTTGTAATATGTTTAGAATGACCAGCAACTTTAGTTCCTACAAGTAAAGGGTCAGTATCTTTGGTAATTTCTACATTGGTGTTAGAGTAATTTAACACAACATTTAATTCTGGAGTAATTTGTCCTTGTAAATCAAATTCTAATCCTTTAGATTGTACTTGCCCTAGTTGAACAGAGAAATTAGCATCTGTAGGATCGGTCACTAAAATGTTGTCTTTTGTAATTTGAAATACAGTTAGAGAGGTATTCAATTTCCCATCAAACCAAGTTTTTTTAAGACCTCCTTCAATATCTGTTGCTATTTCTGCATCAAATGTTTCATTGGTTTTGCTAGCACCTGTTTGTGGTTTAAAAGCTTGGTCATACAATCCATAAACAGTAAAGTCAGATAAAATATCAAAACTAAGTCCAACTCTAGGCGTAAATAAAGAACCTTTGTCTTCTGTAGCACCTTGAGATATGTCTGCATCTGTATACCTACCTGCTAAAGAAAGTCTTAACCTATCTTTAAAGAAACCAATTTCATCTTGTAAATAATACCCTTTTGTAAGTGCTGTATATTTTACCAAACCATCTCTCTCTTTTATGCTTTTGCTTCTGTCAAAATCTGGAAAAACAGCATTTCCATATACGGGATTGTAAATGTTAAAAGGAGTTTCATCAATAACGGCTGATTGACTCCAATCGTGCCAAGAAATTTTATTATTATAATCAACACCTGCTAATATTTTATGGCTGATGTTACCTGTATCAAAACTTCCGTTTACAAATAATTGAGTGGCATTAATTACAATTAAAGCATCAGAACTACTCACATATCTTGTGATATCACCATTTTCTTTTACACTACCCCATACAGCCCAAGGAGACATTCCTTCTTGTTTATAGTTTAAATTTGAATATTGTGCTTGAAGCTCCCAATTGTCATTAAATTTATGCGTAAAGTTTGTGTAAAATTGATTTTCTTTCATATCAGTTTCTTGAAAATCTTCTTCAATAGCTGAAAAATCTCTATCTAAACTAGCAAAGCCAGCAGATGCAGGACCAAAGACATAAGCACCTCCGTAAGGCATTTTTACTTTTTGATAAATATATTCTGCAGATAAAGATGTTTTATCTGTAAATAAATATTTTAAGCTTGGTGCAAAAGAAGTTCTGTCTGTTTTTTCAAAATCACGATGAGAACCTTGTGTACTTTTCATAAAATTAACTCGGTACTGTAGTTTACCATCTACAAGCGTATTTCCATAATCTACAGCTCCTCTATACGTGTTATAACTTCCCACAGAAAAATTAACTTCTGCAATTCTATTGCTGCTAGGTTTTTTAGTTACTACATTATAAAAACCACCTGGCTCACCAGAAGCAAGCATATAAGCAGCAGGCCCTTTAACAAACTCAACACGCTCTACTATACTCATGTCTTCTGCTAACGGTCCCCAAGAAGTGGTTAGGTTCATTCCGTTTCTCATAGGAGCAATTCTAAAACCACGCATGTTTATACGCGAAAAACTTCCCCAATGTTCTATCATTTGAGCACCACTAACGTTACGTGTAATTCCGTCCATCATTGTAAATGATGCCTGATCGCTAATCAATTCTTTATTTACAACTTGAATGTTTTGTGGTATTTTGATTAATGGAGTTTTAAATCGTAAACTTTCTGAAGGTGCTTTTGCTACATAAGTGTTTTTTTTATGTCCTTCTAAAACAACCTCTTTTAAGTTTTCTTGATTCTCAGTTAATAAAATATTTAAGACTGTTGTTTGGTTAGGCTTTACACTAACTTTTTTAGTACTAGGTTTGTACCCTATAAATTTTACAGTAACATTGTATTCACCTGTTTCTAAGTTGTTTATTACATATTCTCCAGATTGATTGCTTAAGGTTTTGTAGTTGCTATCATCAATACTGATGTTTGCATACGCTAAAATAATTCCATTTTTAGAGCTTATTTTCCCTTTTAAATTTCCTTTTTGTGCGTAATTATTTAAAGATGTCAGTAGTATTATTGACAACAGTAATAGTTTTTTCATTTTATAGTTATTTAGATTAGTTAAAAACAAAGCAAATGTATTTACTGTTTTTTGTTTTACAAAACTTATTTAGACTTATTATTGATAATAGGTATTTTGTAATAAAATGAATAATATTTAAAAATATCTATAGTGTTGTAATGGTAATTCAACAGTTAATTCAATAATTACATTAAACCCTTAGAGATTTATAAAGTCCTATATTTTTAATTATTTAAGATATTAAACAAAACACTGTTTATTTTTGCAAACAGAAAGCCTAAAAAAGAATTATATTGAATCCCTCCATTACTACTTACAATAAGATTGCAGCCCTAGAAGATATTAAAATAGAACCTTTTGATGTAAATAAACGATACACCAAACCCCACAGGCATAACAAATATTTAGAGTTAGTTTATTTTACCAAAGGAACAGGATATCATCATATGGATTTAAATAGTTATGAAATAAAGCCGCCAGTGGTGTTTTTGGTTCGTAAAGAAGAGGTGCATCATTGGGAAATAACTACAGAACCTAAAGGATATGTAATTATTATAAAAGAAGGTTTTTTACAAAAAACATTAGACAAGCATATCAATACGCAATTGTTAAAATTAGGCGAAAATCAAAAAATAGATTTGCTTAAAAAAGACAAAACAATTGCGGCTCTTTTTAAGTTGTTGACTAAAGAGGTTAAAGAAAATACAACTCCTATAGAAGTAATAGAAGGAATGTTAAAATCTTTATTTGCTAAAATTCTTACCTATTCACAGGCTCCTAAAAATAAAGAGTTAATTACAGAAGATAAAGTAACTCTGTTTGTAAGTATGTTGGGAGAAACGTTAATGAATAATGTTTCTTATTATGCAGATCAGTTAAACGTTTCTTCTCAAAACTTAAATCAGTTGTGTAAAAAAAAGCAAGGAAAAACAGCCTCTCAAATCATTGCTTTTTACATGGTACAAGAAATTAAAAGATTGCTTATTTATACCGATAAATCTGTAGGAGAAATTGCCTATGATTTACACTTTAAAGATGTGTCTCATTTTGTGAAATATTTTAAAAGACACACAGGTATGACTCCATTGCAATTTAAAAATACTTCGATATAATAATTATACCTTAGCTTTTTCAAATACACCATACTTTAGGGGATAACATAATGTATTATTGTACTATAATTTTTTAGAAACATTAAAAAGAAAATAAATTGAAACAGACTAAAATGAATTTTATGAAAAGTGTTTTTACACTTCTAGTAATTGCAATGTCGTCTAATTTTGCCGCTGCACAAATAACAGGTAAGATTACAGACCAAAATAGCAAAGAAGCTCTAGAATATGCTACTGCAGCATTGTATAATAAAGAAACAGGAAAGTTAGTTACTGGAGTTGTTACAGAGCAAAACGGAGAATTTTTAATTAAAGGTATTAAGGCTGGAGATTATAAATTAGAAGCTTCTTTTATGGGATATAAAACTCAAAATATTTTAGACATTAAGATTCCTAAAAAAAATGCTTTTGTAGACTTAGGAACTATTGAATTGTCTATTAATAGTAGTGAGTTAGATGCTGTGGTTTTAACAGGCGAGGCTGCTACGGTAGTTCATAAAATTGATAGACAGGTTTTTGATACAGATAAATTTCAAAACAGTCAAGGAGGTAGTGCTGTAGATGTTATTAAAAACTTGCCTTCAGTAAGTGTAGGGGCAGAAGGTAATATAAACGTTAGAGGTAGCAACAGTTTTGCGGTTTTATTAAACGGTAAACCAACACAGGGAGATGCTGCTTCTATTTTAGCACAATTACCCGCAAATGCTTTAGAAAAAGTAGAATTAATTACAGCACCATCAGCTAAGTATGATTCTGAAGGAGCAGGAGGGATTTTAAATATAATTACCAAAAAAGGAGCCGTTAACGGAGATTATTTACAAGTAAATGTTCGTGGTGGTTTGCCAGCAATTCAAGATTACGATACCAAAGAATATCCACATAGATACGGTGCCGATGTTACTTACAATACAAGAACAGATAATTGGAATTTTTCTGTAGGAGCTAGTTATCAACGTAACGATATTTCTGGTAGAAGAGAGGGTGGTTTAGATATTATAAACGAAGCAAACAACACACACAGGTATTTACCGTCTGATGGAGAACGTAGTTTTGACGATGTAAGCTACAATGCAAGATTTACAGTAGACTACACACCAAATGATGCTGATGAGTTTACATTAGGATTGTACGGTGGTAAAAAGAAAAAAGATAGGTTGGCAGATATTTATTACGATAATTACACAGTACCTGCCGTGGGTAGTGGAGCTAAAACAAACGAATTTGCATATTACAATCATAACTTAAGAACTCGTAAAGGAGATTTTGCCTTAGCTAGTTTTGATTATGCTCACAAATTTGAAGACAAATCTAAATTAGCTGCTTCGGTTTTATATGAGTATACATTTTTAGGAGGTCCTACAGAAAATGACAACGTAAGTGATATTGATTATACAGAAGTTTATCAACAAGAAAAAAACACCAACGACAACCCATTAAATGGTGTCCGTTTTAATTTAGATTACAAGTGGAAACCAATGAGTTTTGGTACCATAGAAACAGGATATCAGTTTAGACATTTAGACCATACCGGAGATTTTACTTATGAACGTAAAAATGTAACTTTAGGAGATACTCAATTTAATCCTGTACCTGAATTTTCTAGTGATATTGCTTTAAAAAGAACCATACATGCTGCGTATGCACAAATATCTGGCGGGAAAGAGAAATGGAATTATGCAGCAGGAGTACGTGCAGAATCTATGGATAGAGAATATAAAGAGAAATTAGCATCAGATACTAATAAAAACACTTATAAATATGATTATTTTAAATTGTTTCCATCAGCCTCTTTACAATACAAAGTAAACGATAAAACAAACGTAAAAGCAGCCTACAGTAAAAGAGTACAACGTACTACAACTTTTAAAATGAACAGTTTTGCAGAGCGTGAGCACTCAGAGGTTTATGAGCAAGGAGATAACGAATTAAAACCAGAGTTTATTGACTTGGTAGAATTGGGGATTAATAAAAGATTTAAAGGAGGAAATTCTATATATGCAACGGCTTATTTTAGACATACTAAAAACGTAATTAACCGTGTGAATGCATTGGTGTACGAAGATGGAAATACTGATGGAGATAATAACTCTGTAACAAATCCAAACCCAGTTGTTAATGATAGTATTTTAAATCGTGTATATTCTAACGTAGGTAAAAGTAACGCTGTGGGTATTGAGTTGGGAGCAACTTTTAAACCTTCTAAAAACTGGACCAACTTTATTGGAGCAAACATTTACAATTATGCTATTGATGGTGCTTTAAGTTTTGATCACAGAAATGGTAAAGGAGAAAGAATTTACGATATCAACAGTGAATCTACTATTTATTCATTCAACGTAAACTCTACCTATTCTTTCTGGGAAAATGCTTCTATTCAGTTTGCTTTAAATTACATTTCTGATAGAAACACAGCTATGGGAGAGGATTCTAGATTTTACACTCCAAACTTAACGTTTAAAAAATCATTTATGGATGACCGTTTAATGGCAACCCTACAATGGCAAAACATAGATATGGGCTTATTAAAGTCTAACGAGCAACGTATTTCTACTTGGAGACCCGATGAGTTTTATACAACTACCAATTATGTGTATGAAGTAGATATTGTATCGTTAAACTTAACCTATACCTTCAATAAATTCAAAAATAAATCTAAGTTTATCGATAGTGAATTTGGTAAAAGTGAATTTTAAAAATATAGTTTAGTTAGTTTTTTTATTGAAAAGAGCACATTGCTGTAAAGCATGTGCTCTTTCTTTTTTATCAAGATTTAAGAATGTCGATCCGAGTGTTTTAAGGCACTAAAAAGCACATCGAAAATTTGTTTAGAGCTCAAATTCAGAACGTATTATTTATAGCTGTTAGTATGCTAATCAATTAAACCTTCAATCCAATCTCCTACATAGTAAGAAACCAAAGCTGCCAATAAACCCAATACCAATGTTTCTGTAATTCCTTTCCATATGGCTTTGTGGTTAATGTAAGATTTTAAAGAGCCTACCATAATAAAACCAAAACCAGTAGCTAGAGCCGAATATAGAAATACTGATTTGTCTAAAGGGTGTAAAAAATCAATAACGTAAGATAGTAATGGGAAAATCCCTATTAATAAAAAAGAAATATACGTAACAGTTCCTTTGGCAATAGGATTAAAGTCTTGTTCTATTTTTGTTTTATCGTTTTCTGTAATCGCATGTTTTAAAGCATTGTCTTTTTCTGTTTTTGCGGAAAGATAAGCACCAATAGACATGGCAAATCCATCGGCTAATAAATTGGCAAATCCTAAAATAATAATAATAGAACTATTTAAATTTGCTCCTACAGAACCTGCAACTACAGCAAAAGTTGTCACACAGCCATCAATACCACCGTATACAAATTCACCTAAATATTTTTCTGTTTTTTGATATATTTTAGAGGTATTAGCAGCCATGTTTACGTAATTATTCTATTGATTAGGTTAAAATTAATAGAATAAACATTTAGAAACTAACTAAAAAGAGCGGAAATAATTGTTTAAAACAGGATTAGATAAGTTTAGACTTAAACATTTTTGCAGCAGCTGTATAACCACCTTCTGTACCGTCAACAAAATGATTGTGGTTGTCGCTTCTATCTTTTACATAACAGGATAGAATGGAAGCTTTGGTTGTGTGAATTCCGTAAATTAATAAATTGTCTCTTTCTAAGGAGTCTAAAAAAACGATCAATTTTTGAATGTTTTCTTCGGAACCAGAAAACACGGTGTTAATAGTACCATCTATCATTAAGGTGTGAGAAAGTTGACTAATTTCTTTGTAAAACTTTGGCCCTTTTTTAGAAAAGTTTAAATAAAAATTAACAAATACAGTTCCCAGCCAATTTAGGATAAGATACAATCTGCTAAAACGAGTAAGTTTAATTTTCATCTCGTTTTTAATTTTTTGTAAGGTAGTGTCTAAATGTAAGTTTGTAGGAGTAATGGGTTTTCTGTTTTCAAAAGATCCAAATAGCAAGTTTATTTGACTAAGAACACTAGCATACACATTGTTCTGTTTGTTTTCTACGGAACAATGTGCTAACAAACAAACAATTTTTTTCGTTCCCTCTGGAGCTGCTATTTCTTGCCACCTACATTCCATTCCTTGTAAATTTACAGGAGTATGTTTTTTATGTGATGAACTTTCTTTAAATGTTTTTTTAACCAAATCTTCGGCATAATTTAAACCAGTACCTAATATGATAGGAATGGTTAATTGTGCGGTTAATTTATGCTTTGCAATCTTAATTTTTTTGCCTTGTTTGTAAAGTTGTTTAACAGAAACAGAACCTACTCGAAGAATTAAATTAGCATTGTTTTTAATATGAATGCTATAATTGTTTAAAACTTTTAAAATTCTTTTTAAGAAGGTGTCTGGAACAAGAAAAGTACTTCCATCACCACCAAAAAAATAAGGAACTCTTATCTTTTTATCAATTTTTTCTAACTCATTTAAAACAACAATAATACTTCCTGTTGCCGATAAGTTTACATCGTGATGGTAGCCGTTTTGTACAGCAATACTAGAATTTTCAATATCTACATTTACCACGTGCCAATTTTCGGGAACGTTTTTAAACAAAGCAGGATTGATTAATAAATCAGCCAAATCAAGAGTTTGTTTTGGTAGTTTTTTATAAAAATCGGCATTGTTTACCATTGTTAAAAAAAAATTAAAATTTTAGTTAAAAATAGACTAATACGTATCTTGTATTCTTTGAGAAATTATTTGCATAATTCGTTTAGAATATTCTCCCATATTGGTTAAATATACAGCAAATTCTTCATCGGTAAACATTCCAATTATTATTCCTACATATTGATTTCTTAAATGTTGATTTCTTGAAGCTACCGTTTTTAAAAACTCTAATTTTTTAAGGGTGTCAAATTTATGAATGTCAAAATCAGAGTGTTCTAAATAATTATCAAACAAAGCAATAATAGTGTTGTGCTGTAATTTAATAATAGGTCTTATAACAAGGTTCTGAAATTGTTCTTCTGTAGACATTGTATCATCTACTTTGGCAGAAGGAATGTTAGGTCTTAGTTCTTTTTTATTCATACAATTTTAAATTACTAAAGAGATAGTTTTAAATAAGTATTAATCTTTTTGCTTGGGTTCGTAAAATATGATGATTTGTACTAAAATGGCCATTACTACTAAAAATATAATTTCAAGGTGCGTAAATATATTAATAGTTTTCATGGCATTGTTACTTGTAAACATCTGTGTTTTACTCTCATCTAATTGAATTTTAGATAAGTTTTGAAGTTTTAATGTAATCTTTTTAATGTTTTGTAATAACTGATTTTTATGAGTGATAGATTTAGATAGGATGTATTTTTCTTCTATCTCTTTTAGTTGTTTAATATCCTTTTTAAGATCATTAAAAAGGGTATGTTCTTTTTCGGTTAATTTTGTTTGGTCATACCTGGTAATATAGTTTGAAATCTCAAGGTTGTTTGTTCTGTTTTTAATCTTAAAAAAAGTAGAATCTAAAGATATAATGGCAACTTCCTTTTGATGAATTAGCATGACTGTTTCAAAAAGTAAATCACTAGCAATAATTCTATCTTCGTAAATATTTGTTACCGATTCTCTAAGTTTATTGTAATTGTCTTTATCTACCAAATTGGTACTTAACACGATAAAAAACACTAAAAGAATACTGGCAACTTTTTTTATTTTATTAAAATTAATCATAAGGCTAAATTTATTATATCTGTAAAAAACAGTATGAATATATACATTTTATTCGTGAAAAATAAAGGATATTTATAGACTTGTAATTGTTTTTTAGATTTTAACAACTCTGTTACTAGCGTTGTTTTTTACTGTTTTACTTGTTTTGTAAAAAGAGATTTTTTTTGATAAATTCACTATAGAACCACAATTCTTAACTTAGTTTTTCTTTTAGAAATTGCCCAGTATAAGATTCTTTATGTCCTGCTAAAGCTTCGGGGGTTCCCATAAACAAAACATTTCCTCCATTTTTACCTCCATCTTTTCCAATGTCAATAATATAATCAGCACATTTAATAAAATCAATATTGTGTTCTATTACAATTAAAGAATGTCCGTTGTTGATTAGGGCATTCATAGATGTTAGTAATTTTTTAATATCGTGAAAATGCAATCCTGTAGTAGGTTCATCAAAAATAAAAAGTGTTGGCTCTTGACGACTTCCTTTTACCAAAAAAGAAGCTAATTTTATGCGTTGTGCTTCTCCACCAGATAGAGTAGAAGACGATTGTCCTAAAGCTACGTAACCCAAACCAACATCTAACAAAGGTTGTAGTTTTTTGCTGATTTTAGTTTGTTTGTGTGTTTTAAAAAAGTCCAAAGCTTGGTCTATAGATAGATTTAAAATATCATCTATATTTTTATCGTGAAACTTGACCTCTAATACTTCTTTCTGAAAACGTTTTCCGTTACAGGTTTCACAAGGCAAATGCACATCTGCCATAAATTGCATTTCTATGGTAACTTCTCCTTCACCTTTACAAGTTTCACATCGTCCGCCATCTACATTAAAAGAAAAATGTTTAGGTTGATAGTTTCTCATTTTAGCTAAGTTTTCATGCGCAAACAAAGCACGAATATCATCATACGCTTTTATATAGGTAACAGGGTTAGAACGAGACGATTTACCAATAGGATTTTGATCTATAAACTCAACGTTTTTAACCGCATCTAAATCTCCTTTTACGTTGGTAACTTCTCCAATTTTGTTTCCTTGACCAAACAAGTGTTTTTGCAAAGTAGGATAGACAATATCTTTTACCAAAGTACTTTTTCCACTACCCGAAACTCCTGTAATTACAGTTAAACCGTTTAAGGGAATGGTAACATTTATATTTTTTAAATTATTTTCTCTAGCACCAATAATTTCAATTTTATTTTTAGAAATTCTTCTTTTTTTAGGAACTTCTATTAAATCTTTTCCGCTTAAATAATTGGCAGTATGTGTAGTTGCTTTTAAAAGCTCTTTATAGGTACCTTCTGCCACTAATTCACCACCAAAAACACCCGCATCAGGACCAATGTCAAAAATATAATCAGCCTGTTTCATAATGTCTTCATCGTGTTCTACCACAATTACCGTGTTTCCTAAATCTCTTAATTGTTTTAAGACTTCAATTAGTTTTAAACTATCTTTTGGGTGTAAACCAATACTAGGTTCGTCTAAAATGTACATAGAACCCACCAAACTGCTTCCTAAAGAAGTGGCTAGGTTAATTCGTTGACTTTCTCCACCAGATAAAGTGTTAGAGGCTCTGTTTAAGGTTAAGTACCCTAAACCTACATTGTCTAAAAATTCCAATCTATTGTTAATTTCTACCAACAATCTTTTACCAATAACGGCATCGTATTTATCAAGTTCTAACTGTTTCATAAATACAGTTAACTCATCAATAGGTAAATTTATTAGCTCATTAATGGTTTTATTACCTATAAATACATGGTTGGTTTCAGGTCTTAAACGGGTTCCTTTACAGGTAGTACATTTGGTTTTTCCTCGGTAACGAGACAACATTACACGGAACTGAATTTTATAGCTTTTTTCTTCTAAATATTTAAAAAAGTCATGAATTCCATCAAAGTTTTTTGTTCCATTCCAAACCAATTCTTTTTGAGCTTCCGTCAATTCAAACCAAGGTTTGTGTACGGGAATGTCGTACTCAAATGCATAATTTATCAACTGATTTTTATATTCAGAACTACTTTCACTTTTCCAAGGAGCAATACAATCTTCATAAATAGAAAGAGAGGTGTTTGGAATTACCAATTCTTCATCTACACCAATTACATTTCCGTAACCTTCACAAGTAGGACAAGCTCCATAAGGATTGTTAAAACTAAAAAAATGAGTATTGGGTTCGTAAAAAGTCATACCATCTAACTCAAACTTATTGCTAAACTCACGCGTAGTGTTATCTGATAAATTTTCTAACACACACAATCCTTTTCCTTCGTAAAATGCGGTTTGTATAGAATCTGCCAAGCGGTTGTAATAATCTTCATCGTCTTTTACTACAATTCTATCAATTACTAAATTTAATTCAGTTTTAGCAGTAATGTTTTTAGATTCTACCTCTTCAATTCGTAAAGTTTCTTTATCCACTTTAATTCTAGCATAACCTTGCTGTACTAAAATTTGCAAGGCTTTGTCAGCATCTCTATCACCTAAATCATAAGGAGCTAATAGCAGTAACTTAGTTCTTTCTTCTAATTTTTTTAGATGATTGATAACATCAGAAACCGTTTCTTTTTTTACTTGATTGCCAGAAATAGGAGAGATGGTTTTTCCAATTCGGGCATATAACAATTTTAAATAATCATAAATTTCTGTAGTAGTTCCTACCGTAGAACGTGGGTTAGATGAATTTACTTTTTGTTCTATAGCAATAGCGGGAGCAATACCTTTAATATAGTCTACCTTAGGTTTGTTTAGTTTTCCTAAAAACTGACGAGCATATGAAGAAAGACTTTCTACATATCTACGTTGTCCTTCGGCATACAAAGTATCAAAAGCTAAACTAGATTTTCCAGATCCAGATAGCCCTGTAATAACAACCAGTTTGTTTCTTGGAATGGCTACATCAATATTTTTTAAATTGTGTAAACCAGCTCCTTTTATTAAAATATATTCTTTTGTTGATAAACTATCTAGTTCTTTGCTCATAATACATATTGTCTTGCACCGTAAAAATAAATGATTTGTTGTGGTTTTTAGGTTATCTATTCTGTTTTATTATCTAATTGATATTTAGTTTTGATAATGAACATTTTAAACTAAACTTTAAGTTGATGAAATTAAATAATATAAGAGTATTTATAGGATGTATAGCGCTTATTGCTTGTGGAACTACTAAAAATAAAGCTACAGCTACACTAGATGAAAAAGTAAGTAATCATAAACATACTTTGGAATTAATTCCGTTACCCAAGCAGATTACGAATGAAGAAACATGGGAGTTTCAGGCTGATATTTCGGATGATTTTAATTACACATATGAGGCAACAAACTCTTTAACTACATTTGGACAAAATAAATGGAAAAATTTTTATCACGCAGCTTGGGATGGTCCTGGAGTTACGTATTGGAAATATGATAAGATTTCTGTAGATGGAAATGATTTGATTATAAAGACAGACAGATGGAATTCTGAAAAAGAATCGAACCCTGTTTCTAAGAGAGGGGTTAAAATGAATATGCCCAATAGCGGAATTAGTACAGGTTGTATTGCATCTACAAAACCAGTACAATATCCCGTGTTTATAGAATCTAAAGTAAGTGTTACCAATTTAGCTTTGGCTTCGGATGTTTGGTTGTTAAGTCCAGATGCTACACAAGAAATTGATATTATTGAATGTTACGGAGGTAAAGATCCAGGAAACGCATATTTTGCTGAATTTATTCATGTGAGTATTCACTCTTTTATAAGAAAACCTTTTACAGATTATCAGCCTAGAGATAAAGGATCTTGGCTTAAAAAAGAAGGAGTAAAAAGTTGGGGAGAGTATTGTGATGTAAATGGAGAAAGAAAATATGTAACCATGGGAGTGTATTGGAAAAGCCCTGTACATTTTGAGCATTATATGGATGGTGAGCTAATGCGTGTTTTGTATGACAAATCTGTAGCAACTAAAATAAATGGAGTTTGGGAATATGGGTATCCAACCATGACTAATGGAAAGTTAGATGTGAGTAACGGAAAACAAAAAATTACACAAACAGGAACATCATCAGAATATGATTTTAACATGTTAGAAAAAGCAAATAAAATGTCTACGGTTAGTATTGTAGACCCTTATGAATATCAAGGAGGAAAAGGCTTTACCAAAGCTATGGATATTATTATAAATGTAGAAGCACAAGATTGGCATGCCAAAGCAGGAAGAATGCCCAGAGATAGTGATTTAAAGGATCCTACAAAAAATAACGATATGAAAGTAGATTGGATAAGAGTCTTTAAACCAAAAAGCTAAAAAAACATTATTATAATAACTTAAAAACCAATCTTATATAAGGTTGGTTTTTTTGTTTAAAATGTATTTTGTTTTTATTTTGGTATGTTTTTTGTGAAATATTTCTTAACTAAATTAAAACTTTTGATTGCCTATACGTTCTAAAACTACCTAACATATTTAAAAGATTTATAAATGAACTTGTTACAATCAAAAAGCGATGCTCAGTTGGTTTCTGAGTATATAAAAGGAAATGAATCTTGTTTAGCTGTATTAATAGAAAGACATCAACAAAAAATATTTGGTTTTATCCTGTCCAAAACAGGAGATAGAGATTTAGCAAACGATCTGTTTCAAGATACGTTTATAAAAATAATACATACATTAAAGCGAGGGGCGTACAATGAAGAGGGGAAGTTTTTACCTTGGGCAATACGTATTTCTCATAACCTAACAATGGATTTTTATAGAGATAAAAAACGTAAAAAAACAAAATATGCTACAGATACATATGATGTTTTAGACTTTATAGGAATTGAAGATGTTCCTGTAGAGAGTAAAATTGAACAGGAGGAAACTTTGCGAAAAATAATAAGTTTGATTGCAACACTACCCGAAGATCAACAGCAAGTATTAAAAATGCGCATTTTTATGGGGATGAGTTTTAAAGAAATAGCAGATCAAACAGAAGTAAGTATTAATACCTCTTTAGGTAGAATGCGTTATGCTTTAATTAATTTAAGAAAAGTGATAGAGGAAAAAGAAATATTTATTTCTTGATAGTATACTAAAAATAGATTTTTATCGTTTTAGGATAATTAAACGATATACTACATGATAAAAAATTACTCAACGTCTTCTTCTGAAGAAAAACAAATGGAAAAAAATAAACCCAATACAGAAACAATTTCTTTTTTGTTAGCGTATTCAAAATCCTTTCATATTCAAAAAGGAAAAATGATTAAAGAATTAAGGTTTGACAAAAATTAATGTCAAACCTTTTTTATATTTTAAGCCATAGATAATATTAAATTTTAGCAAAATAAATAACAATGCGCGTATATTTGTGATACAGAATAATGGATTATGAGTAAAAAAGTAACTTTTAAAGAGGTAGCAGCATTGGCTGGAGTTTCTACACAAACAGTTTCTAGAGTTACCAACGGAGGAGACAATGTAAATTCAGAAACATTAAAAAAAGTTCAAGCAGCTATAGATACTCTTGGTTATGTTCCTAACAAAGGAGCTCAGTTATTGGTTCGTAAAAAAGCTAAAATATTTGGGGTTATTTCTCTTGAAATGACGATGGAAGGAGCCATGAATATTGTAGAAGGAATTAGATTAGAGAGTAAAAAAGAAGGGTATTCTATATCTATTAGTGTTTTAGAAAATGGAGAAGATAGCTTAGAGCAAACAATAAGAGAGTTATTATCACAACAAGTAGATGCTATTTTAATAAACTTAGCTGTAACAAAAAATATGGCAGAAAGTATTGTAAAAAAATATGCTCACATCCCTTTTTTGTTTATTGATGTTCCTGTAGAAGCTCATGTAAATCAAGTATCAGCAAACCATTATGATGGGGCTAGTAAAATGGCCAAATTATTATTAAGTCAAGGACATTCTCGTTTTGCCTTGCTTAATGGACCTGCTAATTCTTGGGCAGCAAATCAAAGAAAATTAGCTTGGGAAAATGAAATAAAAAAAGAAAATGCTAAAATAGTATTACAGGCAGAAGGAGATTGGAGTGCAAAAAGTGGCTATTTAGAAACCACGAAAATGCTGTTACAACCTATACAAATAGATGCATTGTTGGTTGTGAGTGATCAAATGGCTTTAGGTGCATTACGTGCTTGTTCCGAACAAAAAAAAGCCGTTCCACAGCAAATAGTTGTTAGTGGTTTTGATGATACTGCTGATAGTGCTTATTTTAATCCTCCATTAACAACCGTTAAACAAAACTTTTTAGAAATAGGAAAACAAGCGGTTCAACAAGTATTATTACAACTAAATGATGATACCCTAATTTCTAAACAATTTATTGATGTTGAACTTGTAGAAAGACAAAGTACAATGTTGATAGAAAAAGAATCTAATGCAGTACAAAAAATAGAAAACTTGTTGCAAGAAATTCAGAGTATATTACCCAGTATTCCTGAAAAATAAAATCTATTCCTCTTTTGGATGTGTATATCTATTTTTGAGTTAATAATAGATAATTATGTGTTAATAACGTATAATTTTATAAACACAAATCACCTGTATCTTTGTATTTATAGGTTTTAGTAGCTATTACTTAAATTGTAAAGTGTCTAAATCTATTCCTAAAAAATAAAGAAGATGAATACAAGTGAAATTTCAGATCCGTTTAAAAAGGCACGTATAGAGAGTGGTTGTGGTCATATGGAAGATCAAAATGATCCAGCAACTATGTTGTTACGTTTAAAAGATGTACGTAAAAGTGCTCATAATTGGAAAACTTTTCAATCTGGAGCTGCACCTGGTAGAATTGTAATTCCATCAGAAGTACATATTAGAGAAACAAGACAAATTCCTTTTGAAGTAGATCCACCAGAACATAAAGCTTATAGAAATTTAGTAGAAGCTTGGTTTAAAAGACCTCTAGATGAAGCGTATCAGCAAAAATTAACAACTATAGTAGAAACTATTATTGATGAGGTTTTAACTAAAGATAACATAGAAGTTGTTGAAGATTTATCTTTAAAACTACAATCTAGAGCTTTAACTCTATTATTAAACACTCCTTTTGAAGAGTCTGAGAAATGGATTTCTTGGGGAACGCATGTGTTTAGAAGTGAAGGATCATCATTAGATGGAGATAAAGCAAATATTTTATACGATTATATTGATGCCGAAATTGACAAGGCAATTGCAAAACCAGGATGCGATTTATATTCAGTATTGTTAGCTTCAGAAATTGATGGAAAAAAACTATCAAAAGAAGAAGTAAAAGGGGTGATGATTTTAACTTTTGCAGGTGGTCGTGATACGGTTATCAATGCCTTAACCAATTCGGTAGCTTACTTTGCAGACAACCCAAAATCGATACAATATATTAAAGAAAATCCTGAGTATACTGGAAAAGCTGTAGAAGAGTTAATTCGATATTTTTCTCCATTAACACAAATGGGAAGAGTGGCTACTGAAGATACCGTAGTTTGTGAACATGCAGTAAAAGCTGACACAAGAATTTCTTTGTGTTGGGCATCTGCTAACAGAGATGAAACCGTATTTGAAAATCCAAATGAAGTAGTATTGGATAGAAAATTAAATCCGCATGTAGCCTTTGGTTTTGGAACTCATAATTGTTTAGGTGCAACACATGCTCGTCAAATTATGAATATTTTTTTAACAACAATAGCAAATAAAGTTGCTTCTATAGATATTATTGAAGCAAAAGAAAATATAGAGGATCTAGGAGATTTTAAAAGAAAAGTAGGATATGATAGTTTAACTGTAAAGTTTCACAATCACTAAATAAAACAAAACAACTAAAGAACAATAAAATGGCTAAAATAACTTTTATAACAAGCGATAACGAAAAAATAGAATTAGAAGCAACATCTGGTTCTGTAATGCAATTGGCAGTAGATAATGGAGTGCAAGGAATAGATGGTGATTGTGGAGGTGTATGTTCTTGTGCAACGTGTCATGTACACGTTTTGCCAGAACACGTATCTAAAACAGGAACAGCTAGTGAAATAGAACAAGATATGTTAGAACTAGATGATAATGTAAGTGAATATAGTCGTTTGTGTTGTCAGTTAGATGTGTCTGATGCGTTAGATGGAGTTGTTTTACAAGTAGCTAAATAATATACGTATGTCTGCAAACAAAACGTGTGTAGTTATTGGAGCTAGCCATGGAGGAGTAAATTTTGGAACAGCTTTGCGTAAAGAAGGTTGGGAAGGTAAAATTATTTTGATAGACAAAGATCCTGAAATTCCGTACCACAGACCTCCTTTGTCTAAAGCTTATTTAACATCTCCTTTGGGAATTGAAGCTTATCAGTTAAAGTCTAAAGAAAGTTATGTAAAAGATAGTATTCAGCTAAAATTAGGAGTATCAGTAAATAGTATTGATAAAGAAAAACAGGAATTAACCTTAAGTGATGGTTCTGTTCAGTCTTATGATATTTTGGTAATGGCAACAGGAGCAAGACCTATCATTCCACCAATAAAAGGAATTAAAACAGCTACTAATTTATATCCATTAAGAACGGCAAAAGATGTAGAAAATATTCAGACAGCTTTGTTAAACGCTAGCACTAAAGATGTAGTGGTAATTGGCGGAGGTTATATTGGACTAGAAACGGCAGCTTCTTTAAAAAAAATGGGAGCAGAAGTGACTGTTTTAGAAAGAGAAGAAAGAATTTTAGCAAGAGTTACGGCTCCAGAAATGTCAACTTTTTTTGAGGAGTTACACAGTTCAAATAATGTGAGTGTGTTGACCACTAAAAATGTAGTGGCTATAGAAACAGAAAATGGTATAAATACCGTTGTTTGTGCCGATGGTACTTCTTACAAAGCTTCTGTTATTGTAGTGGGAGTAGGTATTTTGGTAAATACAGAATTAGCTAGTTCTATTGGATTAACGCTAGAAAATGGAATTAAGGTTGATGAAACAGCTAAGACTAGCAATGCTACTATATATGCTATAGGAGATTGTAGTTATCATTTCAATCCGCACTACAATCGCTATATAAGATTAGAATCTGTGCAAAATGCAGTGGATCAAGCAAAAGTGGCTGCTGCTGCTATTTGTGGAAAAAAAACTGTATACAACACAATTCCTTGGTTTTGGTCAGATCAATACAACGTAAAGTTACAAATGGTTGGTTTGTCTCAAGGATACAATCAGGTATTGATGCGTAAGGAAGAAGATTTGAAGTTTTCTATTTGGTATTTTAAAGATGAGACTTTATTAGCTGTAGATGCAGTAAATAATGCCAAAGCTTATGTTGTTGGAACTAAGTTTATTAAAGAAAATGCAACAATAGATAAAGAGAAGCTAGTAGATACTTCTGTGGTATTTAAACCTGCAGAATTATTGAAGTCTTAATATAGTGGAGTAAATCACAAAAAACAGCCTTTTTTCTAGATAAGAAAAAAGGCTGTTTTTTGTGATTCTATATTTCTCTAAAAAAGAACGCTACTAATAGTGAGATCTAAATTCTTTAGCGGTTAATTGTGTGTGTTTTTTAAAAAACTTTTGAAAATTAGTAGGTTCATCAAAACCTAATTGATAGCTAATTTCTTTTACAGTATCTGTTGATGCTACTAAATACCTCTTTCCTTCTAATATAACAAAATTATCTATAAATGCTTTAGCTGTGTTTTTTGTAATTGCTTTGCAAATAGTGTTTAAATGCTTGTAAGATATATGTAAATCACTTGCATATTTTTTAGCATCTCTCGTTTGAGTGTAGTTTTTTTCGACTAGTGCTCTAAACTTATTAAAGACTTCTTGATTTTTATCCAATAAAATTGGATTTACATCTTTGTTTTTAACCAATAATTTTAACAAGTAAATAGAAAGTAATGATGATGTTAAATCTGCAGCAATTTCTTTAGGAGCAGAATTTAACTCAGTATTTAATACATTAATAAGAGTATTGTTTTCTGTAGGAGAATGAAAACTTTTAATTCCAGAAAATGTATCAAAAAGGTACTCTAATTTATGAAGCATAGAGTTTGATAAGTGCTTTAACAAAAAAGCATCTGTAAATACGACCAGATATCCTTGGTAATTAGATTTTTTATCAAAAGCATGTATTTGACCTTTTGAAACTAATAAGCTATCTCCTGTTTTAAGTTGACAAGAATTAAAATCAACCCAATGTTGAACCTCACCTTGAGTAATGATAAAAATAACATAAAAGGTAAGTCTATGGTAAGCGTATGGATCGTGATCTGAGTGTTTGTTTTTTATTTGTAAAGTTTCTAAATCTAATACCTCAAAACCTTCAATTTTACTTGGTTTTAACCTGTTAAATTCTATATTTGGGATATTATTCATCTTACTTATTTAAAAAGAATGAATTTAGAAAAAAGCTTTAAATAATCTTTGGTATATCTATAAAATTAAACAAAAAAATCTGATGAAATTTATAAATTTTATCAGATTTTATGGTAAACAAATACAAATCTAGAAGATAGTATGTTTTATTTAGAGAGAGTTAAATGATCTATGATTCCACTTTTAAATACAGTTCTTAGTTTTCTGTTAGGCTTGTTTTCATAACCAACAATAATAGAACTATGTATTGTCATTTTGTTAAAATCAAAAACAATAGTTAGGTAGTCTTTTATTTCTGTTTCGTGCCAGTTAACCAAATAAATATTGTTTCCTAATTTGCTAGAACGATAAGGAATGTCTTTGTTTCCGTGTCCTTTTCTAGGTCTATTAATCCATTCGTAACTAGCTTTTCCGTCTTTAAATTCCATATGTATAGCTGTACCATTTTGGTACTGATAATTTAAAGAGTAACCATCAATAAAGTGTTCAGGCTCGTTAAAATTAAACTTATAGTCTTCTGCTTTTTTGTTTTGTGCAACACTAATTCCTATGCTAAATAGAAAGGCACAAATAAATGTAATTATTTTTGTCTTCATTTTATTTTTTTTAAATGATTATACCACAAATGTCTAATTTATTTAATCGTATAAAAAGGTAGATGTGTTACTATAAATGGTGAAAAGAGGAAAATTGATTGTTATTTAGAAAAACAAGATGCAACTTGAATTTTAACCAAATCAAAAACATTAGAAAAGTTACTATTATAAGCCAAAGAAAGTTCTGTACAGGCTAGTATTACATTTGTTTTAGTTGCATGTTTTTTAACAATTGTGTTAAAATTATTTATAGTATCTGGAGTCGCTGTTTTGTTATAAACGGCTATTCTATATGTTTCAATTTGTTGATAATCTTTTGTGGTTGGAAAGCTACATTTTATTCCGTAATTTTCTAGTAAACTAGAAATATAGCCTGGTTGCATGGTGTGTTTAGATCCAAAAATAACTACTTTATTTTGATCTACTTTTTTTAAATCATGAACCAGTTCTATAATAGGATGTATTAATTTAAACTTAAAAGTTTGTTCTTTAAACAGTTCATCAAGAGTTTGATGAATGGTAATATTAGGAACTATTAAATAATTTACATCTTTAATTTTGTCTAAATAGTTGACTAATAGTTTTTTTAATTCTTTTGAAGGATGGGGTAGTAAATTGTTGATTTCATCAAAATAGGTTGGGTAGAAGCTAAAATTAGTAGTATTAAAATTACAATGATTAGAAAGCATATTTAAATACAAATTATTAGAGTCTTTAGACATTTCTAGTATTCCTATTTTACCCAATCCCATTAGCTTTTTTTTTCTAGAATGTAGTCGGCAAAATACTCGCGTTTGTCCATTAATTTTCCAATAGTTTTTAAGCCTGTATTGGTACAGATTTTTTCCAAAATTACATCATCATATTTTCTAGAAATTTCTGTATGAATTGTTTCTTTTTCTTTAAATGATACTGTTAAATTAAGACTGTTTATAGGGATTTTTTGGTCTATTTTACTGCGGATTCTACTTTTGGCAATTCCTTCTAATTCATCATATTCAGGCACGTGTTCAAATTGGTTAATATCAAAATTTGCATCCAATTCTCGATTAATCCTTTCTAATAAATTTAAGTTAAAATCTCTTGTAATCCCTTTGCTATCATTGTAGGCAGGTAATACGATGTCTTTTTCTTTTTTTAAATCTGTACCTAAAATAATTTTATCTCCTTTAGATAAATTTTTGCTTAGTTTTTTTAAAAAAGAATTCGCCAAAGCATCTTCCATATTACCAATATTAGATCCTAAAAACAAAACAACTTTAGGAAAAGGAGAGTTTTTTAGCTCGTTTAATATTTGAAAATAATCGCCCTTTTTAGGAGTTATTTTTTTATTAGGTAATTGTTGTGCAACAGTATTTTCTATTTGATCTAAGGCTTTTTGAGAAATATCAATAGGTAAGTATTGGTAATGATAGTTTTCATGTTCTAAAACCTTAAGTAATTCTATGGTTTTAGATCCATCACCAGCTCCTAATTCTATCAACTCAAAATAACTAGTCTTGTGTATTTCCAATAACTGTATAATGTCTAAAGGTTGATTTTTAAAAATATCAAACTCCGCATTGGTTAAATAATACTCGGGTAATTTCATGATTTCAGAAAATAGAGTAGAGCCTTTTTCGTCGTAAAAGTATTTAGATGATAAATTTTTAGGAGTTTCACTCAACCCTAATTTTACATCTTTTGCAAATTGTTTGTTCATTTTACTAATCGTATTCCGGTGAATTGCCATTGTTCTTGGGCGTGAAAAAAGTTACGGTAACTAGGTCTGCTATGGTTTGATGATGTGGCTATAGAGGCACCTCTAAGCACCATTTGATTGATCATAAACTTTCCGTTATATTCGCCTATGGCACCTGCTGCTTTTTTAAAGTTAGGGTAGGGTAGGTAGGTACTATTTGTCCACTCCCAACGTTGTCCCCAGTTTAATTTAGATGATGCTATTTCCCATTCAAACTCTGTAGGCAATCTCATCCCTTTCCATTCTGCAAAAGCCATAGCTTCGTAAAAACTAATGTGTTTTAAAATATTATTAGGATCTACTTTTTTAAATCCTTTTAGGGTGTAATAAAACCAATCATTTTTTATTTTATGCCAATATAAAGGAGCGTTCTTCTTGTTTTTTTGTACCCATGACCATCCTTCATCTAACCAAAGATTAAAATTGCTATAACCATTAGCTTCTATAAATTCTATATATTCTTTGTTGGTAACTAAGCCTTTTGAAATTTCAAATTTATGGAGATATACTTTGTGTACTCCTAACTCATTGTCAAAGCAAAAGTCTTTGTTTTTGTATCCAATTTTATAAACACCTTCCTCTATTTTCACATATCCAGATTCTGTGTTTTGTTCCTGATCTAATAAAGTTGTTTCTGTATTATATGGAGGGAAAAGAGGATTTTGTCCAAACATATATTTAATGTCTGTTAACAATAATTCTTGATGTTGTTGTTCGTGATTTAATCCTAGTGTAAGTAAATTTTGAATTTCTATTGAAATTTTATTTTCTAACAATTGAATCATAGAATCATCTACATATTTTCTATAACTATAAACTTCATCAACAGTAGGTCTGGTCATGTTTCCTCTATTGGCACGCAAAACTCTATCTCCAGCATTGTTGTAGTAGCTATTAAACAAAAAAGAAAAATCTGAATTGTAAAGTGTGTAGTTTTCTAAATTTGGAATGAGTATAAAAGTTTCAAAAAACCAAGTAGTGTGTGCTAAATGCCATTTGGCAGGGCTCGCAAAATCGGCTACTTGCACTACATAATCTTCTGTTTTAAGAGGTTTGCAAATGTGTTGAGTGTAGGAACGAACTTCCTGATATTGTTGTTTTAATGATGTCATTTATTCAAGTCCTTTTTTATTGGGGTTCCAAAAAGGTTTTGTTTTTATTTGTTTGGTATCCCACTGTAATTCTTTTCTAAAGTATTGATTTAAATCAAGACAAATTCTGCTATCTCCTGCTAAATAAACCATTTTTTTACCATTCATTTTAGAAGTAATTTTTTTTACTTTTTCTAGAATATCTTCTTGTGGGTTTTGAAGCATTTCATAAAAATTAAAAGGAGTTGTTCCATCAATATCAGTAAATAAATCTTTTTTGTTTTGACTATAAATAATACTTTCTACCTTTTTATTGCTAGCAAGACTTCTGTTTATTATATACAAGTGAGACAATGCAGATAAATCACCAATCATTAAATAAGAATCAGCAGTATTGTCTACTAAAAAAGTTCCTTTTTTCCATTTATAGTAAATAAGTTCTCCAATTTTACAGTTTTTTACCCATTCTGCTCCAATTCCGTTACTGTGGGTTGCTATTGCTAAATCTAATGTTCCCTCTTTTTTGTTAATATTCCAAACACTATAACTCCTTATTTTGTCTTTAAAAGAAATATCTTCTTTTCCTATTCCAATTCCTAAGCGTAAAAAAGAACCCGGAATAAAAGGGGTGTTGGTTATGTTTTTACTCTGTAATTTAACTTTATAAACTGAACTAGAAAGTTGTGTTTTTTCTAGTATAGTTGCTTCTTGAAGTACTACTTTTTTTAATATGTTTTCAATAATTCCCATTTAATTCATTTTTTGTAATTCAATTCATTTACTGTATAGGGATTTAGAAGTCTATTTTTCTTCGTTCTTTTTTATTTCTTCAACAATTTTTAAAGTGCTTTTGTGTGGTCTTCCAGCTGCTTTTTCATAATCTGAAACAAGGTCGTATGCACCAATTTTAATTCCCTCATAAATTCCTGCAATTACAGTTCCTAAAAAATCACCTAGAGCTTTTTTTCTAGCTTCTTCATAAGCCGCAACAGTTAAAGAGGTGTAAGTAAGTTTAGTATTGTAAACTTGGTTGATGATTTCTGCCAATTCAGTTTGAGTAATTGCTTTTCCTGTTAAATTATAAACTTTTCCATTGTGTTTCTCTTCTATCAACATTTGTGAATAAGCGTAGGCTAGTTCTGGTCTACTTGTGTAACCACATTTACCATCACCTGCAGAATTACGAATACCGTCTTCTTTGATGTAATTGTCTATATACTCAATATCTGGTTCAATATAAATTCCGTTTCTACCAATTGCCCATTGCAATCCAGATGCGATTACATCTTTTTCTGTTTGTCTGTTACTTTGTACTATTGGGCTAAATGCAGAGTTTTCTTCATGACCAACAATACTAGTGTATACAATTTTTTGAACTCCATTTTGTTTCGCTGCTTCAATTACGTTTCTGTGTTGTTGAATTCTATTTTCGGGTTTGTCCATACCAGATACCAAAAGAACAGCATCAACACCTTTTAATGCAGTGTTAAATTGTTCCCGATTGTTGTAGTCTCCCTCTCTAATTTCTACACCTAAATGGGTTGCTTTAGAGGTGGTTCTGGCAATACCAATTATGTTTTCTTTGCCAATTTCTTTAATTAATTGTTTTACAATAGCAGATCCTAATTGTCCGCTAGCTGATGTTACTGCAATTTTCATAATTGTTATTTTTGATTCAATTTAAGGTCTTCTAATTCTTTTTCCAACTTTTCTGCTTTTGTTTTAAATTTTTGCATGGCTTTTTTTAGTTGTTCTATTTTTTTAAAAGCCTCATCATCTTGTACGGCTTGATAAGTGGTTTGTCCGTTGGTTTCTTTTATTTTGGATTTGCTACCACAAGTTGGGCAGCTAGCTATGGTACTCATTTTATTTTTGTTTTAAACAAAGTTCAATACAATTTAATTTTAACAAAAGGTAAATTAGTCACTAATAAAGGTAAATATTGAACCTTTTGTGGATTGAGTATTGTTAATTTTGTATGGATTTGTTGTGGTAAGTCTTATTTGTGGGTAATTAAGAACACTTTTCCGTTGTACTTAGAGTTAAGATGGTATTTTGGATCTTGACGAACTTTTTGTAAAAAATCTTGAGTATCATTCATATCTGCATTATCTACATAAACAAAAGTTTTTTTATGAAAATTAGGTTCAAGCAATTTAAATAGAGGGAAATATAAATCTTTCCATCCATCTAAAAACAACAAATCTATAGGTTCTGAATGGTTTTTTAATGTGTGCATAGCATCACCAACTCTAAGATCTATTAGATGATTTACTTCTGCTTTTTTAAAATTATCAACAGCTTGTTTTGCTTTTGATTCAATTAATTCTGTAGTAATAATTTTTCCCCCCGTTTTAAGTATGCCTTGAGCTAAAAATAATGTTGAAATACCAAAAGAAGTTCCAAACTCAATAATATTTTTTAGATTGTGATCCTGAATAATTTGTTTTAAATATGTTCCTTGTTTTGAAGATATAGAAAGAAAAACATCTTTAAAATCCATAGGCTGTATTGGTCTAATTCTACTTTCGGCTAAGCTTTTTATTATTTTATAACGATCATTTTTAGCTTCTTTATATAGTAGATTTAAAACGTTGTCTATTTGGTTTTGTTGAGTTGTCATGATTGTTTTCTTTTTAAATGTTCATTACTAGTTATTTTATCATAAGCAACAATCACACCTAAATAATTTATGAATTAGATGCATAATAAATTAGAATATGATTGCTGCTTAAAAATTATAACTAAATATTAAAACCAGTCTGCACCTGTGTCTCCTGGAAAAAAAGCATCGGGTAATGATAATAAAAGACCTCCCTCTTTGTAATTAGGATACAGTACTTGTAATTCATCAATAACTTGTTGATGTGTAGTTACTGTTCCACCACTAGTAAGGGGTTTAGTTCCGTTAATAATGTTTTTTGCGTTTTGTAAATACGTTATGTTTTCATTAATTACGGTTCCAATATCTGTACGAGAATTGTTATGACCTACAAATATGTGATTGTACCCAGAAAAATTAGTCTTTAATTCATTTAGGCCTGTAATCCAGTTGTCTAATTCGTTTTCAGAATCTTTAGGTGTGTATTCTCTTAAATAAGGATGTGCTAAATTGTAAACAAGATCTCCTGCAAAAATCACTTTGTGTTCTTCATTGTAAAAGTATCCGTTTTCTCCAGTTTCTGCGTTAGATACTTTGTCAAAGGTAAAAGTTAAATCACCTATAACTTGTGTATTGTTCACTCCATTAACTTTTTTAGAATACAAACTTGTAAAATCATCAGTATTGTTTAATTGATTGGCAACTTCACTTTGGGCATAAAAATCTAGATCAGTAAAATTTGTAGCACCTCCATAATGATCTCCGTGGTTATGTGTAATAATTACAGTCCCCGGTTTGTTAATAGCATCTATATAGGTTTCTAATTCTGCGGCAAAAGTAGGAGCAGGCCCTAAATCTACAATAACAATATTGTTTTCTGTTTCTACAATAGTAACGGTGTAAGGTCCTGAACCAAAATCAATCGTGTGATATCTTACCGTGTTTTCTGTTATAACCTCTACAACTCCTGTTGTAATTATAGAACTAGCAGGTGCGGTTTCAAACTCTACGACAGTTTCTTTTGGGGTATTGTCATCATCATTATTACAAGAAATAATTAATGTTGATGTGAAAATAACTGCTAGTAAAAATTTTAATTTTAAATACTTCATTGTTTTATATTTTAATTTATTTAATACAACAAAAGTATTTTAAATGTGAAGTTTAAAGATTATCCAAATAAGTCAAAAAAGGGTAAAAGTGTAACCGTATGAGTTAAGAATGTTTTGTTTGTGAATTTTAGCTTTTTAAGAAATTATATATCGATAATTATCCTTTTAAACTTAGTAAAAGAAAAAAGATAGGATTGATAAAAACTTTAGATACGCATAAAATAGAAATGATTTAATCGTATTACTGTTTAAAACAATAAATAGAGTTTAATAAACTAAGCTTTGTAAACAATAAAAATATATGCTATTTCCCAATACAGTAAGTGTTAAAACACTATTTATTAGTTGTTTTATGTAGTTGTTAGTGTAGTATAGGTGTAGTTTTTATTTTTAAGAAGTTTATAAAAACGAACCTTGTGTATATTAAGTGCCTAATAATACACTTTTTCCCTCTAGTACAATGATATTAGTGTAAACTAGTACTATTTATTAAGTCTAATGATTATACTTTCAATGTTTGTAGATTGACAAACGTAACATTTAGAATTAACTTAAAAATAACTATTTTTAAAATATTGAAATTAAGACCTTGTTTGATTACAAATATAAAGATGCAATTACCACCAGAACAAAACATATCAATCTCTAAACTTACATCTGTATTTAAAAACACCAGTGCAACTTATAAATTTTATTGGTTTTGGGCAATACTAGAATGTGTTGATGAAGGAAAAATTGAAATTAATAAGAAGGAAATTTTTGCTAGAATGCTAACTTTATCTTGGTATACTGTAAATTATTTTCATGTGTCATTTGGAAAACAGGATTTGATACAGGATGCCGTTAGAACAATAAAGAATGTTGAAAATCTTAATGTTGACTCTAAGAAAAGTATAATCTTAGATAAACTATTAAAATCAAAAAATACAACGACTAATTCAATACTACATCATTTTGACAAAAACGTACCTCATAAATTCTTGAGTCCATGGCTTGGTACAGGGTCTAAAGCTGAAGTGTATAATAAATCGCTGGATAAAAATGTTAATGCTCCTTATATACTTCTAAAGGATTCAATAATTATATTAGATAGTTGGTCTGAATATTTTAGGGTAAATAGTGGTTTATTGAAATCTTTCTGTTATTGGAACTTAACCTTGTTTTTACAAGCAAGAAATCCTAATGTACCAGATATTCCAAATAAAATACAAAGACCAATTGTAAGAGGTAGTTTAAATAATCACAAAAAAATGTTTTGGGATTTGATCCTAAATGAATTGGGATATATTAATTGTATTTATACTGGAGAAAAATTAAAAGTTGGAGGTTACATTATTGAACATTTTATTCCACATCAATTTGTTGCTCATGATTTAATGTGGAATTTAATACCTGCTGAGTCTAGTTTTAATTCTAGTAAAAGTGATAAGCTTCCTAGTTTTGATATTTACTTTGATGACTTTTATAAACTTCAGAAAGAAGGTTATAAAATTATCAAAACAATTAGACCTAAAAATAAATTTCTTCAAGATTACTTACCAATATTTCCTAATCAAGAGTTTAGTAAATTGAAATATGAAGAACTTATAAAACCAATGCTTACTATTGCCCATAATAATGGTTTTCAATATATGAACTCATGAAAAATTTTTTGAATATTCCTGAATCTGTAATTATTTTTAAAAATAAATTCTTCTTTATCATAAAAGATTCTTTTCCTGTTTCTCCTGGACATCTTTTGATTATTTCTAACGAACTAAGAAAAGATTACTTTGAACTATCTAAAGATGAAAAAGATAACTTGTCAGAAGTTATAAATCAGGCAAAATTATTAATTGAAAAGAATAATTCTCCAGATGGTTATAATATTGGAATGAATTGTGGAAAATATGCAGGACAAACCATTTATCATTTTCATTGTCATGTGATTCCTAGATATAAAGGAGATATAGAACATCCAGAAGGAGGAGTAAGAGGTGTAATTCCTAATATGATGAAGTATTAAGTTATGTTTTCTAAATATAGAAAAACATTTAATTTTGAATAAAATTATACCCAATAGGGTGTTTTTTTGCTTATAAGCATATGAATATACCCTATTGGGTGTATTTATGTTTTATTTTAGTATATTGCACCCATAAAGGTATAATTATGGAGGAGCGAAATAGAAATAATGACATTGCTTTGTTTGTAAGAGAGAGTCGTAAAAAAGTAAACTTAACTCAAGTTGAATTAGCAGATATAACAGGAGTTGGTTTGCGTTTTTTACGAGAACTAGAACAAGGAAAACCTAATTTAATGACTGATAAAATCAATCAAGTATTATTGTTTTTTGGTCATACATTAACTATCAAACCTATAAGCGATGAGACAAGGAGAAGTATGGGTTCATAATCAACTAGCAGGGATGTTAATTGAAAACGAAGATGGTTATGTGTTTTGTTATGATGCAGATTATCTAAAAAATGACTCAGCAAAAGCTGTTAGTCTAACACTTCCTTTGCAATCTAAACCTTTTGAAAGTAGATATATGTTTTCTTTTTTTGATGGACTTATACCTGAAGGTTGGCTATTAGAAATTGCTCATAAAAATTGGAAGTTAAACCCTAGAGATAGAATGGGCTTACTATTAACCACTTGTAGAGACTGTATAGGTAATATAAGTATAATTCCTGTTGACTTATGATTTGTTTAGCTTGTTTAAAGAAAATAGAACCAAATACTGGAATTGCTAATTACCATAAAAAGTGTTTAAAAAAATTTTGGCAAGAAGATGAACCTGTGTTTAATTTAGATTATGAAGTTTCAGAGATTGAAGACCTAGCGAAACAAAATGTTGCTCAAAGGGTTATTGTAACTGGTGTACAGCCTAAATTATCTTTAGGATTTACAGAGGGTCAAAAAGAATCTAGACTAACTATTGTGGGAGCTTTGAATGGAAAGTATATTTTAAAGCCACCTTTCCATTTGTATCCTCAAATGCCCGAAATTGAGGCTTTATCTATGTTATTAGCTAAAGCTTGTGGTGTTGCTACCGTTCCCTTTTTATTGATTCCTTTAAAAGATGGTACGTTGGCTTATTTAACCAAAAGAATTGATAGAGGATTAGGAAATATTAAATTTCCTATGGAAGATGCCTGTCAGTTTACTGATAGACTTACAGAACATAAGTATAAAGGATCTTACGAGCAAATAGCCAAAGGAATTATAGCTTATACACAAAACCCATTAATTCATGTCGTTAAATTTTATGAGCAAGTACTGGTTTCTTTTTTAATAGGAAACAATGATATGCATTTAAAGAATTTTTCGGTAATAGCTTTAGATCAACAAAAATATCAATTAACTCCTGTATATGATATGGTTGCGGTAAATCTTCTAATTCCTGAAGATGAAGAAGAATTAGCTTTAAATTTAAATGGGAAAAAAAGGAAATTAAAAAGGAGTGATTTTGAAACTGCAATGAATAAAGCTCATATCCCCACTAAAGCTATAAGTAACTTATTTAAGCGTATAGAAAAAGGAATGGAAAAATGGAATGAGTTGATAGATAGTAGTTTTTTAACAAAAGCTAAGAAAGAGCAGTTAAAAAAAGTAATTGAAGATAGAGCAAAACAAATTGAGATGATACAGTATTAATCTTTTAAAAGTGTACTCTAACTACACAAATGAAAACAAATACAATTAAATGAAAACAAAATATAGAGTGTATTTGTATATTTAATCTTTAAAAAAAGCTATTTCCCTTAATCCTACATAAATTTTATGAATAATTCTGTACACAATAAATTGGTGTCTTTTATTTGGTCTATTGCAGACGATTGTCTTAGAGATGTTTACGTACGTGGTAAATACCGTGATGTTATTTTACCCATGATTGTTTTACGTCGTTTAGATGCCTTGTTAGAACCTACCAAAGAAGCCGTTTTAGAAGAAATCATCTTTCAACGAGACGAAGCAGGCTTTACAGAATGGGACGAGTCTGGATTGCGAGATGCTTCTGGATTTGTATTTTATAACACGAGTAAATGGACTTTGCAAAAAATAAAAGACACAGCTACTAACAGTACTCAAATTTTACAAGCCAATTTTGAAGACTATTTAAACGGATTCAGTCCCAATGTAAAAGAGATTATAGAAAAGTTTAATTTGGTGAGCCAAGTTCGCCACATGGCAGCTAAAGATGTGTTGTTAGATGTGTTAGAAAAATTTACATCACCAAACATCAACCTAACACCTTATGACAAAGAAGATACAGAAGGTAGAAAACTACCTGCTTTGTCTAATTTAGGAATGGGATATGTGTTCGAGGAATTGATACGTAAATTTAACGAAGACAATAACGAAGAAGCAGGAGAGCACTTTACACCTCGTGAAGTAATTGATTTGATGACACACATTATTTTTGATCCCATCAAAGAAAATTTACCTCCAGTCATGACCATTTACGATCCTGCATGTGGTAGTGGGGGAATGTTAACCGAAGCGCAAAACTTTATCAAAGATGAAGAAGGAGCAATAAAGGCATTAGGTGATGTGTATTTATATGGAAAAGAAATCAACGATGAAACTTATGCCATTTGTAAAAGTGACATGATGATCAAAGGAAATGATCCTGCCAACATACGTGTAGGTTCTACTTTATCTACAGATGAATTTGCAGGAACTACTTTCGATTTTATGCTATCCAATCCTCCTTATGGAAAATCTTGGGCCAGTGAACAAAAATTTATCAAAGATGGAAAAGAGGTAATAGACCCTCGTTTTCAAATAAAATTAAAAAACTATTGGGGACAAGAAGAGGAGGTAGATGCCATTCCACGTTCTAGCGATGGACAATTGTTATTCTTAATGGAAATGGTTTCTAAAATGAAACCCGTAAATGACAAAACAAAAGGGTCTAGAATTGCCAGTGTACACAACGGGAGTAGTTTGTTTACAGGAGATGCCGGTGGAGGAGAAAGTAATATCCGTAGGTATATTATAGAAAATGATTGGTTAGAGGCCATTGTACAATTGCCTAACAATTTGTTTTACAACACAGGAATCACCACTTATATATGGATTCTAAACAACAACAAAGCCAACAACCGTAAAGGAAAAGTACAGTTGATAGATGCAGGACAACTGTATAGAAAACTAAGAAAAAACTTAGGAAACAAAAATTGCGAATTTGCTCCTGAACATATTACAGAAATAGTAGATGTGTATTCCAACATGGCAACCCAGCCAAAACAAAAATTGGTAGCTGAGCCTGTCGAAGCTCAGGTGTTTGACAATACAGATTTTGGGTATTACAAAGCCAGTATAGAACGTCCTAAACGTTTAAAAGCACAATTTACAGCAGAACGCATAGAAACCTTACGTTTTGACAAAGCGCTATTAGAACCTATGCAATATGCCTACGAAACCTTTGGAGATAATATATACACCAATACTCAAGAACACGAACAAGATATTTTAGATTGGTGCGAAAAAAATGAAATCAATCTATCAGCAGCCAATAAAAAGAAATTAACAAAGGCAGATACATGGAAAAAGCATCTAAACTTGGTTCAAACTGGAACTACCTTGTTAAAGATCATTGGAGAAGATGAGTACAACGATTTTAACCAATTTAAAAAGTTAGTAGATGCTGAAATCAAAAAGCAAAAATTAAGTATTAGTGCCACTGATAAAAAAGCCATTTTAAATGCGGTAAGTTGGTACAGTGCCGATGCTGAAAAAGTGATTAAAAAAGTTGAAAAATTGTCGGGTGATAAGCTTGCAAAACTACTAATGCATTTAGATTGCGAAGAAAAAGACTTGGCAGACTTTGGGTATTACCCTTGTCATCCTGAACTTGTTTCAGGATCTGCTAATAAAGGAGAATACATTACCTACGAAACCGAAAGTGACTTACGCGATACAGAAAACGTACCTCTAAAAGACAACATACATAGTTATTTTAAACGTGAAGTACAACCCCATGTATCAGAAGCTTGGATAAACTTGGATGCTACCAAAATAGGTTACGAAATTAGTTTTAACAAATATTTTTACAAGCACACACCGTTACGAAACATAGAAGACGTAACCAAAGATATTTTGGAGCTAGAAAAACAAAGTGATGGTTTAATTACTGAAATTTTAAACCTTGTGTAATGGAAAAAGCTGAAAACAAAACAAAATCATCTAGCGAAGTCACTAATCATAGTCAAAGTGAAGTCGAGATAGGGTTATCGAGCGGAGTCGAGATACAACAATACCCAAACTACAAACCCTCAGGAGTAACCTGGTTAGGAGAAATTCCTGAACATTGGGGCGTGAAGAAATTTAAGTTCGTGTTAAATCAAAGTAAAGGTTTGACAATTACCAAACATAATTTAGGAAATGAAGGAGTTTGTTGTGTTAACTACGGAGAAATACATTCAAAGTATGGATTTGAATTAGATATCACAAAACATAAATTGAAATGTGTAAATAAAGAATATTTAAAAACAGATTCCAATTCACTTTTAAATAAAGGAGATTTTGTTTTTGCTGATACATCAGAAGATATTGAAGGTTCGGGAAATTTTACTCATTTAAAATCAAGTGATAAAATTTTTGCTGGATACCATACAGTTATTGCAAGACCAAAAATTGAAATAGAATCACTTTTTTTAGCGTTTGTATTTGATTCAACTTCATTTAGAAATCAAATAAGAAAAAAAGTAAAAGGAGTTAAAGTATATAGTATAACTCAATCTGTTTTAAAAGAAACTAATATTTGGATTCCACTCCTCCAAGAACAAATCGCCATTGCCCATTTTTTAGACGATAAAACCACCAAAATAGACGAGGCTATTGCTATTAAAGAACAACAAATAAACTTACTTAAAGAACGCAAACAAATTTTAATACACAAAGCTGTAACTCGTGGTGTTGGGTCATCGAGCGGAGTCGAGATGAAGGATTCTGGTGTTGAATGGATTGGTAAAATTCCTGCGCATTGGGAGGTGAAGAAGCTATTTGGTATATGTGATTTCGTGAGAGGGAATTCACCTTTCAGTAAAGATGAATTATTGAGTACAGGAGATTATGTTGCTCTGCAATATGGGAAAACTTATAAGGTTGATGAAATAGATGATAAATATAATTTTTATGTCAATGATGAATTTTACAAGGAAAGCCAAATTGTAAACTTTGGTGATACAATTCTTGTTTCAACATCTGAGACAATAGAAGATTTAGGTCATTCTGCTTATTATAATAGGAGTGATTTAGGTCTATTAGGAGGTGAACAAATGGTATTAAAACCAAAAAAGGAAAAATTAGATGGTCATTACTTGTACTTTATTTCTAAAATATTCTCTAAGGAATTAAGAAAGTATGCAACTGGAATTAAGGTTTTTAGATTTAATGTTAACAATTTAAAAACTATTTATGCTTCTGTTCCACCACTTTCAGAACAAAAAGAAATTTCAGCCTATATAGAAACTGCTTCCAAAAAAATAGAAACTGCTATTGGCTTAAAACAGCAAGAAATTGCCAAGTTAAAAGAATACAAGAGTAGTATCATAAATAGTGTGGTAACGGGTAAAGTAAAGGTTTGTTAAAAAAAAAGAAAAGCTATGAATCAGTTAATTGACCCAAATGACATACATACAGCAGCTGCTACTTGGAGTGGTTTTATTTATCAAGGAAAAGTAGCACTATATCACGTATTAAATTTATTAAACACAGATGCCAACGCTCTAAATTATTCTTTACAATTAGATTCTTTAGAAGATTTTGCAATAGTTGATGCAGACATAAAGCCAATAACTTTACATCAAGTTAAAGCTATGAAGAGTAATTTATACTCAACGTATAAAGATGCTTTTGATAAATTAGAACAGAGGTTAATTACTTTTCCATGTAGTGGTGCTTATTTTCATATCTCCACTCAAAACGAAAAAACAGATGCACAAATTAAATCTCTTCATCCTACAATTAATATTTATAATTATGGAGCTAATTCTTTCTGTCAATTAAAAGATATAAATAGGCTTTGTGAAGAACAGATAGCTTTATATTTAAATAATAATCTATTACAACATCATAATAATGTAGAGAATGTAACAGCTTTACGTAATAGTTTAGAGTCTATTGTTTGTTCTCAAATAATTGATATTCATGCAAATAATCACGCTATTAACGGTTTAACAATCTCTGAGGGGGCTTATTATTTTATTATACCTTTTGAAAATTTTAGAGAGATATTAGTAAGTGATCCAACAACAATTTTAAATGAAGATTACTTTCTGTTTTTGTCTAAAGAATTAATTAATCATTATTATTTAGAATTCTGTCATGAGATTGAAGATGAAAGAGCAATTACTGAAGAAGAGAAAAATAAACTAGCAATATATTTAATGCAAATTAATGGACTCAATAAGGCTTCACTTATCAAGTTTATTCAGTCAATTTTACCTCATAGGGAAGTAAAATTAAATTCAATATTAGATTTTAAAGATTATAACATTCAAAATGAAGAGTTTAAAGATGCTTTTCTTCAAATATTACATGAACTTTCAGCTTCAGACGGTAAAATTGGAAGAAATTTCACTTGGAAGGGATCTGATAATTTAACCTATACAGCAACAGCAATAAATAATCCAGAGCAAGGAAAAAAAAAAGTTTGTAAAAGGATATTTGAAAACATTACTCAAATAGATATTGAAGTACCCTATGAGAGTGACAAACTAATAACAACAGCACTAGAAGTGGAATCAATTGAAAAAGAGCTTAACCACCAGACTCAAGTTGAAGGCAATTTAAATAATGTTAATAATGTTACTAAATGGTCTAAAATTTCATTGACAACTTTAGAAAACGCAAAAAAAAATATTAAATGAAAAATTTAATTAGAAGTATTTTTAATATACATGATTTCGAGCTAAGTGAATTGGATTTTGGTGATTTATATATCTCGAATGGAGACAGGAAATATTACTGGTTAGTTGTTGAGCAAAATAACATATCTAGAGTTTTGGAATTACAAGATGAATGGTTTGAAAAATCTAAAGAGCACATAGATACAAAGGAGTTTGTTAAAAATACATCATTATTAGTTTTAGCGAATAATGATAAAAATGAAATTAAAAAGAAAGAAATTTTATTAATAGAAGAAGACCCTTTTCAGTTCAAAAAATATGTGTTGTTGTTTACATCAGATATTATGAAACAACTTTTAGAACAAACTGAAAAAGGAAATCCAGAAAAGATATTAGAGTTAATAGTAAATGAAAGTGTATTCAATAATTATAAGAGTAACTATTCAGAACCTAGTTGGAGACATTTACTGTATAACCTTGCTCATAAATTACCTTTTCTTAAAATTAATGTAGAAGTTAATCAAACCTTAGACAATCTTTTTGAAGAAGCAGAAAAAACTTTAGTAGAAAAAGAATTATTAGAATATAGCGAACTTATTGAAAAGCAACATAAAGAGGGTGTTTTATCTGAGTTAGATAATCTTGATTTAGATGAATTAATTGAACTTTTAGATAATAAGACAGACAATGGGAATTAAAATAAAAAAACTTTATATAAAAAACTTCAAAGTTTACAAGGAGGAAACTTTTAATTTTGAAGACAAAAGCCTAATTGTTTTTGATGGTCCCAATGGATTTGGTAAAACGACTATTTATGATGCTATTGAATTGTTATTTACAAATCAAATAAAACGCTATAAGAGATTAGACCATTTAATAGATGGTAGAGAAAGAAGAAATGAAAACCCACTATATAATGCAGAAGGTGCAGATGGTACAATTATTTTAAAATTACAATTTAGTTTTGATGATGTAGATTATTTTATTGCTGTAAAAAATGCTCAAGCATTAGAGCCCGTAATAAATTTTAACCATTTTATATTGTATCGCTTAAATAATTTTGAAGATGTTATCGATGATTCAAAAGAAGTTAACGATAGCTTTCTTAAGGAAATACTGGGTTTAAATTATAAGCATGATTTTGAATTTATTAATTATGTAGAGCAAGAGGATACTTTTCATTATTTAAAATCTAAAGAACAAGAAAAGAAGCAAAATATTGGCTATCTGTTTAATACGCATGATTTTAATTTGAAATTAGATAAATATTTAAACTTAAATGATGCTATTGAAAAACAACTAAAAGGAGAGTATGGTTTACAATCACAAATCCAGTTACTTAATGAGTCTATTAAAAAAATTAAAGAATCTTTAAAAAAAGCCGATTCTATTTCATTCAAAAAAATGTTTGTAGATAAGGATTTTGAATGGGATAAAGAGAAAATTGATTTTAACAGAATTAGCTATAATCAATTATTTAATGATGACGATAATACTTTTCAACAACTAGAAAACCTAATAATAAATAAAAGAGATTTTATAAATTATCTTCATAATAATAGTATTGATAACCTTTTAAGCAATGAGGATATTTTACAAAATTTCTACTATTATCAAAATTTCAGAAAAGAGGAAGAAAAAATAGAAGAGGAGGCTGATTTTCTAAATGATGTTATTGATTTTAAAAAGTTATTCGAAGAATTTGAAATCGATGAGATAATTGAAAATGATTTCAATATGCCTGATATTATTCTTGATAAATATAGGGATAATGAGGTGATAGTTAAATATCAGCATATGTTGGATGAATTAACTATGGATTTAAAGAATTCTAATTCAGCTGAAAAAATATATTCAAGAATCTTATCATCTAGAGATGCTTTAAAATCGCACTTGCTTGATTATCATAAAAAGCTAAATGACAATGGTATTTGTCCATTATGTGGTAAAGATTACAATTCTAGTACAGAACTAATAAAAAATATAGAAGCACAAAAAACAGAAATTGAATTATTAAATAATAATTTAGGCCAAAAGCTTGTTGATGGTTCTAATACCTTTTTAACTTTCGTTAAAGACAGTTTGTTTGCCGAATTAGATAAGTTTACCAAAGATTTTGTTTATAATCCAGAATATTTCAAATCAGACTTTTTTGAAATTGAAACGAATAGAAAGCTTGATAGAATTGAAGATAAATTAGAAAGACTTGGCATTGATTATTCTGAAAGTACTTCAATTGAAATAAAAGAAAATATATTTGGTTTTGAGGCTTTTGAAAGTATAATTGAGAATCAAAAACTAAAATATAATCAAGAAAATATTGATTATTATTTTAGCGAGATTTTCGGGGGTTTCTTTTCTTCCAATCAAAAACTTCTTAAAGAAATAAGTTTAGATGACTTGAAAAGTAAAAGAAAATACATTGAATGGCAATACTCAATTTATCAAAATAAATTACTTGGAGAGAAAAAAGAAGAGTTAACTGTTCTAGATAAAAAAAACAAAAAATTATCTAATTATCAAGCTCAAATAAAAGCTATTATAGATGTTCTAGATGAATCTCTAAGGAAATATAGTAGCCAGTTAATTAAGGATATAGAATTGCTGTTTCATATATATTCTGGTAGAATTGTTCAAGATTTTCAAGGAGGATTAGGACTATTTATAATAGATAGGGGTGATAAAATAAAATTTGTGTCTTCACCATCTAAAACTTATGATGCTATTTTTTCAATGAGTACAGGTCAATTATCAGCACTTATTTTATCATTTACACTCGCTTTAAATAAAAAGTACTCAAAAAGTAAATTACTGCTAATTGATGATCCAGTTCAAACAATGGATGATATTAATACCGCTGGATTTGTGGAATTATTAAGAAATGATTTTTCGGATAGACAGATAATCCTATCTACACATGAACAAATGTTATCTAATTATGTAAGATATAAATTTAAGAAATTTAATATTGATGCATTAAGTCTAGACTTAAGTAAAATAAAGAATAATTAATATGCATAGCCAAACCAACGAACAAGCCTTAGAAGCTGCCATAGAAAAACACCTAACAGGAACCTGTTTAGAAGAGCTAAAAGCACAAGGAACTACGGTAGATGCAGTAAACGAAAGTGCAGAACTATACCAAACAGGTAAGGGATATTATATAGGACAGGCTAGTAATTTTAATACACGTTTTGCCATAGATGAGCAGTTTTTTTGGTCTTTTTTAGAAAGTACACAAAAAGAGGAGTTGTCTAAATTGCAAAAACAAACCGATTGGAAATTAAAAATTCTGAATCGTTTGGATAGATTGGTGAAAAAATATGGAATCTTACACTTGTTAAACAAAGGTTTACAGGTAGATGATGCCAATTTTACCTTGTTGTATCAATTGCATTTGGCAAGCAGTAGTCAAACCATAAAAGACAGGTTTCAACAAAATTGTTTTAGTGTAACTAGGCAAGTACGTTACAGCATAGACAATCCTAGAGAAGAAGTGGACTTGGTATTGTTCATCAACGGTTTGCCTTTGGTAACTATGGAATTAAAAAATGCATGGACAGGGCAAACAGCCAAAGTACATGGGCAACATCAATACAAAACACAAAGAGACACCAAACAACCTTTGTTGAATTTTGCTCGTTGTATCGTTCATTTTGCTGTAGATACTGATGAAGCTTACATGACCACCAAGCTAGATGGTAAAAACACCTTCTTTTTACCTTTTAACAAAGGAAACAAACATGGAAAAGGGAATCCAGAATTACCTGCCGGTACTACAGGCCATAGAACACAGTATTTGTGGGACGAGGTATTTACCAGAGAAAGTTTGGCAAACATCATTCAACACTTTGTGCGTTTAGATGGTAAGAAAAAAGACTCTTTACAAAGTAAAACCTTATTTTTTCCTCGTTATCATCAAATGGATGTGGTACGTAAAATTATTGCCGATGCTAGTAAAAAAGGAGTAGGTCAAACCTATTTAATTCAGCACTCTGCAGGTTCGGGTAAATCTAATTCCATCACCTGGGCGGCTTATCAACTCATAGAAACTTATCCAGAAAACCAAAATGTTCCTGGAGGTACGGACATAGAAAAACCTCTGTTCGATTCTGTCATAGTAGTCACAGATCGTAGATTGTTAGACAAACAAATACGTGAAAACATTGCTAGTTTTTCCGAAATAAAAAACATCATTGCACCCGCTTTTTCATCCAAAGAATTAAGAAGCAGTTTAGAGCAAGGAAAAAAAATCATCATCACCACTATTCAAAAATTCCCATTTATTATTGACGGAATAGCAGATTTAAGTGACAAGCGTTTTGCCGTAATTATTGATGAAGCCCACTCTAGCCAAAGTGGTGCTGCACATGATAGCATGAACACAGCCATGGGACAACAAGCAAACGAAGAGAACGAGCTAGATGCACAAGATAAAATTGTACAAGCCATGGAGTCTCGTAAAATGCGTGGAAATGCGAGTTATTTGGCTTTTACTGCCACACCCAAACCCATTACTTTAGAAAAGTTTGGAGTACAGCAAGAAGATGGAAGTTTCACTCCTTTTCACTTGTACTCTATGAAACAAGCCATCGAAGAAGGGTTTATTTTAGATGTACTGTCTAATTACACCACTTTAAAGAGTTATTACGAAATTGAGAAGTCTATAGAAGACAATCCTTTGTTTGATACTACCAAAGCACAAAAAAAATTACGAGCTTTTGTAGAACAACATCAAGAAACCATACAGACCAAGGCAGAAATTATCTTAGATCATTTCATCCCAAACATTATCAATAAGAAAAAGTTAAAAGGGAAGGCCAAAGCCATGGTTATTACGCAGAGTATAGAATCGGCCATCAAATATTACAAAGCTTTACAACGTATTTTAGAAGAAAAAGGACAGCCTTTTAAAATAGCCATAGCTTTTTCGGGAACTAAAAAAGTAGATGGGATAGACTACACCGAAGCTGAAATGAATGGTTTTGCTGAAAAGGACACCAAAGATAAGTTTAATGAGGATGATTACAGAATTTTAGTAGTAGCTAACAAATACCTAACAGGTTTCGATCAACCCAAGTTATGTGCCATGTATGTGGACAAAAAACTACAAGGGGTGTTGGCGGTACAAGCTTTGTCTCGTTTAAATAGAGCAGCCAATAAATTAGGAAAGAAAACAGAAGACCTTTTTGTACTAGATTTTTTCAATACTACGGAAGATATTAAAAATGCCTTTGATCCTTTTTACACAGCAACTTCTTTAAGTGGAGCTACAGATGTAAATGTATTACACGAATTAAAAGAAGTGTTAGACGATGTAGGAGTGTATGAATGGAATGAAGTGGAAGATTTCAACCATAAATTTTTTAGCAAAGTAGATGCACAAATTCTAAGCCCAATTATAGAAAGAGCTTCTGAACGTTTTATACACGAGTTGGAGTTAGAAGATGATGAAAAAGCGGATTTTAAAATTAAAGCCAAACAGTTTGTAAAAATTTATGGACAAATGGCTGCCATTTTACCTTTTGAAGTATTAAACTGGGAAAAACTATTTTGGTTTTTAAAATTCTTAATTCCAAAACTACCTGTAAAACCAGAGGGAATTGAAGGTTTAGACGAATTGTTAGAATCGGTAGATTTATCTACCTACGGACTAGAACGTGTAAAATTAAATGAATCGATTGGTTTAGATGATACGGATAGCGAAGTAGATCCACAAAACCCAAATCCTAGAGGGGCTCATGGTAGAGAGGAAGAAAAAGATCCTTTAGATTTGATTATCAATAGCTTTAACGAACGTTGGTTTCAGGGTTGGGAAGCCACACCAGAAGATCAACGAGTAAAGTTTGTAGGCCTAACAAAATCTATACAAGCGCATCCAGATTTTCAACCTAAAGTAGTAGAAAATCAAGATGAACAAAACAAAGATTTAGCCTTCAAGAAAATATTAGATGAAGTCATGTCTAAACAAAGAAAACAAGAGTTAGACTTGTACAGACTCTATGCAAAAGACGATAGTTTTTACAAAGCTTTTTTTGATACCATGAAACGCATGTCAAATATTTCTACAAATTAAACAATATTTAATTCAGAAAACACCTGTTATTTCTAATAGGTGTTTTTAAGTGATTTCTACTTACAACCATTCTTGGCACAAGTAATCTTTTCATTAGAATTCACCCAATGATTAGAGTGTTCATTGGTGTTAAAACCACAACCTGTAGTCCCTCCTTTTACTCCTTTGTGTACTTCTTGTGTTGGTGTGTGCTTTACAGCCATAATAATATAAATTTAGAATTAGACCTGAAAGTAATTACAATGTGTGTGCTGTATCTGCATTTTTGCTTTATAATTAGCTTTTTAAACTAATGATTAAATAATGAACAAAATCATTATTTAACTGTAAGTGGTTGTTTTTAAGTCATATAGGTAATGATTTTTAATGAATCAATCATTAATAATTATTGAGATCAAATCTTGTTATTTATTTGCATCTGTTAACAACAATTACAAGTGCATTTGTTTATTCATTAATTACAAAACCTTAAAATGATGAACAAAAAGGAATTTAATTTAGAACATAAAATTGACAGAATTGAGAAATTACTATTATTATCAGGAACTAGAATCCTAAATTTAGAAAATGCTTGCCTGATAACTGGCTTTAGTAAAAGTAAAATGTACAAATTAACTTCTAATCAAGAAGAATCTGGTATTCCTGCAAAGAGACCCACAGGAGGAGCTATACTTTTTGATAAAAAAGAGTTAGAAGATTGGTGCTTAAGATCTGATTATTCAGATCAAAGCAGTAAGCAAAAAGCTTTGGACTATGTGTTTAACTCAAAAAGATAATAGAAAATGAGTTTAAACAAAAAATCCCCCATTACTTCAGAAAGTAATAAAGGAGATCTTTGTAATTCGCAAAACAAATATACAGAAAAGAATGGAATTATTGATTTACAAGATTTAGAATTTGATAGTATTAAATTAACGAATGAAGAAGATAATGTTTTTCCAGTTGATGTTTTTCCAAAAGCTATTCAAGAAATTATTTTTAAAGTTTCAGATATTTACCAATTTTCAATCGATTATTTAGGATCTGGTATTTTGTCTGCTGCATCTACGGCAATTGGCAAGAGCTATAAAGCAAACGTAAAAAAAGGATGGGAAGAAAAATGTAATTTATTTATGGTTATTGTTGGGAGACCAGGAGATTCTAAAAGCCACGCTTTGAGTTTTTGTTATAAACCTATTCAAAATCATGATAAAAAATTATTTGTTGATTATGAAAATGAAATAAGTGTTTATGAAGAAGCCACAGAAAACAAACCTAAACGACCAATTCTGAATAAGTTATTAATTTCTGATTTTACTCCAGAAGCATTGTTGCTTTCACATTATCATAACAAACGTGGATTAACTATTTATGCTGATGAACTATTATCATGGTTAAAGAATTTTAATAGATATTCTAGCAGTGGTGAGGCTGAAACATATTTAAGTCTCTGGAGTGGTACTACAGTGTCAATTGATAGAGCTACCTCTAAGAGTATTAGAATTGATGATACCTTTATTGGTGTTGTTGGAAGTACACAGATAGGTGTTTTAAAAGAGTTTTCTAAAGAGGGTAGAAACGTTAATGGATTTATTGATAGGTTGTTATTTGTATATCCAAGTAATCCATTGAGAATTAAATGGAATAACACTAAAATAGATCCTAGACTATTTAGTAATTACAATGCCATTCTAGATAAATTAATAAATAAAAGTGAGGAACCAAAATTAATACCTTTTAATAAAGATGCTCAGGAGTTTTTATTTGCATGGCAAAATAATAGACCAGAAGATTATTTATTTGATTATGAAAGGGGAATAGATATTAAACTTCAACAATATGTTATCCGTTTTGCCATTATCATACAGCTTTTACACCATGCTAGTGATGGTGAATCTGATTCAATAATAAGTTTAAAGAATACAAAGAAAGCCATATTGTTATTTGATTATTTCTTAAAAACAGCATTGAGGGTTAGAGAAGAAACAACTCAACGTAATTACTTAGAGAGCCTAACAAAACTTCAGTTAGATATCTTAAATGATTTACCCAAAGAATTCGGAACGGGTCAAGGAGTTAAAATTGCATGTAAAAAAGAAAACGGGAAACCAAGAATTTCTGAAAGGCAATTTAAAACGTATCTCAATGATAGAAAATTATTTACAAAATTAGAACGAGGAAAGTATTTAAAGAAGTTATAGGGTACTGCACTAACTTCATTAACTGCATAAGTGATGTTAATCTTTTGAAAAAAAGTCAGTTGATGTTTTTTGTTTGTGCAAAGTTTATGCAGTGTCTTGCACAAGTTTGTATTGTGAAATATGAGCTTGTGCAAATTAGTGCAGTTATTGTGTAGTCTTATATTATTCTGTAGCCCTTGATTATAAAGGGTTGTGAACTAAATGAACTAAATGAACTAAATGTAAAGCTTATGTATAAATACAGTTTAGATAAATCTCCTAAAAAATTTGAATGCCCTCAATGTTTAAAAAAAAGATTGGTTCGTTATATAGATACTGAAACGGATGATTATGTAGATCATAAAGTTGGTAGATGTGATAGAGAAATCAATTGTGGATATCATTATACACCTAAAATGTATTTTGAACAGAATAATGTCAGTTTTAAAAATTATTACATCCCTAACAATGTAAAAAAAGAAATTGTTACTAGTTACCATTCTAAAGAAGAATTAAAATTAACCTTGGATAATTTTAAGAAAAATAATTTTGTAAAATTCTTAAATCAAATTTTTAATAAAGAGCAAGTATTGTCAATTATTAATAATTATAAAATTGGAACAGCTTCTTATTGGTACAACGGAACGGTTTTTTGGCAAATAGATAATGATCATAAAATTAGAAGTGGTAAAATAATTTCATATCAAGAAAGTGGTAAAAGAACCCAATACGTCTATTGGGTTCATTCTTACCAGATTAAGAAGGGAATTAAAAGTCATTTTAATTTGAAACAATGTCTTTTTGGAGAACATTTGGTGAAAAGTAAGAATCAAACAATCGCAATTGTAGAATCTGAAAAAACAGCTTGTATCATGAGTCAAATATTTGATAAATACACTTGGCTTGCTTGTGGAAATTTATCAGGGTTGTTAGAAGAAAAATTAAGAGTAATTAAACAACATAAAATTATTTTATATCCTGATTTAGGTTTGGACAAAGGAAATGGTTCTCCCTTTTTAAGGTGGAGCTTACAAAAAGATAGATTGAATAAGTTAGGTTATCATATAAGTATTTCTGATTTACTTGAAGAAAATGGAACAGATAACCAAAAAAGAAAGGGTTTTGATATAGCTGATTATTTTGTGAATCAATCTCAAAATGAAGAAATCGTAATTAAAACTACAGAAGATTTAATCTATCAAAAAATTAAAAAAAGAAGTCCTAATATTGATTGTTTACGTTCCGTTTTTGATATTGATATAAAGGAGATAATTATTAACACGTGTGAGTAGAGCAAGATGGATGCACGTACGTACATATCTTGCTTTTTCGCCCGAAGGTTGCAAAAGATGAAAAATTATAGAATAGAAATTAGAGTCTCTCTTTATGAGAGAAAACTCATTAAAAAAAACGCAAAATTATGCGGATTAACAGTTAGTGAATTTTGTAGAAGAAGTGTAAATAATCAAAAAATTATAGAACGTTTTACAGATGAACAAATAGAATTGTATAAATCTCTTATACAATACCATCATCACTTTCAGAGAATAGGTAATATGTTTTCTAAAAATAACCCAAAACTAAGTTTAGAAGTAAGAGAGTTAGCTAATAAATTTAAAGAACATTTAAAAGGGTTTAACTAATGATAGCCAAAGGCAGTAGTCTCTCTAATACTAAAGCAGCGTTGCTTTACGGAGATGACTTAAATAAATCTGCAAAAATTGTTTACAGTAATTACTTGCATAGTGAAACGCCAAGTGAAATATCCAAAGAATTTAAACTGTTTCAGGATCAGAACACAAACTGTAAGCAGAATACGTTTAGTTTTATTATTAGTCCAACAATAGAGGATGGAAAGAAAATGAATGAAGCTAGTTTTGAAAAAGTTTGCAAGCTTTTTTTGAAAGAATTAAAACTGGATCAACATCAAGCAGTTGGTTATATCCATAATGATAAAAATCACAAACACGTCCATTTGTACGTCAATAGAATATCATTTGAAGGTAAAGCTTTTGATGCCTGGAGGATAGGAAAAAGATCTCAAGTAGCTGCAAAAAATGTGGCTTTGCAAATGGGTTTAACCACTGTTGATCAGGTTAGAGAACAAAAACAAAAAAGCACAAAATTAATAAGAGGAGAAATTAAATCTATTCATGATTCAATCATGAAACAAAGACCAAAATCAGTAGATGATTACATCAAAAAAATGAAAAACATCAATGTTACTGTAAAATCAGTAATAAACAAGCAAAACAAACTTCAAGGGTTTAGGTATGAGTATAATGGGCATAGTTTTAAAGGCTCAGAAGTGCATAGAGATATGTCGGTCAATAAATTGAATTTTGTAGCTCCTGGAGAGCAGAAAATGGAGTTAAGTAGTAATAAAGAACAATTTAATTTCAATAATTTATTATTTGACTATTCAGGAGAGTATGAACCAAACAGAAATAAAAAAAGAAAAAACACATGGCAAAGATAGAAATCATTACTGAGCTTATAGTTGATGAAATCAATCATATGGAGACTTTGGTAAAAGAGTTTAAACAAGAAAAAGAAGCTCTTAAAAAAATTAAGATAGAGCCTAATACAGATAGGTTAAAAGCAATTTTAAGTAAACATATTGAGCATAGCAATAAGCAAAACGAGGAACACACAAAGCTTTTTAACCAATCTATTGTAGAGTTAAAACATCAGAATAAGCGTTTTCTAATGTTTACAATAGTTATATTACTTAGTGTGGTGTTATTGTTCATGGGGTTATTACTAAATAGGTAGTGGTTTTTATATTCTTTACAAGAATATAAAAGGCTAATTATACCCTCTGTTCAAAAAGCTAAACAAAACCTTAAAAGTCATAAAGTAAATTTACTTTATGACTTTTATATGTTATACACAACATAACCATGGGTTTTAAGTTTTGTAGTGGGTTTAAGAACATTATAATCTTTGTAATTTCCCAAAAATAGTTAGGTCTATTATTCTATAAATACCTAATTTTACAAACAGAAAATAACATATAATAATATAAAGCGTTTAGCTTTTGATTTGGTTTTAGAAACTCGCCAGGTTTTGTAACCCTCCAATGTCAAAGTTAAGATGCCCACGTTCTGCGTGGGCTGTTCTTACTTGGGGGGAAGGTTTCTGGCGAGACCACTAAAACCAGTGAGTTCAGTTCCACGCTTTTTTAATACGTGAAAAATGGAATACAATCGCCAGTTCAATCTTCAAGAAGTCTTAGTAAAAGAATTCAATTTTACCAAAATAGACATAGACCGTTATCAGCATGTAATAGACAATCCAAAAATCAGTACTCAACTGATGAAATTGGTGTTCGCTATACGTTCTAATCCTCGTAATTACCAATCAGAACTACACAAAAAGAACACGCTTTTAAAAGCATGTAAAAATTGTAATAGCAACAATTACAAACCTAAATCTACTTCTAATCGTAGTTACCCTCAAAGTATTGGTAGTCTTCTCAAGAAAAATTTTTAAACAATAAATAAATATGAAAAGAAAAATGATTTTAGGTATAGTCTTGATGACTATGCTTGTAACTGGATGCTCAAAAGATGATTCAGACTCCATTGAAAATGAAAAGATAACAGATGTAATAACTTCTGAAAAAAGCAAATTTAAATTTGTTTTTACTCAAACAGGAGAAGTTGAAAATTACACAGGAATACTAGCTGTTTCGGGTTTATCAGATAATGTATATGATGTCAATACTTTAGAAATAATAAATGGAAAAGAAATTAACTTAGGAAGGACTGCTTTTGTGAATGTACATGAAAGAGAAGTAGGTAGTTATACGTTTGTCACTGCAAATAAGACTAAATCTTTACATGTTGTAATTACAACGTCAGGGTATTCTTTAACAGATGTTGGAGTACATTATAATTTTACAGTGTATAAAAATGACAAAGAGATTTTTAATCAAGATTTTGATGTAATCAAAGGATCTGGACCAGCTACTAAATCTTATGTTTTTTAATATCCATAAATAAAGAACACAACATAAATAACATAAAAATAAAGTATGAAAAAGAAAATATTTACAATAGTATTATTTACCGTTTGTTCATTGTCAAATGCTCAAACGATAGAAAAGCAAGCTGTTAAGGATTATTTAGAAACTGTAAAAGGAGTACACTATGACCTTAAAGTGAATTACACACATTTTGAAGTGTCAACCATTACAGTTCAAGATAGTATTACTTTTCTAAAAGAAAATTTTGAAAATTACAAAGCCAGTAAGTTAGCTTCGTTGACCAAATCAATAGCATCATTAAATGATAGAATCAAAAAGCAAGAAGGGAAAACGGGTTTTGATGCTGTAGTAGCAGGGTCTTTAAAGAAAAGATTTACTTACGATAGAGATAAGCTTCAAAAAAAGTATGACGAAATTACTTTATTAGAATTCAAATTATATGAACCTTATAAAACACAAGAACCTAATAAAGTCTTATGCAAAAAAGCAGATGTACATTTTACAGCCATTAAACCAGGAGAAACAAAAGCATCCGCATATACGGGTGATTTTATTTTAAACCGAGTAGGAGACAAGTGTCTAAAAGGTAAAAACATAAAGAAAATTGAAATGAAATTTTAGGGGTTGATATAATTAATCCCTTACAATTATATGTTGCGTACTATGTTAAAAGGCCATAAAATCAGTTTAGTTTTATGGCCTTTTAGGTTTTTTATAGCTTATGAACAAGTGGTATGATTAACTTTGGCACTAAGCCATAAAGTGTGTAAGTTTTAAAAACTCAGGATTGAATTCAATCCTGAGTTTTTTTTATTTATTAATTTTAAATTTTACGCATTTATGAAACCAGAAGATTTATTAAACGACGATTTTTTAAAGCAATTTAAAAACGGAGCAGAGTTAACCAATTTTTTAGAACAACTTCACAAACGAGGCATCGAGAAGATTTTAGAGGGAGAGTTAGATGCTCATTTAGATTATGATAAGCATCAAAAAAGAAAAGAGCAAAATCTACGTAACGGTTATTCTAAAAAGAAGTTAAAAACAACTTTAGGAGAAACAGAGATTCAAGTTCCTAGAGATCGTGATAGTTCTTTCAATCCTATGATTGTTAAGAAACGAGAAAGTACAACAGAAGGCCTCGAAAACATTATTATATCTTTTTATGCCAAAGGGATGAGCAATAGTGATATAGAAGAACAAATACGTGAACTCTACAATTTTGATATTTCTACATCAACTATCTCAAGAATTACAGATAAAATCACAGAAGATGTTATTGCCTGGAGAAACAGACCTTTAGAAGCCACTTACCTAATCGTTTGGATGGATGGCATTGTATTTAAAGTCAGAGAGAACTCTAAAGTAATAAATAAGACGGTTTATATTGCAGTGGGATTGAGAACTGATGGAAAAAAGGAAGTATTAGGATTATGGTTAGGTAAAAATGAATCTTCTGCCTTTTGGATGAGCGTTTTAACAGATATAAAAGCCAGAGGAACTCAAGATATCTTAATCACTGCTACTGATAATTTAAATGGATTTACAGATACTATTAAAACCATTTTCCCTAACTCTACGACACAAATCTGCGTGGTACATCAAATAAGAAACTCCTGTCGCTACGTAGTCTGGAAGGATAAAAAAGAATTTACTCGTGACATGAAGCAAATCTATACGGCTCCTACAAAAGAAGCCGCTAAAGCTGCCTTAAAAGACTTCAAAATTAAATGGGAGTCCAAATATTCTTATGCCATTAAAAGTTGGGAAAATAATTGGGATGAGCTTACTGTATTCTTTGATTTTCCTATTGAAATAAGAACCATTATTTACACCACAAACCTTATAGAAAATCTAAATGGTAAAATAAGAAAATACACCAAAAACAAACTCTCATTCCCAACAGATGATGCAGTTATGAAATCAGTATTTCTTGCGCTCAGAGAAAGTACTAAAAAATGGACAATGCCCATCAGGAACTGGGGAGTGATACTAAATCAATTTTTAGCTATATTTGAAAACAGGATTAAACTATAAATAATTTAACCCTGAGTTTTAGTTACACACTTTTTAGGATAGTGTCTTAACTTTGAAATTTATTATTATTATTATATATACCATTTTTAATTGTAATGTCTAATTCCTAAGTAAAAAATCTTCTAAATATGTTTCAGTAGTTTTAACAGATTGATACCCTATGGGATGTTTAATCATTACAGTCCGCAAGGTATTTTTAATGATAAAGACGTAATAGTTACCATAGTCATTATAAAGCATAGTTATATATTGTTAATTTTTAACAGACTTAATATTATTTCTTATTATTAACTCTAAAGTGGAATTAAATTTATTGTAGTTGCCTTTTTTTTGATTACGTAAAAAATCTTTTTGTTTAAACTCAGAAAAATATTTAGTTAGATTCTCTTTTTTACTATTATCTATCATAACAAATTTATATATGTCTAAAGCTTCCTCCTCAGCGGTACGAGCATTATCACCAAAGATGTTGTTTTTACATAGTTTAAATAATATAAAACAAAACCATTTTTCACTTACGTAAAGTTTTAATCCGTTTTTGATTTCATTTTTGTTAAGTAATAAGTTTATAAAGTCTTCTTCTCTTGAATTTGTTTTTTTAAAGAAATATTGAAACTTATTAGCTGTTTGCTCTATTATTTTAGATCTAATTTCAAAAGACAGTATTTCTTTATTTATGGTTTTTTCTTTCTTTTCATAAAAAGAGTTGTAAGTATTGTTTATTTCTTCTAAGTTATGGTTATTATTAGTATTAATGAATGATGTATGATTGTAATTATTTTCAATATTGGTTTTTTCATTATGACGATGATCGTTAGTTACTTCATTAAATTGAGAATAACTAACTTTATTAAAGTTGATAACATGGGGAATATCATTTATATTAACTCTATTTTTTTTGTCAATATTTTTTATTTCTAAACTTTTATTATTCAGGATTATATTTTCTTTAGAAACATCATTAGGCTTAATTTTAAATACATAGTTAAAAAATATAAGCACTGATATATATAAACAAGTAAAGATTGATAAGCTTATAAAAGAGGTTGCAGATAAATGATATTTCTCTGTATTAAGTAAAAAAAGATACTTTAAAAAACTTGTAAAGTATTCATAATAAATTTCAAGAAGTGTAATTATTGCTAAGCCAGATATAAGAAGAGGAAATATTAATATTTTATGTTTTTTGAAAATTATAATAGGTTTAACGATTAGAAAAAAAGTTAATTTGTTTATTACAATAAAAGTATTTTTTAATGAGTTTACTTTTTTCATAATTGTAAATTAGGTATTAAACTTGCAGCTTCTTTCATTTTTGAATCTATAATTTTTGCGTAAATTTCTGTAGTCCTTAATTCTTTGTGTCCAAGTCTTTTAGATACGGTGTATATGTCTGCTCCGTTTTCTAATAATAGGACTGCATTTGTGTGTCTTGCACTGTGAAATGTTATGTGTTTTGTGATACCTGCCCTCATGCACCATCTTAAAATTTCGGCATTAAAATGAGCTCCATATTTTAATCCTTTAAAAACTTTATCACTTGCGTTTCTTCTATGCCCTAACAGATTTCTTGCTTGATCAGAAATGTATAAATATTCAAGTCCATCGGTTTTTTTCTGTTTAAAAATAATTCTAAATGTATCATCTTCATCTCTAACTTCAGACCATACCATTTTATCAATATCACTCCAACGAATCCCCGTTAAACAACTGAAAATGAATGCGTTTTTTAATATTGGATATTTACATTCTGCATTTGTAAGATTTTGCAACTCATTATAAGTAAGATATTCACGAGTAGATTCAGCCATAGCAAAACTTTTAATTCTTTTAAGAATATTTGTCTCTATATAACCTTCTTCATAAGCGCTTTTTATAACTGCTTTAAATTTGTTAAAATATGAATACTTTGAATTTTGTGATAATGGAGTTCCACTTTTGGTTAAAGCATTTTTGTCTAAGTATTTTCTAAATCCTTTAACAAACTCCTCATCTACATTTTCAAAAGTTAGAGATTGATTACAATAACGAGAAATATGCTTTTCTGCAGCATCCCAGTTATCATAGTTACTTTTACTATCGTAGCGCTCTTCTTTTAACTGATTGTAATAATTAAGAAAGCTTCTGTTACTTTTGTGAGAACTTTTTAAATTGAATTTACCTTGATAATATTCGGCTTTTCTAATCGCGAATATCTGTTCTGCTGTTTCAAGTGTTTCTTTATTTTCCTTCTTCTCTTTTTGAGTTTTAGGATCTAAAGTCAAATACATATCTAAATGTTCAAATTTACGATCATGTTTTTGTTTACCATGCTCATCTGTAATAGTCCCGTTGTAATATTCAATTGAAAGACTCTCTCTTCCTTTAAGTTTTTTTCTTCGTAAATGTATTTTCATATAAAATTTCTTTTATCAGGTGTAATAAATTACACCTGATAATGTTATTGGGTGTAATTCAAGAGTAACAAAAGTAATAATAAATGAAAAAAGATGAAAAACAACAATGGGTAAATATATTTAAACTACTGTTTTTTAGGTGTATGTTTTCATTTATTAATATTTGTCTTCATGTATTTGTACAGATTACTTCCCAATACAAAAATTCGCGAAAATATTCCCAAGCAAATCATCGTTAGTAACTTCACCAGTAATTAGTCCAAAATAGTATAAGGTTTCGCGAATATCAATTGCCATTAAGTCGCTAGAAACGTTATTTATAATAGCTTCATCAACTTTGTTAATTTCATTCAAAGCTTTTAGTAAAGCATCATAATGACGTGAATTGGTTACAATAGTATCACTATTATTTAAAGCACCAATATTTACCATTTTAGTCAGCTCGTTGGTTAACGTTTCAATACCTAGTTTAGATTTTGCAGAAATAGAAATCAATTCAGGAATTTCTATTTTCAACTTTTCTAATTCTTCTTTAGATATGGTGTCAGCTTTATTTCCAATTACAACTAATTGTTTTAATGGAAACTTATTTTTAATAGATGCCAACTCCGTTTTTATACTATAGATTTGATATTTTGTATCGGATAAATCAAACAAATAAATTACAACTTGTGCTTGTGTTATTTTTTCGAATGTTTTCTGAATACCAATACTTTCCACTACATCTTTAGTTTCTCTAATTCCAGCAGTATCTATAAAACGATAAGCAACACCGTCAATAATAATTTCATCTTCAATAGTATCGCGTGTAGTACCTGCAATGTCTGATACAATGGCACGTTCTTCATTTAACAATGCATTTAAAAGGGTAGATTTTCCTACGTTAGGTTCTCCTACAATAGCTACAGGAATCCCATTTTTAATAACATTTCCAACAGCAAAAGAGTCTATCAATCGTTTTAAAACTAGCTGAATTCTTGCTACCAAATTTTTAAATTCAGTTCTATCGGCAAATTCAACATCTTCTTCAGCAAAATCTAATTCCAATTCTATCAAAGAAGCAAAATTGATTAATTGATCTCTTAACAACTGAATTTCGTTAGAAAAGCCACCACGCATTTGTTGCATAGCTACTTGGTGAGAGGCTTCTGAATCTGAAGAAATTAAATCTGCTACAGCTTCTGCTTGACTTAAATCTAATTTTCCGTTCATAAATGCACGTAAAGTAAACTCTCCAGCATCAGCCATTCTAGCTCCTTGTTGTAAAAGAATCTGAATAATTTCTTGCTGAATATATAAAGAACCGTGACAAGAAATTTCAATAGTGTCTTCTCCTGTATATGAATGTGGATTTTTAAAAACAGACACCAATACTTGATCAATAATTCTACTTTGATGTACAAAATGTCCTAAATGTAACGTATGAGATTTTTGTTCTAGCAAAGATTTATTTTCTTTAATAGAAACAAAACAATCATTTGCAATTTTAATGGCATCAGGTCCAGACAAACGAATTACAGCAATAGCTCCAACTCCAGAAGCGGTTGCTAAAGCAACTATGGTATCTTTTAAAATCATACTACAAATGTAGGTATAGTTCTTAAAGTTTCAAGCATTCACTTTAAATAATCAATAAGGTAAAAGCTGAATAAATCTTGTTCTTAATTTAAGTTTTATATGTTTTAAGGTTGTTTTTATTGGTAAAAAAATAATGTTAAGTTGTTTTTTTTGTGAAATATGTGTTTTTAGCCTTGTTTTGGTCAAATTAGTATTTATATAAAAAAGGAATATCATTTATTTTTGCCTGCTATACAGGTGTATACGCTAAGTTGTAATGACACAACCTAATTATAGACCTGTTTTAAAGTCAAAAAATGTAAAAATGATTAAAAACACTTTTATAATTTCCTGCTTAATAGCTTTAAGTAGTTCTATGTACGCACAAACAAACAATACAAGACCTAATGTGGTGGTTATATTGGCTGATGATTTAGGTTATGCTGATGTTGGATTTAATAGAGCAATAGATTATCCATCAGAAAAGGGGATTATACCCACACCGCAATTAGATGCTTTGGCAAATAATGGAATTATATGTACCAATGGTCATGTTGCTCATCCATTTTGTGGTCCTAGTAGAGCTGCTTTAATGACAGGAGTACAGCCCAATAGAATTGGAGCGCAGTACAATTTGCCTAATGATATTACTTCTCCTTTAGGTATTCCTGTAGAGGAAACTTATTTTTCGACCATTTTACAAAACAAGAATTACAATACTGCAGCTTTTGGTAAATGGCATTTAGGATTTACCGAAGGAAAATATCAACCTTTAGATAGAGGATTTGATGAGTTTTTTGGTTTTTTAGGAGGAGGAAAACCCTATACACAAAGGCAGTATGATAATACATTTTACAAATGGAGTCATTCAAATTCTAATCATGCAGATAAATACAACGATCCAAATCAATGGAACGAAGCAAAGGGAACAATTACCAATGAATATCAAGATCCTTTGCAGAGAAACAGGGCTTATGTAGATAGAAAAGAATTTGGATTAGATGAATATTTAACGGATGTTTTAACAGACGAGGCAATTAGCTTTATTGCTGATAAATCTACACAAACAGCTCCTTTTTTTGTTTATATGGCCTACAATGCACCACATACTCCTTTAGAAGCTCCTGCAGATGAAATTGCACAATTTAAAATAGACAATCCTAATTTTGAAACTTTGGTTAGAAATAGTGATTACTTAAAAGAAGCAGGAGGGTATGAGTTAGATAAAGTGGAAGGAGAATTGAAAAAAGAAACGAGCTACAATTATAATTCTTTATCTCAACAAGAAAAAGATGAGAAAGTTGCTGCTTATAGAAATAATCTGTTAGACGAATACACAGAAAATAGAATTATATATGCTACCATGGTTGCTAATATGGACAGAAATATTGGTAGAATTGTAGCAGAATTAAAAAAAGATATGGATGTGTTTAACAATACCGTTATTATATTTTTAAGTGATAATGGAGGTTATACATATAGCAAGGGTGCAGTAAATCATCCACTTTTTGCATTAAAAGGAAGTATTTTTGACGGTGGACACAAAGTGCCTTTCTTTGTGCATTGGCCTAATAAAATAAGAAGTAATAGTCATTATAAATACCAAATAAGTTCTTTAGATTTATATCCAACATTGGTAGATCTAGCAGGTGGTTCTATTCCATCGGGTAAAAAATTAGATGGAAAATCTTTTATGGATAAGTTAATTGCTGGTGAGGAGCTAAGACCCAATGATCCATTATATGTATTAAGACCTTTAAATGGATTTCATGCAATTTCTATTCATTCAAACCCATATAAAGCTGTAAAAAGATCTAAAAACTCTAAATGGGAACTGTATAATATAGAATTAGATCCTGGAGAAACAACTAATATTGCAAATAGCGAACCCAATGGTGATGGTATTTTAGAAGGTTTAAAAAACAAAGGAATTACTTATGTAAAAGAATTTAAAGATGTAAAACCTTCTTGGTTTGATCATGAACGTAACGGAGGACATCCGCACAGAACTTTGTGGTTTGATACCCAAGAACTACCTCAGTACGATGCTGCTTTTGGTTCTGATGAATTGGTCTTAGGATTGGATCAAGTTTTTAATGATTTGTTTCATGTTTACCCTAATCCTACAAGTAATTATGTACATGTGAATTTTGATATTTCTGTAAAAAAAATAGAATTAGAAATTTTATCTATAGATGGAAAATCTATTAAAAAAGTAGATGTTTCTAATCATTTGTTACCTAAAATAGATGTATCAGATTTGCAAACAGGGAGCTATATTTTAAGAATTAAAACAAGTGATAATTTTGCTGTAGAAAAAATTGTAAAATTATAAAGTTCCCAAAAAAGAAACTACAAAATAATCTGTTTACTTACTGCTACTAGGCGTAAAATAATAATAGTTTGGTGTTTTTTAACTTATATAAAGTCAAAATAATACTACGTAAATAAAAGGTTATATTTTAGTTTTGTTTCCTAGTTTGCAAGCTATATCTCATAAAAATTAGAATCTTTATTTATATAAAAACACAAAGTTATGTTTCATAAAAAATTAACAATCCTTTTAGTATTACTTACTGCTATTACTTCTTTTTCTCAAACAAAAGGTACAAGACCTAATGTAATCGTTATTCTTGCAGATGATTTAGGATATGGTGATGTGGGATTTAATAGAACAGCAGATTTTCCAAAAGATAGAGGTGTCATTCCAACTCCTGAATTGGATAAACTAGCAAATCAAGGAATTATTTGTAAAAATGCTCACGTAGCTCATCCTTTTTGCGGACCAAGTAGAGTGGCTTTGTTAACAGGTATGATGCCTCACAGAATTGGAGCACAATACAATTTACCTAATAATATTAAATCTCCATTAGGAGTTGCAACAGATCAAACTTATTTTGCAAAAGTACTGCAAGATGCAAACTACAATACTGCAGCTTTTGGAAAGTGGCATTTAGGATTTGCTGAAGGAAAATATCAACCTTTAGACAGAGGTTTTGATTATTTCTTTGGGTTTTTAGGAGGAGGAAAAAATTATTTTGAGCGTGAGTATGAAGATGCTTTTTACAGAAGACAAGATTCTAAAAATCCTGTAATAAATGAGTATCAAGATCCATTGCAAAGAAATAGAACTTATGTTGATAGAAATGAATTTGATAAAGATGATTATTTAACAGATGTATTAACAAATGATGCTATAAATTACATTCAAAAAAACAAATCAAAAGAAAACCCTTTTATGATGTATTTGGCATACAACGCACCACATACACCTTTACAGGCTCCTGCTGATGAAATAGCAAAATTTAAAGAAAACAATCCAAACTTTGAAAAACTAATTAGAAATAGTCCATATATTTTAAACTCTAGAGCTGTAGAAAAACAAAAGAATCCAGAAAAAAAAGCTGCATTGATAGAAAAGTTTGTACAGGCTCGTATTACCTATGCAACTATGGTCACAAATTTAGATACCAATGTAGGAAAATTAGTTGCTGAATTAAAAAAAGATAAAGAAGTATACAACAATACTATCATTGTGTTTTTAAGCGATAATGGAGGATATACATATAGTAAAGGAGCTGTTAATTATCCGTTATATGCTTTAAAAGGAAGTGTTTTTGAAGGAGGACACAAAGTGCCTATGTTTGTACATTGGCCTAATAAAATTAAAAAAACAAGCATATATCCTTATCAAATTAGTGCTTTAGATTTGTATCCTACATTGTCTCAATTAGCAGGAGCTAAAATACCTTCTAAAAAAGTGTTAGATGGTTCTTATTTTATGGATGCTATAATTGCAAATAAAGAAATTAGACCAAATGATGCACTGTTAATTTTAAGACCTCAAAACGGATTTCATAATGCATCTGTAATAGCTTACCCTTGGAAAGTTGTAAAAACTGGAGGAAATGGTAAATGGAAATTATTTGATATTGAAAAAGATCCAGGAGAACAGCATGATAAAAGTGAAACAGGTGCTAATGCAACTAAAACCATAGAAAGTTTAGCTAGTAAGGGATACAATTTAGTAAAAGAATTTAAAGATGTAAAACCCGCTTGGTTTGATCATGAGAGAGGAGAAGGACATCCACATAGAAAATTGTGGTTTACAACACAACAATTGCCTCAATATGATAAAACATTTAAAACAAATTAATTGTTTACATTAACCATACAACTAACTTATTCTAAAAAAAGGAACAGCTATTTAAATAGCTGTTCCTTTTTTTAGAACTTGTGTATAGGTAATTTTATTAAAATAATTTTTCCTGTTTTAATTCTATTTTTAGGCTTTTAGGACATTGTCAATTAAAACAATTTCATCTTTGGTAAAAAATGTATTTTGAGTGGCTAGTACATTTTCTTCTAATTGACCTGGACTACTTGCTCCTACCAAAACTGTTGTTACTGCTGGCTGAGTTAAAATCCACGCAATTGCCATTTGAGATAATTTTTGACCTCTGTTTAATGCAATTTCATTCAGTTTCTGAATGGTATCAATTGTTTTAGGAATTGCATCTGCCTGTAAATAGGTGTTGTTTTTAGATGCTCTAGAACCTTCTGGAATCCCTTTTAAATATTTATCTGTTAACAAACCTTGTGCTAAAGGAGAAAAAACAATGGAACCTATTTTTTGTTCTAAAAGTGTAGGGAATAGTTCTTTTTCTTCTGCACGTTCTAGCATAGAATATTTAGATTGATGAATTAACACAGGAGTTCCTAAATCTTTTAATATTTTTTGTGCTTTAATAGTATCTTGGGGAGAATAGCGAGACAAGCCAATATACAATGCTTTTCCTTGTTTAACCATCAAATCTAAGGCATGCATTGTTTCTTCTAATGGAGTATCTGCATCAGGTCTGTGGTGGTAAAAAACATCTACATAATCTAAGCCCATACGTTGTAAGCTTTGATCTAAACTAGCTGTTAAATATTTTTTAGAACCATTGTTTCCATAAGGACCTGGCCACATATCAAAACCAGCTTTAGAGGCAATAAATAATTCATCTCTATGGTCGGCAAAATCTTTTTTAAGAATACGTCCAAAATTTTCTTCGGCACTACCATAGGGAGGTCCGTAATTATTAGCCAAATCCAAATGAGTAATCCCTAAATCAAATGCCTTTTTTAGAATGTTTCTAGCGTTTTCAAAAGAATCATAAAAACCAAAGTTATGCCAAAGCCCTAAAGATATTTTGGGTAATAAGATTCCACTGTTACCACAACGATTGTATTCCATTGTATTATATCTTTCAGGATTGGGTAAATAGGGAGTGGGATTAGATTTGTCGTTAATGTTCATATAAAAAATGAGTTTTAAAGTTTAAAAGTACAAAAGGATCTATAGAAAACGATATACTATTTGCAATCAATTTAGGAGACTTGTTTAATTTTTAAATATGCTTTTCCTATATTTTTAATAAGATCACTAGCAGTTAAAGAAATTTGACCTGTTTTTGTACTAGCCAAATCTCCTGCGAATCCATGTATGTAAACCCCTAAAATAGCAGCCTCTATAGGTTTGTGTTTTTGAGCTAATAAACTTGTAATAATTCCTGTAAGTACATCGCCACTACCTGCGGTTGCCATACCTGGATTTCCTGTACTATTAAAATAAATTTGACCATTGGGACTGCAAATAGCAGTATTAGCCCCTTTTAAGACTATAATGCAATTATAGGTTTCTGTAAATTCTTTTAGTTTTTCTAATTTTTCAAAATCATTATTAAAAGAACCTACTAAACGTTCAAATTCTTTAGGATGTGGGGTTAAAATACTGTTTTTAGGAAGGTCTTTAAGCCATTCTTTGTTTTTAGCCAATATATTAATAGCATCTGCATCTAAAACCATAGGAGTACTAGTTGCTTTTATAACCAAATGTAAAAAAGCTTGTGTTTTTGGATGAACTCCCAATCCGGGTCCCATACCTATTGTTTTAGAGGTGTTGATATAATTTCCTTCTAAATAAAAATCACAAGGTTGATTTCCTGTCCACATGGCTTCGGGAACTGTAGTTTGTAATATTTGCATTCCGCAATTGGGAGTATAGGCAGTAACCAAACCAACACCTGCTTTTAAACAAGCTTTGGTTGCTAAAACTATAGCTCCTATTTTACCGTAAGCACCACCAATAATTTCAGCATGTCCAAAAGTTCCTTTGTGAGAAAATTTAGCTCTGTGTATATTTATTTTTTGAATATCAGCTAATGTTGTGTATTCATATTCGGTAGCAATATTGTGTTTGTAATGACTAGATAAATTAATTGATAAAACTTTCCAATTTCCAATATGTTTTGCCATAGATGGCATTAAATAAGGAAGTTTAGGGGTTTCAAAAGTTAATGTAGTATTTGCATTTAAAAGAGTGTGTTCAGTAGAATAGTTTTCTAATTCACAAAACAAACCTGTAGGAATGTCTATCGCTATCTTAAAATTAGGAGCTGTATTGATGGCATCAACTAAAACTTTACACAAACCGTCTAAAGGTCTATTAATTCCTACACCCAAAATAGCATCTATAATAACAGTGTTGTTAGGAATAGGAGGAATGTGTTTCTCGGATATAATAGTTCTTAACGTAGTAATTTTTTTTAGCCGTTCTATATTTTCGTCAAAATCTAAAGAGGTATTAGCACTGTATTTTACTACATAAACGGTTACATTGTATCCTTTTTTTAATAACAATCGGGAAACAGCCAAACCATCTCCACCATTATTACCTAAGCCACAATAAACAGTAAAGTTTTGTGTTATTGCATAGTTAAGAGTTATATGATCTACAATTTTATGAGCAGCTCTTTCCATTAAATCAACAGAAGAAATAGATTGTTCTTGAATTGTATATTGGTCTAATTCTTTAATTTGTTGTGGATTAAATATCTTCATACAAAGTTCATCTTTTGGTTAAAATTATGGATTTCTTTTCAATAATCAATTTTAGATTTTTTTGAATACAATTAAATATTGCTTAGTATATTTGAAGTTATGATAGCTACTAAAAATGTAAAACTAATAGAATGTCCTAGAGATGCCATGCAAGGTATTAAGGAATTTATTTCTACAGATTTAAAAGCTAAATACATTAATGCTATTTTACAATGTGGTTTTGATACCGTTGATTTTGGTAGTTTTGTATCTCCTAAAGCCATTCCTCAAATGGTAGATACTGCTCAGGTATTGTCTAAATTAGATTTATCATCTACTAAAAGCAAATTATTAGCCATTGTAGCCAATGCAAGAGGTGCAGAAGATGCTTGTGCTTTTGATGAAATCACGTATTTAGGTTATCCGTTTTCTATTTCCGAAATTTTTCAGGTTCGTAACACCAATAAGACCATTTTGCAGAGTTTTGAAGAGTTGCAAAAAATCATCAACATAGCAAACAAACACAATAAACAGGTGGTAACTTATTTATCTATGGGCTTTGGTAATCCTTATGGAGATCCTTGGAATGTGGATATAGTAGGGCAGTGGGTAGAAAAACTGTACAATATTGGAGTGAACATTCTTTCTTTGTCAGACACTGTAGGAAGCTCTACACCAGAAAGTATTCATTACTTGTTTTCTAATTTAATTCCTGCCTATCCAAAAGTTGAATTTGGGGCACATTTACACACAACACCTAGCAAATGGCACGAAAAAATAGATGCGGCCTACAAGAGTGGTTGTCTTCGTTTTGATGGTGCTATAAAAGGTTATGGTGGTTGCCCTATGGCTACAGATGCTTTAACGGGAAACATGCCTACCGAAAAAATGTTGTCTTACTTTACACAGCATCAGATTAATACCAATGTAAATTCTTTACGTTTTGAAAGTGCTTACAACGTTGCTTTACAAGTCTTTTAAAGTCCATTTATTTAAACGAAAAGCTTTTTGTAAATTTATTTATAATAAATTAAAATAAACTTTGCTTATTTAGAATTGGTCTGTATATTTGTAGCCAAATTTAAACACCCTATTAAAATTAGGTCTAAATAAATAGCAATGAGAATTACCAAATTAACTTTAGCAGTATTAGTAGCTACAGGAACTTTATTTACATCATGTTCTAGTGATGATAATAACAAAATTGAAGACGTACTTAAGTTTACCAAAACTTTAGATGATATTGATACATCTGGGTTAACAATTCCTACAAACTACGAGTTTACAAGAAACCAAGAAACAACAGTTAATTTTTCTGGACAAACTACTAGGTTGAATCAAGTTGTAGAAATAGGTGCATTGATGACTACAGTAGATCCAATTCCAACACAAACAGATTTTACAAATAGATTTAATCAAGCGACTGAATTTACAGATACTTCTTTAAATGGATCTAAAAATGTAAGAAGTAAAGTAGCTGCATCTGTAGGTCTTTTTTCAGATAATACAAGTGCTTCTGATGCTATAAAAGCAGATTTTGATGGATATTTAACCAACCAATTAACTGTATTAGCTAGTAAAGAAGAAGCTGCACAGGGAGTTGCTGGTATTTACGATGGAAAGCGTTTTTTAAACGAAAAAGGGCTAGAATATAACCAAGCTTTTTACAAAGGATTGATTGGTGCTTTGGCAATGGATCAAACTTTAAACCATTACTTTAACAGATTAGATGATAATTTTGATGGAACAAATGCTTATAAAACAGCAAACGATGCAGGAACTTTAGTTTCTGAGGCTAATTATACAACTATGGAACATCATTTTGATGAAGCTTATGGGTATGTATATGGTGCAGGTGATGCTGATAAATTATTAGGTCATTACTTAGAAGAAATTACAGGACAATCTTATTTTGCTAACATTCCAGAAATTGTTAAAAACGCATTTATTATTGGTCGAGCTGCAGTTGTTGCTAAACAATATGAAGCTAGAGACGCTGCTATAGAAGTGTTAAGATACCAATTATCTAAAATTCCTGCTGCCAGAGGAGTATATTACCTACAAAAAGCAAAAGGAAGTATTGATGGTGAAGATTCTAGAGCTGCCTTTCATGCATTGTCAGAAGCATATGGATTTATCTATTCATTGCAATTTACATACAACCCATTAACAAACGAACCTTATTTTACTAAAGCAGAATCAGAAGCTTTAGTAAACAAGTTATATGGTAGTACAAATGGTTTTTACGATTTAACTGCTGAAAAGTTAGAAGAATTATCTGAAGAAATTGTTGCTAAATATGACTTTACTATTGAGCAAGTAAATCAATAAAACATATTTAAATAAAATCTAAATTGAGGTATTGTGTCTATTCAAATAGCATAATCCTCAATTTTCTGTATTTTTGAACCTCATTTTTTAATTATAACATCAAATGAAAAAACTTTTAAGTTTCATAATAATTATATTACTAGTATCTTCTTGTGTAAAAGTAAAAGATAGAGATATTGCTACTACTACAGACAATTTTAATAGACAGCTTATTTTAAACAACTGGGTAAACAACTTAGTTATTCCTGCATATGCAGATTTTAAAATAAAAATGGACAATCTAAAGTTAGAATCAACTGCTTTTGTAAACACTCCTACTACAGATACACAACAAGAATTACAAGTAGCAATGTTTGAAGCTCAAAAAGTATGGCAACATGTGGCTATGTTTGAACTGCAAAGTTCAAATGGAACACGTATTTATATGAATACATATCCTATAGATAGAGAAACTAGCACAAACCCTTCTCCAAATTCTAACGAAGATGATAGAACTTTAGAAGCAAATTTATCGGAATCTCTAACAGAGATTAATAATATTAGTTTTGAAAATACTTCTGGAACTATTGATGAACAAGGTTTTCCTGCATTGGATTATTTAATCAATAAAGAAAATTCGCTGTCTAAGTTTACAGACAATGAAACCGCAGAAAACTACAAAACTTATTTAAACAAAGTGGTAGACAGAATGGTTGATTTAACTAATAGAGCTAATACTTATTGGACAACCAATGCTAGTACTATAATAGCAAACAGTGGTTCTTCTGCAACAGCTTCTTTTGATAAAATGGCCAATGATTATATTAATTATGTTGAGCAAGGGTTTAGAGAAAACAAAATAGCCAATTCATCAGGTAAAAGAGATGGGATTGAAAACATACTAGCTGTAGAAGGGTATTACAGCTCTGAAAATTCTAAAATTTATTTTAACGAGGCTTTTAAGGCAGTTAAAAACTTTTACTATGGTACTTCTTATGATGGTACTAAAACCAACGAAGGAATTAAAGATTATTTAGATTATTTAAATGCTGAAGTTTATATATCTAGCGAAAATAAAGATGTAAAAATTTCAGAACAAATAGATGCTAAATTTAGTGAGATAGAGAATACTGTAGCAACTTTAAATGATGATTTTGTAATTCAGGTAACAGAAGATAATAGTAAAATGTACAATGCTTTTAATGTTGTACAAGAATATGTTGTGCTGATTAAAACAAATACATTTCAAGCTTTAAATGTAAAAATAGATTATGTAGATTCTGACGGAGACTAAAAATGAATACAATTAAAGATTACATACAAAACAATACAACAAAAGCAGCTTCTTTAGCTGCTTTTCGTATTCTATTTGGAGTTTTAATGCTTACCAGTCTTATCCGTTTTGTGGCTATGGATTGGGTAGAACAATTATATGTGTTACCAAAGTGGCATTTTACCTATTATGGCTTTGCTTGGGTACAAACGTTAGGAATGTATACCTACGGATTGTTTGCTTTGGCAATGTTGGCTTGTGTGGGTATTGTTTTAGGTTACAAATACAGATTGTCCATTATTTTATTTTTTTTATGTTTTACTTATATAGAACTAATAGACAAAACCACTTATTTAAATCACTATTACTTTATTAGTGTTTTAAGTTTTTTGCTGTGCTTTTTGCCTTTAAATGCTACCTTTTCTTTAGATGCTTTAAAAAAAGGAATTCAGTACACTTATGTTCCTAAATGGACGGTTGATAGCATCAAATTGGTTTTAGGAATTGTTTATTTTTATGCAGGTTTGGCCAAATTAAATTCAGACTGGTTGTTAAGAGCACAACCTTTAAAAATTTGGTTGTCTACCAAAACAGATTTACCCATTGTTGGGCAGTTTATGAATCAGAGTTGGTTTCATTACGCCATGAGTTGGAGTGGTGCTTTGTACGATTTAAGCATTCCTTTTTTATTATTAATTCGTAAAACAAGACCTTTTGCTTTTGTAGCCGTGGTTGTTTTTCATGTGTTTACCAGAGTTCTTTTTAACATAGGAATGTTTCCTTATATAATGATATGTGCAACGCTTATTTTCTTTGACAGCAGTTTGCATCAAAAATTATTAAAACACATTCAAAAAACGTTAATAATTCCAACAAACGTTAAGGTTTCTGTACAAGAAAATTACCGATACAAACAGCCTAAAAATATCTTATTTGTAATTAGTCTATTTTTAATAATTCAACTATTTTTGCCGTTCAGAAATTTGTGTTACCCTGGTGAGTTATTTTGGACAGAGCAGGGGTATCGTTTTTCTTGGAGAGTGATGTTGATGGAAAAAGCGGGGTATACCACTTTTACCGTAAAAGATAGTGTATCGGGAAAGCAATTTCACGTAAAAAACTCCGATTTTTTAACTTCTTTTCAAATCAAACAAATGAGCTTTCAACCCGATTTTATATTGGAGTACGCACATTTGTTAGGAGATCATTTTAAAAGTCAAGGACATCAAAATATTCAAATTTTTGCAGAGAGTTATGTGGCTCTAAACGGACGATTGAATCAGCTTTACATCAATCCTAAAGTTGATTTATACAAAGAAGAAGAAGGCTTTCATAACAAAACATGGATTTTACCCTTAAATGATGAAATTAAAGGATTTTAGTATACTCGTTCTATTATTGTTGTTTGTACAACTAAGTTATGCTTATCAAATAACGTTTAAATTGATAAACGCTGAAACTCAGAAACCTGTAGAAGGAGTACAGGTTGTAGAGGGAACAAAAAACTATTTAGGAAACACCAATCAAAAAGGAATTTTAAAAGCCAATTTTAACAAAAATAAAGTTCGTTTAATGTTCTTTTATTACGGTTATGCTACGGTAGAACAAGATTATAACTTTGCCAAATCACAACAAATTACAATTTATTTAGCTCCTTTAAAAGAAGAATTGTCTGCCGTAGTTTTAAATGCTAAAAAAAGAATCAACTACGGATTAACTACTTTAAAACCAGTAGAAGGAACACATATTTATGCGGGTAAAAAAACAGAGGTTGTTAATTTAGACCTGGTAAGTGGTAATAAAGCGAGTAACAATCCCAGACAAATATTTGCCAAAGTTGCAGGATTAAACATTTACGATAGCAATGACGGTGGTTTGCAATTAAATATTGGAGGTAGGGGATTAGATCCTAACAGAACCGCCAATTTTAATACTCGTCAAAACGATTATGATATTAGTGCAGATGTATTGGGATATCCAGAGAGTTATTACACACCGCCAACAGAAGCGTTGGAACAAATTCAAGTAATTCGTGGAGCAGCATCTTTGCAATATGGAACTCAATTTGGAGGATTGATTAATTTTATCACTAAAAAACCAGTAGACAAACCTATAGAATTAATTACACGTAATACAGTGGCTTCTTTTGGTACGCTAAGCAATTTTACCTCTGTAAGTGGAACGGTAAATAAGTTAAATTATTACGCGTATTACAACGGAAAACAAGGAGATGGTTTTAGACCCAATTCAGACTATGAATCTACCAACTTTTTTGCGCACGTTGGGTATCAGTTTACTGAAAATACCAAAGCTAGTTTAGAGGTTTCTTCTTTTAATTATACAGCCCATCAACCTGGAGGATTGTCAGATGTTCAGTTTATAGAAGACCCAACTCAAAGTTATTTAGAACGTAATTGGTTTGATGTAGACTGGAAATTATACAATTTTAAGCTAGAGCAACAAATTACCGATGCTTCTAAATTAACGGTGAGTTTATTTGCTTTAGATGCCTCTAGAAAAGCAGTTGGATTTAGGGGAGATCCTACGGCAGAAAAACCAGCTATTTTTAATACTAATGGAGATGAACAAAATACTGATGGTACCTATGTATTTAACAGAGATTTAATTGTAGGAAATTTTAAAAATTACGGTGTAGAAACTCGTTTTTTATCTAGTTATGAGTTAGGAGACACTACCAATTATTATTTGTTAGGAGGAAAAATTTACAAAGCTAATAACAATCAAAGACAAGGTGCAGGTAGTAAAGGAACAGATGCTGATTTTAGTTTTGCGGATGCAGATCAATATCCAAATCAAAATAATTTTGACTTTCCTAACTTTAACGCTTCTTTGTTTGGAGAACATATTTTTAACATCAACAAACATTTAAGTATTACTCCAGGGTTTAGGTTTGAACATATTAGTACCAAATCTGATGGAACGTATTATGTATTTAATAAAAACAATTCTAATTTAAGTGAACATATAGAAGACAATAATTCTTTTGTAAGAAATTTTGTGTTGTTAGGTTTAGGAATTAGCTACAAACCCAATTCATTTTTTGAAACATATGGAAATTTTTCTCAAAACTATCGTTCTGTTACTTTTTCTGATATTAGAACCGTAAACCCATCCTTTATTATTGATGAAAATATTACAGATGAAACTGGTTTTACAGCAGATATAGGAGTAAGAGGAAAAGTAGACAAGGCTTTTTCTTATGATTTAAGTGCTTTTACCTTGGTCTATGGAAATAGAATAGGGCAGGTGTTGAATAAAAGAGCACAGTGGGTTCGTAAAAATATAGGGACTGCTTTTATTTATGGTTTGGAATCTTTGTTACAATGGAATATTAAAGAAACCTATTTTAAAAATAACGAACATTTAAAATTAGATGTTTATACCAATATTGCAGTTACAAAATCGGTGTATTTAGATTCAGAAGAAAATAATGTAGCAGGAAATGAAGTAGAGTTTATTCCGTTAATGAATGTAAAAACAGGAGCTAGTTTTGGTTGGGATAATTTATTAGGAAACATTCAATACACCTACCTAAGCGAACAATTTACAGATGTGACCAACTCTCCTTATGATGCTAACAATGAACAAAATGTTATAGGAGCCATTCCTAGTTACGATATTTTAGATGTCTCTCTATCTTATAAATTTTCTAAACATTTTCTTTTAGAAACAGGAATTAATAATATATTAGACAACAGTTATTTTACACGTAGAGCCACTGGGTATCCTGGACCAGGTATTATTCCTGCAGAACCTAGGTATTTTTACGGTACTTTAGAAATTAAGTTTTAATAAAAAGAGAAAAAATATGTTAAAAAAAATAGGAATTGCAGTTGCAATTATTTTGGTGGGAATTCAATTTGTTAAAGTTGATAAAAATGAAGCTGCTATAAGAGATATTGATTCATTTGTTATAGATACAAAAGCAAATATAGAAGTTCAAAATATTTTAGCAGCTAAGTGTTTTGATTGTCATAGTAACAAAACAGCTTATCCTTGGTATGCTAAAGTAGCACCTGTTTCTTTTTGGATCAACCATCATGTAGAAGAAGGAAAGGAACATTTAGATTTTTCTAACTGGTCTAACTATAAAACCAAAAGAAAAAAACACAAATTAGAGGAACTTGTGGAAGAGTTAGAAGAGGATAAAATGCCTTTAGAATCTTACGAAATTTTACATGGAGACCTAACAGAGTCAGAACAAAAATTATTAATAGATTGGGCAAAAGCTACTATTTTAAGTTATTAATGGTTACCAAATACATTTATAAAAAAAACGGCTTGAAAAATTTCAAGCCGTTTTTTTATGTTTAATTAGGAATCAATCTAATGTAATTGATAAATCCTTTACCACTTATTTTTTGATTATAAATACTGTCATTTAAAATAAATTCTACATCATCTTTGTAGTATTCTTGATCTTCTACGGCGGTTTCAAACCTAATTTTGTAACCTTTATTTAGTTTATCCGTTTCAATTTCTAACATACTCATACCTCTAGTACCTCCACTTAAAGTTGCTCCAGTAATGGCATCAATATTTGGTCTGTGTTTTCCGTAATAACTCCACCATGCATCAATATCAAAAAACCAGTCATCATCATTACCATTTACATACAATGTTTTGTCATAAGAACCATCTGGTTTTAGTAAAGAGACAATAACGTATGCACCTTCTCCTGTATAATCTTGCATTTGTATCAAACATTTGTATTTGTTTGTAGGATTAGGAGCAAAACCTATTAAGGATAAAGACAAGGTTATTAAAGCAAAAAATAATGTGTTTTTATTAATTTTCATGTAAAATTACTTTATAAAATCGTCAACAATAGCATTAATTTTTTCTTCAGATTCGTAATCCTCAGAAAATAAATATTTGTACAACAATTTGTTGTTTACTTTAGCATGTAACGATAAATCTTGATTTTTAGCATAGACTTTGTTCCACTTGTTACGCACTAATTCCCATTTACCCTGATTTTTAGCCCACCATTCTTGTGCAGCTTTACATTTACTATCGTCTAATTTGGTATAAGTATTGTATCCTTTTTCACGAGCTAGAATTACATCTTCTTTGCCATTTTCACGAATCACTTTTGCATTGTCTTGATCGTGTAACCAACCGTATTGAGTAACCTCGTGTCGGTTTCCTCTAAGTGTTAAATTGTAGTCGTTACGTTTGGTGTATTCTCTTCTTGGTAATGGAGCAGTGGTTGTGTTTTCCCAGTAACTTTTTCCGTCTACGTGTACCCAACTAGCAGATCCTTCGTATCTAGGACTGTCATCAACCTGATATACTTTTTGTGTCCATTGGTTGTTTACTTCTTTTTTATTTTTTTCTTCATAATTCCATTGTCTATCTCCATTAAACATATAAAAATCTCTGTTTTCATACAACCAATCTTGTCTCCAGTGTTTTACAATAAAAGGTTTATTGGGTGGCCCCACTTGTAATAAATGCTGAATAGAAATATGTTCTTTGTCATCTATAACTAATTGTGCCCATTCTATAGCAGTTTGATCTTGTTTTGTTTTAGAAGGTCTGTACAAAGAATCGTTGCTATAGTTAAAGGTTTCGGCAAAATTAAAACTCACCTCAAAACAACCACACATTTCTTTAATGGCTTCTCTGTCTTTCTTTTTTTGTGCTTTTACACTACTCACAAAAGTTAAACTCAGCACTAAGCTGGTTATCATAAACTTGTTCATTTATCTGTTTTTTAAAATTTTTATGTTGCGACAAATTTATAAAATTTATTTAGATTGATTTAAAATAGTTTATATATTTGCATAAAATTTATTTATAATGAGTTTAAATAAACTTAGTGTTGTTGCCTGTTTTATACTATCAAAAGCAAATGTGTTTGCTCAACAAAACCTTTTTCCTAAAGATACTATAAAAGCACAAAATCTAGAAAAAGTGGTTCTAGTTCATAAAGACAATGTAATGTCTTTAAGTAAAAAACTGTTTTCTGTTGCTGTTATTTCTAAAAAAGATATAGAACAGACAGCAGCAAATAATTTAGCAGATGTATTGACTCAAAATTTAAATATTACGGTAACTCCAGATGCATCTACAGGAAAATCTACAGTTAGTATGTTTGGTTTAGATGGTCAATATGTAAAAATATTAATAGACGGAATTCCTATTGCTAGTGACAATGGAATGGGAAACAATATAGATATTTCTCAGATAAATTTAGAAGACGTAAACCGAATTGAAGTAGGAGAAGGTGCCATGGGAGTCTTGTATGGAGACAATGCTGTAGCAGGAGTTATTAATATTGTAACCGAGCGTAGACAAAGACATAAATGGCAAATACAAGCCTCTGTACAAGAAGAAAGTATTGGTAAAGAATACAATATATCGGACAAAGGTCGTCATATTCAAAATTTTAAAGTGTCTAATAATTTAAATGAACATATCAATTATACACTGGGAGTTTCTAGAAATAATTTTAATGGATTTTACAACGGATACCAAGGAAAAGATTATGTAAATATTGTTGATGGAGCTGTAAAGAATGATACTTTAAGAGGTACAGAATGGAATCCTAAAGAGCAAATAACTTATTTTGCAAATGCCAATATTAACATAGGAAAACATAACATTTTTTACAAGTTTCAATACTTTGATGAATCTGTAGATGTGTACAATAGATTTGTTACAGGAAGAAAACAAGAAGATGGAAGCTTAAAGGCAACTGCTGTTGATGAAACTTTTGATACCAACAGAATTGTAAACAATGTTACCATTACAGGACCTTTAAAAGGAGAGACAAATTACAATCTGTTTTTATCACAGCAAAATCAGAAAAGATATTACCAACAATATACGTACAATATATTGTTACAAGGTATAGAAGGATACAATACAGATGCTATAAGCCAGTCTAGTGATGTCTGGTTTTCTAAAGGATTTATTAGTAATATTGTGCCTAATTCTACCTTTTTTAATTTACAAGTAGGGTATGAGTTTTCTTGGCAAGAAGGTTTTGATGCCATTGCAACGGGAGATTATTCAAACGATGTTGTTGTAAATACCTTAAACAATTACGACTTTTTTAGTGTTGCAGATTTTTATATTAACAAAAGACTTTCTTTATATCCTGGAGCAAGAATTACAAACAATTCTCAGTTTGGTAACAAGTTCATTTGGTCTTTATCATCCATTTATAAAATTACAGATAGCTTTAACACAAAAGCCGTATTTGGATCTGCATTTAGAGCTCCAAACTTTACAGAGCTTTTCTATTATTTTGTAGATGCCAATCACAACGTACAAGGAAATAAAAATTTACAGCCCGAAGATGGAATCTCTATTTTATTAAACTTTAATAAAAGTACTCGTCTTACAAAACAAAGCACTCTAAAAACAGCTTTAAAAGGGTATTATTTTGATATAGATAATAAAATTGGAGACATTACTATTGTAGAAGAAGATGGAAGTAACTTGTTTACCTATGCAAATATTGACAATTCTAAAATAGCAGGAATTTCTTTAGACAATACCTATTCTTATAAAAACCTGTCTTTAGGTTTAGGAGCAACTTATATGGGTGAATCTACCACCATTAGTACAACAGACACTAGTAACAGTGATTACTTATGGAGTTACAATATACAATCTAATATTAATTATAAAATTCCCTCTATTAAAACCACGTTCTCTGGACAAATAAAATATACAGGAAGAACGCAAGTATTGTTGGGAGATAATACAGGTTCTGGAGCAATAAACATTGGCCAAACAGATAGTTTTACTTGGTTAGATGCCTCTGTAAGAAAAGATATAACCCAAAACATAAATCTAACTTTTGGAGCAAGAAATATATTAGATGTAGTTACAGTTAACGCATCAGATGTAGCAGCAGAAGGTCATTCTAACCCAGCAAACAACAGATTGTTTGGTAACGGAAGATCTTATTTTTTAAAATTATTAATCAATTTAAACCTTAATTAAAAATCAATCAAAATGAAAAAACAACTATTCATAAAGCTACTATGTGCACTATTTGTCTTTAGTTCTTGTAGCAATGATGATAGCACTAATTTAATAGACTTTACCGTCTCTTTTAAAAACACAACTACCAGTATTATAGAAGGTGAATCAGAAGCAGCTATCGATTTAAATTTTTCTAGAGCTGCCGCTACCTCTGGAGTTATTGATCTATCTTATTCGGTAGAGAATGCTGTTTATGGAACCGATTTTACAACCAATCCTTCTGGAGAAAACGGAACTATTTCAATTCCTGTAGCTTCAGGGGATAGTAAAGCAACTGTTACGTTAACTAAACTTACAGATCCTATTGAAGGAACTTCTAGAAGTATTGATTTTACGATTGCCTCATTAGAAAGTTCAGGGTGGGATTATGGAGCCAACAAAACAATTAATGTTAGTTTTACACCCGTAGCATCTACAGGAGCTGTTATAGATTTATTAACTGGTGGTTCTACACAACCTAACCAAAGTTATATAGATTTAAGTACAGGTAAGCAAACTCCTGTTAAAAGAGATACTTGGGAAATAGCAGTCTACAATGGTACAGAAAACAGGGTGTTTTTAAATTCTTCTTTATTAGTAGCCGCGGCAGAGTTAAAAGGGAAAACAGATCTTTTATCAGTCACAGAAACCAGCAATTTAACAGAAACATTAACGTTAAATTCTTGGGGAGCACCTACGGAGGTAGCTACGGTTTCAGAATTATTGGTGAATTTACCTGTGGGGTACTCTCAGTTTAGCAATGTAGAACAAGGAATTGTATTTACAGACTCTAAAGAAGGGAATATAGACGAAACTGCTTTTTCTGAAATATCTACCACAGCTAGTGAAAACAATGTATATATAGTTTCTTTAGGGAATGAAATTCCTACAGATGCAGCCGCAGCAGGAGCTTTAAACACAACAGGAGAACATAGAGGTTATGTAAAAGTAAGAGTGTTAACAGATGGTAACTCATACACGATTCGTTATGCTGATTTAAATGAAACAACTACTTATAAAGAGCTTGTAGTACAAAAGAACAGTAGCAAAGTTAAAACAGCAATTAGTTTAACAAATGATGGTGTAGTAGAAGTAGAGCCAGAGTCATCTAAATGGGATCTTAATTTTTCAGGTGTGTTTTCTTATAGTTCAGGAGGATATGGATTGACATATTCTGATTACGGATTGCACAACACTTTAGGAAACGTAGGATTGTACCAAGTGCTTACTTACAAAGTTGAAGATGATGTTAGAACAGACTTAGAGGTGTCAAGTTATATAGATTTTCAGTTAAGCAATGTAGATGATGCTTCTTTTATATATGATAATCAAACGGTAATAGCTAGTGATTGGAGAAACAGTGGAGATGGAATAGCCAAAGATGATAGATATTATATTATAAAAGACAATGAGGGAAACTTATATAAATTACGCTTTACGGCTTTGTTAAGTAGTAGTGGAGAAAGAGGTTACTCTCAATTTGAGTATAAAAAATTAAACTAATAAAAAGAAAGTATTTGTTTAAGTTGCACGTGTTTTGTTTAGTAGAGAAAAGGCTGTCTATTTATAGACAGCCTTTTTATATGTGTATTATATTCACTAAAACAAGAGAGATTTTTTATACTTTGTTAGGAATATGGCTTTCTAAATTTTTAAAATCATACAAATCACGATCTAGTAAATGAGAAGGATATACATTTTGTAAAGCATTCATCATAATAGAACTTCTGTCCGGAAAGTCTGCTTCCCAATCCTCTATCATTTGTTTTACTTTTTTACGTTGTAAATTTTCTTGAGAACCACATAAGTTACAAGGAATAATAGGAAACTGCATATGTTGTGCATATACTTCAATATCACTTTCTTTACAAAAAGCAAGAGGTCTAATAATAACTAAATCACCCGCATCGTTTAAAAATTTAGGAGGCATGGTTTCTATTTTTCCCGAAAAGAAAAAGTTTAAGAAAAAGGTTTCCAAGATATCATTTCTATGGTGTCCTAAAGCTAGTTTGTTACAACCTAAATCTTTCGCGGCTTCATACAAAGTTCCTCTTCTTAATCTAGAACACAAACTACAGGTAGTTTTACCTTCGGGAGTTTTCTCCATTACTACTTTATAAGTGTTTTTTTCAATAATTTTAAAATCTACTCCCAAGTTACTTAAATAAGTAGGTAATACATCTTCGGGAAAACCGGGTTGTTTCTGATCTAAATTTACCGCAATAATATCAAAAGAAATAGGAGCTACTTTTTTAAAATGCAACATCATATCTAACATTGCATAACTATCTTTTCCCCCAGACAAGCATACCATTACTTTGTCTCCCTCTTCAATCATTGTAAATTGCTCTATGGCTTCACCCACAGCTCTATGCAATTTTTTAGTTACTACTTTCCTGTTTTCCATAAATGCAAAAATAGTGTTTAGATGTGTAGTATTAAAAAAATAGTGTAGCGTTCTATCATCAATTTTTAGGCTGTTAGTTTTTAGAATTATTTCGTCTAAAAATGCATGAATACAGATGCTTTAGAAATAGATTTAATATACGACATTATTTGCCCTTGGTGTTATATTGGACACCAACGATTAACCAATGCTATTCAAAAAACAAAGGCAAAGGTTCAAATACGTTTGGTTCCTTTTCAAATACGACCTAATTTGCCAGAGCAAGGAATTTCTATAAAAGAATATTGGAAAAGTAAAGGGATTGATGACCCTATTTTGGCTTATAAAAAAGTGTCAGAAGCTGCTTTAGCGGAAGGTTTAGAAATCAATCCAGAAAAATTTACCACAATTCCTAATACCTTAAAAATTCATCAGGTAATTTTAAAAGCAGAAGACATAGGTGTGGGGTTACAAGTTTTACACGCAATACAAACGGCTTATTTTTCTAAAGGAGTTGACATTTCTCTGTTAGAAAACATTCTTAAAATCACCAAAAATTATTTATTGACAGAGGTGGTTACAAAAGCATGGAATAGTGAGTTAGACATTTACAAAAATTTAGTGCTTGCTAAAGAAAAATCAGCTAGAGACTTACACGTAAATGCTGTGCCTACTTATATTGTGGATCATAAACATAGAATTTCTGGAGCTGTTTCTAATTTTACGTTGATGGATATGTTACAGCAATTAGCACCCAAAGAAATTGTAGGTGATTTTTGTGATATTAAAACAGAAAATTGTTAAACTTAATTTTTATAAAACAGAGATATAATGAAATTTTTAAACGCAATACAAAATAGATATACCACCAAGTTGTATAAGGATGATAAAAAAATTGATACAGATAAAATTGAAGCTTTAAAAGAGGTGTTAAGATTAAGTCCATCCTCTATAAACAGTCAGCCATGGGAATTTGTGTTTGTGTCTGATGTAGATACAAAAAACAAATTATCAATGGTTTCTCAGCACAATACAGATAAAGTTAAAAACTGCGATACTGTTGTGGTTTTTAGAAGTGTAGATAATTTATCAAAATTTAAAGAAGAACTAGCGAATAGGTTGCCAGAATATGCCTTTGGTTTTTACCAAGATTATATCAATCAGCATTCTGAAAATGAAACAAAAACATGGATGGACAAGCAATTGTATATTGCTTTGGGTACTTTTTTAAGTGCTTGTGCTACTATGCAAATAGATTCAACTCCCATGGAAGGTATAGAAGCAGAAAAGTATGATGCTATTTTAGGAAATGATGATTATAGAAGTGTTTTTGCCGTAGCAATTGGTTTTAGAGATGAGAATGATTTGAATCAATTAAGTGAAAAACCAAAATCTAGAAAACCTTTAGAGGAGGTGATTAGAACAATCTAATTTATAAAAGACTAATTTCTACAAGATCACCAATCGTGTATTTACTCGTTTTAATTTGACTCTTTTTTAATAAGATTTGTTGCACACCAATTAACACGGTTACTGCTTCTTGATTTAAATCTAGCACAGTGCCTTTAAGTATATTGTTTGGGTTGCTGTCTAGCAAAATACTAGGATTTCCTTGGTCTATTACTTCTCCATAATTCATAACACACACATGGTGAGCAAGTTTTAAAACTTCTTGCAAACTGTGTGTTACCATAATTACAGTAAATTCATATTTTTTTTGCAAAGCAACTAAATAGCTTTGTAATTTGTGTCTTAAAACCTCATCAATAGCAGTTAAAGGTTCATCTAATAACAACAAATCTGGTTCTTGTACCAAGGCTCTAGCTAAGGCAACTCTTTGTTTTTGACCTCCAGAAAGCTCCGTAGGTTTGGTCATTAACAAATGTTTTATTTCTAAAGTAGCAATCACATCATTTAACAATTCTTGATTTAGTTTCTTTTTAACAAATTTTAAATTGTTTAAAACTGTCATATTAGGAAATAAACCATAATCCTGAAACACATATGCTATGTTTCTTTTTGCAAGTGGTATGCATTTTTTTTTAGTGGTGTTTTCCCAATAGGTATGATTTACTTTTATAATTCCTTCGTCAATTTTGTCTAAACCACTAATCAAACGTAATAAAGAAGTTTTTCCAGCTCCCGAAGGTCCAAAAACCACATTGATAGCCTTATGTTTAAAAGAGGTTTTTATATTTAAATAAAAAGCTCTTTTTCCTGTAATATAGGTTTTGTTAAATTCACAATTAATCATCTTATTACACGTTTTAAGTAGCCACCATTTATTAAATAAACACAAAGTAAAACAGCAAAAGAAATCCCTAATAATATTAAAGAATATTGATTGGCTGCGGTGTAATTTAAAGCTTCTACCTCATCGTAAATAGCAATAGAAGCAACTTTTGTTTTTTGTGGAATGTTACCACCAATCATTAAAACCACACCAAACTCTCCAATGGTATGAGCAAAGGTGAGTACAATTCCTGTAAGAATTGCAGGTTTGATATTGGGTAATAACACTTTTTTTAAAATTAAAAACCTTGACTTTCCCATTAACTGAGCAGTTTCGGTGTATGATTTTGGCAAGGCAGACAATCCTGCTTGAATAGGGTGTACCATAAATGGAAGACTATATATAACTGATGCCACAACCAATCCTGTAAAAGAAAATACCAATTGAATTTCAAAAGTATTTTGCAACCAAGCTCCTATAAAATTGTTAGGTCCCAAAAAGATTAAAAAATAAAAACCTAAAACTGTAGGAGGTAACACCAAAGGCATTGAAACAATAGCTTCTATAATAGGTTTTAATTTAGAGCGAGTTTGTACCAACCAATAAGATATGGGCATAGCAATAAAAAACAACAAAAAAGTTGTAATTGCTGCCAATTTAAAGGTTAAGTATAAAGGTTCTAAGTTCATCAAAAGTCTAATCTAAATCAAATATCTATAAATTAAAAGGATTATCAATGATTTGAATTTACGGATTTAAAAAAGGAAAACCTCTATGCTAAACATGTTTAGCATAGAGGTTTGTATATCTGGGGTTTATATGCAGTTATAGAGTTTTAAATCCCATCAATAAAACTTTCAAAAGTATCTTTAAAACCATAACCTTCACTTAATTCTACTTTGCTTAGTTTTTTATATTCTACCATAGCCCACAACACAAATTCTTTAAAAAAATGAATGTCTTTTTGATCTAAATCAGGCTGATATTTTATAAGTAAATCCGTTAATGGCTGAATATAATCTAATTGTTGTATGTGTTCTTTGTTTGTTAAATCGTTAGCCAATTCAAAATCTGTTCCTTCTATAAACCATTTGATCAATTCATCATAAGGAGTCGTTGCATCTTTACGAACTAACTTTTCTATAGCAGGAAAATAAGTTGGAAATAACGTTTTAACGGCATCGTTAATTAAGTTTTCGGCAACCGATGCAGCTCCTTCTTGTTCACCTTCATACACCAATTCTATTTTTCCGTTAATAGCAGGAATAATTCCGATAAAATCACTCAATCTAACACTTGTGTTTTGTTCTTCAGAAGCTAACATTCTTAATTCTGCAGTACTCATTAAATTCTCGTAAGCAGATATACTTAAACGAGCACTTACACCACTTTTTACATCTACAAATTCACTTTCTCTAGCTTCAAAACCAATTTGTTCTATAAGATCTTTTGCCAGCTCTGGAACGTAAATATTATCTGCTTGGTTTTTTTCTAGTTTGGCTTCTTGTTGCGTAATGGTTTTTGCAATTTGTATACTATCTGGGTAGTGTGTTAAAATTTGCGAACCAATTCTATCTTTTAAAGGAGTAATAATACTTCCTCTATTGGTGTAATCTTCGGGATTTGCAGTAAATACAAATTGCATATCCAAATCAAAACGTAATTTAAAACCACGAATTTGAATGTCTCCTTCTTGCAAAATATTAAACAAAGCTACTTGAATTCTGGCTTGTAAATCGGGTAATTCATTAATAACAAAAATACATCTGTTTGCTCTAGGAATCATTCCGTAGTGAATTACTCTATCATCGGCATAAGACAATTTTAAATTGGCTGCTTTTATAGGATCAATATCTCCAATAATATCAGCTACGGTAACATCTGGAGTGGCTAACTTTTCCGCAAATCTTTCTGAGCGATGTAACCAACTAATAGGGGTGTGGTCATCTTTTTCTGCAATTAATTCTTTGGCAAAACGAGAAATAGGTTTTAAGGGATCGTCATTAATTTCTGAACCACTAACAACAGGAATATACTCATCTAATAAATTAGTCATTTGACGAGCCAAACGTGTTTTTGCTTGTCCACGTAATCCTAATAAATTAATGTTATGTTTAGATAAAATAGCACGTTCTAATTGAGGAATTACCGTTTTTTCATACCCATGAACTCCTGTAAAAGTTTCCTTTTGTTCTTTTTTAAGGTTGATTAAATTACTTCTTAATTCTTCTTTAATACTTTTATAAATGTAACCAGAGGCTTTTAATTCTCCTAAAGTTTTTATGGCTGTTTGTTTCATATTATCCTTTAATTCTTTTTTTTCTGTTTTGTTCATAATCTTCAAAAATCATTTCTCCTAAACCTTGCAATCTTGTATAAAATGCTTTTCCCTGATTGGCTTGAGTAAACGCTCTTACAAATTGCATTAAATACGGATCTTGAGCAATCATAAAGGTGGTAATGGGAATGTGGAGTTTTCTGGCTTGGCTAGCTTTATCGTAACACTTACTTACAATGTGTTTGTCAAGACCATTACTGTTTTTATAATAGCGACCATCGGGCAAACGCAAGCAACTTGGTTTTCCATCAGTTATCATAAAAATTTGTTTGTTGGTATTCTTTTTTCGTCTTAGTAAATCCATAGCCAATTCTAAACCAGCAACGGTATTTGTATGATAAGGACCTACTTGCAAATAGGGGAGTTCCTGAATTGATATTTTCCAAGAATCATTACCAAACACAATAATATCTAGGGTGTCTTTTGGGTAGCGAGTGGTAATCAATTCGGCCAAAGCCATGGCTACTTTTTTGGCAGGAGTAATTCTGTCTTCTCCATACAAAATCATGCTGTGGCTAATGTCTATCATTAACACAGTACTCATTTGCGATTTATGGGTGGTTTCATTCACCACCAAATCATCTTCAGTTAATTGAAAACCATTAGCAACTCCATTGTTTACTTGTGCGTTTTTAATGCTTTCAGTCATAGATACATTGTCCAAACTATCACCAAATTGATAAGCTCTGGTTTCTCCTGTAATATCATCACCAGCACCAATTTTTTTAGTACTGTGGTTTCCAGAACCTGATTTTTTTAGTTTTCCGAAAATTTGATTTAAGGCTCTTTGGCGAATGGCACGTTCTGTTTTGGCTGTAATTCCGGTTCCAGAATTTCCATCGGGTTTTATGCGTTCTTGTATAAAACCTTTGTCAAATAAATCACGTTTAAAATCTTCTAATGTATATTCTGCAGTGGTTAATTGATAGGTTTTGTCTAATTCCTCTAACCAGTTTAAGGCTTCATCTACATCTCCAGAGGTGTGCGTAATTAATTCTTTAAATATTTCTAACAGTTTGTCAAAAATAGAAAGTACTGGTGCTTCATATTTTTTAAAGACAAAACCTGTATATGCTGCATCTCTTTTGTTCATAAGCGCTGTTGTAAAAGTTACTACTAATTTAAGGGAATAAAACTAGTTTAGGCTTAGTCGTAAAAGAATGTTGATTATTAAAAATAATTTTAAATATTACAAATCGGTAAATATAGCAGAGTCAAAAGTTTGTTTTGCTTCTACATTTTTAGGACCAAAATCACTTCTATCAAAAGATAATAATACGTTTTCTAACTTTTGATAATTGTCCCAAGGTTTTGTGAATTTTGGTTTTTCATCTTTATAATTAGCAAAGAAAGCCCATTGTTTTATTAAGTTTTCTTTAGTATCTACATAAACGTAATATTTATTGTTAGGAGTAACCCCCACTTTTTCAAACGTCATTTGCAAAATATCTGCTTTGTGTCCGTTTTTTAATTTAGTTGTATCAATATATTTTAAAGTAACTCCTGGATCTAATAATTTCCATGGCATGGTTAACCAATAAGAATCATTAATCCACCATTTTTTTGCTTTGTTTACTAGTTTTTCAGATTCTTTAGTATCCGTAATCAATTTGCCATTTTTAAAAGCTTTTCCTTTGTTAGTATTAATATTTACTAAAATAACCAATGTTTCTTTAGGAGATTCTACACGAACATTACCAGACCATTTGTTCCAATGTAAAATTCTTTTCCCAAAATTCCATTTTAAGTAATGTACATTATTCCAGTTTTCTTCTCCTCCCATAGTTTCCATCACTTTGTTTGCAATCTTAATGGCTTTTTGATCACTTTGAGCAGAGATGTTAAAAATAAATAGGAACGAGAATAAAAATGTAATGAGTGTTTTCATGATTTTAAAATATAATTAATGTATTGAAAAATTAATATTAATGTAAAAAAGTTAAACTGTCTTTTTAAAATTAAGATACCAATCCGCTAATTTGTTCTAACCAGTAATTGGTCTTTGCTCCAATTTTACCTGTGCTATAAGTTTGTTTGGTTTTGGTAAGTAAATCACCAATAATAGAAGCTATTAATGGTTGTTGTACATGTTCTGGATACGGAATGTCAAATTCTTTTTGGCTTCCATCAGCAAGTGTTAAAATAATAGGATTGTCGTTAAAACAAGTCATTTTAATATTTCCTTTGGTTCCGTTTATAATTAGTTCATCACGTTTGGTAGTTATGCCATTGTTAAAAGCCCAAAAACAAGAACCTACCACATTATTTTTAAATAAAATATTGGCAGCAACTACATCGTTAGACTTGTATATTTTAGATTGATTAATTGCCAAGCCTTGAACGTGTTCAATATCTCCAATTAAAAACTCTAGAATATTTAATTGATGAGAACCTAAATCATAAAAATAACCATCACCCGCTATTTTAGGATCTACTCTCCAATTGTGAGCCTCATAATTTTCATCTTTAACATCTAAAGGTTTGGTTAGGTTTAATTGTACGTTCAATAAATTACCTAGTGTTCCGTTGGTTATTAATTCTTTTGCCTTTAAAAAATTAGGCAAACAAGTTCTGTAATAAGCAATGTATAAAGGCAAGTTTTTAGCTTTAAATGCTTTTTCAATCTCTATGCATTCTTGATGAGTAATAGCCATTGGTTTTTCTATGTAACAAGCCTTACCAGCTGCAGCAACTTTTAAGGCATATGCTTTGTGATATTTTGGAGGAGTAGCAATATAAACAGCATTAACCTCTGGATGATTGATAATATCATCTGCATTATTTGTCCATTCTTCTATATGGTGTCTTTTTGCATAATCTTTAGCTTTGTCTATATCTCTACGCATTACAGCAATCACGGTTGAGTTGGGGGTTTTATACATAGCAGGTGCACTTTTAACCTCGCATACATTTCCTACACCAATAATTCCCCAATTAACTTGTTTCATAAACTTAATTTTATACGGTATTAAAAGTAAACTATTCTTAGTTAGAAAAGAAATAAGAAAAGGGGAAGAAATACTATTTAACTGAAAAATATTTTATTTATTTGCAGTCCCAACAGAGAGAGGTGCCAGAGTGGTAATGGAGCAGCCTGGAAAGCTGTGGTCGAGAGATCGGCTCCAGGGTTCGAATCCCTGTCTCTCTGCTTTTAATCCCATTCTTATTTTATAAGAATGGGATTTTTTTATGAAAACAAAAATAGCCATCAGAATTTCTGATGGCTATTTGGTTTATAACTAAGTGTAATAGAATTAAATTCCTAATATTTTTTTCAAGGCTTCTTGATCGTCAGAGCTTCCTGCAAAATCATCAAAACCTTTTTCAGTAGCATCAATTAAGTGTTGTGCAATAAAAGGAGCTCCTTCTTTGGCACCTTGCTCGGGAGATTTTAAACAACATTCCCATTCCATAACCGCCCAAACATTACAGTTGTATTGGGTAAGTTTAGAAAAAATGCTTTTAAAATCTACTTGTCCATCACCTAAAGATCTAAATCTACCAGCACGGTCTTTCCAGTCTTGATACCCTCCATAAACTCCTACTTTTCCAGAAGGATTAAATTCGGCATCTTTAACATGGAACATTTTTATGTATTCATGGTAGTAATCTATGTACTTTAAATAATCTAATTGCTGTAATACAAAATGACTAGGATCGTATAAAATATTAACTCTTTTATGATTGTTAGTTGCTTTTAAAAAACGTTCAAAAGTAACACCATCGTGCAAATCTTCTCCAGGATGAATTTCATAACAAACATCCACACCATTTTCATCAAAAGTATTTAAGATTGGCATCCATCTATTGGCTAATTCTTTAAATCCCATTTCTACCAATCCTTTTGGAGCTTGAGGCCAAGGATACATGGTATGCCACATTAATGAACCAGAGAATGTTGCATGTGCCGTAATACCTAAGTTTTTACTAGCAACGGCCGCTTTTTTTAATTGGTCAACAGCCCATGCAGTTCTTGCTTTAGGGTTGTTTCTATAGGTTTCAGGAGCAAATCCATCAAACATAGAATCATACGCGGGATTTACAGCAACTAACTGCCCTTGTAGGTGTGTAGAAAGTTCTGTGATTTCCAATCCGTACGAAGCTACTTTTCCTTTTAATTCATCGCAGTAGGTTTGACTGCTAGCAGCCAAATCTAAATCAATCAATCCTGTTTCCCAGGTAGGGATTTGTATTCCTTTGTACCCTAAAGAGGCTACCCATCCGCACATTCCATCTAAGGTGTTGTACGGAGCTTCTGAGCCAACAAACTGAGCTAAAAATATAGCGGGTCCTTTTATTATATTCATGTTTTTTTGGTTAGTGGTTGGTTAATTATTTTGATTTATTTAATTCTTTTAAGGTCCAATAATCTTTTCTGTCTTTGGTTTGATTTCTTACTTTTCCTACAGCCCAAGCTTGTAAAGCTTCTTCATCATTCATTGCTCTTACATAACTTAATACATCAGCAATCCAAAAATTATCATTGTCTTTTAAAGACATCATAACTCCATATTCTTTTCCATCAACTTCACCAATCAATCCATTTAATAATATTTTAATTAATTTTTTAGGATCGCCTTTTACTCTTGGGCTTCCTAATAATGGTGGTGCTACTAAAGAGCCGTCTTCATTCTGAACTCCTTTTAAATCTGGACCATGACAAGTAATACATAATTGATTGTAAGAGTCATATCCTCTAAGAATATTACTAATATGATTGTTGTTTCTATCTTTTATTTTATCTTTTAAAGCAACCAATCTTTCATCGTCCTTTTTTAAACTCTCTTTGGCAGAATGTGCTATAATTTGATGTTCTTGGTGTTTCCTTTGGATAGATTTTAACATAGAGGTTGCTTTTTTAGAATCACTAAAACGCAAACTTAAAGCCAATTGATTGATTACTTCCGTAGAAGGGTCTAACGCTAATTTTTCATAGTTTTGAAACAAATCAGTAGCTCCTTTTTTAAGAAAATTTTCACTAATTCTAATAGCTGTCATTCTTACTCTAGGGTCTTCATCTTTAAATTTTGATATTATTAATTCTTTATCAATAGCTTCTAATCCTTCTAAAGTCCATAAAGCATGAATTCTTTCTAATCCATAATCTTTATCATCTTCTCCAAACCACTTAGACCAGGTACTTTGATTGTTTAAAGCAATTTCTTTTAACATTGGAATTACAGTAGCATCTGCTCTTAAAATAATTAATTTTTGAGCTGTATTTCTATACCATCCATTTCTGTGTCCTAAATAAGAAACCAGTTCTTTAGATGTTTTGTCTAATAATTTAGGCTGTTTGTCTGGAGTAAAATCTTTGTGAACAATACGGTAAATTCTACCTCTACCAATATTCTTATCTAATCCCTTACGTTTAATAACAGGTCTAATAGCACTTCCTTTTCTAGTCCAGTTACTTTCTTGAATAATTCCTCTATACATATCTACTACATACAAAGAACCGTCAGGTCCTGTTTCAGACCAAACAGGTCTAAAGTTTAAATCTGTAGATGCTAAAAACTCAGTTTGATAATATGGGTTAGATAACACTTTTAATCCATCTATATTATTCACCTTAGCTCTTCTAATTAATCTACCTACAGGTTCTGGAATAAATAAATCCCCGTACATACTAGATGGCATTTTGTGTCCTCTAAAAATAGTTTGACCAGCAACTCCTGTAAAATGATTTAAGGTTCCATCTTCTTTAAGTCTTTTGGGACCACCTTGTACATCGGGAGTTCCTACAATAGGAAAGGTCTCCATAAATCCTTCTTCCAATCTTTCTTTTGGACTGTAATCTCCATAAACAGGGGGATGTTGAAATCCATAAGCAGGATTTTCTCCACCCGCAGTAGCGTAAAAGATATTTCCTAAATCATCTTGAGTTAATCCCCATTGTCCAGCTGGCATATTGGCTACAGTATCTGCAACGACCTTATCTTTGGTAAATTTAAAACGTATAGGGTTGTAGGTTGTGTATGTCCAGTTATCTAAACTCCATAACAAACCACTTTGTTGGTGTTCTAAATTCCCACCTCTTCTTTTTGGAATGTGAAAGACTCTCTTTTTAACATCAGCAACACCATCATTATTTGTATCTGTGTACTTCCATAAATCATAAGAGTAGGTTTCGTTTACAATTAACTCTCCATTATCTAGTGGTAATATCATCCTAGGCAACATTAAGCTGTCTATAAAAACGGTGCTTTTGTCCATTTTACCATCTCCATCAGTATCTATTAATTGTTTAATTTTACTAATAGACCTGTTGGTTCCTGTACCATCAACATCTTGCATGTAAGTATTCATTTCTGCTACATACATACGTCCGTTTCCATCCCAGGCAATGGTTACAGGCTCATCTACCATAGGTTCGCTTGCTACTAATTGAATTTCGTAACCTTCAGGTAAATAAAAACTGTTTAAACTTTCTTTTGGAGATTTAAAATCTGAGGAAGCTTCTTTTACAATTTCAGGTTTGGTGTACTTTGTATCAAAGTATTCCTTTTCTTTTTTACCACAACTTACGGCTAGTATTGCTGTAGTAAGTAAAGTAAGTTTAATGTTGTTTTTAGTTCTAAATTTTAACATTGGTTTTGTTTCTTATAAAGTTGTCCAGGCAGCGTTGTTTTTATCACTTTCTACCGCTGCATAAATAAATTTCATTCCTCTAATTCCATCTTTAACCGTAGGATAGTCTGGGTTTTTTATTGTTTTTCCGTTAGAGATAGCAATAAGATGATTGGCAAAATTCTTATAAACAGTTGCAAAGGCTTCTAAATATCCTTCTGGGTGACCCGCTGGAATTCTAGCAATTTGAGCTTCTGCATACAGTTTATTTCCGTTTGGAGTGTAAATTTTAACAGGCTCGTCTAACCAACGTGTAATTAATTGGTTTGGATTTTCTTGATGCCATTCTAAACTTCCTTTGGTTCCATATATAAGAATTGCCAAATTGTTTTCTTCTCCCAAAGCAATTTGAGAAATAGACATCGTTCCTTTGGCACCGTTTTCTAAACGTAATAACATATTACCGTCATCATCTAAAATACGACCTTTACCAAATCGACCTAAATCTGCAGCAATTTCTGTAATTTTTAAGCCTGTAATATATTCTACTAAATTTTCGGCATGGGTTCCAATATCACCCAAAGCTCCTCCAATACCTGATTTTGTTGGATCTACTCGCCAAGCAGCTTGTTTTTGCCCCGTAGCTTCTAAATCTGTAGACAACCAACCTTGTAAGTATTGTACTTGTACTTTTCTAATGGTTCCAATATCACCATTATCTACCAAAGCTTTGGCTTGTTTTACCATAGGACTAGCAGGATAATTATGTGTTAAAGCAAATTGTTTTTCAGAGGCTTTTATAATCTTTTCTAACTCAACAGCTTCTTCTAAAGTCAACGTCATCGGTTTGTCACAAACTACGTGAAATCCGTTTTCTAAAGCCATTTTAGCAGGAGGGAAGTGCATGTGGTTTGGAGTTACAATAGAAACAAAATCCATACGTTCGTTCTCTGGAAGTTCTTTTTCTTTTAAAATCATTTCCTCATAACTACCATAACATCTGTTTTCTGGTAAAAACAAATCTTTTCCTGATTGGATTGATTTTTCTGCTGTGCTACTAAATGCACCACAAACTAGTTCAATCATTCCATCAATTGATGAAGCTTTTCTGTGTACATCTCCAATGAATGATCCGGTTCCACCACCAATCATCCCCATTCTTAATTTTCTATTCATGTTTATGCTTTGCTTGTCTTTTTCATGTATATATTTAAGCCTATAAACGCTACAATTAAAATTGCAGGTAAAATAGACATTGTTCTTAAAGCTTCAGTTGCATTTGCATTGTCCATTAATTTACCCATAATAGGCAATACCAAAGAAACAGAAAACATTCCTGCACCTCCCATTATAGACAATCCTAAAGCTCCTGTTTGTGGTAAATATTCGGCTACAAAACCTAACATAGTTGGCCAGAAAAAAGTAACACCAACGGCAAATACTGCTGCTGCTACAAAAGTCATACCTCCGGTTGTAATGGTTAATAACCAAAGACCAATTAAAGTAAATATTGCTGAATATAAAAGCATTCCGGCTGGTTTTAGTTTGTGAACAACTTTTCCTGCTGACAATCTACCTAATGCCATAATTCCGTTTATAAATGCCAACACTAATAACGGTGATGACACAGATGTTTTTAACAAAGATTCTATTCTTTGTGTGGTTCCTAATTCTGATGCTGCTGTTAATAACATACAAAATACCATAAAAAGAAAAAGAGGTTTGGTTACACTAGCAATCATTTGCTTATTGCTAATTCCTAATTTTACACGTTCAGTAACAGGTATTTCTTGGCCAAAAAACAAAACACCATAAATAACCAAAGGAATAAATAAGGTAGCTACCATAAGTTGCCAATCCAATCCTAAAATATCCATAATAAACCAACCTACTAAAGATCCTATTACAATTCCACCAGGAAACCAAACATGAAATCTGTTTAGCATTTTAGTTTTTTGATCTGAATACATAGAAGCAATTAAAGGATTTAAAGCTGCTTCTACCATACCATTACCAATACCAATAAATAAGGTTGCTAAAAATAAAGAGGTCATAGAATCTGCCATAATTGTCCACACAATACCAATAGCGTGTGTTATAAAAGCAATCCATGTTATTTTTTTGATGCCTAACAAATCCACCAAAGGTCCCCCAAAAATCATGGCAAGTGTAAATCCAAAAAATGCAGGTGTAAAAGCGTATCCTATTTGTTCTAAAGTTAGTCCAACTCCTTCTGGTCCAAAAACGGTTTCTAATCTTGCTCTAATAGCAAAAGTCATTGCTGTTGTGATTAATGCTAGACAGCTAGCAATAAACAATCTATTCTTATTCGCTTTTTCCATTGAATGTAATTATATAGTTATTAATCAGTATAGTTTCTATTGTATAGTGGTGAAAATTGTGAAATAATCACAAAATACAATTATTGATTGATAAATATATAGATTTACAAATAAGATGATGTTTATAATTTTTCAGTGAAGAAAAATATACTTATTGGTTGTTTTGAATACGAAACTCGTTAGGAGTATAGTTTTCGTGTTTTTTAAAAACGGTAGCAAAATATTGGCTTGTAGTAAAGCCACACATATAAGCAATTTCTGACACAGAAAGTTCTTTGTTATCTAACAATAAATGTTTGGATTTTTCTATACGTTTGTAGGCTAAATATTGCATAGGAGTAAGGTTGGTAATTTGTTTGCAATGATGTGTGAACCTAGTTAAACCAACTCCTGCAGAGTCTGCCATAGATTGAATTGTCCAGTTTTCTGATATGTTATTGTCCAATTCTTTTAAAAAGAATTTTACACTTCTAGAACTGTCTGTAAGAGATTCGTTTAAAACAATTTTTTCTTCGTTTAAACTATCTAATAATAATAATAGAAGTTGATTGATTAAGATTCTTATTTTAGAGGCATTGTTATTATCAACATCTTCATCAACGGCTTTTCCTATTTTATGAAAGCACTCTTTGTAATTGTGATTTGTTTTAATAATAGATTTTTCATTCTGTCTTAACAGAATCGTTAATCGCTCTAAATCTTGTTGTGTTATGTTGATCCATTCTGGCCAAATCCAAGGTTGATGCGGTCTTCTAACCCCTAAATCTATTATAATCCAATAAAATTTACCCACACCAATTGTTGGGTTTCCTACTTTATGTGCTTCCCAGGGTCTTGTAATTGTTAAAGTATTAGGCTCTAATACAACTTCTTTGTTTTCTTGAGCATATGGCATTAATCCTGATTCTAAAAAATGAAACTCTATTCCTTCATTTCTGTGCCAATCTAATCCCCAGTCTTGTGGTGTATTGGCATCCCAATAACCAATACTGTTTAATCCTAAAGTGTTCTCATCTAACCGATCTCCTGGATAGGAATGTCGAGCCAAAGCTTTAAATTTTACTTTTTTTCGCTCGTGTGCATCTGTTAAAGGCAAACAAGTGTCTGCATGATATACAATTCCTTCAGCAGCTTGAAATGGTTCAATATTAAAAGAGTCTTTCATAACAGTTGAATTGGTTTTAGAATATTATTTGGTGTTTGTTATTTTTCAGCGATGAATAATAAACATCAAGTAGTTCTTTTAATAATTTTATAAATTGATTTAAAAATTTTAGCAAATATATAATTCAATCCTTAGTTTTTTGTGAATAAATAGAGGATTAATGAGTTTTATTTTTTATCATATGGTTTTTAAATAGTAATCTAATCGTTTTTCTAATTCCTGATAATCTGCATAGCCATTACTTAAAACTCCTTTTTTGTTCTTGTGCTCTATCAACAATGTTGGCATTCCACCCAATTGTTTTTTAACAAAAGAATCAAAATCTGCCATAGCTAATCTTTTGTATTTTTCATCTGTAACCTTTTTATTAAAAGTAACGATGTTAAAATTAATTATTGTTAAATATGGTTTGTAAGCTTCAAAATTATTTAAGTCAACACCGTCTTTATAAGCAGCTTTTAATAATAATTCTGCAAATTCAACAGATTTTTCTGGTTTGTTTTCTTTTACAATACTTAAAGCAATTGCAGGAGGTAATGAGTTTAGTAGAATATCACCTTCTCCAAATATTTTATCTATAAATTTCTTTCCAAAAAGCACCCCTGTAACTTGTTCTACATTTTTGTAGGCACCCTGTTTAATGTAAGGAGCCACGTTATTAATATAGCCAACTCGTCCTCCGGTAAATAAACCACCGCTAACAACTTCAAAATCTATGTCTTGTGAATGTGCTTCTTTAAATTGTTTAAAGGCATTGGTAAATCCGTAACACCATCCACATAAAGCATCATAATAATAAGTGATTTTTATTTTAGCAGTTGTTTCTTTTTGTGATTCTATTAATGTGCTTTGCGAAGATGTTACTTCGCAAACTCCTGTTTCTGTATTGCAATTATAATTGGTTTCTGACATTTTTATTTCTTTAGTATCAAATGTAGAGAAAAGCTTACAGAACACTATTCTCTATAATGTGATAAAAGGCTTATTTTTAATATAGACCTATCTTTGTAAAATAGTCTGTATATATTTGTTTTTGATACGATAAATAATGACTGTAGAAAATAAATCTAAAAAAGTAAAAAAGCCTTGGCCTACTAAAAAAGCTATGGAGCAGGTGTATGAAATGAAATTATGGGGAGGAAACGAATTTGATTTTTATTCAGGATCAGGTTCACATGATTCTGAAATTGTGATGCCGTATATAGAAACGTTGATTTCTTTTTTTACTTCTTTTAAAACACCTATTACTGTTTGTGATTTAGGTTGTGGTGATTTTAACGTAGGAAAACAGTTACTTAAATACACCCAAAATTATATTGCTGTAGATATTGTAGAGAATCTTATAGAGCGTAATAAGCAAAAATTTAAACTCCCAAATTTATCGTTTTATTGTTTAGATATTGCTGTAGACAATCTTCCTGTAGGTGATTGTGTTATTTTAAGACAAGTATTGCAACATTTGTCTAACAACGAGGTATTAAATGTGATGAAAAAATTAACGAACTTTAAATATATTGTTTTAACCGAACACTTGCCTTGTGGAGATTTTATACCCAATAAAGATATAATTTCTGGACAAGGAATTAGGATTAAAAAACAAAGTGGAGTACACTTATTAAGTCCACCTTTTAACTTTAACATAAAAGAAGAAAAAGAATTACAATCTATCAATTTAAAAAACAATAAAGGAAAAATAGTAACTACTTTGTACCGTGTTTTTTAAGATACCGCTTCTAAAATACTTAAGTGCTTTTTTAAGACTCCAGAAGGGCTTTGTTTGGTTTCATCAAACACCCGAGTGTCTCCAAACAAAATAAAACTATCTTTAGCTCTAGACACTGCTACGTTTAGCATATTTGGTTTGTTGTCTTTGTCAAAAAACAATGTACCTTCATCTAAATTGCTATACACAGAACTAAACAAAACAATGTTCCTTTCGGCTCCTTGTAAAGCATGTACAGTTCCAAGTTTGATTAAATTTATATTGTAACCAGCATCTAATAAAGCTTTAGAAAGTTCTGTTTTTTGACTAGCAAAAGGAGTAATAATACCTAATACTTTTTCTATAGCAGTTACATCATAAGCTTCTTGAATATTTTCTTCGTGTTGACGTAACCATTTAATTATTGCGTTTACTTCGTTTAAATTACAACGACTATTGTATCTGCGTTCACTAACCCCTTCTATATGATAAGCCAACATGGAAGGGAATATTTGATCTTCGGATGCTTTTCCCTTCATGGGTTTTAAAATACCTCCGTATGCCAATTCGTTGCAAAATCCAATAATTTCATCATTACACCTACGGTGTTCTAATAAAATCATTCCTGGTTGTGTACCTGTAGGTAATAAGGTTTCAAACTCGCATGCGTTTTGAGCCATTTTCATAATACTCCCGCTAGAAGCCAAAAACCCTAAATTATGTAAAATTTCACTTTCTTGATAATTGCTGATGATATTTTGATTGGCTAAGTTTCCTTGATCAATTTTAGGAGGAATAGACCAAATAGGTTCTATTTGTTGTAAATCACCTACTACAATTGCTTTTTTAGCTAAAGAAAACAAAGGAATACTGACCTCTGGAGTAACCTGACCTGCTTCATCAATAATTAATAAATCTATAAAATTAAAAAGCGGTAGATATTCAAAAATGGGTTTACCCTCTGGGTTTTCTCCCTGAAACTGACTGTAAATAAAATGAGGTGGAGCCATATAAAACGTAGCTACAAAACAAGGGGTTAGCATAGCTCTTCTTTTCCATTTAGCGCTAATTACTTTTTCTCCTGTTCCTTTTTCAGTTTCGTTTTCCAATGCATCTAGAGTGGCTTCTAACCAACGAGCTTCCCAGTAATGCGTAGCCAATAAAAATGATTTATGACGTAGATTTAGATCCAATTCATCATAAAAATATTGATGACTTTTTGTGGTAGAATTCAATTTTTGGTATTCAAATTCCCACATTTGTTCTTCGGACACAAAAGGATACCCTTTTATGTTATTTTTTAATTTCCAGTTGTTTAATTTGATATTGGATTGTAAGGCAATATTTAAATTTGTTAAATGCTCTTTTATATAATCTAGTGCTTTTTTTTCATCGTATAAAAGTTCCGAAGGGATTTTAAAAATACAATCTGTAGTATTTATAGCATCAGAATTTTCGCTAAAAACAGTTTTAATTAACTCTATAAAGTTTGAACTTTTAGCTCCAGATTTTAATTTATTTAGTTGATCTCTCCAGTTTTTTAAATTAGAAATCTGAATTTTGTCTTTTTCTATTTTGTTCTTAGGATCTATTAGAATGGTATTAATTTTATCAATAGAACTAATATAATCGCTGCAAATGCGAGTTCCGTTGATTAATTCATCATCTAGTAATATAATTTCTTTTTGTAAATGATTATATACATCTTCTAAAGATTCTAGCTCAAAACCATAATATTCTTTAAATTGATTAAAAAAGTAGGCTTCTGCTTCAAAAATATATTGCTCTGTTTCTAGTTCACACAACGTACCTTCGTGACCAAATAGATTTCCTTTTAAAAAATTAATATTTTCTAAAGATTTTGGACTTTTAGAATTTGAAGGTAGATAGGTTGCGTATCCGTTAAAATTAGGAATCCACCTTTTTGATAAATCTTTTAAAGTACTTTCAGAATTTATAAAACTATCTATAATATTTGTAACGGCTTGGTTGTTGCTAGAGCAGGCCAATATAACTGGAGCTTCATCTCCTAAAATAGCAGATTTTACAAACTCGGTTGCAACTACACTTTGTAACAAGGTAGTTTTACCTGTTCCTGGAGGTCCATTTACGGCAGTAACAGCATTTTCTTCGGCTGTTAAATAAGATAATAAAGTTTTTCGCTGGCTAATAGATAAAGGAAATTGATTAGACATTTGACCAGCATGAAAATGATTGTAGTTTAAAAAACCTTGGTCTGTAATTGTATTTTTTCGGTCTCTATTTATTGGGTTGATAATTTTAGAAAGTAGTGGCAATTCCTCTATTTCATTTAAAATATTATCATATAAAAACAAAATACTTTTAGCTGTGGCAATTTTAGAACTGGTAGCAAAATACATTACCTGATGAATGGTTTGATATTCTTCTATTCTGTAATTGTGGATGTTTCTATACGTTATGCTTTTAAAAACTTCATTGGCGTAATTCCAATACTCATCCCAAGATATGGGAGTTTCTTCATCTTCGGTATAGGGTTGCTCTATTTCTTGTGCATGGATAATTTTTTCGGTAGATGAAAAAATAAAATCATTTTGAGTATCTGCAATAGGAGCTAGATAATTTCTAACAATTAAAGGAAATAATTCTTTAGAAACAGACAACTGTCCAGAACGGTTTACCTTAGCAGGCACCCAAAAAGGTCTAATTACATTGTTTTTCTGTGAGGTGTTTTGTGTAGCAAATTCTAAGTAAAATGGAGCTATTAAAATTTCTGTTTCATTAATTTCTCTCCAATTTGTACTGTCTTTTTTACGAATTCCTTTTAGTCTGTTAATTCTACGTTCTTCAGCATCTAGCATTTCTGTAGCATGCTTTGCATTTAGCATACCGTTTCCTATTATGCAATTCTTTTCTTCGTATAAGTTTTTAATTCTACTAATGTCTACAGCTAAGTTTTCACTATCAGATAAGCTGTTTTTATAATAATGTAACCAGTTTTTTTCGTTTGACATAGACTTGTGTAAGTAGCAAAATTTTAAGGCTAGCTAAAATAAATTTTTACTATTTGATACAAGATTAATTTTAACCGAAAAAAATATATTTATGAACAATTGAATGTGAATTATAAAGTATTTAAATAAATCTTATTTTTTAAACTGTTTCATTTTTATAATTTTCTAAATTATATAGTAATTTTAATATATTTGTGATTATATGGTAAAAAGCATATATTTGTGATTATATGGTAAAAAGCATATATTTGTGATTATATGGTAAAAAGCATATAAAATTATTTTATGAAAGCAGTAATTACGGCAGATATTGTAAACTCTAGAAAAGTGTCTCCAAATATTTGGTTAACATCCTTAAAAACAATGTTATCTAGTGTTGGTGCCGAATATAGTGTTTGGGAAATATACAGAGGAGATAGTATTCAGTTAATAACAGAGCCTGCTAAAGCATTAAAAATAGCTGTTTTGTTAAAGTCTGTTATCAAACAAATTCCTAATTTAGATATTAGAATAGGAATAGGAATTGGTAATGTTAGTTATTATTCAGAAAAAGTAACCTCTTCTAATGGGGCTGCTTTTATAAACTCAGGAGAAGCTTTTGATGGTTTAAAGAAAAACACATTGGCTATTCAGTCTGATTTTAAGAAGTTTGACGAAGTGCTAAATATTATGTTAGGTTTGGCAACATTAACACTAGATAATTGGAAACCTGCCATGGCAGAAGTGGTGCAGAAACAGTTAGAAAATCCAGATTCTAAACAAATAGAAATAGCAGAAATGTTGCAAAAAAAACAAAGTAATGTAAGTTATAGTCTAAAAAAAGCGGGATATGATGAGATTATGAAGTGCATACATTATTATGAAAAAGAAATACAGAAATTATGCTTGCTTTAAAATTAATATTGTCTCACTTTTTAGGTGACTTTGTACTTCAGTTTGATGGTTGGGTAAAAGACAAAGAAAAAAATAAATTAAAATCTAAGTTTTTGTATTTACACACTTTTGTACATGCATCACTTATGTTTTTACTGTTAGGTTTAAAAAAAGAATATGTAGGAATTGTTATCATAATTTCCTTGTTTCATTTACTAATCGATGCAGTTAAATTGTTAAAACCTATAAAGAATAAAAGAATTTTATTTTTTGCAGATCAGTTAGCACATTTGGCAGTAATTGGTGTTGTGGTATTTGTTTATCAAGGTTTAAAATTTAGGATACCTACTTTAATTACAGAAAAAAGCTTGCTGTTAGCCATTGCTATACTAATAGTTACCGTAGTAAGTTCTATTGTTTTAAAAGTTGTGTTTAGTTTGTGGGGAGATGCTCTAAAAAAAATAAACAAATCAGATAGTTCTTTAAAAAATGCAGGAAAATATATTGGAATGCTAGAGCGTTTGTTGGTGTTTGTTTTTATTGTTTTAGACAAATGGGAAGCTATTGGTTTTTTATTAGCTGCTAAATCTGTTTTTAGATTTGGAGATTTAACCAATGCAAAAGATCGTTTGCTAACAGAATATGTGTTGATAGGTACTTTGTTAAGTTTTGGAATAGCAATTGCAACAGGACTTTTATACCTAAAGCTACTAACGTTTATTTAGTTGTTATTACTTTTCGTTCTCTATAACAACCAATGCCATTTTTATAGCGGCATAGTCTAATTGCTCATTAAAATAATCAAAATAACTTTTTAACGCTTTGGGGTTTTCTACTTTAGTTTGTGCATCTCTAACTGCTTCTATTTCTTTTGCAGAGACAAAATCACTCAAATCTATTTTAATACCATCGTTGTATAATTTTACAAAATGACTTTGAATAGTATTGGGTGTCAATCCTCTTTCTTTCGCAATTTCTTCTATAGATAATCCTTTTTTATAAAACTCATATGTTTCTAAATGAGAGTCTGATTTTCCTCTTTTTTTCTTTACAGGTTTTACTACTTTTTCTTTATTGAACTTAATGATTTCTGTAATAAAATCATAGCCATAATCTTGTAGTTTTTTTTGTCCAACACCTTCAATCTCTAAAAAGTCTTCATCGGTAACAGGACGTTCATTTGCTATTGCTTTTAATGTTGCATCTGTAAATACATGATATGCAGCAAGCCCTTTGGCTGTTGCCAACTCTAAACGTAACACACGTAAGCGTTCAAATAAATTGTTTTCGGGTTTGCTATTTTTTTGTGGAGTTTTGGTATCTGCTTTTACAAAATCAACTGGTTTGGTTAAAGATACTTTCATACCGTTAAACAAAACTTCTTTTGAAAGTTCGTTTAATTTTAAGGTATTGTTTTGATGAAAAGCAATTTCGAAAAAACCTTGATTAATCAACTGTATCATGTATTGTTGTAAATCTTTCCAGGCAATGTCTTTTGCAACTCCGTAGGTTTTTAGTAGTTGATAGTTTTTGTCTAAAATAGCAGCATTTTGAGAACCTCTTAAAAAATCTACTACCACATTTAAGGGTTCGTTTTCTTGCAGTCTAAAAATTCCAGACAATACTTTTTGAGCAATTACAGTTCCATCAAAAAAAGTAGGAGGGTGGTTACAAACATCACAATTTCCACATTTTTCAGTAGCTGTTTCTCCAAAGTAACTTAACAATATGTTTCGTCTACAACTGGTAGCTTCTGCATATTGTAGCATTCTGTCTAATTTTGCCAATTGTACTTCTTGTTGCCCAGAACCTTCGGCAAACCTTCTTAACTGAATTACATCTGCATAAGAATGAAATAAAATAGTTTCAGAATCTAGTCCGTCACGACCTGCACGACCAATTTCTTGATAATAACCTTCAATGTTTTTAGGTAAGTTGTAGTGAATAATCCAACGTACGTTAGATTTATCTATTCCCATACCAAAAGCAATAGTTGCACAGATAATAGGAGTGGTGTCGTGAATAAAATTTTCTTGAGTTTTACTTCTTACATCGGCAGGTAGTCCCGCATGATAAGCTGCTGCTTTAAATCCGTTCTTTTTTAAACGATCTGCCAATTGTTCTGTTTGTTTTCTACTTAAGCAATATACAATTCCAGATTCTTTAGGTTTGGATTTTACAAAGTCTACAATTTGTGTAACACGATCTTGTGCCGGACGAACTTCTAAACTTAAATTTGCTCTGTTAAAAGAACTAATATTTCTTTTGGCATCTGATATGTCTAATTGGTTGGCAATATCTTCACGTGTTGCTTTATCGGCAGTAGCGGTTAAGGCAACTAGCGGTGTGTTGGGTAAACGTTTTTTTAAGAAAGATAATTGTGTATAGGCAGGTCTAAAATCGTGTCCCCAAGAAGAGATACAGTGTGCTTCATCTACCGCTATTAAACTAATTTTACAAACCTGGCTTAACTGCTCAAAAAAAGCCAAACTCTCGGGAGCTAAATACAACAATTTAATGGCTCCTTTTTTTACACGCTCAATAATATCAGTGTTTTCTGTAGTAGATTGTGAACTGTTTACAAAAGCAGCTGGAATACCATTGGCATTTAAGGCATCTACCTGATCTTTCATTAAAGCAATTAAAGGAGAAATAACTAAGGTTAAACCTTCTAACAAAATGGCTGGTAGTTGGTAACAAATAGATTTTCCTCCACCAGTAGGCATAATGACCAAGTTATCTTCACCATTAATTAAACTGGTAATAATTTCCTTTTGCAAAGGCCTAAATTGCTCGTAACCAAAATAATCTTTTAAGGTTTTGTGTAAAAGGATATCTTGATCTGTCATAACAATTAATATAGTTTTAGAGCTTCTTCTAGAATTTCTGTAATTAAATCCACATCAATATCTTTATTTGGGTTGATGGGGAGTATTTTAAATATTTTTCTATCTCCCTGAATTAGAGCAGGATGATTCATTTTAGAACCTTTGGCAAAACTTAAGTAGGGTTCGTTGGTTTTTTTATCTTTCCAAATATAACACAAAGGTTTTTCTTTGTAATACAAATAGGGCAATCCCCATTTTTTGTACAGTGTTATGTTTGAATAGTTTTGAGTAATGAAGTTTTTAATAAATAAAAACACACTTTTATTGGGCTCTTCTAATGCATCAAAAAAGTGTTCTACTTCGTTCATATTATTTTTTTACATCTCGACTACGTTCGATGATCTCATTTTAACTCAGATATTCAAGCGTAGTCGAGAAATTTTTAAATTACAGCAAATAATAATCTAAAGATTCTTGAATCAAATCAACAGATACTTTACAGTCTATTTTACAAGTTTCAATACTTTCTAGCAATACAAAATTTACTTGTCCGTTTACGTTTTTCTTATCGTGTTTCATTAAATCAATCACAGCAGGATAATCTGTTTTTAAAACGGGAACTTTTCCAAAAATTCGGGTAATTGTAGTTTTAATAATTTCTAAATCACTTAATGGAAAATTAAATAGTTTAGAAGATATGTAAGCTTCGGTAATCATACCTAAAGCAATGGCTTGTCCGTGTGTTAGTGTCTCTTTGTCATCAGATTCTAAAAAATGAGATTCTACAGCGTGACCAATAGTATGTCCGTAATTTAATATTTTACGTAAGTTGGCTTCTAAACGATCTTCTAAAACTACTTCATTTTTTATTTCAATAGAACGATGTATCATTCCCACCAAATCAACTTCTTTTGTTTCATCTGTAAACTGTTTCCACAAAGAAGCATCGTAGGTCAATCCGTATTTAATAATTTCTGCCATACCTGAAGTAATTTCTTTTTCAGATAAAGTTTTTAAATACAATGGATCTATAATCACCATTTCAGGATCTGCAAACAATCCTATCTGGTTTTTTAAAACTCCTAAATCTACTCCAGTTTTACCACCTACAGAGGCATCTACCATGCTTAATAAGGTGGTTGGAATGTTAATGAATTGAATTCCGCGTTTGTAAGTAGAAGCTACAAAACCACCCATATCGGTAATTACTCCACCACCAATATTAATTAGCAAGCTTTTTCTATCAGCACCTAAATCGGTTAACGCATGCCAAACACTCATACAAGTACCTAAGTTTTTGTTTACCTCACCAGATTCAATTTCTATGACCTCAAAAACAACATCAGCTGTAATTTCTTGTTGTAAAATTGGCAAACAGTGTTCATGAGTATTCTCATCAACCAAAATAAAAACCGTTTTAAAAGCTTTAGATTTTATAAAATCGTTTAAGGTATTGTAGCCATTTTCCTGAAAAAGAACAGGGTAGCTAGTAGATTGTATGGTTTGCATTCTAATTGATATTTGATTACAAAATAAGGTCAAAAAATTTAAAAAATAAAAATATTTTGATTTTAAAAAAATAAAAAAACAATCACTCTTTATGTTTTAGAAATAAACATTTGTTAGTAAAACATTGTTTTTATTGAGTAATTAGTAGTTTAACCTTGTAAAATAGTCCATTTATCTATTAATATCTAATGAATAGAAGAAATTTGATATTATTACGCGTTAATTAATAAGCAGAAACTAAACTTATATATGAATAAATTATTAACTCTAATCTTTTTTGTTAACATTGCTATGTTTTCACAAACACCTGGGGGGGTGTCTACAACCAATATGTCTATTTGGTTGTCTGGAGATAGTAATGTTACAGATTCAGGAACTTTAACATGGGGAGATAAAAGTGGTGTTGGATACGATGTATACCAAGCAATAGCTGCAAACAAACCTACACAGTCCGTATTGTTTAATTATAATGAGACTTTTACGTTTGATGGAGTAGAGGATTATTTAGCTGTTCAAGCCTTAAATTATACCAACGGATCTAGTATTAGTGATTTGTATGCGTTTGTAGTTTATAGAACAGGCTATTCTGGAAGTAGTACTTCTAACTGGGCTTTTTTAGATTTTGACCGAAGTGAATCTTATAGTTTAAGTGTTGGAGGTAGCGGATTGTTACGTATGTCATATCAAAGTGCAGGAGCTATTATTGATGCTGATGCAAGTACTGTAACCAATAACAATTCTCCACATATAGGAACCTTTATTTTTGATAACTCTCTAACTAATGAGACTCAAATGAGGGCGGATGGAAAGTTAGATTATAATCAAAATAGAGTAAGTACAGATATTAATATCAACGCAAATAGATATGGTTTTGTAGGAGATGGTTCTGAAGCTACAAGCGAAAATGGAACAAGAAACGATATTTATTACGATGGAGAAATTGCAGAAATTATTTTATTTGACAAAGGGTCAATAACAGCTACAGAAGTTTTAAAAATAGAAAGTTACTTAGCGCTTAAATATGGAATAACATTAGATCCTTCTACAGCAACTTATTTAAATTCAAGTGGAACTACTATTTGGGATAACACTACGTATTGGAACAATGTTGCGGGTATTATAAATGATAGTAGTACTGGAACTATTCATCAAAAAATAGCCAAGTCAGAAAAATCTAACCTAATTGTAGCTACAGATAATGATTATACATCATCTAACAACAGTGGTTCTAGAACAACGTTATCATCTGGAGCATATTTATTGTTTGGAGAAAATGGTTTAGCTGGTTATGATGTTTATGACATGGGAGCTAACGAAAATATTCTTAGAACAAACTGGTTGTTTAAAGAAGGAGGAACAGATACTGGTACTGTTTATGTTGCTTTTCCAAAATCAGAATTACCCACAGGTACAAGTGTAGATTTAATTGTAAGTTCTGATGATGCTTTTGACGGTACAGATACAAGATATACCATGACGGATGATGGAACTTATTACTACAGAGCTATTAATATTTCTGATGGAGATTATGTAACATTTATAGTTACAGATGCAAAAATTGCAGGAGTATCCGTTTCTAATTTTGATATTTATTTAAGAGCTGACAACACAACCACTAGTGGAGGTGATTTAAGTTTAACAGACGGAAGTTTTAACAATGCACATGCATACCAAAGCAATACATCTAACATTCCATCAACTAGTAGTTTAATGAATTTTAATCCAACTTTAGACTTTGATGGGAGTAGTGATTATATGTACATTAAAAATAAAAAATACACAACAAGTCAAGCGATTACAGATTTGCATGCGTTTGCTGTATATAGTACTTCTTTTGAAAATGAATCTTACAATTCTAACTGGGCTTTTTTAGATTTTGATAGAAGTGAATCGTATAATATGTATATTCATGGAGATGGTCGTTTGGCTTTTTCTTACCAATCTAGTGGAACCAAAGATTTATATAGTAATTCTTTAGGAAACGACGGACTGCCTCATATTGCAGAGTATATTTTTGATGCTAGTTTAACCGATGAAACTTTTATGAAGTTTGATGGAAACACTGAATACAATTCTAATTTAACCACGGGTAATATTGTTGTAAAATCAAATAGATATGGTTTTATTGGTGATGGATCAGAAGCAAGTTCTGAAAACGGTAGTAAAAATGGAATTTATTATGATGGACAAATTTCAGAAATTATTTTAGCAGATAGACAATCTTTTACTGCAACAGAATCTTTAAAAATAGAAACTTATTTAGCTTTAAAGTACGGAATCACATTGCATAATTCGTTGGTAAATTATTTAAGTGCAGACGGAACTGTTTTGTGGAATAATACCTCTTATTGGACTGGAATTGCCGGAATTGTAAAAGATGATATTGAGAGTGATTTGGATCAAAAAGTTTCGCAATCTACTTCTGCAAAAGATTTAATTTTATCAACTACGTTAGATTTTAGCTCAAGCAATCTAGACGGGTCCAGAACTTCGGTTACAGAAGGAAGTTCTTTATTATTTGGTAACAATGGGTTGAGTACAGGTATTGAGGTTTTTAATTTAGGAGCCAATGAGTACATAACCACCAGAAAATGGTTGTTTAAAGAAGTAGGTACAGATACTGGAAACATATATGTAGCTATTCCTAAATCTTATTTTAGTGATGATGTTACCATGGTAGAGTTGTTAGTAAGCACAGATGATACTTTTGATGGAACCGATACAAGACTTTCTTTAACAGATGATGGAACTAATTATTACATAAACCAAAATATTGTAGATGGAGATAGAATTGCATTTATAGCTACCATTCCCTCTTTACCTGCTCCTGGTAATGTGAGTAATGGGTTGTCTATGTGGATAAAAGCAGATAACAATGCGGTTAGTTCTAACGGAATTTTAACTTCTATAGGAGGTTCTACTACTAATGGTTATGGGGTTTCTCAAACAACCAATATTTTAAAACCTAGTTATGAAACCAATGCAAACTACAACCCATCTGTAGAATTTGATGGTACCAATGATTATTTGGCTGTAGAGAATTTAAGTTATAGTACTTCTGGAGAAATAACCAAAATGTATTCTTGGGTCGTTTATAAAACAGATTTTAGTGACACACCTTCTGGAGGAGGGTATGACACTAGCAATTGGGCTTTATTTGATTATGATAGAAATGAATATTTTAGCACTTCTATTGGAGGTGATGGAAAATTAGGTTTTTCTTATACGGCAAGTGGAGCTACTTATGATGGCCAAGGAACAACTACGGGGACTAATAATGGACAAGCACATTTGGGAGGTTTTATTTTTGATACAGCTCTAGGAACTAATGAAACCGTGATTAGATTGAATGGTGCAGATGATTATACGGGGAATTTAAATAACAATGCAATTGGTTCTGGAACCACAAGATTTGGAATCGTTGGAGATGGTTCCAGTGCGACTACTTTTGATGGTGGTACCACGGGTAATTATTATCAAGGTGAAATTTCAGAAATTGTTCATTATACAGGAGCAACTTTATCCTCTACAGAGATTTCAAGAATAGAGAGTTATTTGGCAATAAAGTACGGAATTACTTTAGATGCAAGTGGAGGAGGAGTTTCAGGAGATTATTTAAACAGTTTGGGAACTACTATTTGGGATGCTTCAGCAAATTCAGTTTATGGTTATGGAGTTGCGGCCATAGGTCAAGATGATGAATCTGAATTGTATCAAAAGCAATCAAAATCCGAAGTAGCCAATTCAATATTAACCATTTCCATAGATACCAGCATAGCAAGTAGCAACCAAATTAATGCAGGAAGTTTTGATGATGATTTGGACTTTTTATTTTGGTCTAACAATTCAGGAGGGAGTTTGGTAACTATTGTAGATGCAGATATTCCTACAGGAACATGTTTGCGAAGTACTAAAAAAATAAATAGAGATTGGAAAGCACATAATATAGGGTTTGTAGGAGCGGTAACTTTGTCTTTTGACATGTCTAGTATTCCAGATCCCGACAATTATGATTTGTTGATAGATGAAGATGGCGATGGAGATTTTGACACAGGAACTGTAGAGAGTATTACTACGGGGGTCTTAACAGGCAACAATTTAGTATTTACAGGAGTTACTTTGTTAGATGGAGAAGGATTTACCTTAGAGAGTAAAACAAGAACAGGTTTGGCTATTTATGGAAATGGAGTTTGGTATGGAGGAACAGGAACAAGCAATGCTATATCAATATCAGATAGTAGTAAATCGGTACAAATATTAGAAAATGTAACCTTGTCAGAGAATGCAGTTTGTGATTGTATGAATGTAGCTAGCGGAAGTGTGGTTACAGTTCCAACGGGTCAGTATATAGAAGTTATCAATGCCTTAGAGCTAGACGGAGATTTATATTTAGAAGGAACATCAGAATTAATTCAAACAGGAGCGACCAATGCTAATTTAGGAAGTGGACAAGTTTATAAGATTTTAAACGAAGCTACAAGTTCTATTTTTAGATACAATTATTTTTCATCTCCGGTACATACCTCTGGGACGTTTAGCATAGGAGGGGATTTAAAAATAAACACAGGAGCTACTTTGGGAGACAATACAGATCCTAGTTTTATAACCAATGATTTGGATGGTTTTGGAACCACATTTAGTACAAGATGGTTTCATACGATGATCAATGATTATGACTTTACAGAAATAGACGAGAATACCACTATGATTCCAGGGATCGGGTTTACGATGAAAGGAACAGGTCAGAGCAATGCTTATAACTTGATCGGAACTCCAAATAATGGAAATGTAGATATTGTAGTTTCATCGGGTAGGTTTTTATTAACAGGAAATCCGTATCCATCAACCATTAGTGCCAATGCATTTAACACGGCTAACAGTTCTTCA
>NZ_JAASQL010000003.1 GCF_011762155.1 Wenyingzhuangia heitensis
ATTAATGTTAAAAATGACGTACCCGAACTAATTTGATCATATTTTTTAGCAGTTAAATTGGCTACTTTACCATTAAAAGGAGCTTTTAAACTACTCAAGGATAACTGATATTTAGCTTCTTCTACTTGTTGTAGTGCACTTCGATATCCCGACTTAATACTTAACATTTCATATACTTCATTAGGAATGCTCTCTTTTTGAGATAACGTATAACCACGTCCTAGTAAATTATCTTCCAAATCAAAAGTTGATTTTTTTAGATTAAGCTCCGCTTTCTCTAGTTTTTCTAAAAAATTTCGTTGTGACAAACGTGCTAGCGTATGCCCCTTCTTCACTCTTTCTCCATTACAAACATACAGTCCTTCCAATTCATCTCCTATCTCAAACTTTAAAATGTTTTTTTGAATCGCAATTAGTTTTCCGTTACTAATCAATTCCTTTTGAAAAGATCTAGTTTTTAGAACTTCGGCAGTAACCTCATTATCACGAAGCAGATAAGTTCTTTTTTTTAAATTTTCTTTTTCTTCTGCAACATCTGAACAGTTTATTAAAAACATTGACAACAGCAAAAGACAGATCATTTTATGACCATTTAAAGAATTGTTTTTCATAATAAATATAATTCTGCATTTTTATCAGAATCTAAAAAAAATATTAGCTTTTTTTTTTCAAAAAAAACTTTTTAAATTCAAACACACAAACAATCTTTAATGTTTTTCTCAAAAACTGAGATTATACACAGTTTATAGAACAACAACCATTTTGCTAATGATAGAAAATAATTATCTATGTTTCTTTGAGAGTAAATAAACCTAACTATAATAATCTGTATTTGTGTAACTACAATCCTTAATAAATTTACTATAACTTAATAATGACAAATAATATAACATATAAAGCATAGAAGAGGCATTAATTATAGTAAGTGTTAGCATCCTTAATTCCTATAAACCTCTAATGTATCCTAATTTTTGTAAATCTTTAATACTGTTTGTTAAATGTGTTTTCCCATTTTTTATAACATATAAACTATCACTAATTTCAGTTATATGCTCATACATATGATCTGTTATAATAATTCCTTTATTTTGTTTTTCTCTAATTATTAATTTTTTAATTGTTTCAATATGTACAGGCATTATTTGAGAAAACGGTTCATCTAGCATGCAAAATTTAGTTTTAGAAACAAGTATTAAATAAATTTCAATAATTCTTCTTTCTCCTCCAGATAAATTTTCCAGTTTTGATTTGTAATGCTTTTGAAATTCAGGAAAAAATGATGTTAAATCTAAAAAATCTAGATTAAAATCTTTCAATAACCTTTGCACTGTTAAATACATAGGAATAAATTTATTTTGTGGAAGATACCTAATATCTTTTGGAGAACGGGAAGATTTAAATAAAGTTGAATTATTGATTCTTATAGATTTATCATTAGGAATAATTTCTCCATATATAATTTTCATAAGAGAAGATTTTCCTGTTCCATTTCTTCCTAACAGTCCTGTTATTATTCCAGTTTCACTTTTTAAATAAACATTACTTAGAATAACTGTAGATTTAAATTTAAGAAGAACACTATCTATTTCAAGAATATTTTTCATGTAAATTTAAGTGTTAGAATTATTATTGTTATGAATAAAGATAAATCAATTATAAAAGTTGAAATCCATAAGTTTTTTCTAGAAAGTCCAAGATTTTTATAATAAAAAAACTCTTCTTTTTTATTGTTATTTATATAGTAATAAATAAAGCCCGATATGAATATTTTAAACCAAAATACTGCTGTGATTCCTCTAATTCCCCATGTGCTAATAATTGATACGCAAGCAAGATTAACTATAAAACTTAGAAAAGCATATAATCTATAAAAAATCAATATCAATCTGATGATTTTCATTATGGTAACTAACGGATTTAGAATATTTATATTTTTTTTAAAATAGTTTTTTTATGTTTCTGATAAATTTTATATTTCATTTAAAACGATAAAATCGCTATTTGTTTTGACCCCTATAAAGCAAGAGTAATCTTTTAAATTTCGATTATTAGTTACGCTGTTAATTTTTCCATTAAAATCAAGTGTTTATCAGAGTTCCATTTTTCCATAGGAGTAATACGTCCTAAGAGTCCATGGAGTCTTTCGTTATTATAAAACTTTACATATCGTTTTAATATTTGTTCTATCTCTCCAAAATGACGATAATCAAACCTGGTAAACACTTCCTTTTTTAGGATTCCATGATAGGCTTCTATATGTGCATTCTCTTCTGGTGTAGCTACATGAGTAAACTCTTGTTGAATTCCTATAAGGCTTAAGTATTCTCGTACTTTTTTAGCTAAAAACTGACTGCCATTATCACTTCTAATAACTATGTTTTCAGGATAATTATAATCTTCAAATAAAGAGGATAGAAGTGCTATTACATGGTTCTGTTTTATGGTAAATGAAAAATAATCCTTTAATATTCTACGTGAATGGATATCTATAACAGAGAGTAGATAAGCATTCTTTCCTACATGAGGAATCCAGACCATTTTAATATCCATTTCTAAGCACTCCAAAGGTCTAGTGGTATGCACTACTCTATATTTTACAAATTTACGTCCAGAACCACTTCTATCTATTCTGTTTTCAAGCTTCAATAAGCCTGCTTCTTTCATAATTCGGTATAACTTCTTATGATTAATATTGTAACCTTCTTTCTTTAAATAGCTAGTCATTAATCGGTAACCACAATCTATAAATTCATGGTTTAAAATCTCTTTTACCGCATTTACTACATCTTCTTGAGACACGAAGCCTTTTGATTGATGATAGGTGTACTTAGAGGGGTTATTACCCTTTCTACCTAGACTTGGTTCTCTATAATAACTGCTAGGAACTATACCTACCATTTTTATAATCTTAGACTTACTACACTTATATTTTTCATAAATAATATTCACTAAATCTTTCTTGGATCGGACGTTCCAAACTTTTTTTTTAGAAGTTCACGTTGTACCTCTAGTTCAATCTCTCTATCGCTAAGCAACTTACGTAAAACTCGATTCTCCTCTTCGGCTGCTTTAAGTTCTTTGCTTTTTTTAGTATCATAAGTTACTTTTAAACCTGATTCTCCTTGATGTTCAAACTTCTTCTTCCAACTATAAAAGGTTCCTGTGCTTACTCCGTGTTTACGACAGGTTTCTAGCTTTTGGGATAACTCCCATTTCTTGTATTTCATATCTCAAATTTATTAATTTGAAATTTAAAAGAACACTCCGAACTTATTGGGGGCTAAAATACTATTATTTTACACATTATTAGCATATTTATCGACACATTCAGTTAGAATACAAAATTAATTAGTCATCAGTTTGAATATCTTCCAAAGTTTCTATGTTACTTATATTAACTCCTATTTTATAAATAATTGAATCTTTATTTAAAATAGGTTTTCTTTCAACTTGTAATTTCACAAAACTTGTTTTTTCCATTTTTCTTAATGTGTCAAGAAAAGTATTTACTTGAGGTGCTAATAATCTATTTTTTCCGTCCGTTGTATAATAAATAGTTTTTGTAGAATCTAATTTAATATATTTCACTGTTCTGAAATTTTCAATTGTAAACTTCTTAACAGCCTTTCGTTGCATTCCATTTATAAAATTATCAAGTTTAGTCGAATCGGATAATAGATAGTATACTTGGTCAATACTTCTCTTTTTTATAAACTCTCCTTTCGAATTAACTACTAAATGTGCAGGAATCCCAGATAATTCAAACAAATTTCTTGTTTTCGCGTAATCTTTTGAAATAAGCTGAATTCCTGAAGGTTTATTTGATTCAATATACTCTTTCCATTTCTCTTTATTTCCATCAACAGAAATATCTATAAATACTATATTTAGATTGTTCTTAAAATAAGATTTTAATTTTTCAAGTTGTGGTTTTTCTGCACGACAAGGACCACACCAAGTAGCCCAAAATGAGATGTATAATGTTTTATTTTTTATAGATTTTAAATCAAATGGTACAAATTTAGAATCTAAAAAAATTGATTCGGGTAACAATTTTCTCTTCTTTTCTGTAAAATCCCAAACTATCTTTCCATTTATTAATTTACCATATTGGTCCAATTTTATTGATTCTCCTTGTCTGATAATTAATGGTTGTGAAAAAAGGAAATATACAAATAGTCCGCCCATTACAGTTAATAAAGCTAACTTCATTGTTTTATTAACCTCTTTTCTTGTTACTAATAAACTTATTGTTGCAAATAAGACAAGAAAATAAATTAGAGGAAAATAAAAACATCTCATAGGAATAAATAGGAGAAGTGATATATAAAGTAAAGGAATAAGCTTTAAAGGTGTTTTTTTATTTATTAAACCAGAAATGTAAAATCCTAATGTACAAATTAACAGTGCAAACCACTTTAATTGATCATATTGATGAATTTGTAAAATTCTATCTACTGGATAAACAAGTGCTATAAAAATAATAATTATAGATAAAATACCTAAAATAATTTTAGATATAGTGATTAAAAAAAAATTCATTTTTTTTCTTATTTAAATTCAGCTTTTGACATTTTGTATCGTCCTGAAATAGGTTAACAATTCCAGTTTGTTATTATTTCTTCGGTACGATTTGTAGTTTCTATTTTGATTTAAATGGATATGTTTCGTAGTGCATAAATCAAAGCTACAATGTGGACCAAAATTGTTGTAAATATCGACCGCCTTTTTGGTCATCGTTTTGGCTAATTTAAGATTTTTTATGACATGTTTTAGTCCATATTCATATTTTAAAGTTTTGTTAATTCTTTCTGCAATTACATTTTCGTAGGGATCATATTTTTCGGTCACACCCATTGTTACGCCATTCTCTACCGCAAACTTTGTGTAAGTAGGATTACTATATTGTATCCCTCTATCTAAGTGATGAATGATTTTTTGACTAGGAAACTTTCTGTTTTTGATAGCCATTTTAATTGCTTTTAAACAGAGTTCAGTTTTCATTTTACATCTATCTTATATCCCATAATTTGCTTAGAATACGCATCTGTTACGAGTGCTAGGTATGCATGTCCTTTGTCCGTTTTAATATAGGTGATATCCGTTATCCAAACTTGTTCGACTCTGGTAGGTACTACTTTGTCTTCTTGGATTCAATGTTCTAACGCAACAGCAGTTGTGTTTTTTAGCTCCTAAAAACCGATCAATCACAAAAGTTGTCTATGAATTAGGGTAGTTTTAGTTTTGAAGTTTAAATTTATTCGTATTGGAACTTACTTTAGACCTTTTAAAACTTATACTTCCTGAATTCTTAATCGATAACTTCGATTTAACAAAACATTCTAAAGCGAAAGAAACACTTCATCTATATTTTGAAGAGAAAATAACAGCTCCTAAAGAGTTTACTCAGCAAATAATTATTGCCCATGGATTCCACAAACAAATAACCATACAAGATTTCCCTATTAGAGGAAATACAGTTTACCTACATATCAAACGTAGAAGATGGTTAGATAAAAACAATGGACAAATTTTACAAAGAGACTGGAATCTAGTAGCTAAGGGAACTCGTATGACAAACGAATTCGCAACTTTTTTAAAAGAAATTAGTCGATACTAAAGCTAATGATTGTCATACCATAGCTAGTTTCTATAATCTTAATGGTAAAAAACTACAAAGACAATATAGAGACTATATAAGTGAGTTTAAGCAATGGAAACATAAAACACATGCTAAACAATACCTAATCTACCCCGAGAACATAGATAAACACCTCTCTATTGATGAAACTGCTTTATCTAAAGGGGAACTCTACACCATTATCACTAACAAAAAAGCAAAAGGTAAAAAAGGGAGTATTGTAGCTATATGCGCTGGAACTAAAGTAGAACCTATCATTGAACAACTGCTTAAAATTCCTTCTAAAATCAGAAACAAAGTCAAAGAAATCACATTAGACATGGCTAATTCTATGAAAACAATAGCCAGAGTTTGTTTTCCAAAAGCCACACAAGTAACAGACAGATTTCATGTACAAAAACTAGCATTAGAAGCTTTACAAGATATCAGAATCAAACATAGATGGGAAGCTATTGATAGGGAAAACAACTCTATAAAATTAGCAAAACAGAAAAAGATACTCTTTATTCCTGAAACTCTTGATAATGGAGATACTAGAAAACAACTACTCGCTAGAAGTAGATATTTACTCTACAAAGCTCCTTCCAATTGGACACAAAATCAAGACTTCAGAAGTAAAATTCTATTCCAACAATACCCAGACATCAAAAAAGCATTCGACTTAGTGCAAAACCTCCGAAATATATTCAACCAAGCTAAATCAATAAAAATTGCATACACAAGGTTAGCACAGTGGTATCATCAAGTAGAAATATCAGGATTTAAAGCTTTTAATACAGTCGCAAACACCATCTATAATAACTATAGATCCATATTGAATTACTTTAATAATAGAAGTACAAACGCTGCTGCTGAATCTTTCAATGCCAAAATCAAAGCTTTTAGAGCTCAGTTCAGAGGTGTTAAAAACGTTGAATTCTTCCTCTTTAGATTGACTAATATTTTTGCCTAAAACACAACTTTTAGGTATGATCCTCCATGATCCCTCTTTCTTTTTACGAAAATAGTTAAAATAAAAACACCCGCTTTTAATAAAAAGCGGGTGTTAAAAGGTGTGTTTTTAATTCAAAGACCTGATTAACAGCTGAATTTGCGGAGAAAGAGGGATTCGAACCCCCGGACCTGTTACAGTCAACAGTTTTCAAGACTGCCGCATTCGACCACTCTGCCATTTCTCCTGAGCGTCTCACGATTTCTCGTTTGCGAGTGCAAATATAACAACAATGTTTTGTTTTCCAACAAAACATTTAAAAAAATTACAAATAACTGCTAAAAAGCAAACCTTATTTATAATAATTCGTATAAATAACTAAACAATAAAGTATTAACTTGTTCAATAAAAGAAATACGGATACACCAACTAACAAATGACAATATTTTGTTACTTTTATTGCACCTTAAAAAAAGATAATCTATCATGAAAATACTAGTAGCAGAAGATGATAACCTAATCCGAAGTGCACTTGAATTTAGACTTAAGAAAGACAATCATGATGTAACACTTGCTATTGACGGTAAGGATGCTTTAAAAAAAATAGACGAACAAATTCCTGATTTAGTAATTACAGATATCATGATGCCTCATATTTCAGGTTTAGAACTTGTGGGACTGATTAAGGAAAAATATCAGAATCAAATAAAAATTATAGTGCTAACTACTATGGGACAAGAAGATGTGGTTTTAGAAGCTTTTGGATTAGGAGCTGATGATTTTATACCAAAACCATTTAGCCCTAATGAATTGTCTGTTAGAATTAAAAGATTCGCAATTAAAAAGATTTAATGTTACAGCTCTTATTTTATATTACTGTATACACTAGCATTGTCCTTTTATTGATGATGTTTTTTTTTTCGTACCTAAATAAAGTTAAAAAACAAAAATATAGTGTTTGGGAAAAAGAGAGTAATGAACTTATTAATACCTTTATTTTTATAGATAATAATACTGTTTTAGAACTACCAGATGACATACATACTCTTAAAAAAAATCCTTTTTTCAGAACATTTATTTCTCAAAAAATAATTACAGCTGTTAAAAATTTTTCGGGAGAAACTACACGTAATTTAAAACAACTATACCTTCTTTTAGAGCTGGATAAAGACACATTACACGATACAAAGCATGTTTTAGGACATTTAAAAACTAGAGCTATTAGAAATGTTGGTGTTATGAATTTAAAAAACTTTGAAGAAATTGTTTTTGAAAACACCAATCACAAAAACGACTTAATTAGAATAGAAGCTCAAGTAGCATTAATAAGACTTACTGGTTTTAAAGGATTAAAATTTTTAAATATAATTACCTATCCTATTTCAGAATGGTATCAAATTGTTTTACTAAGAGAGTTAAAAACACTAGATCCAGAGAAGTTTAAGGGAATTAAAATATGGTTAAAATCTTTTAACAAAAGTGTTATTGTTTTTACATTAAAACTAATTGCAAATTATCACTTATTTGAGTTTTACCCAGACACTGTAAAACTTTTACATCATAAAAATCATAAAATAAGATTGCAAGCCATACGTACCCTTGCTAAAATTTTCAATAAAAATACACCTAAAGAATTACTTTCAATTTTTGAAAATGAAACTACAGAAAATAAAATTGCAATTTTAAAAGAACTCTCTAGTTTTAAAGAACAAAGCACAATTCCGTACCTTATAGAATTACTAAAACAAGAAACTCCTACTTTACAAATAGTAATTATTAAAACAATTGCTAAAATTGATACTGAAGGAATATTGCTTTTAGAAAAAATACCCAATGCACACACCCCACCATTAAATAATATTATTTTACAACTAAAAGAGGAACAAGCTTATGAATTGGATTAATAACACTCCTTTCTTTATACTACAATTGATAGGTTTTTATATTGTGTTGTCTGTAATCATTCATGTGTGCATTGCTATAACATCTATTCTAAAAAATCAAATCTATTTAAATAGAAAAGAATTTACAGATTACAATACATTAGCTTCATCATCCAATGCCCCTAATATTTCTGTTATTAAAGTTATTTACAATCAAGAAAACACAATACTTCAAAGTGTAAAATTATTGCTTTTGTCACATTATAATAACTTAGAAATTATAATTATCAACAATGGTAGTACAGACAATTCGTTGCAAAACTTAATAAAAACTTATAACTTAAAACCTATAAATGTTTATATTAATAAAGAAATTGATTCTGGACCTGTAAAAACTATTTACAAAAGTACTAACCCTATTTACAAAAAATTAATTATTGTAGACAAACCTATAAGTAATAATGCCGATTCTTTAAACACGGGAATTAATATTGCCAGCGGAAAATACATAACACATATTAACACTAATTACGTTATAAAACAAGATGCTATTTTAAAACTGTCAAAACCTTTTTTAAAAGAAACCACCCAAAAAGTAATAGCCTCTGGTAGTGTTATTAAATATGCAGAGAACAAAAAATCTGCAACTATATTATCTAGAATAATTAGTTTAAAACATACTAGAATACTTTTATTAGAGTATATGGCTTGGACAAAGGTAAATGAACTATTATTTACTCCTGGATTATTTATGATTTTTGATAGAGAAATAGCTATTAAATGTAAAGGCTACACCCCAAACACCTCTAGTTTAGACATGGAACTAACCATGCGTATGAGACAGTATATGGAGGAACATAAAACAGCATATACCATATCTTTTATACCTGATATTTTATGTTGGAAAAAAGAAGAAATCAATTTTAAGAATATTCTAACAAAAAAAAGCAATTGGACGTTAAAAAAATTAGAAAGCTTAAAATCAAATAAAAAAATAATATTCAACAGAAAATACGGAACTTTAGGCTTAGTTAGTTACCCTTACTGGTTTTTATTTAAATTTCTCACACCCATAGTAAAGGTCATTACTTTTATTTATTTGCTAGTTTTAGGTAGCACAAAACAAATTTCTTGGTTATCAATTATTTCTTTAGGGGTGTTATTGTATAGTCTAAAAATAACATATTCTTTTATTGCTATTTTAACAAAAATCATCACACAACATAAAAATAACCAAAACAATTCTGTAGTAAAACAAATAGTAGCCGCTATTTTAGAACCTATTATATTTACACCTATTGTTATTTTCTCTTTTTTTAAAGGTAGTTTACAGTATTTTACAAAAAAATAATTTTTGTTTTCATAAAATACTGCAAATCTTATCATCAGCTAAGAGCTTCTAAAAAGAAAAAAAGAAAAAATTTTAAAAACCCAATTAATATTGTTATTTTTCTTACTAAAGAAATCCCCCTTACTATTTACATCCTTATCTAGTAGTTCTAAAAGAAAAAAAAAACAATGTCTGCAAAAGAAAAACAAAGAATAAAAGCTTTAATGTCTTATGATTTATTAGACACTAAAGAAGAAAAAGAATTTGATAGAATTACAAAATTAGCTTCTTTAATTTGTGAAACCCCCATTTCATTAATTTCATTAATTGACGAAGACAGACAATGGTTTAAAGCTAAAATAGGAGTTACAGTAGAAGAAACTCAAAGAGATATTGCTTTTTGTCATCATGCCATTCAGCAAAAAGAAATTTATGAAGTTTTTGATGCCAGTGTTGACGATCGTTTTAAAGAAAATCCTCTTGTTACCAACGATCCAAATATTAAATTTTACTCCGGACAACCCCTAATAGATCCAAACGGATATACACTTGGAACACTGTGTGTAATAGACCAAAAACCAAAAAAATTAAACAAAAGTCAAAAAGAAGCATTAAGATTATTGGCTGATGAAGTAATAGACCTTATTGTTGATCGAAAAGCAAAAGAAGACTATAAACACTTTGGAAAACTATTTGTATTATCTAATGACTTAATTTGTATAGCAGGTACCGATGGATATTTTAAAAAAGTGAACCCTGCGTTTGAAGAAGCTTTAGGTTGGGATACTAAAACATTATTAGAAAACTCTTTTTTTGACTTTATTCACCTTGATGATATTGAAGTAAGTGCCAAAGAAATTATGAAGTTAGGCGAAGGACACGATACCGTAAACTTTACTCATAGATTTAGAGATAAAAAAGGAACTTATAGAGTATTACAATGGGTGGCTTCACCAGAACCTGAAACTGGAAATATTTTTGCCATTGCAAGAGACATTACAGATGAGGTTGAAAGAGCCAAACAAATAGAAAGTAACGAAAAACGTTTTAAAACTTTTTTTGAAAGTTCACAAGGATTAATGTGTACTCATAATTTAGAAGGTAAACTTTTAACTGTTAACAATTCTGGGGCAAAAGCGTTAGGTTATACCAAAGAAGAAATTAAAGATTTTTCTTTGTTTGATATTGTACCAGAGCACAGACACAATGATTTAAAAAACTACTTTGAATACATTAAGAAAACAGGAAAGTATAAAGGAGAAATGCTTACTGTTGGTAAAGATGGCTCTAAAAGAATTTGGATTTTTAACAATACATTAGAAGCTACAAATACAGACAACCCATATGTAATTGGAAATGCTGCAGATATTACAGAACAATATCATCTAGAAAAAAACCTGCAACGGGTTAAACAGTTATTAGAGCAAACCAACAAAGTAGCCAGAGTTGGTGGTTGGGAATTAGATTTGGTAAAACAAAAAATTTATTGGACTTCTATGACCAAACAAATCCATGATGTTCCCGAAAATTTCCAACCTGATTTAGAAAAAGGAATTAATTTTTACAAAGAAGGAATTCATAGAGATAGAATAACAAAAGCAGTAAACAATGCCATTCAAAATGAGGAGCCTTTTGATTTAGAATTACAAATTATCACCCTTAAAAAGAAAGAAATATGGGTTAGAGCTATCGGTAATCCTGAATTTGAAAACGGACAATGTATAAAGGTTTTTGGTACTTTTCAAGACATTAACAAACGTAAAATTGCAGAAATTAAATTTAACGAATCTAAAAAATTCTTAGATGATGTATTAAATGCATCTTCAGAAGTAAGTATTATTGCAACAGACAGAAAAGGAATTATTACCGTATACAACAAAGGAGCAGAAAGATTATATGGCTACAGCCCCAAAGAGGTTATTGGTAAAAAAACTCCTGCTTTTATTCACATTCCAGAAGAATTAGAACAGAGGAGTAAAGAACTAACTGAACAATTTGGAATTAAAATAGAACAAGAAAGAATTTTCACAGAAATTCCCGTTAGAGAGGGTTCTGAGCACAAAGAATGGACTGCCGTAAAAAAAGACGGGACAAAACTTACCATATCTTTAGTGGTTACCCCCATTAAAAATGACGACCAACAAATGATTGGTTTCTTAGCCATTGCCACAAATATTACCAAACGTAAAAATATAGAAAACGTTTTAAGAGATGAAAGAGCTAGATTAGCTGCCTTTGTAGAACACGCTCCTGCAGCAGTTGCCATGGTAGACAAAGACTTAAACTATATTAATGTAAGTTATAAATGGAGAGAGAAATACCATTTAAAAAACATCGATATTGTAGGAATGTCACATTCCAAAATTTTTCCAGATATTAACGGAGATAGAAAAGAACGTTATAAAACCGTGTTAAATGGTGGTATTCTAAAAAAAGATGAAGAAGTGTACATTTCTCAAAAAACAGGAAATCAAAAAACCATTAGTTGGGAAATGAGACCCTGGTACAATTATTTAGGTGAAATTGGTGGAATTATGATCTCTACCCAAAATATTACTCCTATTATAAAACAGAGAGAAGAACTTAAAAAAGCTAAACAACTGGCAGAACAAGCTAGTGTTGCTAAATCAGAGTTTTTAGCCAATATGAGCCACGAAATTAGAACCCCTCTTAATGGAGTTATTGGTTTTACAGACTTAGTACTTAAAACAGAATTATCAGAAACACAAGAACAATATTTAAACATTGTAAATCAATCTGCTAACGGACTTTTAAATATTATCAACGATATTTTAGACTTTTCTAAAATTGAAGCGGGTAAACTAGAACTAGACATCGATAAATGTGATGTTTTTGAAATTGGATGTTATGCCTCAGATATAGTAAATTATCAAATACAAAAGAAAAACTTAGAACTACTACTTAACTTACCTCCCGATTTGCCTAGATTTATTTGGGCAGATTCTATTAGGTTAAAACAAATATTAATCAACTTGCTAGGTAATGCTGCTAAGTTTACAGAACACGGAGAAATAGAATTAAAAATTGAAGTCATTAAACTTAACAAAAACACCAATACATTCCGCTTTAGCGTTAGAGATACAGGTGTTGGAATAAAAAAAGAAAAGCAGGATAAAATTTTTGATGCCTTTTCTCAAGAAGACACCTCTACCACTAAAAAATATGGAGGAACAGGACTAGGACTAACCATTTCTAATAAACTTTTAAAAATGATGGACAGTCAGCTTCAAGTTGAAAGTAAACTAGGTGTAGGTAGCACCTTTTATTTTGATGTTGAATTTAAAAGCGAACACGGAGAACAAAATCAATGGGATAATTTAGATAAAATTAACAATGTTTTAATTGTTGATGACAATCAAAACAACAGAAACATTATAAGTCAAATATTAAGATTAAAAGACATCAATACAGATCAAGCAAAAAGCGGATTTGAAGCCCTACAATTACTTTCAGAAAACAAACAATACGATGTAATTATAATGGATTATCATATGCCTTATATGGATGGGGTTGAAACCATTAAAAAAATAAGAGAAAACTTTTTTGGATTACATGATGAGATACAACCTGCCATACTTTTATATAGCTCTTCTAGTGATGCAAGCTTAATATCCGAGGTAAAAGAATTAGGAATTACACAAAGGTTAACAAAACCTGCTAAAATGAAAGAAATTTATGCCTGTCTTTCTATGTTAAACTCAGAAGAAGAAAACAAAGCTGTTGTTTTAGAAGAAAAAAAAGCTGAAAATTTAAAATTGGCAGAAAGCTTAATCCTATTAGTAGAAGACAATAGCGTAAACAGACTACTTGCCAAAACTATTATCAAAAGAAAGTTTCCTAACGCTACAACTATAGAAGCTGTAAACGGTAAAGAAGCCGTAGATCTATACAAAAAACAAGCCTTTAATATTATTTTAATGGACATTCAAATGCCTATTATGAATGGTTATGAAGCTACACAAATGATTCGAGAATTAGAAAATAACAAAGCTAACATTCCCATTGTAGCAATTACAGCAGGTAACGTAAAAGGTGAAAGAGAAAAATGTTTAAATATTGGGATGACAGATTTTGTTGTAAAACCAATTGTAGAAGAAGATTTGGTAGACGTTATAAACAAATGGTTACCAAAACCAGACAAAACTCTAAACAAGACAACGATAGAGTTTAACAAAACTGATCACTTTAATATAGAACAGTTAAAAACCTATTATGGTGATGATTTAGAAGCCATCAATCAAATGAAACTTCTTATTATAGAACAAATAGAAGAAGTAACAATCCATATGACAACAGCAATAGATCATAAAAAAATTGAAGAAATAAAAGCTATTGGACATAAATTATATGGTACCAGTAGTACTGCTGGCTTACCTATACTTGCTAAAATTGGTATGGAGTTTGAACTTTTAGACCAATATGATGAAACTTTAATTTCTGACTTATGGAATCAATTAAAAAAAGAGATTAAAATTGTTTTAGATATTTTAAAAAACGAATAAAATTAAGTCACTAAATTAACCACACACACTGCAAAAACAGTGTGTGTGGTTTTTGATCAATATTTAATTTATCAAAAAAAGACTTATTATTCTTCATAAAACGTTTACGCACACTATATTTGAGATATCTAAAAAAACATCGTTAATTATGAAAAAAACTGTTTTAAGTTTATTTACATTTTTTGCGTTTATCTGTTTGATAAATGCCCAAAACACTTCTACAAAATTATTTAATGGTAAAAACCTAGAAGGATGGAAAGCTCTTAACGGATTTGCTAAATATTATGTAGAAAACAATGCTATTGTTGGGATTACCACCAAAGGATCTCCCAGTACGTATTTAGCCACAGAAAAAGAGTACACTAATTTTATTTTAGAATATGAAATAAACATTGATACTCCTTTAAATGGTGGCGTACAAATTAGAAGTCATCACAATGCAGCTAGGGGAAAAGACTCTGTATTTGGTTTGCAAGTAGAGGCAGATACCTCTCCAAGAGGTTGGAGCGGTGGTTTGTTTGACCAAAGTAGATACGGTTGGAGATATACTATTGAATACAATCCTGAAGTAAAAAAAGCCTATAAAAATGGAGAATGGAATGCAGTTAAAGTCATTGCTAGCGGACAAAGAATTGCCACTTGGGTAAACGGAGTAAATGTTTCTAATTTGTACGAAGAACACATCGATACTGGATTTATTGCTTTGCAAGTACATGCAGGTGGTGGTTCTAAAGTTGGTAAAAAAACACGTTGGAAAAATATTAAAATCACTAACATACCTGATAATTATAAATTTAAAACAACTGCTCCTCTTATTAGTTATCTAAACAATAAACTAACCAAAGAAGAAATTGATAAAGATTGGAAACTTTTATGGGATGGTAAAACAACTAAAGGCTGGAGAGGTGCTAAAATTGATCAATTTCCTAAAAAAGGATGGAAAATAGAAAACGGTGTTTTAACTGTTTTATCCTCTGGAGGAGGAGAGTCGGAACACGGTGGAGACATTGTTACTACCAGACCTTATGAAAATTTTATACTAGAGGTAGACTTTAAATACACTCCTGGTGCTAATAGTGGTATTAAATATTTTGTTGATACAGAATTAAACAAAGACAAAGGATCTGCTATTGGTTGTGAATTTCAAATTTTAGATGACCAAAAACACCCCGATGCTAAAAAAGGAAATGATGGAAACAGAACTATTTCTTCTTTATATGATTTAATTAGAGCAGATGCTCAAGAATACATTCCGTCTTTATACACCAAAAAATACATTAACAAAACAGGATGGAATAGAGCACGTATTGTTGTAAATGGACAAAAAGTACAGCATTTTTTAAATGGCTGTAAAATGGTAGAATACACAAGAGGAACACAACAATGGAGAGCATTGGTTAAATATAGTAAATACAAAAACTGGCCTAACTTTGGTGAAGCAAAAAAAGGATTAATTCTTTTACAAGATCACGGTAATGAGGTTCATTTTAAAAATATAAAAATTAAAGAACTATAGATTTAACTTCTTTTCTTAAAATCTAAAAAAGGATTATTAACATTGTTAATAATCCTTTTTTAGATCAATTTGTATTTATTTTATTTGGTATACACCCTGTTTTCTTGTTCTGCAACTCTAATAAAAGTAGTTCTTTTAGTCAGTTCTTTTAATCTTTCTGCCCCCACATACGTACAAGTACTTCTAATGCCTCCTAAAATATCTTTAACAGTTATTGCCACTTCTCCTCTGTAAGCAACCTCAACGGTTTTTCCCTCACTAGCTCTATACTCTGCTACTCCACCTACATGTTTTTCCATAGCTGTCGCAGAACTCATTCCGTAAAACTGTTTAAATTTTTCTCCGTTCTTTTCAATCAGTTCTCCTCCACTTTCATCATGACCTGCTAGCATACCTCCTAACATTACAAAGTCTGCTCCTGCTCCAAACGCTTTGGCAACATCTCCTGGAATAGAACAACCTCCATCACTAATTATTTGTCCTCCTAAACCATGTGCAGCATCTGCACATTCTATAATAGCCGATAATTGTGGATACCCTACACCTGTTTTAACTCTAGTAGTACAAACAGAACCAGGTCCAATCCCAACTTTTACAATATCGGCACCAGACAATAACAACTCCTCTACCATTTCTCCTGTAACTACATTCCCGGCAATAATTACCTTATCAGGATATAAATTTCTTGTATTTTGAACATAGTTTACAAAATGTTCTGAGTATCCGTTAGCTACATCAATACAAATAAATTTTAGTTTTGGATTTTGATGAATAACCTCTGCTAATTTATCAGCATCTTTTTCTCCTGTTCCTGTACTAATGGCAATATACTCTTCTATGTCATTAGGAGCTAATGCTAAAAAAGAATTCCATTCTGCCACTGTATAGTGTTTATGTATCGCGGTAAAAACATGATGCTGAGACAAAGCCAAAGCCATCTCAAAAGTCCCTACTGTATCCATATTAGCCGCCATTATAGGCACTCCTTTCCAAGTAGCTTTGCTATTCAAAAAAGTAAACTCTCTGTCTAAATCTACCTGAGATCTACTTTTAAGAGTAGATCTTTTGGGTCTAATCATTACATCTTTAAATCCTAGTTTAATATCGTATTCTATTCTCATAATGACATTTTAAAGCTTCTTATTTAAATTTACGGATTGTTTTTATAGCGAATATGAACTAAAAGTCATTTCTATTCATTACTTATTAACAATAAATTTTTATAGTTTTAAGGTATATGAAACTTCTTTTACAAGAAATAGAACAATGCAAGCTGTGTTTGCCTCATTTAACCAACGGAGTCAATCCTGTTTTGTCTGCACATCCTAAAAGTAAAATTGCCATTATAGGACAAGCTCCCGGCATTATTGTTCACAATACTAGTATCCCATGGAATGATAAAAGTGGAGAACGTTTAAGAAGTTGGCTACATATTGATAAAGATACTTTTTACAACCAAGAGCTAATTGCTATTATTCCTATGGGTTTTTGTTATCCTGGTAAAGGAAAAACTGGCGATTTACCTCCTAGAAAAGAATGTGCTCCTAAATGGCATCCTCCTTTGTTTGATGCTTTAAAAGAGCTTGATTTGATTATTTTAATAGGGAGTTATGCTCAGAATTATTATTTAGAAAATGCTAAAAAAACGCTGACTGAAACTGTTAAAAATTATCATGAATATTTACCTACGTTTTTGGTATTACCACATCCATCTCCCAGAAATAATATTTGGTTAAAGAAAAATGAATGGTTTGAAAAAGAAACATTGCCTTTTTTGCAAAATCATGTTCAAAAAATCCTAAAAGGAATAAATGTTGATAAGTAATTAATACTCAAAAACTAAAAATGAAAACTAGTACACCTAAACAAACAGCCTACGCATTGTTAAGAATTACAATGGGTGTTAATTTTTTTGCACACGGATTGGTTAGAATTCCTAAGTTAAATGGCTTTAGAAATTGGATGGTTAATACATTTGAAAATAGCCTATTGCCCAATTGGTCTGTTTATGCCTGGGGAAGCATACTTCCCTTTGTTGAATTAGCCATTGGAATTTTGTTAATTGTAGGCTACAAAACCTATCAAACTACCATTGCAGGTGCTTTGGTTATTATCACTTTAATTTTAGGGTCTTGCTTAATTGAAAACTGGGATTGGGCAGCTACACAAATGCTCTACTCCATTTTCTTTTACTTTTTAATAAGTAATATAGAACAAAATTATTTTGCTTTAGACCACATAAAAATCCGAGTATAAACTCGGATTTTTATTATTTTATAAAAGAAAAATTTCTAGTTTTCTTCGTAAACTCCCATGTTAGCGTATTTATTAATACGTTCATTTACCATAGTTGCTACCTCTTTAGCTTGTAAATCTTTTAACAATTTCTCTATCGTCTCTTTTACGGTTGCAAAAGTAGTTTCTCTATCAGAATGCGCTCCTCCTAAAGGTTCTGGAATTACTCCATCTACCAATTTTAAAGCACTCATATCTTTAGATGTTAATTTTAAAGCAGCTGCTGCTTTTTCTTTAAACTCCCAAGATCTCCATAAAATAGAAGAACAGTTTTCTGGTGAAATTACAGAGTACCATGAGTTTTCCATCATTAACACTCTATCTCCAACACCTATTCCTAAAGCTCCTCCAGAGGCTCCTTCTCCAATAATAATTGTAATAATGGGTGTTTTTAACACACACATTTCAAAAATATTACGAGCAATAGCTTCTCCTTGTCCACGTTCTTCCGCTTCCAAACCTGGATATGCTCCTGGTGTATCTACAAAAGTAACAACAGGAATTCCAAATTTTTCTGCCATACGCATTAAACGTAAAGCTTTACGGTATCCTTCTGGATTGGCCATCCCAAAGTTTCTGTATTGTCGCATTTTGGTATTGATTCCTTTTTGCTGTCCAATAAACATAAAACTCTGATCCCCTATTTTTCCAAGTCCTCCAACAATCGCTTTATCATCTTTTACCGTTCTATCTCCATGCAATTCCATGAAAGTATCTCCAGCCAAAGCTTTAATATAATCTAATGTATAAGGTCTATTTGGGTGTCTTGACAATTGTACTCTTTGCCAAGGCGTTAAATTTTCGTAAATGTCTTTTTTAAGATGAATGATTTTTTCCTCAATCTCTTTACAGGTGTTGGTTACATCAACTTCGCTTTCTTCTCCAATAATAGCGCATTTTTGTAATTGCTCTTCTAATTCCTTAATAGGTAATTCAAAGTCTAAATATTCCATCATTATAAATTTTGGCTAGGGACAAATATACTAAGTTCAAACAATTATGCTTCTCTTTTATTTAATTTTTAATTAACATTAACATAGGTCAACACATTGCTTATCTTAAAAAACAATTACTTTTGTAATTCAATGAAATTAAAGTAAAAATGGGCTTATTTAATAAAAAAATTAACATCAACGAATTATACCCTGTAAACTATGTAGATATTCACTCGCATTTGTTACCAGGTATTGATGATGGGGCTAAAGACATAGAAGATTCTATTGCTTTAATAGAGAAACTGTACGCTTTTGGAATCAAGCAATTTAGAACTACTCCACATGTTTTGGGTGATGTTTGGGAAAATAGTTCTGCCACAATTAAAGAAAAAGAAGCTTTATTACAAGCTGAATTAAAAGAAAGAGGCTATCACGACATTCAAATTAGTGCTTCTGCAGAGTACATGATGGATAATAATTTTAGTAAATTACTTACTAATGATGATATTTTAACCTTAAAAGGAAAATATGTTTTGGTAGAAATGTCTTTTTTTAATGCTCCTTTTAACTTAGATGATATTTTATTTCAAATTCAGATCAAAGGATATACTCCTGTTTTAGCACACCCGGAACGTTATGCTTTTTATCATAAAGACTTTTCTGAATATCAAAAATTAATAGATGCAGGTTGTTTGTTTCAGTTAAACATACTGTCTTTAACTCCTCAATATGGTAAAGAAATTACCAAAACAGCACAAAGGCTTTTAAAAGAAGGAATGTACACGTTTGTTGGCTCAGACACACATCATAAAAGACACGTAAAATTAATGGAAACGTTGGCCAATCAAAAAACAAAAAAATTATTAACTCCGTTGTTTGAGAACAACATAAAAGAGTTCTCTTTTTAAATATAAAAAACCCCAACTAAATTAGTTGGGGTTTTATTTTTACAATCCGTTTTTAAGATTAATCACCTCTTGTGGTGTTAAATGTCTGTAATGACCTCTTGGTAAATCCTTTTTGGTCAATCCCGCAAAAATAACTCTATCTAGTTTTACAACGGTATACCCAAAATGAGCAAATATTTTACGTACAATACGATTACGTCCTGAGTGAATTTCTATTCCTACTTCATTTTTAGATTGTCCTTGCACATAAGCAACATCATCTACCCATACTTTTTTCTCGTCAATTACAGGTCCATCTGCTATGGATTGTAAATGCTTTAAAGACACTTTATGATCTAACGTTGCATGGTATAATTTACGTTTGTTGTGTTTAGGATGTGTTAAGGTTTTTGCTAGTTCACCATCGTTGGTAAATAACAATAATCCTGTAGTATCTCTATCCAGTCTTCCTACCGGATAAATACGTTCTTTACAAGCTTTATCAACAATTTCCATCACTGTTTTTCTACCACGCTCATCTTCCATAGTGGTAATATAGTTCTTAGGTTTGTTTAATAAAACGTATCTTTTTGTTTCTGGGCTAATTAATACATTGTCAAAACGAACCTCATCTGTAGGTTGAACTCTGTATCCCATTTCCGTAATTACTTTACCATTTACGGTAGCACTTCCGGTTTCTATATATAAATCTGCATCTCTACGAGAACAAATTCCCGCATTAGAAATGTATTTATTTAATCGAATTCCTGTTTGATTAGAAGGAACAGTTACTACTCTTTTTTTAGGAGCATCTGTTGCTGAAGTTTTCTTAAAAGGCTTACTTTTAGAAAATGGCTTGGCACCTTTTTTTACCTCTTCATCACTTTCTGTAGTAGCTGTTGCAGGTCTTTTTGTAAAACGCTTACTGTTGGCTTTAAAATTTCCAGAAGGCTTTCCTTTTCCTCCTTGACCTTGTTGTCGTCTTCCCGACGAGTTTTTATTTGTATTCATTATATATATTTTGGACGACAAAAATACGAAAGAATCTACAATATATAACTATATTTTTACTTGATTTAATATCCTGATTAACAAGACCGAAGTATCTATTAAAGCTAAACTAAAAACTCCTATCACCAATACTACTTTTAGCATATTGTGTAACATTAAATAATGTTTAAAGGTTTTTGCTTTTATCAACAAAAATAAAAAGAAAGGAATCCATAAAACCACTCCGTAAAAATAATATTGCATTAGCCCAATTTCTGGAAAACTAAGAATGTAATAAGCAGGAAAAGCAACTCCTATTAACACTAAATACACATATCTTTTTACACTACGTTTTCCATATTTAGTTATTAAAGTTGCTCTGTTTATGAGCAAAGCTCCTTTGGTTCTTTCAAAATCTTTGATAATTTCTTTCACCAATATCAAACCATACAAAAAAGCACCGTGCATCAAAATAATTTCGGAAACGTAGTTAAAATAAACAAACATCACAAAAAATGGAAGTATGTCTAATATAGATACCGACAACACTCTAACTACAGGAAATTTTTGAAGTTTATGAGAATATAGCCATATTAAAAAAATATAAATGGCAAAAAAAGTAGCTGCTTTCCAAGAAATTATAAACCCTAATACAAAAGCGATAAAATTAAAGAGAAAATAAACTTGGAGTTTGGTGTTTTTACTCACCCAATTCCCTATATGTGTTTTTATGGGTTTGTTAATTGCATCTAATTTGGCATCGTAAAAATCGTTGATAATATACCCTGCGGAAACCACAAAAAAAGTTGCTATTACTACAATATGTAAATGAATATCTAACAAAATTTCTTTTAACGTTTTGTCTACCGCAAACACAAAAATAGCGGCTAAATATTGTGCCAACATCAACATAGCTACATTGTAACCACGTATTGCCGAAAACAACCCTAAAAATTTATGTTTTTTTGTTGTCGCACTTTCCATGACCAAAGTTGTTTTTAGAATCTATATACCAATTCTAAGTCATGACCTGTTAAAGATGCTTTCGCTTTTTCAAAATCTGGAGCAAACCCTAAAATGTAACCACCACCACCAGAACCACAAAGTTTTAGATAATAGTCGTTAGAATCAATTCCTTTTTTCCACAAAGCGTGAAATTTACTAGGAATCATTGGTTTAAAATTGTCTAATACAACTTTAGATAATTTTTTAACATTTCCAAATAAAGACTTTGCATCACCTCGTAAAAAATTATCTACACATGCATCTGTATGTGCTACAAACTCATCACTTAACATTTTACGGAAACCTTCGTTCTTCATTTTTTCCATAAAAATATTTACCATCGGTTCTGTTTCTCCAATCATTTTAGAGTCTAGTAAAAACACTGCTCCTTTTCCATTTTGCTGGTAAGGAATCCCTACAGATTCTACATTGTCTTTTGATTGAATTAATATAGGCAAACTTAAATAACTATTTAAAGGATCTAAACCAGAACTGGTTCCATGAAAATAAGATTCCATCAACCCAAAAATAGCTTTTAACCTTAACAGTTTGTCTTTTGTTAAATTTTCTAAAACAGTTATTTTGTCTTCTGCATATTTTTCATAAATAGCAGCTACAATAGCTCCAGAACTTCCCACTCCGTATCCTTGCGGAATACTAGAGTCAAAATACATTCCGTTCGTAATGTCTTGTTCTAACTGAGCCAAATCAAACTGAACAAGATCTGTTTTTAAAGATTTTAAGTAGTTGTAATATGCTAATAAGTATCCATTAGACTTTAATGCTTTTCCTTCTAAAACGTCTGCTTTTTTAAAAGCTCCATTGTAGGAATTATAAGGAATTGCAAGACCTTTAGAGTCTTTAATAATTCCGTATTCTCCAAACAATAATATTTTTGCGTAAAACAAAGGTCCTTTCATAACTACCTAATTATAGGGCAAATATAGACATTAAAATTGTTCTATGTTAATTTATTTGCTCCCATTCCCACCTGATCGTGTATATACTCACCATTTTTACAAAAAACAGCCAAATCTTGTTTTATAAACTGTTGAACGGTTGCTTTTTCACTTTCTGGATACAATACATGAACATTGGCACCTGCATCTAACGTAAAACACAACTTGCTTCCTGTTTCTTTTCTATACGCCCATATTTTGTTAATAACTTCTAACGTATTTGGTTTCATCAAAATAAAATACGGGCTACTTGTCATCATCATCGCATGCAAGGTTAAGGCCTCACTTTCTACCAATGCAATAAAATCATCTACAGCTCCTTTGGCAAAAATGGTTTTTATTTTACTGATGTTTTCTTGTGCTTGTGCAAAACGTTGTTCTGCAAACGGATGTCCGTGCATTAAATCGTGCCCAACGGTACTACTTACTTGTTTTTCTCCTTTGTCTACCAACAAAATAGTGTCTTGATAGTTTTTAAAAACAGGAGCTATCGTATCTTTAAACTCAACTCCATACAAATCTGAACTTCCTTTAACCTCCGGGTGCTCTCCCCACACCACAATTTCTCCTTTTACACTTCTACAAGCACTTCCAGATCCTAAACGCGCTAAAAAAGAAGCTTTATGATAAAATTCCTCTTCTGTTAAATTGGGATTGATTTCTTTTTCAATACTCATTAAACACAAAGCAATCGCACTCATTCCACTCGCCGAGGAAGCAATTCCGCTACTGTGCGGAAAAGAATTTTTAGACTCTATTACAAAACTGTATTCTTTTAAAAAGGGAACGTAAGCCTCTACTCTTTTAAAAAATGTTTCGATTTTTGGTTTAAAAGCTTTGTTGTTCTTTCCTTCAAAAATCACATCAAAATCAAACTGATTGTCTACCTCTTGTTTTTTAGTATAGCTAAGCGTTGTTTTAGTATGACAGTTAGATAGCGTAAAACTGATAGAAGTATTTTCTGGCAACTGCGGATTTCTTTTTCCCCAATATTTAACCAAGGCAATGTTACTAGGTGTTTGCCAAGTTACGGTTCCAGATTCTTTTAAAGTTCCTGCTGTTTTTGGAATAAAAATTTGACCCATCATACTCTTCTCAATTTTGAGCAAATATAGTTTTAAGTTGATTAGTTTTAAAATTTAAACTAGCCCTATTCCTATTTTAAATGATGATAAACTATATTTGTAAGCATGAGAAAATTAAAATTGATTTGGGATTTTAAAGGTCCTTCTGGATTAGGAACCGCTAAACACCATTGCATCCATTTAAAAGAATTTGCCGAAGCAGAAAAACTACATTATTACTTGGTAGATCATGCCGAAGTGAATGAAATGTGGGCTACTGCTTTTATTGTAGTTGATGAAGCCGATATGAAAACGTACAGAGATGCCTTAAAACCACATAGAGGTGAGGTTTTTAATCAATAACAATCTTATAAGTATCTAACAAACCTGTTACAGAACTTAAAGAAAACTTAGCTCCTTTTATGCGATTGTTTTCTGGGTGAATTTTATAATGAACAGAAGTTCTAAAGTCTGCTTTTTCTAAAATTGTATTTTCAAAACTAGCATTTAACAAATCACACTCTTTAATTGTTGCGTTTGTTAGGTCTGTTTCTGTAAAATCTACATTTAACAACTTGGATGCTATTATTTGACTTCCTTTTAATTTTACCTGATAAAAGGAAGAGTCGTTTAACTGGCAATTTTTAAAGTTCACAGAAAAACCAAAGGAATTACATTGGTTAAAAAGCAACCCTAACATTTTACAATTGCAAAACGTTATATTTTGAAAAGAGGTATTTCTAATTTTTGCATTGCTTAAATTACAATCTATAAACTCGCAATCAGAAAACACAATATTGGACAAATCCGTATTCGCAAAATTCACATTTTTAAAAGTGCATTGTTCGTACTCTCCTTTAGGGAATTTTGTCTCCGAAAAATCTTTATTGGCAAAAACTACCTCATCAAAATAATCTTCCATATTCTATAGATTAGAAGTAATTGCTTCTGAAACTACCCATCCGCCTGTCCAAGCATTTTGAAAATTAAAACCACCTGTAACGGCATCAATATTTAAAATTTCACCTGCAAAAAACAAATTGGGATGCAATTTACTTTCAAATTTTTTAAAGTTGACTTCTTTTAGTTTTACGCCACCCGCAGTTACAAATTCATCTTTAAAGGTACTTTTCCCTTGTGCATGAAACACGGTATCGGTAAGACGATTTGCCAATGCTTCTAATTTTTTATTAGAAATATCCGCCCATTTGGTTTGTCCATCAATCTCGCACACCTCTAAGAATCTGCTCCATAAACGTTTGCTAATGGTTTCAAACGGACTGCGTTTCTCTAACATCGATTTTACGTCTGTTTTTTTAGCTTTAAACAATACATCTAAAGCCTGTTGTTTATTACAGCTCAACCAATTTACTTTTACTTGGTATTGATAGTCTTTTTCTGCCAACAAAATAGCTCCAAAAGCCGATAATTTTAAAACTGCTGGTCCGCTAGTTCCCCAATGCGTAATTAACAAAGGACCTGTGCTTGTTAGTTTGGTATCTTTTATAGAAACTTCTACATTTTGAACTGCCACACCTGGTAAATCTGTTAACAGAGGATCTTTAATATTAAACGTAAATAAAGATGGAACCGGTTCTACAACAGAGTGTCCTTTATCCGTTAATAGTTTCCAGACAGGTTTGCTACTTCCTGCTGTAATTACCAAATAATCACAAGTATATTCTGCATTATTAGTTACTACTTTCCATTGATGAGTTTCTTCTATCTTATCAATTTCTTTAACCCCTTCTGATTTTTTGATTTCGATATCCAAATCATGGGTAGCTGTTAAAAAACAATCAATAATAGATTGAGAAGAGTTTGATTCTGGAAAAATTCTATTATCACTTTCAATTTTTAAAGGTACTCCATGATTCTCGAACCACTCCATGGTATCACCTGTCATAAATTGATGAAAAGGCCCTAACAATTCACGTTTTCCTCTAGGATAAAATTCTGTTAATTCTTTAGGATCAAAACAAGCATGTGTTACATTGCAACGTCCTCCTCCAGAAATCTTTACTTTTTGTAAAACTTCTTTTCCTTTTTCTAAAATACAAACAGATAGATTTCTGTTTTTCTCCTTGGTGTTTATGGCCGTAAAAAAACCTGCTGCTCCACCTCCTACAATAAGTACGTTGTAATGTTTTTGCATAGGTTACAAAGATACAATCTCTTGGTAAGCTTCTAACAAAGTTGGAAACACTTTTACCGCTCCATTTGCCAACAATTCTTCTTTAGAATATTGAGTTAACACACCTACTGCCACCATTCCTGTAGCTGCTGCTGCTCTCATACCCGTTAAACTATCTTCAAAAATAATAGTATGTGCGTAGTCTTCTTTTTTAACGCCTAACCTTTCTGCTAAAGTTAAATAAGGAACTGGACTGGGTTTAGGTTCTGAAAACTGATCTACTCCCATGCATATTTTAAAACCAATACCTGTTTGATTGACTGAATTTTGCACAAAACCACTATACGCATTACTTGCGATTCCGTGAGGGATTTTGTTTTCTTCTAAAAATTGTTGAATTTCTACAGCTCCTGGCAATAATTTGGGTGGAACTGTAGTTTTTAAAATATGTTCTTGCTTTAATTTGTTTAACTCAGCTCCTCTACTTACATCTCCTCCAAATTCCGCAAAATAATCTGCAATTAAATAAGGAGCCTTTCCCGCATGAGATTCTCTAGGAAACGGACAAATTTCTTTGTTAAAAATTTCTCTAAAAGCTGAAGCCCAGGCATCATCGTGACAATTGGCACTGTCTACAACAACTCCATCAAAATCAAACAATACGGCTTTGGGAAAAGGAAGTTTACTCATTGTGATATTTTTATACAAAAATACCCTGAAACAAATTCAGGGCATCTATTATTTGGTGAAAATTTTTGTTAAATATGGATTTAGAAATTTATTCGTCGGATCCATTTTTTCTCTTAAAGCTTTAAAATCCTTCCATTTTGGATATAATTTCAAAAAGCCATCGTGTTGTACTTTAAAACGTTTTGCCCAATGGGGTTTTCCGCCATATTTTAAAAATAGCTCTTCAATAGTATCAAAAGCTTCATAATCATCTGCAACAGGAGAGTTTCTACAAACACAGCCCATGGTTACAACATTAGTATCACATGCATTGCTTAACCAAACATTGTCTTTTTTTAAAAAGCGAATATCCATAGGAACGTGTACATATGCTTTGTTTGTTTTATCATCTAAAACTTGCTTTAACTCTACAAACAAATCTTTAAATTTAGAGTAATCTACACTCCACTCTGCCAATTCCATAGTAGCACCTCTTGATTTAGTTACTGTAGCATCATACAAACTACCTGCATGTTCTTTTTTTGGAGTGAAAAATAATTTATATAAAATTTTATTAGCAGTAGCCGTAAATTTTGGATACTTATGTGTGTACTGATATAAAAATTTAGAAGTTTTTCTTCTATGTTTTATGTATGCTGGAGTATCTTTTCTATCAAATTGAAAGTCTTTATTTACTTTGGTTCCTAAAATTACGTATCCGTGATCTGTGTGTGGCAACCAAAGTATTCTCACAAAATCATATGTAGCTAAATAATCATCTAATTGGCCTAACCACGCAGAATCTCGCATAGGTTCTTCTTTTAAATGTAGAATATAATTGTCTTCACACGCAAAGGTGATTTCTGAGAACACACCTAGTAAGCCTAGAGAAACACGAACGGCATCGGTTTCTAAATCATCATTTGTAAATTCTTTAATACTTCCGTCTGCTAATACCATACGAAATTTTGATACATATTTAGACAATATGTATCCGTTGGTACCGTGCGTTCCTGTTGCCAATGCTCCTCCTATGGTTACTTTATCGATGTCTGGTAAACATGGAATACACCAACCACAGGCCTGAATTACATTAATTACGTTTTCTAGACTTGCTCCTGCCTGTACGGTTACCTCTTTAGTATTTCTATTTATACTTACAATTTTATTGTAAGCACTTATTTCTACTAAAGTTTGAGTTCCAGCACTAATGTCTGCAGAAGAAAAACGATTTCCAAAAACTCTTATTGATGAATTTTCTTTAATTGCTATTTGTAAGTCTTGTTCGTTTGCAACTTTGATCATGTTAGAATACGAATGTTTTACATTTTCATTCCAGCTGATCCATTGATTGTTTTTGTTTTGAGTATTTTGTTCCAAAATAATATTCTTGGTTTGGTTTTGGTTTGATTTTGGAATCTTAACTCTTTAATATTTTTTCAATATTTGGTTTAAAATAGTTAGGTCCTTTTAATACTTTTCCGTCTTCTCTGTAAATAGGTTCTCCATCTTCTCCTAGTTTACTCATGTTACTACGCTGAATTTCATTAAAAACTTCTTCTATTTTATGTTGCATTCCGTGTTCTATAATAGTTCCACATAAAATATAAAGCATATCTCCTAAAGCATCTGCTACCTCAACCAAATCTCCTTCCTCGGCTGCTTCTAAATATTCTTTATTTTCTTCGTCCATTAAATTAAACCTTAATTTAATTTTATCTTCTCCAATAGCAGCAATTGGTTCGTTTTTATAACCTAATTTGTATGCTGTGTGAAATTCTTGAACGGCTTTGATTTTATTCTTCATTAGTTTGTTAATTTTGCTAAAAATTATTTTTTATGTTTTCTACAGGACAAATTTACTTTGCTATCTTTTTTGTAACTGCTTTTACCGCTGCCATGATATGGAGCTATAGAAAAGATTTACAACGTCATAAAATTCATTATAAAAATACAGCAATCAAAGTATTTTTAGGTGGTATTTTAATTACTATTGCTTTTATCCTAATTAGGATTGTTTTAAAATAATTAAAGTTTAATCAGATTGTTTAATTCATCGTGGTTTATAACAGTATATCCATCTTCATCAAAAGTATAAGAAGGACCAAACTTATAGCCTATTTTAAGTTGACCAAAATCGTAAGAATGTAATTGATACAATTGTTGATTAAAAGCTTCTTCGTGATATTTAAACACTATATAAATTTCTACCTCCAGCTCTTTTAATTGTTGATTAGAGTATTTATACAAAGGACTTTATTTATTTATTTTATGCACCAATGTCCACATAGTAGGTAAGTACATAATTTTATTGGTTTCTAAAATTAATTGATAAAATTGCCTACTAAACTCCCCACCATTGTCTTTTTCTGTAATATTAATTACAGCATTTAGTGTAGGCTCTATCATTAAATTAGTTCGCTTACTCATGACCCTAAACATCAGTGTTCTTTCTCCTTCAAACTCTCTAATAATAAGATTTTTTGAGAACAAAATTTTTGCTTTTGGTTTAGAAAAACGACCGTATAGCAAACCTGTAATAAAAGAAAAAGACAGCAAACCGATTAAAGCTTCAAAAGAAGACAGTACTCCTGCCAAAATTCCTTCGGGAGCTATAGCTCCATAGCCAACAGTTGTAATTGTTTGTGCACTAAAGAAAAAGAGTGTGCTAAAATCTTCCCATATATTTCCTGATGAATTTCTAAATTCATCAATACCTATAGAAAAATAAAAAAGGGCAAATATTAAATTGATAAGTAGATAACCACACAATACATAGCCAAAAAACAAAGGCCAGGAAATGGTGATTAAATAGGTGTATAAATCATCTATTGTTTTAGACCTATTAATGTGCTTTACATTAGATTGACCGTTAACAATTACTCTTTGTGCATTTCTGTTTGATTTGTAACCAACACCTGGATCTTTTAAAACTTTTGCCATAAAAACGTTATAAAAAAACAGCCTTGATTAAAAATCAAGGCTGTTTACTACTTTTTAATGTAACCACTTGTACTTAAAATCACATGTTTCTTGATCTGCACTTAACTTTACATAAGTGTCTTTAATTCTAGAAGTATACCATTTGTCTAAAGTTTCTTGCTCTTTTTTTTGTAATGCTAATTGCTGAATTTTCACATAATCTTTTGCAAAATCAGCTTCATGAGCATCAACTCTATTGGTTACTTTAATAATTTTATACATTTTTTCACCCTCTCTAGTTTCTTCGTAAAAAGGAGCTGTAATATCGTTTTGACTTAACTTGTCTACTTGTGCAAACAATTTAGGATCCATTTTGTTTAGTTCAAACTTTGCATCATTTGTATAAGGATTTACCAATTTACCTTTGTTTAAACGAGTAGCTTTATCGTCAGAATATTTAACAACAGCTTCTTCAAATGTAATGTCTCCAGCTAAAATTTCTGCTCGTACCTTTTCTAATTTATCTTTTGCTGCTGTTAACTTTTCTTCTTCAATTTTAGGTTGAATCAACAAATGTCTTACATCTCTTTGTTGTCCTTTAATTTTTTCTACTTGTAAAATATGGTATCCAAACTGAGATTTAAAAGGTTCTGAAACCTCTCCTTCTTCCATACTAAAGGCTGCCTCTTTAAACTCTTTTACAAACTGACTTTGTCTTGTTATAGTATACAAACCTCCATTTTGAGCTACTCCTGGATCTTCTGAATACAAAATGGCTTTTAAACGCATACTATATCCGTTTTCTATATCTGTTCTTATTTGGCTTAGCTTGTCTATTACCTCTTTAACAGCTTCTTCTGTAGGTTGCGCATCAATGGTTATTTGTGATAATTCTACCTCTATTCCAAAACTTGGTAAATCTCCTTTTGATTTTAAATCGTTGTAAAAAAAACGAATTTCGTCTGGAGTTACTACAACCTCGCTCACCACACTTTGTCTTTCTCTCTGAATTAGTAAGTTTTCTTTTTCAATTCTTGTCAATTCACTTGTTAAATCTTCTAAGTCATCAAAACCATATAAAGAAACTACTTTATTCATATCTCCCATTTGAGACTTAAAGTGTTCTAAAGTTCTTTGTACTCCTGCATTTACTTCTGCATCAGACACCAAAATACTGTCTATAACTGCTTGATGCGCTAGTAATTTTTGAGTCATAATGTCTTCCATTACTTCGCAATTATTAAAATTCACATCACCTTCTGCTCTAGCTTCTATTTCTTGTTTGTATTTAACAATATCAGAATCTAAAATTATTTTATCCCCCACCACAGCAGCAACACCATCTACTTTTATTTTTTGTTGGGCATTTACAAATCCAACACTTAAAAGTAGCATCATCAGCACATGGCTTTTTTTAATAAACTTCATATTTTTTTTGTTTTACAGCATCATCAATCAAAATTTGTTCCATTTGATTAAAGAACTTAATCTTATTTTTATGTAATAATATATTCTTAATTGTAGGCTTTACATATGCCAATGGAGCAATATCTCCTTTATTCACTATTTCTTTGATGTAAATATAATACAAACTTTTATCTACACCGGTTTTCTCTATTAACCTGTTGGTTCTTGCCAGATCAAAAGAGCTTAACAATGGAAAATCTGGTTTTCTACTGTATACATCTCTTAAGGAAACCCAAGTAGAATCGTTAAAATAAAAATCGTTATACCCCTTATAATCTGTTAAAATCTCTTGTTTGTCATCTACATCATTTGTTTCAAATAACTTTCTTATGTTGTATTTCTTTCTGTTACTCGGATCTATGTGTATATATTTAAATTTAATTAAATTTTCATTTAATTTAAAATTGGTGAAATTTTTAACATAAAAACTGTCTATCTCTTTTTCAAAAACTAAGGTATCTAGCTTTTTATTTACCAATGCATTTTTATAGTAAGATACATATAGTTCTTCTTTGTATTTTCTAACTAAATCATCTAACTCTTTGGTGTTGTCTAAATTTATTAAGGCATTTCTGTACAATAATTTTTGTCTAGACCAGCTTTGTATATAATCTTGCGTTGCTTTTAAACTATCTACAATGCTATTGGTTTTTATAACATTTGCTTTTAACTCTTCTTTAGTTAGCACATAGTTATAGACTTTAGCCACTACATTTGTTGGTGTGCTTTTTTGTTGATTACAACTAGTAACCAATAGTAACAAAGAAAAAATTGCGATGAGTTTATTCATTTTGATAAGCTTTCTTTAGCTTTTTAACTTGTCTTCTAGAAAATTTAATTTTGCTATTGGCTCTTAATTCCGCCAACCATTCTTTTTGTATTTTGTCTTGATAATCACTTTCTACATATCCTTTTACTTCTTCAAATTTATCTCCTTTTTCTTTATAGTTTTCAAAATTTTCTTGGTAAAAGTCTTCTACTTTTTCAGGTTGTTTTACAGGCACATCCCAAACATGTGTTTTCATCAGTTCAAAAATAACCAATCCATTTCTGTATGTACTTATGGTTTCTTTAAACTTATCATTTTCTTCTTCTAAATGGTCAACAACATACTCCTTTGTTTTTTCTGTTTTAAATTTGTCAAAATAAACAGAAGGATTACTAGCTCTTCTAGATTTAATGTAGTTAGCAAAGTCACTTTGTTTTATTTCTTCATCTTTAAAACGAATCAATACTTTTTGTAAACTATCTGCAGATATTTGATAGACTTTATCGTTTTCAAAAACTTTTAACGCTTGTTTATCAATTGTTATATGGTGTTTTTCTTTTAATTTATTAAATGCTACTTCTTTAGGTTTTGTTCCTCTATCGTCGTTTAAAATTTTCTTTTTTAAACCTTCTTTAGCTTCTTCAAAGCTAGGCATTGGTTCGTTTCCAATGTACTTTACAATGTGCCAGCCGTAAGGAGTTGCAAATGGTTCTGAATAAGAGTTTGGGATCGTTAAAGAAAATGCGACCTCTTCAAAAGAAGGTGGTAAACTTCCTTTGGTAAACGGTTTTAACTCCCCCCCATTATTCGCAGATCTTTTATCGTCTGAATATTTTTTAGTCAATATTTCAAACTTTTCTCCAGCTTTTAATTGCTTATAGATACTGTCTATTTTTTGTTTTTTATCCTCCTCTAAACCCGCAACCATTACATGAGCTACTTTTAGTTTTCCATCTATTTTAGATTTGTCGTAAATTTTTAACAAATGGTATCCAAAACGAGTTTTTATAATTTTTGACACTTGCCCTACAGGTGTAGAATAAGCAGCATTTTCAAACGGATATACCATTCTAAAAACGCTAAAGTATCCTAAATCTCCTTTGTTTTTTTCAACGCTTTTATCTTCAGAATATTGTACTGCTAGTTTTTCAAAATCAGCTCCTTTGTCTAACTCTTTTTTTATTTTATTTATTTTGTTAAAAGCTTCAATAGTATCATTATCTTTTGTCATAATTAAAATATGACTTGCTTTTACCTGATGTAAACTTCTGCTATATGCTTCGTTTAACAAATCTTTTAACGTTTCATCATCTGTAAAAAAAGGAGAAGCTAAATCGGCTTTGTACTTTTTTAATTCTTTTTGCAAAGACGTTAATGTATCTATCCCTTCTAGTTTTGCTTGTCTTAATTTTAGCTTGTAATCTACCATTAATTGTAAATTTTGCTCAAAATCACTAGCTCCTATGGTTGCATTGTTTCTGCTAAACAATTTTTCAAATTCAGATACATAAGTGGGTACCTTGTCTATTTTAAATAGGGTTTTTTCTTTTTTTTGAGCAATGGTAACAAGTTGACTTCCTAAAATTAAAATTCCTAAAATGTACTTTTTCATATTTTTAAAAATATTATAACGATATTAACCCTTCTACCCCTTCTACCAAATGATAATTTGCAATAACCTCATCAGCACTTTTTACTTTTATTAAAATAGAAACACTAACAAACTTACCTGTTTTAGAGGCTCTTGTTGATATTTTTGCTTTTTTACCCTTAAAAAAACCTTCAATTTCTTTTACCTGATTTTTTGTGGTGGGCACAATAAATTTATACAGATAATCTGAGGGAAATTTAGTGTTATCTTCTAATTTCTCCTTTAAATCTTTATAAAATTTTTCTTTTTTATCCATATTATCATTCTACTTTGTATATCAGGCTACAAAACTATAATTATTTCTTATTTTTACTTCTTCGTACGAATATTTATTTTTATATATGCCACAAAAAATAGTACTTACAGGAGCTCCTGGTACTGGAAAATCTACCGTAATTAATTTACTTCGCAGCAAAGGCTACTTTTGTCAAGAAGAAATATCTAGAGAGATTATTAAAGAAGCAGAGCGAATGGGGTCTAAAAAACTATTCTTATCTCAGCCTATTTTATTTAGTAAAGTTGTTTTAGGAAAACGAATTATTCAATACCAACAAGCAAGTAACAGCAATCAGTCTCATTGTTTTTTTGACAGAGGAGTACCTGATATAACTGCCTATTTAAACAAAAATAGAATTGCTTATGAGGAAACCTTTAAACAATCTAATAAAAAATACACTTACGATACTATTTTTATATTTCCACCTTGGGAGCAAATTTACACAACAGATAGCGAACGTTTTGAGACTTTTGAAGAAGCCAAGGAACTGCACTTTGCTATTGTAGACGAATACAAAAAGACCCACGAAAATATTATTGTAGTGCCTTTTGGAACTCCACAAGAAAGAGTAAATTTTATTTTAAAAAAATGCCATGCCTAATTCTGTAAAACTTAAGGAAATTCTCCAAAAACATTGGAATCATACCTCCTTTAGACCTTTACAAGAATCTATTATTACAGACATTATTAGCGGAAATGACACTTTAGCCATTTTACCTACAGGAGGAGGAAAGTCTATCTGTTATCAAATTCCGGCTCTATATATGGAGGGAACCTGTGTGGTTATTTCTCCATTAACAGCATTAATCAAAGATCAAATTTACCAACTAAAACAAAAAGGAATAGAAGCTATTTCTATCCCTAGTAACAGTTCTATTGATGATATTGTTAGACTGTTTGACAATATTAAAATCAAAAAAATAAAACTTTTATATCTATCTCCCGAAAGATTATCGCAACCTATTTTACAAGAAAAACTACAGCAACTAAATATTTCTTTTATTGCCGTAGATGAAGCTCATTGTATTTCTCAATGGGGACACGATTTTAGACCTTCGTATATTAAGGTAGGATTGATTAGAAACATGCTATCCAAAATTCCTTTTTTAGCTGTAACAGCAACTGCTACAAAAAAAACACAAGAGCAAATTATTAGTTTGCTTCAATTAAAAAAACCAAAGTTTCATATTGGTTCTTTTTCTAGAGAAAACTTAGCGTATCAGTTATTTGAAACTCCTCAAAAATTTGATTTACTAACTAAAATATTAAGTAAAAGAAAAGTTACTGCCATTGTTTATTTACAAAATAGACTGGCGGTTAAGGAACTCTCAGATAGATTAAACAGTATAGGTTTACCAACAACTTATTATCACGCAGGTTTATCTACTGCCGAAAAAGACAAAAGTTTTAATGCTTGGAATAGTGAAGAAAAGCACATTATGATTGCTACCAATGCCTTTGGAATGGGAATAGACAAGAGCAATGTGCGTTTGGTAATTCATTTAGAAATTCCATCTACCTTAGAAAATTATTTACAAGAAGCAGGTAGAGCAGGTAGAGATGGACAAAAATCTTTTTCATGTGTTATTTTATCAGAAAACGATTTTAAAAAATTCGACCACCAAATACAATCAAATATTACGTTTCAACATGTATACGATGTGTATTTAAAACTAAATCAACATTTTCAAATTGCCTATGGAGACCATAACGAAGAAGAATTAGACTTTGATTTACAAGGATTTTGCCAACGATATCAACTAAATATTAACAATACCGAAAAAGCTTTAAGACGTTTAGATAATTATCAAATTCTTAACTACAAAGAGCAACACAAAAGTGATACTCATATTAAAATTACATGCAGCCATTATCAATTAATGCATTTTTGTAACGAACATACTAGTTACAAAGAGCTAATTGATACTGTTTTAAGAAACTATTCTGGTTTGTTTGAAGTTTCTAAAAAACTAAACATCCCTAGACTGGCATCTAAAACAGGATTGTCAATACATTTAATTCACAAAAAATTATCTTATTTACAACAGCTAAATTTTATAGACCTTAAGCTAAAACAAAACAATCATACGCTTACTTTTTTAGTTCCAAGAGAAGACAAAAACACCTTAAATCCTGTAGAAAAAGACATTACTGCATTGCATACTATTGAATTGATCAAACACAAAAGCAGTATTTCTTATTTTAAAAATCAGGAGGAATGTAGAAATAATATTATTTTAAATTACTTTAATCAACCCTACGTTAAAGACTGTGGTATTTGCGATATTTGTATTCAGAAAAACAATCCTGTTTCTACTTCAGTACTCAACAATCAAATAGCAACTCTCTTAAAGACTAAACCCTGTACGTTTAACGAACTATTAACCAACATAAAAGTTAATTCTCAGGTTTTAAAATACCTTTTAACAGAGTTAATTAACGAAAATAAAATTATACAAAACCAACAATTTTATCAACTAACATGAGCAAATTAAGAATTGTATTTATGGGAACCCCAGATTTTGCGGTAACCATTTTAGATAAAGTATTACAACACAACTATAATGTGGTAGGAGTTATTACTGCTCCAGACAAACAAGCTGGTAGAGGTAGAAAAATACAACAATCTGCTGTAAAAAAATATGCGGTAGAAAATAACCTAACCGTTTTACAACCTTCCAATTTAAAATCACCAGAATTTCAAGCAGAATTAGAAGCTTTACAACCCAATTTACAAATTGTGGTTGCCTTTAGAATGTTACCAGCTACTGTGTGGAGTTTACCAGAATATGGTACGTTTAATTTACACGCATCTTTATTGCCAGACTATAGAGGAGCTGCCCCTATTAACTGGGCTATTATTAATGGTGAAACCGAAACAGGAACTTCTACCTTTTTTTTAGATGATAAAATAGATACAGGAGAAATTATTCTGCAAAACAAAACAGCCATTGGGGCAACAGAAACCGTAGGAGAGTTACACGATAAATTAATGCATTTAGGGAGTGATTTGGTTATAGAAACGTTGCAGTTAATAGAAACTAACAAAGTTACAACACAAAAGCAAGCAGCCCACAGCAACAAACTAGCCTATAAAATTCACACAGATACTTGTAAAATTAACTGGAATCAATCTAGCCAAACTATATACAACCTTATTCGTGGATTAAATCCATACCCAGCTGCTTGGACAACCTTAATAAATGATGGTGAAGAAATAAATGCAAAAATATATGATGCTGAAATTATAAACGAAGCACACAATTACAAACCTGGAACTGTAATTACCGATAAAAAAACGATTAAAACCGCTACTCAAGATGGATTTATTCAAATCCATAAAATAAAACTAGCAGGAAAAAAATCAATGGACAGTACAAGTCTATTAAATGGTTATCAAATTGCAAACAACTCAAACATGCAGTAAATACTAGGAGTCTTAAAAAACAACCTTTTACAGTTTCGTTTGTTAACAAATTGTAAAAGTTATTAACAATTCAATGTTTTTAAGGGTTCCTGACTTGCATACCCCAAGATTCCTTATATATTTGTTTTCAAATAAACTTATTTAATTTAATAAAATAACCGTTATGAACAAATCAGATTTAATCGATGCAATTGCTGCTGATGCAGGTATTTCTAAAACAGCTGCTAAAGCTGCATTAGAATCAGTTACAAACAATGTAACTTCTACATTACAAAGCGGAGGAAAAGTTTCTTTAATTGGATGGGGAACTTGGTCAGTATCTAAAAGACCAGCTAGAGAAGGTAGAAACCCTCAAACTGGAGCTACTATCCAAATTGCAGAGAAAAATATTGTAAAGTTTAAGCCAGGTGCTGGTTTATCTGATGCAGTAAACTAATAACAAAATTTATTTTGTTTAAAAACCCCTTTATTTTAAAGGGGTTTTTTTTGTGCTTTTTTTTTCTTAGATTTATTAAAAATGCTAATTAACATGAACTGCTTAAAACCATCTAAAGGAAGATTATTGATTGCAGAACCATCTATACTTGGTGATGTATCTTTTAATCGGTCTATTATTTTACTTACAGAGCACACTCATGATAGCTCGATTGGATTTATAATGAATAAGCCCTTAGGCTACAGTTTAAAAGATTTAATTCCAGAAGTAAATTGCGACTTTAAAGTTTTTCAGGGAGGACCTGTAGAACAAGACAACTTATATTTTATACATAAAATCCCTAACCTACTACCCAATAGTATAGAAGTAACAGATGGAATTTATTGGGGAGGAGACTTTTCACAACTCTCTAATTTATTAAACCAGGGATTGGTAAAAAGTGATGATATTAGATTCTTTTTAGGATATTCTGGCTGGGGAGAAGGACAACTAAATTACGAATGGGAAAGCGAATCTTGGTTGGTATCAGAAAATAAACACAAAAACATATTTAACACCGCTCATACAAATTTATGGAAGGACCATATTATGAAATTAGGTGGAAAATATAAAATTTGGGCAAATGCACCAGGAAACCCTAGCTTAAATTAGTTAATAAATCTTTAAGTTTACCCGCAGTTTCTGTTTTAAATGTTTTCTTCCTATATTGTGTAATTGGCTGAATTCCAACTATTACATTGGTTAAAAAAACCTCATCTGCTTTTTGAATGGCAAATGGAGATATAGACGACTCTTCTAAAACATATTCTGTATTCTTTTCCAACACATCTAATATATTTTTACGCATTACTCCTTTTACACAACCATCAGACAAAGGTGGAGTTGTAATTGTCTTTCCTTTCACTAGAAAAATATTTCCGTTGGTAAATTCCACAACATTTTTATTAGAGTTTAGCAAAACACAATTATCTAACTCGTTTTCTTTGGCATATATACTTGCCAATACATTGGTTATTTTGTTATTTGTTTTTACCGTTGATAACAAATTAGGGTTGATCATAAAATCCTTGTACAAATCTACCTGATAACTTTCTTTAACCTGTATATCTACCTTTTTAACCTCAACAACATAGGCTATTTTATTTTGATTAGGTGCATACAAACCATCAGCATCTCTAAACACCGTAAATTTCACTCTATTCTCGGTCCCTAAATTTGCATTAATTGTTTTTAAAATTTCTGCTTCAAAAAACTCTAATGTTAGTTCCATAGGAATTTCCATACGCAACATACGCATAGAGGCCATTAATCTAAAATAATGATCCTCACAAAAAACAACAGCTTCATCTTCTACCTTTATAGTTTCAAAAAGAGCATCTCCATACTTAAAACCTCTATTGTTATAATTAATTTGATTGCTGTTTTCCGAAATGATTTGTCCGTTGTAATTGATCATCTTTTTTAAAAATTTGTGGCAAATTTACAATAAAAAAAGCCTTGATTTTCATCAAAGCTTTGTAAAGTATTTTAGAGTCTTAAAAATTAAGCTCCAATTATATGTTTTAATTCTGCTATTTGATTTTCCCAAAGCATTTTTGATTCATCAATTTCATCTTCTTCTGCAAAATCTGTAATGATTAAAGAAACATCTTTTGTTAAGGCATCTACCTGAATCTTAAATTCAAAATAAGCATCATCATCTTCATCTTCTACCCAATGAAATTTAGCACGATCATCTGTTTTAGAAGCTAATAATTTTGCTTGCTCTTCACTATCATCCCAAATAAAAGTAAACATTTCTCCTCTAGAGTTAACATTATCAGCAAACCACTCTCCTAAACCAGAAGGTGTGGCAAAATATTGATACAACATTGATGGTGATGCGTGTATAGGAAACTCTAACTGAAATTTTTCTTTAGTCATGATCGTCTTCATTTTTGATGGATGGCAAAGTAGCATTTTTTTAGTTATTAAAAAAAAAATGAGGTTTAAAGTTATTTCTTTTTTTCTATCTCAATTACCCTACTCGGATAGACCATATTAGCAGTTTCTAAAACAGATGGTTCTTCCCTTAAATCTCCTTTTGTAAACGCTTGTTGCAAAATAGATTCTATCATATAATCTTCCATTAATTCTTCTGGATGATACTCTGCATCTAAATCAATTTTAAAAAAACTTGCCGAAAATCGATACCAAAAAGCTTTAAAATCTCCGCGTTTGTCTTGCACATGTTCATTTACGGTTAATCCGGTAAGCCTATGTATTAATTTAATCAGTATTCTACCTTCTGTTCTAGTTAATTTTTTAATGTTTTCTGTAAATTGTTTTTCAAAAATTTTTTGCTGATCTTTTATGTATCTTTTTTGTTTTCTTTTCGATTTTATTTTTTGAACAGAGTCGTTTAAAATCGTCATTTTTTCTTTAGCCAAAATGGCATACGGATACGCTCTATAGGTTTTCTTTTTAAACCACAAATAATATCTTTTATCGTAATATGATTTAAATTTAGGAGGAGGAAACAAAACCAATGTATCCAACTCAATTTCTTGATTGGGATCAGTAATTAAATAATAATCATCGTACTGTTCTTTTAATTTTTCCCAATCTTTTTGCTGAGCGTTTCCCAGAAAAAAAACAAAGAATAAAACCACAAATACATTTTTCTTTTTCCTAAAATCCATGAATTCAAAAATACATAAATAACTTACTTAAAAACAACAATTCACATGCATTCCATCTAAAATCAAAATAGTACTTTTGAGTTTATTATAAAATGAAAAATGATGAGTGAACATACAATTTTAAACCAAAAGTCTTTAGACTTTTTAGAAGAATACTTAAACAATGCTTCGCCAACAGGATACGAAAGCAAAGGTCAAGAAATATGGATGGATTATTTAAAACCATATGTTGATGAATTTATTACCGATGCTTACGGAACTGCCGTGGGTGTTATCAATCCTAAGGCTGAGTACAAAGTAGTTATAGAAGGGCATTCTGATGAAATTTCTTGGTATGTAAACTACATTACAGATAATGGATTAATCCACGTAATTAGAAACGGAGGAAGTGACCATATTATTGCTCCATCAAAACGTGTAAATATTCACACTAAAAAAGGAATTGTAAAAGGTGTTTTTGGATGGCCAGCAATACACACACGTTTAAAAGGAAAAGAGGAAGACACTCCTAAAATAGAAAATATTACGATTGATGTTGGTTGCGATACCAAACAAGAAGTGTTAGACTTGGGAGTACATGTAGGTTGTGTAATTACTTACCCAGATACATTTGAAGTATTAAACGGAAATAAATTTGTTTGTAGAGCACTAGACAACAGAATGGGTGGTTTTATGATTGCCGAAGTTGCTCGTTTATTAAAAGAAAACAACATAGAATTACCTTTTGGATTGTACGTAACCAACTCTGTACAAGAGGAAATAGGATTGCGTGGTGCAGAAATGATTACACAAACTATTAAGCCTAACGTAGCAATTGTTACCGATGTTTGTCATGACACCACAACTCCTATGATTAAAAAATCTGAAGAAGGAGATAGTAAAATTGGTAATGGACCTGTAATTTCTTACGCTCCTGCCATTCAACACAACGTACGTGAGTTGATTATTGGTACTGCTGAGAAAAATGATATCCCATTCCAAAGACATGCATCTTCTAGAGCAACAGGTACAGATACTGATGCTTTTGCTTATAGCAACGGAGGAGTTCCTTCTGCCTTAATTTCTTTGCCTTTAAGATACATGCACACTACTGTAGAAATGGTACATAGAAATGATGTAGAAAACGTGATCAAATTAATTTTTGAAACCGTGAAACAAATTAAAGCCGGAGATAAGTTTAGCTATTTTGACAAAAAAAGTTATACTATTTAAGTTTAAAAACACTTAATTTTATCAAAGGCCTGAAAATTATTTTTCAGGCCTTTTTTTGTTTTTTGTTAAATTCTTATAAATAGCACTAAAAACAAGGAAAAAACAGTTACGAAATCGTTGTAGTAAATTAAAATTTACCGATATTTATAAAATCTAACTAATCTTAACAATGTCAAATAAAAATCAAACATTAGGAGAATTTATTATTGAAAACCAACATTCATTTAAATACTCAAGCGGGGAATTATCAAATTTATTAAACTCTATCCGATTAGCAGCAAAAGTTGTAAACCACGAAGTTAACAAAGCAGGTCTTGTAGACATTATTGGAGCTGCAGGGGACACAAACATTCAAGGAGAAGACCAACAAAAACTAGATGTTTATGCCAACGATGTTTTTATTCAAGCTTTAATTAACCGAAATATTGTTTGTGGTATTGCTAGTGAAGAAGAAGATGATTTTGTTGCAATCAATAGCATTAACAACGATCATCAAAATAAATACATTGTACTAATAGATCCTTTAGACGGATCTTCTAATATTGATGTAAATGTATCCGTTGGAACCATTTTTTCTATTTACAGAAGAGTAACTCCTATTGGAACTCCAGTTACAATAGAGGATTTTCTTCAAGAAGGAAAACACCAAGTTGCAGCAGGATATGTAATTTATGGAACCTCAACCATGTTGGTGTATTCTACCGGTCACGGTGTTAATGGTTTTACTTTAAACCCTGCTATTGGTTCATTTTATTTATCTCATTCAGATATGGAATTTCCTGTAGATGGAAACATTTATTCTGTAAACGAAGGAAACTATTTAGAGTTCCCTGATGGAATTAAAAAATACATTAAATACTGTCAACAAATAGAAGATGACAGACCCTATACAAGTAGATACATTGGTTCTTTAGCTTCTGATTTTCATAGAAACATGATTAAAGGCGGAATTTATATGTATCCTAAAAGCACCAAAAACCCTAAAGGTAAATTACGTTTGTTATATGAATGTAATCCAATGGCCTTTTTAGCAGAACAAGCAAACGGAAAAGCCAGTGATGGTTTTACTAGAATTTTAGACATAAAACCCACCGAACTACACCAAAGAGTTCCCTTTATTTGTGGTAGTACAAATATGGTAAACAAAGCTGAGGAGTTTATGAAAGAATACTCTTCTTAACAATTCTTATTATACAAAACAGAAATAGCCTAAGAAATCAATCTTAGGCTATTTACTTTTTAAAAACAACTTAACTTACTTAAAATACGATTAACTAAAGGCCAAACCTCCGTTAATATCAATATCATTTCCTGTTAAAAAAGAGGCTTGTTCCGACACCAAGTAACTCACCAAATCTGCTACCTCATTAGCACTTCCTTCTCTTTCTAATGGAGTTGCTGCAGCGACTTTTTTACGAACTTCATTTTTCGTAAAATCATCGTGAAATTTTGTTGCAATCATGCCTGGATTTACAGCGTTTACTCTAATTCCCAAGCTTCCTAATTCTTTAGCCATAGAGCGTGTAAATGTAGCTACTGCTCCTTTGGATGCTGCATATATAGAAGCTCCGGGACCACCACCATCTCTACCTGCTTGTGAAGCAAAGTTTACAATAGAAGCACCACTTACTAAATAAGGCTTAAAAGCTTGAGTCATAAAAACACAAGATTTAAAATTTACATCCATTAACAAATGGTAAAATTCTTCGTCAATTTCATCAATCTTTTTCCTTCCAAAAAAACCTCCAGCTACATTTACCAAAATATCAACTTTATCTCCAAAAGCAGCTATAGTTTTAACTGCTAAATTGTTAATATCAGTTAATTTGGTAACATCTCCTTGAACAATAATTACCTCTCCATTTAGTTTTTGAATTAGCTTTGCTGTTATTACTGCATCGTCGTAATTATTACAATAATTCACCACAACTTTAGCTCCTTCTTTGGCTAACTTTAAAGATACAGCTCTACCAATATCTCTTGCTCCTCCAGTTACAACAGCTACCTTGCCTTTTAACTTCATTCCTTTTTATTTCTGTTTAGATTCCTAAAGCTTGTCCTCCTCCAATTTGAATTGTTTCTGCTGTAATAAAAGCAGCATCATCACTTGCCAAGAAGGAAACAACAGAAGCGACTTCTTCTGGTTGTCCTAACCTACCCAACATAATATTGTTTTTCCAAGAAGCAAATACTTCTGGTTTAGTAGATTTAATTTGTGCATGAAAAGGAGTATCAATAGTTCCTGGCGACACTGCATTTACTCTAATTCCGTACTCTGCTAAATCTTTAGCCAATGCTCTTGTAATGGCATGTACTCCTGCTTTAGAAGTTCCATAAATTCCAGCTCCTGGTCCTCCCGCATTCCAACCTGCATTAGAGGTATAGTTTATAATCGTTGCATTTTCTCCTTTTTTAAGAAAAGGGATTGCTGCTCTAGATGCAAAAAAAGTTGAATCTAAATTTAAAGCCATTACCGACCTATAAAACTCGGTCGTCATTTCTTCAAATCTAGACCTACCACCTAATCCACCAGCATTGTTTACTAGTACATCAATTCTACCATATTTTTCTCCTATTTTATTAATATTTGATGTTACCTGCTCTTCATCCGTTACATCAAATCCATAATATTCAGCTGTAACTCCAGCTTCTGTTAAAGTTTGAATTCTTTCTGCTCCTGCTTTGTCATCAATACCATTTAAAATTACGGTATACCCGTCTTTACCTAATCTCTTTGCTACTTCAAATCCAATTCCACCGGTAGCTCCGGTAATTACTGCTATTTTCCCTTTTAATTCCATTTTGTTTAAATTTTGTGCATTTATTAATTAATTCTTACTGGTTCTATTTTTTTGATTAACACATAGATGGATCCTACTGCAAGTGGTGCTAATATTGCTATTACAATAAAAGCAGGTGTGTAAGATACCGATGCTATTAACGGTATTAATGTATTCATTATTATTACGGATATTGCTGCCACAGTTCCTGCTAAGCCTGCTAAGGTTCCTACGGATTTACCACTAAACAAATCACTTGATATAGTTTGTATATTACCTATCGCGAATTGGAATCCAAATAAGACTACCGCAACTATGTATATAAATGTCATTGGATTGTTCTCGTTTACCAAAAATATAATCCCTAACAATCCTAAAAAGATCAAAGCTCCTCCAATGGTAATGGTTGTTTTTCTAGCAACATCTACAGATTTTGTTTCCATTAGTTTTCCAGAGTACCATCCTCCAACAATACTACCCGCCATACCTCCTAGGTAAGAAATCCAAATAGTGGCTCCAATTTCCTCAATACTAAATCCAAATTCTGAATTTAAATACAACGGCATCCAACCTACAAACAACCACCAAATAGGTTCTATAAACAATCTTGCCGTTAAAACTCCCCAAGACTCCTTATGACTTAATATTTGAAGGACCGACAATCCTTTTTGTTTTTTTCCTGGTTCTTCTACAGGTACAATTCTATCTTTTAGAATTAAAGCTCGTTCCTCATCCGTAATCCAAGGGTGTACCTCTGGGTTTGATTTGTTTACAAACAACCACGGAATTACCCATAACAATCCTATTGCTCCAATAATAATAAAAGTAGTTCTCCACCCAAAGTGACTGTACAAATAGGCAATTAAAACGGGAGCTATAACACTTCCTAAAGAAGCTCCTGCATTAAAAATACCTTGAGCAATAGCACGTTGTTTTACAGGAAACCACTCTCCATTACTTTTTACAGCTCCTGGCCAATTCCCTGCTTCACCCAATCCTAAAAAGGCTCTAAAAGCAGTTAAACTTACCAATCCTCCTGCAAAGGCATGTAACACAGATGATAATGACCATACTACAATAGAAACAACAAACCCTAAACGAGTTCCAATCTCATCATACAACTTTCCTGATAAGAATTTACCCAACGCATATGTCGCCATAAAAATGTTTAACATGACTGCATAATCAGATTCATCTAACCCTAAATCTTTTCCCATTTCTGGCCACATGACCCCAAATGCTGTTCTGTCTATATAATTGATAACGGTTGCCAAACATATTAGCATTATTACCCACCATCTTAATCCTTTAACTTTCATAACTACATGATTATTAGTGAAATATTTATTTTGATTCTTTTTATTTTTTGGCAAGAAAATCCTATTCAGAAAAAATGACTTGATTTTTTACTGTTCTAATAACTGATTAAAAAGTGACAACGCTATGGGTGTACTACAGCCTTAAAAATGATGTTCTTATTTAATTTCCCTTTTATTTATATCTAAACACGACCGTGCAATCGTATCGTTTATTCTTTTGTGTTGTAACAATATTGATACAAGGCTCCAAAATGAATTTTCATTTTTTCTTTAGCCAGCTGTGTATCTTGTTTTTGGATGGCTTCAAAAATTTCCTGATGTTCTGTAATTCCTTTTTGAGCCTGCCCCTTATCACATACGTGATACTTTTCAAAATCTGTAATGATTTTTGGAGTAATCATTAACATAAATGTGTTCATGGTACTGTTACCGCTAGCTTTAGCAATTGCTAAATGAAACAACAAATCTTCTTGTACTGCATTTTCACAATTCAGCACCTTTTCTTTATAAGCTTCTAAAGCATTTTTAATACTCTCTAAATCTGCTTCAGATCTTCTTTGAGCAGCCAATCTCACTGTTTTTAGTTCAAATAAAATTCTGGTTTCTACCAAAGCTCTAAAGTCTGGATCTCCCAAAGCTAAAATATCGTCAATCATTCCATTCATAGCTACTTGGCCAATGTCTGCAACAAAAGTTCCACTTTGTGGTTTAGATTTTAACAAACCATAAAATTCTAACAACTGTATAGCTTCTCTTATATTACTTCTGCTCACTTCAAACTTTTCAGACAACATTCTTTCTGAAGGCAATTTGTCTCCTGGTTCTAAGTTTTTAAGATTTATTAAATCTCTTAACTTGGCTATAATCTGATTTTGAGTAGTTTGGTGATCTCCTTTTAACAATACTTCTAACTTCATAGATTCACATTTTAAAAAATTGGTTAACCAATCTGGTCAGTATAAATATATGAAATATTTATAGTTAAAACCTAATTAATGTTCAACAATTAATTGATAATATTCCACTTTTGCACCTGCCCAATTATCTAGTGTAGTTAAGTAGTTACCTGCTTTAAAATAGTTTTCAAAAACTCCCCATCTTTGCATGTGAATATCTTTGTAAACTTTAGATTTCCCGTTCATAATTACTTCCATTTTTCCTTCTGATACTTTTACCTCTAAAGTAAACTTATCAAAACCTACATATTCCGGAAAGTTGTAACCCTCATCATCTCCCCAGGCATCAGTTTCTAAAATTTCTGTATCTGATGCATTTACATCTTTTAAAATTTTTGTTTTTATTCTTACATACCCTTTGTGCCAATAAATTTTTAACACAGGAGGTGCATTGTTGTCTTTTTGACCAATTAAATCACGCTGCTCATTGGTTAATCTTCCGTGAATTTGCATGATGATTGTTCTATGATAATCACCCTCATCATCTTTACTAATATCCGTAACTGCTAATTTTCCTTTTAAATATCCACCTTGTTTAAATGTCCAATTGGTACTATTACTACCAGAAACCATTTGCTCTCTTAATTCTGTTCTAGAGTAAGATGTATTTGCTGTGGTACTCCCAGGATAGGTGTAAAAAACCAAACTTCCGTTAATAGAATCGTTATACATAAACGGTTTTAAGGTTTGATTTGTTCCGTATTCTAAAATTTCTGGTGGACTTACTTCTGTTGGTTTTCCTATAGGCAAAGTAACTTTCCAATGACTTAAATCTATGTTGGGTATTTTGTATTCTGCTGGAGTTTCTTCTTCATCATTCTCTTTCTCCTCTATATTTGGTTCTTCTTTTACGATAGGTAAGTCTACTTCTGATTCTGAATTACAATTTGTAAAACTGAATAGAAAACTTATAAAAATCCATTTGTAAAGAATTTTAATGTTCATTGTTGATTGTTTTAGTGACTTACTTCTAATTTGTAATACTTAACTTTTGCATAAGCTCCTTCGTCTCTTGATTGAAAGTAGTTTCCTGCTTTAAAATAGTTTTCAAAAACTCCCCACTTTTCCATATGAATATCTTCGTAGACCTTGTAATCATAACCATTTAATACGATTACCATTTTTCCTTCAGACACTTTTACTTCTAATGTAAATTTTTTATGCCCTACTTTTTGATCAAATGTATACCCGTCATCATCTCCCCAAGCATCTTCGTGCAATAGTTCTGTTCCTGTTGCTTCTAAATTTTTAAGCACTTTGGTTTTTACTCTAATTTTTCCTTTGTGCCAATATATTTTTAAAATTGGTGGAGCATTATTGTCTTTTTGCCCAATTAAATCTCTTTGCTCGTTGGTTAAACGACCGTGAATTTGCATAATAATTACCTTGTGATATTTCCCTTCACTGTCTTTGGATATTTTATCAACTTTAAGAACTCCTTTCATAGTTCCTCCTTGCTTAAAAGTCCAGTTGGTATTGTTATCTCCTGGAACCATCTGCTCTCTAAGTTCCGACCTAGAGTATTTGGTGTTTGCCGTAGTAGCATTACTTGGATACGCATAAAAAACCAAACCTCCTTTAATAGAATCGTTATACATGTACGGAATTAACCTTTTGTCTGTAGCATACTCTAAAATTTCTGGTGGTTCTATATTGGTTGCTTTTCCTTTGTGATTTAATTCTGGTGTGGTTACACTCCAATGGCTTAAATCAATTTTTGACAACTTGTATTTTTTACGTTTCTTTTTCTTCTTTTTCACCTCAACACTTGTTTCGGTTTCTGTAACACTACTTGCCTTTGTTTGGCAAGTAGCATTTACAGAAAAGAACATACATACTAAAACTGTACTAATTTCTTTTAAATACCTCATCTCTTTTAGAATTCTCTTTTATTTATTCTACGGGATAAACTTTTACATTGTCTAAATAAGCATCTTGTTGTGTTTCTCCCCAGAAAAGGATCATAACATTACCGGTAGCGTTGGCTGTAAAGTTTTGAGTTACTTTGGTAAAGTTTCCTTTACCCTCTAGTTTAGTTCCCTCATTAGTAATAATTCTTGGAGCTGTGTCTACAGCATCTTTACCGTCTTCAAAATGACCATCTAATATTTCTACCACTATTTTAGCTCCTGTATTAAGATCGTCATCATTTTTAATAGCATACTCATATTCTAACACGTACTCACGGTTGGCAGAAACTGTAATTGCTTGTCCACCATATCTACTCTTAGTACTTCTGTATATTCCACCAGAAGTTCCTTTGGTAAATTTAGCTCCACCAGTATTCCCATCAGCATTTTCTTCTCCAGAATACAGTAAAGTAGACCCATCACCTGTACTACCAAATGGATAAGTATCTCCGTCTGTAAAAGTAGTCCATCCCCATCCTGTTCTAGGAGAACTTTCATCCATATCACCATTAACAACATCTGGAGTTATTGCTGCAGGAGTTTCTGGTTCTACAACTTCAACCACAACAGAAGTTGTGCTTGTTGCTCCCAATTTATCTGATGCCGTTAAAGTTACTGTATACGTTCCTTCATCAGGGAATGTATTTTCTCCATCCACTCCTGCAGATGTGTTTCCATCTCCATAATCCCAAGTGTATTCTGTTGCACTGGTAGACGAATTGGCAAATGTATACGTTAAATAATCTTCTGTTACTGATGCAGAAAAACCTGCAGAGGGAGGAGTTGTATCCTCTTTTGAATTTGCTTCTGGTAAATCGTATTCTGTATCACAGGATATAACAGACAACACTGTTAACACCATTAGTCCCAATAGAGAAACTGAAATACGACTTTTAAATTTATTTATTTTGTTCATGATTTCTTTTTTTAATTGGTTAAACCTTTTCCTTAGTTAATTGGATTTTGTTTCATAAGCCCATTACTTAAGTTAATTTCTCTTTGAGGAATTGGTAGTAATAAATCTGATGATGAATATCCTAAACCATTGGTTGCTGAAAATGCTGAAAACACTGCCTCTGCTCTTTCTAATCTTACCAAATCAAAAAATCTATGATTTTCAAAAGCCAACTCTACTCTTCTTTCTAATAACAATTCATCTTTTGTAATCGTACCATCAGCATCATCTGCCAATCCTGCACGATTTCTAACTTCGTTAAAAGAATCTAAAGCATTTGCATTAGAAGTATCCGTTCCTCCAGCCATAATAGCTTCTGCATGTAGTAACAATACATCTGCATAACGTAAAACAACCCAATCGTTTCCTGCTAAAGTGGCATCTAATACAAAGGTTTTTCCATCTGCTGCTCCATCTTCACCATTAGGCAAATATTTAATTACCTGGTTTTGTGTCGTCTGACTTGGATCAATTCTGTAAGAATATTGAGTTCTATCTCCTCCTGAAGCATCTAAAACAGCAACCGCATCTGCAGTTACATAGTTAACTCCAGAAGTTCTACCTACACCATTCATCCATTCTGCAGAAAAGTTTTGACTGTCATCACTTGTAGTGTTGTAACCGATTGCAAAAATAATTTCAGCGTTTTGCTCTTGGTAAAAAACATCATTAAAGTTTGGCATTAAAGAATATCCACTAGTCATTACATCTTCTAATAACAATTGTGCTTCTGTATACTTTTTTTCTTCTTGTGTTAAATATACTTTTGCCAACAATGTTTGAGCTGCAGCTTTAGATGCTCTTGTTTTATAACTGTTATCTAATCCTTCTACTGCCGTTGTTAAATCACTTACAATTAATTCATAAACAGTACCTGAAGCAACCCTTGTGTATTGCATTTCTGTTTCTAACGGAGTAATTACTCTATCAATTAATGGAATGTCTCCAAATAATCTTACCAAATTAAAATATGCATAGGCTCTTAAAAACTTCGCTTCGGCTTCATAGGCAGTCTTAGTTGTTTCATCTGCTACTACCTCTAAGTTTTCTAAAACAATGTTAGCTCTATAAATTACGTTGTAAAAACTAGCGTAATAATCTTTAACAATACCATTGGTAGCTTCTACTGTATAAAATTCAAACTGAGATGCTTCTCCTTCTTGACTTTTAGTTCTGGTATTATCACTACGCATTTCTGTTAAATAGTACTCATACATAATTCCGTGATTGTCATCTGGATCTGTACTATTGTTTCCCTGAATTGCATCATATATACCAATTAGTCCTGTTTCTACCTCGCTAGCATTGTTAAAGTATGCATCTGCAGTAATTCCTGCCGTAGGTTTTAGTTCTAAGTAATCACTACTACAAGAAGCCAATGCACCTCCTATAATAAGCGATAATATTAATTTTATTTTTTTCATGATATAAGTTTTTTAAGTTTTAGAAATCTAGATTTAAACCGAAAGAAATTGTTCTGTAAATTGGAGAACCTGCTCTTTGGTAACCATAGTTTGTTGGACTTGTTCTATCAATAGATTCTGGATTGAATCCTGTATAATTATCAGCAGTTAGATATACTAAGTTTTGACCTGTTGCATATACTCTTAACCCTTCAATTTTATACTTTGATAAGAAATCTTTTGGAAAATTATATCCAATATTTACGTTACGTAATGCTAAGTAAGAAGCATCTTGAATAATATCATCTGTAAATATTTTTTGTTTGATGAACTCTTGATCTGGAGTGCTTGCTATAAAATCTTGTGCACTGTTAAACTGGTTAAAAATATATTGATCTCCCATGTTTCTGATTTCTGCACCATGTGATCCTTGAATCATAAAACTTAAATCTACTTGTCCTACTTTAAACTCGTTGGTAATACTCCAAACCAATTCTGGATATGGATCTCCTAATGCAGCTTTATCTTCATCATCAATAATACCATCACCATTTAAATCTTTTACATATACATCTTGAGCTTCTCCTCCAATAGGATGGAATGGATTTGCTAAATATTCTTGCGGAATATCTTTATCTACTACCCATCCGTAAAAAGTTGAAATAGGTTGTCCTTCTAAGTTGATCCATTCAGCAGCTCTTTTAGAATCTACACTAGATATTTGACCATCTGAATCAGCAAAGTCTACTAAAGTGTTTTTGTTTGTTGTTGCAATTAATGTTGAATTCCAACTAAACTTTTCTGTAGAAACATTTTTAGTTCTTAATTCAAATTCCCAACCTTCGTTTTTAACCTCTCCTAAGTTTACCAAAGCACTTTCAAAACCAGTGGTATAAGATACTGGGTTGTTTAATAATAATTGGTCACTTGTTCTTTGGTACCAGTCAATAGATCCTGTAATTCTGTTGTTTAACAATCCAAAATCAATTCCTGGGTTAATTTCTACCAAACGCTCCCACTTTAATTCAGGGTTTGCAATGTTTAATGGAGCAAAACCTGTAGTAATAGCACCATCTACAACCGCAGTGTTTGCTTGTAACAACGCTAAAGAAGGATAGTAATCTACCAACACATTACCTGTACTTAAACTACTTGTACTACTACTTACATCTGGATCTACACTACCTGTATTTAAACGGTCGTTACCTGTAACCCCATAACTAGTTCTTACTTTTAATCTGTTGATGATGTTGTTATCCTCCATAAAATCTTCATTAGAGATATTCCATCCTACAGAAGCCGCTGGAAAGTTACCAAACTTGTATTCTGATCCAAAGATTGAACTACCATCACGTCTAAAGCTAAAAGAAGCTAAGTACTTATCATCATATGCATAATTGAATCTAGACACGTAAGAGATTCCTCTTTTTTGCCATTCAAAAGCATCTGCTCCACTAATAATAGAAGCGTTCGTAATTTCTTTTACCAAATCATTGGTATATCCTGTTCCTGAAATAGAAGAGAAAGAAAAGTTTCTAGATTCTACCACCACACCGGCAGTTGCTCCAATTTCGTGAGCCTCATCAATTGTTGTATTGTAGTTAAAAAAGTTATCAGAAATAAGGTACAATTCTCTCTGAGAAATCTCATTCATTTGAGCTGCAGAAGCCCCGTTTCTGTTAGACTCTGTTCCTTGCCATCTGGCACGTTTTGTATCTTGATAAGAACCTGATAACGTAGTCTTAAAGTTCAATCCTTTTAAAATATTATAGCTTCCGTAAACGCTACCAAACATTTTAAATTTATCATCTGTACGTTCACGCTCTAAAATTTTAGCAGCAGGGTTGGCATTAGATGTATTACTAATATCTACCAACGTGCTTCCGTCTCCATACAAATCATAATTGTCAAAATGACGTTGGAATGCATAATCTCCAATTTGCACATCAGGATATACTCCTCTGTCTACATACTGAATTGTGTTATCATCATGATACACTGGCAACCAATTGGTTTGTCTTAAAATATCGTGTGTAGAACCATCAAAACGTCTTCTTTTTGTAAATGATGGACTTAAATTTACCCCCACAGAAAACTGATCGTTTAATTTACTATCTACTTTTAATCTTAAACCATATCTTTTAAAGTTGTCTGTTAACAAGACTCCTTCATCATCAGAATAGTTGATACTGGTTGCATATTTTGTTTTTTTGTTACCACCTCTAACAGATAAAGAGTGACTTTTAATGGTTCCTCCATCAAAAATAACATCTTGCCAAGAACGGTCAACCCCCACTAACTGCTTGTACTTTGTTCTGTCAGAAAGATAAACTCCTCCATTTTCTGCTCTGTGTCCTAATGCTGCAAAGGCTGCAGGATCATTAGCTTCTAAAGCTTGGTAATATGCAGTTTCTGCTGCTGCAGTTTCTGCTATAGAAAATTCGTATTTATCACTCTTTCTAGCTTCTTTGAAACCAATGTATGAGTTGTAACTAATTTTTGTTTTCCCCACAACACCATCTTTCATGGTAATCATAATTACACCGTTAGAACCTTTAGAACCATAAATAGAAGAAGAAGCTGCATCTTTTAAAATTTCAAAAGAAGCCACATCGTTCATGTTTAAAGATCCTAAAAAGTCTGAATCTACGATTACACCATCTACCACTACTAAAGGAGTAGAGTCTCCAGACATAGAACCTACACCACGAATATTAATGGTTGGAGCTGCTCCTGCTTCTCCATCTGTAGCTTGAATGTTTACCCCGGATACTTGACCGATTAAAGCATCATCTACCCTAGACACTGCTATTTGATCTAATTTTTCGTTAGATACTTTTGAAATTGCCCCTGTTAAGTGTGATTTTTTTTGAGTACCATAACCCACAATTACAATCTCATCTAATTGAGCTGAACTCTCATCTAATTGTGTTGTTATTTTTATATCATCTCCTACCGAAATCGTTTTCGTTTCGTAACCAATAAAAGAAATCTCTAAAACATCTCCCTTTTTAACGTTTAATTGATAATTACCGTCAAAATCTGAAATAGTTCCTTTAGAAGATCCTTTTATAACCACCGTAGCTCCAGGTATTGGCACACCGTCTGTACTAGACAAAACAATTCCTGTCAGATTAAACTGCTCTTGAGCAAAAACAGCAATATTAAAAACCAATAGGGCTGTTAGTGTTAAAATTTTCTTTAGTTCCATTTGTGTTAGTATTAAGTTAATTAATCATAATTTTTGGGGCTTTGCTTGAGATGATACCTTCAATTTTTAATTGCTATTTCTTCTCTCCCCATTTAACACACCACACATTAATAAAAATGATTACTTTTGTAAAAGTGTGTTAAACTACTGTTTGCATACTTTAGATCTTACTTCCCTTGAGAATGAAGTAATTTCCCTTTTAAAGGATGGGCGTGCACCCATCCTTTTTTTTATTCCAAAAATTTATTTCATATATAATTCATTAATTTTTAAGATTAGAAATAGGCTTAGCTTCAATTGGTTTACCAGTTTGGTTTACCAAATATATAGAATTAAAACATTATTAACAACTAATAATGTGATTTATTACGAAAAAACCAAAAAAAAACACATACCGGTAGGTATGTGCTATTTTACATTGTCTTTTTTTAATAAAAAAGTATAACTACATTGATTTAAGATTTCATAAAATCTTCTCTAATAGGACTAAAAACATCTATTAACAAACCTGCTTCTTTGCATATAGCTCCGTGCATTACGTGTGGTGGAATGTAAAAAGAATCTCCTCCTTTTACCATTTTAGTAGTCTCTCCAATGGTCAACTCAAAAGCTCCATCTACCACATAGGTTACCTGTGAATGGTGGTGCTCATGCATTTGACCAATTCCTCCTGTTTCAAATTTTGCTTTTACCAACATAATACGATCATCGTATCCCATAATTTGACGTTGAACTCCGTTTCCTACAGATTCCCACGCTGTTTCGCTATCGAATAAAAACTCTTTACTTGCTCCAAATGATTCCATGATTATTTTTTATTTAGTTTGTGTTTGTTTGTAATGATAAGCTCCTTGCCAATGGTAAGTCTTATCCTTAATTTTTAATGTGTGTTCTGTTTCTTTACTTGTTTTTTGGTTGGCAATAATCAACAAATTAGTAGCTTCATTTTTCACCTTAAAACTTATAGCTGTATAAGCTTCTGAATCTGCAATCACTTCTAAATCTGACACATGACTTTTAGAATCTACCGAAAATTCTGACACATAACTATAGCTTCCGTGCGGTTCTATAATAGAAGCAAAAGTAGTTGATGCTGTATTTTTTCTTCTGATCATAAACCCAGCATCTCTTCTTAAATTAAATTCAGAATCATTAGCTCCAATTCTTGTAAACAATAATTCATCATTGTTGTTTGTAGTAGCCGTAATAGTATAAAACTTACTTTGGTTTAAAAAAGATACTTTACTGTTATAAGAGCTTGGTTTTCCTGTTCCTTCTAACCAAAGATGTTGATATCCATTTTTAGCTCCTAAAGGTTTTAATACTTGGGGTAGGTTGTATTTAAAATTGGTACTGATGATTTGTCCTTTAAAATAAACAGGTAAATCATATTGATTTTTTTCTTTAGAAACCACCTTCATCACATCAATCACCAAAGGTTTTGCTATACCAAGTACTTTAACAATAGCCATGGTTCTTTGTAATAACGTGTTTGAATATGCGTTAGATTCCTTGGCACTTATTATTTGCAAATTAGGATTTGTATCTTCATAAAAAACTAAATCTGAATGATGCTTGCTTCCTATTTCATATTTACCGTTAAAGTGAGATGTTTCGTTTTGGGTAATGGTATTGTGTGCAATACTTTGTTTTGCCCAAGTCTTGTTTTCTTTTAAATAATTTCCTCCTCCTTTTTGTTCAATATTTACAAATCTTGCCAATCCATAATCTTGAATAATCTCAGTTCCTTTTTCGTATAATGAATAAGAAAGCTTATCATAATGTCCGTGACTAGAACCTTGAGCAGAGTACTTAAACACCAATGTTAGATCTTCATTTCCGGATCGTAACACTCCAACCCCACCTTGTTGTCCATCAGGTCCATCTGATAAATTGATAGATTTTTTTTTAAAATGAACTGCCTTATGATCTCTAATAGCCATTGCGGTTTCTAAACCTGCATCACTTAAGACAACTTTGTTTTGTTTTTGGGCAATACTTAATAATTGTGGGTTTAATCCTCCGTAATAATAAGCAACATCTACTGCTGTAACCAACTCTCTAGAATAATAAGACATTCCTTTTTGTCCATCATTCAAAGGAAAGAATTCTCCTTTGGCATTGGTTAAATTTAAAAGTGCATTTACAGAATTAAGCAACACTTTATTTTTGTACTCAAATATTTTTAAATCTGGCTTTACATTGGCCAAGGCTTCTGCAAAAACCAAAAACGGATACATGGCATAACGTTGGTAATAGGGACCTTCTGTGTAATAGCCATCAGGAGAAAAAGGTTCGTCTATATTGGCTAAAAAACCTGCTTTTTGTCCTACCGTTTTTATAAAACCACCATCATTATCTTTGGCTCCTATAGCCAATCCATCGTCTTTAATTCCGTACAAAGCTCGGCTGATTAATTCTTTGTCATTCATAACCAAACCTAACATTCCTACAGCTGCATTTCCCCAAGTACTATGGTTGTGCACTCTATTAAAAAACTGTGGATTTTCTACAGAAATATAATCCGCAAAAGGTCTTAATAAATTCTTTTCTAATTTTTTGCGTTCTTTTTTAGACAACCAATCGTATACACAATCATATGCTTGACTCACATATACCAACCAATTAGAATCATTTAAACATTGCCAAAATAATTTTCCTCTAGCATAAGATCTTGTTTGCGGATGCGGTGGTAAGTCTTTGTACATTTTTTCATACTGAAACAACATATCTCTTACATAAATGGCATATTTTTCATCTTGCAAAACCTGAAACAAAACTCCTGCTTTTTGCAACATTAAAAAGTTTCTTTTGTGTTTTTCATGTGTGTATCCTCCAGAGTAATCTTTAGGAATAGGTGTATCTATTCCCAGCTCAATTTCCGCATCCACCTCCGCTTTTACCAAAGCTACCGTTTTATCAAAAAGAGGTACATTCCCTAGTTCTTTTCTAATTTTTTGAACTCCAGATTTTGTTAAAATTAAACTAGGATGTTCTTGAGCTTTTAGGTTTTGTACTCCTAAAAAGCTGATAAAAACTAGCATTAAAATTATGTTGTACTTCAATTTCATACTTATTGATTTTATCTATTAATTACTTAGTAATTCCTAAATCTTTATGATCTGTTCCCTTATTTTTTAATGCTGATGTTGATGACAAGGCATAATCTTCTGTAAATTTAGGATCTAATTTCCATATGTTTTTCACCTTGTATTTTTGATCCCCCGTAATGGTTAAGTCCCCAGATTTGTAAAAGTTATTGTTATAAACTTCTACCACAGGCTCTCCTACCACCAAGTACATATCTATTCCTTTACTATTCTTAAATATATTGTTTTTTAGCTGTGCTTTTTGTACTCCATATAAAGTTATCGCAGATTTAGCTTTGTTTCTTTTGTTGTTTCCTACATTGTCAAAAACTGAATTTTCTAACTCTAAAAAAGGACCGTACGTACTTTCATCTGTTCCTCCTCTGTAAAGATTTAAAACTGTACAACCTACATTTTTGTATAAGTTGTTTTTTAGAATTACATATTCTGCATTGTAAATTCCAATGTCATCAATCTCTTTATCTAAAGCCATTACAGAACCCGTTACATTGTTAAATTTAGAGTTGGTAATACTAATGGTATCTGCAAAGGTGTTTTTGTAAACTTTAATCGCATCAAAAGCATAATTAATGTCTAGATTTACAAAATCACAAGCATCAACCAACAATTTGTAATTGGTATTCATAGAATATTTACTGGTAGAAATAACAGCATTACCGGTATCGTCTGGAGATTTTTTTCCATCAATTTTTAACCCTTGTAACTTTAAAGCTCCGTTATTTTCTATTTGGAATAAATTCTTTTTTTCAAATAAAAGCAAAGGTTTTTTAGCTCCAGAAGACGTTACCGTAATAGGATGTTTTATAGACACAACCTTACTAACAACATACGTTTCGTTTTCATCCAATTCTAGCACATCACCAGCCTTACTATTTATAGTAGCTTCTATTAATGTGTTTAACCCTCCTTTTACCTTAATTGTTTTTCCTGATGAAAAAGCAACCTCTTTGTCCTTTTTAGGATACCAAGAAACTCCTGTTTCTGCTTTAGAAACCATTTCTTTAATAGTTGCTCCTACATTTAATGTAGTGTCTGTTGGAACCAAAAGACCTAATTTATTTTTAGTTAATGCTAATTTTTCTTTTCTAAAACCGCTTTTGCTTACAGGTTTAATATTTGGACTAAGGATGTTGTTTGTGAATGAAATTCCACTAATATCATCATAAGCTGTAAATACATCGTCTTTATGTTCGTTGTAAAAAATATTGTTTAAAACCACCGAATTTTTTGGAACGGCACTTCTTTCTGCATCGCTACCTGCACACAATTGTACATTGTCACAATTGATAAACGTGTTGTTTGCCACTCTAGCATCTTTTACTTGGTGGTAACGATTTATTTTAGAGTTAGGCACTCCGTTCATAATCACAAACGCTCCTCTAAATCTATTTCCTGTTAAACCAACAGCATAATTATTCACAACAGTTTGTTGTCCGTTAATTACTCTAATTCCACCTGTACAAGCTTTTCCATTACCAACAAACACATTTCCTTCTACCCAAGTTTCGTTACCATGTCTCATGGTTAAGGTACCTCTACACTCATAAAAAACATTGTTTCTGTATATATTCTGACAAGATTTGTTAGAAATATTTTCATGCTCTCCATTACATCTATCAAAATAATTATTTTCTACTACTGTTTTGGAGTTGGTTAACGAGTAATGACTTGTCCCAATACGTAAGGTTTCTCCTCCGTTAGCTCCTAAAACCGCTCTAGGCCCAAAATAATTATGATCTATTTTATGGTTGTTTTCTTGACTCTCTTTGCTATTTAAACGCACAATCATGGTTACACCTTTTGTGTTTTTCCCTTGTAAATGATTGTGATCTACTCTGTTATTTTTCCCGTACAAAGCCAGCCAAGTTTCGGTATCGTGTCTTTCAGGATTGTTATAACTATCAATTACACATTCTGTTAATCTACAATTGTTAGCCAATGTTTTGCTGTCTTTTCTAAAAGATATTACCTCTGTTGTAGGTGTAAATCCGTTTTTAAAAACCAATCCTTTTACCACTAAATAACTTCCTGCAATTCTTAAATTAGAATTCCCCTCTAAGGTTACTTTTCCGTTTTCTTCTGCTTTTAAAACAATTGGATTTTCTGCTGTACCGTTCGCCTCAAACAACAATTCTGCATTGTTCCAAACTCCATTAGCCAATACAATTTCATCACCAGGTTTAGCATTTGCAACTTTTTGATGAAATGCCTCTACAGTGCTTACGGCATTTATAGAATTTGATTTTTCTGACTTACATGCTAGCAACAATAAACTAACTGATACTAAAAAATATTTAATTTTATACATAACAAGATTAATTGGTTTACCAAATTGGTTTACCAAATATATTTATTTACTTTGATTAAAAAAAATATTATCCTGTAATTTATGAGAAAATCCTAATAAAACACCAAAAACCTTGAGTTATAAACAAAAAAGCCAAAGAAATTTCTTTGACTTTTTAAATACTATAAATATATAAGATTACTAGACCTTAATTTGTAAACCTAGCTTTTCGCCTCTTTTGATCATTAGTTGATAAGCTTCTTGGTAATCATTAGGAATGACACCATCTAAAATAGACTCTTTTATATAGTCTTTAATCTGACCTATTTCTCTACAAGGTTTTAAATCAAAAGTTTTCATAATAATTTCCCCTGTAATAGGTGGTTCAAAATTACGAACCTTATCCCTCTCTTCTACTTCTTTAATTTTTTCTCTAACAATTTTAAAGTTGTTATGGTATCTTTTAAACTTGTTTGGGTTTTTAGTCGTTATATCTGCCTCACACAACGTCATTAGACTTTCTATATCATCACCTGCATCAAATACCAATCTACGAATGGCAGAGTCCGTAACTTCTGATGCCAAAACAATAGGTCTAGAACTTAACAACACCATTTTTTGAACAAATTTCATTTTGTTATTTAAAGGTAATTTTAATCTCTTAAATAATTTATAAACCATTTTAGATCCTACAAATTCGTGATTATGAAACGTCCACCCTACTTTTTTAGAAAAACGTTTTGTAGGTGCTTTACCAATATCGTGTAACAACGCAGCCCAACGTAACCAAACATCTTCTGTGTTTTCAGAAATATTATCTACCACCTCTAACGTATGGTAAAAATTATCTTTGTGTTTTTGTCCTTCTACCTCTTGTACTCCCTTTAAATCGGTTAATTCTGGCAATATTTGTTGTAACAAACCTGTTTGTTCTAAATGTAAAAAACCAATGGATGGAACTGGAGCTTCTAATATCTTATTCACCTCAACCATAACTCTTTCTCGGGTAATGATTTTTAATCGCTCTTGATTTTTTAAAATAGCTTCTAAAGATTCTTTTTCTATTTCAAAATTTAACTGAGTCGCAAAACGAATGGCACGCATCATTCTTAAAGGATCATCAGAATAAGTAATGTCTGGATCTAAAGGAGTTCTAATAATTTTAGCTTGTAAGTCTGCTACTCCATCAAAAGGATCTAACAAAGCTCCTAAACTATTTTCATTTAAAGAAATAGCCAATGCGTTAATGGTAAAATCTCTTCGGTTCTGGTCGTCTTTTAAAGTCCCTTCTTCTACTTGTGGATTTCTACTATCTTCAGAATATGATTCTTTTCTAGCCCCTACAAATTCAATTTCTATGTCTTGATACCTTAACATAGCGGTACCATAGGTTTTAAAAACCTGAACTTTAGGTTTGTTTGGTAACAATTCTGCTACTTTTAAAGCTAAATCAATTCCGCTACCAATCGCAACTACATCAATATCTTTTGCTGTACCACGTTCTAAAACAAAATCACGTACAAAACCGCCAATCACATATGCATCTACGCTTAAATTTTTGGCTGCTTGAGTAATGTATTCAAAAACGGAATGTTGAATGGCTTGGGTATAATTCTCTAAAATTCGCATTAAGGTCTTATTACGGTTACCTGATTTTGATTTGTGACCTTGATAATGGTCGAGGATTTTTCACAAATTTTATCGTGGTGCAAATCTACTACATAATCTACTGCATTCAAAATAGCTGGGTTTATTTCCGAAAACTGTTTTGGTGTAGCTTCTCCACTAATATTTGCTGAGGTAGAGATAATAGGCTTTCCATAGTTGCGAATCATTTCTTTACAAAATGTATCCGAAGCTATTCTTATAGCGATAGTATTATCTTTTCCTATGGCATTTTTTGCTAAACCAACGGGATTGTCATAAACGATAGTTGTTGGATTTGTTGCTTTTTTTAATATTTCTATAGCTTTTAAAGGAACTTTAGCAACATATTGCTGTAACATTTCTAAAGAATCTACTAATACAACTAAACTCTTAGCTTCTTCTCTATTTTTAATTTTATAAATTTTAGTTACTAAAATTTCATTTGTAGCATCACAACCAATTCCCCAAACGGTATCTGTTGGGTATAAAATTGTTTTATTTTTTATAAATCCCACAACTATATTAATAATCTTAATTTAAAATATCTAAAGATTGTAAACTAACTAGTTTAGAATACATTCCTCCCATTGCTATTAAATCTTGGTGGGTTCCTTGTTCTACAATTCTACCCTTTTTCATGACTACAATTAAGTCTGCATTTTTTACGGTAGACAATCTATGTGCAATAACAATAGATGTTTTATTATTCATCATTTTTTCTAAAGCATCTTGTACTACTTTTTCAGATTCAGTATCTAAAGCAGAAGTGGCTTCATCTAAAATCATAATAGGAGGGTTTTTTAGAACCGCTCTTGCAATGGCAACTCTTTGACGTTGTCCACCTGAAAGTGAATTCCCTCCATCTCCTACATTACTTTGATATCCTTTTTCAAATTCTGTAATAAAGTTGTGAGCATTTGCAATTTTTGCAGCTCTTACCACATCTTCTTGAGAAGCTTCATCTACACCCAATGATATATTATTTGATATAGTATCGTTAAATAGTATTGAATCTTGTGCTACAATTCCCATTTGACTTCTTAAAGACTTTGTGGTAACTTCTTTAATATCTAAACCATCAAATGTAATTCTACCTTCATTCACATCATAAAACCTAGTTACTAAATTTGCCAATGTAGATTTACCACTACCAGACTCTCCTACCAAAGCTATTGTTTTTCCTTTAGGAACGGTTAAATTAAAATCTCTTAGTACATATTCATTATCATATTTAAAAGAGACATTTTCAAATCTAATTTCTTTATTAAATCCATCAATCACTTTGGCTCCTTCTTTATCTTTTAATGGGTTTAAAGCATCCAGAATAAAACGTACTCTTTCAGAAGCAGCATTTCCTCCTTGAATTGCGTGACTTGCTTTTGCCATAGCTTTTGCTGGCGTTAAAATTTGATAAGCCAGCCCCATATAAGTAATGAATGCTCCACCAGTCAAACTCTCTTCTACTAACACTAAAGTTCCTCCATAAACAAATAAAATAGAGATTGTAAAAACTCCTAAAAATTCACTCAGTGGCCCTGCCATAGCCATTCTAGCACCAATTACATTATTCATATAATTAATCTGTTCCGCTTGTTTGCTAAATTTATTTTTAAAAAAAGTTTCTGCTGTAAAGTTTTTAATAATCTTTATTCCCCCAAGTGTTTCTTCTATTTTAGAAAGTAAATTTCCTTCCATAGCAAAAATATCACCAGAAATACTCTTTATCGTTCTACCTAATCTTGATATTAACAAACCAGCTATTGGTAGGAATACTAACACAAAAATGGTTAACTTCCAACTAATCCATAGCATTGCTCCTAAAGTAAATAACAATGTTAAAGGCTCTCTACCAATCATCATAATTGCATTCATAAATGATGTCTTAATGGTCGTAATATCAGCTGTCATTCTAGATATTAAGTCCCCTTTTTTCTCTCCTGAAAAGAAAGAAACATTTAAAGAAGTAACTTTATTATAAACATCATTCCTTAAATCTTTTAAAACTCCATTATTTAAATAGGTCATATAGACCATAGATAAGTATGCAAATAAATTCTTTAAAAAGAAGGCTATGATCATAAAAATCATCATCCAAATTAAAGTACTAAAAGCTCCTTTTTCTTGCGTATTTGTTGTTATAAAATAATTAAGAAAATCTTCTAAACTATCTTTATTTAAGCTACTAAAACCAGTAAAAACAGGTTTTTCATACACTTTTTCTGATTCTTTAAAAAGTACATTCATAACTGGCATTAGAGACAACATAGACAATGCCGAAAAAAAGGAGTATAAAAAGTTAAAGAAAATACTTGAGAAAAAATTTAGCTTATAAGGAGCCAAGTATTTAAAAAAATGCTTTAGGTTATTCATTTAAATTAATTTGTTAATGCAAATTTATATATTTTATAATTGTAACTAGCCTTAATTTTATCTTAAAACTTTAAAACTATAAAGCAAACCTTCAAAATATATCCGTTATTTTAGCTTTTCTAAATCAACTTTAAATAAAAAAATAATATGTTTAGTTTAATAAAACATATATAAATTTATTTTTAGTTTTAAAAAAGTAGTATGAAGATTTTATTTTTAACTGATATTTATAAACATCCTGTAGATCATTTGCCTACAAACCACGATTGGTTAGCTAATTTATGGTTTTCGAATAAAAAATATACCATTACTAAAATAAACGATATTCTAAAACCGAACGAGTCTAATATAGGACCAGAACTCCCAAAGAAACCCTATACTTCCGTACTAAAAAACTCTTCTATTACTAAAATAACTAATTATTTAAAAGAAACAATCCCCTCTTTTGATTACGTTATAGCTTTTGAATGCTGTGAAGAAACTCGCATTATTTTAGAACAAATACACCCTAAAATTATTTATATTTATTTTAGTCCACTAAGGTATTCTAATAGACAAACCTTTACCTTAAGTTCTAATGATAAAGAATTACAACAAAAAATAGTTGAAGTAAGTAATTTAGGTATTAACTATTATCAACAACAAGCTAATTACGTTAAAAACCTTGTCAATAACAAACAATCTCCTTTAGATATTCAACCTAAAAGTATCCTTTTAATAGGGCAAGTAGAAGCTGATTTGTCTGTTTGGGATGGAATAAAGTATACAAACTTAGATGATTATTTTGATGAAATCATTAAGATTGCTTCTAACTATAATACTATTTATTACAAGCCACATCCCTTTGCTAAAAAAAATAACGATAAAATTGCAAACGCAACAAATATTATTAACACTGATATAGAAATTTACAGACTTCTTAGTTCTGATTGTATAGAGCACGTAATTACAGTATCTTCTAGCGTTGCCAAGGAAGCCAAATTCTTTAACAAAAAAGTAACACAGTTTTCTAGCTTATATATATCTGATGATTGTAAAAGCGTTCCCTACACAATGGACGAAAATTTTTGGAATTATATGTTTGATACCTCTAACAATAGCCTTTCAAAACAATTAACTATTGACTACCTTGATATTAGACCTATAAGAAACACTTATTGGGGTTACAAGTTTATACTAGAATTAGAACTCAAACCTCATGAAGTTTATAAAACACTATTAGAGTCCATAAATAACGATTTAGTTAAAACTCAACAACTAGCGACTGAACTAAGCAACAATATAGAAAAGATCACCAAAGAACAGTGTAAAACTAAAATTGATATAATAAAACTTCAAAATAAAAGTATATTATACATCCTTAGTAAAACAGTAAAAAAAATTAAAAAAAATTATATTAAAAAAAACAGGTAAGTTCTTTTACTATTATTTGTCTACTTTTAGAATTCATCATAAAGTATTATACCTTTATCAAAAACAATCTTTTTCTAATAGAAATTTTAGTTTTTAATACTATTTCCTTCATTATATATAACAATACTTGAAGCAGTATCTATTTAATATATCCATTTTATGTTTTTTCCATAAATTTATTTAATTCACTTTTAGATGTAAATAAAATCAATACATTAAACAGTAACTTGATTATTTTCCACGAATATATTTTTTGACTAAAGTAAATAAAATGCTTTAACCTCTTTGGACTTATCCTTGATAATTTACTTTCATAAAAATCATCGAAAAAAGAGTCAAAATAAGAGTTTAAAGTAAAATTTCGCTCATTATAATAAAGATCCAAGTTTTTGGGATCAGCTGATATTCCTGAAAAATCATATTTACAGATAAAAAGCTCAATTTTTTTATAAGAAATACTATTCAAGCAGATGTTTCTTATAAAAAACTCCCAATCAGAACAAATTTTATAATCTTCATTATAAAAAAAGGTTTCATAAAACAATTGTTTCCTAATGAAAGCTGCTTGATGATTAATTCCTCCAACTCTTAAAAAACTATAAGTCATTTTTTTGGGAGGGAATTCTTCTCTCTCATAACCATCATCATTATAATATAATGTATTTCCATATACTAAATCTATACTTTGATTTAGTTCTGGTACAATTTTCTCTAAAACAAAATCATCGTAAAAAATATCTCCACTATTCATAAAAATAACATATTCATTAGAAGCCATTTTTATTCCTTTATTCATAGCATTGTATACACCTTTATCTTTTTCAGATATATACTTGTCTTTTCTTTTACATCTTTCAATAACATTTTTTGAATCATCATCACTATTTCCGTCAACTATAATAAACTCAAACTCTTTATAACTCTGATTTTCAACACTATTAATAGTCTTTACTAATCCTTTTTCATTGTTATAATTAATTGTAATTATTGATACCTTATTCATGAATTATTTTTTAATACACTTTTATAAACTTTACTACATTCTTCTGTGGCAATATCCCAGTTAAATAGTTGAATTCTTTTATACCCCAAATCAATATGCTTTTTTCGTTTTTCTGAATTATTTATTAGCATCACTATTTTGTCTCTCAAATCTTCTACACTATCTTTCTCATAATAAACACCTGCATTATCAGAAACCTCAGGAAATGAGCTATAATTTGTTAAAACAACAGGACACCCACAATACATAGCCTCTAAAACAGGAATACCGAACCCTTCATATTTAGAAGGAAACACAAAACACAATGCTTTATTATATATTGTACCTAATTCATTTTCCTTAAAATCATATTGATTTACTTGATTCATTATCCCTAAAGCTTTAAACTTACCACACTCTTCTTCTGTAAACTCACCAGCCCCAGCAAATAAAACACTAATACTAGCATCATTTTTTAAAATTGGTGTAACAGAATCTAAAAAAAACTCGAAATTTTTATATGTAGCTCTACTTCCTACGTATAGGATATATTTCTGAGGAAGTTTTATGCTTGGTATATTAAAATCCGATTTTTTGATTGATTGTCCATGATAAACAACTTCAATTTTTTTCTCATCAATTTCAGGATAAAATCTTAAAATATCTTTTTTAGTGTTTTTTGAAACAGCTATAATTTTAGAAGCTTTTTTTAATAGAATCTCTTTATTCTGAACTACATTAAAAGAATCATCTTGAAAATATTCCGGAAACAATTCATGAATCATGTCGTAAACTGTTACTACAAAAGGCTTGTCACCTATGTAATCCAAAAAATAAGGATTATAATAAGTCGTTACAAAGACATCAAATTCTCCTTTAGTTAATTTACTTATTGTTTTTTTTATATTTTTTTTATCATAATAATCTCTTAAATTTTTACCTAGGAGTTTCATAAGTAAATAAATAAAATTATGTAAAATTTGCTTAGGTCCTATTAGAATACTTTCATTAAAGTATATATTTCTTGAATTATAAATAGGATTTATAATTTTATTATTTGTTTGTTTTTCTATTCTAGAAAATATTTCTGTATAGTATCTTGATATACCTCCATATTTCTGAAAGTTAAATACTTGGGGATCTATTAAAAGTTTCATTTACATAATTATTTTAACACTACTATTCTTTAAATTTTTACTTTCTTTTATCAATACAACCCTATTTTTCTTGCTACATTTATCACAAAAAAATGTAAATCATATGTCTAAAATTTCAATTTTTGATTACAGTTAAACCTTTTTTATCATTCTTTCATTTTCAACTTAAAATATAAACATTTTGTCAATCAGCACAACTTGTTGATCTAACATTTTCCAAAATAATCGAAACACCAAATTTAAACTTAAAATGATTACTTTTATCTTTTTAATTAAAAAAAATGACTAAAATAGCTATCGTAATACAACGATATGGAGACGAAATCAATGGAGGGGCAGAAACACACGCTAGACTTTTAGCTAAAAAACTAAGCATTGATTATGAAATTACTATTCTAACAACAAAAGCAGTAGATCACTCTAATTGGAAAGATTATTACTCTGAAGATTTAGAATATATAGATAATATTAAAACAAAACGTTTTTCTTGTACTTCATCTAAACCAGATAAAAAATTCAGAAAATATAGACGAATTATTCTTAAAAGAACAAAATTTCAACAATTATTATCCAAAGTAGGTCTTTATTCATTTTTTAATAAAAGAAAATATTTTGAAGCAACAGAAAAGGAAAATGATCTCTGGTTAAAATCAGTTGGGCCTAATAGCCCCGAATTAGTTGAATATATCTATACAAATAAAGACCAGTATGATTGTTTTATTTTTTTCACATATCTATATTACACAACAGTTGAAGGCTTAAAAATTGTAGGCAACAAAAGTATATACGTACCCACAGCACATGATGAACCAGAATTTTATGCATCTGTTTACAACAGTACTTATAAAAATGCGAAATTCATAATGTACAACACTTCTTTTGAAAAAAAGCTTATAGAGGCAAACCATAAAATAGCAAAAACAAAACGTAATAATATTGCAGGAATTGGACTAGAACAAGTTAATTATAATCAACAACCTGAGCACAACTACTCATTTAAATATCTGTTATATATAGGTAGAATTGAAGGAGGAAAAGGGTGCTTTGAACTTTATGATTTTTTCAATAAATTTAAAGTATCAAATCCTAATTTAAAGTTAAAGTTAATTTTTGTTGGAAAGAAAAACCCTAAGCTACTTCCTAATAATGATATAATTTTCACTGGATTTGTTTCAAATAATGTAAAACAACATCTTTTATTAAATTGTGAAGCTTTGATAATCCCATCATATTATGAAAGTTTATCCATGGTTACACTAGAAGCTATGTTTGAAAAAAAGATAGTTATTGCTAATGGGAATTGTGAAGTTCTAAAAAATCATATTACAAATAGCGATTCTGGATTTTACTATCATAATGAAAATGAATTTTACAATACCATCAATAAATTAATGAGTCTTTCTGAACATGAATTAAAACAACATGGAGAGAAAGCAAGGAAGTATGTTAAACAGAATTACACTTGGCCACATATTATAGAAAAATTTGACTCAGCTATTAAGTTTATTAAAAATTCTTAATTCTGATCTAGTCTAGCTAAACGACTATTATTTTAAAACTGTTTAATTATTTTTTATTAATAAAGATTGATATATCTTATAATATTGAGAAGCCATTACTTTATAATCAAATTCTTTAGATCTATTAATTAACTGCTCTCTCATTTTCTGGGGACTAGCATCAAACAATTCCACTCCTCTCTTGTAACTAGCTACCATGTTTTTAGTTTCAAAATCATCAAAATAAAAAGCAACATCACCACCTATTTCTGGCAAACTGGTTAGTTTGCTTAAAAAGACAGGTTTTCCAAAGCACATAGCCTCTATAGGAGGTATTCCAAAACCTTCTGCTGTAGAAGGGTGACACATAACCTTACAATTTTGTATCAAAGCCCACTTTTGCTCATCAGACACATGGTAACAAAAATGCACACGGTCTGTAAGTTCTAGTTTTTGTATTTCTATTTGAATTTCCTTAGCATAAAACTGATTTTCCCCTGAAACGACAAAAACCAAATCTTCTTTAATATAAGGCAACATTTTAACCAAAGACAATTGATTTTTTTTGGCAAACAAAACTCCTATGTTTAAAACATAATTTTTCTCTTTTAAAAAAGAAAAGGCTCCTAAATCGTAATTAACTTTAGTGTCTGGAAAAGAAATCCCATTATGTACAACTTTAACTTTAGGTTCTTTATCAAAAGAAAACAGACTTTTATTAGACAAAAAATCTTGCTTTACAAACTCTGATATACAAACAATAACATCCGCATTTTTTAAGTTTTTGCGGACCTTGTTTAACTCTTTTTTATATTTTTTTTCAGAAATATTTTCATGCAGAAAATTTAAATCATGTAGTGTTACAATTTTTTTCTGACAAAATCTTTTAAATCTAAAATATGAAGATAACTGATGACTTGTATGTAACACATCGTAACTAAAACTATAAAAAGGAACAATTTTATGAAAAGACTCTCTTTTTATTAATGGAAAGCTAGTATTTAAGTTTTTCAAAGGAGTTAACGGACCATATAAATCTATTTTACTTTTAGATTCTTTGGTTACTATCTCCGATAAGCCTTTAGCAAGGTTTTTAAAAACATTTGCAATCCCTGAATTGGAATATCTCAGCCTTTCTAGATCTACTAAAACTTTTATTTTTTTCTTTTTCATTCAATTTTCACTCCTAAATAGTTTATCTAAACATATGATTTGCTTAAAACAACTCAACACTTTTCGTTAACAATAAATTAACACTTCGTAAAAATATAAAGCAACAAAGATAACACTTATCAAACGTCTAGCAAAGCATATAATTGTTCAAGACCTAAAACATAATCTATCAAAATAAGTTTATTCATAACCAAACCATATTTATAGACGTAACTTTAACAAAAAGGTTGCGTGAAATTTTACTTTCATCAATTACAAATTAATTGTTCCTTTGCTAACAAGTCTAGTACTTAAATAAAACGTATGAAAACAGTTATATATACTGCCATTTTCGGAAAAAAAATTGGTCTTTTTAAACAACCTGCATTTAAGAATGTTAAGTATGTATGCTATACAGATCAAGATATTAGCTCTAAACACTGGGAAGTAAGAAAGGTAGAGCCTTGGTTTGATGACCCTACTAGAAACAATAGGTACGTAAAAATTCTGCCTCATTTATTTTTTAAAGAATACGATCTTAGTATTTATCTTGATGTCAATTATTTAATTACGGGTAACGTTCCTTCTCTTTTAAAAAAAGTATACAAAGACAACACCTTTATGTGCTTTAATCACAATAAAATTACAGGAGATGCCAGAAATTGTATTTACAAAGAATTAGAACATATTTTGTACTTAGGAGAACTACGTGGTGAGTTTAAAGATGATCCTAAACTCATGAAAGCTCAATTAGAAAACTATAAATCTGAAGGATATCCTAAAGACAATGGTATGATAAGAGGTTCTGTACTGATAAGAAATCACAACAATACTAAGGTAATTGAATTTATGAACGAGTGGTGGCAACAACTAACCTCTTGGAGTCGTAGAGACCAGCTAAGTTGTAATTATGCAGCCTGGAAAACTAATTTCACCATAAACTATTTACCTGGTAATGGAGTAAAAAGGAATGACTGGTTTTTAAACTTAGGCTCCAACCGAACAAATTTTAGTCGTAAACTATTTAAAGTAAAACTTAAAAAGCTATTAAAAGGAACGTATTAAATCAACTCCAAAAGATAATTCTCTACCTTTTGCTGATTTACTTTCGCATCAAAATTTTCTTTAACAAACGTATTTCCTGCCAGTCCCATTTGAGCTATTAAATCTCTATTTTTTTGCAATTCAACAACATGTTTTACTATTTGCTCAATATTATCTTTTGCTACCAAAAAACCTGTTTTATTATCTAAAACCACTTCAGGATTACTACTTACATTATAAGCAATTACAGGTTTTTTAAAGTAGGAAGCTTCTGCAACCACATAACCAAATCCCTCCCAATGAGACGTTAACACAAACACATCAATTTGCGACATAAATTCGCTTACCTTAGTAACATAGCCTGTAAACCTAACAACATCTGTTACTTTTAATTGCTCAGCTTTTTGCTTTAATTCTTGTAACAACCTTCCATCTCCTCCTATTACAATTTCAAAATCTGTTATTTTTTGTTTTAAAACTACGGCCAAATCTAACAACGCTGTCTGATTTTTTTGATACTCTAACCTCCCTAAATTTCCTATGGTAAAAATATCTTTTGCTTGCTTTTCTTTAAACTTATAATGATTTAACCGCAATCCGTTATAAATTACTTTTATTTTATCCTCAGGAAACATATTGGCATTTTTCTGGTTAATGGTCTTTTTAGTTTCAAAAGAATTCACCAGTATTTGAGATATTATGTTTTTAAAATACCATCTATTTAAAAAATTGTTTTTTATAGGGATTGCACTACCTCTCCGGTAAATAATTGTCTTTACACCTGCCCATTTTGCCGCCAAAGCACCTACCTTAATATCTTTTGATATATTATAAATGACAGCATTGGGCTTGTCTTTTATAAACAAAAACATTAATTGTAAAATTTTAAAAAGGTTTAAAAAACTCAAATTCCCAATAGAGATCAATCTAATTTCAATTCCGTCCTTTTCTAATTTTTTACGCAGTTCTCCATTTTTATGACAATAAACAATAACTCTATAATCTTTATTATTTAGATAAGATGAGGTTTCTAAATGCCATTTTTCTCCACCTCCCCAGGCCAGTTCAGAATTAAATAAACAAATTGTTTTCATATTACAGTCCCTTATACAAATCCATTATAGCGTTGGCAATTACCGTATCGTTAAATTGCTGAGCGTAGTTCCATCCTTGTTCTTTCATTTTATCTTGCAATAACGTATCGTTTTCTATTCTATTTATTTCTTTTAACAATGCCAAATCATCATGCGGTTCTATGTATATAGAATCTGGTCCACCAGCTTCTGAAAAACAACTACCTACAGAAGATATTACAGGAGTTTTAGAATACAATGCCTCTACTATTGGAATTCCAAACCCCTCAAAAATACTTGGATAAATAAATATAGAAGTTTTTTGGTAAATGATTGCCAATTCTTCCATACTTACTCCTTTTAAAAAACAAACACGGTTTTGCATGTTGTTCTCTTTTATATACGCTTTAACCTTATCTGCGTAATTGGTTTCTTTTCCCACCACCACCAAATAATGGTTTGTATTTTTGATGGCTTTTACAATCGTCAATAAATTTTTACGCTCTTGTATGGTTCCTACATTTAATAAATACTTGTTAGGTAAATCATACTTTTTAGCGACTTGTTCTTTTTCTTTAGATGTGTAATCTTTTTGAAATGCCGAATGACATCCTTGATACACCACCTCTATTTTTGTTGGAGAGACCTGTAAAAACTCAACAATATCTCTTTTTGTTTGCTCACTAATTGCAATTACCTTGTCTGCAACTTGAGCGGCTCTTTTAAATTTTTTGTAATGGATTTTTCCATCTATATAAGAGTACAATTCTGGATAACGAACAAAAATTAAATCATGAATAGTAACTACCGTTTTAATATTTGTGGTTTCTATCCCTACAGGCAATTCATTCGTTAACCCATGATAAATCTCAATTTTATCTGATACTAAATCTTTTACAATTGCTTTTTGCCTCCATAAAGAATTTAACTTTTGCCAAACTTTACTTTTTGGAAAACAAACTTTTAAATTATCAGCAATTTTAAGTCTATCTATTTTACCTGGTTTTGGATTGTACAAAAAATAAGAGTTTTTAGAAAAATAACTCGACATTATTCTAACCGTATCTCTACTGTAGTTTCCTAAACCTGTGATATTATGAAAAATTCGTTTTGCATCAAAACCGACCCTCATGTTTTTATTGAATTTGTCTTTTAAAAAAGAACTTTACATCTTTTAATGTGAAAATTATTTTTTGTTTTAAACTAATTTTTATTGTTCCTTTTGATAAAATATTTAAAACTTTATGCCCTTGTAATCTAATCCAAGTTCTTGTTTGTTTTAAACTAACAGCATCAATAACAGATCCGAAATCAAACACAAAACATCGTATACCCGCGTTCCATAATCTTACTTGAACTACATTGGAAGAACTCCCTATACTAGGTATAATTAAATCTACATTATGCATATTTTCCTCAACTAACGGCCACCATTCTCCTATTCTTTCATATGCGTGTTTAAAAGGTGTTTGAATGTAATAGTCTATATTCCCATATAATTTTTCAGCATCTTCTTTAGATGCCCCCCCCACAAACATTTTCTTTTTTGGTCTAACATAATTATCTAATAGCTCTTTTAATTTTTTAGGTTTAAAAATCATCATTATATGGATAATACATGGATTGTGATAAACCGGTTTTAACTTATATGAGTTTTCTCCTATTAAATCAATCATTTTATTTTCCCAATTAAAACGCCCATAAATTCCACGAACCCAATATCCATCATAAGGATAACTTATTGGTAGTGATATTAAATAATCAATATCTTCAACTAAAAAAGAAGCCTCTAACTCCTTGGCTAAATTATTGTTGTATTTATAATTTCTATGATTTTTTCCTAATAAAGTTAAAAACTCTCCATCACCAAAACGAACATAGTAAAATGGTCTGTTCTCTTCAAACCTTCTAAATACCTCATTAAAACTTTCATCAATCCCCATAGTTGTAACGGATTGATCTTTATTTATAGAATATTTTCTTTTTTGAAAGTAATATTTTAAATGCTTCACTGATTAAGTTTCTTTTTCTCAAAAATACAATCTTTTATGTTTTATTAATTACAATCCATCAGATATCTTTGTTACTAACTAAACTAAAAATAAAAATGTCTAAAATACTCTCTTTTGATTACGGAACCGTAAGAACCGGATTGGCAGAAACTGATGATCTAAAAATGATGGCTTTTAGCTTGGATACTGTTCCTACCAAAGAAATTTTTAGTTACCTAAACAACTATTTAAAAAACAATCAAGTAGATCTTTTTGTAGTTGGAGAACCTAAACAAATGAATGGTTTAGAAAGCGAAAGTGAAGTGTATATTAAGGAGTTTATCAAAAAATTAAAAACAACATACCACATTCCTATTGTTAGATTTGATGAACGTTTTACTTCTAAAATGGCTTTTGACACTATGATTGCTAGCGGTATTGGTAAAAAGAAAAGACAAAATAAAGGTTTGGTAGACAAAATTAGTGCGACTATTATTTTACAAGGCTATCTAGATAGTTTATAAACCTTTAGACAAACCATTTTTACACACAATAGCATTGTTTTCTTTTTTGGGTTGCATTAATTCCATATTTAAACGCAAGCCATTTTTGCAGTAACATTCTTCGTGAAAAATATGATATACAATAGCTTTATTTTTTACGGAGGCCATTTTAAGTCCGCTATTTCTTAATCTCCATTCAATATCGGTATCTTCTCCTACAGAAGCAATTTTATAATCCTCATCAAAACCATTAAGTGCTAACAAATGTTCTTTCATAACACCCCAATTACAACCTAAAATACCTCTATCTTTTTTAAAATTTAAAACAGAACTATAAAACCCTTCTTTCTTTTTTTTAGAATCAGAAAACAATACATTTAAAAAAGATAGCTTTTCTATTTCTTTTGATTCTTTTAATTTGTCAGAAATTTGTTTACCCAACATCACTCGTCTACCACAATAAAAATAACCTGACTCTATTAATTTAACATACGTTTTTACAAAATGCTTGTGCGGAATGCAATCTCCATCAATAAAAACCACTTTATCTGCATTGGCAATACGCACAGATTTGTTTAGCATTTCACATTTTCTAAAACCGTTATCTTCTTTTTGCTTGGTGTGTAGTATTCTAAAATTATAATACTGAGCTTCATTTTTTATAAAATCATCCGTAACATCACTGCAATCGTCTTCAGATATAACTACTTCAAAACCCTGCTTACTTTGCATATTTAACGCACTCAAAATCAGCTTTAAATTATCTAAAGCTTTGTAGTAAGATATAATGATAGACAACTCCATTAAAATAAGTTTTTTGACAAAAATATTCTTTTATATAGAAATTAAAAATATAATTTTTGTTAAATCTTCTATTTTATTATTAAGGTTTGTTAATAATAATTACTTTGAAACCTTTCAAATGAATAACAAATCCTTTTAATTTGTAATAAAACATATTATGAAAGGAATCATACTAGCAGGAGGATCAGGAACAAGGTTGTATCCTTTAACCAAAGCCACCTCCAAACAATTATTAGCTATTTATGACAAACCTATGATATACTATCCTTTATCTGTATTGTTATTAGCAGGTATTAAGGATATTTTAATTATTACCACTCCCGAAGATCAAGAACGTTTTGTAAACTTATTAGGAGATGGGACTCAATTAGGGATACAACTTTCTTACGAAATACAACCCAATCCAGAAGGGTTGGCACAAGCTTTTATTATTGGTAAAGAATTTATTGGAGATGATGATGTTGCTTTAATTTTAGGAGATAATATTTTTTACGGACAAGGATTTCCTGATTTACTAACCCAAGCGATTAAAAGTTGTAAAGAAGAACAAAAAGCAACTATTTTTGGTTACTACGTTAGTGATCCACAACGTTACGGAGTTGTTGAATTTGACAAAGACAAAAATGCTTTAAGCATAGAAGAAAAACCTAAAGAACCGAAAAGTAATTACGCTGTTTCTGGTTTGTATTTTTACCCTAACAATGTAGTAAACATAGCTCAAAACGTAAAACCTAGCCACAGAGGAGAGTTAGAAATAACTTCTGTAAATCAGGCTTATTTAAACCAGAAAGAATTAAACGTTTTATTAATGGGTCGAGGTTATGCTTGGTTAGACACGGGTACACACGAATCCATGCTAGAAGCTTCTAACTTTATACATACCATAGAAAAAAGACAAGGGTTAAAAGTAGCTTGTATAGAAGAAATTGCTTTTGAACAAGGATACATTTCTAACACGCAATTAACCCTATTAGGAGAAGAAATGAAAAAGAACGAATACGGACAATACTTAATTAGAAGAGCCAAAAAATAACATGAAATTTACACGTACAGAAATCCCAGATGTAATTGTTTGTGAACCCAAAGTTTTTGGAGATCATAGAGGTTATTTTATGGAATCATTCAAAGCAGATACACTTGCCGAATTTTTAGGATATACAATCAATTTTTGTCAAGACAACGAATCTAGCTCTACCAAAGGAGTTTTAAGAGGGTTGCATTATCAAATTAATGGTTTTGAACAAACCAAATTGGTACGAGTGATACAAGGTAGTGTGATAGATGTTGCGGTAGATATCCGTAAAGGATCTCCTACTTTTGGAAAACATGTGGCTGTAGAATTATCTGCAGAAAACAAAAAACAATTGCTAGTTCCTAAAGGTTTTGCTCACGGATTTATTGTACTAAGTGACACTGCCATTTTTAGCTACAAAGTAGATGCTCCTTACAGTTTTGAAAACGAAAGAGGATTGGCTTTTGATGATGCTTCTTTAGGGATTGATTGGCAATTAAATCCTGATGAATTTGTCTTGTCCGAAAAAGACACTCAAAACCCGACTTTAGAAAAAGCCGAATTATTAGACTATAACACCAATTATTATGAGTAATGTATTAGTTACAGGTTCTAACGGTCAATTAGGATCTGAAATTCAATCTTTAGCAAACAACTATCCTCAGTACAATTTCTTTTTTACAGATGTTGCTACTTTAGATATTACTGATTTAAAAAAAGTAGAAGATTTTTGTCTTACAAACAATATCAACGTAATTTTAAATTGCGCAGCTTATACGGCTGTAGACAAAGCGGAAGAACAAACAGATTTGTGCAATGCTGTAAACAATACTGCTACTTTTAATTTGGCAACGGTAGCAAAAGCACAAAATATTCAGCTAATACATACCTCTACAGATTATGTGTTTAACGGAATGAACCATGTAGGTTTTAAAGAGGACGATACTCCAAATCCCATCAATGTTTATGGAAAAACAAAATGGTTGGGAGAAGAAGCTATGAAGAAAATAAATCCAACAAATTCTATAATTATTAGAACTTCTTGGGTGTACTCTACTTACGGAAACAATTTTGTAAAAACCATGTTAAAATTGGCCGAGACTAGAGAGTTGTTAACCATTATTGCAGATCAAACAGGGACTCCTACCTATGCGTATGATTTGGCAAAAACCATGTTAGACATTTTACCAAAAGTGACCAATACAAACGTAGAAACCTATCATTATTCTAATGAAGGAGTTTGTAGTTGGTACGATTTTGCTTTTGAAATTTTTAGTCAAACCCAAACAAACTGTAAAGTGTTGCCTATTGAAACCAAGGAGTATCCTACAGCAGCAGAAAGACCTTTATTTAGTTTAATGAACAAATCAAAAATTAAAAAAACCTTTGATATTGAAATTCCACATTGGAAAACTTCTTTAAAAAATTGTTTAGAAAAATTATAAAAATAGGGCATCAAGCACAGGCGAGATACTTATTGCTTAGCTAACTAGCAAAACAAAACCATGAACAAATGAAAACAATATTAGTCACAGGAACAGCAGGTTTTATCGGTTCTAACTTTATTTATCATTTTATAAAATCTTACCCAGATTATCAATTAATCAGCTTAGATAAATTAACTTATGCAGGTAGTTTAGAGAATTTAACAGAGGTAGAAAATCACGCTAGACATACCTTTATTAAAGGGGATATTTGTGACAGACCTTTAATTGAAAAAATATTTTCAGAAAACGATGTACAAGGAGTACTTCATTTTGCTGCAGAATCTCATGTAGACAATTCTATTAGCAATCCTGGAGTGTTTGTAGAAACCAACGTAAACGGAACTTTTACCTTGATAGATGTTGCCTACAAACATTGGATGGAAAAACCATTTACCTTTAAAAAAGGTTATGAAAACTGTAAATTTTTACACGTATCTACCGATGAAGTTTATGGAACTTTAGGAGAAACTGGTTTGTTTACAGAAACCACTTCTTATGCCCCTAACTCTCCCTACAGTGCTTCTAAAGCGAGTAGTGATATGTTGGTGCGTAGTTATCATCATACTTATGGAATGAACACCATTATTACCAACTGTTCTAACAATTACGGACCGCAACAACACGATGAAAAACTGATTCCGACCGTAATTAGAAAAGCTTTAAATGGAGAAGAAATTCCTATTTATGGTGATGGTAAAAACATTCGTGATTGGTTGTATGTCTTAGACCATTGCAAAGGAATAGATTTGGCTTATCACAAAGGAGTGTTTGGAGAAGTTTACAATATTGGAGGTAGAAACGAAAGAAACAACAATTACATTGCCGATAAAATTTGTGAAATTTTAGATACTCTTAAGCCTGCAAAAAACAGCTACAAAGATTTAATTAATTATGTAGAAGACAGAGCGGGTCACGATAGACGTTATGCTATTGATGCTACAAAAATTGAATCTGATTTAGGCTGGAAAGCGGATGAAAATTTTGAATCTGGGATTCTTAAAACCATAGAATGGTATTTAGAAAAATATACTTCTTAATCCATAAAATCAAAAGCCAAAGCAAATCACTTTGGCTTTTTTATTACTGTAATGCAAAAGTATAAAGCAATTCTTTGTACTTTTGCATTCGAATTTTAGCAAACGATTATGATATTACCAGTTATTGCCTATGGAGACCCTGTCTTAAGAAAAGTAGGTAAAGAAATAGACAAAGATTATCCACAACTTTCTACCTTAATTGCAAATATGTGGGAAACTATGGAAAACGCAAATGGTGTAGGTTTGGCTGCTCCTCAAATTGGTAAAGACATTCGCTTATTTGTTATTGATGCAACTCCTTTTGCAGATGATGAAGAAGCAACTCCTGAGGAGAAAGAAGTATTGTCTTCTTTTAGAAAAGTATTTATCAATGCTAAAATAGAAAGTGAAGAAGGTGATGAATGGGCTTTTGAAGAAGGATGTTTAAGTATTCCTGAAATTAAAGAAGATGTTTGGAGAAGCGAAACCATTCATGTAACCTATCAAGATGAAAATTTTGAAACACAAAAAGCTACATATAGTGGTTTAGCTGCTAGAGTTTTTCAACACGAATATGATCATATAGAAGGAGTGTTATTTACGGATAAACTTTCTTCTTTAAAAAAGAGATTGATCAAAAAGAAACTGGATAACATCTCTAAAGGTAAAATTGGAGCTGATTATAGAATGCGATACTTTAACGCAAAAAGAAAATAAATTAAACATAATTAGAATGAGTTTAACAAAAGTAATAGCAATTGCTGGTAAACCAGGATTGTATGAGATTTTAGGACAAACAAAAGGTGGGTTTATTACTACGTCATTAATTGATGGAAAAAAAGCTCCTGTTAAAAATACTCAAAACGTAAGTGTTTTAAGCGATATAGGAATTTATACATATGAAACCGAAGCTCCTTTAGGAGAAGTATTCTTAGCACTTCACGAAAAATTTGAAGGAAAAGAAGCTATTAGCCACAAAGCACCAAACAATGAATTGGCTGCTTTATTTAGCGAGGTTTTACCAGCATATGATGAAGAAAGAGTATATGTTTCTAACATCAAAAAAGTAATACAATGGTACAACCTTTTAATTACTTCTGGTTTTGACTTTGAAACCATTAAAGAAGACATTAAAAAATTAGAAGAAGCTCAAAATCAGGCTGAATAATTTTTAAAAACATACTTTTAAAAGAGTTATAATTTCTAGTTTTACAAGAAATTATAACTCTTTTTTATTTCCCACAATTTTATGAATACAAGAAAAGAACAATTAGCTGCTATAGATCGTTTGTTAACCATTATGGACGAGTTAAGAGAACAATGTCCTTGGGATAAAAAACAAACTTTAGAAAGTTTACGTCACTTAACCATTGAGGAAACTTATGAGTTAGCGGATGCTATTCTTGCCAATGACTTGGAAGAAATAAAAAAAGAATTGGGAGATTTGCTTTTACACATTGTTTTTTACGCAAAAATAGGAAGCGAATCTAAATCCTTTGATATTGGTGATGTTGCCACCTCTATATCTGAAAAATTAATTCACAGACATCCACATATTTATGGTGATGTAAAAGTGAAAGATGAAGAAGAAGTAAAACAAAACTGGGAACAACTTAAATTAAAAGAAAAAGGAACTACTTCTCTTTTACAAGGTGTCCCTACTTCTTTGCCGGCCTTGGTGAAAGCCAATAGAATTCAAGAAAAAGTTTCTGCTGTTGGTTTCGACTGGGAACATCCGGAACAAGTTTGGGAAAAAGTACAAGAAGAACTAGGAGAGTTTAATGATGAATTAAAAACAGGTGATAAAAACAACATAGAAGCCGAATTTGGTGATATTTTATTCTCTATGGTAAATTACGCTAGACTAATAGGGATTAACCCTGAAAATGCTTTAGAACGCACCAATATTAAATTTAAAAAGCGCTTTGAGTATTTAGAAGATCGTACCATGAAAAAAGGAATTCAGCTTAGCAATTTATCTTTAGAAGAAATGGATGTCTATTGGGAAGAAGCAAAAAAGTTTGATTAATCTAAACTTCTTGCAATTCAAAATACTTATCAACCACACCAAAAGAAATTGCGCTTTCTAACTTGTCGTCTTTAAACTGTAAAGTATATTCATTTGCATTTTTAACAATTTCCAATGCTTCATCCGTATTGTTTATATAATAAGTAAGTTTTTCTTCCAAATCAGAATAATCATCTTTGATACAAATAAAATGATAATTAGGAATTAGCGTTCCTTCCATAAACCAAGTTTCGTATGTGGGCATGGGCATTACCGCTATAGAATTAGAAGACATTACCCATTTTAAATTGGTTGCCACATCGTTTCCTTCTAATGATAAAATAAATTTATACTGTAAATGCTCTTTAATAGAAAGTTTTGGAGTATCCCATTCTTGTGTTACTTTGGGTGAATTTACCGCTCCTAAATTACATAAAGGATGATGAAAATATTTTTCATAAAAAGCAATTCTATGTGGATGGTATGCAAATATTTTAGCTCTTCCAATTAATTGATTTTTTTTATCACTAAAATTGATGCTGTCTTTTACAAACTTAAAGTGTCTTACTTTGTTTAATTTCATCAAAACCGAATTTTGATTATCTCCTTTTATAGGTCTACTTTTCACAAAGGTAGGAACTGCAGGGATTTTTACAACATCACCAAACTCATAATTAATTTTGTTTGATTTTGAATAATAGCGTAAGAATTCAATCAAATCAAAATAGTATGTTTTTAATTTTTTAGGTTTTCTAAATGCTTCAATTGTAGTTCCAGAGATTACTTTATAAGTTGATTCTAATTTATTATAATAATCAAGTCTATTTTTAATATTAAAGTCGGATCGATTTGTTCCTTTTTTAAATAAAGTACGAGGTAATATGTCTAAAATTGTGTTTTTAACATAGTACTTTAATTTTGTGAATCCCATAAATACAAATCTTATCTTTACCCCTCAAAACTACAATATATTTTGTAGAAATCAAGAAACTAAAAACTAAGTACATTTACGTAATATATACGTATATTTGTTCCAAGAAACAAAACTATAATTATGCCAGAAAACATAAAAAGCCCTCAAGATTCAGCCGTAGAAATAACAGAATTAATGAAACCTTTAAACTCTAATTTTAGTGGTAAAATACACGGAGGGTACATTTTAAATTTAATGGATCAAATTGCATTTGCCTGTGCTTCTAAATATTCTGGACAATATTGTGTAACTGCTTCTGTCAATACTGTAGATTTTAAAAACCCTGTAAGTGTTGGTGAGTTTTTAACATTAAAAGCGAGAGTTAATTATGTAGGTAATACATCTATGACTGTTGGAATTAGAGTTATTTCTGAAAACATACAAACTGGAGAAAAAAAACATTGTAACTCATCATACTTTGTAATGGTGGCTAAAACTAAAGAAGGTAAAAATGCTACAGTTCCTAAATTAAAATTAAGAAACTCCGAAGATGTAAGACGTTTTATTCGTTCTAAAAGTAGATTAGAAACTAACAAATTAAGGAAACAAGCTTTTAGCAAGCAGTCTTTTAATTACAAAGAACATTTAGAAGAGCTAAATAACTTTAATGTATATATAGATCCATCATTGTTGGATTAAAAAGAAAAAGCCTTAGTTTATTAATAAACTAAGGCTTTTTTATATTTTATAATTAAGATATTCTTAACTCTTCATATTATCAATAAATTGATCAAATAAGTAAGTCGCATCATTCGGTCCAGGTCCCGCTTCTGGGTGGTACTGTACAGAAAACACTTTTTTATCTTTAATAGCAATCCCTGCTACAGTATTGTCATTTAAATGAACGTGTGTAATTTCAACATTTTCATTCGCTTCAACATCTTCTCTACTAATATTAAACCCATGATTCTGAGATGTAATTTCACCTTTACCTGTAACTAGGTTTTTTATTGGGTGATTGATACCTCTATGTCCATTGTGCATTTTATAGGTAGAAATTCCTTGAGACAAGGCAATTATTTGATGACCTAAACAAATACCAAATAACGTTAAACCTTTCTCTATAATTGTTTTTGCAATTTCTTGAGCAGATTCTAATGGTTCTGGATCACCAGGTCCATTTGATAAAAAGTATCCATCAGGGTTAAAAGCAGCCATTTCATCAAAAGTAGCTGTAGATGGATATACTTTTATATAACAATCTCTTTTTGCTAAATTTCTTAAAATGTTCTTTTTAATTCCTAAATCTAAAGCAGAAACTTTATAAGTAGCATTCTCATCGCCAAAATAATAAGGCTCTTTTGTAGATACAACAGAAGCTAAATCTAAACCAACCATACTAGGTGCTTCAGCTAATTTTCTCATTAAACCTTCAACATTATCAACATCTGTAGATACTAATGCATTCATAGCACCATGCTTTCTAATATAGCTAACCACGGCTCTAGTATCAACATCTGTAATAGAAATTAATCCATGCTCTTTTAAATAGTCCTCCAAAGAACCATTAGAACGTTCTCTAGAATATTCATAGCTAAAATTTCTACATACTAATCCAGCAATCTTAATTCCGTCAGATTCTACTTCGTCATTATTTACACCATAATTACCAATGTGTGCATTAGTAGTTACCATAATTTGACCAAAGTAAGAAGGATCTGTAAAAATTTCTTGATAACCAGTCATTCCAGTATTGTAACAGATTTCACCTATAGTAGTTCCATCAATTCCAACAGACTTTCCTTCAAAAATAGTTCCGTCTTCCAATAATAGAATTGCTTTCTTTAATTCTTTGTACTTCATAAAAGTTGTTTTTGTTGTTGGGTGGAGGTTGTTCACCTAAGCTTTCAACAAAGAATGTTTGTAAAAATATTTTTTTTTTGCAAATATAAAAAAAGGGATAAACTATTTAATAGTTTATCCCTTTTATATTTCAATCTAAGTAAATCATGATTACTCTTCAGTAGTTTCTTTAGATTCAGCAGCAGCCTCAACTTGAGGTGCATCAGCCTTCTTCTTAGATCTACGAGTCGTCTTTTTCTTTTTAGCTCCGTTAGGGTTGTAAATTTCGTTGTAATCAACTAATTCTACCATTGCCATTGGTGCATTATCTCCTTGACGATTTCCTAGTTTAATGATACGTACATATCCACCTGGTCTATCAGCTACTTTTACAGCAATCTGTTGAAATAACTCAGATACAGCATATTTGTTTTTCAAATAAGAAAAAACAGTTCTACGGTTATGAGTAGTATCTTCTTTAGATTTTGTAATAATAGGCTCAACATACATACGTAAAGCTTTTGCTTTAGCTACAGTTGTGTTGATACGCTTGTGCTCTATTAAAGAACAAGCCATGTTTGCTAACATTGCACTTCTATGCGCTGTTTTTCTACCTAAGTGGTTAAATTTCTTTCCGTGTCTCATTTTAAATGATTTTGGCTTTCATCTTGCTCATACCCTCTTTGGGGAGCAAACTATGAAAGAGTTATTAGTCTTTGTCTAATTTATATTTGCTTAAATCCATTCCGAAATGTAAATTTTTAACGTTTACCAATTCGTCTAACTCTGTTAAAGATTTTTTACCAAAGTTTCTAAATTTCATTAAGTCATTTTTGTTAAATGATACTAAATCACCCAACGTTTCTACCTCTGCTGCTTTTAAACAATTTAAAGCTCTTACAGATAGGTCCATGTCCACTAATTTAGTTTTTAACAACTGTCTCATGTGTAATGACTCCTCATCGTAAGTCTCTGTTCTAGCAATTTCATCTGCCTCTAAAGTGATACGCTCATCAGAGAATAACATAAAGTGGTGAATTAAAATTTTTGCAGCTTCAGTTAAAGCATCTTTAGGATTGATTGATCCATCAGTAATCACATCAAAAACTAATTTTTCATAATCAGTTTTTTGTTCTACACGATAGTTTTCTACAGCATATTTTACATTCTTTATAGGAGTGTAAATTGAATCTGTAAAAATAGTTCCTAAAGGCACGTTTACTTTTTTGTTTTCTTCAGCAGGAACAAATCCTCTACCTTTTTCAATAGTAATATCAAAACTTACAGCTACAGAGCTATCTAAGTTACATATTACTAAATCTGGGTTTAATACTTGAAAACCTGAAGTAAACTTTTGTATATCACCAGCAGTGATTTGGTTCTGACCTGATACTGATACAGAAACAGTTTCTTTATCAGTGTCTTCTATCTGTTGCTTAAAACGAACTTGTTTTAAGTTTAAGATGATTTCAGTAACATCCTCTACAACACCTTCCACAGTTGAGAACTCATGCTCAACTCCTTCAATGCGTAAAGATGTAATAGCGAAACCCTCTAAAGAAGACAATAATACTCTTCTCAAAGCATTACCTACTGTTAAACCAAAACCTGGCTCTAACGGTCTGAATTCGAATTTACCTTCAAAATCGGTAGATTCAATCATGATAACTTTATCTGGTTTCTGAAAATTTAATATTGCCATAGCTAACTGGTGTCTATTTATTATTTCGAGTACAACTCGACGATTAATTGCTCTTTGATGTTTTCTGGAATCTGAAGTCTTTCAGGAACGCTTACAAAAGTTCCAGTTTTAGTATCATTATTCCAAGTTAACCACTCAAAGACAGTTGAAGTAGTCGCTAAACTATCCTCAATTACTGTAAGTGATTTAGATTTTTCTCTTACACCAACAACATCACCAGGCTTCAATTGGTAAGAAGGAATGTTAAGGATTTCTCCGTTAACAGTAATATGTCTGTGAGATACTAATTGACGAGCACCACTTCTTGAATTTGATAATCCCATACGGAATACAGTATTATCTAAACGAGATTCACATAACTGTAATAAAACTTCACCAGTAATACCTTTACTAGCTGAAGCTTTCTTAAATAAATTAGAAAACTGACGTTCTAAAATACCATAAGTATACTTTGCTTTTTGCTTTTCTTGTAATTGTAAAGAATATTCAGAACGTTTAGCTCTTTTCTTTGCCTGTCCGTGTTGTCCAGGTGGGTAATTACGTTTTTCAAAAGACTTGTCGTCACCAAAAATTGCTTCACCAAACTTACGAGCAATTTTAGTTTTAGGTCCATTATATCTTGCCATAATAAAAATTTAAAAAATTGGCAGTTATGAATTAAGGCTTAGTCCTTCGATAACTTAATGTGCCAATTTAATGTTAATAAAAAAATAAATTATATTCTTCTTCTTTTTGGAGGTCTACATCCGTTATGTGGTAATGGAGTAACATCAATAATTTCTGATACTTCAATTCCAGCATTATGTATTGTACGGATAGCAGATTCTCTACCATTTCCAGGTCCTTTTACGTAAACTTTAACTTTACGCAACCCTGCTTCATGTGCAACACCTGCACAATCTTCAGCAGCTGTTTGTGCAGCATAAGGAGTGTTCTTTTTAGATCCACGGAATCCCATTTTACCTGCAGATGACCATGAGATTACATCTCCTTTTTTATTTGTTAAAGAAATGATGATGTTGTTAAATGATGCAGTAATGTGCGCTTCACCAACAGACTCAACAATAACTTTACGCTTTTTAGCGGTCTTTGTATTAGATTTAGCCATAACTTAATTATTTCTTTTTGTTCGCTACAGTTTTACGTTTTCCTTTTCTTGTTCTAGAGTTGTTTTTGGTTCTTTGACCTCTTAACGGTAAACCAGCACGGTGGCGGATTCCTCTAAAACATCCAATATCCATTAAACGCTTAATGTTTATTTGGATTTCTGAACGCAATTCACCTTCTATAGTGAATGTACCTGCTTGTTCACGAATTGCTCCGATTTGAGTATCTGTCCAATCTTGAACTTTGATATTCTCATCTACTCCAGCATTTGCTAAAATCTCTTTAGCTCTAGTTCTACCAATTCCAAAAATATAAGTCAACGCGATAACACCACGTTTGTTCTTTGGAATGTCAATACCTGAAATTCTTGCCATAACTAACCTTGTCTTTGTTTGAATCTAGGATTCTTTTTATTGATTACATATAATCTGCCTTTTCTACGCACAATCTTGCACTCGGCACTTCTCTTTTTTATTGATGCTCTTACTTTCATCGTATGATATTTTAGTATCTATAAGTAATTCGAGCCTTCGATAAATCGTAAGGACTCATTTCTAACTTAACTTTATCTCCTGGTAACAACTTAATATAATGCATACGCATTTTACCAGAAATGTGTGCAGTAACAATGTGACCATTTTCTAATTCTACTCTAAACATAGCGTTAGATAATGCTTCTGTAATTGTACCGTCTTGTTGTATTGACGCTTGTTTTGCCATAATTAAATTGTCGCTCTTCTTTTAGTTCCAGTTTTCATTAGACCGTCATAATGTCTGTTTAGTAAATACGAGTTAATTTGTTGGATAGTGTCTATAGCAACACCTACCATAATTATTAACGAAGTACCTCCATAAAACAGAGCCCAGTTTTGTTGTACACCAAAATGAACAACAATGGCCGGGAAAACAGCCAGCAAAGCTAAGAAAATAGATCCAGGTAACGTAATTTTTGACAAAATACTATCTAATTTTTCTGCAGTCTCAGTACCTGGGCGGGTTCCCGGGATAAATCCTCCACTTTTTTTAAGGTCATCAGCCATTTTATTCGTAGGAATTGTAATTGCTGTGTAGAAATAACTAAACACAATAATCAAAACACAGAATAAAATATTGTAACCCCAACCATTAAAATCAGACAATGCATTAAATACTGTTTGTAAAGTTCCATCAGAGTTTCTTGCAATTAATCCCGGTACAAACATAATTGCTTGTGCAAAAATAATTGGCATTACTCCAGCTGAATTTAACTTTAACGGAATATACTGTCTTGCTCCTTGAGCATCATCTATACTTCCTACAACAGTACGTCTAGCGTATTGCACTGCAATTTTTCTTACAGCTGTTACTAATAATATACTTGCCAAAATAATTGCCAACCATACTATAATTTCTAAAAGAATCATCATGAAACCTCCAGAACCTGCTGCATATTTAGATGTTAATTCTTGCATGAATGCACCTGGGAATCTAGCAATAATACCAATCATAATTAATAATGATATTCCATTACCAATTCCTTTTTCTGTAATACGCTCTCCTAGCCACATTGCAAAAACGGTTCCTGCAGTTAATAAGATCATTGAAGAAATCCAGAACATTCCACCCTGACCTAACAAGTATGCCTCTTGAGGGATACCTAAGGTTGGTAAACTTGTTAAATAAGCTCCTCCTTGCACAACAGTAATACCTATTGTTAACCAACGTGTAATTTGGTTGATCTTATTTCTTCCGCTTTCACCATCTTTTTGTAATTTTTGTAAATAAGGAACCGCAATTCCCATTAACTGAACTACAATAGATGCTGATATATATGGCATAATCCCAAGAGCCATAATAGAAGCTCTTGAGAATGCACCACCTGTAAATGCGCTTAATAAACCTAAAAGACCATCCGATGTTTTATCACCTAATGCTGTTAATTGTTGAGGGTCTATACCGGGTAATGTTACCTGAGCCATAAACCTGTAAACTGCCATTAACCCAAGAGTTAATAATATTTTACCTTTTAACTCATCAATTGACCAAATGTCTTTTATAGTTTGGATAAATTTCTTCATCTACTTAATAATAATTATAAAGTTACAGCTTCTCCTCCAGCAGCTTCAATAGCAGCTTTCGCAGTTCCTGTAAATTTGTGAGCAGTTACATTTAATTTAGCTTTTAATTCTCCACCACCTAATATTTTTACTAAGTCGTTTTTACCAGCTAAACCATTTTCAACTAATACAGCTAAATCAACAGTATCTGTAATTTTACCACTATCTACTAAAGATTGTAACTTGTCTAAATTAATACCATTATATTCCTTACGGTTTATGTTGGTAAATCCAAACTTAGGTACTCTTCTTTGTAATGGCATTTGACCTCCTTCGAATCCTACTTTTCTAGAATAACCCGAACGTGATTGCTGCCCATTGTGTCCTCTAGTAGCAGTACCTCCGTGACCAGAACCTTCACCTCTAGCAATACGTTTACCACTCTTTACAGAACCCTTGGCAGGTTTTAAATTGTTTAAACTCATCTTTTTATAACTTATTTAACTTCTTCAACAGAAATTAAGTGTTTAATTTTATTAACCATTCCTACAATTGATGGAGTAGCATCATGCTCAACAACCTTTCCAATTCTAGTTAAACCTAACGCTTCTAAAGTTCTTTTTTGAACTTGCGTACGATTAATTTGGCTCTTTACTTGTGTTAATTTAATTTTTCCCATGGTATTCAATATTAACCGTTAAATACTTTGTCTAAAGAAATTCCTCTCTCAGCAGCCACTTGTTGTGGACTTCTTAATTGTAATAAAGCATCAAAAGTTGCCTTTACAACGTTGTGAGGGTTAGATGATCCTTGAGACTTCGATAATACATCATGTACACCTACAGATTCTAATACCGCACGTACAGCACCACCAGCAATAACTCCGGTACCATGAGATGCAGGTAATAATAATACCTTAGATCCACCAAATTTACCTTTTTGTTCGTGAGGTAAAGTTGCACTTATTAATGGAATACGAACTAAATTCTTTTTAGCCTCTTCCACAGCCTTAGCAATTGCAGATGCAACATCTAAAGATTTACCAGATCCGTAACCAACCACACCTTCACCATTTCCTACTACTACAATAGCAGAAAATCCAAAAGTACGTCCACCTTTTGTAACTTTAGTCACACGGTTTACAGCTACTAAGCGATCCACTAATTCTAATCCGCTTGGCTTAACTCTTTCTACGTTTTTATATCCTTGCATAATATAATTTTCTTAAAATTTTAAACCAGCTTCTCTAGCTGCTTCAGCTAATGCTTTAACTCTACCATGGTATAAATAACCATTTCTATCGAATGCAACTGTTGCAACACCTGCTGCAGAAGCTTTTTCTGCAATTGATTTACCTACTAATGCAGCTACTTCAATTTTTGTTCCTTTCGCATCGATTTCTTTATCTCTTGATGATACAGAAGCTAATGTTACTCCTGATTTGTCATCAACTAATTGAGCGTAAATTTCTTTATTACTTCTAAATACAGACAATCTTGGTTTAGATGCTGTACCTGTAGAAATCTTTCTGATTCTACGCTTAATTCTTTGTCTTCTTTCAAGCTTTGATAATGCCATAATACTATAAATTATGCAGATTTACCTGCTTTTCTTCTTAATTCTTCACCTACAAACTTAATTCCTTTTCCTTTGTATGGTTCAGGGCTACGGAAAGAACGAATCTTTGCTGCTACTTGACCTACCAATTGCTTATCGAAAGAAGTAAGTTTTACGATTGGGTTTTTCCCTTTATCTGATACTGTTTCAACTTTAACTTCTGGAGCTATGTCTAACACAATATTGTGAGAGTATCCAATTGCTAAATCTAAAACTTGACCTTGGTTTGAAGCTCTATATCCAACACCAACTAATTCTAATTGCTTAGACCATCCATTAGACACACCTTCAATCATGTTATTGACTAAAGCTCTGTATAATCCGTGTTTTGCTCTATGCGTTTTAGATTCAGTAGGTCTATCTAAGATAAGTTTTCCTTCTTCTTCTTTAATACTGATTCCATCAGTAATTTCTTGAGATAATTCTCCTAATTTCCCTTTTACAGTAACTGTGTCTCCGTTAATAGTAACAGTAACACCAGCTGGAATTGCGATTGGGCTTTTTCCTATTCTTGACATACTATTCTATTTTTTAGTAAACGTGACAAATTACTTCTCCACCAATGTTTTCACTTTTAGCTTGCTTAGATGTCATTACTCCTTTAGAAGTAGAAACAATAGCAATACCTAATCCGTTTAATACACGTGGTAAATCTTCAACACCTACATACTTTCGTAAACCTGGTGTAGAAATACGTTCAATTTTCTTAATAACTGATTCGTTCGTTTCAGGATTGTATTTTAAAGCTATTTTAATTGAATCTTGAGCATCTCTTTCTTCAAATTTATAACTTAAAATAAATCCTTGGTCAAATAAGATCTCTGTGATTGCTTTTTTAACCTTTGATGCAGGAATCTCCACTACTCTGTGTCCCGCTAAATAAGCATTTCTTACTCTTGTTAAGTAATCTGCTATTGGATCTGTATACATATTATTTGTATTGGTTTAGATTATCACCCTGAAACAAGTTCAGGGCTAGCATCTAAAATTAATTCTTAAAATTTTACCAACTTGCTTTTGTAACACCTGGGATCAACCCTTGGTTAGCCATTTCACGAAAAGTTACACGAGAAATTCCAAATTGTCTCATATATCCTTTTGGTCTTCCTGTTAACTTACAACGGTTATGACCACGTACAGGAGAAGCATTTTTTGGTAACTTCTGTAATCCTTCGTAATCACCAGCTTCTTTTAAAGCTTTACGTTTTTCAGCGTATTTAGCAACTGTTTTAGCTCTTTTTCTCTCACGAGCTTTCATTGATTCTTTAGCCATGACTAGTTCTTTTTAAATGGTAAACCTAATTCTGTTAATAATGATTTAGCTTCTTTATCGGTAGGTGCAGAAGTTACAAAAGTAATATCCATACCACCAATCTTTTTCACTTGATCAATATTAATTTCAGGGAAAATAATTTGCTCAGTAATTCCTAAGTTATAATTTCCTCTTCCATCAAAACCAGTAGCTTTAATACCATTAAAATCTCTTACACGTGGTAAAGAAGCAGTAATTAATCTATCTAAGAATTCATACATTTTAGTTCCGCGTAAAGTAACTCTTGCCCCAATTGGCATACCTTTACGTAGTTTAAATGTTGCAATATCTTTTTTAGACAATGTTGCAACTGCTTTTTGTCCTGAAATAGTACTTAACTCTTCAACAGCGTAATCTACTAATTTCTTATCTGCAATAGCAGCACCTACACCTTTAGAGATAACTATTTTCTCTAATTTAGGTACTTGCATAATATTGCTATATCCGTACTCTTCAGTTAAGGCAGCCTTAATTCTGTCAGTGTACTCTTGTTTAAGTCTTGGAATATAACTCATATTAAATAGCTTTTTCTGATTTTTTAGAAAAACGTACTTTTTTACCATCTTCTACTCTGTAACCAACTTTAGTAGTGTTTCCATCTTCTAAAATAGCTAAGTTAGAAATTGGCAAAGCAGCCTCTTTCTTTACAATTCCTCCTTGAGGGTTTTGAGCGCTTGGTTTAGTGTGCTTAGAAACTAAGTTTACACCTTCTACAATTGCTTTGTTTTTATCAGTAATAATCTTTACTACTTTCCCTTCTTTACCTTTCTGATCTCCAGCAATTACTCTTACTGTATCTCCTGATTTAATTTTAATCTTTGCCATCTTTTACAAATATTAAAGCACCTCAGGTGCTAATGATACAATTTTCATGAATTGCTTATCACGAAGTTCTCTTGCTACAGGTCCAAATACACGTGTTCCAGACATTTCTCCAGTCGCATTTAACAACACACAAGCGTTGTCATCAAAACGAATGTAAGAACCGTCTTTTCTTCGTACTTCCTTAGAGGTACGAACAACAACAGCTTTAAATACTTGACCTTTTTTAGCGTTTCCATTTGGAGTTGCAGACTTTACAGTTACTACAATTTTATCTCCAATAGATGCATAACGCTTTCCTGTTCCTCCTAAAACACGGATCACTAAGACCTCTTTAGCTCCAGTGTTATCTGCTACGTTTAATCTTGATTCTGTTTGTAACATACTATTTCGCTCTTTCTAGGATTTCTACTAATCTCCAACGCTTAGATTTACTTAAAGGTCTTGTTTCCATGATTCTTACAGTATCTCCAATGTTGCAATCGTTTTGCTCATCGTGTGCAACGTATTTCTTCGTATTTAACACGAATTTTCCATACATTGGGTGTTTCACTTTTTTTACCTCTGCAACAACAATAGACTTGTCCATTTTGTTACTAGATACAACACCAATTCTTTCTTTTCTAAGATTTCTATTTTCCATCTTGTAAAAATACTTATTGTCTGTTAGTTAACTCAGTAGCTACTCTTGCTACAGTTTTTCTAAGCGCTCTCAACTCTAAAGGATTCTCTAATGGAGAAATAGCATGAGCCATCTTAAGATCAGTATAGCTCTTTTTAAGAGAAACTAATTTCTCTTGTAAGTCTGCAACTGATAATTCTTTAATTTCTGATTGTTTCATTCTCTTAGATATTAAGCGTTATCATAATCTCTCGCAACAACGAACTTAGTTTTAACTGGCATTTTTTGAGCTGCTAAGCGCAATGCTTCTTTAGCAACATCGAAAGGTACCCCTCCGATTTCAAACAATATTCTACCAGGCTTAACTACCGCTACGAAATATTCAGGAGCACCCTTTCCTTTACCCATACGAACCTCTAATGGTTTCTTTGTAATAGGTTTATCTGGAAAAATTTTGATCCATAATTGACCTTCTCTTTTCATATAACGTGTCGCAGCAATACGACCTGCTTCTATTTGTCTAGAGGTAATTAAGGCTTGTTCTAAAGATTTCATCCCGAACATACCAAAAGCTAATTGATTCCCTCTGTGAGAATCACCGCTCATATTACCTTTACCTTTCTGTACCTTACGGTACTTTACTCTTTTAGGCTGTAACATTTCTAAATTCTAATTTTTGTGAAAAATTATTTTCTCCTACGAGGTCCTTTCTTAGCTCCTGTGTTAGCTCCACCTTTTCCTCCTGTCTTTTTAGACAAGCCTACTAATGGAGATAATTCACGTTTACCATAAACCTCACCTTTCATTATCCACACTTTAACCCCGATTCTACCGTAAGTTGTATGTGCTTCTACCAAAGCATAATCAATATCAGCTCTAAAAGTAGATAGAGGAATTCTACCTTCTTTATAGTGCTCTGAACGTGCCATTTCTGCTCCGTTTAAACGACCTGAAATTTGGATTTTAATCCCTTCAGCGTTCATACGCATTGTTCCAGCAATAGCCATTTTAATTGCACGTCTGTATGAAATTCTATTTTCAATTTGACGAGCAACACTTGCTGCAACTAAATTAGCATCCAATTCTGGACGTTTAATTTCAAAAATATTGATTTGTACTTCGTTTCCAGTTAATTTCTTTAACTCTTCTTTTAACTTGTCTACCTCTTGTCCACCTTTTCCGATAATAATACCAGGTCTAGCAGTAGTGATAGTAACGGTTACAAGTTTAAGTGTACGTTCAATAATTATTCTAGAAACGCTTGCTTTGTATAATCTAGCGTTTAAATACTTTCTTATCTTATTGTCTTCAGCAATCTTATCTCCGTAGTCATTACCTCCGTACCAGTTTGAGTCCCATCCTCTGATGATTCCTAAACGATTTCCTATTGGATTAGTCTTTTGTCCCATTTCTACTTATGATTATTTGCTTTCAACATTTTTACTTCCCAACACAATAGTAACGTGATTAGAACGCTTACGAATTCTATGTGCACGACCTTGTGGAGCTGGTCTTAATCTCTTTAACATTGCTGCAGAATCTACAGTAATTGTTTTAACATATAAATTAGCTTCTTCTAAACTAGCGTCTTCGTTCTTTGCTTGCCAATTAGCAATTGCAGATAACAATAACTTTTCTACGTTTATAGATGCTTCCTTAGAGCTAAACTTCAAGATTTGTAAAGCTTTTTCAACCTCTACTCCTCTTACTAAATCAGCCACCAATCTCATCTTTCTTGGTGATGTAGGACAACCAGTCAATTTAGCGAAAGCTACTTCTTTCTTTGCCTCCTTGATCTGTTTTGCCATATTATGTTTACGAACTCCCATATCCTACTATTTTTTTCCTTTGTTTTTCTTGTCAGCACCATGACCTCTAAAGGTACGTGTTGGTGAAAACTCTCCTAATTTATGACCTACCATGTTTTCTGTAACATATACTGGTACAAATGTTCTTCCGTTGTGAACTCCAATAGTTTGACCAACGAAATCTGGAGTAATCATAGAAGCTCTAGACCAAGTCTTGATTACTTCTTTGCTACCTGCCTCAGCATTAGCAACTACTCTTTTCTCAAGTTTATGAAAAATGAAAGGTCCTTTTTTTAATGAACGTGCCATGTCTTCTTATTTTTTTCTACGTTCTAAAATATACTTATTACTCGCTTTTGTCTTAGATCTAGTCTTGTATCCTTTAGCAGGTATACCATTTCTTGATCTTGGGTGACCTCCTGAAGAACGTCCTTCTCCACCTCCCATTGGGTGATCGACTGGGTTCATTCTAACAGCGTTTGTTCTTGGTCTTCTACCTAACCATCTAGATCTACCAGCTTTACCAGAAACTAGTAATTGGTGATCAGAGTTTGAAACAACTCCGATAGTTGCGATACAAGTCAACAAGATCAATCTTGTTTCACCTGACGGTAACTTTACTGTAGCATACTTTCCTTCTTTTGCCATTAATTGCGCAAAAGAACCTGCAGAACGAGCCATAACAGCTCCTTGACCTGGTCTTAGTTCAATACAACAAATTGTTGTACCTAAAGGCATGTTTGCTAAAGGCATTGCATTACCAACATCAGGAGTAACACCTTCTGCTCCAGAAACAATAGTTTGACCTACTTGTAATCCTGCTTGAGCAATAACGTATCTTTTTTCTCCATCAGTATATTCTACTAATGCAATAAATGCAGTACGATTTGGATCGTACTCAATTGTTTTTACAGTTGCTTCAACACCGAATTTATCTCTATTAAAATCGATAATACGGTATCTTTTTTTATGACCACCACCTACGTAGCGCATTGTCATTCTACCACTGTTGTTTCGACCTCCAGATCTTTTATTCGGTGTCAATAATGACTTTTCCGGCTTATCAGTAGTGATGGCGTCGAACCCATTTACTACTCTAAAACGCTGACCTGGTGTGATTGGTTTTAATTTTCTAACTGACATGTTAAAATTTAAAATTATTTATAATTAAATATTGCTGTAAAAGTCAATATTCTCTCCCTCAGCTACCTCTATGATAGCTTTTTTATATGCAGAAATTTTCGACTGAACAATACCTTTTTTGGTATATTTAGTCGAACGTTTTACTGGATATACCATTGTTCTTACCTTCTCAACTGAAACTCCATAAGTTGCTTCTACAGCTTCTTTAATTTCAATCTTGTTAGCTTTCAAATTCACAACAAAAGCATAACGGTTTAATAACTCGCTATCTTTTGTTGCTTTTTCTGTAATAATAGGCTTTATTAAAATACTCATATCTGTATCCTATTTACTTAAATTAGCTTCAATATCTGCAATTGCACCTTCTAACAAAACTACCTTACCAGCATTCAATACCTTGTAAGTGTTTAATTCTGAACTAGTTACAACCTCAGACCCTTTTAAATTTCGTGAAGACAAATATACATTATTATTTGATTCACCCAACACAAATAGAGATTTTTTATTATCTAACTCTAATGCTTTCAATACATTAATGAAATTTTTAGTATTTGGAGCTTCAAAAGTGAAGTCCTCTAAAACGATAATATTTGCCTCTTTTGCTTGTAAACTAAAAGCAGATTTTCTAGCTAATCTCTTTAAGTTTTTGTTTAATTTGAAAGAATAATCTCTGTTTCTTGGTCCAAAAACTCTACCTCCTCCTCTAAACACTGGAGACTTGATAGATCCTGCACGAGCAGTACCTGTACCTTTTTGTTTCTTAATCTTTCTTGTAGACCCTGCAATCTCAGCTCTTTCCTTAGCTTTGTGAGTACCTTGTCTTCTATTTGCCAAGTGCTGTTTTACATCTAAGTAAACTGCATGATCGTTTGGCTCTATAGCGAATACTGAGTCAGACAATTCAATCTGACGTCCTGTATCTTTTCCTGTATAATCTAAAACTGCTACTTTCATTATTTCTCGATAGTTAAGTAAGAGTTCTTAGCACCAGGAACACATCCTTTTACTACGATTAAGTTCTTGTCAGCAACAACTTTTAAAACTCTTAAGTTTTCAACTTTAACTTGATCTCCTCCCATTCTTCCTGCCATACGCATTCCTTTGAATACACGTGCAGGGTAAGATGCAGCACCAATAGATCCTGGAGCTCTTAAACGGTTATGTTGACCGTGAGTAGCTTGACCTACACCAGCAAATCCATGACGTTTTACAACACCCTGAAAACCTTTACCTTTAGAAATCCCACTTACATCAACAAATTCACCTTCTACAAATAGATCTACACCTACTGTATCACCTAAATTCAACTCCTCATCAAAACTAAACTCAACGACTTTCTTCTTAGAAGTAGTACCAGCTTTTGCAAAGTGACCTTGCAAAGCTTTGGTAGTATTCTTGTCAGATTTGTCATCGAAACCTAATTGGATAGCAGAATAACCATCTACTTCCTCAGTTCTGACTTGGGTAACTACACATGGACCAGCTTGAATTACAGTACAAGGAATATTTTTCCCGTTCTCATCAAAAATGCTAGTCATTCCGATTTTTTTTCCTATTAACCCAGACATTATTATTAATTAATTATTGTTATTAAATTCTATATTTTAAGAGACAGAAAAACCGGCCTAACAAGGTTAGACTGGTTTTACATGTCTATTAAGTTTTATCAAACTTTGATTTCTACTTCAACACCAGAAGGTAATTCTAATTTCATTAAAGCATCAATAGTCTTAGATGAAGAACTATAAATGTCTAACAATCTTTTATAAGAAGATAATTGGAATTGCTCTCTAGATTTTTTGTTTACGTGTGGAGAACGTAAAACCGTAAAAATCTTTTTATTTGTTGGCAAAGGAATAGGACCGTTTACAACAGCTCCTGTAGACTTTACCGTCTTTACGATTTTCTCAGCAGATTTATCTACTAAGTTATAGTCGTAAGACTTTAATTTTATTCTGATTTTTTGACTCATTTTCTAATGTTTTAAAATTAAGCTTTAGAAGCTGCGATTACTTCTTCTGATACGTTAGAAGGTGTTTGTGCATAGTGAGAGAACTCCATTGTAGAAGTTGCTCTACCAGATGATAACGTACGTAAAGTAGTTACATATCCAAACATTTCTGATAACGGCACATCAGCTTTAACAACTTTTGCTCCTCCTCTATCACTCATATCGTTTACTTGACCTCTACGTCTGTTTAAGTCACCAACAATATCTCCCATGTTTTCTTCTGGTGTAATTACATCCATTTTCATGATAGGCTCTAGGATAACAGCACCTGCAGCTTTCGCACAAGATTTATATCCTAATTTTGCTGCCAATTCAAATGATAATGCATCAGAATCCACTGGGTGGAAAGATCCATCCTTTAAAACAACTTTTAATGAATCCATAACGAATCCAGCTAAAGGTCCATTTGCCATAGACTCTTTAAATCCTTTTTCTACAGCTGGAATGAATTCTTTAGGAATACGTCCACCTTTAATTTGATCAACAAACTGTAATCCAGACCCTTCAAAATCTTCATCAACAGGTCCCATTTCAAATACAATATCACCAAACTTACCACGTCCTCCAGATTGCTTTTTGTAAGTCTCTCTGTGTTCTGTTGTTTTTGTTACAGCTTCTTTATATTCTACTTGTGGTTGTCCTTGGTTCACTTCAACTTTAAACTCACGTTTCATACGGTCTACTAAAACCTCTAAGTGCAACTCACCCATTCCTGAAATAACTGTTTGACCAGAAGCCTCATCAGTTTTAACAGTAAATGTAGGATCCTCTTCAGCTAATTTAGACAAGGCTAACCCCATCTTATCAACATCTGCCTTAGTTTTAGGCTCAATAGAAATACCAATTACCGGAGCAGGAAAATCCATACTCTCTAATACGATTGGTGCATCTAATGCAGACATAGTATCTCCAGTCTTAATATCTTTAAATCCAACAGCAGCTCCAATATCTCCAGCTTCAATATAATCGATAGAGTTTTGTTTGTTTGCATGCATTTGGTAGATACGAGAAATACGTTCTTTTTTACCTGAACGGTTATTCAATATATAAGAACCTGCATCTAAACGTCCTGAATAAGCACGGAAAAATGCTAAACGTCCTACAAAAGGATCTGTAGCAATTTTAAAAGCTAAAGCTGCAAAAGAATCTTTTACATCTGGGCTTCTTGTCTCTTGCTCATCTGTGTCAGGGTTTGTTCCTACAATCTCTGGTCTATCCATAGGAGAAGGTAAGTAACGACAAACTGCATCTAACAAGAATTGAACTCCTTTGTTTTTAAATGAAGATCCACAAATCATAGGTATGATAGCCATATCCATAACAGCAGCTCTTAAAGCAGCATGCACTTCTTCTTCTGTGATAGAGTTTTCATCTTCCATGAACTTCTCTAACAAGTTTTCGTCGTAACCTGCAACCTCTTCAATCAATCTAGCACGAGCTTCTGCAGCTTCATCAACTAAATCTTCAGGAATATCAATTTCATCAAAAGTAGCCCCTTGTGTGTCGTCATGCCAAACAATAGCTCTGTTCTTAACTAAATCAACAATACCTTTAAATTCGTTCTCTTCACCAATAGGTAAAACGATTTCAACTGCATTAGAACCTAACATTTCCTTAACCTGCTTACATACGTTTGCAAAGTTAGATCCTTGACGGTCCATTTTGTTTACAAAACCAATACGAGGCACTTTATAGTTATCAGCTAATCTCCAGTTAGTTTCTGACTGAGGCTCAACACCATCAACAGCACTAAACAAGAAAACCAATCCATCTAATACACGTAAAGAACGGTTTACTTCAACCGTAAAATCTACGTGACCAGGAGTATCAATAATATTAAAATGATAACCTTTAGTCTCAGGTAATGGTTGTGCATTTTCTAAAGGAAACTGCCATGTACAAGTTGTAGCAGCAGAAGTAATTGTAATACCTCTTTCTTGCTCTTGCTCCATCCAGTCCATAGTCGCTGCACCATCATGAACTTCTCCAATTTTATGAGAAACTCCTGTATAATACAAAATACGTTCTGTAGTGGTAGTTTTACCCGCATCAATATGCGCTGCAATACCAATATTTCTTGTAAGTTTTAAATCTTTAGCCATTTCTATTAAAATCTAAAATGTGAAAATGCTTTGTTAGCTTCTGCCATCTTGTGAACATCCACTCTCTTTTTAACAGCAGCTCCTTCTTCTTTAGCAGCAGCTAATACTTCTGCAGCTAATTTTTGAGCCATAGTCTTTTCATTTCTCTTTCTAGAGTAAGAAATCAACCATTTCATTGCCATAGAAACCTTACGGTCTGGTCTAATTGGCATTGGAATTTGAAAAGTAGCACCCCCTACACGACGGCTACGTACTTCTACTTGAGGCATTACATTTGACAATGCATCTTTCCATATTTCTAATGAAGACTTCTCTTCTTCATCACCTTTTTTGTTTTCTACAATCTCTAATGCATCGTAAAAAATCTTGAACGCTGTAGATTTCTTCCCATCCCACATTAAGTTATTCACAAAACGTGTTACCAACTGATCGTTGAACTTTGGATCTGGTAAAAGAACTCTTTTTTTTGCTCTTCTTTTTCTCATGTTTTCTTAAGAATTTAAAAGATTAATAGATTATTTTTTTGGACGCTTAGTTCCATACTTAGATCTACGTTGAGTTCTTCCCTCAACACCAGCAGTATCTAAAGCTCCACGTACTACGTGATACTTTACCCCTGGTAAATCTTTTACTCTTCCTCCCCTTACTAATACTATCGAGTGCTCTTGTAGGTTATGTCCTTCTCCTGGGATGTAAGCGTTTATCTCATTACCGTTAGTCAATCTAACACGGGCTACTTTACGCATTGCCGAGTTAGGTTTCTTAGGTGTTGTAGTATAAACACGTGTACATACTCCACGACGTTGTGGACATGCCTTCAAAGCAGCCGATTTACTCTTCTTAGTAACTTGGGCTCTTCCTTTTCTAACTAATTGTTGAATAGTTGGCATAAATTAATATATATATAACGTTTTAATATTTCCCCTTGGAATTCTCTCCAAGGGTCTGCAAAAGTACAAATATTTTCTAAATAATCAAATATCAAGCAGTTAATTTTATTTCAAACTTATTTTTATGATTTTTTAGACTCTAAAATCATCTTAAATTTTTAGAGTTCATTTTTTATTTAGAAAAGGTAAATTGCAATATCTAAAGAAATCTACTAGTTTTGATTTTATGAATTTTTTAAAATTTATTTTTCCTTTTTTTCTCTTCATTTTGATAACCACATCAAATTGGGGACAACAAAAAACATCCTCATTTATTCTTAATGATAGTTTAAATGTGAATTTTACAATAAAAGAAATTCATACTATTGAAGATTTAAACCAAACCTTAAACAATAAAGGATACTATTTTTATACCTCTGAACTTATTCAAAAAGATAGTATTGATACATATAACATATCCTTAGGTAGAAAAACATCTATTCTTAAAATTAAAAACACTTCTAATTTTATTAAAAATATTTTAAAAACTAAAAAGGAATATAATTATGTAAGTCCGAACAATTTAAACATCTGGTTAAAACAAATAACAAATGAGTTTGACAAAGAAGGAGAGAATTTTACAGAAATCGAATTAAAAAATCAACAATTTCAAAACGACACTCTTTACTGTGATTTACAATTAAAGGAGTCCAATAAAAGATTTATTAACAAAACCATCATAAAAGGATACAATCGTTTTTCTAAACGTTTCTTAAAATACTACATAAAGTCTAGAAAACCCTTCAGCAAAGAATTACTAGAAGAAACTGAACAAAAAATAAACCAACTAACATTTGTACAAAACAAACAAAAGCCAGCAGTACTATTTACCAAAGATTCCACTTACCTTTATTTGTATTTAGAAAAAATAAAAGCCAACAAACTAGATGCCTTAATAGGATTTAGTAATCAAGAAGGGCAAGATAAAATTCAGTTTAACGGTTATATAGATCTATCCTTAACCAACACACTACACAAAGGAGAAACGTTTGCTTTTAAATGGAACAACTCAGGTCAAGATCAACAGGAAATTGATTTAAACATAGATAATCCCTATATTTTTAACACCCCCATAAACTTAGGGTATCAGTTAAATATATTTAGACAAGACAGCACCTTTGTAAACACCAAGCAATTTTTTAACCTAAGCTACAGACCTCATTTTAAACATTTGCTTCGTTCTTATTACTCTACAGAAACATCTACCACTATTACCAATATAACTAACAATACAGAATACAAAAAAAACTTTATAGGGTTAGGCTACGAATACAAAGTATTAAACAAATGGAAAATTCCTAAAGTAAAAATTGAATTTGAAATTGCTTACGGAAATAAAAAAACAACTGAAGCTACACAACAACAAACTTTTAAAAGTGATATTATTTACAATATAGAAATTTCTCCCAGCAATCATTTTTACATACAGAACAGAAATGCTTATTTGCGATCTAACAACATATCTAACAACGAACTCTACAGAATTGGAGGTGCCACTACTATGCGTGGTTTTTTAGAACAAAGCATTTTATCTCACCTATACAACTATGCTAATTTTGAATACAGGTACTTTAACAACCCTATTAGTTATTTATACGCATTTACAGATGTTGGTCAGTTTAGAAATTCATCAAACAAAAACAATCTAGTAAGTTTAGGATTAGGGTATACATTAGGAACCCCCTCTGGATTATTAAAAATTAGTTATGCTGTTGGAAAAAACCAAGACACAACTTTTAACTTAAGTAATGGATTATTTCACATAAACTTTGTAACTATTTTTTAAATTTATGAGGTTACAAAAAATCACATATTCTTAAAATCAAAATAGTACATTTGCACCATGGAAAAACAAACTTCAAAAATATTCGGTATTAGAGCAATCATAGAAGCAATTAACGCTGGAAACTCTATCGACAAAGTTTTTTTACAAAAAGACGTAAACGGTCCTTTAATGATTGAATTGAAACAATTAATTAAAGAAAAAAATATAACATCTAGTATTGTACCTGTTGAAAAGCTAGATCGTATGTCTAGAGACAACAATCATCAAGGTGCTGGTGCCTTAATTGCTCCCGTTCCTTTTTACGATCTTGATACTCTTATTACAGCCACTATAGAAAAAGGAGAAACACCTTTATTTATCTTATTAGATCAAATATCTGATGTTCGTAATTTTGGAGCTATTATTCGTACTGCAGAATGTACAGGTGTACACGGAATTATTATTCCAAAAACAGGAAACGCTCCTATTAATGGAGAAACCGTAAAAACATCGGCTGGTGCTGCTTTTAATGTACCTGTTTGTAAAGTAGACCATATTAAAGATGCTATTTTTATGCTACAAGCCGCAGACATTAAAATTGTTTGTGCTACCGAAAAAACAGAAGATACTATTTTTGATGTTAATTTTAATCAGCCTACAGCCATCGTAATGGGATCTGAGGACAGAGGAATTAATCCTTCTATTTTAAAAATTGCTGACACAAAAGCAAAATTACCTTTGTTAGGAAAAATTGGTTCTTTAAATGTATCCGTAGCTTGTGGTGCATTTTTATATGAAACCGTAAGACAGAGAATGTCTTAATTGATTATTGACAATTATAAAATTTAAAAATGAATATTAGAGAAGAATTAGAAAACAGAAGCGGAAATAAATGCGAGCTATGTACAGCTACAGGAAACTTAAACGATATTAGATTAAAACCAAGCTTAACAGACACATTAGACACAAATATTTTAGTGTGTGATACTTGTAAAGATCAAATAGAGAATCCTGAAAACATAGATGCAAATCACTGGAGATGTTTAAATGATTCTATGTGGAGCGAACATAAAGCTGTGCAAATTACAGCTTGGAGAATGTTAAATAGGTTAAAAGGTGAAGGATGGCCACAAGACCTAATTGATATGATGTATTTTGAAGATACAGACTTACGCTTTGCTGAAGCTACAGGAGATCATTTAAGTGATGATGAAAAAATTATCCATAGAGATTCTAACGGAGCTATTTTAGAAAACGGAGACACCATTACTTTAATTAAAGATTTAGATGTTAAAGGAGGTGGAAACTTTACTGCAAAAAGAGGTACTGCTGTAAGAAACATTTCTTTAGTACACGACAATGCAGAACATATTGAAGGACGTGTAGAAGGAACACATATTGTAATTTTAACCAAATTTGTTAAAAAAGCAAATGCTCCTCAACAGTCTTAAAATCTTTTTACAAAACAAAAAAGCTCGTAGATTATATCTACGAGCTTTTTTGTTATTTAACATTTTTAAGCTGTCTATTTTTATAGTAAGCAACTAATGAAATTAAAATCATAAGTGCCATTATTACATATGTAAATTTTGGAATAGGTATAGGATCACCTGATGCATAACTATGCAAGCCCGTTAAATAATAATTCACCCCAAATGAAGTCATTATAATAGACCAAAAAGCAAACATACTTACCATATTTAAAACATAATCGTTTTTTAGCTTTGGAATTAAACGTAAATGTAGCACTACCGCATATACAATAATACTAATCAATGCCCAAGTCTCCTTTGGATCCCAAGCCCAATATCTCCCCCAAGATTCATTTGCCCAAACCCCTCCTAAAAAAGTTCCTATAGAAAGAACAAACAAACCAACAGTCATAGCTAATTCATTTAAATAGGTTAGCTCTTTTATTTTTATATTAATTCTATCTTTATTTTGGTTTGTTCTTACCATCATTAAAAGTAAAGCCATCATACCTAAAACAGCAGACAAAGCTAACGGTGCATAACTGCTTACAATAGTAGCCACGTGTACTTTTAGCCAATAAGATTTTAGCACAGGCATTAAGTTGGTTATTTCTGGGCTTAACCAATCTAGATAACTTACAAACAATAATGCACCTGTAAATATGGTGGCTAGTGGCAATGCAAAATCAGATTTTTTATTAATAACCAAACCACACAACAACAATACCCAAGCTACAAAAACCAACATTTCATACCCATTACTCCACGGTGCATGTTGCGCTATATACCAGCGTAAAATTATATTGGCAGCAAACAACAAAAAACCTAACCAAACCAAGCTTACAATTCCTTTCCACGAATAATGAATTACTTTATGATGGGTAAAAACACGTACGACTGCAAAAATTAACAAAACAAAACCAAGGCTAAAAAATAACTGAAACAGCCAAAAATTTAAATTCAGCTTATTGTATAGTAATTCTGCGTTAATTCTTTTTTGAGAAGGAATAATCTCTTTTCCTAACACTTGTTGATATGTACTGATGTAAGCCAAATCTTTTTCGGCAGCTTCCCAATTTTTTAAGGTTAAATTTTTAAAATAATTGACAATTACACTTTTTGCAAACTGAGCATCCTCATTTGGAAAATCTTTAAAATGATGTGTATAAGTAAACCAAGTATCATTGGTATCTAACTTGTTCGGAAATATTTTTAAATAACTCCCAATAAACAAATTGTATAAAATATTAAATCGTTCGTCAATTTTTAAAATCTCTTTATCAAATTCCGATCTTTCTGCTGGCTTTTTCTGATTTGCTTGTTCTACATTTTTAGACAACATATAACTACCATCATCTTGTAATAAATCTCTAAAAGCAACGGTCTTAAATTCTGAAATACTTAAGTTCTTAAAAACATCTTTGGTCTTTTTTACATCTACCTTAATAATTGGAATATTCTGACTTACTTCTGATGCCATTTGCAAAGCCAAAAACACCTGACTCGCGTTTAACTTTTTAACAACTCCATTCTCTCTATACTTGTAATACGTTTTTCCTGATATTTTTCTTAGAAATTCTGAAGCTAAAGTTCCAATGGGTTTTATTCTTCCATCTAAATCTTGAACCAATAATTTTTCAAACTTTTTAGAATGATTGTTATCCATAGAAACCGCTACAAAGTTTGCTACATTTTTATCTAAAGGCACCGATTGTGTATGCCCTAAAAAAGATGAAAATAATGCAATAAACAGAATACAAACTTTTAACGATTCTAACTTTTTCATTTTATTCAAAATTGTTCTAAATCTAGTCCCTTTGCCAAACAAAGTAAAAAACATCCCTAAACCCATTAATAAATATCCTAAGTAAGTTAGATTAGTTCCTATAGCATCATGATTTACAGACAACACCGTTCCTTTCTCATCAGTATCATAGCTTGCCTGAAAAAAACGATAGCCTTTATAATCCAATACATTGTTCATAAAAATTCTAAAAGGAATCACCTTATCCCCATCTAATACAGAAACCTCACTCGCATAAGCGGCAGGACTTGTAGAACCAGGATAACGATCTAACTGAAAATCATTTAATTTGATAGAAAACGGCAACTTAATTTCTTTAGAACCGTAGAAAACATCTATATGAGTTCCTTTTAAATTAACACTGTAAGGCTCTGGTGCAAATCCTTCACGATACAACAAAGAAACCTCTATTTGTTGATCTCCTGAGCTTGCCAACAACAATAAAACATCGTCTTTATTCTTGTCATTCTCTTTAGATCCTTTTTTTGTTCCCGACACAAAAGCTACTTTCCCTTTTGGATGAAAAGCCAAAGGCACAATAGATAAATTCTGAAATCTATACAATGTACTTAAATGCATTTTACCCCAAGTATTACTTTCTATTTTTCCAGCATCTTGCGAAGCCATGATAAAATAATCTAACTGACTAGGTGCTTTTATTTTAAACTCTTCTTTTTGATAAACAATATTAATTACATTCTTTTCATCTGTATTCAACCCTATTTTATACGCTTCTTTTCCTACAGATCTAATTTCACCTTCTTTTAAAAAAATTGTTTTTCGTCCATCTCCTACAGAAACTACCAACTCTAAAATTGGTTTACCAACTACTGAATCTACCACTATTTTTGACGTTGCATCTGGAATGTAATTCACATATTCTAACGCTACAGGAGTATTATTATAATCTGTAGACAAATAAAAAGAATTGCCTTTTGCGTGAGAAAAAGATGCCTTTTTTTGAACAACTTTAGTTTGTCCATTATGGTGTAATTTTATTGTCACATAATTATTAGTAGACAATACAGTGTTGGTTTGTTTTCCTTCTCTAACTCTTAACACACCTCCATAGGAACAATACCTGGTAACAGCCGCTCCTACCATAATAAGAACAAATGCTAAATGAAACATTAACACCGCCCACTTTTCTTTCTTTAACAATTTGTATTTAAAAATATTAAAGACAAAACTTACAGTCATTAACAACATAATCATCTCAAACCACCAAGCATCATAAACCAATACCCAGGCAGTTGCGGTACCATAATCATTTTCTACAAAAGTAGCTACTGCCATAGATACAGCAAAGGTTACTAGTGATAAGACCGCTAATGCAGGAGAAGCAAAAATTCTATATAAAATTTTCATAGCGTTTACTTTTTAAATAAGTAAAGACACAACAGGTATATTACCTTATGTGCCTTTACCGTAAATTATAGATTTAGTTTAGTTTATTCTATCGTTATTTCAGGATAATTAGCTTCACGCTCTTTAGCCTCTTTTAACCATTTTGGTAATAAAGTCTTTTTAAACTCTTCTTTTTCTAAGTGAAGCTGTTTCATGTCTAGACCAATATAAGCTTGTGCTTTTTCTTTAGAAGAAATATCTGGCATATCTACAGGTTTGTTATATCCTAAATCGGCCAACAACCTTGCTAACTTTACACGACCTTCTTGCACAACATCTAACCCAGAACTTATAACTCTTGCAATCTCTACAGGTGAGTGAAAAGAAGCTCCATGAGAAGCCGCAGCATAATCCCATCTCCATTGAGCATGACGAATATCCATTAAAATATCTTTCATTTGAAGATCTGTTGCTCCCAAATCCCACGCTTTTTTAGCTTCTATATGTGCTTTTACCAAAAAGTCTTCTAATTTCAATCTACTTTCTGTAGATTTTTGTTGACGTTCATAAACATTCTCTATCAACTTATCTTTATCTTCTCTATGACATACCTGACATGAATTTGCCACATTGTTTAAAGGAGATTGAATATGATGATCTGTATATTTTTGCCCTCCCTCACTCTTGTATGGCATGTGACAATCTGCACAAGAAACTCCTCTATCTGCATGCACTCCTGTTAAATATGTTTCATAGCCAGGATGTTGAGCTTTTAACATAGGTGTTTTACTTAATTTATGAGTCCAATCAGAAAATTCAATCTCATCATAATACTTTTCCATGTCTTCTACAGACATTCCATTTTTCCAAGGAAACGTTAAATAAGGAACTCCTTCTTTTCCAGGTTTCTTTTTATCAAAATAATATTCTACGTGACATTGTGCACACACCAAAGATCTCATTTCTTGATGAGAAGCTTTGTTAATGTCTTTCCCCATTGCTTTAAATCCTTCTATTAAAGCAGGTCTTGTTATGGTTAATTTCATTGTTTTAGAATCGTGACAATCTGCACATCCAATAGGATTTACAACTTCAGCACCTTTATCTGCCCATTTACCAGAGTAAAACTCAGTCACTCCTTTTTCATTCATTAAACGAGGTACATCAGGTCCCTTACAAGTCCAACACGTAGCGGGCATAGGTCCATCTCCCTCTCCTTTTGGACCACCTGTTCTTAAAGAGTTTCTAATATCTTTTACCGCATTCATATGTCCTCCTCCCTGATTGTAATCTTTAGAAAAACCATATCCAGCCCAAAGCACTACCAATCTTGGATCCTCTTCTAACATATCTCTTTTTGCAGAACCTCCTTGAAAAGAAGCAAAAGTAGTATCTGCTGTTTTTATATAAGATTGATATTCTGCTGGAAAATTTTCTCCCCAAACTTCATTCCTCGGCTCATTTTCATTAATTTTTACTTTAGGCAGATACTTGTATTTTGCTTCATTTTTTCTATTAATGATGCTTGAGGCCAACAACCCCAACAAAAACACAAATACTGCTGTTAAAGCAAATAGTACCTTATTTTTCATTTGTATAGTTTTTAGTTTACGTTTTTTTTGATTTGATTATTCTTTATCTAACGATTTTTGCAACCATTTAGGAACTACTGTTTTTTGAGAATCTGTAGGCAAGGGTGCAATATTATATTTTACCGTAGAAATTCCATGAATTGTTCCATGAGGCACTTCTTGATGACACTCCCAACACTTTCTTTCAGTTCTATTTTTTCCATGAGTAGCTATAAAACCATCATATTTAGTTTGTGTTACCTGTTGTATATGGCATCTTAAACAGTTATTTTGTACTACTGTTGCAGACTCAGACCTCATAAACATTACTTCTGGTTCTGCTCTTGCCGTAAAAACAGAAGCGTGAAACAATCCATCTTTTGCCTTAAAAAAATATTTATTAAATACGTTGTTGTGAGGCACATGACAATCGTTACAATTAGCCCATTCCCTGTGCGAGCTATGCATCCAAGCGTTGTAAACAGGAACCATAACATGACAATTTACACAAGCCTTTGGATCATCGGACATATAAGACACTATAGAAGATTCTTTTGCCATAAAAGCCCCTAAACCAACAACTATAGCTATTGATAAAACTGCTACCAACCTCCATTTTGTCTTTTTCTCAGGCAAAAACATTTTACTTTTTTCCATATCCTTTTCTAAAGATTGTTACGCTGTAATTAGGACTTTACAATTGATTATAAATTTATAGGTTACAAAAATCAGCTTATATGATATAAATCATAAAAACAAAAAATTAATAAATACTTATCTTTTATCTTTGCAATCTAATGGAAATCAATCAAGAATATTTTAACAGTCAAATCCATAAGGCAACACAACCATTGCCAGGTAGCATAGCTATGCCTACACATTACAAACTACCTGTTAAAAAAAAATATGAAGGATTATTTATTATTGATTTCTTTTTACAACTTGTACCTAGATCTACAAAAGATATTTGGTTAGAAAAAATAAACAACCAAACCTTACTAATTAATAAAAAACCCGCTACAGAGCTAACCATTGTAAAAGGTGGAGACATTACCGAACATAGCTCTGCTCCAAAAACAGAACCTTGGATTAACACTACTATTGAATTATTATATAGCGATGCAGACATTTTTATAATCAACAAACCTGCTCCATTACCCATGCATCCGAGCGGAAGATTTAATAGAAACTCCTTGACGGAAATTTTAAAATTAGCTTTTCCTAAAGAGGATTTAAAAATCATTCATAGACTAGATGCTAATACTACAGGAATTGTAATTTTAGGAAGAAATAAAGAAATTGTAAAAACAATAGGAGCTCAGTTTGAAAGTAAACAAACGCAAAAAACATACTTAGCTTTAGTTGAGGGACTCCCTACAGAAGACTACTTTAACACCAACACCAAAATAGGGCTAGACAAAACTGCTGGAGGAGGTAGAGCCTCATCAGAAAACGGAATAGATGCTTTTACAGAGTTTAAAGTTTTAGAACGCAGAAAATCTTATAACCAAACACTATTAGAAGTTACCCCACATACGGGAAGAACCAATCAAATACGATTACATCTAGCTCAGTTAGAATTCCCTATTGTAGGAGATATTGGTTACAAAGATTCTAATTATTTCAAAAACCATCCACTTACCTACACCACAGATTGTTTGTTTTTACACGCATGGAAACTTAGCTTTAAACATCACAATCAAGATTTTTTAATAGAAGCTCCTTGTCCACAAAAATTTAGATAACTAATTTTAACCTAGCTACAATCAATATCAAAAACTTGTTCCCTTAATTTTATAAAGAGAAATTTTAGTTAAAATGATTTTGGAGCTTTGATTGTATTAACAGCAACCCTTGATGATGAATATCAATTTAATAATTGGTCTAAAGATACTTCGGAAACAACAAATCGATTATCTACAACCATGAATACCGATAAGAAAGAAAACAATCTTTTACTAATTTGCTTAGAAAGCACTAATTTTTTTCTGGAAACTAAATAGCTTTGTTAGGAAATAAAGAACCCATATAACGAAGAGCTTGTCTTTAATTTGTCTAATAAAAATAGATAAATATGAAAACAAAATTACTTCTATCACTAGGCTTACTAATTGCAACTAATGCCTTTTCACAAATCCCAACGACTAACTTAATAAAAGAGTACACCTTTACCAATGGTAGTTTACAAAACACTGTAAACCCTGGTACAAATGATTTGACTACAGTTGCAACAACATCAACTTTTACTCAAACAGCAGACCCAATAAACACTAATAATGCAATTGTATTAAATGGAGAACAACTTCTAGGAGGTCAACACCCTACAAATGCAATAATAGAGGCCGATTTCTCTATTAGTTTTTGGATAAAAACAAGCTATACTGGAGTAAATTCTCAATATATTTTCCGCCAATACGGAATAAGAAACACTAATAGCAATGCTGGTATTAGAGCTTATTTAAATAATGGAATCATTATATTCGCAGGTAACTTTAGATTAGGTACTTCTAATTACAATGCAGAAACTTATTTAAGATCAAGTAGTATTGCAGATGGCAACTGGCATCATATTGTAATAACAGGTGCTTATAAACACCGACTACACCCTGTTAATCCGGCTTATACTCTTGTAAAATATGACTATAAATTGTATATAGACAATATTTTAGACAAATCTGGATCAACTGCAGAAGGGTTTGATTATGACCAAGATGTCTATTTATTTGAAGGAAATCCAGACTTAAAGATTGGTTCTGTACAATTTCAAGATAGCATGGATAGTTTTAGAGTTTACACCAGTGCATTATCAGTAAACGATATTGCTCTCTTATATCAAGAGTTTGGTTCTTCCTTACATGCAAAAGATCCTAAAATAAAAGGATTAGAAATAAAAACAGAAAATAGAACTATCAAAACAAACCTACCACAAATTACCATTAAAGTATTAAACCTATTAGGACAACAAGTAGAAAACCAACACCTAAGAGGACTGTATATGGTTCTTTTTCAAAACAAAAATGGAGTTATTCAACTTGAAAAAATTTTAATACCCTAATCACAACAAATTCAGTTTTTAAGATTTTTTTAATTTTAAAAAAAAATTACGTTTACAAATCCCTCATTAAAATGTTTTTAATGAGGGATTTTATTTGCAAATCTACCCTCTCAAAACAACTACAACATCAAACAAAAACACTTGGTTTTAGTAAAAAGAATCCCTACATAGGATTTTTTTCACACTCGCACCCAAATAGGCCTAAACAAAACTAAAGACTCTAATTGTTTCAAAAACAATTCACTTAACTACACCACAAATTATTTGTTTTTACAAGCATGTAAACTTTATCACTATCAAGATTTTGAATAGAAGCTTCTTGTCCACAAAAATTTAGATAACTTATTTTTAAGTTGACTACAATCAATATCCATAATTTGAATTTTAGAATTTGTTCCTTTAATTTTATAGAGTAGAATTTTAACGAAAATGATTTAGGTATGGAGTTAAATTTAAAAAAAGTAGACATTGTTACAAAAATCAGCAAAGAAGATTTTATTAAAAATTATTATAAAAAACAAAAACCTGTAGTTGTTAAACAATTTACCAAAGAATGGTCTGCTTATAAAAAATGGGATTTAGACTACATTAAAGAAGTTGCTGGTAACAAATCTGTTCCTTTGTATGATGATAGACCTATTGATCCTAAAGCAAAATTTAACAGTCCTCACGCATATATGCGAATGGACAAATACATCAACCTACTTAAAAACAAACCCACCAAATACAGAATATTTTTATGGAATATTTTTAAAGAGGTTCCTAATCTTCAAAAAGATTTTAAATACCCCAACCTAGGAGTTACTTTTTTAAAATCTATTCCTACTCTTTTTTTTGGAGGCTACAATTCTTACACATTTATGCATTATGATATTGATTTGGCCAACATATTTCATTTTCACTTTGAAGGTAAAAAAGAATGTATTTTATTCGATCAAAGTCAATCAAAATATCTTTACAAAGTTCCCAACTCACTTATTGCGCATAGAGGAATTGATTTTTCTAAACCAGACATCAAAAAATGGCCTGCTTTAAAAAATGCAAAAGGCTACATTACAGAACTAGAACACGGAGATATGCTATATATTCCTGAAGGCTATTGGCACTATATGAAATATATAACCCCAGGGTTTTCTATGAGTCTACGCAGTTTAGCAACCCATCCTAAAAACCTAACACATGCACTTTATAATTTTACAGTAATGATTCCGCTAGAGAATTTAATGAGAAAAACACTAGGAGAAAAGTGGATGAATTGGAAAAACAAAAAAGCCAAAGAAGATACTGATGAAATTATAAAAAACATTGCTGTATAAAATTATACAACCACAATTATTATCTTGTATCTGTAAAAAAACTTTTTTATCAACGACAACATACACAAAACAAAAACAATGGAAAAAGCAATAGTATTATATGGTGCCGATTGGTGTCCGGATTGCAGAAGAGCTAAATCTTACCTAGACAGCAACAATATCAACTATCAATTTATTGATGTAGATTTAGACAAAGAAGCTACAGAAAAAGTAGAAGCTATTAATAATGGAAAGCGAATTATCCCTACTGTAATCATTAACAAAAACACCTATACCAACCCAAATAATGCTGTGTTAGCAAGTGTATTAGGTATCAACCCGCAAGGACAGTTAATTTTATTTGGTGCCGATTGGTGTCCAGACTGTAGAAGAGCTAAAAGTTATTTAGATGACAATTTAATCAACTATCAATTTATTGATGTAGACCAACACGAATGGGCTACCGATCAAGTAGAAGCTATTAATAACGGAAAAAGAATTATACCTACAATTATTTTAAACGGAACCCCATATACCAACCCAAACAACGCTAAACTTAAAGAGTTATTAAATATTGATGCTGACAAAGAACACAAAGTATATGATAGCATTATTATTGGAGGAGGTGCTGCTGGTTTAACAACAGCTATTTATGCACAAAGAGACCGTTTTAATACTTTAATTTTAGAAAGAAAAAATATTGGTGGAAATGCTTTTTTAACCGAAAAGATTGAGAACTACCCTGGTTTTAATGAAATTTCTGGCCCCAAGCTTATGGAGCGTATGGAAAACCAAGCCAAAACTTATGGTGCTGAAATTAAAACAGGAGAAGAAGTTTCTAACATAGAAAAAAAAGGAGAATTGTTTGAGATCACTACCATTATGGGAACTTACTTAGCAAAAACCGTTGTACTATCTACAGGATCTACCTATAGAAAACTAGGAATCCCTAATGAAAGTGACCTAATTGGTTCTGGAGTTCACTTTTGTGCTACTTGCGATGGTGCCTTTTATAGAAACAAAGAAGTCGTTGTTATTGGAGGCGGAAATTCTGCTTTAGAAGAAGGTATCTTTTTAGCTGGTTTTTGTAAAAAAGTAAAAATAATCAATAGATCAGCTCAATTTAAAGCTTCTAAAACTTATATAGAAAAATTAGAAACAATAGATAATATTGAAATTTATACAGACAACACTCCTGTGAAATTCACCAAAAATGATAAAAATTTATTTAAAGGAATTGTTGTAAAAGATAATACTACTAAAGAAGAAAAAGAAATTACAGCAGATGGTGCTTTTATTTTTGTGGGATTAATACCCAACACCAAAAGCTTTAAAGAAATTGTAAATCTAAACGAAAAAGGATTTATCACTACCCAAAACCTAGCAGAAACCTCTGTAAAAGGAATTTTTGCAGCTGGTGATTGTAGAGAAGGTGCCATTGCACAAGTAGCAGCTGCTACAGGAGAAGGTGTTTTGGCAAGTTATGGAATTAGAGATTTTTTGAAATAAGTCAAAACCTTCAAAGCTTTTGAATAAAAGCTTTGAAGGTTTCTTATAATCAATATCCTTTTTGATTTATAAACTTTTTAAATCTTTTCCCAATAACTTAATAGCAATCTTATTTAACTCTTCAAACTTACCTTCAAAATGATAAGTTTTGTGAATATGTTTGATTGATGCTCCTGGAGTTAACTCTTTTGCACTTGAGGATGATTCTAACTCATAAAATGGCCCTAATTGGTCTCCATTATCTAAAGGTCCATCATTGTAAGAATTTACTACATCTCCCTTATAAGGTTCATCTTGCAATTTCCAAATAGAATTTACATACGTAGAATCTCCCTTAAATGTATAATTTACAATTGTCAACATTTTAGTATCTGCATCATAACTACCTACATAAGGTATAATATTACGTGGTGACAATCCTAATTTAAATCTTGCCGTTCCGTTACCTTTATAAGTTACATGTTTGTCCGTTTTTGTCAACCTGCCAGGAGGCACTTCTCCAAAATAGGATGTATTTAAAACCAATTCATTTTTATAGGGTAAAATTACCGTTGTGTTGTCTGATGGCATAAACATTCCTAAAATCCAAACAGAAAGTAACCCCGTATCTTTTGACCAAGCCTCTTCCCCTGTATTTATAATTTCATTAAAAGATTGATATCCTACACAATCTACATCATCTGAAAGATCAATTTCTAAATCTGTTTTAATTTCTTGATTGTTAAAAATGGTTACTTCTCGATTTACATCAATATCAAAAGCAAAACCTTTGTAATTAACTAACTTCATTTTTTTATGAAACAGCACGCTTTTGTCTGATTGATTTACCACATCAAAAGCCTCTGTATCTATTTCTTTAGGTGTGAACCAATTTTCAAAGGTAAAATCTGTATCTTTTTTAAAGAAAATAGAATATTGACCTCCTTCTGGTCCTATCCAAAATCTATCTTCTCCTCCAAAAACATTGATATGTTTTTCAAAATCTCCAGAAGAAATTAAATCATAATTTACCCAACCATAACTATTTCCTTGCTCTCCTTTTGCAGTACTGGTCATCACTCTTCCCTGATAATAAGGAAGCACCATCAACTGGCTCTTTCCTTTGTTTTCGTATAAATGAATTACATGCTGATGACTTTCTAAAAATTGTTTATCATATCCATAAGTCCCTTTTTCAACATGACCTTTACAACCTACTACAACAACGGTACTTAAAATCCCAACAATCAACCTAAAATAGTTATCCATTATAATTCCTTATTTTTTAATATTTCTGTCTCTTTAGCAATACGCTCTTTTTGACTATTATTTAAACTATGTTCCAGCAAAAAGTCCATTTCATATCTTAAATGGTGTTTTTTCATTTGCTTGTCATCAACATCTAAACTTAAATCACAATCAAAACGAAGTAAAACCACATGATTTCTTTTCCAATCTCCGTGAGGAATATAATAGTGGGAAATTCCCCAAGTAATCCCTCTCCCATCTTTAGTATTTGTAAAAGCATCTGCAACATAAGGCCCCGCAGCATCCGGCATTAATTCTACGGTAGATGCTATTTTAAAATTCACCCAATCTTTAGCATACTGTACTGTGTTACTTTCGTTTCCATCTCTAATAGAAAAAGCAGCAACCCCTTCTTTAAAAGGAAATAAAGTGGTCTCATGTCCTGAGTTTATCAAAGGATTTAAAGGATGTTTTGTAAAAGGTCCTAAAGGATTGTCTGCAATTGCCAAACCATGCATACGTACATTTCCTTTTCCCTTCTCTTTATCTCTTCCAAAATCAGATTTATAATACAAATAAACTTTTCCGTTATGTATTAATGGATATGGGTCATGAATAGAATATTGATCCCATTCTCCAGGTGCTCCATTAGGAATTACCTCTTTTTTATAAGCTTTCCAAGGACCATCGGGAGAGTCTGCATAAGAAACAGCTACCGGACAATTGTCTCCTCCATTAGTTCCTGGTGCAGCACTAAACCCTTGGTAATATAAATAATACTTCCCTTTCCATTTTAAAATATCTGAAGTGGTTACAGAACGCCAACCTATTTCTGGTTTTTTTGGTCTGGGTATAGCAACTCCTTGCTCCTCCCATGTAAAACCATCTTTAGAAGTTGCATAGTATATATCTGCTAAATCCCAATCGGCAGAAGGAATTTTATCCGTAGCTGACTCTGCGTTTTTTAATCCTATAGGAGCAGAATCTGTATGTCTATGTGTGTACCACATATAATATTTTCCATTCTCAAAAATTACTTTTGATGGATCTCTCCTTGATATTGTTCCATCTCCGTTATTATAATCAAATCCTTTTAACTCTGTGTATTTAAATTGTGTGTACAATTCATTCCACTCAGGTCTAACCCCGGTATACATATCATAATTTCTTTCCATAGCAGCACTTAGCTGAATATTTGGTTTTTCTTCAGGAAAACTATAAGGAAATACTTTATTTTCTTTTAATTCTTTTGAAGTTACTGAACCTGTATCTGAATGTTGTTGACACGAATAAAAACCGAAAGCAATCACTAAAAAGGCCATGTATTTTTTCATATATATTTACTTTTAATTATTTGACAATCGGTTGAGGAATAACGGCTCCACTTTCTTTTAAATATTTTTTTAATTTTTTGTGTAGACTATTTGTTAAACGAACTTTTTCGCTCGCTAAATCCTTTTTCTCATAAGGATCATTTACTACATCAAATAATTGTTTTTTATCATGATGATAGTGATAAATCATTTTATAATTACCTACACGAATGGCACTTGACGGGTAACTACCCTCTCCTTGATAATGAGGGAAATGCCAGTACAATGCTTTGTGTTCAAACTTTTCACCTGCAAATAAAGGCACAAAACTTTTTCCATCTATATGTTGTTCTGGTTTTAAAGACAATCCAGCCATTTCTAATAATGTAGGATAAAAATCCATACTAGTAACAGGTACATTTGTTTGCTTACCAGGTAAAGAATGTCCAGGCCAATGTATTAAAAGCGGGGTTCTTACGCCTCCTTCAAAAACAAATGTTTTTCCTCCTTTTAAGGGCTCGTTAGATGTAGGATGTCCATGCATAAAACAAGATCTACCTCCGTTATCTCCTGTAAACACAATAATAGTATTATCGTACAAGCCTTTATCTTTTAAGGCTTTAACTAATTTTCCTATATTTTTATCTAAGGTAAATAACTCTCCTGCATACTCCGCATCGTCTTGACGTGCTTTTATTTTTTTATGAGCATAGTTATAATCTTTCCAAAAAGGACCATTTTCTGGTATTCTATTTGCTTTTTTTTCAAATTTAGTTCTCAACTCAAGAGTTGTTTCTATAGGTGCATGCATTGCAAAATGGGCTAAATGTAGGTAAAAAGGTTTCTCTCGTTTTTTTGAGACAAAATCTATTGCTTCATCTGTTAACAAATCTGTATAATTATCTCCTTCTTTTGCATTTGGAAAATACTCTGGATGATCCCAAAAAGGATAAAACATCCTACATACATTTGACTCAATTACGGCTTTTTGAGAATCGTATCCATGATTTAAAGGTCCTCCAGTAATTTTAAAACTTCCCATATGCCATTTTCCCATAAATGAAGTCTCATAACCTGCTTCTTGAAAAGCTTCTCCAATCGTAACATCTTTTTCTTCTATTCCTTGAACCAACGGTTTTGGACAAAAAACAGTTGCCTTTTCTCCTTTTTTTGTAAAAGGTATTTTTAAACCCGGTAACCACTGAGTAATACCATGTCTTGCGGGGTTTTTTCCTGTAAGAATACTTGTTCTGGTTGGAGAACACATAGGACTTGGAGTGTAACAATTATCAAAACGCATCCACTCCTTAGAAAGTTTATTTATTTCTGGAGTTTCGTAAAAACTACTTCCGTTATAACCAACATCCATCCAACCAAAATCATCAATTAAAATAAATACCACATTTGGTTTAGATTTATTTTGAGATTGGCTAATAAATCCTTGCATGATAAGTGCTATATATACAATTACTTTTTTCATTATTTTTTAAATTTTATTCCCAAAAAAGTTTATCAATACTAACCCCATAACCTGGATACATAACACTTGAAATATACCATTGTCCATCTTCTCCTTTAAAAATTTCAGGAGCATGTGCATTTAAAACGGTTATTTCCTTTTCTTTATCCGTTCCAAAATCCATTAAGTCGTCAGAAGCAAATACATGCGCTTTGTGTGTGTAAGCTCCTAGTAATTCTATACGATCCCAAGAACCCTTTTCCCATGCACATACAAAAAGATAAAAAGAATTATTATGAAATATTACCGATGGAGATTCTGGATCAAAATCATTAGTTACTAAAATTGTTTTTGCTTCAGACCAATTTAGTAAGTCTTTTGAAGTTCTCATTCGAACACATTTTTCTGAACAATAGGTCATGTAATAAATACCTTCATGAAGTATTAAATTTGGATCTCTTGCTCCTTTTTCCTCTTCGAACAAGGTTCCTTTTGGTGTCCAATTATTTAAATCTGGAGATGTTGCTAATCGTATAGGACTGTGTCCATACACCATGTGGTACAGATTGTCTTTTTTTACGATATAAGGCGCGTGATTTGCGGTAATCTCTCCCGGACGTTCTTTAGGTGGAAGAATTTTAGGTAAATCTGAATAATGATCTACTTCTACGGTTTCTTTAAAGTTATCGCTTGACGATATTGCATGAAAAGAAGCAAATTCACCTTGATGAATACCTCCTAATTTAGGATCTGTATAAGGATGTGTAATTCCAATTATATGCCATTTACCATCTGCTGTTTTCACAAAAGTGTGATCGTTAGGAATCCATCTTTCATAAAACTGACCTTCTTTAAGTACTTTTGTATCTGGTCCAAAAAACACATCGCCATCTGGTTGATAAATTTCTACATATTTATTTTCTTGTTTTGGAATTAATACTTTTTTTACTGTTTTACTTTTACATTGAACCAAAAATATTGACAATACAAAAAGTAGTGATAATTTAGTTTTCATCTTATTATTTTTTAGTTATTTGTTGTGAAATTAGAGCTCCTTTTTTCTTTAAGAATCTTATTCTTTCTTATATACAATATCTTTTATTCTAGAAGAAGGTGTAACCGCTACATCTTTTACTTTACTATTTATTTGTTTTGCCTCAACAATCGTTTTTTGTGGCGCGTGTAATTTAAAATCAACATCCCAATCCTTCGGCCAAGTAGGTAAAACGGTTAAATCTTTTCCATCGTTAGAAATAGTTTGCAAACACATTTCTTGTAAAGAAATCATACCAGATGTTCCCCATTCTAAATCTGGCATACAACCATATCCTGGTCCGTAAAACACAGGGAAACGTGAAGGTTTCGCTTCTTTCCAAGGATCACCTTGAGCATCATCTAATTTTTTAGAAACATATTCTTTAGCCTCGTCTGTAAGACCAAGTCGTGCCAAAAACATGGCTTGTTGTCCCCAACCCCACCATTCTTCTTTTTGGGCGTAAATATCTCCTTTCATACCTTTTTGTCTAAAAGGTTTTAAAACATACTTAATAACACTTTTATCTAAACCATATTTCCAGGTATTTATCCCAACTTCTAAATCAGGCTGGCCAACTGCATATATTCCATAAGGAAAAACAGGATATAATTGTGGAATTTCTCTATTTCCCCATCTAAAATTACCTTCCTTATATGGAGCTATGGTTTTATGACCATTTCGAGTTCTATGTTCTAAATCGGGTACACGTTGGTTCCAATCTTTAAATTTTTCTTTTTCGACTTTACTTACCCATTTATCTGGTAATGAAATAAGCGCTTCTAGGTTTTTATGCAATCCTGCCACATTTGGTGCTGGATTATCTCCATGATGATAAGACTCAGTAGCTGGCATATTATGCATTACCAATTTTCCATCTGGTCCCCACTCTTTTCCATTTCTTTTTTTCTGCAACATTTTTTGGTATTCGAATTCAAAAACGACAACTCCTTTCATAAATGGAATATATTCTGATATATCTGCTCCTGTAAAACGATACCATTCATGCAACATATAAGCAAATTCTATTTGCGAATGATAATAATACGTATGCCTACCTGTAGTACCAATTTCATCTGTAGGTTTTCGCTTTCCAAGAGGCATTTCCCAACTGTAAGCTTGACCAAGAGGTAAACCGCCTGTTCCTATTTGTTCGCCAAAAGCACAACCTTCAACTCCCCAAGTGACTTCACTTCTTAGTTTAGCATTGATGAAATTGTTTTTAAAATAATTGAATTGCGGACGTAATTCTTCAAAATCACCCGATTTTAAAAACGACCAATGTATCAACCTTTGGTTCATACCTGTCCAAGCTCCCCATTTTCTATAATCGGCATTAAAATAGGATGGTGTGGTATTCTTTTCTTTTTGAATATACACAGGATCGAACTGAAAAAAACCACCACTAAAATGATTCGGTAATTCACCATAAGGATTACAACCTAACACATATCGCATTAGTTGATAATTTCTTCCAATTCTCCAGCCTAAATCATTTTCGCCCTTGCCTTTATTAATAACAATATGACTTCTGTCCCAGAAATTCTCCCACCACTTTACACTCTTTTTCCAAGCATTTTTAGAAGGATTGTCTACTGTTTTATAAAGATTTTCTTTCCATGTTTTATCACTTTCAATTTGCTCTGTATGCAATGCTATTTTAATAGTATGCTTTTTAGATTTTTTGAGACTCTCTAATTGCCAACCTTTATAGGGAGTACCTGCATATATTCCTTCTGTACCTTCAGATTGTTTTAAATTATCACCATACATAACCCCTCCAAATATTCTGTTTTTGGTTGGGTGATTAAATTGATCTTTTACACTGCTTAACTTTTGAAGTTTTACCGATTTATCAAAAATCCTGTCGTCTCCATTTTGATGATAGAACACCACCTTGTTCTTATCTTCGTGAAATATCTTGTCCGGGTAAGCAAATACATCACCTTTGTATTTAGCATAACCCCAACAAGCAAACCTAGAGCCGCCTCCGCCTGAAATTGGAATGGGCAGTTTTTCATTCCTCCAAGATTCAAAAGTCGCCGAAATTCTCGACGCTTTATCACTATCCATATCCACATGAATTACAGGTTTTAAAACCTCTGTCCAAATACGGATATTCACCGTATTTTCAGGTGTTTTACCTTTTATAATTATAGAACCTGTTTTAAGGTCTAATGTTTGTTCAAATTCAACATCACTTCCATTATTAGAAAAAGGACTGGGATCCATTTTTATACGAACACGTCCATTTTTTCGCAACTGATCGTTCTCATCCAAATTTCCGCTACGGTCAATATAAAAAAGTAAATCTCCGCTTTCTACCCAAACATTCATTCCTAAATCTCCACCTCCACAAGGCATAGATTCACTTGAGTTTTTACTTTGGCTATTCCATACCACATTGTACTCATCAAGCCAATCTATCTGCTTATTTTGAGCAAAGGCTGAAAACGAAAACAGTAAAAAGGTTACGTAATAAATTACGTTTTTTAAAATATTCATATTACTTATATTTTGCTCATTCTATTATTAATTACTTTTAAAATTATTCATAAGCCACTAAAAACTGCCCAATTTAGAATTCTTGTCTAAGCGTTATTTTTAACAGTTTTACGGTTGTGGTATGTTTATAATCAGTATATAAATATTTGTTTTCATAATAGATATAATTTTTGAAATTCATTTATTTAACACGAATTTCTTCAATTTCCCAAGCTCCACTATTCGTATCAGAAATAGGCTGCATAGCAATTTGCATTAGCTTTTCCTTTACTCCTTTAAATTGAGATAATTGAATGGTATATGTTTTAAATGCATTATCGTTTGAGCTAATAGGAATACTTACCCATTCTTGTTGCTCCCATTTTATTGGATCGGTCTTCTTCCAAAAACCTTTCTCAAGATCTCGTGTATACAAGGCCAGTTTCAATTGCTTAGCATTGCTATTATTTTTAATTGAAATAGTGAAATGTGTACACTCTCCCGTATCGGTATAAAGCCACGGAGCACTTTCTATAAGTGCATTATTACCTGAAATTTCGCCTTGTATCTTACCATTCTTAAATGAAAGTGAAGTACCATCTAAAGCTTTCCATCCCATCGTAGAATTTTTAAATTCAAAAGGTCTTCCAGGTGCGGGATACATACTATCATCTTCGGGAATAATGATAGTTTCATCTTTATTGAAAAATACAGGCTTTAAACTCGCACCACGGTAAAATGCACTAATGTCATGATTTTCTTGTAACACGTATAATTGGTCTTTCCATTCGAAAAAACTGGTATGTCCACCATCTAAAAACGCACCTTTAAACGTATAGGGACCATATAAATTTTTGGACATGGAGTACCTGCTTCCATACACTAAATAATACCAACCGTTTCGTTTAAAAAGGGTAGGTTTATCTTCAACTTTTAGACTGTTTCCTTTTTCATCCTGAACAATTATTTTTTGAGGCTTGGTTGATAGCGATTTCATATCCTTCGCCAAAGTTGCCATGTAATAGGTTCCGGCACCAAAACAAATGGTGTACACATTGTTTTCAATAAATATTTCGGGATCGTATGGATGCCCGGGAATTATATCTTTGGGAAGTAATGGTTTTCCTAATAAATCTTTGTATTCTCCTGTAATTTCATCGGCAACCATTACGCCTGTATTGATGTTTCGGTTTGAGAAAAACCAATAATACTTTCCGTCTCTTTCACACACATCACCTGCCCAACAATTCGGGCTATCGCCAATATATGTATCCTTTGGATAAATATTTCTATGATGTTTCCAGTTTACTAAATCATCAGAAGACCATACTTCCCAACGATCCATACGAAAAGAGCCTTTACCATCCCATGATTCATCATGACCACAAATTACATATACTCTATCATTTTCAATCCATGCATGTGGGTCGGCCATACCATGTTCGGGAGTTATAACGTCTACCTTTACAGCATTGGGGTTAATACCATAATTGGCATTCTTTTGTTCTTTTGATGATGAACCACAACTACTTAAGAGTAGCATGCTCGTTAATAAAAAATAGGCTATCTTCATTTCAGTAAAATCAATTTATTCTTCTATTATTATTGGTTTCTTTATTCTAATCGGAGGCAAGTCAAAATGCACCTTTTTAATATCTATATTCTTTTTGGTGATGTTTTGTCCAGCTTTAATGAGCACATCACCACAACCTTCATCGTGTCCGCCTAAACTTATTTTTTTTGATGTAGTAGTTCCTCCAAGAAATTGGTTTAAAGCAACTGTACCATCCTTTTTGGTTCCAATCCGAATATTTTCTCCCTCTCCAATAGAGAGATATTGCGAGACTTTTTCTGATGCATTAAAAGTATTACCAGCAATATAAATATTACGAGGACCATAAGCATGTACATCTCGCTTGCAATCTTTATTGATATTTCCTTCCGTTGCACAAGCTATATTTGCTCTACGCTCGTTACTTCCATGCACATAATAGGTCCAGCTTTTATAGGTATCGCTTGGGCGTTGCTGTGTTGCGCGCTTATGTCCTTCAGTACCACTAATGCGTATGTATAAATAGTTTTTGCTTACGGTGTTGGGCATTTGGAATGTATTATCATAGATTTCCATATTATGTGTACATTGCTCCAAATGAATTGCCTGACATCCACCACCTGCATTATCTACGATTCCCATAAATTGGTTGTTTCGAATAATAACATCGGCTGTTTGTACCATGCCTATGTTAAACTTCCTACTTTTTCCAAAAATGCAATTCTGAATAATAGTTCCGTTTAAACTTGTACTCTCGGTATATCTGCGGCCTGTTCCGTCTCCACTATCTTCCCTGTCATTTCCGTTATCGCTATTTATAGCACATTCGTAGCCTTCTTTAAAAACACAGCCATCTATCACTACTTTTTTCACACTTGTAATTAGTTCTCCGCCTCTTAAATTAGTATTCCTATTAAAAATTTGAACTGGATAATAATCAATATTAGAAAAAATACAATTCTTTAAAACCAAGCCGTCAGTTGCATATGCGCGTTGAGCAGCTATCGCATTCCAAATAGAATTAGTAAATTCAACCTCTTCAAAATGATGTGATTTGCTTTTGTTAAATCTGAAGATACAATTCCCAAAACTTTTTTGATTATCTCCACCATCAATGGTTAAGTTTGTTATAAAAGCAGCATCTCCTACCGCATCAATAAACACTCCTCTCTTAGTAGTTAATTTAAGTACAGTTTTACCGATACCGCTCCCTTCTAGGATTAATTTATCGTTTTTTAAAGTGATAGGGTCTGAAAAATTATACGTTCCAGCAGGAAAGATAATTTTTGTGGTTTTTCCATCTTTCACCCATTTTAAAATATCCGTAGTATTTTTAGGGCTGGCTACTCTTTCCTGAGCATGAAGTAAAACTGAATTGAAAAGTCCAATAAGAAATAGTATCATTATTTTTATTGTGTCATGTTTCATCTATTTAAATTTATTTAGTTATTCAATAATTAATTTATCTGTGATTATTTCTCCCTCAAACCTTTGGTTTTTACTTTTATTCAATCAAAAAGTAACGTTCCATGTAGGTAATTTATACGTTGTTTTTATTGGTTCGTTCGTTTTAAAGTAAGATGAATGAAAATAGAAATAGTTTTATACCTACTCCACAATGTTAACACAAAACAAATAAAACCAACAAGGATGAAACTTAGTTTCAACTAAACAATTTGATGTTTTTTTAAAAAATAATATAAACATAATAGGTTTTAATATATATTTACATCCTGATTTTCAATACTTAATTAAAATAACAATATAAACAATGATAAAAACCAATCACAAATACTTATTCCTTGTGATCACGTTACTATTATGCTATTCAGTAAAAACTCACTCTATAAACTCACCCTATCCAGATAGCAAAATTTTTAAATCAACTAAAAAAGATTCAACTATTTTAGTACTTGAAAATGCAATTGAAACTAGCTCGAATATAAAAACCAACAAAAAACACATTCAACTAAAAATTCAATTAATAGAAAGGATGTCTGGTATTGGAGAATACCATAAAGCTTATCAATTATTAAACGAATTAACATCAAACCTAAAAAATTCTGAATTCACCAATTTAAAAGTGGAATTATTGTCCAAATTATCCATTCTGTATTTGATACTTGACCAAAACAAAAAGGCTAATGATTTATTTTATTCAAACTTTGACTCCCTATATATTGAAGCCAAGCAAAAAAAAGACAGTATTAAAATTACTAGGAAATTACTTCGTCTCCAAGCCAGTATTGAATCAAATGCCAACGAAAATTACTTAAAAGCAGAAAAAGTACTTTTACAAAGTATTGCAATTAACAGTTACAACAAGCAAGATTCTTTAAGCGGTGATTATTGCAAATTGTACTTAGGTGAACTTTACACTAAAATGTATCTTTTTGATAAAGCTGAAACTCAGTTTTTGGAAATAGAAAAAAAATATACAGCTACAAATCAACACATACTAACACTACTCTATTTTTATAAAGGACAATTTTATCACAAGAAAAAAAACACAGAATCTTCAATTGAATACTTTGAAAAAAGTTTGCAAAAAATGGATTCACAAAACCAACATATTGATTTAACAATTAAAACAATGGAAAGTCTTTCTGAATTGTATTTTCAAAAAGAAGACTATAAAAACGCTTATGCTCTTTTATCAAGATCAAAAACACTAAACGAACAATTATTTGGAAGTAGAAGCGAACAAAACAAAGAGTTATTTGACATAAGAGACGAACATTCAAAAGAGCTTCAAAAACAAAAAATGATGCTATTAAAAAAAGAAAAAAATGTTTTAGTTTTTAAATCCGCACTTTATATAAGCGTGTTAATTGCTATAATATTAATGTTGCTTTTTTACTTTATTAGAAAAAACAAGTTAGAAAACACAAAACAGCAACTTTTAAAAGCAACTCAAGAAATTGAAATAAAAAACAAAGAAGAAGTCCTTGAATTAAAAAACAGAGAGCTTTTGTCCTCGGCAATGCAAGTAATAGAAAAAGACGGAATGTTAGAGGACATAAAAAAACAACTGAAAGCACTTGAATTCAATAAAGAAAACAGTCCTTATATCAAACAAATAATTCAATCATTAAAAATCAACCGTTCTAAAAAATGGGAAGAATTTAATACCCATTTTACAACTCTAAATCATAATTACTTTAACTTACTAAAACAACGGTATCCTACGTTAACCAAAACAGATTTAAAAATATGTGCTTTTATTAAACTTGGTTTTTCTAGTAAAGAAATAGCTCAAATAACCGGACTTGGTGTAGATAGTGTAAACACTACAAGAAGTAGGTTAAGAAAAAAATTAGAATTAAACAGAAGTATCGTCTTAATTAATTTTCTACAAAATTTTGACAACAAAGATTTTTAAAACCAAAAAAGCCTCATCAAAATAAATTGATGAGGCTTTTGTACTCAAGATGGGACTTGAACCCATACGGGCATTTCTGCCCACTGGATTTTAAGTCCAGCGTGTCTACCAATTCCACCACTTGAGCGTGTGTAAACTTATTTGTTATAAAACTTTTGTACTCAAGATGGGACTTGAACCCATACGGGCATTTCTGCCCACTGGATTTTAAGTCCAGCGTGTCTACCAATTCCACCACTTGAGCATTCAGTTTACACTAAATATTTGGTATGTTTTATTTTATAACTAAGAACGTATGCATTCTTTAAATGCGAGTGCAAATATAAGAGATATTTCTGTTCTCAAAAAAATAATTTGATGTTTTTTTAAAGTTTTTTTTTATTTTAAGTTTATCCAACTTAAAACCAGTTGTTAATTAAATGTAAAACTTCAATTTATACGTTAATTTAATCCCTATCTTTGCAAAAATAATTTAGAAACCTAAAAAAACTAAATGTCAAATACCGATACTACTTTGGTGGAGTCTAAAAACACTTTTATGAGTGATTTTAAACAACTTACTAAATTTGGTCTTTCTTTAAGCGTTGTTTTTTCTGCTGTAGCTGGATATTTATTGGCTGCTACAACAATTGATTATACTACGATAGCTTTACTATCTATAGGAGGTTATTTAATGGTAGGAGCTTCAAATGCTTTTAATCAAATTATAGAAAAAGATGTAGACAAGTTAATGAAAAGGACTAGGAATAGACCTTTACCTACAGGAAGATATAATTTAAAAACAGCCATGTTTATTGCTGTTAGCTTTACCATTTTAGGCTTAGGGATACTATACACTATTAATGAAAAAACGGCACTTTTTGGAGCTATCTCTATCTTTTTATACACTTGTGCCTATACTCCTTTAAAAGGAATTACTCCATTAGCTGTTTTTGTAGGTGCTTTTCCTGGAGCCATACCATTTATGTTAGGTTGGGTAGCAGCTACCAATCAATTTGGAATAGAAGCAGGTATTTTATTTATGATTCAGTTCTTTTGGCAATTCCCACATTTTTGGGCTATTGGTTGGTTGGGGCATGATGAATATTTAAAAGCAGGGTATAATTTATTACCCATGGGAAAAAGAGACAGAAAAGCAGTTGTACAGATTCTAATCTACACAATAATGCTTATTTTTGCTTCTATAATTCCGGTATTTCAAAAAACAGGAAGTTTTTATATATATCCAGTTACAGCTGTTATTATATTTTTAAGCGGATGTGTTATTTTATATTATGGAATATTATTATACAAAGATCTAACTAAAGAAACGGCCAAAAAATTAATGCTAGCAAGTGTGTTTTATATTACTGCCATTCAAATTATATATATAATAGATAAATTTCTTCATTAAAAATGGATCAACCAATCAACCTTAAGAGCGAATTAAAAGCAAGTAGAAAGAAAACCGCAAAACCTATGTTATGGATTTCGTTGGTTAGTATGACTATGATGTTTGCTGGATTAGTAAGTGCTTATGTAATTAGTAGTAATAGAGAAGATTGGGTTTCTTTTGAATTACCAACATCTTTAGTAACAAGTACCTACTTAATTGTTATTAGTAGTATTACCATGCATTTGGCAATGTATTTTGGTAAAAAAAACAAAACAAGTTTAACCACCATTTTATTAACTATAACCTTAGGATTAGGTCTTGGTTTTGTAATTTCTCAATTTAATGGGTTTACAGAATTAAAAGCATCTGGTTTATTTTTTACAGGACCAACTAGCTTAATATCTTCTTCTATGCTAATGGTTATTGTTTTTGCACATTTACTACATATTTTTGCAGCCATTATTGTATTAATTGTAATATTAATAAAACAACTCTTAGGAAAATATAACAACGGCAATACCCTAGGCCTAGAATTGGGGACTATTTTTTGGCACTTTTTAGATTTACTATGGATTATACTATTTTTATTCTTTTATTTTAATACTTAATCTAAATTTATAAATTTGCCATTCGAACGAAAACCGAATAAAACAAACAACAATAACACTTATGAAAGCAACAACTGCTGATCAGAACACAAACGTATGGGAAGGTGGAGCAACTAGACCAATGGGTGCTAGCTATGGAAAAATGATGATGTGGTTCTTCATTTTATCTGATGCATTAACTTTTGCAGGATTTTTAGCTGCCTACGGATTTACTCGTTACAAATTTATTGACATCTGGCCTATTGCCGATGAGGTATTTACTCACTTTCCGTTTTTTCACGGTACTTATCCAATGTACTATGTAGCATTGATGACGTTTATTTTAATATTCTCATCTGTAACCATGGTATTAGCGGTAGATGCTGGTCACCAAATGAAAAAGAACAAAGTAATTACTTATATGTTTTTAACAATCATAGGTGGTTTGGTCTTTGTTGGTTCTCAAGCATGGGAATGGAAAAACTTTATCAAAGGTGAATATGGAGCTGTTCAATTAAAAGATGGTAAAATTATTCAGTTTGTAAACCACGATGGGAAACAAATTGCTTTAGAAGATTTTGCAACCCCTAGTAATCCAGTTATAGAGCACACTCGTGAAAACGGTTTGTGGTTTGAAAAAGGAGAAACGACTTATGAATACACAACTAGTGGAATTATAGAAGCTTTTAAACACAATCCTGAAGTAGGAATTCGTTTAGAAAAAATAAATCCTGAAACAAAACAGAAAGAAGTAATTCTTAATAAAGCAGAAGCTTTAAAGTTTTTAGAACAATCAACTAGAGTTGTTAGAGGAGCTAATTTAGAAGTTAACGAATATGGTTCTAGCCAATTTGCAGATTTCTTTTTCTTTATTACAGGATTTCACGGTTTTCACGTATGTTCTGGTATTGCCTTAAACATTATTATTTTTGTAAATGTTTTATTAGGTACATACGAAAGAAGAGGGCACTACGAAATGGTAGAAAAAGTTGGATTGTACTGGCACTTTGTAGATTTAGTGTGGGTATTTGTATTTACATTCTTCTACTTAGTTTAATTTTAAAAAAGGCGAAAGCATAATTATATTATGGGACAACACGAATCAAACACAAAGTTAATCTGGAAAGTATTCGGATTCTTATCATTAGTAACAATTGTAGAGGTAATTTTAGGTATTATCAAACCTCATAGTTTACACTACACAAACTTTTTAGGAACCTCTTTATTAAACTGGATCTTTATTATTTTAACAATTGTAAAAGCTGCAGGAATTATGTGGTATTTTATGCACATGAATCATGAGCGTAAAAACTTTGTAAACTCTATTATTATTCCTTTAATAATTTTAATTCCTTACTTAGTTACATTATTATTAATAGAAGGTAGTTATATACACGATACTATGGCACCTTTTGTGAACTGGAAATACTAATTCTTAAGAATTATTACAATATTAAAAGGTGGATTTATCCACCTTTTTTGCTATTCAAAAACCAAACATTATGAAGAAAAAAATTATTTTAGCGCTTCTTTTTATAGGGCCTTTAGCTTTCTTTATTTTTTTATCACTAGGAGAAGTTAACTTTATTCCTTGTAAAACTTTTAAAACAAATATTGTTGATATTACCGATATCAAAAAAGACAGTATTTCTTTTGATCAAAATATAAACGTGATTACTTTTTTAGGAAAACAACCTATCACTAAAGACATCGAAATTTTTAATATAAATGAAGTTGTTTTTAAAAAATTAGCAAAATACACTAAATTTCAACTCATCTCTTTTTACGTTGGAGATAACAATTCTGAAATTGAAATTATTAAAGAGAGATTGGCAAAAACCAATGATGATAAGTTTTATAAATGGAAGTTTATCTGCTTAGATTCTGTACAAACAACACGTATTTACAATTCTTTAAAAACAAATACAACCTTAGATTATAATTTAGCTGCCAACAAAGCGTTTATTGTAGATAAAAATAACAACCAAAGAGGAAGAACTGATGATGATAAAATTGGTGAAGATGTTTTTGCTTATGATTTGTCATCTGTAAATGATTTAAAAAATAAATTATTAACCGACACGCAAAATGTTTTTTACGAACAAGAAGTGTCTACTACATCCAGAAAAGAAAGATTAGGAAAAGATGAAAAATAAAAAATTCTCATATATAGGTATTGTCTTTATCATTTTCTTGTTCGGAATATTTGTGGTCAGAAATTTTAATCACCACTCATCTGCAAGAGAAACCAGATTAAATCACGTGCAAAAAGAATTGCCAAATTCTAGTGGTTTAGATTATTTTGTAATAAATAAAAAAGAACGCAAAGTACCCCAATTTAATTTTACAGATCAAAACAATCAAACGATTACTAACATAGATTATGAAGGTAAAGTTTTTGTGGTAGAATTCTTTTTTACCACCTGCCCATCTATCTGTCCTATTATGAACAGAAACATGTTAACTGTAGAAAAAGAGTTTGGAGATAGAGATGATTTTGGAATTGCTTCAATCACCATCAATCCTAGTGTGGACACTCCTATCAAACTAAAAGAATATGCTGAGAACTATGGTGTAACAAGTTTAAACTGGCATTTTTTAACAGGAGACAGAGACGTTATTTACGAAATGGCCAACAAAGGATTGAATATTTTTGCAGGTCTAAATCCAGAAGTAGAAGGTGGTTTTGAACATCAAGGTTTTTTTGCCCTAGTAGACAAAAACGGTTATTTAAGATCTAGAAAAGACAACCATGGAAATTCAAAGATTTTTTACCAAGGAATAGACAAACAAGAAGTAGCCTTATTAATAGAAGATATTCAATTATTATTAGACGAAGAACAAAATGGAAACAACTAAAAACTACAAAAAACTAATCACCGTTTTATCAATTGTAATTCCGGTAGCAGTAGCTATTTTATTTGGTGTAAAAATAGATATAGAATTACCCGTATTTTTACCTCCTATTTATGCAACTATTAACGGACTAACAGCTTTGTTATTAATAGCAGCAGTAGTATCTGTAAAAAAAGGAAATATTAAAAGACATGAGTTCTTTATAAAATCTGCCTTAGTATGCTCTGCATTATTTTTAATAATGTACGTATTGTATCACATGACTAGTAATTCTACTACTTTTGGTGGACAAGGAAGTATAAAATACATCTACTATTTTATTTTAATAACACATATTATATTATCTATTGCCGTAATTCCGTTAGTATTAACCACCTTTGTACGTGGATTAAATCGTGAAGACGAAAAACACAGAAAAATAGCAAAGTATACATTTCCACTATGGTTGTACGTAGCCGTAACAGGAGTTGTAGTATATCTTATGATTAACCCATATTATTAATATGAAGTATTTACAATACATATTTTTTACCTTTTTAATTAGCATAACCAATACTAGTTACAGCCAATGTGCCATGTGCAAAGCTGTAGTAGAAAACGGAGACTCTGGATTGGCTAAAGGACTAAATGATGGAATTGTAACTTTAATGATTATCCCATATATTTTAGTCGCTATTGTTGCTTTTGTATATTGGAAATATTATAAAAACAACAAATAACATGTCAGTAAGAGCCAAAAAACATTTAGGACAACACTTTTTAACCGATGAAAGTATTGCCCAACAAATTGCTGATATTTTATCAGAAAACGGATACAACAATGTTTTAGAAATTGGTCCTGGTATGGGGGTGATGACCAAATATTTGTTAGAAAAAAAATACACCACACATGTTATAGAAATAGATGATGAATCTGTAGAATATTTACAAGCACATTATCTACACTTAGGACCTAGAATTTATGGAAAAGATTTTTTAAAAGTAGACTTAAACGAACTATTTAAAAAAGAACAGTTTGCTATTATAGGAAACTTTCCTTATAACATATCTAGTCAAATTGTTTTTAAAACAATAGAAAACAGAGAACTAATTCCAGAATTTGGAGGTATGTTTCAGATGGAGGTTGCCAAAAGAATTTGTGCAGAACCAGGTAGCAAAACCTACGGAATAATATCTGTATTAACACAAGCATATTACGATACAGAATATTTATTTACCGTTCCTCCCACTGTTTTTAATCCGCCACCAAGAGTAGAATCTGGAGTAATGGTAATGAAACGTAAAAAAGAACTGTTTTTAAGTGTTCCCGATAGATTGTTTAAACACGTAGTTAAAACTGCTTTTGGTCAACGCAGAAAAATGATGAGAAGTAGTCTTAAAAGCTTAAACCTTTCTGACGAATTAAGAGCCAATGAGATTTTTAGCAAAAGACCCGAACAAATATCAGTACAGGGATTTATTGAATTAACAACTTTAATAGAACAAGATGGAATTTCAAATCAATAAAGACTTTATTAGTTTTTTATCTGAACTTGTTGAACAAAATAAAACAAAACAGATAGAAGAAATTTTTACAGAAGTTCACTATGCAGATTTAGCTGAACTTTTTGAAGAAGTAAATCCCGATTTAGCAGTAGCTATTATTAAAATTTTGGATACCGACAAAACATCGGATGCTATTGTTGAATTAGATGAAGACATACGTGAACATATTTTAAAAGGGCTTTCTTCCGAAGAAATTGCAAAAGAAGTTGATGAACTAGATACCGATGATGCTGCCGATGTACTTTCTGAACTTTCTGAAGAACAAAAAGAAGAAGTAATCTCTAAAATTGAAGATGTAGAACATGCCAAAGACATTGTAGATCTTTTACGTTATGATGATGATACTGCTGGAGGTTTAATGGGAAAAGAACTTGTTAAAGTTAATGAGTCTTGGAGCAATATGCGAAGCATTAAAGAAATGCGTTTGCAAGCCGAAGAAGTAGAAAAAGTTTACACTATATATGTAGTAGATGACAACGATGTGTTAAAAGGACGATTGTCTTTAAAAAGTTTATTAACCACCTCTACAAAAACATCTGTTAGTCAAGTATACTCTCCGTCTATTACCTCGGTTAAGGTTGATGACAAAGCCGAAGATGTTGCCAAAGTAATGCAAAAATACGATTTGGTAGTAGTTGCCGTAGTAGATGAAATGAATCGTTTGGTAGGTCAAATTACTATTGATGATATTGTTGATATTATTATAGACGAAGCCAAAGAAGACTACCAGATGGCTGCTGGTATTACTGATGATGTTGAAGCAAGTGACTCTATTTTAGAACTAACAAGAGCTAGATTACCTTGGCTAATTTTAGGATTGCTTGGTGGTTTAGGAGCTGCCGCAATTATGGGTAGTTTTGATGAAACTTTAAGTAAATTTCCTGTACTCTTTTTCTTTACTCCTTTAATTGCCGCTATGGGTGGTAACGTAGGAGTACAATCTTCTGCTATTATAGTTCAAGGTTTGGCCAACAATAATATTAAAGGAAGTTTGTGGAGTCGTTTATTTAAAGAGATAGGACTTAGTTTAATTAACGGTACCGTATTAGGGTTATTGGTTATTGGTTACGGTTTTATTCAAGACTTTGATGTATTAACAAGTATTACCATTGTACTCTCCTTAATAATAGTAATTATAATAGCCGCATTAATAGGAACATTTGTACCTATTGTACTACACAAAAGAGGTATTGACCCTGCTCTAGCCACAGGTCCTTTTATTACTACTAGTAATGATATTTTTGGAATCTTTATATATTTCAGTATTGCTAAGTTAATATTACCTATTTAAAATGATTTCTATTTTATATGCCTTAGCCGCAATGTTCCTTTTTGGAATTGCTGTGTTCTTTTACAAACAAGGAACTCCTTTTTTTTCTACAGGATTGGGGGCTGCTATTTTTATTATGAGTCACATGCTTGTATTAGGAGTATTATCATTAGTAGAAAAAACAAAATACGATGCTAAGCATTTTAAGTTTATTGCCATTGGTGGTGCTTTGGGCGGACTAGCACAAGTTTGTTGGTTTTTAGCTTTAAAACATGGAAAACTAAGCACTGTAGTTCCTATTAGAAATATGGCTTTATTAGTCACCATTATATTGGGAGTTGTATTTTTATCCGAACAGCTAACTCCTTTAAAAATTGCTGGAATTGTACTGGGCTTAATTGCCGTAGTATTGGTATCTATTTAAGAACTATAAAGAATACAAAATACTCCTATTAAAATTCCTAATAGCGGAATTAACTTCATACGTCTGTTTTGTTCTTTAAAAATAAGTCCTCCTATCAATACTGTAAATAGTATTTGACTTCTTTTTACAGCAGACATTATCATAATTAATGCTTCGGGATCTTGCAATCCTTTAAAGTAAAAATAATCTGCTAAAAAAATAAGCACCCCACTTGCTAAAATAGTCCAATGCAGTTTAAATTTTCCCATTTTATCTTTATTAGGCTTGTAAACAAACAATACTAATAGTAGCATAAAAAAAGTTACATAGAAGAAGAACCACCATTGTACGGTTAAAACTTCGTAATCTTTATATTGAAACAAGAACTTATCATACAGACCACTTACAGATCCAAAAAAAGTAGCTCCTACAATTGCTAAAATCCATTTGTTATTTTTAAACACAATTCCCTCTTTTTTTCCGATCCTAGAATAAAATATCATCGATATAATAATCAGAAAAAAACCAATCCATTGTAACAACTCTGGACTTTCATGATAAATTATAACAGCTCCTATAAAAGTAAAAAAGGGACCTGCTCCTCTAATAGGAGTTACTATGGTAATGGGCAAATGTTTTAAAGCATAAAAATTTAAAATCCAAGAGCAAGTCATCAAAACAGATTTTATTCCAATCAGAAAATGATCTTCTAAAGAAATACTTGGCATATAAAAACCAATGTTTTTCATTTGCTCCGCATAAAATATAGAGCCAATAAAGGCTGGTAAAAGCAATAGTAAACTTGTGGCATTAGAAACCAACAATACAGGAAAAACAGCATTACCTGTTACACTTCTTTTTCTTGCTAAGGCATTAAAACTTAAAAACAAAGCTGCTAATAACCCAAAATAAATCCACATAAGCTTGTATTTAGAGATTGCAAAAGTACAATCTAAAAAATGCTTAAATGCATTGTTTTAGTCTAAATTAAATCGATAACGTTTTTTTAAAATATAAACAAAAGGAAAAAGAACAATAATAAATATTGGATGAATAATAAATCGTCTTAAATAAAAAGGAAGTAAATAACCAATTTCAATTTTTGAAACAATTAAACTAAAAAACAAGATTGATAAAATCAGAAACGAAATCGCATAAAAACTCATAATTGTTTTTAAAAAAGCTCTACCCGGAAATGCAATTCTTAGGATTAGAAAAGAAATCCCACTGTTTAAAATAAATCGGAATAAATAAGAAAAAAACAATTTAACATATTCAACATCAGGCATTGGTTTTGATAAATGATCACTTTCAAAATAGCTTAAAAAAGGATCGTAAAATAAATCATACTCAAAAGCTCTTACCAGTACCAGGCAAAAAAACAATAACACTACCAATATAATTCTTATAACTTTAGCCATGTTTTGTGTTTTTTAAGTTAGAAAAATAGTTAACCCAAACAATCCAGAGGACAAAAATATACCCATAGATTATGGCAGGAAAAACCAAATCATGAAACAACCAAGTATATTCTGGGTAGTGATACATTCCGTAAGTTAACACAACAATTCTAAGAATATTTACATAATAAATAGACAATGCTCCTAGTACAGAAAACAAAATTGTTGCTTTCCAACTCCCTTGAAAGGCAATGATAAATGCTACAAATAAAATTATAATACTTACAGAATTACAACCTTCAATAATTCCAACTACATAATCTCCATCAATAAGCATATTTACACTCAGTTCATCAACATCTGGCACTAGAACAACTCCTTGATCAAAAATATTTAAAATATTTTTAGATTGTTCTGCTACATCAATAGTTAAAGGGTCACAAATAAAAACGGGTTCTTTAGTCTGTGTATTCATTAAAAATATTGAATACAACAAAAAAAAGAAAAAATACGTTCCTAAAAACCGAAACAAGAACCACCATATTTTTTTGTTTTTCATAGTAAATTGTGACTTTTAACATTTTAATAAAATTAAAAAAATAAAGTTATACTCTTTTTATAAAACTTTGAGAATAAAGAAGCTTTAAATTGTTTACGCTTTGGAGTAGTTTTAGTAATTTTGCCTTTTTAATCGAAATTCACAAAAATGAGCACTACGAAACAAGCTAAATCGGCTTTAATTTCAGTATTTCACAAGGATGGTCTAGAGCCAATTGTTAGAAAATTTAACGAGTTAGGGATTACTATTTACACTACTGGTGGAACTGAAAAATTCATTAGAGACTTAGGTATTGACTGTGTTGCAGTTGAAGACATTACATCTTATCCTTCTATTTTAGGAGGACGTGTTAAAACTTTACACCCAAAAGTATTTGGTGGAATTTTAAGCCGTAGAGATAACGAGAGTGATAAGGCTCAGTTAGCTGAATTTGAAATTCCAGAAATGGATATCGTAATTGTGGATTTATATCCGTTTGAAAAAACAGTTGCTTCTGGTGCTCCTGAACAAGATATTATTGAAAAAATTGACATAGGTGGTATTTCTTTAATTAGAGCTGCTGCTAAAAACTTTAAAGACGTAATCTGTGTTTCTTCTATGGAACAATACGATGAGTTTTTAAACATTATTTCTGCAGATAAAGGAAATACATCTATTGCAGATCGTAAACGTTTTTCTGCAAAAGCATTTGCTGTTTCTTCTCACTATGATTCTGCCATCTATAATTATATGAATGAAGAGGAAACCAACTTCCGTCAATCTTTTGACAAAGTAAGCCCTTTACGCTACGGAGAAAACCCTCATCAAAAAGGTGCTTTTTATGGTGATTTAGAGGCTATGTTTGAAAAACTACACGGTAAAGAATTATCTTTTAACAACTTGTTAGATGTAGATGCTGCTGTAAACTTAATCAACGAGTTTAAAGGTGAAGCTCCTACATTTGCTATTCTAAAACACAACAATGCTTGTGGTTTTGCACAAAGAGAAACTTTAGCTCAGGCTTATGTTGATGCTTTGGCTGGTGATCCTACTTCTGCTTTTGGAGGAGTATTAATTGCTAACAAAACTATTGATGCAGCTACAGCTACAGAAATTCACAAATTATTTTGCGAAGTTGTTATTGCTCCTGCTTACGATGCAGATGCTTTAGAAATTTTAAAAGGAAAGAAAAACAGAGTGATTTTAATCTTAAAAGATGTTGAATTACCTAAAGTATCTTACCGTACTGCTCTAAACGGAGTCTTATTTCAAGATGCAAACCTAATTACAGATACTAAAGAAGGGTTAAAAAACGTAACCGAAAAAATAGTTACCGAAGCTCAAATAGATGATTTATTGTTTGCTTCTAAAATTTGTAAGCACACAAAATCTAACACAATTATCCTAGTTAAAAACAAAACTTTATGCGCTGGTGGTACAGGTCAAACATCTCGTGTAGATGCTTTAGAGCAAGCCATTGCAAAAGCAAAACATTTTGAATTTGATTTAACTGGTGCTGTAATGGCAAGTGATGCTTTTTTCCCGTTCCCTGACTGTGTAGAAATTGCGCACAAAGCAGGAATTGAAGCTGTAATTCAACCAGGTGGATCTATTAAAGATCAGCTATCTATTGATTATTGTAACGAAAATGGAATTGGAATGGTAATGACAGGAACTCGTCATTTCAAACATTAATTTGATTACATTTATAGAACAACATAGGAATTAAAAAAACAAACAACACACATGGGATTTTTTGACTTTTGGACCGAAGACATTGCTATAGATTTAGGTACCGCAAACACACTTATCATTCACGAAGGTAAAGTTGTGATTGACTCACCATCTATTGTAGCAAGAGACAGGACCACTGGGAAAATTATCGCAACCGGTAGAGATGCAAGTTTAATGCAAGGAAAAACGCATGAAAACATCAAAACCATTCGTCCGTTAAAAGATGGTGTTATTGCAGATTTTCAGGCTTCTGAAGAAATGATTAAAGAGTTTGTTAAAAGTATTCCTTCTATCAAAAAGAAAGTTTTTGCTCCTTCTTTAAGAATGGTTATCTGTATTCCCTCTGGAATTACAGAAGTTGAAAAAAGAGCCGTTAGAGACTCTGCCGTTCATATGAATGCAAAAGAAATATACCTTATCTACGAACCAATGGCTGCGGCCATTGGTGTAGGTATTGATATTATGGAACCACGTGGTAACATGATTATTGATATAGGTGGTGGTACTACAGAAATTGCTGTAATTGCACTAGCAGGTATTGTATGTGATAAATCTGTAAAAGTTGCCGGTGATTTATTTACCAGTGATATTATGTATTATATGAGAACCCAACACAACTTACATGTTGGAGAATCTACTGCCGAAAAAATTAAAATTCAGATTGGTGCTGCTACCGAAGATTTAGAAACTCCTCCAGATGATATGCTGGTACAAGGACGTGATTTACTTAGCGGTAAACCAAAACAAGTACAGGTTTCTTATAGAGAAATTGCCAAAGCATTAGACAAATCTATTCTTAGAATTGAAGATGCTGTTATGGAATGTTTATCATCTACACCTCCAGAACTAGCTGCAGATATTTACAACACAGGAATATATTTAGCAGGTGGTGGTTCTATGTTAAGAGGCTTAGACAAACGTTTATCTAGAAAAACAGATTTACCTGTTTATATTGCTGAAGATCCATTAAGAGCCGTAGTAAGAGGAACAGGAATAGCCTTAAAAGAATTAGAAAAATACAAATCGGTACTATTAAGTTAAGCACATGCAGTTTATTTTATATTTAATTCAAAAACACAGAAACTTTCTCTTGTTTTTTGTTTTGGAATTGATTGCATTGTTTTTTACTATACAGTTTCACTCCTATCAAAAAAGTAAATTCATCAATTCTGCAAACGGAATTACTGGTGGATTGTACAACAGCGTTACCTCTTTTAGAAGTTATTTATATTTAAAAGATGAAAACACAATGCTGATTAAAGAAAATAGTGAGTTAAAAAATAAGCTACTCAAAAAAGCTGTTACTCCTACCTCTTTTAAAGATAGTATTGACTTAAGATTTCAACAAAAATTTGAATATGCTTCTGCTAAAATCATCAACAATGATTTTCATAAAAACAACAACTTCTTAACTATTAACAAAGGGAAAAAAGATAGTATTTCACCTTATATGGCTGTGGTTAATGCCAAAGGGATTATTGGAATAACATCTAACACATCTAACAATTACACCAGTGCTATTTCCGTTTTAAACACTCATTTTAAAGTAAATGCTCGTTTAAAAAAAGCAGCTTATTTTGGAACGTTAACATGGAACGGAAAATCATATGATCAAGTACAATTGATAGATATACCTAGACAAGCCTCTTTAAAAATAGGAGATACAATTGTAACAGGTGGTCGTTCTGCCATTTTTCCTGAAGGAATTTTAATAGGAAGTGTATCAGACATAGAGTATCAGAACAACAGATATGAAAAAATTAATGTAAGCTTGTTTAACGATGTAAGAAACGTGAGCAACGTATATATTATTAAAAACTTGCACAAACAAGAAATACAAAAATTAGAAAACAGTAATAATGACTAGTGCTAACATTAAAATACTAATTCGTTTTCTGTTATTAATACCATTACAAGTGTTAATCGCAAATCATATGCGTTTATTTGGATATATAAATCCACAAATAAGTTTGCTTTTTTTGTTGTGGTATCCACTTAAAAAAGATGTTTCTGGTTTTTTAGTAAATAGTTTTTTATTTGGTCTTATGATTGATCTATTTAGTAATTCTGGAGGTGTAAATGCTGCTGCTTGCCTATTACTGGCTTATACTCGCTTGCCTATTATCAAATTTATTTTTAATGATAAAGAAATCAACCTAAAGTTATTTAAATACAGTAATTACAGTACCATGCCTAAAATTGCTCTAATTTTTAGCTTGGCATTTATACATCAATTCACAGTTTATTCTTTAGAATATTTTAATGTTTCTTACATACTAACCATTCTACAGAAAACGTTTACCAATAGTTTATTTACTACATTTGTGGTCATTATTTTCTTATCCATTTTTACATCAACCAAAAAACAATGAAAAAAAGAAGTCTGTTATTTCCCATCTTAATTATTGCAACGGGAATTATCTTTGTTACAAGACTTTTTTTTCTTCAAATAATAGAACACGACAGCAGTGATATTTCATTAAACAGTTCTACCATTAAAAGAATTTACACCTATCCGGAAAGAGGATTTGTATTTGACAGAAATGGTAAATTAATGGTTGCCAACGAACAGACTTATGATGTTAAAGTAATACCAAATGAAGTTAAACCCTTTGATACTTTAGAATTTTGTAAACTATTAAAAATAGACAAAGACTATCTTGTTCACAAATTGGCAAGAGCAAAAAACTATTCTCGATGGTTGCCTTCTGTATTTTTAAGTCAGCTATCTAAAGAAGACTATGCATATCTTCAAGAAAAAATATACAAGTATAAAGGTTTTAGCATTCAACGTAAATCGTTACGCAATTACCCTCATAAATCCTCCTCTAATATTTTAGGTTATATCAATGAAGTAAACGAATATTTAGCTCAAAAAAACCCCTATTACGAACAAGGTGAATTGGTAGGAACACAAGGTATAGAAAAAGAATATGAGCATTTATTAAGAGGAACTAAAGGGGTAGAATACAAATTAAGAAACCGATTAAACAAAGTTATTGGTCCATATAAAGAAGGAATTTTTGATACCATATCTAAACCTGGTGAAGATTTAACCTTAACCATAGATTTAGCACTACAAGAGTACGGAGAACTTTTAATGCAAAACAAACGTGGTGGAATTGTAGCTATTGAACCTAATTCTGGTGAAATTTTAGCTTTGGTAACGGCTCCTAACTACGATCCAAACTTAATGGTAGGTAGAAAAAAATCTAAAAACTCTGTTATTCTTTTTAACGATAGTATTAATAAACCCATGATAGATCGTGGATTGCAAGCGGCATATGCCCCAGGATCACCTTTTAAATTAATTCAAGGATTGATTGGTTTACAAGAAAATGTAATTACTCCTAGTTCATCGTTTTACTGTCATCACGGATATAAATATGCTAGTGGAAAAAACAACTTTATGGGCTGTCATTGCAATATTGTGGGTAGACCTATAGATTTACGTTTGGGAATTGCAAAATCTTGCAATACTTATTTTGCCAATGTATATAAAAGACTAATAGAAAAATATCCAACTCCACAGCAAAGTGTTACCAAATGGGCAGAGCATTTACATAGTTTTGGATTGGGAAATTATTTAGGATATGACTTACCATCAGGTAGAAAAGGTAACATTCCTACTGCCGATTATTACGATAAAATATATCCTAGAAAAACATGGAAATTCCCTACTATTATTTCTAATGCTATTGGGCAAGGAGAAATTGTAACCACTCCTATTCAGTTGGCAAACATGATTGCTGCTATTGCAAATAGAGGTCATTTTTACACTCCACATATTCTAAAAAAAATAAACAACCAGAATATTGAAATAGAAAAATTTACCACCAAAAGACACACCACCATAGATAAAGAAAATTTTACGCCTGTTATTGATGGAATGCATGATGTATACACAAACGGAACTGCTAGACACGTACAAGTTAAAGGAATTGATATTTGTGGTAAAACAGGAACGGTTCAAAACTACATTCGTAAAAATGGTATAAAATATGAATTGGCTGACCATTCTATTTTTGTAGCTTTTGCTCCAAAAGAAAACCCAAAAATAGCCCTAGCTATATTTGTAGAAAATGGAGGTTATGGTTCTATGATTGCGGCTCCTATTGCCAGTTTAATGATAGAAAAATACTTATTAGGAACCGACAAATTAAAATGGTGGGAAGATAGAATCATTAACACCTCTTTAGAAAAAGAATACAACAAACAAACATCCATAGAATCACTTGAGGTCGCAAAGAAATAACATAAAATTAGAAATAGACTGGCTATTAATTCTACTCTACCTAATATTAGTTGGTTTTGGTTGGATGAACATATATTCTGCATCCAGTTCTGAAACACACAACGAGATATTTGATTTTGGTGCTCGTTATGGGAAACAAATTATATGGATAGGATTGGGTGTTTTAATCTCTATATTCTTATTATTTATAGAAAGTTCTTTTTACGAAAAATTTGCAGCCTATATTTATTTAGCCTGTATGCTTTTATTAGCAGGCTTGTTTATTGTAGGTAAAAATATTAACGGTGCTACCTCTTGGTATGCCATTGGTAGTTTTAGTATTCAACCCACCGAATTTGCTAAAACAGGAACCGTATTGGCTTTGGCTAGATTGTTAAATGATAGACAATTTAGTTTTAAACCTTTAAAAAACAGACTTAAAACTTTTGTAATCATTACCATTCCTGCCATTTTAATTACACTACAACCAGATCCGGGTTCGGCATTGGTTTACTTGTCTTTTATCTTGTTATTTTATAGAGAAGGATTGCATCCTAATATATTAATTGTTGGAATTTCTGCCGTTGTATTATTCTTAGCTACTTTAGTATTTGGTTATTTGTATGTTATTGCTAGTGTCATTCTTGTATCTATTGTTGTTTTGTGGTTTATATCTAAGGGACGTAAAAAATTAATTCGTTTTGAATGGCCTAAAATACTTGGGATAATATCAATAATATTAGGATATGTTTACAGCGTATACTACCTTTTTAATTACGTATTTAAACAAAGACACAGAGACCGATTTAATATTTTATTAGGTCTAAGTGATGATACGAGCGATATTGGATACAACACCTATCAATCTATAAAAACCATTTCATCTGGTGGTTTTTGGGGTAAAGGTTTTTTACAAGGAGACAGAACACAAGGTAAATTTGTTCCAGAGCAAGACACCGATTATATTTTTAGTACCATTGGAGAAGAATGGGGCTTTTGGGGGTCTATGTTAGTTGTCTTATTTTTTATGATTTTTATTCTTAGAATTGTCTTTTTAGCCGAAAAACAAAAATCTACATTTGGTAGAGTTTATGGATATGGTGTTGCCTGTATTTTCTTTTTTCATGTGTTAATTAACATTGCTATGGTTATTGGATTATTCCCAACCATTGGTATTCCATTACCCTTTTTTAGTTATGGCGGTTCATCACTTTGGGGATTTACCATGTTGCTTTTTATATTTATAAAATTAGATGCTTCTAAAAATTACGAACTCTAATTAGAGTGATTATTTACTAAGATATCCGTATTTTTGTTTCGTTATTAAATTCAAAAAACAAACGGATGACATTAGCCAAGTTGGTTTCAGAAATTAAAAGAAAAAAATCTTTTTTATGTGTAGGTTTAGATGTTGATTTAAATAAAATACCTACTCACTTATTAGAGACCGAGGATCCTATTTTTGAATTTAATAAACAAATTATAGATGCCACACATCACGTAGCAGTATCTTACAAACCCAACACAGCTTTTTACGAAGCTTATGGTATTAAAGGATGGCAATCTTTAGATAAAACCATAAAATACATCAATACAAATTACCCGGAAATTTTTACTATTGCCGATGCCAAACGTGGAGACATAGGAAACACCTCTACCATGTATGCCAAAGCTTTTTTTGAAGATTTAAATTTTGACTCTGTAACCGTTGCTCCTTACATGGGTAGCGACTCTGTAGAGCCTTTTTTAGCTTTTAAGGATAAGTTTACCATTATGCTGGCTTTAACGTCTAACAAAGGAGGATTAGACTTTCAGGGGAAAGAATTAGTTGATGGACAACCATTGTACAAAGAAGTTTTAAAAACAGCTTTAACTTGGAAAAATTCAGAAAACTTACTATTTGTAGTAGGTGCTACCAAAGCTGAATATTTTAAAGGAATTAGAGAAATTGCTCCTAACAGCTTTTTATTAGTACCTGGTGTGGGTGCACAAGGTGGAAGCCTAGAAGGAGTTTGTGAATATGGAATTAACAAAGAAAATATTGGTTTGTTAATCAACTCATCACGAGGAATTATTTATGCTAGTAACAGAACCGATTTTGCAGAAGCTGCCAAATTAGAAGCAGAAAAATTACAAAATCAAATGGCAACTATTTTAGCTAAAAACAACATTTCATAATGACTTTTACAGATGATTTAGGATACACGCTTAACTTTGATAAAAAACCAAAAAGAATTATTTCTTTGGTTCCTTCTATCACAGAAACTTTGTACGATTTAAATGTAGAGGAATTTATTGTAGGAGTGACTAAGTTTTGTGTGCATCCTGTGCATTTTAAACACACCAAAGCTATTGTTGGCGGAACCAAAACTATCAAACTAGAAAAAATAAAAGAACTACAACCAGATATTGTTTTTTGCAACAAAGAAGAAAACACTCCAGAAATTGTAGCTCAACTTCAAGAATTCACACAAGTATATGTAACTAAAATTAGCACCATAGAAGATTCTAAACGTATGATTGCTAATTTTGGAGTTCTTTTAAACAGAAGAACTGAAGCCGACTTATTAAATAGAAAAATTGATTTAAAGCTAGAAGCTTTTAAAACTTTTATAGCTGACTTTGAAATAAAAAAAGTGGCTTATTTTATTTGGTACAACCCTTGGATGGTAGCAGCCAACAGCACATATATAAACACATTATTAAGCCTTAATAAGTTTGATAATATTTATAGTAATTTAGAACAGTACCCAGAAATAAATCCGAAAAGGATTAGACACGATGGAGACCCCGAAGTATTATTCTTCTCTTCAGAACCTTTTCCTTTTAAAGACAAGCACGCTTTTGAGATTAGTGAATACACCAATAGGTCTAGTGCCGTATTTGTAGATGGAGAAATGTTTAGTTGGTTTGGATCTAGACTTATAAAAGCTTTTGATTATTTTAAAACAGTAAGAAACAGAATAGACCAAGGTTCCTCTTTTTAAGATAAAATATAAAACCCCAAACACTTCTTTAAGATTTGTTTGGGGTTTCTTTTTTTGCTAAGAATTTACATCACTATAATTCTATTTTTGAAAGTCACTTTTTTGTAAATTATTATCAAATTTTATATTTGTCCAATTTACCAATATCCAAGGATCATTCGTTTCCACAGCATCCCAATTAGAGTTTTTGTATTTACGTTTTGTAGGGATTAACAGATCCTCTACCTGTTCATATTCTAACTTCATTAAAAAAGGTTCTGTTTTTCCAAAATCTACAACTGTAAAAAGAAATTGATCTATCAATTTGGTTTCTTTATTTATATAAACCTGGTAAATATCTCTTGGTTTATTATCTGTAGACTCAAACGTAATTTTAACAATATCATATTGCTTTCCATTAACAGTTTCTTCTTTTAGATACTCATATTGCAACCCTGGATCTAATAATTTTTGCATCATACTAAACCAATAAAAATTAGTAGGTCTATTAAAAGCAACTCTTTTTAAAGCTGCAGGATCATTTATATTATTTCCTTTGTTTTTTAACCACAGCTCACTACCATCATAACCTTGCTCTATTAATCCTTCTAGATTTTCTAAAGTTCTTTCATGTATTTTGTAAGCTCCGTAAGACAGTTCTCCATCAAACTTATATTTTTCTGTAGATACATCTTTCTTTCCATCTGGAGTTTGATATGTATAAGTATAAACCACATCTTTTTTTGATGCTAGTTTGCTATAATCTCCAACTTTTTGAGTCATTTGATACACTAGCTCATGCCCTTTATTTTTAAATTGTTGATGAGTTTCTACCTTAACAGAAATTTCTGTTTTGTTTTCTTGGTTCTTATTTTTACAAGAAAAAAAAGTAAGAATGGATACTAAACTAAGTACGATGTTAATCTTCATTGATTTGTTTTTATAATTAAAAATTTATTAAAATGTAATAGTTAACAAGACGGGTTATTATTAGCCAATTTTAATCTATCCTAACCTATTTACGAATAGATTTATAATCAAATTTAATCGTTACTATTATAATTTTGGCCTTAGTCGTCTAAATATTGTTTTTAATACATCGTTTTTAAAAAACAATATTTTGTTATAATTATTCTGTTATCTACAAAGTACTTTATATGGTCCATCATCTAAATAAACATGAATAAAAACAACAGAACCCTTTTTTATATTTTTTAAAGAGCTATTTTTTTAAAATTTTAGAAAAAAACTCTTGTTCCTTTGTTTTAATATTTAATAAATACAAACCTTTAGATAAATCTGCCACCTCTAACTCTATTTTTTGATTTGTTGGTTTTTCTTGTTTAGACAATACTACATTTCCGTACATATTTACCAGCTCTATTTTAACTGCTTGATCTATAGAAACATGCTCTGAAAGATTTATTTCTATTGAGTTATTTATCAAACTGGAAGACAAATATATTCTTGATGTTCTAAAAATGTCTTTAGTAATTATTCCCTGACAATCATTCTCTGTTTTTACAACCAAATGATTTTTTTCTGATGTTAAATCTAAATTTATTTGTTCTTCTGTGGTAACAAACTCTTGATTGTTTAATTGAATGTAATATAAATTTGCTCCAAATAAGTTTAAATGTAACTTTTGGAGCCGATCATCAATTTTAGACTCTACAGCTAATTCTTGAGCTTCCGTAATTGTTACTTGATATTTTTCTATAATACCTTCGTTACTTTTAGATGTTATTTGTACATCATAACTACTAGGGGCTAAATTAGTAAGTGTATAATTTTCTTTAAAATTAAAATTGTGATTAAATGTGTTGCTTTTTACCCAAACATTATAATCATCTAAAATAGATGCTTTAATAGTAATACTTCCATTGTTTGCATTAGGACAAGGGCTACTAACGGTCTTTATACTTATTAAATTAATTGGATTTTTATATTTTTCTACATTTAAAATTAAGGAACTAATTCTACCATCTGCATCTGGAAAAGTAATTGAAACACGATTATTATCTGACAACAAAGAACTAGGAACTGGAATTTCTATCATTCCAAAAAAATCATCTCTATTGGCCTGATCGTATCCTTTCCAGTTTGTAGGAACCTCTATATCTACTCCGTTTACCTTTACAATAGGCTGTTTGCTTTTATTGTGTTTTCTAGAAATACTCATTCGCAATGTTACATAGCCATCACCTGCATCTACATTGTTAAAATTATAATTAATAGCTGTGTTAGCTTTAATAGATTGCAAATATTGTGTAGAATAATAAGAAGCTGTTCTAATAGTATTTACATAAGTTATAGGTTTTTCAAAAGTATACACCAACACAACGGTTTCATCTTTTAACAAAGTCATTTCGGTAGGAGAGCTGTCTAATATCTTGTCTGTATATTCTGCCAATTGATTGCTGTATACTTTTAAACTTCTTTTAGATACATTTTTAATCGTTTGTCCCTTAAAGGATTTAGGCAAGGTTAAGGTCTGATCTTGCTCATCTAAATTATTTAAAGCTACGTACATTGTGTTTCCATCAACAAAAGCCTGAGTTTGTATGTCTACATTGTTGCTTTTAATTAACACCCTATCTCCTTGTACATTCTTCCATAAATCGTAAAAATGAATTCTAGGCGAATATTCCCAATCTTTAACTGTTGGCTCACCAATATTTGTTGGAATGAATAATACAGCTTGATAAGGTTGATAATCATTCGCTTCATTAATATGCCAAGTGGCTTTTCCTGTAATAAAAGGGATAGAATTAACCAATCTATCTTGACGGTCTAATAAATTAAATAAAATATTATTGATAGATCTTAAGGTTTGTGCACTGGCAATTTTGCTATAATCATCTCCATAGCCTTTTTCTATAGCTCCGTATTCTGTAATTGCATGTGGTTTTATTTTGTTCCATTTGATGTAACTGTAATTTTCAATCAAATCTAAAATAGCCTCGGAGTTACTTCCAGATCTTTTATTATCTTGACCTGTTACATTAATTCCATCATACAAATGCGTAGAAAAAGCGTACATATTTTCTCCTGCAACATCCATAAACATTTTCATTCGGTCATTCCAATGCTGAAAATCATCTATCTCTACAGATGGCCAAGCACTAGAATACCCAATAACTTTCATGTTTTGTAATGCTGGTGTGCTGTGAATTCTTTTTCCGACTTCGTTATACAACTCTGCCATTTGTAGCATTATGCTATTATTTTTTTCCGTATTCCATCCTTCATAAAATTCATTAGCATGTACAAAAGGTTCATTCATAACCTCTACAAATTCCTCTGCACTGCCATTGGTCACAAAATCTTTATAATACTCTGCTGCCCAATCTCCAGCTTTAACAACGTCTATTCCATCTACAAAAACATCTTTAGGATGATGTGTTCCTACCACTCCTTTTTTTACAGTTCTAACAACATCATTTCCATTTTTATATACAGGATATTCTCCTACCTTTCCTGTTAATTGTTTGGCTCTTGCAAATGCTCCCCAAAACTGTCTTCCACCTGTAACTCCATAATCGTTTCTAAATTTGGTTTCTTCTGCTCCCGAACCGGTGTCATGTATACTAAAATATTTAGTTCTATCTAAAGTAGAAACCTCTCCTAAAAAACGTTGGCAAGTAGGATCTAAAGTGATTTGTGTTTGAGAAAATGCGAATTGGCTGACAATTGCCAATGAGCAAAATAGTTTGGTTTTTAATGTTTTTGTAATCATTTTTTTGGTTTATGATGATACTATCAAATCTCTAGTATTCTGTTGATATATCTAAAACCAAATGATGAAATCAACAGGATAAACGTTGAAAGTAAAACAAAAAAACCCCTTAGAATAATGATGATTATTCTAAGGGGTTTTAAATCATTTGTGGTAGTAACCCTTTATTTTTTTGGAGTTATCTTAAATGCAAAAGCATGATTTCCGATTTTATTTTTAGGAAGTTTAATGGTTAATCCTTTTTTATTTCTATCAAAATCTAAGTCTTTGTTATCTCCTAGTAACTGAATTGATTTTATGTGATTAGAATACAAACCATTACCTTTTACTAAAGATTTTATTGTAAACTCTTTATCTTTAGGCCAGTCTAAAACAATAGCATACAACACATCACCTTTTGTGGTAAAACGTATGTCTTCTGCAGTATTATCAGCGTTTTTCTGTTCACTTAAATGACCTTCGGTAACTTTTGCTTTTCCCTCTCCATAAATATCAAATGTTCTAGTTCCATAAATGGCTTCTCCGTTTATTTTTAACCACTGTCCCATTTCTAACAAACGTTCTTTTACCGGTTCTGGAATTTCACCATTTGATTTTGGAGTAATATTTAATAACACCGCTCCATTTTTACTAACCACGTCTACTAAAAAATCAACCAACCTATTAGTAGATTTGTAATTTGGATTTTTAATATGAGACCAAGAATTCCAATCTATAGAATCGTCTGTAAGCCAAGGAAATTCTTTTTTCTCACTCATTCTAGCTCTTTCTAAATCTAACACAGCAGTTCCTTTGGCAAAGTCATAAAACTTATAGGTAGACACAACCTCTTGCTTGTTTTTATCGGCATGATTGTAATAATATTCTAAGAACTCTTTTCTGTGTTGTTCAGAAATCACGTCCATTTTGTTATCAAACCAAACCAAATCTGGATTGTACTTGTCTATAATTTCTTTCAAACGATTTAACCAATCATCATTAAACTTTTGATCACCTGCTGGATAATACCTTTTTACACCTTCATCAATTTCATGCGGCCTGTATGGATATTGAAAATCTCCTTTTTTTACTTTTGGTCCATACAAATCTGCATATTCTGGATTAGAGGCATCTGTCGTTTCATCCCAAGTAGGAAACCACCCATACAACCATTGACGGTGGTATGTGGCTATAAACTTCATATCTCTTTTTCTTATTTCCTTAGACAACTCTCCCATAATATCTCTTTTGGGTCCCATGTCTTTGGCATTCCAACGTGTTAAATCACTATCCCACATAGCAAAACCATCAGCATGTTCTGATACGGGTCCAGAAAACTTAGCCCCTGCTTTTTGAAATAAATCTGCCCATTCTGCTGCATCAAACTTTTCGGCAGTAAATAAGGGTATAAAATCCTTATAACCAAACTTATCTAGCTCTCCGTAAGTTTCTACATGATGTTTGTAATAATGACTTGCCTCTCCTTTTCTAGCTTCTGGATTGTCTTTATTTACATACATCCAATGTGAATACCACTCATTTTTATACTCGGGAACAGAATAAGGCCCCCAATGACAATAGATTCCAAATTTAGCATCTAAAAACCATTCTGGAGTTTTATGTTTTTTTAACGATTCCCACTCTGCTTTGTATGCTAATTTTTTAGTTTCTTTTTGAGTTTTACAAGAAGTTGCAAAAAATAAAAACCCACAGATTATTATTATATTTTTTTTCATATCTCTATTTATTAAATCCTCTTGTTTTAATAGTATCTAGTTTACTTTCTAGTTCTTCTTTATTATCTCCAGAATACTTATCGTAAAATTTATAATAATTACCATAAGTGTATTTTCTATTTCTATTTCTAACCTCTTCTCCCATTTTTTTAAATTGAGCAGAAGCTTTTTGCTGATCTCCAATTAATAACATATAGTCATTTTCAGAAATCACATTCCCTTTTTTATCTTTAAGCTCCAATGTAACATAAAAATTCTTCTTTACTCTTTTTAAAATTTTTTGATTGATTTCTAAAACTTTAGTAGAACTATTCTCTCCTATTTCATCAATATTAAAAGATTTTTTGAACAGCACATTTTTAGCATCATCTTTAATTATATAGGTTGCTTTACAGTTTTTATATTCTTTATAAAAATCATTAACAACCCAAATATCTCCTTTAAAATTTTCTGATGTTTTCCATCTACGTTTGTCAAATTTTAAATTAATCAACAAAGGTTGAAATGCTGTTTTTACAAAATAATAAGAACGTTTTGGCTGGGTATAATTGTCTACCAACCCCCATTTCATATCTGGCCAATATGTAATAAAATGACACAATGAAATTCCGCTAGTTACCGGTTTTCTTCTTCTAAAATGTTCTATACCTAATTGAAAAATAATTCCCTGAGCATCTTGTGTAGCATCTACAAATTCTTGTAAAGAACCCGTTTTTTCTTCTCCAAAAGCATCAAAATTCTGAATTCTTAATCTATCTAAATCAGCCCAATGATGTCCCCAACTTACACCAGGAGTCCATAATTCATCTTTAGGAATAAACTTTTTTAAACTCTCTACATTCGGCACCGAAGTAATTGCATATTCTGGAACAATTGGATAATCTAAACTAGAATACCAGTCTTCCATCAACTGTTTCCCCATCCCATAGAAATATCTTAAGGCATGTACGGCTTCTTTAGGTTTGTAACCCGCTTCTTGTGCTGTTTCACAAGTTAAAGGAGAATCTGGCACGTAGGGCAAGTCTACCTTAGCTTGTAATCTTTTTCCTAGAGTTTCTAAAAAATTTCTAGTAAACATTGCATCTCCAGAACGTAAAAACATTTCTTCTCCACCTTCCATCATAATTAAAGAGGGATGATTTCTTCTTTCTGTGATTACACTTTCTCCTTCTTTAAAAATCTTTTCTAAAAAAGCTTCGTCTTTAGATAAATTTCCAGTTCCTAAAGGAATAATGTCTTGCCAAACAGTAATTCCAGCTTCATCACATAATTTATAAAAAATTGGAATTTCTGGTGGATGCCATCCAAAAATTCGGATGTTATTCATATTTGCTTCCTTTGCTAATTTGATCAGTCTTTTGTATTTTTCTTCTGTAGTTCTTCCCACAAAAATATCTGGTGGTCCACCCCAACAAGCTGAACGAATAAAAATTGGTTTTCCGTTAATTACCGTAGTTCTCGGAAAACTCACCTCATCTTTTGTAAACCCAGGATTCCACTTCATACTTACTTCTCTAATTCCAAAAGTAGTTTCATTATAATCTTGATTTATTTTATGGTCTTTTAACGAAATTTTAGCTGTATATAAATTAGGCTCTCCCAAATCCCAAGGCCACCATAATTTGGCATTGTTAATTTTTACCTGTTTTTTAACAATTTGTTTTCCAGGCTTGATCAATTTAGAAAACTCAACCTTAATCTCTTTACTTTTAAAATTTTTCCCCTCTATAGTTCCTACAAAAGACATTTGTTTAGGTATAGAAGCTGTATTCTCTACTTCTATTTCTAAATTAGCATAAGCTGATTTGTCTTTGTTAATTTTTGGTTTTACATACAAATCTGTAATTCTAGCTTTACCAGTAGTTACCATTCTAATAGGTCTATACAAACCAAAAGGAATTAAATCTCTCCAATAGTCTCCAAACCAAGGAGTTTTTCTTCCGGCAACTCTAGAGTTTACTTGTGGTGGTGGTGCCAAACGAACCATTAAAATATTAGAACTTTTTAGCCATTTTTTAGAGGTTCTTAATGCGTGATTGATATCAAAAGAAAAAGGAGAAAACGCACCTTCGTGACTTCCTAAATATTCTCCATTTAACCAAACATCACAAGCGTAATCTACACCATCAAAGTCCAAACGAACCATGTTCTCGCCAATATCTTCGGTTACATTAAATTGATACGAATACCACCATTCGTATTGCATTACCCATTGTGCTTTCACACTATTTCTTCCATAATAAGGATCTTCTATTACACCAGCTTTCCATAAATCTGTGTATACATCCCCGGGGATTTTAGCAGGATTCCAAACATGTGTTTCTATATCTTCTGGAGGTAATTGGTGCAAGCCTTGTTTGACTCCTTCTCCAGGAAGCATCATTTTCATTTTCCATTGGTAGCCACTAAAATCTCTAACCAACTGGCTGTTTTCGTTGTGCGAATTGATAGTTCCAGGTTGTGCATACCCAACTATTGCTGCCAAAAGCAAGCAAAAAACTAACATTTTATTTTTTACTATTTGTCCCATATGATAGAATTATGATTGATAATTAACTAATAAACTTTAGTCTGTATAAAGATTCTTTTTTTGATATAATTAAACAATGACCTTTATCATAATAAAAAACACAAATACGACTTTAACACATTAAAAATACAGGTTAAATTAGTCTTAAAAAAGCACAAATACGACTATCATAAAAACAAAAAAGACCACTAGCGTGGTCTTTTTCATTCTAAAATGTATTTTTTTTATTTCTGATCTTTTACAGAAATTTCTTTTCCTTTTACCACACCTTTTGCCGTATGATGTTTCATTCTTTCTGTTCTAAATCCACGAATATATTGATAATCGTAATTTTTATACTCATGTGTTAATCCCCAACGTAAAATTTCTGTTGGTTCTTTTTCATTATCAGCAGTTCTATTTAATCCAATAGCATGTGGAGCTCCTTTAACAACAGCTTTTATGTCAAAATTAATTCCATCAGGAGACCATTGTACTGTATTTTTTTCTGGTCCATCTGTAGTAATTAAAGATGCAATACCACCATTGTAAGGCCACACACAAATTTCGTGTCCACTGTTAGATATTGGGTTGTATTCTGATTTTACATAAGGTCCTTTAGGGTTGTCTGCAATAGCAACACCATGTCTAATTTGACGACCACCAAATGTGATGGCTTCTCCCATCTGCTCTCCTTTGTAATACAAATAAAATTTACCGTTGTAAGGAATAATACATGGATCGTGTACTTTGTGACTATCAAAATCTCCTTTTTTCTCTACAGCAAATCTATCTTGTGCTTCACCTTTCCAAATTCCATTATTAGCTGGACTTAAAATAGGTTCTTTACTTTTTGTCCAAGGTCCATTAGGAGATGTAGACCAGGCTAAACCTACTTGGTTTTTTACACGTACACTATAAGGATTTTTTACTGTCTGATAACATAAGTAATACATTCCATCGTTTTCCATAATCTCTACAGTAAACACAGAACGATCATCATATTCTCCAGCTTCACCTCTAAGTACGGCTGGTCCTTCTTCTTTCCATGTAATTCCATCTACAGAGGTAGCGTACCAAATATCACATCTATCCCATGGGAATACTTTATCTTTAACAACATCTCCTCCAAATCCTTGAGAAGGCCCTGTACTTCTACTATACCAAGTATAGTATTTACCATCATGTTTAATTAATGCACTAGGATCTCTTCTTACAACTCCTTCTTCATAGGCAAAATCACCTTTTAAATCGTATGTTTCATATTTAAAAAACCACTCGTTTCCATAAATCAATTCATCATCCCAAAGCAATGCTCTTTTAGAGGCTGCACTTAATTTATCTTTATTTGTAATTCCTAAAAAATCTTGTTTTTCATCACTCAACTCTATTTTATTTTCACAATCCATAGCTGTTTTTTGTTGTTTACAAGAGAACAATCCTAACCCTAAAACTACAGGCAGTATATATTTTATGTTTTTCATTTTTATGTTTTTTTTTAATTAAGCCAATGTATTTGAATAAGCTATTATAATAATTCCAATCACCATACAAGACAATCCTAAATACAAAGAATTCTTAGCTCTATTAGATGCTGTATACCATTCCTTGGTAATTAAACCACTAACAATAGCAGTAACTACACAAGCAGTATTAAAAATTGCATAACCAACACTACCTCCTAATTCTTTTCCTAATTTAAAAGCCGAATAAGCAAACACTACAGAAGCTGCAAAGTTAAAAACTCCCATAATTGTAGTTAAAGCAATATTTTTTCCTAAATGTGGAGTTTTAAATTTACCCCATAGTTTTTTTGCAGATAATTGCTGTATAAAGTAAACTGCAATAGCAACTCCACCAGCCATATAAATTACGTACATTACCGCAATAGCACTTTTCCAAGGAGCATTTCCTTGAGCTTGGGAAGCACTATCTATAATTTCTGCACCATAAGCATTAGCAAAACTAAAACCAGTAGCTAGTAAACCACCTGCAACAGCTATTAAAATACCTTTAACAACAGACTCTCCTCTATTAATTGCGTAGCTATCCGTCTTTTTATCGTTCATTCTAATAATTCCAGCTCTACCATTTGCTATAATTCCTATTAAAACAACTCCTAACCCCATTAATATAGTTACAAGTACATTTGTTTTAGGTAATCCTACTTGAATAAAAGGTAATAAAGATCCTACTAAAATAATAGTTCCAATAAAAATTGAAAAACCTAAAGACAATCCTATATAATTGATCGCTTTTCCCCACATCATAGCACCAATTCCCCAAAGAATACTAGAAATAATCATTCCCATAAGTACATTGGTTGGTATTGCTGTTAATACGTCTGCAAACCCATCTATTAATAAAAATGCAGCTATGTTTGGTACCACAAATGTATTGATGGCAAAAAACAAACTCCATGTATTTTCAAATTCAAAATCTTTTGTGAATTTTTCTGGCAAGGCATATAACCCCAATAATAATCCTGCAAGTACTGCAAATAAAACACCTGTAATCATAAATGTAGTTGTTTAAGTTTTTAGTTATTAAATGTTATGATAGTTGTTTTAGTGTTAAAACCCTACTAATCATAAGTTTGATTTGTATTACCAACTAAATTTAAAAATAGTAGTACTTTTAAACTCTTCACCAGCTTTGGTAATCGATTTTGGTGAGTTTTTTATATTTGGTCCATTAGGGAATCTGTGTGTTTCACAACAAAACCCTTTATATTTTCCAAATTTCTGTCCGTTTTCTCGTTGAATTTCATCAGAAGTGTATTTACCTGTGTAGAATAACATTCCTGGCTCAGTAGTAGAGACTTCTAATTTTCTTGAAGTTACATTTGATGATATTTCTGCTACTTTTTCTAACTGAAAAGCTTCTTTGTCAAAAATGTAATAATGTTCAAAACCATCGTTCATAGCAGTATGCACATGTTTGATAATTTTTGAAGTTCTTAAATCATCATCTTCTCCATTTAAATTAACTACTTCTCCTGGAGCAGCTCCTGTATCATCCATAGCCAATTTGTTACTCGCTTTTATTTTAACATTGTGTCCTTCTATAGAAGTAGTAAATCCGTTTAAATTAAAATAAGTGTGATTGGTTAATGCTAAAGGAGTATCTTGATCTGGTGTAGCAGTATAATTTATAGACAACTCGTTATTATCATTTAAAGTAAACGTAACTGCTACGTTTACATTTCCTGGAAAACCTTCTTCTAAATCTTTACTAATTAAAGACATTGTAACTCCAGTAATTGTATCTGTATTTATAACTTTTGCCGCCCAAACTTTTTTATCAAAACCGACAACCCCACCGTGTAAGTTGTTCTCTCCACAGTTTACTGCCAAAGGATATTCTTTACCGTTTAAGCTAAATTTTGAGTTTTTTATTTGAGAACAATATCTCCCTACAGTTCCACCAAAGTAGGGAGCATTGTCTGTATAAACTTTTGAAAAATAATTCTCAAACTGATCAAAACCACAAGCTAAGTTCTCTATTCCTCCCTTATCATTAGGCACATTAACAGTGGTAATTGTAGCACCAAAACTACTTATTTTGATTTCAACTCCATTGTTATTTTTAATGCTATATAATTCTATATCTTGACCCTGATAGGTTCCAAATTTTGATACTGTTGTTTTCATCAATTTAATTTTAATATTATTTTTCTTCGTATTGTGCTAATTTTTCCCAGTTAAAAATAACCCCAACACCTGGATAGTCTGGAGCCACTGCTCTGTAATTTTCTACAACTAAAGGTCTAGTTGTGTATTCATCTATAGGAAAACTATGTACTTCTAACCAGCCCGAATTAGGTTGTGCAGAAACCAAACTTACGTGCAATTCTTGCATTCCATGAGAACATGCTGGAATTCCGTGCTTATCTGCCAATCTAGCAGCTGCTAACCATCCTGTAACTCCTCCACAGTTTGATGCATCTGGCTGTACAAAAGATAACTTTGCTTGATCAAAAGCATATTCAAATTCGTGAATAGTGTGTAAGTTTTCTCCCATTGCTAAAGGAAAACCTGTAGCATCAACTATCTCTCCAAACCCTTTATAATTGTCTGGAATAATAGGTTCTTCAAACCATGTAATATTTTGATCTTTAAATCCTTCTATCGCTTTGATTGCTTTTTCTACCGTCATAGAGTAGTTTGCATCCACCATAAAAGTTACGTCTGGCCCAATATATTCTCTTACTGCTTTGATACGTTCTAAATCTTCTTCTAAATTCTCACGACCAATTTTAATTTTAACCGCATTGAATCCTTTTTCTAAATAACCTTTCATGTTATTTAGTAACTTTTCTATTGGGAACATTAAATCAATTCCTCCACAATAAGCTTTACAAGTGTTCCCTGCTCCACCGGCCATTTTCCATAAAGGCTGACCTGCTTTTTTACATCGGATATCCCACAAAGCAATATCTACAGCAGAAATTGCAAAAGAAGCAATTCCTCCACGTCCTACGTAATGAATGTGCCATTCTAGAAAATCATAAATACCTTCTATATCTGTACCGTCTTTACCTATTAATGCATTTGTAAAATCGTGCTCTACCATTGCTTTAATAGCAAAACCTCCTTTACCTCCAGTATAGGTATATCCTGTACCTTCACTACCATCTTCTAAAGTAACGGTAACTGTTACCAACTCAAAATGATAATGATCTCCATGTTTAGCATCTGACATTACCTCTGGTAACGGCACCGTAAACAATTGTGTTTTAATATTTGAAATTTTTGTACTCATACTATTTTATGATAAAAGAGAGCAAAGCCACTGGCCCCATAAACCAAAAAAACAGATACCAATGGCTAATACTCTAAAAAACTAATTATGCTTTGTGTCTAATGTAGAAAGTCTTCTTTTCTAAATATTGTTCAAAACCATATTTTCCATCTTCACCTCCAGAACCTGATAACTTGTATCCGTTATGGAAACCTTGATGTTGTTCACCATGACCTCTATTCACATAGATTTCACCGTATTCTAATTCGTCATTACACTTCATAATCGTGTTCATGTCATTGGTAAATACCATCGCAGCTAAACCGTATTCACAGTCATTTGCAAAACCGATTACCTCTTCAAAAGAGCTAAATTTTAAGACAGGTAAGATTGGTCCAAAAGATTCTTCATGAACAATAGTCATGTCTTGAGTTACGTTTGTTAAAACCGTTGGCTCAAACCAAAAACCTTTTTCAAACTCAGCTCCTTCAGGTCTTTTACCTCCTGTTGCAACTGTAGCTCCTTCTTTAATACTAATAGCTACCAACTCCTCCATATGCTTTAACTCAGAACCATTTACCTTTGGTCCCATATCAGTTTCTGCCAACATTGGGTTTCCAACTTTTATTGCTTTAGTTGCAGCAATAAATTTCTCCATAAATGCATCATAAATTCCTTCGTGCACATACATACGCTCGTTACAAGTACAAACTTGTCCACAGTTGTCAAAACGAGAATGTAAAGCAGATGCTACAGCAGCATCAATATCTGCATCTTCAAATACAATAAATGGAGCTTTCCCTCCTAACTCTAATTGAACATGTGTTAAATTGTTTGCTGCGTTACGTGCAATTTGCTGTCCTACAGGAGTAGAACCAGTCATTGTAACCATTTTACAAATAGGGCTTTCTACTAACGCATTCCCCATTGCTCTACCAGGTCCTGTTAAAATATTAATAACTCCAGCAGGAATTCCTACTTTTTGAGCTAAGTTTCCTAACTCTAATGTTGCTAAAGGAGTTTCTGAAGTTGGTTTGATTACAATCGTATTTCCTGCAACCAATGCTGGACCTAATTTTCGTCCTGCCAATGCCAATGGGAAATTCCATGCTGTAATTGCAACTACAACTCCACGAGGTACTTTCTGAATCCAAATTTGTTCATTTGGATTGTCTGAAGGAATAATATCTCCCTCAATTCTACGAGCACCTTCTGCAGCATATCTAATAAAAGATGCCGTAACAGCAACTTCTCCTTTTGCTACTTTTAATAATTTCCCTTGCTCACTAACTAATAATTCTGCTAAATAATCTGAATTAGCATCAATTTCATTTGCTAAAGCATATAAATAATCAGCACGCTCACGAGCTGGTAATTTTTTCCATTCTTTTTGTGCTTTATCAGCAGCTTCTAAAGCTTCAATAGCCTCTTCTGCAGTTCCGTTTTGCACTCTTGCCACTACTTCTTCTGTAGATGGACTTACAATATCTATTGTTTGACCAGAAGTAGAAGTTCTCCACTCTCCATTAATAAATAACTGGTATTCTTTTACGTTTGACATATTCCTGTTGTTTTTAATGTTAACTAAATTATCTACCCATCCATCCACCGTCAACTAACATAACGGAACCATTCATATAAGATGCTGCTTCTGATGCTAAGAACACTGCTGGCCCTGCAAAATCAGTTGCTTCACCCCATCTTCCTGCTGGAATTCTAGATAAAATAGATGCTGATCTTTCTGGATCATTTCTTAAAGCTTCTGTATTGTCTGTTGCAATATAACCTGGTGCAATTGCATTTACATTGACTCCTTTACTTGCCCATTCGTTAGCAAAAGCCATAGTTAACTGACCAATTGCTCCTTTACTTGCAGCATATCCAGGTACTGTAATACCTCCTTGGAATGTTAATAATGAAGCTGTAAAAATTACTTTACCATGACCTCTACTAATCATTTCCTTACCAATTTCTCTGGTTAAGATAAATTGAGCATTTTGATTCACTTCAATAACCTTATCCCACATTTCATCTGGATGCTCTGCAGCAGGAGCACGTAAAATTGTACCTGCATTATTTACCAAAATATCAATTTGTGGATGGTCTTTTTTAACCTCAGCAATAAATGCATACAAAGATTTTCTATCAGAAAAATCACATTGGTATGCAGAAAAAGATTTTCCTGTTGCTTCTACCGCTTTAGACACTTTACTCCCGCTTAATTCTAACGATGCAGAAACTCCGATAATATTTGCTCCTGCTTCGGCCATACCGATAGCCATAGCCATTCCAATTCCTCTTTTACAACCTGTTACTAAAGCTGTTTTTCCTTCTAAACTAAATGTATTTAATATACTCATGATGATTTATTTTTATAATTGACAATCCATTAACACCTTTAATCCATCAGGATTTTTATCGATATTTTCAAAAACAGTTTGAATGTTAGACAATGGCTGAACATCTGTTATCATTTGTTCAAATGGCAATTCATTTGCTGTAATTAATTGGATTGATTTTTCATAATCTTCTTTCTCGTATACACGAGCACCGATTAAACTTAATTCTTTCCAGAAAAATTTAAATAAATCAACTTCTTTTTTAACTCCGTGAATAGCAACCATTACAATTCTACCACAAATTCCTGCTACTTCACACATAATATCTAAAGCAGGTTGTACACCAGCTACTTCAAAAACAACATCTGCTCTTTTGTTTTCTGTTTTACTTTTAACGTATTCTACTAAATCAACCTCTAATGGACTAACAGCATCAAAACCTAATTCTTTAGCTTTTGCAATACGAGTTGGGTTTACTTCAGAAATAATTACTTGAGCCCCTACTTCTTTAGCAACCATAGCTACCAATAATCCAATTGGGCCACCACCTAAAACAACAGCAGTTTCTCCTTTTACCAATCCACTTCTACGAACATCGTGAGTAGCTACTGATAAAGGTTCTATTAAAGCTGCTAATTTTAAATCTGTAGTTTCTTGTAATTTGTGCAATGTAAAAGCAGGTACATTCCAATATTGCTGCATAGAACCTGGACTATCAATTCCAATAAATTTTAAATCTTCACAAATATGATTGAATCCTTTGTCAGATGCTTTTACTTTTCTATCGTCTAATGGACGAACTACTACTTTATCTCCAACGGCATAACCTGTAACTCCCTCTCCAACAGCATCAATTGTTCCAGACATTTCGTGACCAATTGTCTGAGGCATTTCAACTCTCTTATCCATCATACCATGATAAATATGAACATCTGTTCCACAAACTCCTGAATAAGCTACCTTAATTCTAACTTCACCGTTTAAAGGTTGCTCAATTTCTTTCTCAATTACCCCAAAGGTTTTATCACCTTTATATATTGTTGCTTTCATCTTAAAATTATTTAGATTCCAAATAAGGAACTAGTTTCTTATTTGGAACAAATATACAATTAATTGTAAAAATTACACTTTTTTACATAAAAAAATACCAAATATGAAATTAGTTTCATATTTGGTACTCATATCATCAAAAAAAGTCAGTAAAAACAAGGGGACTGAACCAAAAAAAACTCATAAACAGTTAGTTAAACAACTATTTATGAGTTTTATTTTTTCTTTTTAGAAAGAAAAAATTAACCTACATATCCTAATTTAAGGGATATTTCTTTCGCATATTTTGCAATTACTTCTCCTTTTTTCTCAAAATCTTTAGAAGGCAATCGTCCATGTGGTGCGGTAATCCATATTGCTGCTACAGGAACTCCATACTCGTTAAAAATTGGAGCACCCACACAATTAATACCTTGTATATCCTCGCCATTATCTACTGCGTAACCAACTTTTTTAACTTGCTTAAGCTGCTCTTTAAACACATCTTTTGATGTTAGTGTGTTTTCTGTAAAAGGAGTAAACTTAATTGTATCTACAATTGTATTCATTTCTTTGTCTGGTAAATGAGCAAGAATAGATTTCCCCCCCACAGAACTGTGTAAACTAAACTGAGTTCCTTGTTCTACAAATAATTTTACAGGATAAGAGGATGCCACTTGTTCTAAAATAGTTCCTTTGTCTCCAATAATAATACCTAGCATTACAGACTCCTTTAACTCATCTCTTGTAGCTCTCATTATATCTATAGAAACCTCAGCAATACTTTGTTCATTCATTGCAGACAAACCAAGTGTTAACATTTTTCTAGAAAGTGTGATCTTTTTGGTCGTTTCATTTTTCTGAAGATAGTTTTTAAATATTAATGTACTTACTATTCTAAATGCTGTTGTTTTAGTTATGGATAAATTTTCTATAATTTCTGCCAAAGTTAACCCGCCTTTACAAGTTGCTAGCAATTCAATTATCATTAATCCACGTTCTAAATTTGGAACGTTATATATAGGCTTACTCTCTTCTTTTAAAATACTCATTTAGTGTATTATTCATTAACAATCACAAAAATAGTCATTATTTCTACAACAAAATCATTTAACAAAAGTCATCTTACTTAAAAAAGGAACTGAACATTTAGTTTATAGCACCTAAAAGCAACATTCTTTTTCAATTTTAAACAAAACATAAATTCAATAACATTAGCAACCTAAAAAAGCATAATCCACAATATTTATCTATAGAAAGATCTAAACATTTTACAAAAGAGAGACAATACATACTAAAAAAATAGATACGCAAACTAGACATTAACTGTACTGCAAACCAATATACACTCAACAAAAACAGCCAACTAGAAACAAAAAACATCTAATAAAATATGTTTTAACACTAACTAAAATAGAAAACTATACAATTTTTTAAAATAGTTTGTAATTTGCAGTACTTGACAACAAATACAAAATCCTTTAGTTCAATGAACAAAGCTCTATATAATATATTCTTATTTTGTTTACTTATAAGCACAACTATATACTCTCAGAGAAAAAAAGATAGTTTATATATAGAGGCTGATAAATTAAAACACAAAGACCCTAAGCTTGCCATAGATCTTTTTGAAAGATCTTATGAGCAATCTCTTGAAAAAAAAGATACTGTAAAGGCTATTGATGCTTTGATAGGAAAAGGTAAAATTCATAGTCACACTATGAATTATAGCAGATCTTATGATGATTACTGGAAAGCCCTTTTATTAGCAGAAAAAATAGACTCTAAAACTTTTATAAATAGATTACATCAATCTCTTGGATGGCTATATAGTTTTTACAATAGAGATGAAGAGGCCATAGAAAACTTTAACAAATCCATTGCCATTAGTAAAGTAATGGTAAAAAAGAAGTACGCTCCCAAAGGTTATATTTTTTCAGATTATTTTGCCTTAGCCAATTTTTATAGAGTTAGACAACAAAACAAACTACATAATATCTATTTAGACAGCTGTATACAATCTATAGATAACGTAAAAAGAAGTTACTATCTAGAAGCTGAAATAGGCTACAAACTTACCCTAGAAAAAAAATACAATAAAGCACTCAAAAAGCTTAATGAATCTAAAAAATACTTTCAAGAAAACGCCCCTTCTTATTTAGTAATCATTAATCATTTAATTGGGAATACTTATAAAGAAAAAGGAGATTTATCTAAAGCCAAATTACATTTTATAGAATCTATTGATTTATCTAACAGATATAGTAGTCATACCAATTACAAAATAATGGACTATGACAAACTTACTGATATATACAGATTAGAAAAAAATTATGAAAAAGCTTTTCATTATCAGAAACTATCCAAGGAATTAAACGAATCCATTTTTGGAAGTAAAAGCGAAAACAATCAAACATTATTTAAGCTAAAAGACACTTATAGAATAGCCAAAGAGAAGCAAGAAAAACTAGAGGCTATTAGAAAGATAAAACTGTTAGAACAAGAAGAGTATATATGGTTCTTAAAACATATTTTATTAGGTGTATGTATCTGTTTTCTAATAATATCTATTATTATATTTATAAGAAACTTAAAAATTAGTCACGAAAAAGAGAAAAAAACTATTGAAGAAAAACAAAAACTAGAACTTGATAGAAAAAACGAAGTCTTAGAATTAAAAAACAAAGAGCTAACCGCTTCTGCACTTCAGCTAATAGAAAAAGAAGAGTTTCTTAAAAACTTAAAAAACAAACTTTCTAAACAAAAAGATAATGTTGACGTTAAAGTAATTAACCGAATGGTGAATACTATACAAGGAAGTCCTAGCAGTAACTGGAAAGAATTTGAAGCACGATTTACGAGTATCAACCAAAGTTTTTACACCAATTTAAAAGAAAAATTTCCTAAACTAGGACAAACAGATCAAAAGATTTGTGCACTTATTAAATTGAATTTCTCTAGTAAAGAAATGTCATCCTTGCTGGGTATTTCTGTAGAAAGTGTACACACATCTAGATATAGACTAAGAAAGAAACTAGGCCTAGAACGCAATGATAGTTTGAGTGATTTTATCAACTCTATTTAACAAAAAAAGAACCTCTTGAAAGAGGTTCTTTTTTTGTATAAAACTTATTCTAGCGTAAAACTATACACTTGTGAATTTGATGAATTTCCTGCCAAATCTTTGGTAACGACTTTCCAATAATATGTAGTCCCCGTAATTAACGATATATTCTCTACGGTTTGCAAATTTGTAGTGGCATGTTTGGTTGTTGGATTTGAATTTGTATCTAAATACAACTCATACTCTTTTATATCATTATCAACATCATTCCCACTCCATTCTATAGTAACAGAAGAAGTTACAATTATCTCTTCATTTGTAGGATTCAATAATTTTGCTGGAAAAGGAATATAATTCTCTACTCCCTCTGCAGCCATATAAAACTCCCAAAGACTACTTGTTGCTGTTATTTGAGATCCTTTTTTTAATGAAACCACCGACCAAGAATACGGAACACCTCTTAAAAGATTCACCTCTTTAAAGTTTGTATTTGCAGTAAATTCTTTCACTACCCCCGTATTTAAGCTTTCTACTTTTAACAAATAAGAGTCTGCATTTTCTGCTTTCTGCCACTTAAACTCTAAAACAGCTTCGGTATCAGACACAACAATCCCTCCTTCACATTCTTCATTCTCCGCAGGATATACTAATACTGCTTTTTGAGGTTCTAAAACCATTTCTTCAGAATCTTTATTCCCTCCACAAGAAATAGCAATTAAAAGAATTAAACCAATTGCTAGATTTTTTATATTCTTCATATTATCGTTTTTATTGAACTATAAATTTTGATTTACCTATAAATAACTATTGCCAAGTAAAAGAAACTATAAATATTTTTCAAAACAAGTACTATTTTAAGGGTTAGTGTTTCAAATATAAGAGCTAATTCTAAACAAAAGAGCAACTATACACTCAATAAACACTATAAAACATCAAGTTAATTGATTTGTTATAACACAAAAAACATATGAGTTAGACAACTGAAATTTAACTAATTAAAAAACAAAAGCTCCGCTAAAAGATTTTGATCTTTTAGCGGAGCTTTTTACTCTATTAATGTATTTTTATTTACCGTCTTGTAATGCAAATACTTTTTGCAATAATACGGTAGACCTTTCACCAATATCTGTTCTAATTTTTTGTTCTTCAATCGCTATCATGGTATACACTCCTGTTAAGGCTTTTTCCGTAACATAATCTGTTAAGTCTGGATTTACTTTGGTAATAAACGGAATTTGATTGTATTTGTCTATTAGCAACGTCCATATTTCTGCAGCTCCAACTTTGTCAAAAGAATTTTTAATTACAGGACTAAAGGAAGCGTATAATTTATCGTTTGTAGTTGCTGTTAAATAGTTGGTAGCAGCATTGTTACTTCCCATTAATATATTTTTCGCATCGTTAAAACTCATGTTTTTAATAGCGTCTACAAAAATAGGTGTAGCTGTTTTTACGGCATCTGATGCGGTTGCATTTAAAGCTATCAACCCTTTGTCTGCCAAATCACTCAATCCAAATTTTCGTAGAGTCTCATCTACTTTTTTCAACTCCTCTGGCAAAGCAATTCTAACCAACTCGTTACTGTAAAATCCTTTGTCTTGGGTTAATTTACTTACCTGGTCTGATATTCCTTTATCCAAAGCTTGTTTTAAACCTTGTGAAATATCTAAACTAGAAATTGGATTTTCTGTTCCTATAGGTAAATTACTTACAATATGACTTAATTCTGCACAGTTTGTTAAACTAAGTGCCAAAACAATTACTAGTATTTTTCTCATTTTTTATTTATTTATAAACGAATCTGTTTTTTTATCATAACCATACGGACAGTGTTTACAACCACTTTTACAACAATATCCTCTTTTTAAATGATACTGTTCTGTAAAAACCCTATACCCCTGTTCATTGGTATAAAAATCACCTTCTTCTGGTGGAATGTTTAACATCTATTTTTTTTTTAAAACATTCACAAAAATAGAAAAGTAAAAAACAATACGTCTTTATTAAATTGTAAATAATCCCTTAAATATCCTAATTTAAATCCGCAGACTTTTTTTAATAAATAAAGTACCTTTGCATTGTACAAATTACTTTTTATGAATGATGTTTTAGGAACTGCTTTAAAAGCTTTTTATTTTGATAATAACACACAAGATAAATTGCTCACCAACTCTTCTATTTCTGAAGAAGACGAATTGCCTTTACCTTATTTATTAAGAACGTATAAAGACATGCCAGCCATTGAACAAAAAGCTTTGCAACTAGCCAAGGGGAAAACTTTAGATGTTGGCTGTGGTGCAGGGAGCCATTCCTTATACTTACAAAAAAAAGGATTACAGGTAACCGCTATAGATATTTCTGAGGGTGCCATAGAAGTAGCTAAAGACAGAGGAATTACAAACTCCCAAGTTACCGATATTTACAATTTTAAAACCGATGAAAAATTTGACACCATTTTGGTGTTAATGAACGGAACCGGTATTTGTGGTAAACTAACTAATTTAGCTAGCTTTTTAAATTATTTAACTGATTTTTTAACTCCTAATGGACAAATTTTAATAGACTCATCGGACATAGTTTATATGTTTGAAGATGAAAACGGAGACCACTGGATAGATGCCAGTCAAGAATATTATGGAGAAGTCCAATTTTGGATGAACTATAAAGAGCAACAATCTGAAACTTTTGATTGGCTGTATGTAGATTACAACACGCTACAACGTTGTGCTGTTTACAATGGCATGAATTGTGAACTTATGGCAGAAGGAGAACATTACGATTATTTAGCTAAAATCACCAAAAACTAATCCATGAAAAAGTTTCTTATTGTTATATTACTAATTTCTCAGTTTGTTTCTGCTCAAAGTAAAAGTTATCAGCAAGAAATAAATAAGCATAGAACAGAATTAAACGAATACTTTAAAGACAAAAATAAAAGTCCATTAGCTAAAAGTAAAATCAAAAAATTTACGGGTTTGCCTTTTTTCAAAACTCAAGAAAAATACAAAGTAAACGCAAAGCTTAGTTATACATTTAACAGTCCTGTTACCTATATTAGTAATACTGCAGGAAAAACAGAAGCATACCAACAATATGCTTTGGCAAGTTTTAGTATTGATGGAAAGCAATTATCATTACGCATTTATCAAAGTTTAAGCTTACTAAAAAAGAAAGGCTTTGAGAACTATTTATTTATTCCTTTTACCGATAACAGCAATGGTAAAACCACCTACAATGGAGGAAGATATTTAGATACAACTATTCCAGAAACCCCTACTGGAACTATTGTTTTAGATTTTAACAAAGCTTACAACCCTTATTGTGCCTATAATAAAAACTACATTTGTCCAATTCCTCCTAAAAACAATCATTTAGATATTGAAATTTTAGCTGGTGTAAAATATAAATAAGCTTATTGTATTTATTTAACAAAAACAGAAATGATAATTGTTATTTATAGTTGTTTTTTAACACTGTAATGGCACCTCCATTATTTTGCCAATTTTTAGAGATTATCGTTTTCTTATCTTCTCCAAATATTCCAGCGTTACTTCCTAGAATAATATCTAAATCTCCGTCATTGTCAACATCTTTTGCTTTGATTAACATAAAACAGCTATTTTCAAGATTATCATCTGCCAAAGAATAAGTTTTAAAACTCCATCCACTCTTTTGTTTACCAATGTTTTCAAAATACAAGAAACTCTCTTGTTTTTTATTTTTAGCAGAAGCATAATAACCTATAGATGCAATGTCTATATCTCCGTCATTATCAAAATCTGCAGAAACAGTTCCATAAGACCCTTCTTGTTTATGAAACCAAACTTGTTTGTATTTATGATTTCCTAAATTTTCATGCAACCTAACTCCATGGTTTGGTTTTAGAACACTTACAAAATCATCACTATCTCCACTAGAGGTAATAATATCTAAATCTCCATCTTTATCAAAATCTAACATTTCAAAATATGTTGTCCCATAATCAGGTGGTAAACTAATTATTCTTTGTTTTTCAAACTCTAAATTTCCTTTGTTTAAAAACAAATAAACACTTTCATTTTCCTGAGCAAGAAGCACATAAAAATCTTTTAATCCATCCTTATTTATATCTTTTAACACAAATTTAATAGCTCCAGGTTTTGCATAAATATTTTTCTTAACAACACCTTTTTCTCCTTTTGTATAAATATTAATACCTCCTAAATACTTTCCAAATTCTGCTACTAAAATTTCTGGAACTCCATCCTTATCCAAATCTTCAATAACAAAATCTATGGGTCTTTCTAAAGACTCTATAAACTTGCTCAAGCCAGTTTTAGATTCTATGATTATTTTTCCTGTAGGCTCATCAACATTTGCCATTCTTCCTAATAGTAACAAAAATTCTATATTTCCATTTTTAATAACATTTACCAAAGGAGATTCTATTTTTGTTTTTACGGTTTCATTTCCTTTATTATCTAATTTTAAATGATAATTAGATGTCTTAGTATTGTATCCAATATCATAAATCCCTTCATAAAAATTTAAATATGTTAAACCTTCCATCTTAGCTTTCCACGGAAACACCTCTTTGGTAAATTGAGGCATTTTATAAATAAAATTAGGGGTTAATTCTGGCTTATTTTCTTTAGAAGCATTTAAAAAATAATACTCCTGTATCATTTTCCATTCTGCTTTTGTAACTAAGGGTGCCTTTGGAAACAAACCAGAAGCTAATAATCTTTGTTTTGCTATAGGGTTTTTAAAATCAGACAATTGAGTTCCTTCTTTTTGCGCACTTAAAAAAAAACTCATTACAGGCAAAACCTCTTCCCAATATTTTTTAGGAAATGTTTTGGCTTTAGGAAACTGATGACAGCTTGTACAATATGTTTCTGCTAATTTTTTTCCTTGATTTAACTCCAAATTTTGCTGAACACTCTCCTTCTTTTCCTTTTGTGGTTTACAAGAATAATAAAGAGGTATTAAAAAAAGAATTATGTATTTATAAAAACTAGCCTTCATTGTAAAGTTTATTGATTTGCAAAAGATATACTTTTTAGTAGAATCCAAATTCAATTTTATCAATTAATTTTACCTAGACAAACAATGCACAAAACTATGTCGTCCTAATAAAAACGAGCACTTTTCACCTTAAAAACCAAAATTCTCTAGACATCGAAAAACAAAAAAGAAAACGTATAAATTACTAGACAATAAAATTACTACTTTAGAGTCCCTTCATTATTAAAAACATTAAAATGCAAAAATTCAATTTCATTTTTTTTATAACATTTAGCATAAGCCTATTATTTAATGTATCTACCTATAGTCAAGAAGAAAAGGAGATAGACACACTTTTTCAACAAGCAAAAGAGATCAAGTTTATCAACCCAAAAAAATCTGTACAGATATATACACAGTACTATCAAAGTGCTTTAGAAGAAAAAGACACTCTTAGAGCCATAAAAGGGCTTATAGAAATTGGTACTATATATAGCCATAATGTGAATTACAGCAAAGCTTATGATCATTTATGGAAAGCTTTGTTATTAGCAGATAGACATCAAAAAAAAATACACAAAGGAAGAGTCTACCAGGAACTTGGCTGGCTTTATGGTTTTTTTAACCGTAAAGAAGAGGCTTTAAAACACTTTAATGCTTCTTTAGAAATAAGTAGAGATCTCTACAAAAAAAACTTGGTTCCTTCTATTTACATTTTTAGCGATCATTTTGGATTGGCAAATTTTTACAGGGTAAACAAAAACTACGACATGTATCTAAAACATCTTGATAGTTGCGTAAAAATTAAAAACAACATTCAAGGACTGCACAAAAACTATTATTTAGAAGCAGAGCTAGCCTACAAACTAATGCTTGAAAAAAAATATGACAAAGCTATTGAAAAACTACAAACTGCTAAAGACTTTTTTAAGGAAGAAAGCATTACCTATCTAGTAGTCATAGAACATATTTTAGGAAAAGTATACAAAGCCAAAGGAGATTACAAAAAGAGTATAGAGGCTTATACAAACTCGTTACAAATCTCCAATCAATATCACTGTCATTCAGATTATAAAATCATGAGTTGTGATGACTTGGTTGAAGTTTATAAAATTAAAAACAACTATCAAAAAGCCTTTGTTTACCTAAAAGAGTCTAAGGAAATGAATGAGAAAATTTTTGGTAGTAAAACAGAAAATAATCAAGAATTGCTCTTGTTAAAAGATACTTTTAGAACCACTAAAGAAGAGCAACAAAAACTAGAAAGCAACAGAAAAATTGAACTGTTAAAACAAGAAAAATACATCTCGTTTTTAAAAGTAGTTACTACAACCACCGTAACAATATCTGTACTTATATTTGTCTACTTTTTTATTTTTTACACCAAACGAAAACATCAGAACGAAAAGAAAATTATAGAAGAAAAACAAAAACTTGAACTTGAAAAAAAGAATGAAATTTTAGAATTAAAGAACAAAGAACTAACCACATCTGCTCTGCAGCTAATAGAAAAAGAAGAGTTCTTAAAAAATCTTCAACAAAGATTAAACAAACAAGACGAGAGCATTAATACCAAAACGGTTAGTAAAATGATCAATACCATACAGGGAAACCCAAATAGTAACTGGAAAGAGTTTGAAACGCGTTTTACATTGATCAATCAGAACTTTTACAAAAAGCTTAGAGAACAATTTCCAAACCTTAGCCAGACCGATTTAAAAATTTGCGCTTTGATCAAACTAAACTTTACCAGTAAAGAGATGTCTTCTTTGTTAGGAATATCTGTAGAAAGTGTTCATACATCTAGATACAGACTTAGAAAAAAATTAAATTTAGAAAAAGAACAAAGTTTATCAGATTTTATCAATTCCATATAAAAACAAATAAATAAACTATTATATCACAAATAAAATAGCATAAAACTAAAAGAACATCATCTAGACAGATGTTGAGGGTAATGGCATATTCTCAGTATTAGTCTACCTTCAAAAAAACTCCTGTACAGGATATGTCTATCCTAACCGCAATCTAAAAGCCTTTGTTTTCAGTGAAATTTGTAAAACAATTAAAACTTTTAGATTCATATGAAAACTAACCTATGCTTAGGCATCAAGAAAAAACATTTATTAGCTTTTGTTATTTTGCTATTAAATGTAATCAATGCAAGTGCCCAACAAAAAAATTATCAAGGTCTAGTAAAAGACAATGAAGGACCTCTTTTGGGTGCTCAAATTACTATTAAAGGAACCCAGCAAACTACACTTTCAGATTTTGATGGAAACTTTGAATTAACGACCACACCAAACAAAACGATTGTTATTACTTATTTGGGTTACTTATCCAAAGAGGTTGTGTTATCCAATCAAAACTCTAATCTGATTAAAATTCAATTAGAAAGAGACGTACAATCTTTAGATGCTGTACAATTAATAGGATACGGTAAACAAAAGAAAAAGGAAATTACGGGAGCTGTAGCCAATGTTACTTCAGAAGAAATTACCCAAACCGCTACTTCTGATTTAGGAACAGCTATTCAGGGAAAAGTAGCAGGGGTAAACATCCAAGCACAAAATGGTAGTCCAGGAGAACCCGCAAATATTCAAATTAGAGGTGTGGGATCTTTAACTGCAGATGCTTTAGGGCCTTTATATGTAGTTGATGGAATTCCGTACGAAGACAATCCTAATATTGCTCCTAACCAAATAGAATCTATAGACATTCTTAAAGATGGAGCTTCTGCAGCCATTTATGGAACAAGAGCCTCTAACGGTGTTATTTTAATTACCACAAAAAAGGGAGAAGCCGGAAAAACTAGGGTAAACTTTACAAGTTATGTTGGGGTTCAAAACATTACTTCTGGAACTCCTTTAATGAATACAGACCAACAACTGTATCAAATTCAACAAAGAAACGTATTAAACAACACTTCTTTTGATCCTTTTAGTCTAAACCCACAAGCTTTAGATTTTAATACAGATTATATCGAATCTATTCAGAATAACAATGCCATTATAGAAAACTATTCTTTAAATGTTTCTGGAGGAACCAAAGATGTTCAGTTAAACTTTAACACCACTTATTTTAATCAAGATGGAGTTCTTAAAGGATCTGGATTTAACAGACTGGCCAATAGATTAACAGCACAATACACCAAAGGAAAATTTAAAATGTTTACTTCTGTGGGGTATACTACCGAAAACAGAGATCGTGAACCTTTTAATATTTACGAACAATCTATCAAACAAATGCCATACGGTAGACCTCTTTCGGATCCTAGCGATGTAAGTGTTATTGATGGTGACGGTGATGGTATTATAAGTGTATTTGCTGCTTTATTTGGAAATACAAACAAAACGGAAACCAAAAGAAACAATATTGCCCTAAACTTGCAATATGAAATCTTAAAAGGATTGAGTTACAAAGTAAACTTGGGATATAACAATTTTAATTCTTTTCAAAAAAGGTTTTTCCCTAGATTTTTATCTTTCAACTCACAAGGTGATTTAAATGCTAGTTCTGTCCTAAATGCAAGATTGTTAGAAGATCATGTTATTTCTAAAAGAAGATCTATAGAAAACATCTTAAACTACAACACTGCTTTTGGTACCAATAAAGAACATAAAGTAGGATTACTAGCAGTACTCTCTTATGAGAAATTCCAAAGTCAAACCTCTGGTACAGGAGTTATTTTTGATAAAGATGTACCCAATAACAATGTACAAGTATTAAGTGGTGGTGCAGAAGCTATAAAACCTACAGGAACAGACATTAACAGAACGCTAAGCGGAAAATTATTTAGAGGTCTGTACAATTACGATGATAAATACTTATTCTCTGGTAGTATTAGACGTGATGGTTCTTCTAGATTTCAGGGAGATAATAAACACGGAACTTTCTTTGGATTGTCTGCGGGTTGGAACTTACACGAAGAAAATTTTTTAAAGAATATTAGTGAAATTTCTAACTTAAAATTAAGAGCCAGTTATGCTGAAGTTGGGAACCAAAGCACCAGAGATTATGCAACAAGTTCTATTGTAGAATCTGGTGTTAACTACCCGTTTGCTACTTCAGAAAGCTTAGCTATCGGAAATATTCAAAGAAGAATTACCAACGAAAATTTGAAATGGGAAACAACCATTTCTAAAAATATTGGTATTGACTTAGCACTGTTTAACAATAGACTGAGCATGAACTTTGATTACTACGAAAATAACAAAAACGACATGTTGTTGTTAAAAGAATTACCTGGTTCTGCAGGAACTTCACAAACAGATGCCGTAAATCAATATGGAGTTGTTGCCGTAAATGCAGGAAACATGACCAACAAGGGAGTTGAATTTGCCTTGAATTACAGAAACAGAATCAAAGGATTAAAATACAACATCTCTTATACCTTAACTAAAAATGTAAACGAAGTAACCAACTTAGATGGCCTAGAAAGAGGTTATGGTGGTGGAGTTCCTTTTACAGAAGGAAATCAAAATGCAGACAACACAACTTACTACGCTGTAGGGCATGAAGCTGGAGCATTTTTCTTATTACAAAACCAAGGAGTGATTAAAACTCAAGAACAATTAGATGCTTATCAACTGATTGATAGCGGTTCACAATTGGGAGATTTAATGTATAAAGATCAGAATGGAGATTCTAAAATTGATGACAATGATTTGGTGTATAGCGGATCTGGTCAAGCAGATTTTGAATCTGGATTAAACATTGGGTTGAATTATAAAAACTTTGATTTTAATGCTCAAACCTATTTTTCATCGGGAGCAGAAATTTACAACGGAGCAAAATTATTTGCATACAGAGCTCGTAGACATCAAGATTTATATTCTATGTGGACACCACAAAACCCAACCTCTAATATTCCTACAGAAAGAACTGTTTCTAGTGAAAACGTTAGATCTAGATCTGACTATTTCTTAGAAGATGGTACTTATTTAAGAATCCGAAACTTAACCTTAGGATACACCATTCCAAACTTAGAAAAATTAAACATTAAAAAAGCAAGAGTATACCTAACCTCTGTAAACCCATTCACATTTACCAAATACTCAGGTTACGATCCTGAAGTTGGTGGAGATGGATTGTTAACCAGAGGAGTTGACAAAGGAAATTACCCTATTACAAGACAATTCTTATTGGGAGTTCAAGCTAATTTTTAAACCTTAAAAAGAAGAAATAATTATGAAGATTTTAAAATATAAAATATACACACTTCTAGCCATTCTTATAGGTTTGGTAGGATGTGATGAAGATAGTTTTCTAGAAGAGCTAACACCCAACGCATATGATGCTGCTCTTTTTTGGCAAACAGAAAACGATTTTAATTCAGGACTAACCACTGTCTACGGTGCTTTGCAATTTTCTAGTATTAGCGGTAGACAAATAGTTTCAGAAATGGCTCAGGGAGATTTAACCTTTACAACAACCTTTGCTCCATTTACACCTCAATTTTTAAACTTGAATTTTAACGATACCGATTTGTCGGTAACCAACAAATGGAACGAGTTGTATATTGGAATCAACAGAGCCAATCAAGTTATTGAAAACATTGCAACTGTTGATGAAACATTATTTAATACCTATGATAAAAATGAAATAGAAGGACAAGCAAGATTTTTAAGAGCGTTCTTTTACTTTCAATTGGTAAATACTTATGGTCAGGGAATTTTACACACAAAAACCATTACCAGTGATGCAGATGCACTAAAAGAAATGTCTACACTAGAAGAAATTACCAATGCCGTAATTATTCCAGACTTAAAATATGCACAAGAAAACATTCGTGCTTCTTGGACAGGAACCGATGTTGGAAGAATTACATCAGGAGCCGCTTCTAGTTTATTAGGAAAAGTATACCTGTATGACAAAGAATGGAGTTTAGCAGCTACAGAATTTGCCAAAGTGGTAGATTCTGGAGTCTATAGTTTGGTAGCAGACCCTATGGATAACTTTACACATTTTAACGAGTTTAACGAAGAATCTATTTTAGAAACCAACTACTCTTTTGATTTAAATGCAGGTATTGGTGGTAATACTGTAGATGACAATCAATTTGGTTCTGGAGCAGAAGCAACCGCTTTATCTGGACCTATTGGAAAACAAGGAAACGGTGGATTTAACCAAATTTTTGCTTCATATTATTTACATGAATTAATGGTAAATGATGAAAAAGCAGACGGAACCGATGGACATTCTAACAGACTGTCTGCAAGTATAGCTCCTAGTAATTTTGAAGATGAGTATTACCAATCTACTTTATTAGACTTGCCTGGACCTAGCTACAACGCATACGGAATTAGTGCTTATGTAAAAAAACATTCTAACTGGTATCATTTAAATGTAGAACCAGAATTGTCTAGATCAGGAATCAACTTTAGACACATTCGTTATGCAGATGTTTTGTTAATGTATGCAGAAGCTTTGTTAGAAGGTGGAACCAACAATGGAAATGTAGACCAAGCTATTGAATTGATTGATTTAGTTAGAACTAGAGCAGGAGTTAAAACTTTAGCTACTTATAGAACTGAAAATGGAAATCAAATTCCAGAATTACAGACCAGCTTAGATGCTAATGATTTGACAGAATTCCCATTGGTAAATGTAGATGCCAACGCAATCTTAACACATTTACAATTTGTAGAAAGACCTTTAGAATTATGTTATGAAGGTCATAGATGGAAAGATTTGGTTCGTTGGGGAATTGTAGCAGATGCTTTGGCAAATGCAAATGATCAGGAATCTAAATTGGTAGTTAAATATCCTTTGGCAAACAACGTTCCTCCTTTCTTTTTTAGAACCATGCCACTAAGACACTATCAAGATGCAGTAAGCAATTACAACGCTAATAAAGATTACTGGCCAATTCCTAACAAAGAATTACAAAACAACAGTGCGTTATAGCCTAAAATCACAAATTCATAAAACACAACAATCATGAACATAAAATATATAAAATGGCTCGTATGTAGCCTTACTCTTATCTTTTTTGCCTGCAAAGAAGATTCCATCATCTCCATTCCTAGTCACAAACTAACTTTAAACTCCTCTGAAAATAATGGAAACAGAACAGAGGTTGGTGCTAGAGTTTCTTTAGGAGATATCTCTACAGGAATTGAATCTAGAAAATGGACTATTGAAGAAGGTGTTGCAGATATTATTGATGCAGATAATAACACTGAATCTACAGCGAGTGTTTTAAACTTTCGTTTTTTAAAAACTGGAACGCAAAACGTAACGCTAAGCCAGGTATTTAAAGAAAATGCTTATGTAGGAGTAGAAGACGAAGTTAATTCTGGTGAAAAGGAATTTGAAGAAATATTTACTTTTGAAGTATTGGAACAAATTCAGCTTTCTAACCTAGAAGCAGCCGTATTGGACAGCAATGGAAATACAGAAAAACTTTTAACTCTTGAAAACGATGCTTTAAATGAAGTAAGTGCAGGTAAAACCGTGCGTTATTCTTTTGATGTAGTTGGGCAACCAGAAACCATTGTTGCAGAATCTGGAGATGCAAATGCGATTGAAGGAAGTGAAATTATAGATTTAGAGAACAACAAAGCTTCTATTGATGTAAAATACAGCAAGGTAAAAAACTACGATGTGTCTTTAACAGCCTCTAGATTAAACCCTGTAGGTAATGGTGCCTTGGCATTTACCAACCTAATTACCATTGTTGGGTCTACAGAACCTGTAACCTTAGAAAGCACTTCTATTGTGAATGGTAAAATCACCTTAGCTTTTAGTAGAGAAATGGAAGCTTCTTCTGTAAACACAGGTGATTTTTCTATCACTCTTAAAAACAAAAGCAACGTAACTATTCCTGCAAGTATTCAGAATGTAGCAGTACAATCTGGTGATGCTACTTTGGTAGACCTTACTTTAAACGGAGAAACTGTTTATGATGATGACATTGCTACAGTTAGTTATACCAAAGGTTCTTTTGCTACCACAGATGGAGTCTTGTTAGAAAGTTTTACCAACCAACAAGCTATTAGCGGTGGAGATAATATTTTGGTAGACACAGACTACGATTTTGATTTTGAAAAATCAGGTACGGGAATAGAGAACTGGAGATCTAACACAACTTTTTGTGGTCCTTGTATTGCAGAAAACAGCAGTTATGAATATTCTACAGAACAAGCTAAAACAGGAAGTACTTCTTTAAAACTAAACGTACTACAAGGTGGTGTAGCAGCCTTGGTAAACACAACAACTTCTGGAGTAGATATTGAATATCCTATTGTAAATGGTCAGACTTACGAAATTGGTTTGTGGGCTTACGTGCCAGCATCTCACAATTTTGGTCCAAGTCAAGTAAATATTAGAACATTTACCAATGACGGTTCTGGTGCTTTAGACCCAGGTTTCCCATCATTAATTTTAAACAACAGTACTCCTAAAGATACTTGGGTGTACGGAAGTGTTACTGCTAGTTTTAACAGTACTTCTGCTAAATTAATTATGAGAATTCGTAATAACATAGCTGGTCCTGTGCAACCTTTATCAATATACCTAGATAACATTACCATTAAAGCAGTAAATCCTAGACCATAATTCACCCCAAATCCTCTCATTAGTATTCTTTTGAGAGGATTCTTTTTTTTTCAATCGATTATTAACTTTTAAATATTTTAAAGATGAAATCAAAATTACTTATGGCATTGTTATTACCAACATGCCTATTTTCGCAAACAAACATTGCTGTTAGTAACAGTTCTTTTGAAACCACTACCAATTGGACAGCCGCTAACGCTAGTACAAGTATAGATGTAAGTGGACAAACCAACAACGCATTGTCTTTTACTGCAGATGCAGGTTCTAATGCGACCAATTTATTAACGAGTGATACTTTTACTATAGCGAACAATGTTAACTGTGTTGTAAGCCTATGGATAAAAGCTACTGTTGCCAATCAAAAAGTAAAAATGACGGTAGCAAACAACGGGGCAGATGTGTATACAAGTGCACAAATAAACCTGGCTGCTACACAAGGAACATGGCAACTAATATCTTCTAACGTATTTTCTTCTGGAACACAAGCAGACACTTCTCTATGGACCGTTAGTTTTACATTGCCAGGTGGTGCTAATAAAACCTTGTCTTTTGATGAACTTACCATTACTGCCAACCCACTAAACGTTAATGGAGATTTTGAAACTGACTTTTTTCACCAAACACAAGCTTTGGGACTAACTAATCCCTACACAAAAAATCAAATCAATCCATTTACACTAAGTAGTGATTTTGCCAACAGCGGGGCTTATTCTGTAGAACTAACCAATGTATTTTCTTCTGGAGGGAGATCTACTTTTAATGCCAAAACTGGATATCAACACTTAGCAGAAACAGGTCAAAACTACCAAGGATCAGTGTACGTGAGAGCGAGTACAGGAGAAACAGTAAACGTAAAAGCTTCTTTATTTTTAAATGGAATTGAAAATAAAGGAGACGATGTTTATACATCTGTTGGAGATACGTGGACAAAAATATCGAGTCCTATTGTAACAGCTACCACAAATGATGCTGCTTATGTAAGATTGACTAGTGAAACAGAAAATGCTGTTTTTTATATTGATGATGTAACGCTTGCTAAAAACGTAACATTATCTAACAACAATCTTTTATTAGAGAAAATCGCTATCACAAAAGAGGGTATACACATACAAAAATCAGATGCAGAGGTATTTATTTTTGATGTCTTGGGAAAAACCATTGTTCAACAAAAAGTAAAAACAGGAAACCGTTTGTATTTTAATTTTGAAACCTCTAAAATTTACTTAGTATCTATTTTAAATGCAAAAGGAGAAAGATTTACCACTAAGGTTTTGTTTAACAACTAAATTGTAACCTTATTTTAAGCATACAATAAAGTCCTAAATAACATTGCTGTTATTTAGGACTTTTTGAATCTAAAAAGCTATTCTATTTAATTAATTACAGCTTCTTGCATTTACATTTCCAGATGGTGAATAAACTCTAATCCAATCTACATACATTTTAGTATTAGGTCCAGATTTAATATCAGAACTGTTCCAAAAATTATCTGTACTTCCATACCTCCAAGATTGTGCAGCTTGACTAATAATCATGTGCATCTCTCTTGTCAATCCATTCCCACAGCTTGTGTAATAATCAGGATCTATACCATCTTCAACTCTTAAACCGCTTACGGTCTTTACTCTTTTTCCATCAATAAAATAATCCAAACGTTGGTTGTTTACCCATTTTACTCCAAAATAATGGTAATCCTCACTCCAAACCACATCATTAGCTCTACTACAATCTCCTGCTGATTGTTTTCTAGACATCCATGTCTCTACATGGGGTTGGTAATCTAACCTAACTCCATTTTCTGTCTTAAAAGTGTGGTGACTTAAATGTATACGATCTCCATAATAAGGATAGTCACATTGTGTGTTATTAGGTCTTATTCTAGGCCCATAGGTTTCTAAATTATCTATTTCTTCTGTAGTACCTGCATCTCCACTAAGCATCCAAATAGCATTTGCCAGTTGCGAGTTGCTAATTTTAACTTTAGCCTCTTGAAAAATAGGATAACTACTCTTAGCATTAGAGGTTATCATACCACAGTTTAATCTTCTACTAGCTCCAGAACCTGTGTCTGCTGCTGTTAACACCACGGCACGGTTAGAACCACTTAGGGTTTCAAACGTAATTTGATCTCCTGTCCATGCAGTAGGTAAAGGCCCTGTATAATTGTTTACAAATCCATACTTCCATTTGGATGAAAACACTGGAGCAGACTTCCCTCCAGGATAATCAAACTCATCAGACAAATCATCTACCAATTGCCAATTCCCCATTCCAAAAACACTACGGTTAACTGCTTGAATTGTATTGTTAACAGGTGCATCAAATAAAATATTGTCTATAGGGCTACAACTAGATAAAGTAGCAACGGGAGCTCCCTCTTTAGCAGGTAAATCTTCAAAACCTTCTAAAGAAGCATCCGAAACTTCGTTAGAATTGGAAATGTTTTCTTGGGTTTCTTCTCCACAACTAAACAATAATAAACAGACTAGCATACTGGTTAATCTCATAAAACTCATAATTTATATTTTTTAAATTAATAAGTAATAAACATAGTCTCTACCTTATAAAAAGAATAAAATACTGTCTAGATTACACATAGACGTATTAGCTAGATTGTTGAAAAAAACCTGAAATAAAAGGTATAATTCTATACATATTCAGACAGCTACAAAATCTTAAAAAAACACAACCCAATACCGAGGAAAAAACAACATAAACACACACAGAAAACATTATCAACAATACAAGGTTAAAAAAATGATTATAACACAATAAAAACACATATACATTAACATCTAAACAAAATCTATAATCTTAAAAAAAACTCCTTAAAAACAAAAAAGCCTTCTTTTGCAAAGAAGACTTTTTATAACAAAATTAAACTATAAAAGAGGTTAGTTACAACTTCTATTATTTACGGTACCTGTTGGAGAATAGACTCTAATCCAATCTACATACATTTTAGCATTAGGTCCTGTTTTAATGTCAGAACTATTCCAAAAATTAGTAGCTCCTCCATATCTCCAAGCTTGGGCTGCTTGACTAATAATCATATGCATTTCTCTTGTTAAACCATTACATGCTGTATAAGATTCTGGATCTATTCCATCCTTTACACGTAATCCTGTAACTACTTTTACTCTTTTTCCATCTACAAAATATTCTAACCTTTGCTCATTTACCCATTTTACACCAAAGTAATGATAGTCTTCACTCCAAACCACTTCATTATCTCTGCTACAGTCTCCTTCTGTTTTTTTTCTGGACATCCAAGTCTGAATTTTTGGCTGGTAATCCATTCTTTGCCCTCCTACGGTCTTAAATGTATGATGACTTAAATGTATACGATCTGCATAATAAGGATAATCACACAGTGTGTTGTCGGGTCTTAATCTTGGTCCATAGGCTTCTAAATTATCTATCTCTTCTGTGGTACCAGATTCTCCACTCAACATCCAAACAGCATTGGCTAATTGAGAATTGCTAATTTTAACTTTTGCTTCTTGAAAAATAGGATAACTACTCTTTGCTTTAGAACTAATCATCCCACATTTTAAAGTTCTATTCGCTCCTGTACCAGTCTCAGATGGAGTTAATACAATTGCTCTGTTAGCACCTTCTAAGGTCTCAAAAGTAATTTGATCTCCAGACCATTGTGTTGGGGCAGGTCCTGTATAATTGTTAACAAAACCAAACTTCCATTTAGATAAAAATACAGAAGCCGTTTTACCTGCTGCATAATCAAATTCATCAGACAACTCATCTACCAATTGCCAGTCTCCCATATCAAACTCACTCAAATTTACTTCATGAATATTGTTATTTACTGGGGCATCATATAAAATATCATTTTCTGGGCTACAGCTAGACAAAGCTGCACTTGGTTTTCCTTCTGCAGGTTCATAAGTTTGTTCTTCATTCCCAGACTCATCATCATCTTCCTCTTCTTCGGTTTCTTCTGTATCCTCCTTTACAGAATCTACAGGATCAGGACTTACTACAATTTCTTTTGTATTAGTACTACAGCTTAAAAGCGTAAAATAAACAGCTAAGGTTAAAACCAATCTAATTAATTTCATGTTATTCTTTATAATTAATATTTGATGTAAATTTAAGTACCCAACACTTTTAAAAAATCAACATCATCCTAGACTTACCCTAGACAACAACAACAGAACGCAATCTAAACACTTAATACAAGTAATCTAACCCTACACAAATTCACACATAACAAAAAACCGATGCAAAAGCATCGGTTTTTATATTTATTTTATTGAAAATTACAATTGAAATACTTTTTCCATTTCAATCCATTTTTCACCATTCTTTGCCCAAGGTAAGCCTTGCTGATATTTCCACATCAACTCTTCCCACTCTTGCACTTTAGGATTGTTGGCATCCATTTCGGCTTTTTTGTTTGGATCAAATGTTTCATCACATTCCATAATCATAAACATTCTATTTCCAAACAAGTAAATTTGCATATCTACAATTCCAGCATCTTTTATACTTGCTGTAATTTCTGGCCAAGCATTTCCTGGAGCATGATATTCTTTATATTCTGCTATTAACTTAGGATCATCTTTTAAATCGCAAGTCAAGCAATATCTTGTTGTACTCATATTGATTAGTTTTTAGATTTTTTATAAGTAACCATTCCATATCTAGCTACAACAGCCAAACAGATTAATGGTAAAATAAATGAAAAATTCACTTCTGGAATAAACCCTAAGATTTTCACATCAGAAAACCCAGGACCTCCCCAGTCTAAAATACTTCCTTGTAAAATTGGCATTAAAGCACCACCTACAATGGCCATTACCAATCCTGCAGAACCAATTTTAGCTTCATCTCCCATATCTTTTAAAGCAATTCCATAAATAGTAGGGAACATAATAGACATAAATAAAGAAACCAATACTAAAGAATATAATCCTATAGTTCCTGGTAATACAATTGCTCCGGCTGTAAAAATAACTCCACCAATACCAAACATCATTAATACTCTTGATGGATTCATCGTTTTCATCAACCCTGTTCCAATCCATCTACCTGATAAGAAAATAATCATGGCAGCTACATTAAACCAAGTTGCTGTTAAAGCTTCACTTTCTGGCAAACCTTCATTTATATTGTCTACATATTGAAAAATATAAGTCCAACACATAATTTGTGCTCCCACATAAAATGCTTGCGCAACAACTCCTTGTTTGTAGTTGCTATTAGCAAATAATTTTTTAAACGATTCTGACAAGCCCATTTTGTCTTCTTCTGAAGTAGAAGGGATTTTGGTAAAAATAATAATCACCATAATTGCCAAAACAACCAATCCTAATAAAATATAAGGGACACTAATCACTCCTAAATCATTTTCTCTTACTGCTGCTTTTGCTGTTTCCGATAAAGTATCATACACCAACTCTCCGGCTTCATTTTTATCATCAGATCTTAAAGCAGAAATTACAAATTGCTGAGCCACAATCATTCCCATTAAAGAACCTATTGGGTTAAAAGCTTGTGCTAAATTTAAACGTTGTGTTGCCGTTTCTTTATCTCCTAACGCTAAAATTAACGGATTAGAAGTGGTTTCTAAAAATGCCAAACCACAAGTAATTACCCATAGAGACACTAAAAAATAATTAAATTCTTGAAAAGCCGCTGCTGGATAAAACAAAAAGGCTCCTATTGCATACAAACACAATCCTAAAATAATTCCAGATTTGTAACTAAATTTTCTAATAAACAAAGCTGCTGGTAAAGCCATAAAGAAATATCCAAAGTAAAACGCAAATTGTACTAAGGATGCTTGCATGTTAGATAACTCTGGCATTACTTTTTTAAATGCAGATACCATTGGATTTGTTAAATCGTTAGCAATTCCCCACAACGCAAATAACGATGTAATGATTATAAACGGAAAAAGTAGTTGTTTACTAACTACAGGCTTTTTTATAGTTTGATTCATAATTTTTTAAATTAGTTTAAAAATAAAGTGTTGCTAATTAAGTTAAAATCAATCAAAATTAGCAACACAAAAGTTTCATTTATCTATCACAAATGTTTTATTCTGTCAATAAAGACCTGTCTAAGTTTACATAACCACCGTCTACAGTAATAAATTGTCCTGTTGTGTGTGATGATTTTTCAGAAATAGTAAACAAACATTGGTCTGCAATTTCTGCAGGCATTGTCATTCTGTTTTCTAAAGGAATTTTTTTAACGATAGATTTTAACTTTTCTTCTCCATTTTCTAATGTATCAATCCATGCTTGATAAGCAGGAGTCCAGCTTTCTGCAATAACAATTGCATTAGAACGAATTCCGAATTTAATTAAATCTACAGCCCATTCACGAGTTAAACCAAAAACCCCTCCTTTTGCTGCCGCATAACCAGAGGTTCCTCCTTGTCCTGTTAAAGCAACTTTAGACCCTATGTTTAAAATATTCCCTTTTGCTTTTTTAAGCATTGGTAAACAATATTTTGTCATGGCAAAAAAACTAACCATGTTTAAGTTTATAGAGGTCATAAAATCTTCCATAGAAGCATCTAATCCCGCACCATCATTTACACCTACGTTATTGATTAAAGCATCTATTTTTCCATACTTTTTCTCTATCACTTTTGCAGATGCCTCTATTTGAGTATAATCAGACAAATCTGTTTTTACAAAAAGTGCATCAATACCTTTTGCTTGTAATTCTTCTGCATATTCAAAACCTCTATCGTTTCTGTCAACTAATACAGGAATAGCTCCTTCTGCTGCTAAATGCTGTACAATTGTTTCTCCTATACTTCCTTTAATTCCGGCAGCTCCTGTAACAACAACTACCTTTCCTTTTAATTTTAAGTCCATCTTAATTTTTTTATAAATTATAAAATTTAATAGCATTTTCTCCCATAATAGCACTTTGCTCTGGCAAACTTAATTTTGCTATAAAATTTGTAATTGTCTCTTTTATTTCTGTATAATTTCCGGCTACCAAACAAACTGGCCAGTCAGAACCAAACATAATTCTATCGGTTCCAAAACTGTCTAACACTAATTGTAAATAAGGTTCTAATTGCTCTGGAGTCCATGTCTTGTAATCTGCTTCTGTTACCATTCCAGATATTTTGCAATACACATTTGGGTGTTTTGCAATCTCTGCCATCAACACAGCCCATCCATCATAAAAACCATCTTTTATGTATGGTTTTGCGATATGGTCGATTACAAATTTTATGTTTGGAAATTTTTTAACAAACTCTAAAACAGTACCTAATTGATGTGGAAATACTAAGATATCATATACAAAATCGTATTTTTCTAACTTAGAAATCCCTTTCAAAAAGTTATCTCTTAGTAAGAAATTATGATCAGCCTCACCTTGTACTACGTGACGAAATCCTTTTAACACATCAAATTGGCTGTAATGTTCTAACACATCATCAATATTATCTCCTCTAAAATCTACCCAACCAACAACTCCTTTGATAAAGTTATTTTTAGAAGCTAGGTCTATTAAAAAGTTAGTTTCTTCTAACGTTTGGTCAGCCTGTACTACTACACAACCGTCAATATCGTTTTCTGAATATACTTTTTGTAAATCTTCTGGTGTAAAATCTCTACGAATCACAGCCATTTCATCGTCTATCCATTCGTGTTTTACAGGTTCGTAATTCCAAAAATGTTGATGTGAATCTATTACCATATATAACTTCTTTATTATTGTAAACAAAAAAGTCTTTACAGGTATAGTACCTGTAAAGACTTTTTAAATATTATTTTACAAAAGCATCTAAACTAGCTTTTACTCCGTTTGCTACAATCCCTTCTAGGTGAGAAGTTACTGCTGCTTCTACTCCTTCTAAAGCTGTTAAATCTGTTCCCCAGAAATCTGTATTAGATAAAGTAGCTTTTACAATAGCAGGAACGTTTCCTGTTGCCCATTGGGCTTTAAAGAAGTCTAAAGCTGATTGGTCATCTTTTAATGCAATTTCTTCACCATTTCTATCTCCTTTGTAGAATGCAATTAAAGAAGCTAAAGAGAATAACAATCCTTGTGGTAACTCATTCTTTCTCTTAATGTATTCTAAAACTGATGGTAAAACTCTTGTTTTAAATTTAGAGGTAGAGTTTAAAGAAATGCTCATTAACGCATGCTCTAAGTATGGGTTTCTAAAACGATCTAATACATCGTTAGAAAATTGTTTCAATTCAGCATCTGGTAAATCTAACGTAGGACAGATTTCATTAACAATCGTGTTCTTTAAGTAAGTTCCAACCACCTCATCTTCTAAAGATTCACGTACTTTATCTATTCCATATAAGTAACCTACAGGAACTAAAGTTGTGTGTGCTCCGTTTAAAATTCTTACTTTACGAGTTCTGTATGGCTCCATATTGTCTGTAAACACAATATTTAATCCACATGCTTCGGCAGGAATTTCATTTTTTACAGATGCAGGTCCTTCAATTACCCATAAGTGGAATTGCTCTCCTTCTACAACTAAGTTGTCTTTGTATCCTAATTCTTTAGTAATTGCATCCATTTTATCTCTTGGATATCCTGGTACAATTCTATCTACTAAAGAATTACAGAAAATATTATCATTATTAATCCAAGCAACAAACTCTTCCCCTAAGTTCCAGTCTGCAGCGTATTGTAAAATAATTTTCTTTAAGTTATCTCCGTTTTTGTCAATTAACTCACAAGGAATTAAAATTAAACCTTTGTCAGAAGCTCCGTTAAAAGTTTGAAATCTCTTAAACAATAAAGCTGTTAACTTTCCCGGAAAACTAGATTGAGGTGCATCGTCTAACTTATCATCAGCATTGTAAGCAATACCAGCTTCTGTTGTATTAGAAATCATAAAACGTAAATCTGGATTTTCAGCTACCGCTAAATAATCTGCAGGATTTGCGTAAGGATCAATTCCTCTTTGGATACAGTCTACAATTTGGTGCTCGCTAATTGCTTCTCCATTCTTAATTCCGTTTAAATATAATGTATACAATCCATCTTGATCGTTTAACATTTTAATTAAACCCTGATCGATTGGCTGAACAGCAACAACTCCAGCATCAAAGTTTGCATTTTTGTTCATTTCATGAATCATCCAGTTAGCAAAAGCTCTCAAGAAGTTTCCTTCTCCAAATTGAATAATTCTTTCAGTATATGTTTTTACAGTCGTTGCTGTACTTCTATTTAATGAATTCATTTTTTTTATTTTAGTAATTAATACAAAGTAGCTAGTACATAGACTGAACTACTTAAAATTTTATTTAAAAAAGGTACAGAGTATTACTTTATACTGAATACTCTGTACTTGATATTATTATAGAGACACTCCTCTTTTCCAAGGAATAAAATCATTATTACCATGTAAAACAGCCTTAGATGCAGTCTCTCCACTTGCCACTCTAATTACATGATCTAAAATCTTTTCTCCCATTGTTTGAATCGTATCCTCTCCTGTAATTACAGTTCCTGTATTAATGTCGATGATATCGTTCATTCTTTCATACAAGTTGGTGTTACTGGAAATCTTTAATACCGGTGCCACAGGGTTTCCTGTTGGTGTTCCTAATCCTGTTGTAAACACTACAATATTACATCCAGAACCTACCAAACCTGTAGTAGATTCTACATCGTTACCAGGAGTACACAATAAGTTTAAACCTGGTTTTGTTACTTGCTCTGTATAATCTAACACTTCTACTACCGGAGATGTTCCTCCTTTTTTAGCAGCTCCTGCAGATTTCATAGCATCGGTAATTAGACCATCTTTAATGTTCCCTGGAGAAGGATTGTTTTCAAATCCTGAACCTACTGCTACAGCAGCTGCAGAATAAGCTCTCATTAAATCGTAAAATTTCTTAGAATCTTTTTCAGTTTCACATCTATTGATGATCTCTTGCTCTACTCCGTTTAATTCTGGGAATTCAGACAATACTGGAGAACCTCCTAAAGCAACTAATAAATCAGAAGCATATCCTAAAGCAGGATTTGCAGAAATACCAGAAAAACCATCAGATCCACCACATTCTAACCCTAAAACTAACTTACTCAATGGTGCAGGTCCACGTTCTAATTTATTAGCTTCAGTCAATCCAATAAATGTATGCTTAACCGCTTCTTCTATTAAAGAACGTTCGCTAGAACTTTGTTGTTGCTCTAAGTAATGAACGGGCTTATCGTTATTAGGAGCAATTGCATTAATTGCACCTTGTAACATTTCTATTTGTGCGTTTTGACATCCTAAACTAAACACCGTTGCTCCTGCTACGTTAGGGTTTGTAATGTACCCTGCTAACAATTTACATAAAGTTTCAGAATCTTGACGGATACCACCACAACCACCATCATGTTTTAAAAACTTAATTCCATCTACATTAGGGAAAGTCCTGTTTTTAGACATTTCTTCTTTAGTAGTGATAATTGGAGTGTTAAAAATTTCATCAGAAGAAGCTCCTGCTTTGTATTGTGCAATTAAAGCATCTGTGTCTACTGCAAAATCTTTTTTAGTTTCGTATCCTAATTTTTCAGAAAGTGCTCCTTCTAAAACATCAACGTTTCTGTTCTCACAAAAAGTTAATGGAATTACCAACCAATAGTTTCCTGTACCTACTTTTCCGTCTTTACGGTAAAACCCATTAAAAGTTCTTCCTTTAAAATTTGAAACATCGGGTGCTGTCCACTCGTATTTTTCTTTGCTCTCTTTGTACTCTGCAGAAGCATGTTTTACGTTTTCGATGGTAATAGCACAACCTTGTGCAATCGGTTGTACAGCTTTACCCACCAAAACTCCATACATGTAGATTTCATCACCTACAGCAAAGTCCTGTAAAGAAAATTTATGTTTTTGTTTAATGTCTTCTTTTAATATCAGTTGTTTACCCGCAACCGACACTTCCATTCCTTCTTTTAATCCTTGAATTGCAACAATAATATTGTCTTTAGGATCTATTTGTGCATATTGATTTGACATAGTCTTATCCTCTTATTTTTTTAATTGTAGCTAAAGCATCTGCTACTTTATTCTCTAATCCGTTGTAATCTTTATCTGCTAAAATTTGCTTGCTAATTAATTGAGATCCCATCCCAACACAAACAACACCAGCATCAAACCAACCTCTTAAGTTATCTTCTTCTGTAGTAACACCACCTGTTGGCATAATAGATGTCCATGGTTGAGGTCCTACAATTCCTTTTACAAAATTAGGCCCGTATAAGTTTCCTGGGAATAATTTTACGATTTCACATCCTAATTCCTCAGCTCTAGCAATTTCTGTTAACGTTCCACATCCTGGATTCCAAGCTACTTTACGTCTATTACAAGCAATTGCAATATCTTCTCTAAAAACTGGAGTCACAATAAAGTTAGCTCCTAAAGACATGTATAATGAAGCAGCAGCAGCATCTGTAATTGACCCTACTCCCATAATCATTCCTGGCAATTCTGCCACAGCATATTTTGTTAATGCTGCAAAAACCTCGTGAGCAAAATCTCCTCTAGCGGTAAATTCTAACAAACGAGCTCCACCATCGTAACAAGCTTTTAATACTTTTTTTCCTAATTCAATATCTGGGTGATAAAACAAAGGAACCATTCCTGTTTCTTTCATCACTTGAGCAACTTCAATTCTTGAAAACTGTGCCATTTTTTTATTTTTTGTTGATTTATTTAATCTTGTTGTTTATTAAGTCCGTTGGTAAAAACAGCCTACCTATCTACTAATGCAGATCCATCACTTTCCATAAAGTCTATTACTTCTTGTTTGGATGCTCTGTTTACGTCTCCAAAAATAGTGTGCTTAATTACACAAGCTGATGTTGCAAATGCTACTGCTTTTTGTAAATCTTCTTTGTAAGCTATTAAACCATACAACAAACCTCCCATAAAAGCATCTCCTGTTCCTACTCTATCTACCACTGGGGATATTTCGTTAATTCTTGCTCTGTACAGTTGCTTGTTTTTGTATAACAAACCTCCAATTCTTTGGTGTGATGCATTTACAGAATTTCTAAATGTCATTCCTATAGTATGAACATTTGGCAACAACTCCATAATTTTATCAAACTGTGCTTTTACCTCATCTTCTTTACTGTAATCTGGATTTATTTTTGCCTTACCAAGCATAAACATTGCCGTATCTACATCTGCCAAAATAATGTTACTATATTTTAACAAGGCAGGCATTACATCTTTAGGTTGTTTTCCGTATTTCCATAATTTACTTCTGTAATTTAAGTCTGTAGAAATAGTCAGACCTCTTTCCGAAGCAGCTTTAACAGCCTCTAAACAAGTATCGGCAGCAGATTGTGATAAGGCTGGAGTAATACCACTCCAATGGAAACCAGTAGCTCCAGAAAAAATGGTATCCCAATCAAATTGTCCAGGAGCAACTTCAGACATGGCTGAATTTTCTCTATCATAAACTACGGCACTGTTTCTACCAGAGGCTCCATGTTCTAAGAAATACAATCCTAATCTTTTTCCTTGTCTTAAAATGTATTTAGCTCCAACGTTTCTACCTCTTACACTTTGTATTACGCAATCTCCAATAGCATTGTCTGGAACGGCAGAGATAAATTGAGCTCTAATTCCGTAATTTGCCAAAGAAGCAGCTACGTTAAACTCTCCTCCACCATAAATTACTTCTAAAGAATTGGCTTGACTAAACCTAAGGTGATTAGGAGGTGACAACCTTCCTAATATTTCACCAAAAGTGATGATTTTATGTTTTTTTGAAAACATGATTGTTGTTTTTGGGTTCGATTACAGTTTCTTAAATAAAATCTACTGTTGCTTTAATTACTCCTGTAGCTGGTTTTGTCCAACTATCAAAATTTTCAATCATTTCTGTAAAAGGAACATTGTGTGTAATAAATGAACTTGTAGGAAATTGATCTAACACACTAATTACGTGTTCAAAATCTTCGGTAGTTGCATTTCTACTACACATAATAGTAGTTTCTTTTGCGTGAATTTTTGGATGTGCAAATGTTAAATCTCCTTTAGACAACCCTACCAACACATAACGACCTCCATGAGCCATATAATCTGGTCCTACTTCTAGTGCTCCTTTAAATCCAGTAGCATCAAATACAGCAGTTGCCATATCTCCATTCGTAATTTCTGCAATTTTTTCTACAGGATTGTTGCTTACATTAATTACATAATCAGCTCCTATTTCTTCTTTTGTGTATTTTAAACGATCATCGTTTACATCTAAAACAATTACAGTTGCTCCAGCAATTTGAGCCAACTTAACCATTCCAATTCCAATAGGTCCACAACCTACTACTACAACTGTTTCTCCTTTTTGTACGTTTGCTCTACGGATGGCATGTGCTCCAATTGCTAACGGCTCAACAATGGCCATTTGATCATCAGACAATTCGTTTGCAGGCAATAATAAATCTTGACGAACTGTAATGTATTCTTGCATACCTCCATCAGAATGCACACCTAATACACTAATATTTGTACAACAGTTTGTTTTTCCATTTCTACAAGCTATACATTTCCCACAGCTTACATAAGGCATTACAACCACGTTGTCTCCTGCTTTTAACCCTCTTTCATTCTCTCCAATTTCAACAATTTCAGAAGCTAATTCGTGCCCTAAAATTCTTGGATAGGTAAAAAATGCTTGATTTCCTGAATAAGCATGTAAATCTGTTCCACAAATTCCTACTTTTTTAACTCTAAGTAATGCTTCATTTTCTTTACGAACAGGAGCTTCTTTTTCCTTTAATAAAAACTTTCCTGGCTCTTCACAAACTATGTATTTCATCTTACTTTTAAATTTAAATTCGTTGTTCAAACGTTTGAACAAAAGGCTTAAAAAAATTAACAACCGAAATAAATCAATTATTAATCCTATAATTTTAGCATATTAAATATTCTATATGTTGAAAAAACAATTAGAATATTTACATTTGCACAAACGATTGAACAAATATAGTAATATTTTAATGATGCAAAAGAAAACCACAATAAAAGATATTGCTAATGTTTTAAAAATCACACCTTCAGCTGTTTCAAGAGCTTTACACAACCATCCTAGGATTAGTGATAAAACAAAAAAAGCGGTTAAAAAAGTAGCCCTAGAACTAAATTATCAACCCAATCAATTGGCTTCTGCATTAAGAAGTGGAAGAAGTAATTTGGTAGGAATTGTAGTTCCTAGAACCAATAGTTATTTTTTCTCATCTGTGGTAGAAAGTATAGAAGAAGAATTGAATAAAGAAGGTTACAATGTAATTATTACGCAGTCTAATGAATCCTATGATAAGGAATGTAGAAATATAGAAGCTTTGTTACAAACTCAAGTGGATGGAATAATTGCTTCATTAGCTAACGAAACCATTATTTTTGATCATTACGAAAGAATTAAAGAGAAAGGCATTCCTCTGATATTATACGATAGGGGTGAAAATGATATAGGAGTAGATTATATAGGTATTGATGATTACCAAAGTAGTCATATTGTTGTAGACCATTTGGTAGCTCAAGGTTGTAAAAGAATTGCACACATAGCAGGTTATAGTCACACTCGCATTTACAAAAACCGAATTAGAGGTTATATTGATGCTTTACTAAAACACAACATACCAATAGTTGATAGTTTACTCTTAGAAAGTAATCTGACACTTAAAGACGGTAGAGCAAAAACCAAACAACTTTTAGAATTACCCAAATTACCCGATGCTATTTATGCCTCTGGTGATTATGCTGCGCTAGGAGCTTTACAAGTGTTACAAGAAAACGGAATTAGAGTTCCCCAAGATGTAGCTTTGGTTGGCTTTAGTGATGAACCTTTTACCTCCTTGATTTCTCCAGCAATAAGCACCGTATATCAACACAATAATAAAATAGGAAAACTGGTTGCTCAACAATTTTTATTACGTATTAAAGACAAAAATTGGAAACCAAAACTGAATAAGATTATTTTGGATGCTGAATTAATTGTGAGAGAGTCTTCTAAAAAAAAGAAATAAAAAAAAGGTTTTGTCGCTAGACAAAACCTTTTTTACCAAACCAAAAATTAATCTATTACAAGCTTAATTCTAATACGTAAGCATAATCACCTGGCTTTTCTTTCGGTAATTCTACCGATAAACCATCGTTGTTTTGCTTCCACTGTAAAGTATTACCAGTACTTAACATTTTAATAGAGCTTACCGTAATGTCTTTTGAATATTCATTATCCAATCCTAAAGAGTGAATATTTACACTTCCTGTTGTTGGCCATTCCATTAAAATAGCATACAACTTAGTTCCATCTTCGCTTTGTGTAAAACGAATATCTTGTCCTGTAAAATCTTTATTCTTTCCTTCTGAATGGTGTCCTTTTTTAACCTCTGTTGGTCCTTCTCCAAAAGTTCTCCAATAGGTCGTATTGTAAATTGCATCACCATTAGCTGCTAACCAATCTCCCATTTGTAATAAAATCTTTGCTTGATCATCTGGAATAGTTCCATCCGCTTTAGGCCCAACATTTAATAATAAGTTTCCGTTTTTAGAAACAATATCTATTAAGTTATCTAACAAATCATTTGTTGTTTTAGATTTCCAATTAGACACGTGACTCCAAGAGTTTTTACCAATAGACGTATCTGTTTGCCAAGGCAACTTTCTAATATCAGCTAACTTTCCTCTTTCTAAATCGTAAACTACAGTTCCTTCAGGAAAAGCCTCTTCGTAAAAGTTTTTATCTTGTAAAACCACTTCTTTATTCCACTCAATTCCTTTGTTGTAGTAATATGCCGCTAATTTTGGACGATATTCTCTAAACTCTGGAGTATCCAACATAAAATCGAACCATAAAATATCTGGCTGATAATTGTCAATTAAATCCTTAGTTCTTTCCCACCATCTTGCTTTAAACGCTTCTGAAACAGGCTCTCTTAAATCTTTTCCTTTTGAAGAATATAAATCTGCATAGGCAGGATCTGTAGTATCAAAATGATCTTTTTTATTATAGAACGACCAGTTAAATGCAAAATGAGAAGATGCTCCCATAATTAATCCTTGTGCTCTACCTTCTTTCATTAACTCTCCTAACACATCTCTTTTTGGCCCCATGTCTACAGAGTTCCAACGAGTTGTATTTGATTTATACATAGCAAAACCATCATGATGATCTGCTACAGGTACTACATATTTAGCTCCTGCTTGCTTAAATAAAGTTATCCACTCTTTAGGATCAAACTTTTCTGCTTTAAACATTGGAATAAAATCTTTGTATCCAAATTCTTTAGGATCTCCATATGTTTTTACGTGATGTGTATAAGCTGAATGTGGTCCATCTTTTTGATGTTTTAACTGCGCTGTAAACGTAGCTGTATCCATATACATATTTCTTGGATACCATTCTGATGCAAATGCTGGTACAGAATATGCTCCCCAGTGAATAAAGATTCCGAATTTTTGCTTGTTAAACCAAGCCGGATCTTTGTAATTCTTTTTAATAGATTCCCAATTAGGTTCAAAAACCTTTTTGGTTTCCTCTTTCTTCTGAACAGATCCTTTACAAGCTACTAGCAAAAAAGCTCCTGCAACTAAGGCTAAAATTAATTTCTTAAACATTCTATAAATTATTTAATAATAAAAATTGGACATCTCCAACAAACTAATACAAAAATGACTATTTACTAGTCTTTTGAAAGACACATAGGAATTAATAACTAAAACATATGATTAACTATTGTACAAAGCTAGACTTAACCATAAGTTTATTGTCTATAGAAATCTATTTGTAACCCATAAACAATCAATTAGTTGTTTTTTAGTTTAGTTCACCTCTAAAGTAATACTAGCAGACTTTAAACCTGGACTCTTAGCTACAAAATATATTTCTCCTGACTTTTCTAAACTCTTGACAATTGCTAAACATTTTCCGTTAAAAGCGTTTCTTTCTGATGCCTGAAAAGAATCATGATTCATATTGTCTCCGTTTCCAACTCCAATTAATTCTCCTGCTCCTTGTACATCAAACTGAATAATGTTATCTGCTTTAGGCACTACATTTCCGTCTTTATCTAAAACAGTACACTCTACATAAACCAAATCTTCTCCGTCTGCTTTTAAATTTGCTCTTCTTACAAACAATTTAATTTTTGCTGCTTTACCTGCAGTTTTCACAACATCCTGAGCTATTACTTTTCCGTTTTTATAAGAAACTGCTTTTAAATTTCCTGGTTGATATATTACATCCCATTGTTGATACTCTACATCATCTAAATTGTTTTTTTGTTTTCCTAATGATTTTCCATCCTGAAACAACTCTACTTCATCACCATTGGTATATGCATACACGGTAACTTTTTTTCCTTCCATCCCATCTAAATTCCAATGTGGAAAAATATGTACCATCGGTTTGTCTGACCATTGAGACTGATAAAAATAATATCCATCTTTAGGAAAACCACACAAATCTATAGGAGCAAAAGAAGAAGAACGAGCTGGCCATCCAAACGGAATTACTTCTCCTAAATAATCCCAACCTGTCCAAATAAACTGCCCCATAATATCGGGTCTGTTTTTAATATCTTTCCAAGCTTGTACTCCTCTATAACCAATTAACCCTCTTTGCTCTACCCAATTGTAAGCATCATCATATTTGTATCCTAGTTTATCCCACCAAGCTTTTTTCTCATCACCATACAAATATGTTCCTCTAGGGTAGTATGATTGTGCCGATGCACATTCCGTTACAATTCCCATGGCATTTGGAGCAATTTTATCTTCTCTATCTAATCCGTTTTCTTTAATATAGTTGTACCCTCTAATATCACTTGTAGAAGCTGCAGCCTCACTTGGCCAAGCATCCCAACCATAACCAATCAATCCGTTGGTTACAGGTCTGTCATCTAAATTATGAATAATATCAATCAATCTATTGGCAATAGGCACACCTTCATCTGTTTTCATTTGGTCAATTTCGTTTCCAATACTCCACATTACAACTGATGGGTGGTTACGGTCTCTCAATACAAAATCTGTTAAATCTTTATCTGCCCATTCTTTAAAAATATCGGCATAATATTTTACAGGAATACGTACTTTTTTTCCGTCTTGAATAGTCGCTGGCTCTTTTACCACTTCCCATTCATCAAACATTTCGTTCATTACCAAAAACCCCATTTCATCACAAGTTTCTAAAAACTCTGTAGAAAAAGGGTTGTGTGATGTTCTAACCGCATTACATCCCATTTCTCTTAAAATTTCTAATTGTCTCTGAATGGTTCTTTTGTAAATAGCAGCTCCTAAAGGTCCACCTGCATGATGCAAACAAACTCCTTTTAATTTGGTTTGTTCTCCGTTAATTGAAAAACCGTTGTCTTTATCATACCCTAAAGTTCTAATTCCTGTTCGGGTAGATTCTTCTCCAATTAACATTTCGTTGTTATACAATTCAACTTGTACAGTATACAATTCTGGAGTAGCTGGAGCCCATAATTTTGGATTCTCTACCAACAAATCTACATTTACAGATGTGTTTTTATTGGGTTGTACTTTTTTAGTTACTTTTTTACTAGCAACAATATCACCTTTATACAAGACGTTTATTTTAGCAGAAATATCTTGAGGCTGATTAAACTCTGTTTTCAAATCAAACGTTGCATTTACCACCGCTTTGGTTTTGGTAATTTCTGGAGTTGTTACATACAAACTCCAATTAGGCACGTAGGTTTTGTTTCTAATTTTTAACGTTACATCTCTGTAAATTCCCGTTCCAGAATACCATCTGTGTCCTGGTTGTGCAGAATTGTCTAACGTAACTGTTAATATATTCTCTTTATTAAAATTGATAAACTCTGTCAAATCGTACTGAAAACCAATATATCCTAAAGGACGATATCCTACTTTATTCCCATTAATATAAACGGTAGAATTTCTATAAGCTCCATCAAAATACACAAACACTTTATTTTCTTTTTCTGATGCATTTACCGTAAACGATTTTCTGTAAGTACATTTTCCTGTTGGCAACCAACCTCCTCTAGAAAAAGAAGGATTCTCTTTAGAAAAAGGTCCTTTGATACTAAAATCATGAGGAACATTTACCGTTTGCCAATCTTTATCATTATAACTAGGATTGATGGCTTCTGTAACTTCTCCTTTGGTAAATTTCCAGCCTTTGTTAAAATCTATATCTTGACTTTGTTCTGTTTCTGATGTTGAACAAGCTACAGATAATAGCAAACAACTAACTGCAACAAAAACTCTTTTAAGAATTGAAATCATATTTCTCATAGTTTGATTGAATATTTTATGCACTACAAATAAAACATAAAACTAAATTTATTGTATGTCTGTATGTTTTTTAAACTAACAGATATGATTTTAAATCACAAAAAAGCTCACTCTACAGTAAACTCTTTTGTGGTAATTCTAATTTATTTTTTTAACATTTTTAACTGCTTATTGGTTTCTTTTGTCTTTACAGAAACTATATAAACCCCTGCAGTAAAATTGGTTGTTGGAACAACAGCTACACTATTTTCTAGGATTACATCCGCAGAAAACAAAATAGTTCCTGTCATCGTATAAACGACAACACTTGCTGTTAGACTTGTATCTTCTCCTAAGTTTAATTGAATTGTATCTGTAAAAGGATTAGGACTTGCTGTCACAAAACCGCTATATATAATTTCTTCCTTAAACACTCCTTGGCACTCTTTATCCGTTTGTATTTGCACTGTATTGATTCCACTTTCCAACTTTAGCTCAATATTTGTATCTGTTGTCGTAAATGTTTCTTGATTAAATACAACCATATACTCTTGCGCACCCGTTAACTGATATTCTACTTTTTTAGATGTTGTTGTTTTCTCAACTTCTAAATTTTGTGGTTGGGTAATAGACACCAAATAGCTTTCTGATAATCCGCTAGCAGATGATGAAATTTCTAAATTATATATACCCGATGCTAGGTTTTGAAACACAAAATCTTTGGTAAAATCCTCTGTAATTTCTACTCCGCTCCCTTGCAAAACCGCTTTAAAACTCCCAGATAAAACTGAAGTTATTTTTATAGCTCCGTTGTTTACATATGGACACGCATTGTTGGTAGTAGTAATACTAATTGTTTTTTCATCTGATTGATACACTCCTTTTGCCCAACCACTCCCTTTTAAGGCAATCCAAAACACGTTTTCATTTTTAGGATCTGGTTTAAAATCTGTAATGGTATCTGGCTGTCCCATATTCTTATTTACCTTTTCCCAAGTTACACCTCCATCAAAAGAAATATAAGCTCCAGGATTGTAAGTGGTTGCTCCTTTATTTTCGTGCTGTAAAGGAACATTGACCGTTATGATATTTGGATTTACAGGAGAGGTTTCCGTTTGCCATATATAAGGCATGTCAAAAATCTTTTCCCATGTAGCCCCCTCATCTTTACTTCTCCACACTCCACCTTCTGAAAACGTCCCTTCTTCACGACCACAAGAAATATAAATGTATTTGTTGTTTCTATCTACAAAAACATTGTTTACCGCTTTAATGGTTGATGGGATCGTTATTTTAGACCAACTATTCCCTTTATTGATGGTTTTGTACAAACCACCAACGCTCCCATCGGTTCCTTCATTTAGAGCCGCGTACAAAACAGATGGATTCTCTGGATCTATTTTTATTCTGTTTACACTTCCCTTGGTAGGAAATCCTGTATTTTCTATAGACCAAGTTTTACCCGCATCAGTACTTCTAAAAACTCCAAAATCTGTATAATCATTTGGTATTTTTGTATTAGACACTTCGGTAACCGCATTGGGCATTACACAGAAATACATGTTCTCTGGATTTTCATAATCTATGGTTAAAGAATACTGAAAAATATTGTCTGAAGACAAATTCCCACCATATTGTACAGGATAAGACCAATTCTCCCACGTTTTTCCTCCATCAGCAGATTTTCTTAAATACCCTCTATGATCTTGTCTAAACTGTAAGGTAAAAATCTCATTTGGATTTTTAGGATTTACTGCTACGTTTGCAATAGAGGTTGCTCCTTTGTGATTTACTTGTCCTTCTATTTGTGTAACAGCAACTGCATTTTTATCAGAATAAGCACCTAGATCTGCAGATTGCCACAAACCGTGTTCTCCACTACAAAACAACATTCTACCTTCTACTCCTGTTTCTAACAGCATAAATCTACCGGGTAAATTACTAGCACCTCTACCTACCCAAGCATCAGAACCAGGTTCGGTTTCAAAATCATCTACCTGATTCCAAGAAACACCTTTGTTGTTAGATCTCATTATTTGTTGATCCAAACAAATAAAAACCTCTCCTTCTTTATTTATTTGTAAAAATCGATTTCCGTAATATTCCTCACCCTCTTCTTTTTCATATTTTAAATGAGCAAATTCTGTATTTACTCCTTTGGGATTATTTCTAGCACTCCAATACGCATTATTTTTATCTTCACTCCAATAAGTTCCAGACCTTGCGGTAGCCAACCAATTTTGTCCACCATCATTAGTTTTCCATACATCTCCAGGCCCAAAAGCATAGTCGTGTTTTACGTTGTGTGTTACATAAATATCATTTTTATCTTTTGGGTTGACCACAATTCTATTGTATACCGAATAAACTGCTGATGGATACTCTGGATATTGAGTTTTTGCTTCGTCTTGAGAAACATCAAACCAATAAGCAATGGCTCTCCAATATTTAGACTGTGCGGTGTAACTGGTAATTTGAGTCATATCCATAGCTAAATTTCCAGAAATACTCGTCCAATTATTTCCACCATCTGTACTTTTGTAAACTCCTCCTTTGGACACAACGGTATTTCCAGACTTTTCATAAAAAGTTTGTTCTAGTACGTATAAAATAAATTCTCCTGTTGTAGCATCGTAAAAAGAGGTCATGTCTCTAGGCAAGTTATTTGGCAAACCATTCCCGCTCAATTGCCAAGACTCTCCCCCATCTGTACTTTTATACACACCAGAATTGGTCGCTATAAATACATGGTTGTTGTTGGTTGGGTTAACGATAACTCTCCCAACATCTAACGTAGCAGGCAATCCTGTTTTTTTCTTTTGCCAAGTTTCTCCTTTGTCTATACTCTTGTAAATATGCCCATAATCTGCATAAGCATATACGTACCCTAGCAAATCATTTTGTTTTCTGTGGTTAGATTTCACATTCCAAAAACTACCGCCTCCCATATACCAAATCGCATCATTTGTAGGGTCTACACTAATTTGTGAATGTTGTCCACCCATATCTCTTACAAACGTCCAATTTCTACCTTTGTTATTGGTTTTGTATAGTTCTCCTCTTACATCAATAGCCAATCCAAAATCTTGGTTTTGACGAGAAAACTCAATAGATTTTATCCTTCTCATATCCTTTCCTGTACCATCTACATCTTTAATGGTTTGCCAAGAAAGTCCGTTGTCCCAACTCCCATAACTATTGTACATGTCTGGAGATTGAAACATTACGTTTACATCTGTAGGGTGACACCAAAACTCTTCACAATATCCTGACATTCCGGGTCCAAATTGTTGCCAAAGCAATTTGTCTGTAGAGTTTACTTTTTCGGATTTTAACTTATCAAAATAAGTTGTATTTAACTGTGAGTATGCAGCAATACTCACAAACCAAAAAGCTATGATTTTTAGATCTAATTTCATCTTTTTAAAATTTAAGGGGTGGTAAATTCAAAAACTGATGAAATAGACACATTTCCTGTAGCATCTTTGGTATAGACTTTCCAATAATATATTGTACTAGCTTGCAAATTCATTGTCATTTCTGAAGTTTGAACAGTTGTTTGTTTTTCTAATTGATTTTTTGAAGTACCTATATATACTTCATACATTTCAATATCATTATCAATATCTGAGGCATTCCATTCTAACAAAACTGTTGTAGACGATGTTGTAACTTCATTAGCTGGAGCTATTAACGAAGCCGGATAAGGCACATGTGTTTGTATTCCTTCAGCTGCATTGTAAAACTCCCAAGTTTGGCTGTTGGTGGTTTCTAAGGAATTTGTAGATTTTGAAGTTACAAACCATTCATAACTTACACCTCTCTTTAGGTTTAAACTTGCTGTTGTAGGAGTTGCTGTTGCTTGTTTTAGAGTACCATCTTCTAAATTTTTTACAACTAAAATATAACTATCGGTATTTGCAGAAATATTCCAGTCAAACGTTACATTACTTAACGTAGTATCTTCCAATACATTTCCCTGATTACAAGGCTCATTTTTTTCTGGAGAAATTAAAACAGCTGCTACGGGAAATAGTTGTTCTTCTGGTTTGGTATCAGGCTCATCACTTTTATCTCCTCCACAAGAAATTGTCAACATACAAATGCCTAAAATTAGAGCTAGTTTATAAATTATTTTGGTTTTCATTTTTTGGTTGTTTAGTTCTTCAAAATAACAACACAATCCTTTTATTCCTGAAAACGGATGATTTTAAAAGAAACACAAATGATTATAAATTAAAGCTTTATCATCAAAAATAAAGAACCTAAAAACTTTTAATATCTATTTAGGTCTAATAAATAAGGATGGTAAGTACCGCTGTAGATTACATCCACACTATTAATCATTTTAAATTTTAAAAACAATGAAAACAATTTTAAAAACAGCTTTAATCGTATTCTTTATCGTTTTTACTTCTGATGGATTTTCTCAAAGAAAAACCAAAGCAGTTGTGATGAAAAAAACTCCTAGAACAAAGGTGGTTTATAAGACCCCATATAGAAAAATAAAAACCATAAGAACAGTACCTAAACCTACTATAGTAATTAGACACAAAGGAGCTAATATCTATTTTGCAAACAATCGTTATTACAGATTAAACGGAGGGAGATACATTCCTACAATTCCATCCATAGGATTTAGAATAAGTACATTACCAGCGGGGTATAGATTGGTCAACTTTAACCGTCATAGATATTACGTATTTAATGGTGTTTTTTATGTAAAAAAAAATGATGAATATGAGGTTGTAAATCCAGAAATTGGAACTATTATTTATGAGCTTCCTGATGACTACGAAAAAGTTACAGTAAACGGAGAAACACTGTATGAACACAACAATATCTTATATGAAAAAGTTCAGGTAGATGGAACTAGAGCTTATGAAGTGGTAGGTACTATTGAAAACTAAAAAAATATTTATAGAAACAAAACAAGAGGCTATCTTTTTAAGATAGCCTCTTGTTATTTTAAATATATAACAAACTTACACTGTTATTTATCTCTCTTCTTTTTTATAAATCATAAAATCATCATAATAAACGGTAAAGGCATACCCCGAAGTAGGTACTGGTTGCAACCTCATAGATTTATTAAAAATATCACTAGATGCTGTAAACTCACCCGTTACAGACTCCCACGTATCTTGTACTGGAGCTACACCTACTGTTGCAAACCATCTTGGAGTTACCGCTGTACCTCCATCAGTACCGTCAAACCAAATTTTATCTCCTGCATTCGTACTCTCATCTAAAACAACCGAACCTGGTATATATCTTTTATAAGACACTACATAAGTCGCACCTGATTCATAAGATAAATCTGCCTGAGATTCTAAACGAGGTTTTTCATCAGTCATTTTAATACTTTGATTCCCTGCGAAAGCTTGTTCTGTAGAAAATTCTACAGTAGCTCCACTACCGCTAGCACCTTCTTTCCAATATTCATCTAAAGCACCTTCAAAACCACTATCTGTTAATAAATTTCCAAAATAAGGCTCAATCGTTATTGCTGTAAAATCAGAAAGTAAACCACCTCCTAAAGAAGCTATTTCTCCAGGACCTGTATAAGCAACCGTAATTACATCGTTTTGATACAATTTATCACTCATTGTTAATCTTAATATTTTAGCATCCGTTGCATCTACAGAGATACTGCTTATTGCAAAAGGAGCTCCATTTAAAGTAATATCAAAACCTGTTGTTGGATCGGTAGCATTGGTTATTGATGATGCATCTATTTCCTGATCAAAAGTAATTAGAATATCATCATTTGATGCTTCTACAATAGTTCCTTCTTGAACTACCGGTGTTGGAACATAAACATCGACCATTATATCTGTAAAAGATTGAAAAGGTCTTAAATCTAGTGAAGTTAAATCCTCATTTTCTACGTAAGATAAAGTAACTGTTTTAGTAGCATCTGCTGGAGTTAATGGATCTGTAAGCGTAATTTCAATTTTTGTTTGATTTGAACTAGATAAAGCTACCGAATTTATTGCCTTAGAAACCCCATCTACTTTTAAATCAAAACTATTTATCACTTCATTATCAAAAGCAGCAAATTTAGAACTACCTGTTAACTCAATCACATCTGTTGCACCTTCTACAATAGTTCCTTTTAATTCAAAGTTTTCATCTAAAGGTTCTACTTTAAAAATTACAGGAAACACGTAAGTATCTGTACTCGATTTAATCAATTCTGTTTTATCTCTTGTTGCTTTTAACTCTCCTTTAAAAACTCCTACAGCTTTTCCAAATGTTATAGTTGCCTCTGTTGTATTTGCCGATGCAACTGTAACTCTATCATCTATATTATCTGTAATAGTATAGATTTTCCAACTAGTAGTTGTTGGTCTTGCGTTGTTATCTGCTAATTCACCACTTAAATCTTTAAAAACTAATTTATCGTCAAACTGCAATCTAATGGTGTCTAGATTTTTATAATCTATTACATTATCACTCAAATCTCTAATTTCTGCTGCTGCAACAACAGTATCATACACATCTACTGGCAGTGTGTATTCATACACCCATTTATCATCTTTTTGAACTGTTTTTGTAATATCTAATACCGAGCTGTTAGTTGTACTATCCCAACCAATTGGAATTGTAAATTCTAAATACTCAGGGAATTCGTTATAAATTTTTATTTCCGTATTGCTATCCCCTTTCTTAAACAATACATGTACTGTTTGATCTGTAGAAACGGTATCTCCCGCATTGATAATATATTCATCATAATTATCTAATCCAGTAGGAATTGGTCCTTTTAAGAAATAAGCTCCTTTTGGAATTCTCCATTCATGATGGGTAGCTCCTGATGATAAATCCATGAAGGATACATATTGGTTTACTTCAGATTCTCTTGTTGCTGAAGCTCCAAAAGTTGTAGTATACATTAAGTCTGAAAATGTATTGGGTGCTTCATATTCATCTTCTCTACAACTAACAACTATTAGTGTTAAGAAGAAATATTTTAGTATGTTTTTAAAATTTTTCATTTTAGTATATTTTTAATTCTACAATTAATATTGTGAATATCTATTATTCTGTTGTGTTCCAGTTTAAGTTTGTGTCTACCTCTGCTTGTGGAATTGGGAAATACCCATGAGCATCTATTTGAAAATTTGTAGCTCCTAAAACAGCATCTTGAACTTCTATAGGTTGATTGGTAACTGATGTACCTGTATAGGTTGTAGGTTCTTCACCAGAAACTGTAATAAAACACTTATATCTATCTCCATGTTTTCCGTTTAAATTCTTATTAAAATGCCAGTAATCGTATCGGATAGAAGCAATGTGTTCTAACTGAGATTTAAACACTCCCCATCTTCTTAAATTCGCAACTCTACTTCCTTCTAATGCCAACTCTAAAGGTCTTTCAGTAAAACGTAAATGATCCATTAAATTAGTCAACGTAACTTCTTCTTCTCCATTAGAAGAATCAAAATCAATATCATCAACATACGTTGTTGTTGCATTTACATATTCTGCTCCTGCTTCTGTACTTTTCCCTAACAACAATAAATGAGAACGTTTTCTTACTCTATTAATATATCTTAATGCTTCTGCTAAATTTGCTTCTTCTATCATGCATTCTGCATACATTAAATACACATCTGCCAAGCGAATTACAGGCAAGTTTATATCTGATTTGTTATTAAACTCTGTAGATCTATCTTCTCCAGCTCCACTTCCTATGGTATTCCAGTGCGTAAACTTTTTAAATAAATTAGGTCTTGTTCTTGCCAATGGACTAACATCATCTGCGTTACCAAGTTCACCAGCAGGTACTCCATAGATTGGAGAATCTGGATCATCTACAGATACCATTGAAGTTCCCATACGCAAACTATAAGTTCTTAATCGATCTTCCGTTCCTGTTATCTCTCCGTTACTTGTATCATAAACATTTGCTCCTAAGTTCATGTTTTCAGGATCTGCAGGATCTACAGGATCATTTCTATATTGCAAAGTAAGCCAAGAACTAGGCTGAACATTTCCATTTGATAATTGATGAGTAACCTTATGTGACAATTCTTTTTCTCCATCTTCTACTAAGTTTAAATCTGTAGTATAGTTAACCTCAAAAATAGATTCAGAACTAAACTCATTTATTCCCGTAACACAATCCTCTATGTTTGGTACTAAAGCATATCCGTAATTATCTATTACATTTTTTAGATAAATTTTAGCTTCTCCAAAATTATTTTCCATTAAGTAACTTTTTCCTAACATAGCTTCACAAAACCCTCCTGTTACTCTACCTAAGTTATCTTTTCCTACATCTTCCCAAGCAGAATAAGTTGCTGGTAAATTTTCTAATCCAAATTGTAGATCTGCTCTGTAAAAATCTTTTACTGTTTGTGATGGTGACATTGCTTGTTGAAATTCATCAAAGTCTGCTGGAACAAAATCTAACAATGGAACCTCTCCATTATTATAGGTTGTACTTAATATATAATATAAATACCCTCTAATAGCTCTTGCTTGAGCAACAATTCTTAATCCTTCTTCTTCAATTTCATCTGTGTTAAAAGATGATTTTAACTCTTCGTAATTTACAATGACTTGATTGGCTCTAAAAATCCCCAAATACAAAGCATTCCATTGGTTTTCAATTTCTGTAGTTGTCAAATCAAAACTTTGTCCGTAGAAAGGATCAACCTCTCCAGAGTTTCTAAACGAATTTTTTACAGCAATATCTGTTCTAAAAAAATCAAAAAGAATACCCGAAATATTTTCATCTTTTAAGGCACTATATGTTGAGTTTAATCCGCTGTTTAAATCTGATGTGTTTTCCCAAAAACTAGCGGTAGTTAATGCATTGGGATCTGTTTGGTCCAAAAAGTCATCACTACATGCCTGAAATACAAATACAAGCAGTAATAATGGTGTCAATTTATTAATGATGTTATTTTTCATTCCTAAAACTATTTTTTTATTTTTTTTATGTGTAGTATCCATCTTCATCTGTTTTTAAATTAAAATTGAAGTTGTAAACCAGCCTTATACTGAGAGGATATAGGATAAGTTCCTCTATCAATACCTCTTGAACTAAGCCCGTTATTACCCACCTCTGGATCATATCCTGTATATTTTGTAAATGTAATTGGGTTTTGCGCTTGTACATAAAACCTTAATTTAGTAACCCCTAATGATGCGGTTATTTTTTTAGGCAACGAGTATCCAAGAGCTATATTTCTTAATCTTACAAAATCTCCATCTTCTAAAAAATAATCTGATCCTCCTCTGTATGATGCGTTATCACTTCTACCATTTGACCAAGGAATATCTGATGTTGGATTTGCTTCTGTCCAAGAATAATATAAATCTTGATGAACTCCTGACTGATAAGCATATGCTTTACTACCATTCATTACTTCTGCTCCAAAAGAACCATACCATTGCATAGAGAAATCAAAGTTTTTATAGTTTGCATTAAAGTTGAATCCCATTTCAAAATCTGGAGCTCCACTTCCCATATAAATCTTATCATCTTGGTTAATTACTCCATCTCCATTTTGATCTACATATCTTAACTCACCTAACTCTGCTGTTGGATCTATTTTTTGATATTCAACTAATTCTTCTTGAGTTTTTATAACTCCATCTGTTTCTCTTAAGAAAAATGCAGCTGCCTCATATCCCTCAGTAATTACAGAAACCAATTCGTCATTCCCTTTTGTAGAAATATAACTATTGTCTAAATAGATAATAGGGTTGTTAGGACTTGTTTTAGTAACTACGTTTTTATTTTGAGAATAAGTTAACGAGGTATTCCATGAAAAGTTATTTTTACCTCTATGTCTGTACTTAAAAGCGTATTCAAGACCTGTGTTTGTCATATTACCTACGTTTAAAACACTCTGACGATTTCCTCCAGATACTCCTGTTGATGGTGGATTTACCACATTAAACAATAAATCTTTTTTCTCACTTCTATAGTAATCGATAGATAAAGAAACTTTATTCTTTAAAAAACTCATATCGTATCCAAGGTTACGTTCTATAGAAGTTTCCCATTTTACGTTTTCATTTGCATATTGTTCTTGTGTAGTTCCTAAAGCAACTTGTTCAGAAGTTGAATTTAATTCTGTGTCTGAACTACCAAACACATAATCTTGACCTAAGTTTACAACTGCTTGATTACTATAAGCATTAAATCTATCGTTTCCTGTAGACCCATAACTAGCTCTTACTTTAAAAGCATTAACAACTGGCTTAATAGGATCCCAGAAAGCCTCATCAGATACATTCCATCCTAAAGACAAAGAAGGAAACCATCCCCATCTGTTTTCTTCACTAAACTGAGAAGACCCATCTCTACGAATACTTGCACTTAAAATATATTTCCCATCGTAGTTATATTGCAACCTCCCTAAATAACCAATTAAAGTTCTTACGTTATCTCTACCGTCAGACACTACTAAATCACTTGAAGTATACCCATCAAAAACAGTAATATCTGAGCTTGCATTGTCTTTCTTTTCTGCATAAAAATATTCACTTTCTGATTTTTGGATTGAATTTGCAACCATTAACTTGAAGTTATTCTTCCCTATTTTTTTGCTATAATTTGCAATCGCCTCAAAGGTCAATTTTGATGAATTTTGGATTGTTGTTCTGTTTGATGAAACATCCCAAGCATTAGGCTCTATTAAGTTACCCGCTTCATCATACAAATCAAATGTTGGAACAATTTTAACTGCTTTACTGTTCGCGTAAAAAGCTCCTCCTCTTACTGTTAATGTTAAATCATCTGTAGCTTCAAAATCTATCTGAGCATTTCCAGCTGTATTTAACCCATCAATATTTTCTACTGTTTTTAAACTTCTAACGGTTCCTCCTAAGTTTTTAGCAGAACTAGAAGTATCTCCTTCTTCTACAGCATTGTCTAACTGATCAATATCTAAGTCTATATCGGGTTGATAAGGTTTGTAATCATATATTTTAGTTAATAAATTACCATTAGGCTTTTCCTTTTCATCTTTCTTAAAAGTTAACCCTGTTGTTATCTTCCATCTATCTTTTGTAAACTTTGTATTCGCTCTAAGATTTAAACGTTGATAATTAGAATTAATCATAATCCCTTCTTGCTCATACAAGTTGGTATTAAAACTATACGTTAATCCTTTTTTACCTCCAGATATGTTTAAAGAGTGATTTTGGATAGAAGCTAAATCATTCAAAATAATCTTACTTAAATCTGTATTATTTGTTAACCAGCTAGCATTCCTATGAATATCCGCATCTACTTGTCCTTGTTCTTTATTAGATGTTTGAGCACCTAATAAGATATCTAAGTAAGTCATCTGTTCAGAACTCATTAAATCTACACCTGATGTGATTTTTTGAACACCATATTCTGAGTTTAAACGAATATTCATTTCACCTTCTTTACCTTGTTTTGTAGTTATTAAAATAACACCTCCTGCTCCACGTGTACCATAAATAGAAGCAGATGCAGCATCTTTTAACACATCAATAGATTCTATTTCACTAATACTTAATTGAGGATCCGCATCATATGGAATCCCATCTACTACATATAAAGGACTGTTTTGACCATCCATTACAGAGCTATATCCACGAATAACAATATTAGATTCAGACCCAGGCTCTCCAGAACTTGAGGTAACATTTACCCCCGCTATTTGACCTTGCATTGCAGCACCTATATCAGACGTTGTTGTTTTTTCTAACACTTCTGCATCTAATTTCACAACAGCTCCAGTTACTTCTTTTTTCTTTTGTGTTCCATAACCTACTACAATCACCTCGTCCAACTCTGTTGTATTGGTTTCTAGAGTTACATTAATCTGATTGCTATTAAAAACCTTCATTTCCTTTGTTTCGTAACCTAAGGATGTAAATACGATAATATCATCCTTTTTTGCTTTAATGATATAGTTTCCGTCAAAATCTGATATGGTAGCTTTCTTTGTTCCTTTTACAGTAATACTAACCCCTAAAAGAGGTTCGTTATTTTCTGAGGTAATAGCTCCGGTTATTTTACTTTGTTGCGCAAATAAGGTATTTGTTCCTAAAAGGAAGAGAAACATTATTGCCGCAAAAGATTTGAAAATAGATACTTTGTTTTTCAACAAAGCTTTTTCTTTTATTTCCTTATGCATTTGTATAAAGTTTAAGTTAGTTTAATACCTCAAATTTGGTAACATTTGGTTTCTAGTAAAGATTCATATGAGTAAAATCAAGATATATATGTTTAAACATCTGCATCAAAACCGCTAACAAATACTGATAAACTCAATAAAACCAAGGTTTCTTTACAATTTAACACATTAATTCATATGATTTTTAAATATATTTAACTATTCACATTAAACCTTTTTAAATTTTATACATCTCATCTCTTTTATAAGTTGATTGTAATTAGATAAAAACCTTATTTCAAAACAAAAACCCCTCAAGACATATGTCTTGAGGGGTTTTGTAATCGGTAAATATTTAGTAACTACTCTACGTGAGCATCAACAGCACCACCAATATTATTTTCTTTATAGCCTTCTAAAGTAATTTTATAAGCTACTCCGTATTCTGAAGGAACGTTTTTAGGTGCTTGAATCATCAGGCCTTCATTTGTTCTTTCCCATACGACCTTCTCAGAACTCCCTAACAATTCAATATTTTCAATTTTAGAGTTTAACACTCCTAATTGTTTTCCTAATGTTTTAATAATGGTTACAACTTCTGGAGTATCCATTACAATTGCATAGAATTCTTTCTCCGATTTTTTTGTAAAACGAATATCTTTATTTGTATATGCTATTTTTAGTTTTTCTACTTTATGACCTCCTTCTGGTAAACGTGTAGGTCCTTCTCCAAAAACAGTCCAAGGTCTAGTTCCATAAATTGATTCTCCGTTAATTTTCAACCATTCCCCCATATCTACCAACAAGTCTTTCATTACTTGCGGAATACTTCCATCAGGATTTGGCGGTACATTTAACAACATACATCCGTTTTTAGATACTATATCTGCTAATATATCTACCAACTCATTTGGTGTTTTGTATTTTACTCCTGGTCTAAAAAACCAAGCTCCTGGCGATGTATCGGTCAACCAAACATCGTGTTTAGGCTGGTTAGGTCTACCTCTTTCATAATCTTTAATTGCCATGTTTTCAGGAAATGTAGTTTCTTTATAACAAACAGCTACATCTTTTTTCCATTCTATTCCTTTGTTATAGTAATAGGCTAAAAACTTTTGTCTTGTTTTTTCATCCATATTTTCTAACCACCAGTCAAACCAAATTAAATCTGGCTGATACACATCGATAAATTCCTTTAATTTAGCCCACCATTCTTTATAGAATCGTTTGTCTGGAGTATCATTATCTAAAGAATGTGCACTTGTATATAAGTCGTAATCTTTAGGGTCTATACCTCCATATTTATGAGCTGGCCCAAAATATTTCCATGTAAAAGCATGATGAAAAGATCCCATAAATTTTAATCCTTTTCCTTCAATCTCTTTTTTCAAAGCTGCTGATGGATCAATTCCTCCATAATTCATAGAGTTCCATCTTGTAGATTTTGCATCCCACATAGCAAAATTATCATGGTGCATAGCAACTGGCCCGGCAAATTTAGCTCCCGAAGCCGCAAATAAATCTGCCCATTCTTTTGCATCAAACCCCGAAGTATCAAAATTTTCAATAAACTTCTTATATCCAAACTCACCAGGATCTCCAAACTGCTTTACCTGATGTGTAAAATTACTTGTTGGTTTTCCATTTTTGGTAGGTACTTTTTTACCATCTTCATACATTTTCATCCCATGCCAACCTGCATAAAACTTATCTGGATCTGTTCCTACAAATGCTTGTGAAACGGGTCCCCAGTGTGCATAAATTCCAAATTTAGCATCCTGAAACCAATCGGGTTCCTGATTCACTTTATTTAAAGACTCCCAATTAGCCTTAAACTTTTTTTGAGCTTGTACATTGCTAAATGCTAACGAACTGAATGCGGTAACAAACAATAGCCCTTTCTTCATTTTTTGATTCAACATATTTCTAACGATTATTTTTCTAGATTTTTAAATGTGTTTTCCTGTTGGTTCTTTTGTATCTCTGTAGTGATTGTATTTATCAAACAACTCTTTTACTTTTTCTTTGTATTTAGGATTGTTTATATGATTTCCAGATTCTTTTTCTCCAATATTCTCTTTTAAATTAAATAATGATACTGGAATTCTATTTTTCCATGTTTTGTCTTTTTTATCAAAATTGACAATCAATTTCCAATCCCCCTCAATAATAATTCCTTGTTTTCCTGCTCCTCCTTGTACAATTAAAAAAGAATGAATATCATCGCTCTTAGGATTTTTAAGAATTGGCAATAAGTTGTAAGAATCTACTGCTTGTCCTTTATCTATTTTTGTGTGGGTTATAGCCGCTAATGTTGCCATAATATCTAAACCTAAAGCAGGTTTATGAACTATATTATTTTTTAATTCTTTTGGCCAAGACACAATAAACGGAACTCTATGTCCTCCTTCATAAGGTTGGTTTTTTGCTCCTCTATATATATCACTTACTTTGTGTCCAGATTTTGCAGTATTTTTATCTACCAATAACCCTCCGTTGTCTGAAGTAAATACAAAAACCGTATTTTCATAAACTCCTTCTTTCTTTAATTGTTCTATCAACATCCCTACCTGTACATCTAATTCCTTAATCATATCCATGTGCTTAGACGGTGTAGTTCCTGCTATTTTAACACCATTTAACTCTTTACTTGGAGTATGTGGTTTGTGTACAGCTTGTGAACAGTAATACATAAAAAATGGTTTGCTTTTATTAGCATTCTTTTTAATAAAGCTCACTCCTTTGTTTGCTAACAAAGGGCCTATGTTGTGTGGGTCCCAATTAGAATCTCCCAAACCTTCATCTTTATCTAACTTTACATGTAACTTGGCCATTTTTTCTCTATTGATAACATCAATTTTAGAGTCTTTTTCTAAAGGCAACCATCTACTATTTTCATAAACAGCATAAGGAACATCTTGCACTCCTGCTGGTAGCGTAAAACTGTAATCAAATCCATTATAATTGGGTCCTCCTGCAACAATTTTAGTAATATCAACATCTAGTTCCATTGCTTTCCCCCTTCTTTCCTTATAAATTTTATTTGGATTTCCTTTTTCAGGAAAACTCATTCCTAAATGCCATTTACCAAAAAAACCTGTGTTATAATCTGCTTTTTGCATCAATCGTCCAAGTGTTAATTGATCTGAAGTAAATGCAGACGGAGCATAAGAACTCCAAATCCCCCAAGGTAACGGACTTTGATGACAACCATTCCCTGTCATAATTCCGTAACGAGAGGTTGCACATAATGCAGCTGGTGCATGCGCATTGGTAAACATTACTCCTCTTTGTGCTAACTTATCTATGTTAGGAGTTTCTAAAATAATATTGTTAGAATGTAATTTTCTATATTCCGATATGTCTCCTGTACCAATATCATCAGCTAAGACTACAATTACATTTGGGCGAGTATTTTTTTGAGCATTTAAGCACAATACCCCTCCTACTAAAACTACTACTAAGGTGATAAATTTATTCTTCATGTTACTTTTTAATTATTCTTTTGGTAAATATGGCCTCTTTATTTTGCACAGACAAAACATAGATTCCGTTTTTTAAATTAGACAAATCCACAAACTTCTCTGCTTTGTTTGTATGCATTAATAATGCTCCTTGCACATTATAAACTTTTACAAGATCTCCTAACTTTAACTCCTTTACTACTACCACACCATTTGTTGGATTTGGAGATACTGTTAATCCATCTACAAAAACTTCTTTTTCAAATTCTCCCTGACAATCAATATCTGTTGTTACCGTTACATTGTTAACTCCAGCTTTCAGCATCAATTCTATCTGGTTTTCCGAAGTAACTATTTGTTGATTGTTTAACTGAATTTTGTATGTTTTTCCACCTTTTAAATCTAAAATCATTGTTTTTTCTTGCTGATTGATTGTGGTAGCAACTTGTAAATTTTTAGGTTCTGATATTGAAACTACATAACATAAATCGTCTCCACCTTTAGGGGTTATGCACAAATCATAACTACCGGAAGCAATTCCATCAAACAATGTTGTATTGGTAAAAATTTTGGTACTATTATTTATACCATCTCCATTTAATACCGCTGTATATTCTAGATTTTGATTGGCTGTAATTTCAATTTTTCCGTTATTACTATCCGCACAAGATTCAGAAAAACTCTTTATATTAATGTTATCTATTGATAAAATTGTTGCGTTTGGATTAGGATCTAAAGCCATATACCAACCACTACCTCTTGTAGATGCATAGTATTTTCCAGGTACAGAATAATCAATTGCAATATCATTTACTCTATCTGCTTGCCCATTTCCTTTATTAAACTTTATCCAAGTAACACCTCCATCTTTAGACAAATAAGTTCCTGCATTTCTTAAATTCACTTTGGTGTTTGGCAACGTAGAAACCATTATTGTATTGGGATCATATTTAGCGACCTCTACACGATTTGTCCATGGATAATCAAATATTTTTGTCCAACTTATCATATCATCATCACTCACCCAAAGTCCACCCTCATTTTGATCTACATTTTTATATCCTGAGGTAATATATACTTTTCCATTCCCATCAAAATGAATGTCATTAATTCCTGAAGTTCCAGAAATAGAAGTTGTAGAGGCTACTTGTGTCCAATTATTTCCTTTGTCTGTTGATTTGTACAAACCTCCGTTAGCATCTATAACCGTTGCATACAATGTATTGGTATCCGTAGGGTCTATTTTTAAACGAGCTACATCTAAAGAACTTGGCAAACCATTATTCACCTCTTCCCAAGTTACACCTCCATCTATTGACCTGTGAACTCCCCAACTTTGTGCACTATCTCCTACCCATTCTAAATCAATAGATGATTTTGGCACACAGAAATACATATTATCTGGATTATTTTTATCTATTTGCAAACTTAACTGATGCACCGCTTGATCTCCACTTCCTGCTGGAGCTGGATCCCAAGGTTCTGGAATTGGAGTTCCTACAGATTGCCAATTAGCTCCTGCATCGGTAGTTTTATACAATTCTCCTCTACCAGCTTGTCTAAAAAAAGTTGCAAACCAAGTATTTTTATCCGTAGGATGTACTGCTACAGAACTTACAGAATGTTCTAACCGAACTCCCGAATTATTAAACACCAATTGCATGACTGATGCTCCTTGTGCTCCCGAACGAACGGCTTCACCTTGATTGTTAGTAATCCACAGACTGTTTTCTCCAGATGGGCAAAAAACTTTTTCTGGCCATAAAGCAGATTGATAAAATCCGTGACCAGGAACATTGCTATTTCCTGCACCCACCCAGCCTTTTAAATTTGAACCAGATTCATTTGCTTCTTCATCATCTATATCTACCCATGTATCTCCTTTATCGTAAGACACAAAACCAATTTTTGCCAACTGTGTAAACAATACAGAACCATCGGCATTAAACTTTACAAAATTACATCCTTTACGTTCGTAATCATCTCTATTTAACCAGTCTGATTTGTACTTAAATGTTAAATTGGTTCCTAATGGATTATCCCTACCTGTCCAAAAAGCATCATCATTTCCATTGTTCCAGTTTTCACCATTCCTAAATGTTACATACCAATTAGCACCTCCATCCTTACTTCTCCAAATTTGTCCTGGTTTAAAATTATTGTCTGATGCATTAGAATAATTATTTATTAAATACAAATTATTAGCATCGTTAGGGTCTACACTTATGGTATTAAAACGTTGGGTAATAGCTGTTGGTAAATCTGAATAAGTTGATTCCGCCTCTTCTCTACTACTTAAGCCAAAATAAAACTCAATCGTATTATAATACGATTCTTTGATTCCTTTATTTCCCGAAAAAGAAGTTAAATTTAAGACTAAATTATTGGTGATATTCACCCATGTTTCTCCCTTGTCTGTACTTTTAAAAACACCTCCTTTGTCATTTGTTACCGTATTCCCATCTGCTTTCCAAGTAATGTTATTTACAACATACAAAACCACATCATCTCCTGTTAAACTAGGATTATGATACAGCGTAAAAGAGCGAATCACATTATGGTTCATTCCATTCTGTTTTAGCACCCAATTAGCACCTCCATCTATACTTTTGTAAAAGCCATAATTGGTTCCTGCATATACAATATTGGCATCTATAGGGTCTACTAAAATAGTTTCTACCTCAGCATTGCTATTTATTCCGTTGTTTACCAAAGTCCAACTAGAACCGCCATTGGTTGTTTTCCATATTTTACCTTGACTGTTAGCATCTATATGATCTCCATGAGGTTGAGATTGTGGAAACTCAATTCTTCCGTAATCTCTCATTCTACCTGCTCCCAAATACCAAACAGCATCATTAGTAGGATCTGCTGCCACACAAGCCAAATATGCATCACCTCCTTGAGATTGAATACTGCTTACTCTTGCCCAAGTTTTTCCTTTGTTGGTAGTTTTAAACAAATCTCCTCTTAGCTTTCCTGTAGTAAACCCTAAATTATCGTTGCTTCTAGAAAAATCCATAGAATAGGTTTCTATAGGTCCTCTTTCACCACTTCTATAAGATGCCGCATCTTCGTTTAAGATAGTTTCATAGGTAAAACCTTTGTCTGTAGATCTATAAGAATTTCCCATATTAGGAGATGAATACACTACATTTTCATCAGTAGGATGTACAAAAAAAGAGGTGTTATTCCCACTCATTCCAGGTCCAAACTGCACCCATTTTATGGTTTCATCAGAAGTAATATCTTTTGATTTTATATCTACAAAAAAACCTGTTTCGGGTACAATTTCTTCTATCAAAAAATCATCAAAATAAAATTCCCCTGAACCATTATCATTAGGTCGTATTGAAAACAAAACATATCCTCCTATACTATTTTCATCTGCTGTAAAAGTGGTAGAATACTGTGTCCAACTAGCACTATTCAACATTATATTGATATGTCCTATTTTTGTTCCAGAACTATTAAAAATTTTAATATTAGGCTCGTTATTAGTTCCTAATTCTACCGCTTTGTAATAAAAAGAAATAGTATAAGAAACACCTTCTTTCCATTCTATATTTTTAGGGGTAACTAAGTTTCCTTTTTGAGAAGCATCATTAAATTTCATATGAAATCCTTTTGAACCTTGTCTTTTAGATTCTGAATTAATTTCATATGTAAGCATTGTATTCCCTGCACTAGATGTATCCCAATCTGTAGTAAAAGTATTTTCAAAACCACTCTGAAACACAATTTGTCCTTGAACAGCAGACACACATATAATCAGAAAAAAAACAATACTTTTTAACTTTGTTCTCATATTATAAGTTTTTAAAAGTGTTTACCTGTGTATACCTTACTATCTCTTGTTTGATTGTATTTTTTAAACAATGAAGTTACTCTTCTTTGATATTTTTTTACAGCAATTAAATTCTCTTGTTCATCTTCCGTTGGATTTGTTTTTAGGTTAAACAATGCTACTGGAGTTCGTGTTTTATTGGTTTTATCCTTTTTATCAAACTGAATAATCAATTTCCAATCTCCTTCTACAATTACAGCTTCTCTTCCAGATCCTCCCTGAACCAATACATTTGGTCTTGTATGTTTTTTCTCTTTTCCTGTTAAAACTGGAATTAAATTATACGAATCTAACGCCTCTTTTTCTGGAATTTTATATTCTGCTACCGCAGCAATTGTTGCTAAAATATCAGTCCCTAAAGTTAAATTGTTTACCGTTGATTTTGCTTTGATATGATTTGGCCAAATCGCTAAAAATGGAACCCTATGTCCTCCCTCGTATGGATCATTTTTCTTACCTCTATAAATATCACTTGGCTCGTGTCCTACATTCCAAGAATCAGAATCTATGTGTAAACCACCATTGTCTGATGTGAAAATAAACACTGTATTATCATAAACTCCTTGTTTTTTTAATTCCTTAACCAACATCCCCACCTGTACATCTAATTCTTTAATCATATCTATGTGTCTAGACGGTGTAGTTCCTGCTATTTTAACACCATCTAGTTCGGCAGCAGCCATGTGTGGTGTATGTACTGCCTGAGAGCAGTAATACATAAAAAATGGTTTGTCTTCTTTTGCTTTTTGCGAAATGAACTTAACCGCTTTATTTGCTAATAAAGGACCTATAGCGCTTGGGTTCCAATTAGAGTCTCCCAATCCTGGTTTTTTCTCCATTTCACCTCCAATTCTATTCATAAAAATTTTATCAATAAAAGCTATTTCTGAATTTTTCTTTAAAGGAAACCATTTTCCATTTTCATACGCAGCATAAGGTTCATTTTGAATTCCAGAAGGCAATGTAAATGAATAATCAAACTGATGAGATTTAGGACCTCCTTCTATAATTTTAGTAATATCTACATTGATGTTACTTTTATGCTGCAATTCATAAATTTCATTAGGATTGCTTTTTTTAGCAAAACTAGTTCCCATGTGCCATTTTCCAAAAAAGGCTGTATTGTAATCTGCAGCTTTCATAACTCTCCCCAAAGAAACTTGTTCTTTTGTAATTTCTGTAGGAGCATACCCAGACCAAACTCCCCAAGGTTTTGGACTACGATAATTGTTGTTCCCTGTCATAATAGAATAGCGCGAAGTTGCACATAAAGCTGCAGGTGCATGTGCATTGGTAAATGTAGCTCCTTGGTTAGCCAATTTATCAATATTTGGAGTTTCTAAAATAATTTTACCCTTGTGCATTTTTCTGTAATGTGAAATATCTCCTACCCCAATATCATCTGCCAACACAATGACCACGTTAGGTTTTTTATTTACTGATTTTTGTTGTGCATTTAACACACTACAAACCAACAATACTCCTCCTATAATTTTATTAAAATTTTTATTCATTTTTATTGCTTCTGATTATCACACTTACAAAAAAAAGAAATTAGTACCTAGAACCTTTGCACGTATGATACATTTTGTAATACATATGTGTATTTCAATAAAAATCCACATAGACTCCTACAAAACATAAAGCCCATGATAGTGATCATGGGCTTTATATATAGTTATTGTAAAACTATTTAAGGCTATATTTATTTAGTTGTAATACTTACAGTACTTCTTTTTAACCCCTTAGAATTAGCTGTTAATTTAATTTTTCCTGCTTTTTTAGTTGATTTTATAATAGCCAAACACATACCACTAAAAGCTTTTCTTTGCTTTGCTTGAAAAGGCTCTAAACTAATTTGGTTTCCGTTGTCTACCCCAACAATTTCACCTTCTCCTCTTAAAGAAAATTGCACTAAATTGTCTGCATCTGGACATAAGTTTCCGTTTTTATCTAACACTTTTACGGTTACATAAGAAAGATCAGAACCATCTGCTGCAATTTCTTTTCTGTCTACAGATAAGCTTACTTTTGCTGGTTTCCCTGCTGTAAAAATCTGTTCTTCTTTTACAATTTTTCCGTTTTTGTAACCAACTACTTTTATGTTTCCGGCTTGGTATGGAACTTCCCAAGACAAACGGTATTTAGATTGAAAAGAATCTCCTTCGTAGCGAGAGAATTTTACAATTAATTCTGTTAAATCTTTTCCTTTCACCTTTTTCCCCATAGACTTACCGTTTACAAATAATTCGGCAGCATCTAAATTGGTGTAACAGTATACAGGAATTGTTTCTCCTTCCATTCCTTTCCAATTCCAATGTGGCAACAAGTGAATCATTGGTTTTGTAGTCCAATGACTTTGATACAAATAGAATCTATCCTTAGGGAATCCACACATATCAACAGCTCCAAAATACGAAGCATGAGAAGGCCAGTGACCATTCCAATACCCGTTTGTAGAATTGTCTTTTCCTCCATATGGAGTTGGCTCTCCTAAATAATCAAAACCTGTCCAGATAAATTCTCCCATAATATTTGGGTTTTGTTCCTGAAAGTGGAATTCAACATCTGGTGGATATGCCCATGGTGGACCAATAATATCATAACTAGTTACATGTAAAGATTCATGTGTTTCGTATTTCTCAATAGGTAAGTGATAAATTCCTCTACTACTTGTACAGCTAGATGTTTCTGAACCATACAATGCCAATTGTGGATACGTTTCGTGAATGTATTTATATTTTGTTGGCTTGTAATTGATTCCTGCAATATCTGCTTGTTGCGCAAAGTTCATTTTATAAGGAGCCTCAAAATTATTCATTCCAAAGGTAGAAGGACGAGTAGGGTCCATTTCTACACAGTACTCGTGTAACATTTTAGCAACTTTCCATCCATTTTTCTTATCATGTTGTTCATGAATTTCATTTCCTGTACTCCACATAATAATAGATGGGTGATTACGATCTCTTTTGATCATATCTTTTAAATCTCTTTCAGCCCACTCTTCAAAAAAGACATTGTATCCGTTAGGTACTTTTTCAACTTTCCATGTATCAAAAGCTTCATCCAACACCAACAATCCTAATTCATCACACACTTCTAAAAACTCTCTAGACGGTGGATTGTGACTTGTTCTAATAGCATTCACTCCCATATTTTTCATAATCTGAAGCTTTCTTTCATCTGCTCTTTTGTATACTGCAGATCCTAAAGCTCCGTTATCATGATGCAAACAAACTCCATTAAAACGTACTTTTTTACCGTTTAAATAAAACCCATCTGTATCAAAAGAAATAGATCTTAATCCTATTTTAGAACTATAAGAATCTACTATTTTACCATTCTGTACAATTGTAGTTACCACTTCGTATAAATTAGGGCTATCAATATCCCAAATTTTAGGATTTTTAATATTTGTATACGTTGCAGATACTGCGGATGAATTTGCTGGAACCTCAATTTCATCATCTATAGAAGCAACTGTAATTCCTGCTGGAGAAACATAATCATGTTTTACAACAACCTTTGCTTTTTGATTGCTTTTATTTTCTACCGTAGTTTCATTTTGAACCACTCCTAACTTGTCAGAAACGGTTGGAGTTGCAATATAAGTACCCCATTGTCCAACATAAACAGGCTCATCAATTTTTAACCAAACAGATCTATACAAACCTGCTCCAGGATACCATCTAGAAGATAAATCTTTAGGTTCTAATCTTACTGCAATTACATTATTTTCGTTTCCAAACTTTAAATATTTAGAAATGTCAAATTCAAAACCAATGTATCCATAAGGTCTATTTCCTACAAACTGTCCATTTACCCATACATGAGCATCATACATTGCTCCTTCAAACTCTACTCTAACAACTTTTCCTTTTTTATCTGATGATAATTTGAAATTTTTACGATACCATCCTGTACCGTGAAAAGGCAAACCACCTGCACGAGCATTGTATTTTATATCAAAAGGTCCTTCTATAGCCCAATCATGTGGTAAATTTAATTCCCTCCATTTAGAATCGTCAAAATTTGGTTTTTCTGCACCTGGAGCTTTGTCATTAAAAAACGACCATGAGTCATTAAAATTGATATCCTGAGCTCTAGAATTTTGAATTCCTAATAAGCACAAAAACACCAGTACTGTTCGTAAAATGAGTTTTTTCATCTTGTCTGTTAAATAAATTAATTACTACTTGTTTTGCAAATTTGCTACATTCACTATCATCCAATATAGACAAATGATTTTGTTTCTATAAGATATGTGTTTTTAGTTAAGAACACTAGACTTAACTGAACTCTAAAAGACATTTTTATTAATTTTTCTCCAAACTTTAAGCAATAAAACGGCAAAAATAAAAACTCCTAAAGTTGCACAAAAAGCATTTTTATACTCTCCGTAAATCCAAAAACCTGTAGTAAACAAACATCCGTAAATCACAAAACACCCCAAAATCATTGCTAAAATCCCCTGTGGTAAATTTGCTCCCTCTTTTTCTTTTACCAATTGTATAGAATTACTAGATGCTTTTGTTACTATTGATTTCCATCCTTTTCCCCCTGGTTGAATTTTAGCATAAAAATCATATAGAACTTTATCTGATTCTGGTTTTGTACAATACGTAACCGTGATCCAAACTATTGTTGTTAATAGTACAATTAAAGGGTATTTAGCCCAAACAGGAAACAATCCACTATTTATATCAAATAAATAGTGATCTACTATTGTTTGATTTAATGTAATAGATATAATTCCAGACGATACCATCGCAGATATTTCGCTCCATGCATTAATTCGCCACCAAAACCATCTTAACAAAAACAACAGCCCTGTTCCTGCACCAAACATTAAAAACAAGGAGAATAGTTGCATGGCATCTGTAAGTTGCAGTGCTAATAAAGAACTTAGCACCATTAAAACTACCGTGGTAACTCTCCCTACTAGCACCAACTTTTTTTCAGATGCATTGGGTGCTATTTTTTGCTTGTAAAAATCGTTAACTACGTAAGAGGCTCCCCAATTTAAATGTGTAGAAATAGTACTCATATAAGCAGCTACTAAAGATGCCAACACCAAACCTAACAATCCGCTAGGTAATTTTGTTAACATGGCTGAATATGCTAAATCATGCCCTAATTTATCATTACTAATATTAGGAAAATCTGCTTTTATACTTGCCAAATCTGGATATACTACTAAAGAAGCTAAAGCCACAATAATCCATGGCCAAGGCCTAAGTGCAAAATACATAATATTAAAAAAGAAGGTCGCTCCTATTGCATGATTTTGATTTTTAGCAGCCAACATTCTTTGTGCAATATAACCGCCACCTCCAGGTTCTGCTCCAGGATACCAAGAACTCCACCACTGAACCGCTAAAGGAATAATTAGAATCGTAATAAACGAATTTGTATCGGAAAAATCTGGAATAAAAGATGTTTTGTTGATTACATTTTTGTGAGTTAACAAATTATCTAAACCTCCTATTTCTGGCAAACTAACAATATAAAAAGCAGCTGCTATAGCACCTATCATCGCAACAAAAAACAATAAAAAATCGGTGTAAACAACTCCTCTAAACCCACCAAAAGCACTAAATACCACCGTAATTAAACCGGCACTAACAATAATTTGCCAAGGCTCTAAGCCCAACATTACTTGTCCAATCTTTATGGCTGCTAGAGTTACTCCCGCCATGGCCAACACATTAAATACTACTCCTAAATAAATAGATCTAAATCCTCTTAAAAAGCGAGCTGGTTTACCTCCGTATCTTAATTCGTAAAACTCTATATCTGTATTAACGTTAGACTTTCTCCAAAGTTTAGCATACACAAATACGGTTAACAAACCCGTGAGTAAGAAAGCCCACCAAACCCAATTCCCAGAAACACCGTTTTGTCTAACAATATCTGTAACCAAATTGGGTGTATCTGTAGAAAAAGTTGTTGCCACCATAGACAAGCCTAACAACCACCAAGGCATATTTTTTCCAGACAAAAAGAATTCTGAAGAGTTTTTTCCTGATTTTTTAGAAACTAATATTCCTATCAGCAATGTAATTAGAAAAAAGAATCCTATTAAAATATAATCTAGTGTACTTAATACTACCATTCAAAAAAAGCTAAAATTTGTTATTTTTTAAATGTAAAAACAAATTGCCTGTTTTTATAGAAAACAGGCAATTTAAATTAAAGATTATATCTTTTGTACAAAATCATTATTCAATTTTTAACAATTCTTTTTTTGCTGCTTTTTTCTCCAAGTCTTCGTACATTTTTTTATACATATTCAATCGTTTCTTTTGATAATCTCCTGATTGCAAATAAATATTTGACTTATTATTCTGATTCCAATCATTCCAAAGCTTAGCCATTTCTGCTCTCTTCTTTGGGTTTTTACTAATAATATCTATAGATTCAAAAGGATCCTTTTTCATGTCAAACAACTCTGGTTTTGCTGTTTTTTTATTCAACTTTAAAAACTTTGTATCTGGTGTTCTTACTCCCCAAGCAGTTCCATCTTGCATTCTCCAATAAAGAGCTTCGTGTGGAGATCCTTTTTGTTTTCCTGTTAAATAGGGAATTAAATTTTTTCCTTCTAAAGCATGTCCAGATACATCTCCTTTTCCTAAAGCAACTGATGTAGCGGCAATATCTAAAGCAGATACCAATCCATCAAATTCTTTTATTTTAAAATTTCCATTTGGCCAATGTAAAAAGAAAGGTACGTGGCAACCTCCTTCATACATACTTCCTTTTCCTTCTCTAAAGTTTCCGTTGCTTGCAAATTTTTCTCCGTTTTTTCTTGGACCACCATTATCCGACAAAAAGAAAATTAAGGTATTGTCATATTTTCCTGTTCTTTTCAACTCTTCTATCACAATTCCAACTCCCTGGTCTAATTCATCAATCATTGCGGCATAAGTTCTTCTTTTTTTATCTTTTATATGACTGTATTTTTCAATAGTTTCTTTAGGTGCTTCTAAAGGTAAGTGCGGAGCGTTATAAGCTAAGTACAAACAAAAAGGTTTTTCTGAGTTTTTAATAAACTTAGCTGCATCTTTACTTAAAGCTGTCGTTAAATATTCATTAAACTCTCCTGCTTGATCATTTCTGATTAATGGCCAATAACTTCCTTCATTTGCACTGTAATGAGGTTTGCCGTTTTTAGGATTGATTAAAGGCATATGAGTTTTTACATTTTTTGGAAAATAAGAATGTCCTCCAGATAAAAATCCATAAAAATAATCAAACCCTCTGTTGTTAGGATGAAATGTATCAGACCCTCCTAAATGCCATTTTCCAATTGCTCCTGTATTATATCCTGATTGATGTAAACGTTTGGCAAAAGTTTGTTCTGACAAAGGCAAACCATTGTACATATCAAACTGAGAATTGGTTAAATTAATTTCCAAACCAAAACGGGCTTGGTAACGTCCTGTAACTAAACCTGCTCTAGAAGGCCCACAATAAGGATGTGTTACATAACCATTATTAAAAACCACTCCGTTGTTTGCCAGTTTATCAATATTAGGAGTAAAAATTTCTTTAGATCCCGTAAATCCTAAATCTCCATAACCTAAATCATCTGCTAAAATCACCAATACATTTGGCTTTTCTTGTGCTTTACTTGTTTGGATTGATACTACTGTTAACAACCCAATTATTAGTTTTTTATACAAACTCATATACTTGTTCTTATTTATATTACAGACCAAAAAAACATTTTTTTTGACAAGATTTATATCTTATATGAGTTTCTGTTGATTACAAATGATTCTAATCTCTCTTATTTATTACAAAAATTTTAAACCACTCAAAACTTTTATCTTCTATACATTAGAATTCATATTGGTATATATATCTACTTTGGGTTTTTCAGTACCTCTAGCATTTTTAATCTCTATTTTCCAAGCAGATTTTAATTCTTTAAGCACGTTTTTATACTCAGCATTGTCTATTAAATTTTGAGTTTCATTAGGATCTTCTGTTAAATGATACAATTCTTCATACACTGGTTTTTCACCATAAATAGGACCTTCAACAAAACTTCTATACACTGCAAATTGACTAGGATGCACTTCATAAAGCATAATTCTTTGCGAAATATTAAACTGTCTTGCTAATTTTGCTTTTTCTATGGCAGAAACATTATTATTTTGATAGTAACGAATGTATTTCCACTCTTTTGTCTGTACAGACTCACATCTAGGATTTCCAAAAGTGGTAGACCATAAATTTTCTGTGTATAAGTAATCACGTACTTTAAACGGCTTATCGTTTACAAAACCAGATAAATCTTTTCCTTGCATTGCTGATGAAATTTTTACTCCTCCCAATGATAAAATAGTTGGAGCAATATCTATGGTTTGAACCAAAGCATCACTTGTGATTCCTTTTCTCTGCATAGGATTGTAAATAAACAAAGGCACATGAGTTGTTTTTTCATAACAAAAAGCTTTTCCCCCTAGTCCATACTCTCCCATAAACAATCCATGGTCTGAAGTAAAAATGATAATGGTGTTTTTGTCTAGTTTTAGTTTTTTTAATTTTTTTCTAAGCTGCCCCACCAATCTATCAATCCCTGTTATGCATTGTAGTTGTCTAATATAACGTTCGCGTAATGTTTCTGGAACATCTACATAATCATATCCTGTTTGACGATCTTTTGTATGATGAATCTCAGCAGGAAGCTTAGGTGTTTTAATGTCTGCTTTTGCTATATAATTTTTGGGCAAAGGAATTTCTACATCCCTATAAAGACTACGATAAATTTCATCATCCTCAGGTCGCTGTTTCATCGTACTTGTAGTGGCTCCATGCGGTATATTAAACATTAAGTTTAACAAAAATGGTTTGTCTTTTGGGCGACTGTCTAAAAAACTTATCGCTCCTTTCAGTCTTCTGGCATTTGGGTCCAAGAACTGATTCACACCTTCTTCTAAGATTTCTACTTGCGTATTTGCAATTGCATCTTTGTAAATAGCTCTTTTTTCTTTTGGATAAAAATAAACACCTCCGTGACTTGCATACCAATAATCATAACTTTTTTCTACCAAGCCACTCTCGTACCCGTTTTTACCTATAGGAGAATGATTTTTTCCTATATAGGCAGTATAATAACCCGCATTACGCATTAGTACAGGATAGGATTCTGACCATGCTTCTTTAGAAACAGAAGTTGCTGAATTAAAGTTTACGCTATGTTTACGTTCAAATTGACCTAACAATATAGAAACTCTACTGGGAGTACAAATAGCACTTGATACATGTGCATTTGTAAAAAACACACTTTTTTTAGCTAGTATATCTAAATTGGGAGTTTGTATTATTTTGTTTCCAGTATACCCCATCATTCCATAAGACTGATCATCTGTAAGAATAAAGATAATGTTTGGTCTTTTGTTTTTCTGAGCAAGCAATTTACTTGGAAGTATCATAAAGAAAAACAGTGATGCTAATAATACTTTTGCTTTCATTTGAAATGTTATTTTTTATTTTTATGAAATCCCATTGGAGAACTTGCATAAGAATTAGCCAATTCTTTTACTTTATTAGGATTTGTTTTTGCAAGATTTACAAGTTCTGTGGGGTCCTTTTTTATATTATACAATTCCCATTTACTACCATTCATTTGTACAATTTTAAAATCACCACTTCTAAACATTCTATAGTTTCTAATTCCCGAAATAAAATAATCAGGCTCTTTACGCTCTTTCCCTTTAAAAATTGGTAACAAAGAGCTTCCGTGTAAAGGAATGGTAGTATGACCATTTATAGATTTTGGATACTCTATACCTAAAACATCTAAAAAGGTTGGAGCAATATCTACAATATGTGCAACTTGATCGGTAATTGTATTCGGTTTTATTTTATTTGGCCAGTGAGCAATAAACGGAGTATGACTTCCCCCTTCATGCCCTGCTTGTTTAAACTGTCTAAAAGGAGTATTTCCTAAATTAGCCCATGTAGTACGCAAACTCCAATAAGAATTAGCAGGTCCTGGCTCAACATCTTTTACTCTGTTAGTGTAAAAAGGACAAGATCCGTTGTCATTTAAAAATAAAACCAAGGTATTTTCTAGTTTTCCTTCTTTTTCTAGTTTATCTAAAACCCTACCAATATTTTGATCCATTCGATCTACAATAGCAGCATAAACCGCCATTTCTAAATCTAGAGAATCCTTTTTTTCTTCTGATAAATTTTCCCAAGGATAATAGTCTGTATATTCCTTAACCAAAGGTCCTCGTTTTGTGTTTAAATTATTTTCGGGCGGACTTAATTTTAAATCTTTAGAAACAACACCTAATTTTTGCATTTTTTTGTAACGCTCTGCACGTAACTTATCCCAACCTTTTTTATATTTTCCTCTGTATTTTTTAATATCCTCAGGTCTTGCTTGCAAAGGATAATGTGCTGCATGATACGGTAAATACAGAAAAAAAGGTTTGTCTTCTTTTTTAAAAGATTCATCCAACCAATTTAAAGCGTAATCTGTAATAAAATCTGTTTTGTATAACGGAGAAATTTCATGTTCTATTTCACTTGGATTTAATTTTTTAGTCCCTAAATAAAAAGGCTTAGAATACTGACCCGATGGTGGTACAAAATATTCTGTTGTTGCCCAAAAATGTAACGACTTATCAAAAGCATTTTCTGCTCTACAATATTTAGGAACCCAATTATTAAAATGTTCTTTACCACTCATAAGAGTTGTATAACCTGCTTTTTTTGCTAGATTCGCTATATGAACAGCCCCATTCCCTCCTGTATACAAACCTGTTAACATACTAGACCTTGTTGCGGCACATTTAGCCATGTTGTAAAATGTTTTAAACCGCAATCCTCCATGAGCCAACCTGTCAATATTGGGAGTTTCTATTTCTCCTCCATAGGCACCAATATCAGAAAAACCAATATCATCTCCCATAATTAAAACAATATTAGGCTTTTGTTCTTTTTTTTGACCAAAACTAATTACTGTATTTAAAGAAAACAGAAGTAGTATTAAAAACGGAAGGTTTCTTTTTTTCATGAACATTCTCTTATTGTTTTTTAATTTTTTCAGGTCTTTTCCCGGTTTTAAACCATTCCACCAATTGTAAATATTTTTTAGTTCTTGCTTCTCCTTCATAACTGTCAAAAACATCTCCGTTTTCAAACATTCTAGGATCTTCCTGTCTTTTTAATTCGGCAAATAATTCTTTATGTAGTTTGTTTTTTAACTTTTTATATTTAGAATTTGATGCTAAATTATGTAGACATTCTGGATCTTTCTTTAAATCGTACAATTCTTCTTGTGGTCTTTTTCCGTAACACAGTTGATATGGCAAACTAGTATGAGGTAAATTTTTAGTATATTTTTTAGTAGGACTCATATCTGTATCTCTATAATCTGCATCTGGAGTACCACTTGGCCATCTTTCTGGGTGAAAATTATAGGAATACACAAAGTCTTTATTATGAATACTACGCACAGGATATCCCCAACCATTAGGTCTACTTGGATCATTTCTTTCTCTACCTGTAATTACGTTATTTCTAGAAGAATTAGCTTGGTTGTTAAAAATATCCAATAAACTTTTCCCTTCAATTTTTATCATTCCACTTCCCTCTTCTTTCACATTTGTGATTTCAAAAATTGTAGGAGCAATGTCTGTAAAACTAGCAAACTCATTTACAACTCTACCTGGTTTTACAATGTGCTTTGGCCATGTTACTGCAAATGGCACTCGTGTAGCAAAATCAAAAGGATGTCCTTTGTATCTAGGAAATGGCATTCCGTTGTCTGAAGTAACAATAATAATTGTATTATCTAGTTCCCCTAAACGATCTAGGTGATCTAATATTTTACCCAAGTGATTGTCATAATGTTCCACCTCAACAGCATAATCTAAAATATCGTGTTTTACATCTTCTGAATCTCCCCAAAATGTAGGTAAAAAATCTACATCTGATATTTTTTTTCCATTCTTAATACCCGATTTAAACTGATAACTCCTGTGGGGTTCTTTACAACCATACCAAAAGAAAAACGGAGTGTCCTTCGGTTTTTGATCCATAAAAACTTTAAAATTTTCAGCATAATCAATTTTATTAATTCCCGCAGCAGGAACATTTTTGTTTTTAATTTTATTGTATTCTTTTCCTGTAAGTTCTCTTTTCTTTCCTTTTTCAAACATCCCAGGTCCCCAGCCTTTTCCTGTAAAACCAGTTTGGTATCCATTTTCGCCCAAAACCTCTATAAAACTTTTAAATTTATCGGGCCAAACAGGAGTTAAATTTGCAGCATTTTCAATCTGCCAAGGATTCCTTCCTGTAACCACAACAGCTCTTGACGGAGAACATTTACTACTAGGCGTAAACATATTGTTAAAAAGTAATCCCTGACTCGCTATTTTATCAAAATTAGGAGTTTGTAAAAATTTGTAGCCATAAGCACTTGCATGCGACATGTCATCTGCAATTGCAAACAAAACATTAGGTCTTTTGGATTGTGCTATTGCTAATTGGCTAACTAATAATGCTAGAACAAATAAATTATTAAATATTTTTTTCATCTTAAAATCTGATTTATATGTTAGATAATGTTGATACTCCATCTTTTCGCAATTCTAAAAATTTCTTTTTCATTTCAATTATTTTATCCTTGTATTCTTCTTTATCTTTTAAGTTTTCTGATGACTTTTCATAAATATCGTCAGAAAGATTATAGAAGCCTATAACTTTTAAATCGTTAAAAACATCTCTTTTGGTTACAGACATAACCAGTTTCCAATTTCCCTTTCTAATGGCATAATAGGCTCCTTTTCCTTTTTGAGCTTGGTGCATTAGATAAGTATGAATTGGTTTGTTAGAATCACCTCTTAAAACAGGAAGCAAATTGGCGGCATCTAAAACATTTTTTCTATCAATGGTAACATTAGCTATCGCAGCAATTGTAGGTACAATATCATGCCCAACAACAATAATATCTGACTCTGTGTTGGGTTTAATCTGTCCTGGCCAAACTGCTGTAAACGGGATTCTATGCCCTCCCTCATAAATAGAACCTTTAAACCCATTTAAACCATTACTAGAATCATGACCCGCTTTACTTAAAAGAGGACTGTATTTACTGTTAGGCAAACCTCCATTGTCTGATGTAAATATGATTAATGTATTATTGTATAAATTATTTTTCTTTAAAGCAACCACCATCATTCCTACTTGTACGTCTAATTCTTTAATCATATCTCCATGATTACCAAAAGTGGCACCCGCTATTTTTTCTCCGTTTAATTTTTGAGATGGAGTATGAGGTACATGCACAGCTTGACTACAATAATATAAGAAAAAAGGCTGCTTACTATTCGTTTGTTTGTTTAGGTAAGCGACAGCATTGTTTGCCAAGATAGGCCCTGCTAAGGCAGGATCCCAATTAGAATCACCAACACTTCCTCCTTTTTTTCTTTTGTTTTCATCAAAATATTTTAATTGTTCAAATGGAATTTTTGTGATTTTAGAATCCTCTTTCAACTTCATAAATTTTCCATTTTCATAAAAAGCGTAAGGAACATTCTGAATTCCTTCAGGAAGTGCAATGGAATAATCGAAGCCATAATAACTAGCTCCTTTGGTTATGTTGTTATAGGTTTGAATTGTTTTAGGTTTCGAGTCCCAATCTCCACCTAAGCCCCATTTACCAAAAAAGGCTGTTTTGTAGCCACCTTGTTTAGCAATTCTTCCTACTGTGGTAAAATTAGGTTCAATTCCAGCATCTCTATCAGGTCCCCAAACTCCCCAAGGCCCTTTTTTGTTTCGATAAGAAAAATTTCCTGTCATCATAGAAAAACGCGTAGGAGCACATAATGATGCTGGTGAATGTGCATCAGAAAAACGCATTCCTTGATTTATCAGCTTGTCAATATTTGGAGTAGGGACTACCGGTTTTTTACCTGTACGTTGGGTGTGATAATAACCAATATCTCCCACACCAATATCATCAGCCATAATAACTAATATATTGGGTTTGTTCTGCGCGTTTATATTGCTAGTTACTACAATAAACAGCAATAATATTTTGATTTTATGTATAGATATTTTCATGTTACTTTTTTATTTTTTTTCTGATGACACGTTCTGCCCAGTTATTCCATTTATCGATCATTGTAATAAGTCTTTCAGGTTCCTTTAAAGCCAAATCATTTAATTCTGTAGGATCATCTTTTAAATTATACAACTCCCATTTTTTTCTATTTCTATCTCTTGAATACGCAATTTTCCAATCTCCTTTTCTGTAAGCTTTATTGGTGCCATGCTCCACAAACCACTCATCTCTATTTAAGTGTTTGTTTTTTAAAACAGGAACTAAACTCAATCCTTCCATAGATTGAATTTTATTGTTATTATAGATTTTAGGATAATTCCCGTTGGTCACATCTATTATAGTTGGCATTACATCAATAATGCTTGCTACTTCTTTTTTAATGATATTTTTATCTTTAAAACCATTTGGCCAGTGCATAATAAATGGAGTTGCAACTCCGCCTTGATGCCCAGATTTTTTATATTTTCTATAAGGGGTATTGCTTAAATTAGCCCAAGCACCTCCATAACTCATATAAGTTGATGCAGGTCCTGATAGTACACCTGGAATATTTCCTTTGGATACTTTTTTTCCGTCTAATGTTTTTGTAACCTCTTTAGTATTCACCCATTTTTCTACACCTTTTAATTGTTCATCACAACCTCCATTATCCGATAAGAATATAATTAGTGTATTATTTAAAGCTTTATTTTTTTCTAGTTTGTTTAAAATTCGTCCAATACCTTGGTCCATATTATCAATTTGAGCAGCATAAGTCATCATTCGTTGCAACTCCCATTCTTTATTTTCAATAGTATTCCATGCTTTTGCGTTTGGATTTCTAGGACTTAATTTTGTGTTTTTAGGAACAATTCCCAATTTTATCATTCTAGTCAAGCGTTCTTCCCGTAAAATATCCCACCCTTTGTTGTAGGTGCCTTTGTGTTTTTTGATGTCTTTTTCCAAAGCATGTAAAGGCCAATGAGGAGCTGTGTAGGCAACATAAAAGAAAAAAGGTTGGTTTTTCTTTTCTTGATAATGCTTGTTCAAAAAACTTACAGTAGAGTCTGAAATAGCATCTGTATAATAAAAATTATCACTAGGTTTTAAAACAACATCTTTGTTATTATAGGTTAAAGTATGAGGTTCAAAATAGCTACCGGCACCCGTTATGGTTCCAAAGAAATTGTCAAACCCACGTTGGTTAGGCCAACTATGTATATCGTCTTTTGTTTTTGAATCGGAAACATGCCATTTCCCTGTCATGTAGGTTGCATAACCATTCGTTTTTAAAACCTCAGCAATAGTTACTGAAGTATTATTTAAGTCTCCATGACCATGACCAACCATTCCGCCAACACCTGCCTGATGTGGATACAATCCCGTTAAAATAGAAGCTCTTGTAGGGCAACATCTCGCATTGTTGTAGAATTGACTAAAACGAACTCCATTTTTTGCCAACTTATCTAAATTAGGAGTTTTTACTTCACCTCCATAGCAACCAATGTCTGAAAACCCCATATCATCTGCCATTATTAAGAGAACATTGGGCTGTTTTTGTGCATTTATTTGACTTGTTATGAAACAGAATACAGCTAGAGTTTTAAGAAATATATTTTTAAGCATTCTTATATCGCTTTTAAGCTTAATCATTTGGATTTACCATATTCTTCCAATCTGGATATACTACTCTTTCCTTGGCTCTTCTCCCTCCAATAACTGTTGGAGCAGGAGGTGCTAAATCAAGAACTTTTTGAAGTTCTTTTTTTGCTTTATTTGCTCCTAAATTATTTGTTTCTAGTTTTAAATCGTGTTTTTCATGTAGGTCATTCTGGATGTTATAAAATGCTCCGTTTTTATATAGTTTATACGTTTGATTTCTTATAAATTGAACCCCTTCAAATTTTCCCCAATACGGTTGATATTGCCAAAAAACCCAATCACGAGGATTCCCTTTTTTATTTTCAAGTTGCGGTAAAAAACTGCGACCATCAATTGGATCTGTATCATTTAGTTTAATCTTTGCTGCATCAGCAATGGTTGTATAAAAATCAGTAAAATCAATTAAATCTTCACTAACTTTTCCTGCAGGTGTGTGTCCTTTCCAATAAGTTACCAAAGGAACATGTGTACCCATATCTACTGTTTTACCTTTGGCCCCTCTAATATTTTCTCCCTTCCATTTAGAAGTTATAGAAGCGGTTCCGTTATCAGAAGTGAACATGATTATGGTATTATCAAGCTGTCCAACAGCTTCAACTTTGGCAACAATTTTACCCACTATTTTATCTAAATAATTGACCATTGCTACATAATTCTCTTTTTTTAACTTTTGGTCTTTCGGTGTTTTGTTAGCCGCTTGAGTTCTATCTCCATTTCCTACAGAATCTGGTGTAGGAACAAATGGACTATGTACCAAAACGGTGGGATAGTACACGAAAAAAGGTTCATTTTTATTGGTTTCAATAAAATCACACACAAAATCAGACATGATGTCGGGACCGTATTTTCCTTTGTTATCTTCTATAGTTAAAAATTTTCCGTTTTTTAGTAAAGGAGGACTCCAAAAGCGTTCTCCACCATTTTTTCCTGTTTTTTCGGTAGTTACTTGCCATAAACAAGACTCATCAAATCCTGCTTTGTAAGGTCTTGATTTATCTAGTGAGCCGGGTAAATTATTATACAATCCATTCAATTGCCATTTTCCTGCAATGGCTGTTTTATAGCCATTATCTCTCATTAAGTTTCCGAATGTTTTGTCTTTTGGATTCAAATATCCAAAATGCGTGTAATTTCTAAAATTATATTGCCCCGTCATGATCTTTACTCGTGATGGTGTGCAAATAGGCATAGAATAACAGTGATTGAATTTTAGTCCCTTTGAAGCTAAAGCATCAATATTAGGTGTTTTATAATCTTTGGCACCATAGGTTCCAAAGCAGTTCCAGCTTACATCATCTGCCATAATTAAAATGATGTTTGGTTTCTTTTGCGCTATTGAAATCGTTAGAAAAAACATTGCTAAGATTGACCCGTATAGGTTTCTGTTTCTCATTGTTATTTGTTTTTAATTACAGGAATCGTACTATCAAAATTTTCCATTTTAGAAATCAATTCTTGTGCTTTTTCGGGATTCTTATCCATCAAGTTTTTTGACTCTGAAATATCTTCATTTAAATTAAAAAGTTTATCGACTAAGTCATCTCCTTTGGGTTTGTACCAGCGTGCTTTTCTGTATCCTTTTATTAAATATTTCCAATCTCCTTGTCGAATTCCATCAATTTTTGTGGAGTTAGATCCGTAGAAATACATTTCTTTTCTTGGAGATTTTTTGTCTTTTGATTTTATAAAATCAGTAAGATCATAGCCATCATAAATACGATCGTTGGGTATTGTTATTCCTGTATAATTTGCTATGGTTGGAAAAACATCCAATGAAGAAACTATTTCATCACTTACAAGATTTGCTTTAATTTCTTTGGGAGCCCAAAAAATAGCAGGGACACGTTGACCACCTTCGTATGTTTCAAATTTTCTTCCTTTTAAAGGTTTTGCAGAACCATGACTGTTGGGTCCGTTATCAGAAGTAAAAATGACCAATGTGTTTTTATCTAAGCCGTTTTCTTTTAAAGCTTTAAAAACCTCTCCAACACTCCAATCAATTTCTGCAATTGCATCGTAATAAGGTGTAGACCCGCTAATTCCTTTAAATTTATCACCTACAAAAATAGGAACATGTGGAAAAGAATGTGCGAAGTATAAGAAGAATGGTTTCTCTTTATTTTTTTTGATAAACGAAACAGCTTCTTTGGTATAACGCTCTGTTAAAGTGGTTTGATTTGTAGGATATTCAACAATTTCATTATTTCTTAACAAAGGAGCTTTGTCTTTTAATTCATTCTTATATTTTTTATCTCCGCTGTCTACTTTTTGAATATCTGACTGCATCATTTCTAAGGTATATCCATCATTTAGCACCACGTTTGGCGAAATATCAATTCCGGATGCAATAGACATATTATTGCTGTACGGAATTCCGTAATAAGAGTCAAACCCCTGATTGAGTGGCAAATATTTTTTAGCATGACCCAAATGCCATTTCCCAACCAATGCCGTTGCATAGTTTTTTTCTTTTAACAATTCTGCAATGGTAATTTCTTTTGGAGAAAGTCCTTTTTCATTTTTTTTAGGAAATAACACTCCTGGAATCCCTACACGTTTAGGCATTCTACCTGTTAACAAAGCCGCTCTAGAAGGAGAACAAACAGAAGAAGCAACATAAAAACTTGTCAGTTTCATCCCTTCCTTAGCCATTTGGTCAATATTGGGTGTTTTTACTTTGTTTGAACCAAAGCAGCTTAGATCTTCATATCCTTGATCATCTGTAAAAATAACAATTACATTTTTTTGTTGTGATTGCATTCTCTGTCCAAAACCAATGGCTAAAACAATAAAAGCTATCGATTTAATTCCCTTTTTTATATAATTCTTCATTATTTCTATTTTAAAATGATTTTATAAACAATTGCAGCTTCACCATATTTAGGCATTTTTTTAGGAGAAGTAACTTGGAGTCCTGTACTCGTTTTTTTCCATTGGATACGTTCTCTACTTCCTAAAACTTTAACCGATTTAATTTTTAAATCTTTGGCTTTTCCCGCAAAAGTATTTAGCGTGATTTCTTTTTTAGAACCTGGCCATCCTAATTGAATTGCATACACTGTATTTCCATTTTTTGTATATCGAATATCTTGATCATTTAAATCCTGAAGACCAGCTTTAATTGCTCCGTAAGCATTCCAATCATCATTAGGGTTTCTTACCAATTTTGTTGGACCCTGTCCGAATTCTACAAACGGACGTGTGTTGTATATGGCTTCTCCATATGCTCCTAACCAGTTTCCAATTCCCTCCATAGCTGCCACTTGCTCTTCAGGAATAATTCCTTCTGCCATTGGAGCTGCTGCTAAAATCATAACTCCATTTTTACTTACCACTTCTGCTAAAATTCGAATGGCTTTTTTCGGATTGATTGCGGTTCTTTTGTCTTTATTGTATCCCCAAGAACTTCCTAACTGAAAATCTGTTACCCATACAAATGGAGTAATATCTTCCATAGTTGCTCTTTCTAAATTAACGATAGCCAAATCCGTAGGAAAAAAATCTCCTTTGGTATTTACAACAACCTCTTTGTTTAAAGCTGCAGCTTTGTTAAAATAGTTTGCTAAAAATTGTTGTCTATAATTTTCATCAACATAACCTTGTGCAAAATCCATCCAAATATAATCTGGACAATATTCAGCAATGACTTCATTTAATTTTTCCAACCAAATATCACATTCTTCTTTATAAGAAGTGTTTCCGTACAAAATATTATATTTACCACCTTGAGGATATTCTAGGTCTTTATAAACCGCAATATGTTCTGAGACTGGACGTAACACTGAATTTTCTTTTTTAGGAAAAAATAGCATGTGAAAACCATGATGAAACGTAGTCATAAATTTTAAATCGCGTTTTTTAACCTCTGTAGCAATTTCTTTCACCACATCAATTTTTGGCCCCATATCTTTAGAGTTCCAAGGGTTTACTTTACTTTCCCAAAGAGAAAAGCCATCGTGATGTTCTGCAATGGTTCCAATAAATTTAGCTCCCATATGTTCAAATTTATCAACCCATTCTTTCGCACTAAATTGTTCCCCTTTCCATTCAGGAATAAAATCATGGTATTGTTTTTCTCTACCATAAGTTTTTGTATGATAATCGTAAATATCTTTTCCCCAATTTTTTCTACGGTTTTTGTCATACATAAAACGACCATACCATTCGTTACCATTTGCCGGCACGTTGTAAACTCCCCAATGAAAATATACACCTAGCTTAGCATCTGAAAACCAATCTGGAGCGGGATTGTGTTTATTTAAACTTTGCCAATTTGGTTTAAAATTTTCTTGTGCGTTTGATAGCGATACTGTTGCTGTTACTGCAATTAGAAATCCTATAATTTTGTATTTCATTAGATGTTATCGTTTTATAGTTCGTGTTTTTTCTTTTTATTCATAAAATTTAATCCCCATTTTATTTTTTACCAAAGGGCTTATTTTTTTCTCTTTTAAATCTGTAGGGTTGTAATTTAGTTCTAATTCTAAAGGAAGAATATAAGCCAGAGATGACCATCCAAAAAACGGATTCATCCCTAAACCTTCTCCTGTTTCTGCATTAAAAAATTCTCTAGTTGCTTTATTTCCCAGGACCATATTGTAAGTTTTTAAGGCAATTTGTTTTGCTAGAGATGTATAGCCATAATCTAACAAACCATGACAAATCATATAATTTGTAGGAATCCACGTAGACCCTTTCCAATTACATCCTTTTTGTCCTTGATAATTTTGACGATAATCTGGTTCTGTTAAAGCATAACTAGGTATTGGATATGTTGTCCAAAACTCTTTAGGATTTTTTAAATGCTCTTCTACCATTCTTTTTACTTGATTTTTTGATGCAATTCCAGCCCATATAGGCGTAAATCCAGAAACTGATTTTACAAACGTAGTTTCACCATTCTCTTCGTTTCTATCGTAATAAAAACCAGTACTATCATCCCAAAGGTATTTATTGATCATTTTTTTTAGTTTACCGGCATGCAAACGATAAGCTTTGGCTTCTTTTGTTTTACCAATTTCATCAGCAATAATTGCAATTGCCTCTAGCTCTCTTACCAAATAGCAATTTAAATCTACACCTTCACTTTTTCCTAGAGTTCTTGTGTTTTGGTTGTCCATACCGCTATGATCTGCAGCACCAGACCAACTCCCTTTTTGGATTCCAGACCAATAAGCCAATCCGTTATTGTCTGTGTCATACTCAAACCAATGTTTTAAATACAGTTGAATTTGATGATAATTTTTTTCTGCCCACTTAAAATTACCAACTTGCCTAGAACCTAACAAAACAATTTGTGCCACAAATGGTTTAAAATGGTGTGTGTTTCCAAAGTTTTTGGGTCCAAAAGAGCGTTTTATAAATCCATCTGGATCTTGTACCGCAAAAAACCCTTCTAAATTATCAAAGTTATATTTTGAGACTCCGTAATAAGACATGTAAATATTTTCAAAATATAAGTCCCAATCGTAAAACTGCATATAACTATATCCCGTTAATAATTTTTTGTGCGTGTACAGCGTATCTAAAAGAATACCGTGTTTACTAATATTGTTATTTAATTCTCGTAACCTTGTTTTTAAAACAATAGAATTTGAATTAAACGCGACATCCTTTGGGGCTATGTATTTTTTTTGAGCCGTTAAGTTAATCGCAATAAAGAAAACCAAGACCGTTTTTATAATATTCATCGTCATTTTTTTACAATCATGAGATAAAAGTAAAGATGCCTGTCTTAAAAGCAACTTAATAAAAAATTATAAAACAGCTTAACAACTACTTAACCAACCACTTAATTAAAAACATAAAATACTACAAAACAACACATTAAATTTTTTGAAAAAAATATTAACATTAAGGTTTTCTTCCATAAAAAAATCTTTTGTGTTTGTATTTTAAGTAATAAATCTATTAATTTTTATTGCTTTTGATTAAGTTTGATACTTTATAGTCTCTATAGAATTTAATTTGTTTTATGCACTCAAAAAGTAACATCAACTTTACACCTACTTTTCTAAAGCTCATTTTTTTGTGTTTTACAATCAATATTTTTGGACAAAGCATAAGCGATCAATCTTTTGCTATTGCCGAATTTTCTGATTCAGAAAGTGTTGAAGCTATTTTTAAAAACAAACACACCCATGAAAACTTTGGAATGTCTATTGAATTAATTCAAAAAGATTCTTTACTAACCTTAAAACTTAAGAACGGAGATTTTCTTTTTTCTAATTTTTTAACACTCTTAAAAACAAAATTAAAGCAAGACAAAACAGAAACATTTCCTTTGTTTTTAAAATTTAACGGAGATGATTCTATAGTAGAATACTATCTAAAAAAATCGGGATTATTAAATCTTGTTTTTTACCAACCCAAAGGAGAAAGATGGCCGTCTGTAGCGGATATTTTACGAAACAAAAAACAGCTTCTTATTTTTAAAGAAACCACTGGTAAAACTACTTTTCTTAACAATTCAACAAACCATATTCTTAACCTTTCTGATTTTATAAAAAATAAAGCAACCGCTATTGGATTAAACAATGAATTTTTAAAAATTACGCGTTTTACTACTAAAGAATTAGCTACCAAAAACACCCCTAAAGATTGGAATAGTATTAGTGCAAATCCATTTGCTATTCGGTACTTAATGAGTAAATGGAAAATTACAGGAAAACATCCTAATTTTATTTTTTACTCTCACCAAAAGCATGCATCAACCATTTATTTTTTAACCAAGTTATTAAATGAAACTCCTTATATTAAAGGGAAAGTGATTGATGAAAATAGTATTGTAAATGAATTAAATTGGATACATCATAAAAAATCTTTAACAGGTGGGTATTTTAATTTCCCTTATTATAGGGGAGGTAAATTTATACTACACCCCTTAAAAGAAGGTATTGAATTTAATCCCAATACCCTAACCATATCTAAAACAGAACTTAATAAAAACATTGTTTTTAAGTCTAAAAAACTAGACATTTCAAATGGATTAACTGGGTTTTATAAGTTTGACAATAACTTAGAAAATCAAATAAAAAAAGAAAAACTAGCACAAAACACTCCTCTATATGTAAATGACAAAAACAAAGGAAGTGTTCTGAAAATTGAAAAACAGAACGTAATTCAATTAAATACATCAGACAATTATGATATTGTAAATTCTAGCTTTTCTATGGCTATAGATTTTAAATACAGTCCTGTTGCGACACATCATAATTACGCTATTTTAGGAAGTAATGAAGAAGGTTTTAGAAAAGGATTGCACATCAATTTATTGCACGGAAAACTAACTTTTGGATTTTATACAAACGACACCAAACTTGATTATTATGTAGAACCCAACGAATGGCATAAACTGGTCGTTACTTATAATATTTATACGCAAACCCAAAGTATTTATTTAAATGGTGAGCTCATCGGTTCTTCTAACAATCATGCCTCTTATATTGGTACCTCTCACCTTTTATTAGGGCACAGCATAAAACAACAAAACTACTTTACAGGATATGTAGACAACTTACATATATGGAACAGAACACTAAGTCCTAACGAAATAAAATGGTTAAATAGTAATGCTATAACCATTTTAAAAACCACAAAAGAAACCCATCGCTATTTATTTTTAATCCCAATTTTTGTACTACTATTTTCTGGTTTTATTTGGATGTATTTTAAACGTAAAAAAAACAACTCTATTATTGAGATTCCCCTAAGAAAAAGTGAACCTCAAAAAGAAAACACCATATACTTATTTGGTCATTTTAGGTTATTAGTGGCTAACGGAGTTGACTTATCTGATCGTTTTTCTCCTAAAATAAAAGAATTATTTTTATTGATTTTATTACGAACCTTAAAAAATAATAAAGGAATTAGCACTCGTGAACTTACCGATATTTTATGGGAAGGCTTCCCCCCTTCTAAAGCTGCTAACAACAGAGGAGTTTCTTTTAATGTTTTAAAAAAAACACTGAAAGATGCAAAAGGAATTACTGTTGTTTATGAAAATAAATTATGGAAGGTTAACTTAGAAAAGCACATTTTTGTAGATTATGAATGGGTATTAGATTTTATAAAATCTAAAAAAACAAACTATCCCCTTTTATTTGATATTGTAAAAAAAGGAGAGTTTTTAACAGATGCCAAAACCGATTGGTTATTAAAAGAAAAATCTAATTTAAATTTTGATCTCTTAGACCTTTTAATCCTATATGCAAAGGAAGAGTTTAAGTACAAAAAGGATTCTAAAGTAATAGAAATAACCAACTATATACAGCTAATAGACGAACTAAACATACAAGCACTATATTACCAATTACATTGTTTATCTAAACTAGGAAGTAAAAATAAAGTTATCTTTCTTTTTGATACTTTTTGTGAGAAATACGAGGCAACCAACGCAATCCCTTTTAGCTATACATTAAACGACTTTTTACAAAAAGACATAGATTATTTATGGGAATAGCAGCAACTATTCTATTCTGCTTCCCATATTTTAAGGTTGTCAAACAAAATATCTACTCCTGTAATTGTAGGTCCAAATTTGTTTAATTCTAAATGATTAATTCCTTCCGATTTTAATTGCACTATCATATTATCTACTTTACATTGGAGTATATCTTCTTTTTTAGTAATGATCACATGAAAACAACATTTTTCCTTTTGTTACTACTAAAGCATTTTCCACAATTTGCTGTCCAAACACACTTACAGAGAGTGTGATTAATATTAAACCAATTATTTTTTTCATCTTTTTTAATTATTTTAAATCAGGCAAATATCCTTTATTCATCTTTTTTAACAAAGGCAATAGATTAGTTATAACTTCAGGGTGTTTTGTGGCTATATTTTCTGTTTCATTTGGATCTTTCTGATGATCAAACAACATCATTTCCTGACTTTTTCCATCGTTATAAACAGCGAACCTGTATCTATCTGTTCTTAAACTAACAACATCTCTCCAATAACTTAAAACGGCATCTCTAGTTTTTTTCTTCGGATTGTTTAGTATAGAAACAAAACTTTTACCATCCAATCCTACAGGTTTTGAAACTCCTGCTAATTCACAAATAGTTGGATAAACATCTACAGTAGCTATTAAACTTTCTGTAGCCTTTCCTGCTTTTTTCATCTTATGAGTTTTTACAATCATGGTACTTTTTAATGCGTTTTCAAAAGCACTGTGTTTCCCCCAAATTGTTTGATCTCCTAAATGCCAACCATGGTCTCCCCAAACAACAACAATTGTATTTTTATCTAAGCCTAATTCTTTTAACTTATTTAATACTTTACCTACCTGAGCGTCTACATAACTAACAGAAGCAAAATTGGCATGAATTACTTTTTTAGCATACGCATCTGAAATACGTTTTCTAACACCACCTTTTTCTGGTGAGTAATACTGCCCAAAAAACTCACTACTGGGATGTAAAAATTCATCTGCAACATCTTTTGGAGCATCCGGATTTGGTGATAATGGAATCTCCTTTCTATTGTACAAATCCCAATATTTTTTAGGAGCTGAAAAAGGAAGGTGAGGTCTTAAAAAACCAACGGCCATAAAAAAAGGTTTGTCAGACGTTGCTCTTTTTTCCAATTCTTTTATGGCTAGTTGTGCCAGTCTACCATCAGGATAAGTTTCATCGCTTACCTTTAACATTTCAAACGGAGGTGTTACTTTTTTGTTTCTTTTTGCTCCACTAGCATACATTTGATAACCGTCTTTGTTACTAATAAAAGTATCCCAGCTATAAGGTAATTCATACGCTTTTTTTCGTTTACCACTAATACTATGACTTATTTTTCCCATACCCACAGTATAATATCCATTTTGCTTTAAATGATGAATAAACGTTTCAGGATTTTCTGTTTCAGGTTGATTGGCTAATTTATTTCCTAAATAAGGATGATAAATTTCTTTTTTAGATTTTAAATTTTGTCCTGTTAACATTACAGCTCTAGATGGACCACAAGTGGGTACTTGAGCAAAATGATTTTTAAACAATCGCCCTTTTGCCGCTAAAGCATCTAAATTTGGAGTAATCATATGGTTTAAGCCATAAGCATTTAATTGTGGTCTTAAATCATCTATCGCTATAAATAGTATGTTGGGTTGTTTTTGCTGTGCTTTCATCTCATATGTAGTGAAAGACAGGCATACAAAAAATAAAAAAATCAGTCTTGTTTTCATTTTATGTGTATTTATTATTTGACTTTTGGAAACAATGTCATTCTTAGATAAGTAGCTCCTAACGGAACCAATTCTACCATTTTTCTCTCTTTAGAAAACTCTAATTCTTTTGGAAACACTCCTAAATGTTTAGTCCCGTTAATATTCCAGTTCAATACTTTTTTTACTGGCACATTAATACGCAATGGTGTATGTGCTAAATCCCAAGGATATTGTTCAGTTGTATACTTATTTACGGTAAGATCTTTAATACTTTTAGCATCTAAAGCATAACTCCAATCAGAAGTTGGATACATTAATTTATTAGGAAAATTAACTAACTTAGGATCTCCTATATATGGAAATGTGATGGTTTTATTTTGAACAGGTAATGCGTAAACCAAAGGACCTCTTTCTATTGCAAACCCTTTATTATACTCTCCCCAAGTTGTTATTTTGGTTTCCATAGGAAGTTTTAAAACAATAGTATCTCTATTTTTAAACATTCTGTAAATAGTAACCATTCCATTTACCTTTCTAAACTTTTTTAGTTTTTTCCCATTAATATTTATTTCAGGATTTATACACCAAGCGGGAATACGCACTGTGAAAGAAAACTTATTTTTTTCTTTTAACTCAAATTCAAAATTAATTTGATCTTCAAAAGGATACTTTGTTTCTTGATGGATTTTAATCTCTTGTTTGTCTTTTAGAAACATAAAACTTGAAGCTCCATATAATGCTGCAATAACACCATCATTTTTAGTATTCTTTAACCACATTCTACCTACATAAGCAGGTATCATACGTTGGATGTTTCCGGTACAACATTCTGTATCGTGTCCCGTTCTATAGCACATTCTACCTTGTGCCATGCCTCCCCATTTTTTATCCATGTTAAATTGGTTGGTTTCTTCTGCTGCCACAGGTTGGTTGGGTGCTGAATAATATTGATGTGCTTTAAATTCTTTGTCCAAAGCCCCTAAACCAGCATTAAAAACGGCACGCTCTATTACATCTCCCCAATGTCCATTATTAGTTGCCATTAACACATAACCTACACTCCAAACTAAATCAACAATATCACAAGTTTCATGAGCCATGTCTACAGACTTACCTGCTAAATGCTCTACAGAACTTTGCACTCCATCTACCAAAAAATGATTTTTTTCTAATTTATTAATTGCATTTAAAGTGGCATCTAAATATCTTTTTTCTCCAGTATATAAATATAAAATAGCAGGTAATTTTACTTGTTCTGTAAAACCAACACCATGTCCTTTAGGTATTTCATCAGAGAGCATTCTACCTAATACTCTAGAAGAGTGTTCATTATCTAGTTTATTCTTTTTGTACTCACCCCCTAAACTTGTGTTCCTTATATTGTGCAGACTGCTTTTAGCCAATTCTAATAGTTTTTTATTTCCTGTTTTGTCATATAACCACAAAATAGGTTCTAAACTCATTAACCCACGTCCGTTATTAAATAAGCGAGGTTTTTCAAGAAAATGTTTTGACATTTTAGAAATGATTTCTTGATTTTTAGTTACATCATATTCTGCCATCATTCCTCGGAAATAAACCACTCTTGCCCAATCATCAGCTTTAGGCTGTCCTAAAACACCATGCTCCTGAACGTTATTTAATGTATATGCAAAATTTTTCTGTGCATAACTCACCAAATCCTTATTACCTAGTAAATAACCTGCACGCAAAGAACCGTCTAAAAAATAAGCGGTTTGTTCATAAGGCCACAAATCTTTACCCGCATGCCCTACAGGAATGTGAATATCTTCCATCCACATATTGGTATTGAATGGATATCCTGAAACCGTAGGATTTCCTCCCAATCCGTTTGCTTGTCTTTTTAAAAATTCTTTTATCCATCCTTTAGGGTGAATTTGAGTTAGAGCAACCTCTTTACTTTTTCCGTAATATGTTTGTGCTTTGCTGTTTTGAAACAACAAACAGCATATTACAAAAGAAATATAAAATTGTATTTTTTTCATATTGGTTTAGTAGTAATCCCAAAAATCTACAGGATAGTTATTATGCTCCTTATAGTCATTTAGTTCTATTGCTTTTTTACGCATTTCTTTTTGCATACTTTCTAGCACCTCTTTGTATTCTGGTAAAAAAGCCAAGTTGGTAGTTTCCCAAGGATCTTTTTTAAAATTGAATAACAATGTAACTCTACTACCTGCTACAAAATCTCCTTGTTTTTTATGAGAATCTGGAGCTCTTACAAATTCTATTAATTTATAATCTCCTTTTCTAAAAGCTCTTTGATGTTGTCTATAAGCATGGTAGGTATAATCTCTTACTTGTGTTTTTTCACCATCAATCACAGGTTTTAAACTTTTTCCGGTTACAGAAGCTGGAATTTTAATATCTGCAACATCACAAATTGTTGGATAAATATCATGGATATAACTAAATGCATCTATCCTTTTTCCGTTTCCTTTAATTTTTCCTGAAATGATAAATGGTACGTGAACTCCATCTTCATCATATACGTTTTGTTTTCCCATTAAACCGTGATTTCCTACAGCTAATCCACTATCTCCAGACAAAACAATAATGGTGTTTTCATACTGTCCTGTTTTTTTTAAAGATTTGATTACTTTACCTATTTGAGCATCTAAATGTGTAATAATTGCATAATAATCTGACAATTCCTTTTGAGCAACTTTTGGAGTTCTAGGCCAAGGTGCTAGTGCCTCATCTCTAAGAAATAAATGTCCGTTATCAAAAGGATGCTGTGGCATATACGATGGCAACAACTTTATTTTCTTTTCAGGGTACATATCCTTATATTTTTTAGGTGCTTGACGAGGATCATGTGGGGCATGAAAAGCCAAATACATAAAAAAAGGTTTTTCTTGTTTGTTTTTTTGGATATAATCTATGGCTTGACTTGCATATATTTCTGAAGTATGAGGTCCATCTTTTTCTGTATTGATAGGTCCTTTTTTTTCTTTAGGATCTACAGATCGTTTGACCACATTCCCCTTTTTATCATACACATAAATATAGGCATCTTTTTTAGCATACTTTCCATCTGCTCTCCAATCCCAACAAGGCATTCTGTAATGATCTGTTAAATAAATACCTCTACTCATAATGGTAGCACCACTATTAAACATTCTTCCTAAAGATTGGTTGTCTTGGTGCCATTTTCCAACAATATGAGAGTTGTACCCTTCTTTTAAAAAAGTTTCTCCTATGGCTACTTGCTCTTTAGGAATTACACTTCCTATACCATTTAGATCAAACATTTTTCTACCGGTAAGTAATTGTGCTCTACTTGGCATACAAGTAGCACCTGTATAAGCCCCCATTAAATAGGTGTTGGTAAAAATTAGTCCCTCGTTTGCTAATTTATCTATGTTTGGAGTTTTTACGTCTTGACCTGCCAAAGCGTGTATTCCAGAATACCTGTGATCATCTGTATAAATTAATAATACATTGGGTTTTTTAGACTTGTTTTGAGCGGTAATTTGTAGTGATACAACAAGCATCAACACAATTATTTTAAATAATTTTCTCATGTTAGTTTACATTTATTTTTACAACTTCTTTTCGCACATCTTGATTGCGCAATGTGAAAGAAATATTGTTGGTTTCTAATTTTTCTATATGTCTAGCATACAATCCGTAGGCTGGTGTGGCTCCTAATTTTGTAAATTCTGGATATTGTTCTTCATTTTCTGGAACTACAATTTTTGTATCTTTTTCAGTTCCGCCTCCAGGCAAACTTACATTTACATTTTCTATGGTTATTTTACCTAATTTATGATTGGGGGTTCCTGAAAAATAAAACCCTGTTGTTGGATTCATTCTTAACTCTTTGTTATCTGAAACTTTGGCAGTAATATTTTTAATCACAACATTATTAATACTTCCTACTGGTTTTCTTTCTGCATTTCTGTACACCAATCTACGTTCGCACAAACGAATAAAAATGGGCATTTCCACGTTTTCCATTGTAATGTTTTCTATTAGAATATTTTCTACGTTGGCACCATCTGCACTTAAAATTTTAATTCCACCACCTCGGGTATCGTATACGTAACAATCTCTAACGGTAATGTTTTTAAAATCTCCCATAGATTCTGTACCAAACTTAATAGCTCCCCATTCGCTCTTTATTTTACAATCAAAAACTTCTATATTATTTGTTGGTTTTGGACTAGTAGATTTAAAACAAATGGCATCGTCACCAGAATCTATATCACAGTTTTTAACAACTCCGTTGGTACTTGAATCTATATCAATAGCATCGTTATTTCTGTTAGCATGGCTGTAAATAGAAATACCATCAACCTCAAAATTATTGCATTCTAAAAAGTGTAAAGTCCAAGCTGCGGGTTGACGTAAATGAATGTCTTTTAATTTTACATTTTGTGATCTAACCATTCTTACCAAAAAAGGCCTGTTAGACAAACGAATGTTATTGTTAACGTAATTATTCGTTTTAGATATTAGCCCTGATAAATCTGGCTTCACCTCTGTTAATCCTAATCTTTTTAATGTTTCTTTTACTTTTTTAGGAGACAACATTTTTCCATGACCATCTATAGTTCCTTTTCCACTAATAGAGATATTTTTAACATCTATAGCTCCAATAAAACATTGCCCTCTAAACTGACCTGTCGCATCAATAAATGGCTCTACAATTGGATAATCGTTTGGGTTGATACTCCCTAATAAAGTTGTATTTTCGGTTATTTTTAAATCTACATTATCTTTTAGTAGTAAAGTTCCAGACACAAACACAGCTCCATCTACAAGTACTGTTCCTCCTCCTTTTAAAGTACATTCATCAATTGCTTTTTGAATTGCTTTGGTATTTATGGTTTTATGATCATCTTTTGCTCCAAAGTCTTTTACATTCCACACCATTGTTTTTGGTGCACAAGAAAACAACAAGGTTGCGAGTAAAAATAAAAAGTGAATTGATTTGATTTTCATATAGTAATTGTTTGTTAGATTCATTTTTAGGTTAGGTCTAAATTTAGATACCTAGGTTTCTAATTCTCTACAAATAAAAAGCTACATGATTAAATATAAGGGTAATAAGCAGGGTAATAAAAGGGGTAATTCTAACTAAAAAACATATGTTCTCTATTTTAAAGAGGTCAAAAAATCATCAAACGAAGTTTTAAAATCATCATTAAGAACTGATTTGTAATGATTTGAGAAATTTTGATACACTTTTAATGCATCTTGTTTTTTTCCTAAGTGTAACAATGATTTTATTTGATAGGCTAAAGCTACTTCGTTTAAAGAATCTATACTAAAACTTAGTTTTGCTACTTTTTGTAATTGTTCCCAATTTTCTTCTTCAATATATTTTTTGCCTTGCTCTTTTAATTTTTCTAAATTAAAATCGTTTAACTGTGCAATAATACTATCAAAGGAATTTATTTTTATAGCATCACAAAGTTCTAAACTTTTAAAAGGATAGGATACTATTTTATCTATAGACTCCTCATAAAAAAATGGCAAATCAATAAAAACTTGATCGGATATTTCAAACATCCATTCTCTGTTCTCATACTTTAAAACAATCTCATCAAAATTAGCTAACAGCTTTCTTAAACGGTGTATATTGGTTCCTCTGTTGTTTTTTTGCTGAGCAGCATTGTCATTCTCCCATAAAATATTAGAAAGTTCTTTAGAGCTTATTTGTCTATTTGTAAGTTTTGGAAAGACTAAAACAAGAACAAACAATCTAATTAAAGTGGGTGTAAATTCGTAGGAAACATCATTCCCTTGTTTGTCAAAGGCTTTAAATTTATCAAAAAAGTAGAGAGCGTTTTGTTTAGAAAACTCAGTTTTTAAAGACAAACTAGGCTCTGTTTTTTCAGCTCTTTTTCGTTTTGATTTTTTAAACACAACAAACCACAAAACAAGTCCTAGAGCTAAAACAAACCCAACACTATAAATTATGCTATAATTTGGTGCTTTTTGTTGCTGTAATAAATCTGCTTCTAGCTTTCCTTCATAAACATCTCTTATTTCCTTTGGGGTTAGTACTTTGTTCCACAATGCAAACTGACTCATTTGACCTGTAAAATAATCTTCCCACAAACTTTTTCCTATTTCTAAATAATTTTCTTTTCCTGTATTTCCCACAATGGCTTTACTATCTATACACTGCCCGTTTATATAAAAAACAGCTTTATGATTGTAATTTATAGTGATAGCTGTGTGTACCCAATCTCTCAATTTTGTTTTGGCTTTAGCACTTTTTGTATTAAACATCATGGGGATGTTAAACCATAAACTTTGTCTTAATCTATGAAATCGAAAAGAAAAATCTTTATTTCCTGCTATTCCAACAGCTTCTTTTTGATATTTTGTTTTTACCCAAGCACTTATTGTAATTTGGTTTTGAAAGTTTACATCTTTAACTCTTAAATAAGAGTCTTTATTTTTAAAATTAGCCACATCTCCTTTTACTGGATCGTTTATAAAACGAACTTGATTGATGTTTTCTACGGTTTTAGATGCTGACGAAACATCTTTTAAACTTCCATTTAAGGGTAAATAAACTTGAAGTTTGTTGCTTAAATTTGCCTGTAGCAATGTAGCTTGATACTCTTCTTTAAACTGCTCCTCATTAAGACAAGTATCCCAAATTTTTAAGCGATCAATACAACCTTCTGCATTTACTCCATACTTATCTTTCCCTACAATTAAATCAGAAACTGGATATTGCCACCATGTTGATGAAATTTGTTTTTTTAAAACTGCTTCGCCGTTGTAATATATGATTAAATACCCACTACTATTTAACGTAAAACCAATGTGTTGCCAAATATTATCACTTAATATACTGGCGGTATTAACATTGTCTTTTAAATAATGATTGAACTGAAATTTTCGGTTAGATAAGTATCTAAAATAAAAAAGCTCATTTTCTCCTAAAAGTGTTCCTGAATGGATTTCTAAATCTTTGGGTAAAAACCAAAAACTTAAAGAAATTTCCTTTTCTCTTTTATTTTTTAAAGTTAATGTTTTGTCTGATTGAGACATAAACCTTGCTACTTTTCCTCTTACAACATCAGAGTCATAAGGAGCTAAATTATTGGTGCTATTCTGACTTAGTGTAAATAAATCATCCGAATAAAAGGGAACAGGTTGCTCTAACTTTTGAGCACCTAATTTTGTATTTAAAATAAATATTAAAAATAGAAGCTTTACAAATTTCATAAACCAACAGCCAATTTTAGCTCTACAAGATAAAAATAGTTTTTATAATATAAACTATATTCTTTATTCTGCCTTTAGCTCTAGTTGAGCTAATCAAAAAACGCTACCTAAAAAATAGATAGCGTTTTTTTTAAATGTTTTAATTCTTATTTTATCAAATCATACTAGAAATAATCAACAATGCTATCAATAGTTTTGTGTGGTACATTTTATCTTTTATGTAACAACCTGCGTTCCCAGTCTTTTACAATTTCTTCGTAATTGGCATCTACACTTAAGCCTGGCTTTTGTTTTGGTAGTGCTTTGTTATAATATACTCTTGATCCTTTTTTTGCTCTCTCAATAGTAGCTTCATCTTCTAAAATCATATTTTCCTCATACTCTTTTAAGTTTGATGATAATTTTTGAAACAACTTTTCTTGAATTTTTCTACACGATTTATCTCCTGCTAAATTATTAAACTCTGAAGGATCTTTTTTCAAATCAAACAATTCAAATTCTGGCTTGGTCTCTGCCATAAATTGATTGTATGGAGCTTTTAACTCTCCTTTGCTATGCAAATAATGATACAACGCAAAAGCAGGATATTGTAGTTTTTTATAACTTGTTAATTGCATCCAAGGTCTATCATAAGTTCTGTTCCAAATTAACTTGTAACGGCTATCAGTAATACTTCTTAAATTTTCTGCAGCATCTCCGGCTCGTTGTCTAAACCCGTAAACGTACTTACGTTTGGTTTTGTTTTTTCCTAAAAACACTTTTCCGTGAAGCGGATATGGAGTTTTAATTCCACTAACAGCCAAACTAGTAGCAGCAACATCTACCAAACTCACCAAACGTTTGTCTTTTTTATTGGGCTTTAAATGTTCTGGCCAACGAATAATTAATGGAATTTGCAATCCTCCTTCATACAAAAACTGCTTGTCTCTTAAATGCGGACGACCGTGATCTCCAAAAAAGAATACAATCGTATTGTCTGCCAGTCCATCATCCTCTAATTTTTGTAAAATTTTTCCTACAATGTCATCACAATGCTGAACAGACTCTAAATACAAAGCCCAATCTGCTCTTAACAAAGGGTAATCTGGATAACAAGCTGGCAATCTTACCTCATCTGGATTTACAGGATTCTCTTTATCTCTAGAAAAAATTCTGTGCGGATATTTTATTTGTACTTGTGCAAAAAACGGTTGTCCTTCCTTACGTTGATCCCAATCTGTTCCGTCATAATCTACTTTTGTGGTAAAGTTGTAATCTCTTTTTCCTCCCTTTTCTAACATGGTTAGTCCACTACCGTTACTAACAAAGTAACCAGCATCTTTAAAAAATTTTGTAATGGGCTGAATTCCATCTGGCAACTCGGTCATGTTTAACGTACGATGGTCTAAGCTGTTTACTGCCGTAGGATACATTCCCGTAATTTGAGACGATCTACTTGCAGAACAAATAGGAGCATTGGCATAAGCATTGGTATACAAAACTCCCTGTTTTGCCAAAGCATCTATATGCGGTGTTTTTACCACAGGCTCTCCATAACAAGCCAATTCTCTTCCCAAATCATCCGAATTGATCCATAAAATATTGGGTTGTTTTTCTTGTGCTTTTATTTGATAAGTGACAATTGCCAACATCAAACATAAAACTTTTACTATCTTTTTTTTAATATTAAATCTCATATCTATTATTTTTCTAACCAATATTGATACGCATCTTTTAACTGCTTGTACGCTTTCTTTTGTTCTCTTGTTTCACTTACAATTCCCCATTCTCTAAATCCAGATTCTGGTGTTCCTTTGTAATCACTTCTATAATCATTGTAACTCCAAATAGAAACTCCCGTTACATAGGGATAGTCTTTTAACTTGTAGATGTACTCTACCAATTCGTCTTTTAAAACAGCATCGGGAACAGGACCTATTTGCCCTTTTCCTATTTCTGATATAAATATGGGTTTGTTCGGAAATCTATCGTGTACTTTTTCTACTATTTTCAAGGCATTACCATAGCTGTTTACACTTAAAAAATCTACTTTTTCATACGGTTCTTTTCCAACCTCTCCTCCCTGATAAGAAGTATTACTTACATAAGTTTTTAACCTTGTTGTATCTAAAGAAGTGGTGTAATCAATCATTTCGTTTACATAAGTATATTGACCTTTGGTTAAGTGTTGTTTTCCCCATTTAGGTTGATCTGTTCTTAACTCATTCCCTACACTCCAAGCTACTACAGATGGATGATTAAAGTCTCTTTCTATCAATCTTTTCATCCATTGCTTTGTTATTGAATTGTTAGGTCTTGAGTTAGGATCTTCTGCTCCCCAAACCGGAATTTCTTCTACCAACAACATTCCATTTTTATCGCAAAAATCTAAAATGTTTTTAGACAAAGGAGCATGCATTAATCTAGAAAAATTAGCACCCAAAGACTTAATGTCTTTCATGTCCTTTAAAATTAAATGATCAGGTTCTGTATTTCCATAATCAGGATGATCGTGCACTCGGTTTACTCCATTCATACGAACAGCATTGTTGTTTAAAAAGAATTGCTCTCCTTTTACTTCAAACTTTCTAATTCCAAAATTATCGGCAACTACATCTTGTACATTTCCGTTCACCACCAATTCACTTTGTAACTTGTACAAATTAGGATTGTTAAAATCCCATAATTTATAATCGGATAAATCTTTTTGGAATTTTACTATTTTCTCTTGTGTAGAGTTTGCAGGTACGCTTATTGTTTGCACTGCCATCTTTTCTCCATCTTTAATATTTGATTTGATGTTGACAGTCGCAGCAGAACTTCCTTTATTTTCAATCTTGTATTTAATCGTAAAAGACACTTTGTTATTCTCAAAATCTGGTACAGAAGAGATGTGTTGATTCACCATTCTAAGCTCTTCATCAGCCAACAAAGAGACCTCTCTACTAATTCCTCCCCAAGCCCACCAAGCTCCTCTACGGATAGTGTTATCAGCCATGACAACCAATGAGTTTTCTCCGTCTTTGTTGATTTTATTTGTAATATTAAATTCAAAAGGCAAATAACCTCCTACATTTTTTCCTAACAACTCTCCGTTTAACCAAACCTTAGCCGTTTGGTACACGGCTCCAAACTTTAACCTAATCTGTTTGTTTTCCCAATTTTTAGGAAGCGTAAAGTTTTTTTGATAATACCCTTTACCCACATACGTAGCATAACGCTCTTTAGTGTCCCAATTACCTGGAACTCTTAGAGTATCCCACTCAGCAAAACTATCTTGCACAACGTTAGCTTCATCTAGATTGTTAGATGCTAAAAATTGCCAAACACCATTTAACGATATGGTTTTCTGATAAGAATTATACACCTCATAAGTCTTATTATTGGCACAAGATCCAAACAAACATGTGATAAAAAGTAAACTTAAAAATTTACGCATTTTTTCTATTTTTCTTTAGTAATTTTAATAGGGATTTGGATATTAAAAGAGTGACGAATATTGTTTGTATCAATGGTATCTGCTGCACATAACAAAGCAATAGGCTCTCCATTTTCTCTAAAAACTTGTGGTCTTTCTAAGTGATTAAACTTTGTGGTAGTTCCATCTTCCCATGTCACCGTTTTGTCCGAAATTTCAAAATTCTTTGCTTTATCCCATTTAATTCCATCTTCAGAATCATAATGCACTAAAGAGAAAATTCTCTTTTTCCCTTCAAATTTGATACGTTTTACAATCGCTCTGTATTTTCCATCTTGATACCAGATATATGGATCTTCTGCAGGAAAACGTTCTCCTTCAAACACAAACACAGGATCTGGAAACTTTTTAAAAGGTCCCGTTGGAGTATCTGCAATTGCCACCATATGCACTACAGGTCCTCCTGCTGGTAACGGAAACTTTTTACCTACAGCTTTGTATACCATTAGTATTTTTCCATCTTTCATTTCACAAACAGATGGGTTTGATGTCATTAAAGCATCATAAGCATTTTCATCTTCATGGTTAATATCTAATACAGGTTTGTCCAACCTCGTCCATGGTCCATTAGGATTGTCTGCAACTGCAACACCAATACGCTGATTGTTTCTATGCTCCCAGTTAATTTTTGCTTTTCCTGGTACGCTTACAATTTTTTTGTTTCCTGTATTCCCCATATGATACAGATAATATTTTCCTTTCACTTTTAAAACAACAGGGTTGTGCGTAGTAGTTCCATCCCACTTGTTATTGTCTCTTTCTCCTAAAGCTACATCGTGAAATTTAAAAGGTCCAAAAGGAGAGGTTGATGTTGCGTGGGCTATTTCTGAATAGTTTACCCATTCCCAACCTATGTTTTTTGGCCATCTAGAATAATACATATGATACAATCCGTCTTCTCCTTTTACCAAAGTTCCTCCCCAAACACTTAATCCGTCTTCTTTAAAAACTGAAGTTTTAGATACTTTTCCGAATTCTATTTTATAATTTTCTATTCGCTCTTCTTTTTTTTCTGATAGAGCTTTCTTTGGCTTTTGAGCGCATGATGATACTAATAAAATAGCTGCTATTACACTTAATATTCTTTTCATTGGTTTATGATTTTATTTATTTTTGGGTACTTGATACTGTACTTTTAACTTTAATAATTCGTTTTTTAATTCCTTTATTTTTTTCTGATATTTTTTGTTATCATATTCATTTTTCATCTCTTTAGGATCTTTTTTTAAATCGTAAAACTCCCAAGCATTTATTTGATAAAAATGAATCAACTTATAACGTTTGCCAACAATTCCTTCATGCTTTTGTATTTGGTGTCCTGCAGGATATTCATAATACTGATAATATAAATTCTCTCTCCAGTTTTTTACTTTTTTGCCTAAAAACAAAGGTTTTAAGCTTTCCCCCTGTATTTCTTCAGGAATTTTCACATTGGCAAAATCTAAAATAGTAGGAGCATAATCTATGTTTTGCACCAAATCTGTGTTTACCTGTTTGGCAGGAATTGTATTTGGACAATAAGCTATTAGTGGAGTTTTAAAAGCCTCTTCATACATCATTCTTTTATCGTACCATCCGTGCTCACCTAAAAACAATCCTTGATCAGATGCATATATTACAATGGTGTTTTTGTCTAATTTTTGGTTCTTTAAAAATTCCGTTAATCTCCCCACATTGTCATCCACAGATTTTACACAACCTAAATAATTCTGCATCATTCTTTGATATTTCCATCGCACCAAATCTTTTCCTTTTAAATTTGCTTTTAAAAAAGCTTCATTTTTAGGGTCAAAAGCTTTGTCAAATATTGCTTTTTGATCTTTTGACAATCTGCCATAAGCTCTTTTCCATAAAGCTCCTTCAAAATCGTTATATCTATCTGGTGTTTTACCTTGTTTACTCCAAACTTGACAATACCAACCCATAGGCATTTTTTCAACAGTCATATCTGTTTCTCCTGCAGCTAAAGATTTGGTTTTATAATTGTCAAATAAGTTTTTAGGTTCCGGAATATGTACCTCATCAAATGTTGTTAAATACTGTAAAGGAGGAATCCAATTAGAGTGTGGAGCTTTGTTCCCTATAATCATCATAAAAGGTTTGTCTTGATCTCTTTTTTCTGAAATCCAATTCATTGCTTTATCTGTAATTACATCGGTTACATAACCTTTTTCTATTGACTTTCCTTTTGGTGTTTTAAAATCCGAATTGTAATAATCTCCTTGTCCAATTAAAATATCCCAATAAGAAAATCCGACAGGATCTGATTTTAAATGCCATTTACCAATTACTGCGGTTTCATATCCTGATGTTTGTAAAACACTTGCTATGGTAGGTTGATTTCCATTGAATCTTTCTTTTAAAGTAATTACTCCGTTTTTGTGACTGTGTTTCCCTGTTAAAATAGTTGCTCTAGAAGGTGCACAAATAGAATTACCTACATAACTTCTATCAAACCTAATTCCTTCATTGGCCAATTTATCAATATTGGGTGTAGGGGCTATTTTAGCAAACCGATCTCCATAAGCACTAATTGCTTGGTAAGCATGATCGTCTGACAAGATTAAAATGATGTTTTTTTGAGCTGTAATCTGAGTTGTTACAAACAACATAAAAAAACCTGTTATCTTTAATAAATTCATTCTCTATTTTTTTATAGCCTCTATAAAAGAAGTATCTTTTAATTCTTTACCTCCACCATTACGAACTCCGTTTTCCCACAACCAATCTTCATCAAGAATACTGTTATGTCTGTAGTATCTAAAAAAATCAAAATCTGTTGCCAAATCATTCATCGTATGTGTTGTTGTTCCTTCTTCTACTTTCTTAAGAATATAGCCCGCAACAATATTTCCTAGCACCCAAAAAGTAGGTTGTCTGGCATTTTTACCAATGGTACTTAGGGTATATTTTTTTTCAGGAGTAGTTACATCTTCTTCTACAAAATGAACAACTCTTTCACCTATGTGTTCCCATTTTCCGTTTTTCCACTGCCATAATTTTATATATTCCGGAGTATATTCAAGCCCTAAAGTTTGCCATTCTGGAGCATAGGTTTTAAAAGGACCTTTGGTCATAATTGCTTTTTCGGCATCTTTTCCTTTGGTCACTACTTTACGAGTTTTTCTGTAACTATCTGTTAATCTTGCAGGAGCATCACTACTCCAACCATTGGCTCCATTTTCCCATTCCATAAAATCTATTTCTGTCCAAAACTTACTCTTCGTAGATTTTCTTTTATCGTCTGAATGGTGATTGGTTACACCACACCAAACAGATGGATGCCAAATAGATCCTTTTTCTTTAACATCAGAAGTATTAAAACCTCTAAACCTAAAACGTACTGTATAAAAACCATAAAAAGCAGATGCTTTGTTTACTATTCCAGCTGTTTTAGGTACTCCGTTAGGAGCAGATGCTTTTATGGAAATATATTGAGTTCCATCTGCATCTTTTTCAATTACCACTAATGACTCATCGGTATCATAATTTTGAATAGAAGCTCCTCCAGAATTTCTTCTAGACCATTTATTCGTATCTAGTGAGTTTGAATTGAATTCATCAGAAACACTGTTATCTCTATACGTTGTATACTGCTCTCCATTTTTATTGGGAAGTTCTTTAGGAGTTTGGGCTTTTGCACATACAGATATCAAAAGACATCCTACAAAAGCAAAATAATTCATATTCATTTTTTATTCGTTTGGTTTGTTTTTTTTGAAACTATTTTTACTCTACAGATTTCAATCCTATTTCTACTGTGTTAGACCATTCACTACTTTTTCCTGCTACTTCTCTTTTTATTTTAATATATATAGGTGATTTTACACTCTCGTTTAAATCAATCGTCATCATTCCTCTTACGTTAGAGGTCATTTTATTTTCTAAATTTTCTTTATTAGTTCCATAAGCAACCGTATAATTTTCATCTTCAAAATCGCTAGAATATCCTATCACTAATTTTTGATCATCCATAAAAGAATGCCAAATAACTGGTGGTAACAATTTGTTTCCTAATGTAACTGTAACTTCCTCAGAAGGAGTACTCTTCCCTTTGCTATTAACTGCTGTCAGCGAAACTTGGAACGGAGAATTAGACAAGCTATCTATATCTATAAAGTTTGAAATAGTAGGTTGTGTATATTGATAAGCACCTGTTTTGGTTTTATATGCTGCAACGTATTCTTTTACTCCATAAGCTTTGTCAAAATAAACTCTAACTCCTTTGTTTCCTGATATCACTTCTTTAATAGTTGGAGTATTAGGTACTTTAAAGAAGGTCTCTTTTTTACCTCTTTCATATCCTAATGGGTTTACAATTTTTACTTTTAACAGGTATGGGTTGTTAAGCGTTTCCCAATCAATTTTACCGCTCCAAGAAGCTCCTGGATGTAATGTTGGCAACGCAACTTCTTTTTCTAACAATACGTCTCCTTTTTCTGATGAGAATGTATATACCAACTTATAATCCTTTAAGGTATAGCTAGGATAATTAGAAGTTTCTTTTGTTGTAATCTCTATAGATGTTGATTTTTTAGACAAATCAATTTCTCCTAAATTTAAGATCTTTATAGGACTATTTTCTTTTTGAAAACGATCAAACAAACGTCTTTTTTGTCCCCAAACATTTATCACACCCCAAACTCTATTTTCTTCTGCAGAGGTTCCTCCGTAACTACTTCTATAATCATTAAACGTCCACATAGAAGTACCAATTACAAATTCGTTTTTACCTCTGTAATGTTGGTTCCATTCTGAAACAATAGGCTTATCTCCATCTAAAGAAGCCGTTGGATAAGGATCAAATCCATATTCTGAAATAAACACCGGTTTATTTGGCCATTTTTCTCTTAACGTATTTAAAATCTCTTGTGGTTGTCCTTGCCATCTATACATGTTGTGCATAATGATATCTACATGTGTATTAGGATCGGTTTCTGGAGTATAGGCTTGTTTTTGACCAGAATTACTTACACAAGTTAATAACCTATGTTCATCTAATTCTGTACGTACATAATCCATCATGTTTTTAGCATAGTCGTAGTGCAGTTTTAATTCGTTTCCTACACTCCAACCAATAATACTTGGATGATTTAAATCTCTCTCCACCATTTCTTTTAACCATGATTTGATTAAAGGATATTCTGGTGCTGTAAATTCTGCATTTTCTAGATGACGAACGTTGACTTCTTCAAACAATAGTATTCCTTTTCTATCGCACAATTCAATCAATTTTTCATTTTGAGTTCCGTGCATAATTCGCATAAAATTAGCTCCCGAAGCTTTCATTAAATCAATATCTCTTTCTAAAATCTCTAACGGTTCTGAAGATCCAAAGTAACGGTTCTCGCTCACACGGTTAAAACCTCCTGTTCTAATAGGTTCTCCGTTTAATAACATTTGAGATTTTGTCAACTCTATTTTTCTAATTCCAAAATCATCAAATTTAGAATCTAAACTTCCGCTAGCATCAGAAATAGTTGTTTGTAAGGTGTATAAATGTGGAGCATCAAAATGCCATAACTTTACATCTTTCGCTTTTAAACTTCCTTTTAACACAATGGTTTTTGTGCTATTTGCAGCTACCTCAACACCCTCTTGAGATAAAGTAACATCTGCAATTTCTTTTATTTTAGAAAGTACATCTATCGTTCTTGTTTTATTAGAATTGTTTTCTAGACGAACTTTTAAATCAATGGTTGCCGTTCCTTTTTCTAAATCTGGATCTGCATGAATGTATTGTAATTGAATGCGAACATCTTTGTCTTTTTTAATGGTCACATCTCTAATAATTCCTCCCCAGTTCCAGGTAGCCCCAACAATAAAATCGTTATTAACCTCTACAGCTATCACGTTTTTGTCTCCAAACTTTACATAATCTGTAATATCTAATTCAAAAGGAGTTAATCCTCCTCTATGCTCACCCACTAATTTTCCATTTAAGTAAACCTTTGCTAAATGATAAACAGCTCCAAACTGAATACGAACTCTTTCGTCCTTTTGCTGAGACCAATGAGATGGTAGTTCAAATGTTTTACGATACCAACCTATTCCCGTATAATTTGAATATGAATTGATCATTCCCCAATGACCCGGAACTTTTAAATTGTGCCATTTGGAATCATCATGAGAGGGTAAAAATATTTTGCTTGGTAAATCTTGAGCTTCTTCAAAAGCTTCTTTAGAAATAGACTGAAACATCACTGCATCGGCAGGAACTTGTCCTTCTGTAGTTGCCGTAATTTCAATATAGTTATCATCTTTATTATCAAACTGAAAAATCCCCAAACTGATCCACTCGTTACAAAAAGTTCTTGAGCTTACTTTTTTTGAGGACTCTCCATTTTTATGTTTTACGGTGTACAACGCTTTGTTATGACTTGCATAAGGATGTGTTATAAAAGCCTCATAATACCCCGACTTTTTAAAATATGGATGAAAACGAACATAATTATCTTTACTTTCACCGGCTTTAAAATTTTTAACCAAATAGTCCTTTTTATAAAAAGTAGCTCCTTTGTTCTCTTTTTTGCTTTTTTTCCAATTTCCTTTTATTTCAACATGCTTTTTATCATCATTATCTATAATAATATTTTCTGATTTTTCTACAACATTTAAGTAGTTATGCCCTTGTCCATAAATGGTATTAAACTTCCAATTCCCATTTAAAGAATATGCTTCTTCTGGCACAATATCATCTTTTTTAACTACTGACTTACATCCTAGTAGTAATGCGAATACTAATAAAGTTATACCCTTTATTAAAGATTTACTTTTTTTGTATGAATACATTTTCATCTGATAAAATAGTTTGGTTTCTTCTAAAAAAGACTTTTCGCCTTTTGGATACCTAAAGATAGTTTATAGCTTAAAGAAAGTGTTGAAATACTGTCATTTTAACACTAAAACCCCTTTTTTTTCAACGGAAACGTTATCGGAAAGAGAACTATTTAACTATCTATAATTTAAGTAAAAAGCATAAAAAAACCTTGTAACTACTTTACAAGGTTTTTATTTAAATTAACTGCTATACAAAAGACATTTAGTCCCTCTATAGTTTTTTACTTTTTAATGCTTTTTTTCTAACTCTTTTTTCCTTTGATCTTTTCCATAATCATCGGTATACAAAGGTTGTTTTTGATGAACATTTGCCTCTCTGTTAAACAGCGTAATATATTTTTGATAATTATTATATGTTATTACATTTTTAGCCAATTGCCTGTATTGTTTATCATACACTTTTCTCATTTTTTTAAGTTGCTGTTTGTATTGAGAGTCCGTAGCATGATTCGTCATTTCTAATCTATCTTTTCCTACATAAAACAATTCTTCGGTAGGCTTCATTCTATGATCTTGGTATTGCCAATAAATATATTTCCAATCTTTATTTACCACTGCCATTTCCTGAGTCTCATCACTCCCCCACATATTGGTTAACATTACATTACGATTCTTAAATTTTGTTGGTTTTGCTATTATTTTAACAACACTTAATCCATCCATATTTTTAGGGATTTTTACTCCCGCATATTCTAAAATTGTAGGAGCAATATCTATATTGGCCGTTACTGCACTAATCTTTATAGACTGTTTTTTTGCTCTTGGATCAAAAATAATAAATGGTGATTTTGATGCTTCTTCATACGGCAATACTTTCCCTCCAAAATTATGTGCACCACAACTGTAACCATTATCACTTGTGAAAATAATAATGGTATTATCTGCAACCCCTAGTTCTTCTAATGATTTTCTAATCATCCCTAAAGAATAATCTACTCCGTGTATTAGCTGATTGTATTTTTTTATAGCCGTTTGATAATTTTCTTCAGAATCTCTCCAAAACTCATATCCGCTATACTGTCTACCAGATTTGGATTGAGCAGACAAATGTTCTGCGTTTTTAGCTCCATAGTTTTCTGGTTTTTTATATTTTTCCCCCTTGTACACATAATCAAAATATGTATCTGGAGTAAAAGGCAAATGTGGTGCTTTATAACTTATAGACATGCAAAAAGGTTTCCCTGTACTTTTGCTTGTTTTATAAAATCATGAGCCCAAGCCGCATATGCTCTAGAACTATGCGGGTATTTTTTCGCATATTTGGCTATTGCTTTATTTTTATCTGTTTTGTAATGAGTCTGACCAATTCCCCCTGCCCAAACATCAAATTCTTGTCCTGGCAATACTTCTTGTGTTCTCTCATTCCAATTAGTTCCATTGTCTACAGCAAAACCAAATTTACCTGCAAACCCAGTATAATAACCTGCTTGCTTTAATAAAACAGGATATGATTTAGTAAATTTCTCTTTTGGTAAAGGTCCATGTAAAAAATTACAACCTGTTTTATATTCATACATACCTGTCATAATAATAGCTCTACTTGCCATACAAATAGAGGTGGTATTGTAATGATTCTTAAACAAAACTCCTTGTTTTGCCAAATTATCCATATTAGGAGTTACTACTTGAGTATTTCCATAACAACCTGTAGCAATACTTGTTTGATCATCACTTAACAAAAAAACAATATTGGGTCTTGTTTTTTTTTGAGTGTATCCTAAAGAAGTACAAGCCAAACTTATTACTATTATAAAAAACTTTGTAAAATTCATTATTTCTGATTTTTATTGACAAACAAATCTAATCCTCAAATTAGTTCCTTTGTTTCACAAATGTTTCTAGAGACAACATAAATGATTTATAAACACACAATCCTCTATCCATTCAAGATAAAACTCCTAAAGACTTTGTTCTTTGGGAGTTTTACTTTGAAAGAGTAGTTACTTTTTACTTGATTTTTTGTTTTTGGGTTTTTGCTGCTACTTTTGCCAATTTCTTGGCTTTCTGTTTGGCTTTATCTTTTACTATTTTCTTTTTATGTGCTTCAGAAAGAGGTCCGTTTTGTGCTTCATCAAATTGATTGAACCTTGGTAAAATACCATTTAAGTAATCACGTTCTTTAATCAACTCTTTGTCTGCATTTTCCCAATCTTTTACTTCAGGAAAACTAATTAAATCCGATGGATACTCTCTTACATCGTACCACTTGTCCAAACCATCTTTTAACACTTTTGTTCCTCTAATAATTTGTAAATTATCTTTGTACCCATACACCCAATCTCTATGTGTTTTTTTATTGGTTGTTAAAAATGGCATTAAACTTTTTCCGTTAATTTCATAATCTTTTGGAAATTCAAACCCTACTAAATCAGCAATCGTGGGTAAAATATCAGATAGGTTTACCAACACATCTTGCTCTCCTTTTTTGGTAAAATTAAATCCAGGTCCATACAGCATAAACGGTACATGTGTTCCTTTTTGGGAGTCTGGACTGTTTTTACCGTATTTGCTTGAACCGTTATCCGCACAAAAAATAACTATAGTATTATCATCAATATTTAGTTCTTTTAACTTTTCTAAATACAACCACATTTGATAATCTAAATAGTTTACGTGTGCATGAATTCCGCTTTCTGATAAAGAATTATGCGTATCGTACACTCCTTTTCCCCCAGTAATATTTGGTTTTGTTTTAATATACTTTCCGTTTTTCCAAGTAATTTTTGGAGTTTCAATCCATTTGTATTTATGCTGTTCTGGGTTTAAATAATTCATAGCTCCATGTCCTAAATGCGTAGTATGGTATACAAAGAAAGGTTTGTCTTCTTTTGCCTTTCTTTCCATAAAGTCGAAAATAAAATCTAATTCTACATCGGGTCCATAGGTATTTACTCCGTATTCTTTTTTAGATTTTTTGGTATTTGGCCACCATTCAAATTGTTTTTTAGAGGATGGGTGATTCATTAACATTACATGAGGTTTCCAGTACCAACTAGAAGAAGCATAATATGAAAAGTCTAATGGTTTTCCTGAGTCTAGGTTGATCAGTTCTTTTTTTCCATTTACTTTTTTTTGTTCTAACGTAAAGTTTGAATATGGATTTTCTCCAATTTCTGTAATAGCCGATTCTCCTGGAGTAAACACTCCTTCGTCAAAACCAAAATTTTGTAAGTTTTTATTACGCATTTGACTTTTTCCAGACCAAATAGAAGCATAACCTCCTTTTTTAGCCACATGACCAATAGTTAATGGAGAACTTGCAAATAAAGGATAGGTTCCTAAATTCCCGTCTTCATCGGTATACTGTCCAATGGTTTTGTTTCCCCACCATTTGTGTAAATGCGGATATCTACCTGTCATTAACATAGCTCTACTAGGAGAACAAACCACAGAAGCCCAAGCCGTTTTTACATACATTCCTTCTTTTGCTAATTTATCTAACACAGGAGTACTAGCTCTTAAATTAGGATCTTGAGAATTTTTGTTTCCCATAGCAGAACTCCATGTATCTGATTTATAAATGGGGAATTCTCGTGCACTAATATCATCAGCCAACACCAAAATAATATTAGGTTTTTTCGTTTTCTGAGCCATTATTGATAATGTAGCTAGAAACAGTAACAAGGTTATTTTTTTCATCTTTTTAAATTTAAACATTATTTATGAATCATCGGGAACGTTTCCGACAGCCCTAAACCTAAAGAACCTGTAACTTTCGCTACAGGTTCTTTTTTAACTTGATTTCTATTTTAATATTTTTCCTTCTTTTTATTCTTATTCTTTTTAGCTTGTTGAGTTGCTCTTTTTTTAGCTTTCAACGCTTTTAATTTTTCTTTTTTTAAAGCCTCTTGCTCTTCTACTTGTTTTTTATGTTTTTCTGTTAATGGACCATGTTGAGCTGTTTTGAATGTATTAAATTGAGGTAGAATTTTTTCCAATGCTGCCTTTTCTTCTTTTAACTCTTTAGAAGCATCATTCCAATTGTTAATTTTTGGATAAGAAATTAAATCCGATGGTGTGTTACTTACATCATACCATTTATTAAACCCGTCTTTTAACACGCTTTTACTTCTAATAATTTGCTGTCCGTCTTTGTAACCATAAATCCATTCTCTGTGTTCTTTTTGCTTGGTGGTTAAGAAAGGCCACAAACTAACTCCGTTAATTTCGTAATCTTTAGGAAGACTAACTCCACCAATTTCTGCAATAGTTGGCAGTACATCTGCTAAATTTACCAATACATCTTGTTCTCCTTTTTTAGTCAATCCTAAACCTGGAGCGTATACTATAAAAGGAACATGTGTTCCCTTTTGAGACTCTGCACTGTTTTTACCATATCCACTTGTTCCGTTATCTGCACAAAAAATAACAATAGTGTTTTTGTCTATTTTTAGATCTTTTAATTTTTGCAAATACAAAGACATTTGATAATCTAAATAGTTGATGTGATTATGAATTCCTGGTTCTGTTACTGTACCATGTGTATTGTATACTCCTTTATCTCCAGTTACATTTGGTTGTGTTCTTGTATATTTCCCATTTTTCCATTCAACTTTTGGAGTTCCAGGCCATTTTGTATGAGTCTGTGGATTAAAAAAATCAAAAGCATCGTGACCTAAATGTGTAGTATGATACACAAAGAAAGGTTTCTTTTCTTTGGTTTTACGCTCCATAAAATCGAAAATAAAATCCAATTCTACATCGGGACCGTAAGTATTTAAACCGTATTCTTTTTTAGATTCTTTGGTATTTGGCCACCATTCAAATTGTTTTTTAGAAGATGGATTGTTCATTAACATTACATGAGGTTTCCAATACCAACCAGATTGTGGATAGGTAGCAGCTTTTTCTCCTGTATCATTATTAATCACCTGTTTTTTACCATCAACTTTTTTCAATTCAACTTGAAAATCAGTGTAAGGATTTTCCCCTTCCATAGAAGATTCCCCTGGAGTAAATACTCCTTCATCAAATCCGTATTTATTTAAGTTAGGATTACGCATTTGCGATTTCCCTGCCCAAATACTTGTGTAACCTCCTTGTTTTGCTACTTCTGCAATTCCTAAAGGTGAACTTTCGTAAAAAGGATACGTAGCAGGTTTCCCCTCTTCATTAGTATATTTTCCTGTGGTTTTATTCCCCCACCACTTGTGTAAGTGTGCATAACGACCTGTCATCATCATGGCTCTACTAGGAGAACATACTACCGCAGCCCAGGCAGTTTTTATATACAAACCTTCTTGTGCTATTTTATCTAAGACAGGAGTGTTTGCTCTATACTTTACATCTTGTGTATTACCACCTGTGGGTGGACTCCAAGTGTCTGATTTGTAAATAGGCATTTCTCGTGCGCTAATATCATCCGCCAAAACCACAATAATATTTGGCTTTTTATTTTTTTGTGCAACTAACAAACTGGTAGTTAACAACAATAGAAAACTTAATTTTTGAATCATTTTATTACTTTTTATTTCTTAATTGATGGGATTATTTTTTTAGGAATGTCCGCTTTTTTATCATCTGATCCTTTTGCAAAATTGCTAATATTATAGGTATTTGCTTGTCCCCAATCGCACTCTACACGACCATCTCCTAAAACAATACTTCCTAATTTATTACGGAACCAATCTGCTAACGCAATGTATTCTTTATCATTTGCTACATTATTTCTTTCCTTGGTATCTACTCGTAAATCATACAAGGCCATTTGCACCTCTTCTCTTGGAGCTTCTAAACCCCATTTTACATCAACATTTGGCGGGTACTTTTTACTTGCTTTACCTCTATGTGCTCTTGTTTGCATAGAAAAAGAAAAGTCTTTAGTTTTTATATAAGCCCTTGGTCCGACTACGTGATTTATTTCTCCTATAATATAATCTCTCTTTAATTTTTTATCCTTTAATATCGTTCCCATATCGTACCCGTCTAAAAAATTAAATTTAGGCTCCGATAAATCTGCTCCACCAGCAGCCAATAATGTAGGCATTACATCAACATATTCTGTAAACCCATCATATACTTTACCTGCAGGATATGTTTTTTTGTCAGAAGAGACTACAATAGCGGTTGTGTGCGTAGACAAATCCCAAGGAGAAAACTTTCCTTCTACTCCTTGCTCTCCTAATTGCCAACCATGATCTCCACATACGTATACAATTACATATTCCTGTTTGTGTTTTTTACTATATGCTTTAAACTCTTGAATTGCCTTTCCAATCAAGTCATCTCCGTAGGCACAAAAAGCGTAATAATCACGTATAGCTTGTTGCTTTTCTTCGTATTTTAAACCGTCAATTTTAGTTTTTTTATAATAATCTTGTAGTTGCTTCGGAAGTTTTTTCAATTCTTTTTTATCAAACTCAGGAATTTCATACACCTTGTCTTTAAAACGGTCTCTAAACTCTTTTGGTGGCATTACCGGTGTATGTGGAAAGTGGAAACTCAAGTTTGCAAATATAGGTTTACTTGAATCTGCTCCTTTAAACTTTCTTCCACTTAATATTTTATAGCTTTTATTTTCATTTTTTAAATACGATAAAAACTCCGTAAGAATATTTCCATCTAATGTTTTACCTGCGGGCATAGAATTTACACCTCCAATAATCATGTCTGATGTACTACGTGTATATGCATATAAAATATCTAATTCTTTTTCTACTTCTGCTTTTATCTTTTTCTCAGCATCAGAAATGGTTTCTTTTCTAGAAAACGACTTATGAGTTCCATCAGGATAATAAAAATTAACTCTATCATCAATTTTCTGTCCTTTTCCGTCTACTTTTCCCCAAACAGAAGTATTGTCCCAATCTGTATTTCCGGTACGTCTTAAATCTTGTCCATAATCTACATATTGTTGATAATAGCCCATTTTTTCTTTAGGCGTTTTAGATTTGTATCCTTTTAAACGCACACCTGTTTTACCAAACAAAGCAGTTTGATACCCTTGATCTTCCATTGCTGAAGGGAGTAATTGATTAAAAAAATCTGGATTGTTATGAAAGTATTCAAATCCATAAACTCCCGAACGAAATGAATATTTACCCATAATTAAACCCGCTCTTGAAGGAGCACAACCTGGGGATTGACAATGCATGTTTGGAAACACCACTCCTTCTTTTGCCAAGGCATCTAAATTGGGTGACTCTACATATCCTAATGGGCTTTCTTTAGTCCCTGTTTTAATTTCGTTAAAATAAGCGTTAGAATCCATTCTTTGATCATCTGTCATTATCCAAAGAATATTTGGTTTTGTTTTTTGAGCTGTTAATTGCAAGCTCAAAACCATGAGAATTAGCACTGATATTCGTTTTTTCATAATACACCTTTTAGTTTAAGTAGTGTTAAGACTTTTTTTTAGCATAAGGTTTAAATAACAACTCTCTTATTAAAAACACGTATGATTTGACATAGAACACATATGATTTTATAAAGAAAAGACCCCTAGTATTTACTAGGGGTCTTGAATGGTTTTAAAAAAATGATTATTTGTTTTTATCTCCTGCTATGGCTTTGTTTATGATAATATTTCGCTTTTTTTCTTCTCTATTACAGTTAAATAAATGAGCATCTTCCCAAAGAGGTTGTGCATTGTCTTTTGCCCATTTTTTATATTTAGCAGTTAACTCTGCCACCACTTTAGGATGCTCAGATGCAATGTTGTTTTGTTCTAATTCATCTTTTTCGATATCAAATAAGTAGGTATCTTTTTTGTAATACGAATAGATTAGCTTGTAATTTTCATCTCTTACTGCATAGCCTTCTCCACCAGAATATTGCCAAAACATAGGTCTCTCTTTTAAGGTTTTGTTCTTTTTAGTTAGAATAGATGTTAAATCAACTCCATCTATTTTTTTAGATGGAGGAGCCTCTATATTTGCTGCTGCCATAATGGTAGGAAAAATATCTAACGCTATAATAGGCTCTTTATATACTCTGTTTCCTTTAATTTTTGCAGGCCAAGTAATGGTAAAAGGTTCACGTATTCCTCCTTCAAACAACATTCCTTTATGACCTCTGTACGGATAACTACTTGCTCCATGGCCATGACCTCCGTTGTCACTATAAAAAATAATTAAAGTATTTTCATACTCTCCTGTGTCTTTTAATTTCTGAATTACTTTTCCAATTCCAGCATCCATACCTACAACCATAGCGGCATAAGCTGCTCTTTCTCCATCTTCTATATGCGTTACTTTATCTGTATACTCTTTGGTAGCTTGTATAGGTGCGTGTGGTGCATTGTAAGCCAAATACATAAAAAATGGTTTTTCATTTTTTGTATACTTATCAATGTAATTCACAGCTTCGTTAGAAAAATCATCCGTCAAATAGGTCAATTCATTTTCTGGAACCAATTTTCCATCTCTCATTACTCCCAATGCTCTATTTTCTGGAGTTGTTCTTCCCCAATAGTTAAATCCACCTCCACTAAATCCATACCAGTCATCAAAACCTCTTTGGTTGGGTAAAAACTTTTTTGCATTTCCTAAATGCCATTTCCCAATGGCACATGTCTGGTAGTCATTTTGCTGTAACAATTCAGAAATCATCAACTCATCTAAAGGCAAACCTATTACAGTATCTTCTTCTTGTTTTTCGTTCTCTGGGTTATTTTCGTGTCCAAACTTTTGTTGATATCTACCTGTTAGCAACCCCGCTCTACTTGGGCTACAATAAGGATGAGACGAATATCCTTGGCTAAAAATAATTCCATCTTTTGCCAAAGCATTTAAATTGGGAGTAGGAATGTCTTTAGCTCCGTTAAAACCAACATCTCCCCAACCCTGATCGTCTGATAGAATAATTAATACATTGGGCTTTTTTTGAGCCGTTGCAACGGTAGCAACAGCTAAAAACAAAAACAAACTTATTTTTTTTAAGGTCATTATCTATTTTTTATGATTATTAATGATTGCAATTTAAAGGTATACTTATACTTTAATTGTAACATACGTCTCTATTAGAAGTATATATGATTAAAAAAGCATCGCTGTAATTTATACAACGATGCTTTTTTTATACTTATGTGTTCTGTTTATTTTAATTCTCTTACCCAAATATTTCTATAACTAACGGGACTACCGTGGTCTTGTAACTTAATTGAAGCTTTGCCGTGTGAATTGTATTTTGGCACTCCTCTATATTGTGTAGGGCCTTTGATAACAAAATGATCTTGAACTAAAATTCCGTTGTGTAGTAAGGTTAATGTTCCTGGTTTCACCAACTTATCTCCATCAAACTCTGGTGCATGATATATAATATCATACGTATTCCATTCTCCTGTAGCCACAGATGCCTTAGCCAAAGGAATAGATTGTTTGTATACAGAACCCACTTGACCGTTTACATAGGTATCGTTATTATTATTGTCTAGTACCTGAACCTCATAACGACCTTGTAAAAACACACCGCTATTACCTCTACCCTGACCGCTTTTTACAATTTTACTAGGAGATTTCCATTCTATATGTAGTTGTACAGATCCAAATTCTTTTTTGGTCTGAATGGTTGCATTTTCTTTGGTACCTCCATTGTGAATGGTCATGCTTTTATCAGCCTTGTTTAATTTCCAGGTAGTTGCTGTTTTATCATTTGAGGATTCCCACTCTGTTAAGCTACTTCCATCAAACAAAACAATAGCATCACTAGGGACACCTTGTTGACTGTAGGGTTGTACTGTAGGAGGAACTGGCTGGTAAACTTCTGTATCTTTAGGGTCTGCCAACTCTTTGTTTTGTGCATTTATGCTTAGCATTCCTAAAAATAATATTGCTAAAAATTTTATTTTTTTCATCTAGTTTATTTTAAAGAATTGATCCAAGCGGCTAACTTTAAACCATCTTCTTTGGTTACAAAAGACAACGGAGCCATTGGTGTTTTATATTCTGGCCAATTCTTAGGTTCTGGTTTGTAAATTAATTCTAAAATTCTTTCATTAGAATAATTACGCTTTGCAATCTCTTTAAAAGCAGGTCCTACTAATTTTTTATCTTTTTTATGACAACCAATACAAGCATTTTTAAGTAATAAGGGTTTAATTTCTTCATCAGATAAAACAACTTGTGTTTTTTCTTCTGTCTTTTTTTGTGCTTTTGCATTCATAATTACCAATAATGCAAAAACCGAGGTAATGATATGTTTCATATAACAATGTGCTTTTTAGTGTTAAAATTATTTTCTACAACCAATAGAGGTTTTATATGATACTCTTTAGTTTTAATCTATAAAGATAATAACTACTGTAGTAGTCATTTAAAATTTTCATAAAAATCTTATTTATTTTTTAAAAAATCGTTTGATATTAGCCAATGAATAATATTGAACACATTAAAACAATAAGTTTAATACTTTTATCACAAACATACTTATTCCGTAATACATCTGTTTATTTAAACACAAAATAACAAAACATATAGGAAATAATTCCGAATTACACTTTAACAAAACTCTAAAATGAAAAACAAAATACTATCCTATTTAGTACTTAGCTGCTTTCTTTTCTTCGGAAATCTAGTTGCTCAAAAAAAACAAATATCTATACCTTATAGTACAATAAGTTTAGATGATTTATCTGATTTTAAAAAAACAGGTAAGAATTGGCAGGTAGCCTCTAGCGTTTCTATTGACAGAACTAAAAAGAAAACCATTTTTGCTAAAAAAGGTAAAGGGATATTGGTAAACACCAATGATCAAAAAAAGAACAAACACCTTGTTACCACATTTGAACACGGTGACATTGAACTAGAACTTGATGTAATGATGCCTGTAGGTTCTAATTCTGGAATTTATTTCCAAGGTAGATATGAAATTCAACTATATGATAGTTGGGGTGTTAAAACTCCAAAATATAGCGATATAGGTAGCGTATATCAACGTTGGGACAAAAACAAAGAAAAAGGTAAACAAGGATATGAAGGTACTGCTGCTTCTGTAAATGCAGCCAAAGCTCCTGGTTTATGGCAACACTTAAAAATTATTTTTCACGCTCCAACTTTTAACGATAAGGGAGAGAAAATTAAAAATGCTTGGTTTGAAGAAGTTAGCCTAAACGGAGTTTTAATTGTTGAAAATGCGGAAGTAACAGGACCTACACGTGGAGCTAGTTTTCAAAAAGATGAAAAAGCTATGGGACCAATTGTTCTACAAGGAGACCACGGACCTGTCGCTTTTAAAAACATAAAATACAAACTATATAATAAAGACAGTAAAATAGCTATTAACAACATTAAGGCTACTATTTACGAAAGCAATAAAAAAATTAGTGGAATTAAAGCAATTAACAACTTAAAAAAAATAAAGGATAAAAAAGTAAATGCTATTTCTCCTCTTAAAGATGTACAGAAAAATGCAAAAAACTTAATTGCTTATACAGGAACTTTTACCATTCCTGAAACAGCTAATTATGTTTTTGAAATGAGAGTTTTTGGTGGTGCTTTATTAGCCATAGGAGATGATACGGTTATGAACATAAACCAAAACAATGCCGAAATACCTAACTATGCATTACGTAAACTTAAAAAAGGAGAAGTTCCTTTTACCGTTATATACAATCAAGTAGGTAGATGGGGGAATTCTGGTTTTGAACTTTTTGTTGAAGGAGAAGGAATGCAACGTCATTCCATTCAGAAAAGAAAAATATCTGAAAGAGAAGAAGCAAAAACCTATATGCGTTTTTTAATTATAGATCCACAAGAAAACAATGCTGTTACACAACGTAGTTTTATGATGCACAAAGGAGTTAAAAGATCTCATGCTATTTCTGTTGGCTTTCCTCAAAAAATTAATTATGCATATGATTTAGAAACAGGTTCTTTATTACATGTTTGGAATTTAGGATTTTTAAACGCTACACATATGTGGCACTCTAGAGGAAAAGAACAATTAGGATACCCTGATGGACCTACTATTTCTTTTCATGGAGATGAAGATTTTGCACTTTTAAAAAACGAAAAAGATGCTTGGCCAAAAGAAGACTACAACACCAAAAAACAATTAGCTAAAGGATACCAACACGACACTAAATTAATTCAGAAAGGATACAAAGTAGATACAAATAACAATCCTACTTTTTTAAGTGAACTAAATGGGGCTAACATTAGCAACAAGTTTGTTCCTTCCTCTGATGAAAGAAAATTAAAAAGACAAATTACTACAGATTCTAAATCAGAAATTTGGCATAAATTAACAGATGCTTCTCAAATAGAAATTGGATCTGATGGAGTCTATATTATAGATAATAATTATTATATAGATTTTTCTGGAAATGGAAACATTACTCCTATTATTCGTTCTATAAAAGGAACCAATGAATTGCTTGTTAAAATTCCTGCAGGAAAACAAGCAATCAACTATACTATAATCTGGTAATTTTAAAAAGTCACAAAATGAAAACAATTCATAAAATACTAGCACTTACAAGCGTACTTTTCATCAATCAAGCGGTAGTTGCACAGAAAAAAAACAAAGTACTAAACAAAGCACTTGCAGCTCAAGAAGCTGAATATTACAAAATAGTAGATGTTCCCATTCCCAAAGATATTACACTAGAGGTAGGGGGATTAGCTTTAACAGACGATAATAAACTAGGAGTCTCTACTCGTAGAGGTGAAGTTTGGGTAATTGACAAACCCAATTCTGAACAACCTACTTATAGCTTATTTGCAAGTGGTATGCACGAAGTTTTAGGTTTGGCATACAGAAACAATTCATTTTTTGCCTCTCAACGTGGTGAATTAACAGAGTTGATTGACGACAACAAAGATGGAAAAGTAGATTATTACAAAACTTTTTTCTCTTGGCCGTTGTCTGGTAACTATCACGAATATTCTTATGGACCTAGAGTAGACAAAGATGGAAACATGTTTGTTCACTTAAACGTTACGTGGGCAAACGGTGGACAGAGTTTTTCTAAATGGAGAGGTTGGCTTTTAAAATTTAACAACAAAGGAGAAATGATTCCATTTTCTACAGGATTTAGATCTCCAGCAGGATTAGGTATTATGCCTAACGGAGATATTTTTTATTCAGAAAACCAAGGAGACTGGGTTGGTTCTGGTAGAATAACACATTTAGAAAAAGGTGATTTTGCTGGACATCCAGAAAGTTTAAGATGGACAGATGAACCAAACTCTCCTTTAAAACTAAAACCTTCAGACATTAAATCTGACTACCTTTCTATGTATGAATACGGTAAAGAGTTAAAAGAATTAAAAGCTCCTGCCTTATGGTTACCACATACTATTTTAGGAACTTCTACTTCGGACATTATTTTTGATACTACCGAAGGTGATTTTGGACCTTTTAAAGGACAAATGTTTGTAGGAGATCAAGGAAATAGTAGAATTGTTCGTGTTTCTTTAGAAAAAGTAAACGGAGTATATCAAGGAGCTGCTTTTGGATTTGTAGAAGGTTTTTCTTCTGGAGTTTTAAGAATGATCTGGAGTAACGACAATAGTATGTTTGTGGGTATGACAAGTCGTGGATGGGGATCTATTGGTAGAAAACAATTTGGTTTACAACGTTTAGTTTGGACAGGTAAAACACCTTTTGAAGTAAAAACAATGAAAGCTTTAAATGATGGTTTTGAATTAGAATTCACAAAACCCGTAGACAAAAAAATGGCCAAAGATATTATGAACTACAAAGTAGCTTCTTTTACTTACAAATACCACCAAACTTACGGAAGTCCAATTGAAGAGCTTAAATCTGCAATGGTTCACCATGCAGAAGTTTCTAAAGATGGATTAAAAGTTAAATTGACTATTCATGGTATGCGTTTAGGATATATTCACCAAATTGAAATGCCAAATTTGGAATCTAAATCTGGAGAATTGTTATTACACAATAAAGGATTTTACACTTTAAACGAAGTACCTGGTGGTAAATTAAAATCTGCACACATGGCAATGGCTGATACTCCTAAAAAAGTAATCGACCAACCTAAACGTGCTACAAAAATGCCAGCTTCATGGGGCAAAAAAGGTGCAGATGAAAAAATAGAATTAGGTACAATTCCTGGACTACAATACAACTTGAAAAAAATTACTATAAAGAGTGGATCTAAAATTCAGTTAACCTTAACCAACAATGATGACATGTTACATAACATGGTAATTATGAAACCTGGAGCAGACACTCCTGTTACTGTAGGAAATATGGCACTACAACTAGGTTTAGAAGGACCCGAATTAAGCTATGTGCCAGATACTGATTTGGTGTTATTCCATTCAGGAATTGTTGGACCAGAAAGCACAGAGACTATCTACTTTACAGCTCCAACCAAACCTGGGCAGTACTGGATTGTTTGTACATTCCCTGGTCATGCTTATACAATGCAAACACAGTTAATTGTAAAATAATATTTCTTAATATTAAGAGAATCACAAATAAAAAGACAGCAACCTAGAAATAGGTTGCTGTCTTTTTATTTGCTATTTAAGAAAATTATCAACTCTTATTTTTTAACTATTTGTTTTCTTTTAATTTCTTTTCTATTTAAATAAACATTGTCTATTTTATTGTTTTTAACATCCTCTAAAACTATTAGAGGTCTCTCATCATTATTGACTGTTTTTACATGAAAATTACTTATATAAAACCCGTTTAAATGGCGAGCATAAATTCCCGATGCAGGAATTGGCACTCCTACTTTTTTAAACTCTGGCCACCAATTCCCCAATGTTTCTAACGTATATTCTTTTATTTCTCTTTTTGCATCTTGTTTGGTTCCACCACCAGCAACTGTCATTTGTATGTTGTGCAACTGAACATCTGTAATATCATGATTTGGCATTCCTGTAATAAAAATGGCAGAGTTTACATCTAACTCACTATTATCAGCAATAATACCATCAAACACAAAATTATGCATCGCTTTCATTGGCAACATTTCTAAAGGAGCATCTACTCCTGCTCTTTGTTGGCAAAATGTCATAAAAATAGGTCTTGGTACATTTTTCATTACAATATTAGAAAAGGTCATATTCTTCATAACTCCTCCTTCATTCATTTGAATTTTTAAACCTGAATCTAGAATATCATGAAAAGTACAATTGCTTACGGTTACAGATTCAAAGTCTCCACGAGAAGCCAATCCAATTCTCATGGCTGCCCATTTACTTGTAAATACACAATTGGTAATTGTTATAAATTTACATGGCTTGTCTGGTCTAGAAGTTTGCAAACAAATAGAATCGTCACTTGTGTCAAAAGAACAATTGGCCACTCTAACATTGGTACATCCATCAAAATCTAATCCATCTCCATTGTGATTAATTCTACTTTTAATTTTGATTCCTTCAACTACAATTTCATCACAATACAACCAAGCAGATGTCCATGCAGCAGGATTTTGCAACGTAATATTTCGCATATGAATATCTTTACAGTTTAAAAAACGCAACATCATAGGACGACCGTTTCCGTTTTTTTTATTAAAGTTTTTAGGACTTCCATTCCCATCTATAATTCCATATCCTTCAATGGCGAATGATTTTGCATCACTGGCAAAAATCAAACATCTATCCATATGAGTTTCATTTTTATAAGTATTTTTATGGGTATCAGTAGCATAATCTTTAAAATTTGGACTTCCTAACAACACCCCTCCATTTTCTACCCTAAGTGTTACAAAATCTTTTAAATAAATAGTCCCAATCATTACCGTTTTTCCGGCAGGAATTAAAACAATTCCTCCTCCTTCTTTGGTACAAGCATCAATAGCATTTTGTACGGCTTTGGTGTCTTTGGTCACACCATCTGCCTTGGCTCCAAAATCTATTACATTGTAGGTTTTTGCAAAAACCTGAGTTTGTAAAAACACCATAAAACTTAATAAAAAAACTTTCATTGCTATCTAAATTAAAATTGATGAGCAAAATATAAATTTAGGCACCAATAAAGGGAAACAAATCAATTCTTTTTAATGAACAAATGCATTGTTTTTTTAGTTAACTTACAAAGTAGAATTAGAGATTTACTTAGGAATCATCTATACTAGATATAAAATCATATGTATCTCAATTAAATTAAAGAATATCAATTATTTTAAAGAAGTTTATGTGTTTTTTTAATTAAAACCAATTGCTTTAAGTTTTAGAATAACTTTAGCTTTAGATTCCTTTTAACAAAGAACTATAAATGCCTTATATTTGATATGTAAAGACATTTGTTTGATGGGTTTTTAAAATAAAACATCTTCAAATACTATTAAAATTATGACCTCTGTTTATGTTTAAAAATTACTTAAGACAATTCCATATACTTTCATTATTTGTATTTCTTATTTCTACGTTTTGTTACGCTCAACAAAATGTCATCTTTTCACATTTATCTGTTAAAGATGGGTTGTCTCAAAGTGATATTAACACAATTCATCAAACTAAAAATGGGTATTTATGGTTTGGTACCCACAATGGTTTAAACAAATATGATGGATATAAATTTACACACTACAAACCTAGCAACAAACCAAATTCAATTAGCAGCAATCTAGTTTTTAGACTTACGGGAGATAATGACAATAATTTATGGATCGGTACTACTGGTGGAGGTCTTAATTATTTTGATAGTAAAACAGAAAAATTCACAAATTACTTACACTCTAAAAAGTCTAACAATTCCGTAAAAAGCAATTATATTACTTCTGTATATCACGATTCTAAAAACCGATTATGGATTGGTACCAAAGAAGGATTAGACATGGTAGATTGCAACAAACCTACTTCTAAAGATTCTATTGTTTTTAATCATATAAGCCTACCTGAAAATCATTTAATTAAAAACAAAAGCGTAACTACTATCTATGAGTCTAAATCAGGAGAACTGTATGTGGGAACTATATATAGCCTGTACAAGTTAACAGACCTTAATAATTATATTGAATTTGAATTTTATAAAGACAAAACGAAACCGAGAACAAATCAAATAAAACAAATTACAGAAGACTCTAACAACAGACTTATAGTTGCTTCATCTAATGGAATGTTTATCGAAAAAAAAGGAACCCGAAAACTAAAAAAGTTTTTTTCTGGACCTTGTGTCAGTATTTCTATAGATGCTAAAAACCAAATATGGGTTGCTACTCAAAACGGTCTATTATGCTTTAGAAACGATGACAAACACAAGATCCCAGAACTAATAAACACGTACATAAACAATCCTAAAAACCCAAATAGTATAAGCAAAAACATTGTTACCTCCTTATACAAGGATATTACAGGAATTTTATGGATTGGTACAAACGGAGGAGGTATTAATAAGCTAGACCCACAAAGAAAAAAGTTTAACCATGTTACCCAAACTTCAAACCCTAATAGTATTAGCAACGATAAAGTTAGAGCCATTCTAGAAGACTCTAATAAAACACTATGGATTGGAACCGAAGGAGGTGGGTTAAATTATCAAAAAAACAACTACAATAGCACTAACCCTTTTCTTCAAATTCCCAAAGCAAGCACAAGACCAATTGTTTTAAAAGAATTTAAAACAATTAACAAAAAACTTTTATTAATTGGTGGTGCAAACCCTCCTAACCTTTCTTTTATAGACATTACCAACCCCAACTCTAACTACAACACCAAACCTATTAAAATTAAAGCAGTTACAAATGCGGTTTTTGCAATAACAGTAGACCATTTGAATAATATTTGGGTTGGAACTTATAACTTAGGAGTCTTTTTATTAAAGTATGAAAATGGTCAATTTAAAATTCATAAAAACTTTTATAACACAGGAAATAAAAACCAAATTTCTAATAACATTATTCGAAATATTTTTCAAGATTCACATAAAAACATGTGGTTCGCAACCGGTAAAGGATTGAGTAAATTACCATATTCCGAAATAGAAAAAGAAAACCCAAAATTTAGATCTTACACCCACAATCCTAAAAACAAAAACAGCTTAAGCTACGATTATATTCTATCTATACACGAAACTAAAAAAGGTGAATTATGGATAGGTACTTTTGGAGGAGGTTTGAACAAATTAATATCTGACCCAACAAAGGAACATGCAAAATTTAAATCTTATACAGATGATGATGGTTTGCCAAACAATGTAATTAAAGGAATTTTAGAAGATGATAGCGGAAATTTATGGTTATCATCTAATATGGGATTGACCAAATTTAACCCTGAACAAAGTACTTTTAAAAACTACAATACCTATGATGGATTGCAAAGTAATGAGTTTCAAGAATTAGCTTGTTATAAAAAAGAAGATGGTGAAATGTTTTTTGGTGGTATAAATGGATTTAATTCTTTTTATCCGGAAAACATAAAAGACAATCCACACGCACCACAAACTTTAATTACTAAAATTTCTTTATTTAACAAAAAAATACAAGTAGGTAAAGATTACAACGGAAATATCCTTTTAAAAAATTCGATCAACAATACTAGCAGAATTGAATTTAAACACAATCAAAACAGCATTTCTTTTGAGTTTACAGGAATACAATACTCCTCTCCTCAAAAAAACCAATACGCTTACAAATTATCTGGTTTTGAAGAAAAATGGAACTACACCAATTCTACAATGCGTTTTGCAACGTACACAAACCTATCTCCAGGAATATATACCTTTAGCGTAAAGTCTTCTAATGGAGATGGTATTTGGAATGACAGTCCTAAAAAAATTGTGATAGAAATTACTCCTCCTTTTTGGAAAACTATTTGGGCTTATATTATATATGTATTAATTGTAATAGGATTGTTAATTGCCTTTTGGCGATTTACACTTATTAGAACAGAGCAAAAGCACGAACTAGAATTAGAAACCATAGAAAAAGAAAAATACGAAGAACTACAACAAATGAAAATGGAGTTCTTTACCAATATTTCTCATGAATTTAGAACTCCTTTAACACTAATAAAAGGTCCTTTAGAATATCTTCAAACTAAAATTGGGTTGTTAGATGAAAATGTAGTCAAGCATCAATACCAATTAATGGATAAAAACACTGATTACTTATTACGATTGGTTACACAGCTTTTAGACTTTCAGAAAATGGATAAAGGTCAAATGGGCTTAACCATATACCATAAAAATATTGCTCGTTTTATTAAAGAGATAGCAGAACCCTTTAGGTTTATTAGCGAAAAGAAAAAAATTAAATACACCATACGAACAGAAGAAGAAAAAATATACGCTTACTTTAGTCCAGATGCTTTAGAAAAGGTAATGAACAACTTACTTTCTAATGCCTTTAAATTTTGTCCTGAAAACGGAACTGTAGACGTATATGTATATATCAAAAAAACCTATCATTCAGAAAAACTAACAAAAAAATCGGTATACAATAAATTAGTAATAGAGGTTCGCGATTCTGGATTTGGTATTACAGACTCTAAAAAACAACGTATTTTTAATAGATTTTACAGCAATTCTGCCAAAGAACTAGCCAATCCTACAGGAACAGGTATAGGATTAAGTTATACTAAAAGCCTAGTAGACTTACACCAGGGAACTATTTTTGTAGTAGATAACGAATGGGGTGGTTCTACATTTGCGGTAAATTTACCACTCGACAAACAAGCCTATTTAGACAAACCTAATATTGAGCTTGGTACCGAAACAGACAATGTAAACACAACAACTGCATACGTATCATCTTCACATCAGGTTTCTGTTCAAGATCAAGAAAAAGACGAACAAATGATTGGAAAACGCTCTGAACTGCCAATTGTTTTAGTAGTAGATGATAACAAAGATATTAGATCATTTATAAAACAATCTTTAAAAGATAAATACAATATACTAGAAGCCGAAAACGGTTTAAAAGGATATGAACTAGCCAAAAAGCAAGTCCCTAATATTATTATTAGTGACTATGTAATGCCAGAAATGGACGGAGCTGAATTTTGTAAAAAATGTAAAGAAACCTCAGAAATAAGCCATGTTCCCTTTATTTTATTAACCGCTAAAACGTCACAAGACAATCAATTTGTAGGTTTAGAAAGTGGTGCCGATGATTACATTACCAAACCTTTTAATTTAGAGTTACTACAACTAAAAATTAAAAATATTATTGGCAAAAGAGACAGCCTAAGAAAACGTTTTAACCAAGAAATTATTTTAAAACCTGAGGATGTTACAGTAACCTCTGCCGATGAAATTTTCTTAGAAAAAGCCATGGAAGTTGTAGAGAAAAACATGATGAATACTGAGTTTAGTGTTGAAATGTTGGTGAAAGAAATGAGCGTTAGTAGAAGTAATCTATACCTAAAACTGAAAGAAATCACTGGTTTATCTTCTAGTGAATTTATTAGAAGTATTCGATTAAAAAGAGCTGTGCAATTGTTAGAAAAAAGTGATTTATCTGTAAAAGAAATCATGTACATGACTGGATTTAATAGCCCTTCTTATTTTGCCAAATGTTTTAAAAAACAATTTAACATGACCCCTAGTGACTACATTAACAAAAATAATCTTGGAGTTAACGAAGAATAAGTAAAAAATAAATTTCAAATAAAAAAGCATCTCTAGTTTTAGAGATGCTTTTTACTTTTTTAACAACCAAACCGTTATTTAGATTTGGTTAATTCTTTGTTTTCTTTAGCTATTCTTGCTTTTTGTTTCATACTCAACCCTTGTCTGTAATACACATCTGTATCGTGGTTAACTCTGTGTTGTTTCATTTCAGGATCATCTATGTCTTGACTTAAGTCACAATCAAAACGTACCAATTTAGAATGTATTTTTCCTCTACCTCCTAAGTTGATAAAATGTGAAATTCCCCAAGTAATTCCTCTACCATCCTTAGTATCAGTAAACGCATCTGCAACAAAAGGAGCAGCAGCATATGGCATTAGTTCTGTAATTGATGCTATTTCAAAATTAACTCCATCTTTTGCGTACTGAATGGTATTGTGTTCATTTCCGTCTTTATAAACCAATGCAGCAATTCCTTGTTTAAACGGAAATAAAGAAGTTTCGTGACCTGATGAAATTACAGGGTTTAAAGGGCTTTTTGTAAAAGGACCTAAAGGATTATCTGCCGTAGCCAGTCCTTGCATTCTAACCCAATGTGGTTTTACTCCTGTATCAGACTTGTAATACAAATAAATTTTTCCTTTGTACACCAACGGATATGGATCGTGAATAGAATACTGATCCCACTCTCCTTCTTCTCCGTTAGGAATTACAATTTTATTATAAGGAGTCCAAGGACCATCAGGAGAATCTGCATAAGATACTGCTACAGGACAATCATCTCCTCTTTTTCCGCTTGCTTCCATAAATCCTTGATAATACAAATAGTATTTCCCTTTCCACTCTAAAATATCTGTAGTGGTAACTGCTCTCCAACCTACAATCGGTTTTTTGGGTCTTTTAATAGCCACTCCTTGCTCTTCCCAGTTAAAACCATCTGTACTGGTTGCATACCAAATTTCTGCCAAATCCCAGTCAGATGACGGAATGGTATCATTACTTTTTTTAGCTCCCTGAGGAGGAGTTGATGTATGTCTGTATGTATACCAAACGTAATATTTATTGTTGTGAAAAACAATTTTAGAAGGATCTCTTCTACTTATTGTACCGTCACCATCGCTATAATTAAACCCTTTTAATTCTGTGTATTTAAACTGAGAAAACAATTCGTTCTCCTCTGGTTTTGGAGCTGCATAATCATCATACAAACGTTCCATAGCCGCACTTAACTCCCTGTCTGGTTTTTCATCTGGCAACATAAACGGAAATGCTTTTGCTGACTCGTTATTTTTTTCTTTTTCTGCTGTACCACAAGAAACCAACAAGAGTACAAAGTACATTGTTACTCCTATTACATAGTTTTTTTTCATCATTATTTTAATTCTTATTTGTTTTTAAAACTCCCTCTATTTAGTAAAGGATTTTAAAGATACCTTTTAATTTAAAAACCGTAGACACAAAATAACCATGTTTATATATTGTCTAGTTTGATGAGATTTTAAACTTTTAAATATCTATTTTTAAAAACACATGTATTTAACTATATTAGCATAAATTAAAACATTATTATCATTTGAAAACCGACCAAACTTCAAAAAAAATTGTTGTTTCTCTAGAAAAAATTGAGAAAAAAGAACATGCTTCATTTCACACAGGAGTATACAAACAGCAATATTTTAATGGAAACTGGCATTATCATCCAGAGTTTGAGCTTTTATTAATTAAAGAAGGGGCTGGAACTCGCTTAGTAGGAGATCATGGTGAAAAGTTTGAAGTAGGTGATTTGGTGTTACTAGGAAGTTTTTTACCTCATGCTTGGATTACTGACAACAACTACTTAGAAGAACATCCAAATAAATTTTGTGAGTCAATTTATGTACAGTTTAAAAAAAATATTTTTGGGTCTAGCTTTGTTAATATTCCCGAATTAAAAGGAATTAGAAAAATATTAAGACTATCCTCTAGAGGTTTAAAAATAGACGGACAATACAAAAATCAGATTATTTCTTTATTAGAAGAAATGCCTAAAGAAAATGCATTTAATCAATTAATTAAGCTTTTAAAAATTTTAAATCTAGTTAGTATAAGTGATTATTCCATTTTAGCATCGGAAAACTATTTAACTGAAAATTTTCAGTTTAAATCTCATAGAATGTTAAAAATCCATGAATATTTAATGGAAAACTACAATCAAAACATAGATATTAAAACCTGTGCAGAAATGGCTAATATGACATTACCTTCTTTCTGCAGGTATTTTAAAAATGAAACTAAAATGATTTTTTCTGATTATTTAAATCACATCAGAATAGATTTTTCCAAAAGATTATTAACCAATACGGACATGGCTATTAAAGAAATTGGATACGAATGTGGCTACAATTCTGTTCCTTATTTCAACAAACAATTCAAAAAAATAGTAGGAGAATCTCCTTTTAAATTCAGAAAAAGTAGTAGAGAAATTACAACCTAACCTTAAAGAAGATTGTTAAAAAACAATATGGTTTCTTTAATATGTGTTTCCCAATAAATCCATTCGTGCTTTCCAGGGTTTTCTTTATAAATATGGGGAATTCCCTCTTTTTTTAATTCTTGATGTAATGTTCTATTTCCTTCAATTAATTCGTCATCAACACCACAATCAAACCTAAACGGAGGCAAATTATCTTTGTGTTTTAAAGCTGTTTTTAAGACCGAAATATTTTCTGAAATACTTTGTTGATATGCTTCTAAATCCTCTTCTACAAATAATTTCATCTCTTCTAAAACCGTAATAGAAGACAACCCAGAGACTCCCGTAAATTTATCGTGATGTTTTAAACCTATTCTTAAGGCTCCAAACCCTCCCATAGATAATCCAGAAATAAACAACTTAGATTTTTCTGATGCTTGAGGAATTAACTCTACCACAGCATTAATCACATCTTCTACAATCCATTTTTCAAAATTAACTCCTGTATAATGAGGCACATATCCACTACCATCACCCCACAAGCCATCAGAAGGCATTACCACAATCATAGGTTCAATTTCTCTAGCTTCAATCCACGATTTCATTTTTAAATGAATTCCTGTTTTTTGAGACCAAATCCAATGACTACCATATACACCATGCAATAAAACAACAATAGGTAAATCTGAATATTCTTTATCCGAAGGAACAAAAACACTTAAGTCTCCCCTCCCTTTTAAATTGTTACTTTTTACAGTAATATATCTTAAATTATTAGATTCAAATTGAGCATCAGATAGCTCTGTAGTTCTAAATTTTGACATTATTTAATCGAATAAAATTACACCTTTTGCATTTTTACCTGCCAACATATCCTTGAAAGCCTGTTCTAAATCTTCAAATTTATAGGTAGTTGTTACCATTTCATCTAACAACAAATCACCTTTTTGATATAGATTTAATAAAATAGGAAAATCTATTTGCGGTCTACACTTACCATATAAAGGATTGATATAAATTTTATCCCACTCAAATAATTGCATATCTATAGTAACCTCTTCTTCAATACCACTAACCTGTACAGCTGTTCCCGCATTTCTAATCATCGCTAAAGGAGCAGCTCCTAAAGCAGGGATTGCCGTACACTCAAAAGCATAATCTGCACCTCCATTCCCTGTAATTTCTTTTACTTGTGCCGTTGCGTTTTGTAAATTTTTATCATTTCTATCAGCTTGAATGGTATGAGTAGCACCAAATTGTTTAGCCATTTCTAAACGAGTAGGATTGGTGTCTATTGCTATAATTTTAACGGCACCAGAAATTCTAGCTCCTTGTATTACATTTAAACCAACACCCCCATTACCAATTACAGCTACGCTAGAACCTGGTTTAATTTGAGCAGTGTTTACCGCAGACCCATAACCCGTCATCACTCCACAACCAATAATGGATGCCGAACTAAAAGGAATTTCTGTATTGTATTTTACCACAGCCTGCTCTTTCACAACAGTGTGTGTTGCTAAAGTTCCTATATTAAAAGATCTTTCTATTCCTTTTCCTTGATACAAGGTGCTTTCTAATCGTGCGTGACCTTTGGATACTTCACCATCAGGCAAATTATCACCTGCAACTACAGGTGAATTATTTTCACAAATATGTTGATTTTGTTCTTGACATTGGAAACAAGTACCACAAGGAATAGCCCAGTTTAAAATAACTTTATCTCCTGGCTGTACAGATTTCACGTTTTCTCCAACAGCCTCAACCACTCCTGCACCTTCATGTCCTAAAATAATAGTTCGCCCCCATGTTAAAGAATCATGGTCTGTATGACACAATCCTGCTGCCAAAATTTTAACCAAAACCTCATCTCCTATCGGATTTTTTACTTCAATTTCTTCTATAGAAAACTTTCCATCTCCTTTTGCTATGGCTGCTTTTGCTAACATGTTCTTTATTTTTTGGTGAAATTATCATTTATAAACCACCTTAAATTACACTTTATTAACAAATAATTATACTTAACTATAAAAAGGAAGCTATAAAACACAAAAAAACCTTACTAAATTAATAGTAAGGTTTTAAGTGAGCCCTGAAGGATTCGAACCTTCGACCGCCTCCTTAGAAGGGAGGTGCTCTATCCAGCTGAGCTAAGGGCCCGTAGTTTTTATGTTTCTACGAAAACATTTTGTCGGGGTGGCAGGATTCGAACCTGCGACCTCCTCGTCCCAAACGAGGCGCGATGACCGGGCTACGCTACACCCCGAGTAGTCATCATTTTAAAGCGGAGAGACAGGGACTCGAACCCTGGCGACAGTTACCCGTCGACAGTTTAGCAAACTGCTCCATTACCACTCTGGCACCTCTCCTTAAAGTATGAAACATACTTCGTTTAGCGAGTGCAAATATATAAGATTAGTTAAATGCTTGCAACCTTTTTTTATTTTTTTTTACTCTGGATACTCAATTCTTACATGATAGATGTTTTTAAGCTTTTTCTTAATCACTTTTTTAACACTTTCTATCTCCTTTAAAGTAATATTTGCATTTAAAAACTGTCCTTCTGATTTTTGTTTTTCAACAATACGTTCTATTAGGCTATCTATAGCTGTAGCAGTAGGTTCAGACAGACTTTTAGAGGCTGCTTCGGCTGCATCACACATCATTAAAATACATGTTTCTTTAGAAAATGGTATAGGTCCTGGATATCTAAAATCGTCTTGGTTTACTGTTTCTGGATTTTGCTCCATCTCTTTTTTATAAAAATAATATACCAAACTAGTTCCGTGGTGTGTTCTAATAAAATCAATAATTCTGTCTGGCAATCTATATTTTTTAGCCAATTCTATCCCTTCTATGGTGTGTCCTATAATAATTTTAGCACTGTCTTTAGGAGATAATTCGTTATGTGGGTTTACACTTGTTGATTGATTTTCTGTAAAATAAAAAGGGTTTAATATTTTTCCTATATCATGATATAGTGCTCCTGTTCTTACCAACATTACATTGGCTTTAATTTCATTCGCTGCAGCTTCGGCTAAATTAGCGACTTGCATGGAGTGCTGAAAAGTCCCTGGAGCTTTTTCGTTTAACTCTCTTAACAATAAACTATTGGTATTAGACAATTCTAACAAAGTGATATCGGACACCAAGCCAAATAATTTTTCGTACAACCAGATTAAGAACACAGACAAAAATGACAATACTCCATTTAAAGCAAACAATACAAAATAACTGCTCTTTATTTGACTTATTCCACCCTCATGAATTATATAAAAAGCCAAATAAGTAAGCATATAAACCAAGGTTATTTTAATAACCGAAATAAACAAGTTTCCTCTTTTATGAATATCAGACACCGTTAAAATAGTTACAAAACCTGCAATAGTTTGTAAATAGATATACTCAAAACTATTGGGAACTACAAAACCAAGCATTATTACCATCAATAAATAAGAAAACATAGCTACACGAGCATCAAAAAAAGCTTTCATAACTATAGGCAAAATACACACAGGTACTACATATAAATATTCTGTTTGTTGTTTTATCATTAGTGTTTCTAAAAACACCATTAACAATACGTTTAAAAAGATAAAGGTTACTTGTGTATTGTTTTCATAAATTTCTTTTCTATCTAAATACAAAAACAACATTAACATTCCCATAGCTAAAGAAACTAGAATAATGTAACCTGTAAGAATCCATCTATAATTCTTTTTTGTCCATATTTGAGACTTGTATTCTTCTTTTAAGGAATTTAAAACTTCTAACTTTTTTCCTTCCACAATATCTCCCCTAGCTATAATTAACTCTTTGGTAGATACTTTTCCTTTGGTATAAGATATTGATGAAAGTAATTCTTTTAAGTCTTTATTGGTATACACCTCATCAAAAAATACGTTGGGTACTAAAACTTCTGACAATATATTTGTAATAATACTTTTGTATGTATAGTCTACCTGATCTTTTAGTGTAGTGTTAATTAAAGGCAATATTTCATCTGGAGTAATCATTTGACCAAAAACCATTTTACTAACCTCTTGTTGTTTTCTAATAAAAACCATTTTATCAGAAGCCCCCCCTTTTTTTATACTTGTATCTACAAAACCTTTGTTATAAATAAAACTAATTAAATCTATAGCAGTTGCTTTGTAAATTTGAGTATTAAAATTATTAACAAGTCCTTTGTCCTGAATAGATTCATCGTAAAAACTTTTAAACTTCTTTTTTACATCTAATTCTATATTTTCTTTGTACTCGTAATATACAGTAGATTCGTTAGTCAGCTCCTCTTTTTCCTTTGAAATCTCTTCATCAGTTTTCTGAATTGCAAAATCAAAAGGAGCTAATAAATTTTCATATTGCCAGGGTTTTCCTTTTTGAAATTCATACTTAAACTTCCCTCCTTTTGGAAAAAAATAAACAATAGAAAAAACCACTATTACAAACAAAAAGATCTTGTAAATAATGGATTGATTTTGATAGATACGATTAATGATATTTTTCATTAAGTGATTTTGATATTACTCAAAAATAAACAATTAATTTTTGTAAATTAATATACTATTAATCTGTTTCTATTATGTCTGAAAAAATTGTAATTGTTGCTGCTAAAAGAACTCCAATTGGTAGTTTTACTGGAAGTTTATCTACCATAACAGCTCCTAAGTTAGGTGCTATTGTTATAAAAGGAATTATTGATGAACTAAAAATTCCATCAAACTTAATAGAAGAAGTGTACCTAGGAAACGTTTTACAAGCTGGCCTAGGACAAGCTCCTGCTAAACAAGCTGCAATTTATGCAGGATTAAAGAATACCGTTCCTTGTACCACGGTTAACAAGGTTTGTGCATCGGGTATGAAAGCCATTTCTATGGGAGTGCAAGCCATTAAAGCCGGAGACAGAAAAATTGTTTTGGCGGGAGGAATGGAAAACATGTCTTTAGTTCCTCATTATAGCTATGAAAGAACTGGACAAAAATTAGGCAACAAAACTTTAGAAGATGGCCTATTAAAAGATGGTTTGATAAATGTTTACGATGAACAACACATGGGAGTTTGTGGTGATTTATGTGCCAAGACTCACAAAATCTCTAGAGAAGAACAAGACACATTTGCCATTCAATCTTATCAAAAATCTATACAAGCACACAATGAGGGGAAATTTAAAAACGAAATTATTCCCGTTACATATTTCGATAAAAGAAAAAACAAAATTGTAATAGATAAAGACGAAGAGTTTTTAAACTTTAAACCTGAAAAATTTCCCTTACTAAGACCTGCTTTTTCTATAGACGGAACCGTAACTGCAGCCAACGCATCTACTCTAAATGATGGAGCTGCAGCGCTACTAATAATGACTGAGGAAAAGGCAAAACTACTAAACCTTCAACCTTTGGCAGAAATTATAGCTTACGAAGATACAGCCACAGAGCCTGAGTTATTTACTACCGCTCCTGCTATAGTAATTCCTAAAGTTTTACAAAAAGCGAATTTAAAATTAGACACTATAGATTGTTTTGAACTAAACGAAGCTTTTTCTGTAGTAGGTATTGCCAATGCCTCTATTTTAAAAATCCCTATGCATAAAATAAATAAAAATGGAGGAGCAGTATCACTTGGTCATCCTCTTGGTTGCTCAGGTGCAAGAATTGTTGTTTCTTTGATAAACGTTTTAAAACAACAGCAAGCCACCTATGGACTTGCAGCTATTTGTAACGGTGGTGGTGGAGCTACTGCCATGATTATTAAAAACATTTTATAGTCTAGTATATTTATAAATGGAGTACGGTATTTGTAACCTTAGTATTGTTCCTTTAAGATTAGAACCCTCAGATGTTTCAGAGATGGTCTCTCAAGTATTACTAGGCGAACATTTTAAAGTCTTAGAAATTAGAAATAAATGGAGTAAAATTCGTTTGTCTTTTGATAGTTATGAAGGATGGATAGATAACAAACAGTTTTTATTAATTCCTGAAGAAGACTACAAAACACTAGATCAATTACCTTTATTTTTATCGAATGATTTGATCAATTTTGCTGAAGATCAAAAACAATTACTTACCCATGTACTTATTGGTTCTAATTTACCCTTGTACAAACAGAATACCTTTAGCATTGGCGACAATAAATTTTCTATTGAAGGAACTATTTTTACAGGCAAACAAGCCAAAGAAAATATAGTAACTACTACTTTGCAATTTTTAAACACTCCTTATTTATGGGGAGGGAAATCTCCTTTAGGAATTGATTGTTCTGGACTAAGCCAACTAGTATACAAACTAAACGGATACGCTTTAAAAAGAGATGCCAAAGACCAAGCTACTCAAGGTGAGGTTTTAAGTTTTATAGAAGAAAGTGAACCTGGAGATTTGGCTTTTTTTGACAATGAAGAAGGTAACATTATTCACGTAGGAATTATGATGGCCGACAACTATATTATTCACGCTCACGGAAAAGTAAGAATTGATAGACTAGACCATTTAGGTATTTACAATGTAGACACCAAAAGACATACACATAAACTTAGAGTGATTAAAAAAATCATCTAAAAACCTCTAAAACTTAAATATGAATTGGCTCTTAATTATTATTGCTGGTTTGTTTGAAGTCGCTTTTGCAACCTGCCTAAACAAAGCCAAAACTGCTTCTGGGAACGATATTTACCTTTGGTATTTAGGATTTTTAATTTGCCTAAGTATTAGTATGATTTTACTAATTAAAGCTACACAAAACTTACCCATAGGAACTGCTTATGCAGTATGGACTGGTATTGGTGCTGTTGGAACTGTATGCGTAGGAATATTTGTTTTTAACGAGCCTGTAACTTTTTGGAGAGTCTTTTTTATAGTTACACTTATTGGTTCTATTATCGGTTTAAAGTTTGTAACTCATTAAAAGTTTACTAAAACTCCATCTCTTTACAAGTTGAAGACACTACCAAATCTCCTTCTGTTACACTTTTAACATATTCTATACCAATATTAGGAGCAGTCTCTTGCAACACAAACTGATTGTTTTCTACAGTTAGTAAACCTAAATTGGTTACAATTGTTTTTACACAACCCACACCTGTTAACGGCAAACTACATTGCTTTAATAATTTAGATGCTCCTACTCTGTTGGTATGCATCATGGCTACAATAATATTTTCGGCACTAGCAACTAAATCCATAGCACCTCCCATTCCTTTTACCATTTTACCCGGAATTTTCCAATTGGCAATATCTCCGTACTGAGAAACTTCCATGGCTCCCAAAACGGTTAAATCTATATGTTGTCCTCTAATCATTCCAAAACTTAATTCAGAATCAAAAAAAGAAGCACCAGGTAAAGTTGTTATGGTTTGTTTTCCTGCATTGATTAAATCTGCATCTACTTGTTCTCTAGTCGGGAAAGCTCCCATTCCCAAAACCCCATTTTCACTTTGGAACTCCACATTAATTCCGCTAGGAACGTAATTTGCCACCAAAGTCGGAATTCCAATTCCCAAGTTTACATAAAAACTATCTTGCAGCTCTTTAGATATTCTTTGCGCTATTTGTTCTTTGGTCAACATACTTATTCAGATAAAGTTAATTTCTCAATTCTTTTCTCATATTTTTCTCCTTGAAAAATACGTTGTACAAAAACTCCAGGTACGTGAATTTCATTAGGATTTAATTCTCCAACAGGAACTAATTCTTCTACCTCAACTACATTTATTTTTGCCGCTCCACACATTACCTGATTAAAATTACGTGCCGTTCCTTTAAATATAAGATTTCCTGCTTCGTCTCCTTTCCAAGCTTTTATTAAGGCAAAATCAGCTTTTACAGCATATTCTAACAAATATTGTTTTCCATTAAACTCTCTTACCTCTTTTTCTTCGGCCACTTCTGTTCCCACTCCTGCAGGAGTAAAAAATGCAGGAATCCCCATTTTTGAAGATCGGCAACGTTCTGCCAAAGTTCCTTGCGGAATCAATTCTACTTCAATTTCACCACTTAACATCTGCCTCTCAAATTCATGATTTTCTCCTACATAAGACGATACCATTTTTTTAATTTGATGTTTTTGTAATAACAAACCCAATCCAAAATCATCAACTCCTGCATTGTTAGACACACAAGTCAATTCTTTTATATGTAGTTGTACCAATTCTGCAATTGCATTTTCTGGAATACCACACAAACCAAAACCTCCTACCAATAAGGTCATGCCATTAGCAATACCGGTTAAAGCTTCTTTTACAGAATTTACTTTTTTAGAAATCATATCTTTTAAAATTGGATGTACTTAAATATAAGAAATATTAAGGATTCTATTTTAGTCTTTCCCACAAAAAAAGGGCTGTTATGTATAAACAACAGCCCTTTAAACAAAAAATATTTTCTTTAAGATTCTTTTACTTCAATTAAATGTTCTGATTTTGCGACCAACACAGCTTGCTCTATGTTTTTAACTCTTAATTTTCTCATAATATTTAAACGATGAGATTCTATAGTCCTTATACTTAAATTAAACTCTTCTGATAAATCTTTATTGCTTAATCCTTTTGCAATTTGCTCTAAAATCTGGGTTTCTCTTTTAGACAATCTAAAGCCTTTTTCTACCTCAACAGAATTAGAAATAGTTTCTCCATTAGGTTGTTTTCTAAAACTATTAATGATGATATTACTTGTGTCTCCAGAAAAGTAAAGTTTGCCTTCTGATACTTTTCGAATCGCTTTTAAAAAATCTTTATTAGATTCATCTTTTAAAATATAACCGTGTGCTCCCATATTTACAGCCTTTAAAATATAATCATCTCTATCATATAAAGACAGAAACAATATTTTAACATTGCTACTTTTACGAAATAATTCCTGAGAAGCATCTAATCCGCTGTATTGTGGCATAGAAATATCCATCAACACAATATCCGGTTGAAACTGATCGTATTTTACAATTGCCTCATAACCATTACTAGCTTGCGCAACTACTTCCATATCATTTTCACTATCTATCAACTGTTTTACACCATGACGAAAAATTTCATGATCATCAACTAACATGATTTTTTTTACTTTCATAAAATTTACTTTTTCTTAAATTTCTTCTAAATCCAAAGATCTATCTATTGGTATTTCAACCTTAATTACCGTTCCTTTTTCTAATTCAGAATTAATTAAAAGCTTAGCATTTAACAACTCTACTCGCTCTTTTATATTTCTAATTCCGTGTGTGTTATTTTTAACTTCAAATATGTGATTGCTATCATAACTAAAGCCCACTCCGTTATCTCTTATTTGTAAAGTTATAAATTCAGCATCAGACTCTATAAACACCGTTATTTTTTCTGCCTTAGAGTGTTTTACAGCATTGTTTAATGTTTCTTGTACAATTCTATAAATAGCAATATCTCTTTCTGGTAATTTTTCTTGAATATCATAATGATCTTCATACACAATATTATAGCCTGTATTTTTTCTGATATTCTTAATCAAATCTGACAAAGCAGATTTTAAACCAAAGTCTTCTAAAATATTAGGTTGCAATTCAAAACAAATTCTACGAGTTTCATTTACTATAGAATGAATTAGCTGATACAGCAAACTTATTTCTTTTACATTTTTTGGATTTTTTTCTTCTAAAAACTCTACTTGAATTCGCAATGACGTAAGCATTTGTCCAATACCATCGTGAATTTCTGCTGCTACTCTTTTGCGTTCTTTTTCTTGACCAATAAGTGTTGCTTTATTTCTTACTTTCTGAATTATTTTTTGTCTTCTTAATTTCTCTTCACTTAACAAGCGTAATTCTTCTTCTGTTTTTTTTCTTAAAGTAATATCAAAACCTATCACCAAAAACTGATCTACTTCACCTTTTTTATTAATTACAGGCATTACCGTTACGTCTAACCAAAATCCAGTTCCATCAGATGCATGATCAAAAATTTCTCCTTGCCAAACTTCTTTTCTTACCTCATTAGATTTTATATGCTTATAAATAATACTTTCATCACCACCCATATTATTGTAAAAAATAGGCTTTCCTATTAAGGTGTTCATATTGTATTTGGTTACATGACAATATTTATCGTTCGCATAAATAATATTTCCATCAGCATCTATTTTTACCAAATATGATGCTTTTTCTAAAGCAAAATTAACCTCTCTTAATTCGTTATGCGATTGCTCTAAAATTTTATTATTCTCCTTTAATGCTTTTGCTAATTCTTTGGCTTTTTCTTCAGATTCAATCAAACCACTAAAACTTATTTTTATTTTATTAGCCAACGGAATAAAAATGAAAAAAGCTTCTAACATCAACATTAAAAACACAATTCCCAACAAAGTATATTCAATTTTTTTTAGGTCAGCTATGTTGGTTCTAGAAATTCTATCGTAATCAAAAACAATCATTTCCATGCCTAAAAAGTAGGAATATTCGTTTTCTAAAATTGTATTTATATAAGGTTTTATGATAGATAAATTTTTTATATCTCCTTCTTCCATTAATTCGACAACTGCAGAACCTGCATTTAAAATACTTCTATAAGGCCTGTCAATAATCTTATAAAGTTCAAACATATCAAGGTTTTTATTCTTAGGAAGGCTTAAAAACTCATTTCCCAACAACAAACTCTCGTGTGTGTTTTTCCACTGTAAAAGTGTAGTTTCAAAATCTTTACTTGTTGTTTTTAAATTTTCCCCGTTTAACAATTTTAAGCTTAATTTGGCTAAAGCCTGCGAGTTAGTTCTTAGTCTTGCTGCGTAATTAATTAAATGAGAATCGTGAATTTGGTTGTCTAAATGTTTTTGTATTAATACTTGACTAATTAGCGTGATAACTGCAATTACAGACAAAGCCAATAAATATAAAACATGATATTGTTTTAATGTATTATTTGCACTTTGTGGAATAGTATCAATAGATGTAGATTTCATTTATAATAAAAAATTGTTACATCGCAAATATACTTAAGTAAAAAATAACATTCACTGCGTTTCATCAGTTAGATCCTGTTAAAAAACAGGTATAACAACTAAAGTATTCTCTATATTTGCCACAAATTACGTACGTAATATGAGTTTACAAACACAAATTGTACTAAAAAACATTTATGGAATTACAAAAGCGACAACCATTCGTAATCAAAAACCCATAAAAATTCTTAGTCCAAAATCTCACAAAACAAACTGCCACTTAACCACTACAAATTATGGAGGTGGATTTGTGCAAGGAGACTACGTAAAAATTAATATAAAAGCCAATGCTGATACTACTTGTGTGTTAACCTCACAAGCCAACAATAGAGTTTATAAATCTGAAAACGGAAAAACATGTAGTATTTATCAAGAAATTGAACTGAAGAACAACACTCACTTTTTTCTTTTAAACGACCCTTTAGTTTTACAAAAAGATAGCAAACTAAACCAATACCTATCTTGTAAAATGGCTCAAAACAGTTATTTTGTATTATTAGATTGGGTAAGTGTAGGTAGAGTCCAAAGTAACGAAAACTTAGAGTTTGATTCTTTTTATTCGGAAGCACAAGTTGTTTATAATGGTAAAAAAATACTGTTAGATAAATTCTCTTTACGCCCTAAAGAAAATGATTGTACCTCTCCAGGTATTTTAGCAAACCACACTACTTTTATCAACTTATATATAATAGGCGAAACCCATAAATGTTTATTGATTTTGGAGCATTGTAAAAATGTAATACAACAATGGTTGCAGACAGAAAGCAAACCTCAACCCACATTTGTAGTTTCTGCAGACACCATAAACCCTAATTTACATATTTTAAGAGCATCGGCCACCGAAACACTTATTTTATGGAGATTTGTAAAAGAGATTAGCACTATTTTAACTAAAAAAGAACTGTTAGATTTTAACCCTTACGAAAGAAAATATTAACTATGATAACCAACGAATTACAAATACTTTTAAGCACCGCTATTTCTATTGGAGTAATACACACTTTAACAGGACCAGATCATTACGTTCCTTTTGTAGTAATGGCAAAATCTAAAGGGTGGTCTTTAAAAAAGACATCATCTGTTACTTTAATGTGTGGATTAGGTCATGTTTCTAGCTCTATTATTATAGGAATTATTGGGATTCTTTTTGGTGTGGGTATCTCTAAAATTGAGTTTTTAGAAAGCCAAAGAGGAAATATTGCAGGGTGGTTGTTTATTATTATTGGAGCTTTGTATTTGGTTTTTGGAATTGTAAAAAGTCTAACACATCAACATTCACATTCGCATAAATTGCCTAAATTTTTATCTAAACACACCAACTCTAAAAGAATATCTCCTTGGTCTTTATTTCTGATTTTTGTTTTTGGCCCTTGTGAAGTTTTAATTCCCATGTTAATGTATCCTGCTGCTCATGAAAACACCACTGCTATTTTATTAGTTTCTGTTGTTTTTAGCTTAGCAACTCTTTTAACCATGCTTGCAGTAGTACTACCCTTATCTTTTTTAACGGTAAAAGTTCCTTTTAAAAACATACACAAATACAGTAATGTATTAGTAGGTCTTACATTATTAACTTGCGGAATTTCCATTATATTTTTAGGCTTGTAACAAAAAAGGGAAGCCTTTACAGCTTCCCCCTTTATCATGAAAATTTTATTGTTTTTCTAGTCTTCTAAAGCATGTTTTCGGGCATGTAACACGTGATCTATAATTGTATCTACATTGTATCCTTCGTATGCTTTTGCAAATACAAAAGGTCCATTACCACGCATTTTTTTAGAATCTCTATCCATTACATTTAAATCTGCATGCACCAATTCTGCAATGTCAATTTTATTAATTACTAATAAATCTGCTTGTGTAATTCCAGGTCCTCCTTTTCTAGGAATTTTGTCTCCTCCAGAAACATCAATCACGTAAATAGAATAATCTACCAATTCTTTACTAAAGTGAGCTGCTAAATTGTCTCCACCACTTTCTACAAATAAAATCTCTGTGTCGGGGAACTTTGCCATTAACTCTTCCAACGCACTTAAGTTTAAAGAAACATCTTCTCTAATAGCAGCGTGTGGGCAACCTCCTGTTTCTACACCTACAATTTTATCAGCCTCTAAAGCTTCATTTCTTGTTAGAAACTCAGCATCTTCTTTGGTAAAAATATCATTTGTTACGGCTGCAATTTTCATTTTATCAGACAACATCTGACAAATTTTTAACAACAATGCTGTTTTTCCTGTTCCTACAGGTCCGCCAATCCCAACGGTAAAAGCTCTCTTTTTAAAATCTCTATTTTCTACCTGTAATTCTCTGTTAGAGAAAAAACCTGGGTTTTCCCATGTCTCTTGATGATGTAATAACTCTTCGTAAATTTTCATAAAATTAATTTTGAAATAATTTTGTATATAAATATTGATGTGACAACTGACACAATTCCAACACATAAGCATTTTTACACGCTTTATCTACCTGAGGTATGGATGAAATGGTGTAGTTTTTAGCCACATAGCTTAATAATTCTTTTTGTATTTGATGCGATTTTGTAGGCCCTAAAGTACCTAATCTCACTACCACACTTAACTGATCTCTCACGTTCATAAACACAAACAACTCACAAATTTCTTGCACAGAAAAATCCAAGCTTCCTAAAGTTGCTGCAAAAACAATATGAAAATCTACATCTATGGTTTTGTACCAATCTAAATGAGGAACCTCAAACAGGTTTTTAATAATAGACAACCAGTTTTTACCCAAAACCATTCCTGATTTTTTTAAAGCAGGATTTAACAACATTGCGTTGTAATTGTCTGATAATTCTTGAAGCTCTTCAATAGTTCTTACGCTGCTTGCTTGTTTTACAAAAGCCAAATCAAACGCATACATTTGATCAATATATGATTTTAAATACTGGTTTAGTTCATCTACTGTATTTATTAACTGAGATTTTACAGCGTATTCCATTCCGTTAGAATAAGCAAACCCTCCAATAGGAAAAGCCGAATCTGCAAAATGTAATATTTGATACAAACGATAGTTTTGTTGTGCTTCCATTAAAACAAATTATACAATTGTGCCAATGGAACTTTTACTGCGGGTTCACAAGTTAAATGATGACCGTCTATCGTTACTTTATACGTTTCTGGATCTACAGCAATATTCGGAATCAAGTCATTATGCTTCATGTCTTTTTTCCCAATATTTCTACAGTTTTTGATGGCCACTACTTTTTTTGTAATGTCATAATTTTCAACCGTATCTACTGCTGTATTACCTACCAACACAAAAGAAGTTTGTCCAACAGCTTTTCCTTTAGCTCCAAACATAGGTCTAGAATAAAAAGGGCCTGGAGTAGGAATAGAAGCATTGGCATCACCCATTTGAGCTTGCACAATAGTTCCTCCTTTGACAATAATTTCTGTTTTGGCACCAAAAAACGCAGGTTTCCACAATACCAAATCTGCTAACTTACCCACCTCAACAGAACCTACCACATGAGAAATTCCGTGTGCAATAGCTGGGTTGATGGTATATTTAGATATATATCTTTTAACTCTTAAATTGTCATTTTCTGTATCTGTTTCTAATCTTCCTCTTTGTTCTTTCATTTTAGAAGCCGTTTGCCACGTTCTGCAAATTACCTCTCCTACTCTACCCATGGCTTGAGAATCTGAAGAAACTATCGACAAGGCTCCTAAATCGTGTAAAATATCTTCGGATGCAATGGTTTCTTCTCTAATTCTACTTTCTGCAAAAGCTACATCTTCGGGTATACTCTTATCTAAATGATGACAAACCATCAACATATCTAAATGTTCATCAATAGTATTTACTGTAAAAGGTCTGGTTGGATTTGTTGAAGATGGAATTACATTTTTTTCTCCACATAATTTGATAATATCTGGAGCATGTCCTCCACCTGCACCCTCTGTATGATAGGTGTGAATGGTTCTCCCTTTAAAAGCATCAATAGAAGCTTCTACAAAACCACTTTCGTTTAACGTATCTGTATGTATACAAACCTGAACATCTAATTCATCCGCAACAGACAAACAATTGTCTATAGCTGCCGGAGTAGAGCCCCAATCTTCATGTAATTTTAAACCACAAGCTCCAGCTTTTACTTGCTCCACAATGGCTTCTGGATGTGAGGTATTTCCTTTTCCTAAAAAACCAAAATTCATAGGAAATTCATCTGTAGCCTTTAACATAAACTCTATATGAAAAGCTCCAGGTGTACACGTAGTTGCGTTGGTTCCTGTGGCTGGCCCTGTTCCTCCTCCAATAAAAGTGGTGACTCCAGATGCCAAAGCCTCTTCTATTTGTTGTGGACAGATATAATGAATATGTGCATCTATTCCACCAGCAGTTACTATTAACCCTTCTGCAGCAATTACCTCAGTACTAGGCCCAACAATCATATCCGGATGTACTTGGGGCATAATATGCGGATTCCCACCTTTACCAATAGCTACAATATTTCCGTCTTTAATTCCTATATCTGCTTTTATAATTCCGGAATGATCTATAATTAATGCATTGGTTACAATGGTATCTAAACAATCTTTACGAGTTACGTTAGAGGCTTGCCCCATTCCGTCTCTTAACACTTTTCCTCCTCCAAACTTACATTCATCACCATATACAGTGTAGTCTTTTTCTACAGCTATTTCTAAACCTGTATCTCCTAATTTTATTTTGTCGTTATTGGTAATTCCAAACATGGCAGCGTAAGCCTGCTTGCTAATTTCTTTTGCCATAATTGCTTAGTTTACTTGTTTGTTAACTCTGTCCATAATAGTATCTACCGCAACATCGTCTACACAACCATTTACAAAATTATTTCCTCCGTAGATAATTTTACTTCCGCTTACTTCTACCAGCTCTACATTTTTGGTTTCTCCTGGTTCAAAACGTATAGCCGTTCCCGCTGGAATATTCAATCGATAACCGATACTGGCTTCTCTATTAAATTTTAAGCCAATATTTACATCTATAAAATTGTAGTGAGAACCTACTTGTATAGGTCTATCTCCAATATTTGTAACATCTAAATCGATGGTTTTTCTATTCTCATTTAATAATATAACTCCTTCACCAATTTCCATAGCACCAGGATTGCTATCCATTACATTGTCTATAGAAATTTTTGTTTTTGTTTTTTGTAGACCCGATCCATACAAAGCCCAATCGTTATTTAAGTTTACATCACAAACAGGTTCGTGCACCGTTACCAATTTGGTTCCATCAGGAAAAGTTCCTTCTATTTGCACGTCGTGAATCATTTTTTCTATCCCTGGCATTACCTCATCACAACCTATTATTTTTTTACCACGATCCATTAATTCTACCACAGAAACTCCCTCTCTAATAAATTCCAACAACTGTGTAGATATTAAAGCAATGGTTTCTGGGTAATTTAATAAAATACCTCTTGCGTATCTTTTTTGAGCCAAAACCCCCGCATTGTGAAGCATTAACTTATCTATTTCTTTTGGACTTAAATGCATTTGATTTTACTTTGATTCTGGTTTTATTGAAGGCATTATACTGATAAGTATGATCTTAACTCATCCATATCTATTTCTTTAGAAGCTCCTTCTTTTATGACTCTACCTCTATCTAAAATATAAAAATAATCTGTTAAGTATTTTGCAAAATCAAACTTTTGCTCTACCAATAAAACAGTCATTCCTTTGTCTCTTACCAACATTTTTAACACCTCCCCAATTTCTTGAATAATAGAAGGCTGAATTCCCTCTGTAGGTTCATCTAACAACAACAAAGTAGGATCTCCGCACAAAGCTCTTGCAATAGCCAATTGTTGCTGCTGACCACCACTTAAATTCCCTCCCATTCGGTTTCTAAATTCTTTTAGAATAGGAAACATAGTATAAATTTCTTCTTCTGGAATTTCTGCTTTTTTGTTGATATTTCCTTCTAATCCTATTTGTAAATTTTCATAAACCGTTAACTTGGGTAGAATTTCTCGTCCTTGTGGTACGTATCCAATTCCACCTCTAACTCTTTTGTACGTTTGTTTTTTATTGATGTCCTCTCCTTCAAAATTTATAGACCCTTTGGCCTCTCCCAACAAGCCCATAATGGTTTTTAGTGTAGTAGATTTCCCTACTCCGTTACGTCCCATAATTGTGGTAATTGTTCCTTTTTTAACCTCTAAATCTAATCCCCACAAAACTTGGCTTTCTCCATAAGAAACTTCCACATTTTGTAAAGACAATGTATTTTCTTTACTATTCTCCATTGATTTCAATTTTTATGAGTGTGCTTTTTGTTGTGCTGAATTTGCGCTCCCTAAGTAACAATCTATTACTTCTTGATTGTTTCTTACTTCTTGAAAAGTTCCTTCTGTCAATAACTGTCCACGCACCAAAACGCTTACTTTTTCTATGGCAATTTGTTCCACAAACTTCATATCGTGTTCTATAACTATCACGCTGTGTTTCTTACTTAAGTCACACAATAAATTTCCTGTTTTTTCAGCTTCTACATCAGACATTCCTGCTGCAGGTTCGTCAATCAACATCAACTCTGAATCTTGCAACATCACAATGGCAATTTCTAACCATTGTTTTTTTCCGTGAGATAAACTTCCTGCAATCATAGTTAAATCATTGACCAAACCAACTTTTTCAGCTACTTCCATAATTCTATCTTTATCGTAAGAAGCTAGCTTATAAAAATAAGAAGTAAATACATCTTTAGGCCCGTCTAAACCTAATAGCAAATTATCATACACCGTTAATCCAGAAAATATAGAAGGTTTTTGAAATTTTCTTCCCACACCTAATTTGGCTATTTCCACCTCTTTTCTGCCTAACAACTCCAGCCCTTTAAACTTTACACTCCCTTGTTGTGGTTTGGTTTTACCACAAACTATATCCATAAAAGTAGATTTACCAGCACCATTAGGCCCAATAATTACTCTTAGTTCATTTTTTCTTATTGAAAAAGTATCTAGGTTTAATGCTGTTAATCCTCCAAACGAAACTTTTAAATCTTTTACTTCTAACATCCTTTTTCCTTTTATGCAGTTTTCACAAACATACCGTTCAACTTTTCTTTCATTTGATCTACCATTCCCACAATTCCTTTAGGTAAATACAGTACGGTAATTACAAACAATCCTCCTAAAATGTACAACCAAGAGCTAGGCAACACTGTTGTAAACACACTGTACATTAAGTTTAGAACCAAAGCACCAATTACAGCTCCTTTTAATTTACCTCTACCTCCTAATGCAACCCAAATAATCATTTCTATAGAAGCTTGCACATCCATTCTACCTGGAGTAATAATTCCCGTTTGTGGCATGTATAACATTCCACCCACAGCAGCCACCATGGCACCAATTACAAATATGGCCACATTGTAATGTGTTACTTTATATTTAGTAAAGCGCATTCTAGATTCGCTATCTCTAATGGCTACTAATGATTTTCCAAATTTTGAATTCACCAAATTATGGCAATACCAATAAACCAAACCTAAAGCAATCAAACTCCAAGCATACAATCCAAACTTGACAGAATTGTCTCGTAAATCAAATCCTAAGAAATATTTAAAATCTGTCAATCCATTAGTTCCTCCTAACATGGTTTCGTTTCTACTAAACAATAAAAACATAGCCAATGCAATAGCTTGTGTGATAATGGCAAAATACACTCCTTTGATTCTTTTTCTAAAAATGAAATACCCCATAATACCTGCAAATACTCCAGGCACCAAAACGGACAACACCAAAGCGTAAGAAAAATTATCAAAAGGCACCCAAAAGAAAGGCAATTCCTCTACTTGATTCCAAACCATAAAGCTTGGCAACAATTGACCTTCTGGTAAATTACTCAACGTCATGTACATTCCCATTCCATAAGCTCCCATACAGAAGAACAAGGCTTGAGTCATACTTAAAATCCCGGTATATCCCCAAATTAAATCTACTCCTAAAGCTGCAATGGCCAAACAAAAGTATCGTCCCCAAAGTGTTAAGGTATTTATTGGAATTAAACCTGTGAAATATCCTATTGGAAATACTAATGCAAACACCAGTATAAAAATTATATATATTTTATTTTTAAACATCTTTTCTACCTTTTAAAATTAATCATCACTATGTCTACCTTTGTCTGGAAACAATCCTTTGGGTTTGTACTGTAAGAAGAAGAAAATGATTAGCAGTAAAATTACTTTTCCATAAACAGCTTCGTAAAAGAATTCAAACACTTTAGACAATACACCAATACCCATGGCAGAAATAATGGTTCCTATCAACTTTCCTACTCCACCAACAACCACTACTAAAAAAGAATCTACTATATAGGTTTGTCCCATATTAGGCACTACATTCCCTATCAATGTCATGGCACAACCGGCAACTCCTGCCAAACCAGAACCTAAGAAAAAGGTTAAAGAATCTATTCTTTTTACAGACACTCCCAAACTAGCACTCATATCTCTATTTTGAGTTACCGCTCTAATTTTTAGTCCTAATTTTGATTTAAAAAACACAAAATACGTAAGCAATACCATTACGATGGTTAAACCAATAATAAACAACCTATTGTAAGGCAACATTAGTCCTTCTGTTACATTTATTCCTCCTGATAAAATTTCTGGACTTTTAACTGCAGTAACATCCCCAAAGATGGTTCTGGCTAACTGAATTAAAATTAAACTTACTCCCCAAGTTCCTAACAAACTTTCTAAAGGTCTGCTATACAAAAAGCGGATGACTAATTTTTCTACTAAAAGCCCAAACAATCCTGAAACCACAAACGATATAGGTAAAGACACCCAGAAAAACCAATCGAACCAAGATTCTGGTAAAAAACCAATAAAGAATTGTTGTACACTAAAAGCTGTATAAGCTCCAATCATTACAAATTCTCCATGACTCATATTGATTACTCCACCCAATCCGTAAATAATAGACAGTCCTAAAGCCACCAACAATAAAATACTTCCTAAACTAATACCACTAAATAAATTCTGAATAACATTGATGATTTTTTCTCTACTTTCTATATCCTCAATAATAATTGCAGCTCTCTCTTTTCCTTGAGAATTTGTTGTATTGGACACATAATCCGTAAGAGATTCTAACATGTGTACATTCACCTCTGTTTCAAGATCGTCTAACGCTTTGTTTTGCAACGCTACATTGTTGCTTTTTAGCCATATGCTATAAATAGCTTCATTTGCCGCTAGTAAAACTTGTTCTTCTTTTTCATTTATTTTAAGAGAGGTTAAGAAATTAACATCACTTAAAACACCTGTAGTTTTAAAGCTTCTGAACGACATTTCTCGAACATTTTTATTGGGATGTACTAGATTTACTTTTTTAGCCAACACATTAAACTTAGTTCTTATGCTTCTTGGTAATTTTACTTCTGATAGTTTTTCTTTTTGAATGCTTATTACCTGTATTTTTGGATATACAGAATAATACAAAGTATCTCCAGCAAATTTTGTTACTGCCGTTCCTTTATAACTAAACAACCTTTTATCTACCACAGCAGACAATAGTGGATAAGTAGTTACATCATCTTTAGCAACCAAATAACCAGCAACTTCTTTTAAACGTGATGCGTCTTTGTGCAAAAGAACATGTACACAAGTATCTAACGGTATATTGATAGCCTCCTGTTCTTGAGACCAACCCACTAGCATCATTAAAAATGCAACAAAAATGGATATTTTCTTCTTCATATTTCTTCTATTATAATTCTCCAAAAAAAAGAACAATCAATCAGCCACAACACAAGCAGCTAATTGATTGCTTTTGTTTATTTACTTAGCGTATTTGCTAAAAGGCTCTGGCACTACCAATCCTTTAGATTCTGATATAATATCAAACTGACCATCAGCTCTAATTTCTCCAATTAATACCGGTTTAGATAAATGATGATTAGATTCATGCATTTGAACTTCTCCACCAGGAACCTCTAACTTTAATCCTCCTAAAGCTTCAATTACTTTTTCTACATCTGTACTTTGTGCTTTTTCTATAGCTGCTTTGTATAAATACACCCCAGCATATGACCAATGAATAGGATCATCTGTTACACGATCTTTACCTCCTGGCAATCCATTTTTTTCGCAGTAGTTTTTAAACTTTTCTACAAACTTGTAGTTTTCTGCTGTTTTAATAGATTCATAATAATTCCAAGCTGCTAAGTGACCTACTAAAAATTCTGTATCCATCGCTCTTAATTCATCCTCTGCTACAGAGAATGCCATAATTGGACAGGTGGTTGCAGACAAACCTTGATTCGCAAATTCTTTGTAAAAAGGAACGTTACTATCTCCGTTAACCGTACTTAAAACACATGCATCTCCAGAAGAAGCAAATCTTTTTATTTTAGAAACAATAGTTTGGTAATCTTGATGGTGGAATGGGGTATACTCCTCAATAATATTCTCGCTAGGAACTCCTTGTGCTAACAAATAATTTTTTAAGATTTTGTTTGCTGTACGAGGAAATACATAGTCTGTACCTATTAAATAGAATTTTTTATAACTTCCACCATCTTCACTCATTAAATATTCTGCAGCTGGTATTAATTGCTGATTAGGGGTAGCTCCCGTATAAATAATATTTGGAGATTGCTCTTGACCTTCGTACTGCACAGGGTAAAACAACAATCCTTTATACTCTTCGTAAACAGGTAATACAGATTTACGTGATACAGATGTCCAACATCCAAACGTAACATCTACTTTATCTTTGGTTAATAATTCTTTTGCTTTTTCTGCAAACAAATCCCAATCTGATGCCGGATCTACAATTACTGGTTCTAATTTTTTTCCTAAAACTCCTCCTGCAGTATTAATTTCATCAATAGCCATTAAAACAACATCTTTTAAAGACACTTCCGAGATCGCCATAGTTCCACTTAAAGAGTGTAAAATTCCTACTTTAATAGTTTCCTCCTCTTTAGCTGACTCTGTAGTTTTTTCCTTTTTAGAATTCCCACAGCTTGTTAACATTATTGCGACCGCAAAAGCCATAGCAATAAAACCTCTTTTTTTAAATTTTAAATTTTTCATGTGATTGTAATTTTAGTTTTTCTTATTAAAAAATAAATAATTGTACTTGTAGCCAAAGCTGACCATATGTTTTTGTTTGATCGTTTAAACTTACATCTTGAAAAGTTTTAGTAGTAGATGTATATGACAATCTTAAGTTGGTATTGTATCCGTTAAACCAGTAGTTTAATCCTCCTCCTAATACAGTTGTTGAATTGTATTTATCAAAATCACTTGTAGACAGACCTCCTGTTTGTTGGTCTTCAGAATTCATATCTTGTCTTTCGTAACGTAACCAAGGCTGTAATTTTGATTCTTTAAAATAATATCCTAATTCTAAATATTGAGTTCCTTGAGTTGGAATTTTATCAGCAAAAGTATATTCTGATGTTAAATCATTCCCTCCTGTAAGATAAGAATACGCTCCGTTTAGTGTTATAGATCCTAAATCTCCTGCTGGCATATCTAAAAACACATCTGCACCAATCGCTTTATAATCTCCTTGTGTATCTATACCTGCTCCTATGGACAATGTTTTTCCTTTTCCTAAATTAGTACCTGAATAATAAAATGATTTATCCTTATCAAACACATTGTACACCAATCTACCTACCGTTCTTATTGGAGATTCATCTGTTCCGGCAAAAGAAGTTCTTCCTGAAAAGAAACCTAAACGGTATTCTAATTTTTCATCTGCAAAGAAACCTCTAAAATTCACCCCTAAGTCACGTCCTAAATTATTTTGTAGCGGACTATCTGGGTGTAAATTATATGGGTACTGATAATAGGTAAAATCGTTTGCCATTAAACTAGCTGCTCCCTGTATACCATTTCTATTGTGAGATACCAATTGTAAACCTCCTATTACAGAAAATTTATCACTAAACACGTGTTCGTATTGTGCATCCAAAATCATAGGTGTAATTCTGGTACTTTTATTTCCTGTTCCATCATTAGCTCCATTAACAGAAGTGGTTAATTCAGTTTCCATAAAAAAGTTTCCTTGTTTAGATAACTGTGCTCCAATTAGAACTCTACCTCTATATACAGTAAAATCTGTTTCCCAATCGCTAGCATCTGTTGCTGCTGGACTCCCTCCAAACGCATATCCTTTTTGCTGCATACCTGCATACATGTGAATAATCCCTCCTACATGAATAGAAGGTTTAAAAATTTCTTCTTTTTTAATGGTATCCATCAACACTTCTTTTGGTGGATTTTGATAACTCTGTTTTGAGTTTTTTTTAAGTGGGCTTTCTGCCATTACTAGGGAAGTTGTTAAGACCCCAATTCCGATTAATAATGAATGTAACGTTTTCATAAGTTTATAGTTAATTGTTGATTATTCATACTTAAGTAATTTTAACATCCGAAATAAATTACTTACGTATGCAAATCTATAAATTAACTTTACTCAACAACTATGTTTTGATAAAACAGCGACAAAAACATATAATAAACAATGGAATGAAATAAAAAAAACTGATAAAAAACATTTTTAACACCCTATAGACAGGCTACGTAAGTAAAAAACGAAAAACTACGTAGTAACCGACATTCTATATTTTAGAAACTAAATATTAAAAATGTCTAAACAGAACAAAAAAAAGCTCAATCTTTAAAAAGATTGAGCTTTTTTTACAATTAAGTAATAATGCTTGTTACTCCAAAGCTGTTGCTTTTTCTTTTTGCTCGGTTGCATTGTACAAGTTAATCAACGCTCCTTTTATCCCCTCAGAAGGCTTTAACTCATAAGCCTTTTCAAACGCAGGAATTGCTCTTAAATACATTGCTTCTAGCTTTTTGCTAATCTCGGCATGCTTTTCTTTATTTCTAAGATTTTGATTCAATTCATTAATAATAGATTGCTCCTCAGACATGATCACCAACCCTTTATTAATATAAGCTCCTGAATAGTTTGGATCTACTTCAATTGCCTTATCATAAGCACTAATTGCAGCTTCATTCTTTTTTAAGTCTTGATTTACAATCCCTAAATTAATCCAGGTATCTCTATTATCAGGTTTTACCTTTAACAAGTCTTCCAAAGCTTTAATATAAGCTTCTTTATCTCCTGTTTTTAAAACAACAGTAGCATAATCTTCTACAAATTTTGTGTTTTCAGGAAATTCTTTTTTAGCATCTTCTAATAATTTTAATGCTTTTTGGTTTTCCTCTTTTTTGTCATAAATTCTAACCAAAATATTATAATAATCAATACGCGTTTTAGTTTTTATCTTAACATCTTTTGGATTTTCATGCGTACCTTTCTTAATAGCATTGTCTCTTTCAGATTTTTTAAAAAACTCATCTTCTCTTTTTGTATACTTATTAGATGCATTATAAGACAAAGGTTCTTTATCTAGTTTTAATAACTTTTCAGTTATCTTTTCAACCTTATTTTTATTTTTTGCATTTTGATAACTATACAAAGTAAGCGTTACTAAATCTCTTCTTTCAGGATAAATTTTAGAATAGGTCTCATAAGTTTTTCCTGCACTTTCAAAATTATTTTTAGACAATGCATCCGCAATTGTAGAAAAATAAAAATCATTAATAATTTTTATATAACTAATAGATTTTCCAGAATATTTTGCCTTTTCTAAACCTAGTTCCGTATCTAAAACTTTGTTAAAAAATTTAGCTGCAGTAGGAAAGTTTTTTTTGTTATTCTTTCCAAAAGCATTTTTTCCATATAAAAAATACAAATAAGATTCATATTCTGTTCCTTTAGCTTGTGAATCAACCTCTTTTAATTGATTGTTAGCAGGTCCGTACTTACCTGAATTTATTAGTTTTTCAATCTTTTTTAATTCTTTTTTCTGTGAAAAAACAGAAATTGTAATTAAAAATAGTAGCGCAAAGCTTAATACTCTTTTCATCTGGTTATTTATTTTATTCTTGATTAGTTTCAGTAATATCTTCAGCAGCTCCTTCTATAACATCTCCGGTTCCTTCATCTTCTACCTCTTCATCATCTTTCATTACTTTAGCCACTGCAGCAATAGAATCCGAATCTTTAATGTTAATTAATTTAACTCCCTGGGTAGCTCTACCCATTACACGTAGTTGATCTACTTCCATTCTGATGGTAATCCCCGATTTGTTAATAATCATTAAATCGTCTTCATCAGTTACATTTTTAATAGCAACTAATTCTCCTGTTTTCTCAGATATATTTAAAGTCTTAACTCCTTTACCTCCACGGTTTGTAATACGATAATCCTCTAAACTAGAACGTTTTCCATATCCTTTTTCAGAAACCACTAAGATTTCACTCTCCATATCATCTACAGCAATCATACCAATTACTTCATCCTTTTCGTGCGCAAGGGTAATCCCTCTTACTCCAGATGCAGTTCTACCCATTGGACGAGTTTTTTCTTCTTCAAAACGAATAGTCTTACCAGATTTAACTGCTAACATTACTTGACTACTACCGTTTGTCAATTTAGCTTCTAGCAATTCATCTCCTTCTTTAATTGTAATTGCTTGCACACCATTGGTTCTTGGTCTAGAGTATTGTTCTAATACAGTTTTCTTAACCTGACCTTGTTTAGTTGCCATAATTACATAATGACTATTGATATAATCCTCGTCTTTTAAATCTTGAGTAACTAAAAACGCTTTTACCTTATCATCATTTTCTATGTTGATTAAGTTTTGTAACGCTCTACCTTTAGATACTTTTGTCCCTTCTGGTATTTCATACACTCTCATCCAAAACACTTTTCCTTTTTGTGTAAAGAACATCATGTACTGGTGATTTGTTCCTACAAACAAGTGTTCTAAGAAATCTTCATTTCTAGTAGCTACTCCTTTTTGACCTTTACCACCTCTGTTTTGTGTTTTGTATTCTGATAATGGAGTACGTTTTACATAACCAGCGTGAGAAATAGTCACCACTACTTTAGAATCAGGAATCATATCCTCAATTCTCATATCACCACCACCATATTCAATTATAGAACGTCTTTCATCACCGTATTTATCTCTAATAGCAGTTAATTCGTTCTTAATAATATCCATTCTTCTTGGCTCATTTGCCAAAATATCTTTTAAGTCCGCAATCAAAATCATAATTTCGTCATACTCAGAACGCAATTTATCTTGCTCTAATCCTGTTAATTGACGTAATCTCATTTCTACAATAGCTTTTGCCTGAATTTCTGTCAATTCAAAACGAGCCATTAATTTTTCACGAGCTTCATCTCCATTTTTAGACCCTCTAATAATAGCAATTACTTCATCAATATTATCTGATGCAATAATCAACCCTTCTAAAATATGTGCTCTTGCTTCTGCTTTCTTTAAATCAAACTCTGTTCTACGAGTAACAACCTCGTGTCTATGCTCTACAAAGTGATGAATTAAATCTTTTAAATTTAACATTTCTGGTCTTCCTTTTACCAATGCAATGTTATTTACACTAAAAGATGTTTGTAAAGAAGTGTATTTGTATAATTTGTTAAGTACAATATTAGGAATTGCATCTTTCTTTAAAATATAGACAACTCTCATTCCTTTACGGTCAGATTCGTCACGAATATTTGCGATTCCTTCTAATTTTTTATCATTTACTAACTCCGCAGTTTTTTTAATCATTTCTGCTTTGTTCACCAAATAAGGAATTTCTGTAACAATAATACAGTCTCTACCTTTTACTTCTTCAAAAGTAGCTTTTGCACGCATTACAATTTTACCTCTACCAGTATGAAAAGCATCTTTTACACCTTCATACCCATAAATGGTTCCTCCTGTAGGAAAATCTGGTGCCTTGATATATTCCATCAAACCATCAATGTCAATATCTCTATTTTCAATATAAGCTTCTATACCGTTAATCACCTCTGTTAAGTTGTGAGGTGCCATGTTGGTAGCCATACCTACTGCAATACCCGATGCTCCGTTTACCAATAAATTTGGTATACGAGTAGGCAAAACAGTTGGTTCGTTTAATGTATCATCAAAATTCAATCGATAATCAATAGTTTCTTTTTCAATATCAGACAACATTTCTTCTGATATTTTCTGCATTCTAACCTCCGTATAACGCATTGCTGCTGGACTATCTCCATCTACAGACCCAAAGTTCCCTTGTCCATCAACCATCATATAACGTACACTCCAGTTCTGAGCCATACGTACCATAGAGTCATATACAGAAGTATCTCCGTGTGGGTGATACTTACCTAATACTTCTCCTACTACTCTTGCAGATTTTTTATAAGATCCAGTTGATTTAATTCCCAACTCATGCATACCAAAAAGCACACGTCTATGTACAGGCTTTAATCCATCTCTAACATCTGGCAGGGCACGTGACACAATTACAGACATTGAATAATCAATATATGCAGATTTCATCTGCTCTTCTATATTAATCGGGATCAGCTTTTCTCCTTCAATCATGTATATTATTCTTAAGTTATTTTTATATTATCAACATAGCAATTTACATCTTTTCATCGATTTTACAAGTGCTACAGCTTTGTAATTTAAGTATAAGTTATCAACAAACAAAACTCCAAACACACTTTTATAAAATCTGTTTTAACACCATAAAAAACAACCAAAACACTGATAAACAACGTTTTAAAAACAAGACAAAATGACTCTTGTTAACAATGGCAGGTTATTTGTAATTTATGTAAAAAAAATCTACTAAATTTACGTAGAACCTAATCTTAAAACGAGAGCATATGGATGATAATTTCTCACAAGAAGTAAAAGATGTGATTGGTTTCAGTAAGGAAGAGGCTATTAGACTAGGTCATGACTTTATTGGTACAGAGCATTTAATGCTAGGTATTATTAGAAATCAAACCAGCAAAGCAAACGACATGTTAACAGCGTTAGATGTTAACCTTGATTTGTTAAAGCACAAGGTAGAAACCTTGCACCCTATTTCTAGCCTACCAATCCCAGCAGGTGAAAGAAAAAATCTTCACCTAACAAAACAAGCAGAAAAAGCTTTAAAATCAACATTTTTAGAAGCTAGATTATACAACAGTACTACTGTAGATACTGCCTTATTATTGTTGTGTATTTTACGAAACGACAACGACCCAATTACTAAAATTTTGGATAAATTACACATTACTTATAACGATGTAAAATCGCTATACAAACAACTAAGCCAAGGAGATGAAGGTCAAGAAGAATTAGAAGACACTTTTGAGCAACCTACTAGCGAAAGCTCTCAAGATTTTTCTGGAGCAAACCCTGGTTCTTTTGAAAGAAGCCAGCCGCAACAAGGAAATCAAAATAAAAAATCTAAGACTCCTGTTCTTGATAATTTTGGTCGTGATTTAACCTTTCTGGCAGAAGCAGACAAGTTAGATCCTGTAGTTGGTCGTAATGAAGAAATTGAACGTGTTTCTCAAATATTGAGTCGTCGTAAAAAGAACAACCCAATGCTAATTGGGGAACCTGGAGTTGGTAAATCTGCCATTGCAGAAGGACTAGCTTTAAGAATTGTACAACGTAAAGTTTCTAGAATTTTATTCAACAAACGTGTTGTTTCATTAGATTTAGCAAGTTTGGTTGCTGGTACAAAATACCGTGGTCAGTTTGAAGAGCGTATGAAAGCGTTGATGAACGAATTAGAAAAAAACGATGATATTATCTTGTTTATTGATGAAATTCACACCATAGTTGGTGCAGGAGGAGCTACAGGTTCTTTAGATGCATCTAATATGTTAAAACCTGCTTTAGCCAGAGGTGAAATTCAATGTATTGGTGCCACTACGCTAGATGAATATCGTCAAAATATAGAAAAAGATGGTGCTTTAGAAAGACGTTTTCAAAAAGTAATTGTAGAACCAACTTCTGAAGAAGAAACAATTCAAATTTTACATAACATCAAAGGAAAATATGAAGATCATCACAATGTAACTTTTACAGATGAGGCTATTGTTGCTTGTGTAAAATTAACGAACCGTTATATGACAGATCGTTTTTTACCAGACAAGGCTATTGATGCTTTAGATGAAGCTGGATCTAGAATACACATTACAAATATTGTTGTTCCAGAGCAAATTATAAAGTTAGAAGCTGAACTAGAAAACATTAAAGAAAACAAAACAAAAGCGGTTAACGGTCAAAAATACGAAGAAGCTGCTAAGTTACGTGATGATGAAAAAAACATGGAATCTGCCTTAGCCTCTGCTCAACAACAATGGGAAGAAGCTTCTAAAGCTAATAGAGAAACCGTAACCGAAGACAATGTTGCAGAAGTAGTTTCTATGATGACAGGAATTCCTGTAAACAGGGTTGCCGAAGCTGAAAGCAGTAAATTAAAAGAATTGCCAGCAACCATTAAAGGAAAAGTAATTGGTCAAGATGAAGCTGTTGCTAAAGTAATTAAAGCAATACAACGTAACCGTGTGGGGCTTAAAGACCCTAATAAACCTATTGGATCTTTTATCTTTTTAGGACAAACAGGAGTTGGTAAAACTCAGTTAGCAAAAATATTAGCTACTGAAATGTTTGATTCTGAAGATGCGTTAATTCGTATTGATATGAGTGAATACATGGAGAAATTCGCAATTTCTAGATTGGTAGGAGCACCTCCAGGATATGTAGGTTATGAAGAAGGTGGACAATTAACCGAAAAAGTAAGAAGAAAACCTTACTCTATTATCTTATTAGACGAGATAGAAAAAGCACATCCAGACGTATTTAACATGTTATTACAAATCTTAGATGATGGACATGTTACCGATAGTTTAGGTAGAAAAATTGATTTTAGAAATACAATCATTATTATGACGTCTAACATTGGAGCTCGTCAGGTAAAAGATTTTGGAGCTGGTGTTGGTTTTGGTACCGCAACTAAAAAAGCACAAGAAAACGATCATATTAAAAGTGTGATTGAAGGGGCTTTAAAAAAATCGTTTGCTCCTGAATTTTTAAATAGAATTGATGATGTTATTTTATTCAACGCTTTAGAACGTGAGGACATTCACAAAATTATTGATATTGAGTTATCCAAATTAACCAAACGTATTAGTGGTTTAGGATATACTTTAGTTTTAAGCGATGATGCTAAAGATTACATAGCAGAGAAAGGTTTTGATAAAAAGTACGGTGCTAGACCTTTAAAAAGGGCTATCCAAAAATATATTGAAGATGCCTTAGCAGAAGAAATTATAAACTCTAATTTAAACGATGGTGATGTAATTCACATGACTTTAAATAAAGAAAAACAAGAACTGACTGTGACTATAGAACAGGAAGAAAAATCTGAAATTAAAGAATAAACTAAAAAGGATGAACTTAACAGTTCATCCTTTTTTTATATTATAAAATTACATCTCTCAATCTTACCCCTACTTTTTCTAAAAACGGAAACGCTATCACTTCTAGCTCAGTTTCAGAAAGAGCCTTTTTTTGTTCAGTAGTACATAAATCAAATGCTTTTTTAGTAAGCAGTAACTTTTCTCCAGTATACTTTACATTTAAAATTCCTTGTAGCACTTGTTGCTTGGTAAAGGTTACTATTTTAATTCCGTGAATTTTTACGAAAGAAAACAATTCTTTTTTTACTTTTTTATCAGTAATATATTCCAGGCAAATCAATAAGGTATCTCCTATAAAACAGGCTATATCACTTGTCAATAAATCATCGGGTAGCTCAAAACTAAAAGGAGTTAATTCAAAATCTTCACAATACTCTTCAAACAAAGATTCGTCTGTAAAACTATTAATTCCACACAAAGCAATTTCAGAAACAGAATGAGCAACCAAACTGTTTTGTCCATAAAAATAAACTCCTTCTTCAACCGCTTCTGTATAATCTACAACCTCTTTGTTTTCCTTTTCTAAAATTAAATCAATCACACTATAATAATCAGACACCTTTTTAATAGCAGAGACAGCAATCTGTTCTTCGTTTTTAAAAATCAAACTAGAAATACTAAATGGTTGTATAGCTCCTAAATTTAAAATTTCTAAATCAGCTGCTTTAGCTAAAGTATCTAAGTCTCTTTGCAATAATTCTTTTTGCGCATTAGGTAAAACCCCCAAGGATTTATCAAAAATCCAATTTCTAAAATCTAACAATATCATCTTATATCTTTTTTATCACATAAGTTACAATTCCCCAAATAACCAATTCTTGATCTTCTTCTACTTTTATTTCAGAAAATTGTTTATTCTCAGGCACCAGAAAAACTCCTTTTTTTGTTACTTTCAATCGTTTTACAGTAAACTCACCATCCAACATACAAACCGCTACTTTTCCATCTTGAGGCTCCAAACTTCTATCAACCACCAACAAATCACCGTTAGCCATTCCTGCATCTTGCATAGAATCACCATCAACTTTGGCAAAAAAAGTAGCTGTTTCATTCTTTATCAACTCTTTGTCTAAAGAAATTCTTTTCCCTTCAAAATCTGCAGCTGGCGATGGAAATCCTGCTTTTATTCCTTCTTCTATAAAAGGAAATTTCACAAAGCCATTAGACTTGTATCTATAAAACGTAAAACTCATTATTTACAATTTACCGTTATAATATCACTTATTTTAGTTGTGTAGTTAGGAGATAAATACTCCTGTCTCATTTTCCATGTTTTTGTAATATCTTGATTTGCTAATTTTATTTTCCCTTTACCTAGTTTCTCATTCAAAATATCCATAGTGTGCATTAATAGTTGATGTTTTGGATTTTCATCTCCAAACAATCTAACTTGGTGACTCGTGTTTGGACTGATAGAAACCAAAACAACACCTGCTTTTTTATAAGAATACCCATGCTTATAAATTTCTCTTAATTTTTGTAAAACTCCTTTTGTTATAGTAATGCTAGAACTGGTTGCAAAACCAAAATGAGTCATTCCTCCTAACTTTACATATTCTTTTCCAAATCTATTAGATCTCAAAAAAACATAAGCTCCCAAACACTCACTTTTTTGTTTTCTTAATTTTTCTGCACAACTATTTGCAAAGGTAGCAACTCGTTCTTCTATCTCTTTTAAATCATCAATTACTTTAGGAAAACTACGTGTGGTAGCTATCATATGTTTATCCTGTATTTCTTCAAAACCAATTGTAGGCTTTCCTTCTAAATCATGTTTTAAACGCAACCCCACCACCGAAAATTTATGCCTAACCAATTCATCAGACAACAAGGTAAACCCATAAGCCTTAGTAATATTCATGTTTTGTAATTGTATAGACAATCGCCTACCAATTCCCCAAACATCATAAATAGGAGTCCATTTTAAGGCTTTTACACGTTGTTCATCAGTACCAATTACATATACATTATTTGTTTTATCGGGATAGGTCTTTACAATATTATTAGCCAATTTAGACAAAGCTTTGGTTGCAGCAACTCCAACACTAACAGGCAACCCCAACTGTTGTATAATTTCTTTTCTAATCTGTTTCCCTATCAATTCAGCCTCATTAACAGACACATTTTTCAATCTAAAAAAAGCTTCATCAATAGAGTACACTTCTATTTCATCTACATGTTTTGCAATAATATTCATAACTCTAGAACTCATATCTCCATACAACGCATAGTTAGAAGAGCATACATGAATTCCATATTTTTTAAAATCTTCTCTATGCTTAAAGGCAACTGCTCCCATCTTTACATAGCGTTTAGCTTCTTTACTACGCGCAATCACACAACCATCATTATTAGACAAAACCACTATCGGCTTCCCTATCAAACTAGGTTTAAAAGCTCGTTCACACGATGCGTAAAAACTATTACAATCTACAATTCCGTACATCTTACAAAAGTAAATCAAAACTATGTAATCATCATGCATTATATTTATCTCAAAAACATATTTATGAAACTAACCCACACAAACTTACTCCCCAAAACACCTACAAGCCATAACACTAATATTCTTAAAAAAATATTTATCAATAAAGAAAACATCCCAAATCTTATGATGTTTGGTTCTGCCACCTTCAAGCCCAATCAAAAAGTAACAGCACACAAGCACCTCACTATGTACGAAGTTTTTTATATTCAAAAAGGAAAATTAGACTTTACCATCAATCAACAAAAAATAACAGCTACCGTAGGCGACTGTATCACCATAGAACCTAACGAAATTCACGAACAACACAATCCATATACAGAAAATGCTGAACTAATTTATTTTGGAATTTCCATAGACTCCTAATTTGGGCATTCCCTTTACAGGTCGTGCTTTCACTACTCGCTTTTTCCGTTTCACTTCAAAGAGCTTAAACAGACCATTCAATCACTAATGCAAAAAAGGATACTTTAAATTTAAAAACAATCTTTACCTTTATAACATGCAATTCGGAAAAGTCCAAAACCCAGAAATTATAGATTTCACTCTCCCTAAAGATCATCCAAACACACAAAACGTATTTGATAAATCTCACATAGGAAAAACTCAATTTTCTATTGGTTGTGCAAAGTGGAACAAACAAGATTTAAAAGGTTTTTACCCCAAAGGAACTAAAGACGAGTTACAATATTATAGTTCCCAATTTAACAGCATAGAACTAAACGCTACTTTTTACAAATTATATCCTGCAGCACAATTTCAAAAATGGTATGCAAAAACTCCATCTAATTTTTTGTTTTACCCAAAACTTACACAAGATATTTCCCACTACAACAGACTTAGCGTAAATGCATACCCTATTACAGAAAACTATCTTAACCAAATAACGGCACTAAAAGAAAAATTAGGTTCAGTTTTTTTACAAATGCATGAAGATTTTAGCCCTCAAGAATTTTATTTATTAAAAGATTATATCAGTACGTGGCCTAAAAAAATTCCGTTAGCCGTAGAATTAAGACATACAAATTGGTTTAATAATCCAGAAAACGCAACCAAATTATATAAATTGTTTTGTCAGAATAGCATCAGTAATATTATTACTGACACTGCTGCAAGAAGGGATTTATTACACATGAGCCTCACCTCTCCAAAAGTTTTTATTCGTTTTGTAGGATCAAATCATTCATCAGATTACAAAAGACTAAATGATTGGGTCGACCGAATAGAATTCTGGTCAAAAAAAGGAGTCAAGTCTGTTTCTTTCTTTATTCATCAAAACATAGAAATAGAATCTGTTTTATTAGCCTCATACTTTATCAAAAAATTAAATAAAAGACTCGCTCTATCTTTAAGAGTTCCAAAAACAGTTAACGACATAAAAAATCAACAAACCTCATTGTTTTAAAATAGTTTTACTCCATATTTTAGCACAATTCAGCCTATTCATCTGGTAATATTTATTTTAAGATTGATTTAAAAAGTGAGGACACAAATCAAAAATCCAATTTTAAATATTCTATTAATAAATAATAGAGTAAATACCAGTCTTAATTAGAGTTATTTATAGAGATAGATGCCTAACGTATCGTATCCCATTAGCT
>NZ_JAASQL010000004.1 GCF_011762155.1 Wenyingzhuangia heitensis
AATGAGCTAATGGGATACGATACGTTAGGCATCTATCTCTATAAATAACTCTAATTAAGACTGGTATTTACTCTATTATTTATTAATAGAATATTAATCTAATATTTAAAGTTAATTATAACTCAGAATATATGCCTTGTAAATAAAAATGTTACCTGGTGTTATTGTTGACTAAAAGTTAATTTTTTATTATTATAAGTGATTAATCTATTAAGCATTAGTTTTAGATACTTGATTATAAGCAGTTTTTAGTTTTTTGATTACTTGTATTATCTCGTCATCATTTAAATGACCATAGCCTAAACGAATAGCACATGTGCTTTTGTTTTGGTACAAAATAGTTTTTGGTAAAAACAAATCCATTTTTTCAGCTTTTTCAGCTAGTTTTATTAATGAAATTTCAGGATGAAAATTTAACCATACTGCAAGACCTCCTGAGGGTATATTCCATTGTGCTATTTCTTTAAAATGTTTAGATAACAAATTGCACAATGAATCCCTTCTTTGCTTATATATAAAGATGTTTTTTTTCATGAGACGATATATTTCACCCTCATTAATTAACTCAGACAACATTTGTTCTTGTATTAAATCGCCTTGTTTATCTAATAATTGTAAATAGTTATTAGCTTCTGAAATTAAGTTTTGAGGAGCAATTACAAAACCTGTTTGAAAACTTGGAAATAAAGACTGTCCAAGTTTTCCTAAATAAATTACGACACCGTTAATATCAGCACTTGCCATGGGTAACATTGCAGAACCTTCAAATTGAAAATCATAATCGTAATCATCTTCAATTATAGCAAATTCGTATTCTTTGGCAAGTTGTAATAATTCTAAACGACGTTCTGCATTTAAAGTCACTCCTGTTGGATAATCTCTATGTGCACATACATATACACATCTAATGCTTTGCTTTTTGAATTTTTTTTTGATATAGGTAACATTTATACCATTTTTATCTACTGGAATTGTTTTTATCTTTGCACCAGCTTGTTGAAAAATCATGTTAGCAGCATAATTACTCATATCTCCTACCAACACAATATCATCTTGTTTTATTAATAACTGAGATACAATATATAAGCTCATTTCTGTACTTCGTGTACTAATGATACTTTTAGGAGTTATATGAAAACCTCTAGTTGCATTTAAATAATTACACAATTGTGTTTGAAACAAAGAATAAGAAAATTCGTTATATCTATTCCATTTTTGGATTAATGTCTTTCGTTTCATTGCTGCACTATACCATCTTGAAAATTGATGTACTGGATGTAGTCGTAAATCAGGATTTCCATCGTTTATAGTATAATTTGCTTTTGTTTGTTGTATTGTAGATGCTAAATGAAAAGATTTTTGAAATGGAAAACCTGTGGTTTCTGCATATTTGTAAGCTTGATTTACTTGTAATGAGTTTGCTCTTATCTTTGCTGTCTTAAGTTCTGGTTCTAAAACAAATGTCCCTTTGTTGGGGATTATTTCTACCCAACCTTGAGAAGCTAACTCTTCATAAACAGCTACTGCTGTATTTCTATGAATTTTTAATATTTGGCTAAGCACACGTGTTCCAGGAAGTATGGCTCCTTTGGTTAAATACCTGCGTTGTATTACGTTAATTATTTTTTGTGAGATTTGAATATATACAGGTTGAGTTAAAGATTTATCAAAATCTATCAATTGCTTAAAAAGGAGATTAACCGGACTATCTTTCATCTTTGTACTGGACTATTTGTATCGTCCGGAAAGTTACGAGTTTTGCACCGTATTTAAAATCCTATACATGAAAATTAAGATTACTTTAATAATTACATTATTATTTTCTGCTACACAAGTAGAAGCGCAAGAAACCTCTATTGAAAGAGATGTTTTAAAAGAAGTTACTATTACATCTACAAGAATAGATTTACCATTCAAAGAACATTCTAGAACTATAGATGTAATTTCATCTGATGATATAAAAAATAGTGCAGCTACTAATGTTGCCGATTTATTACAACAAGTAGCAGGTGTTGATATTAGAAGAAGTGGAACAGGAGGAGGAAATGCAGATTTATATATCAGAGGTGGAGGATTTGACCAAACTTTACTTTTAATTGATGGTATTAAAATGGATGATTCTCAAACAGGTCATCATACCCTAAATGCTGCTATACCAATTGAAATGATTGAAAGAATTGAAGTTGTAAAAGGACCTGCAGCTAGGGTTTTTGGTCAAAATGCATTTACTGGAGCTATAAATATTGTAACTAAAAAGAAATTAAAAAGTGTTGCTACTGTAAATATTGAGGCAGGTTCTTTTGGACAAGTAAATAGTTCTGTTACGTTTGGAGAAGAATATGAAAACACATCTTTTATTGGGCATGTTAGTGCATTAACTTCAGATGGTTATAGATACAACACAGATTATGAAAATAAAAATTATGTGTTAAAAGGAGTTTTTAACAAGAAGAATCAACCAATTGAAGTAATTGCGACTTTTCTTGATAAAAATTATGGAGCCAATGGATTTTATTCAATTGAATCGGCTACAGAACAATATGAAGAAACACAAAGTAGTTTGATAGGTGCAACGACTACTTTTAAATCGGGGAATTTAAAAATAACTCCTAGGTTATATTGGAAAAGAGGACAAGATGAGTATCTGTATATAAGAGATAATCCTAGTGTTTATAGAAACTTACATATAACTCATAAAGTAGGTTTGGAAACAAATGCTTCTTATACTTCAGATCTTGGAGTTACAGGTTTAGGGGTTGATATTTCTAGAGTATTTATTAGTAGTAATAATTTAGGAAATAGAAATAGAACTATGGTAAATTTATTTTTAGAACACCGTTTTAAACTATTAGATGATAAATTAGATATAACACCAGGTGTTGCAGTTACTTATTTTTCTGATTTTAAGTTCTTTGCATTTCCTGGAATAGATATAGGGTATGAATTGTTAGACAATTTAAAAATATATGGAAATGTAGGAGTTACTTATAGAATACCGACGTATACCGATTTATTCTATAACTCACCAACATCGAGTGGAAACTCTAATTTAGAACCAGAAGAAGCTTTTGCACAAGAAATAGGACTAAAGTATAACTCAGGAGTATTTACAGCTTCTATGGCTATTTTTAATAGAGATGCTTCTAATTTAATTGATTATATAAGACCTGATACATCAACTTCTATATATACAGCAACAAATATTACAGAAGTCAATACAAAAGGTTTAGAACTAAATACGGATTACCGTTTTAAAATAAAAGAGTTTGATCAAATATTATCTTTGGGCTATACTTTTTTAGATGATGATATTTTACATGAAAATAAAGAGTTGTCCCGTTATTCTTTAAACACTTTAAAACATCAATTCATAACTCGTTTCTCAAGTAGATTATTTAAGAATGTAAGTCAGAATATTATTTATAAACATGCAGAACGATCTGTAGGGACAAGTTATAATGTTTGGGATGCTTCTATTATTGTAGATATCCAAAAAGTTAGTTTTACGGTTACGGCAAATAATATTTTTAATGCAGACTATATAGAGTCTGGTTTTGTACCCATGCCCCCAAGTAATGTGTTATTTGGTTTGCGTTATAGTTTTTAAAATAAATGTATTTATGAGTGAAGTAAGACACAATTGGACAAAAGAAGAAATTCTTGAAATATATAACAAACCATTAATGGAGCTTTTGTATGAAGCTGCCACTGTTCATAGAGTTCATCATGAACCTAATGAAGTTCAGGTATCTACCTTATTATCTATAAAAACAGGGGGATGTTCTGAAGATTGTGGGTACTGTCCACAAGCAGCAAGATATCATACAGATATTGAAGGAAATGAGTTAATGCCCGTTCAACAAGTAAAAGCACAAGCTTTAAGAGCTAAAGCATCTGGCTCTTCTAGAGTTTGTATGGGGGCATCTTGGAGAAATGTAAAAGATGGACCTGAATTTGATGAAGTTTTAGAAATGGTAAGAACCATTAATAAATTGGACATGGAAGTTTGTTGTACGTTAGGAATGGTTACCGAAAATCAAGCACAACGTTTGGCAGAAGCTGGTTTGTATGCATATAATCATAATTTAGATTCATCAGAAGAATATTACAAAGAAGTAATTTCGACAAGAGGATATCAAGATAGATTAGATACGATTGACAATGTTAGAAAAACAAACGTAACCGTTTGTTCTGGTGGTATTATTGGAATGGGAGAATCTACAGAAGATAGAGCAGGAATGTTAGTTGCCTTATCATCCTTAAATCCTCAGCCAGAATCTACACCTATTAATGCACTGGTAGCAGTAGAAGGGACACCTTTAGAAGATCAGCAACCTGTTGAGATTTGGGATATGATTAGAATGGTTGCAACGACTAGAATTGTATTGCCAGAAACACAAGTAAGATTGTCTGCAGGTAGAACACAAATGAGTCAAGAAGGGCAAGCATTCTGTTTCTTTGCAGGAGCCAATTCTATTTTTGCAGGAGATAAATTATTAACAACTCCAAACCCTGATGTTAATGAGGATATGAAGTTATTTGCAAAATTAGGATTAAATGCCATGAAACCATTTACCAAAAAGGTACAACCAAAATCTGTAGATGCAGTAGATTCTGAATACCAATCTTTGGGAGAAAATCCTAAATGGACAAGACCAGAACATAAAATTGCTAAAAACGAAGAAGCAAAACAAAAAGCAAAAGAGATTAGAGCTGCTGAGAAAGCATAAAATTTAAGTAATAGATTAAGAAAAAACTCGTAGAATTAATTTTCTACGAGTTTTTTTAGTTTAATAAATATTGTTGTGCTAATTTTTTAAAACTAGTAATTTGTTGTTTTTTCCAATCCTCACTTTTAATTAATTGTTCTTGTAATATAGCTGCTACAACTTCTACAGATTCTATGCTTGCTTTAGCATCTAAAAATAATAAACGAATTCTTCTAGCTAAAATATCCTCTATAGTTTTAGCATCTTCTTTTAAAATAGCCCAAACAATTTGTGCTTTGATAAAAGGATAATTAGGGTGAATTTTTTCTTTCAATTCAGGTTTTTCTTCTGCTAGTTTTCTAATTAATTTGGCATCAGTTCCATAAATACCTAAAGGATTTATTTCAGGTTTTTGTTTGCTGTGACCGTGAATATTTAAAAATTCAGTTTCCGATTTAATAAAAGGAATTACAGCAACCATAGTTGCTTTATCCACAACATCTTCAGCCATTTTTCTATAAGTCGTCCATTTTCCACCAGCAATACTAATCAATCCACTTTTGCTAACTTCAATTACATGTTCTCTAGAAATTTCTGCTGTATCTTCTGCATTTCCATTTTTAACCAAAGGACGTAAACCTACAAATACACTTTTTACGTCTTTTTTGGTAGGGTTTTTAGTTAAATACTTTGCTGTATGTGTTAGTAAAAAATCAACTTCTTTATCTTTAGGTAAAGGTTCGTAAGAGTATTTGCTAACAGGAGTATCTGTAGTTCCGATAATAATTTTATCATGCCAAGGAACGGCAAACAAAACTCTACCATCTTCTGTTTCAGGAATCATAATAGCAGTGTTACTGGGTAAAAAACTTTTATCTAACACAATATGTACCCCTTGACTACTTGTCATTATTTTAGGAGTTGTCTTGTGATCTTGTTGTCTAATGGTATCAGAAAAAACACCTGTAGCATTGATAACTGATTTTGCTTGAATAGCATAGGTTTTTAATGTGTTTGTGTCTTTAATAATAGCTCCGTCTATCAACCCTGCTAAGTTTTTGGTAAAATCTATAAACTCTGTGTAGTTCAAAACAGTAGCTCCTTGTTCTTTGGCGGTCTGCATCATGTTGATAAGCAATCGAGTATCATCAAACTGACCATCGTGATAAATAACACCACCACGCAATCCCTTTTGACTAACGGTGGGAATGTAGTTAATTGTTTCTTCTTTAGATAAAAATTCAGAATCACCAAAACCTTCTTTTCCGGCCAACCAATCGTATAATTTTAATCCAATTCCGTAAAATGGACTTTCCCACCAATCGTAGGTAGGTACTACAAATTTTAAATCGTGAACAATATGTGGAGCATTTCTTTTTAGAATAGCACGCTCTTTTAAAGCTTCTAAAACCAAAGAAAAATTTCCTTGTTGTAAATACCTAACTCCACCATGAATTAGTTTGGTGCTTTTGCTAGAAGTTCCTTTTCCATAATCTTCTTTTTCTACTAATAAAGTTTTGTAGCCTCTAGAAGCAGCATCAATAGCAGCTCCTATTCCTGTGGCACCACCACCAATAATTAAGATATCCCAATGTGTGTTTTCAAGTTTTTCTTTCATAGTAATAAGTTATGATGGTTGTTTTAAAGGTACTATAATTATCAGTTGATAACTATTTTGTTTGCATGTGAAATCATCAATATTTTACGTGATATATTTTGTATTTTTAAAACTTCCCAAAACAACATATATGTACTTAATTTTTGATACAGAAACTACAGGTTTACCTAAAAGTTACAAAGCACCTATGACAGACACAGACAACTGGCCTAGATGTATACAAATAGCATGGCAGTTGCATGATGATATGGGGCGTGTTGTAGAACATGATAATTTTATGGTACAACCAAATGGATTTAATATTCCGTTTGACTCTGAAAAAATTCATGGTATTTCTACAGAATTGGCTCAAGAACAAGGAATTTCTTTACAAGAAAGTTTAGAGCGATTTAATATCGTTTTGGGAAAAACTAAATTCTTAGTAGGACAAAATGTTACGTTTGATGTAAACATTATGGGGGCTGAATTTATTAGAGCTGGAATCACCCCAAATTTTAAAGCTTTTGAATTTGATAGTTTTGATTTAGAGACGTATAATTTTGGAACTAAGCCTCCCAAAAATCGTTCAATGGCTATTGATGATTTGTCTGAAGATGATAAAAATACATTGGGCATTTTAGATACCTGTACAGAAGTTACAGCTAGTATGTGTCAGTTACCAGGAGGTAGGGGAGGAAAATTTAAACTACCCACTTTAACAGAATTACATAATTATTTGTTTGGAGTTGGTTTTGGAGAAGCTCACAATGCAACTGCCGATGTGGAGGCAACTACACGCTGTTTCTTTGAATTGATTAGAAAACAAGCATTTACTCAAGAGCAATTAGATGTAGATCCTAATTATTTTACAGAATTTAGAACTATAAATCCTAAACCTTTTGACGTTATAGGTTTAAAACACTTAAACTTAAAAAAAGAAAGTGAAAAAATAAGAAAACGTCAATCAGAACAAGCAGGAGCTAAGGGTAAAGGAGTTAATGTAAAAGAAAGTTTAGCCAAGTTAGAAGATGTTTCTTTTGCACATTTACACAATCATACACAATATTCTATTTTACAATCTACTATAGAAATTGGAGCATTGGTGAACAATGCAGGTAAACACAATATGTCTGCTGTAGCTATGACAGATACAGGAAACATGATGGCATCTTTTCATTTTACCAATGCCGTTGCTGGTTATAATAATGGTATAAAAGCAAAAAGAGAAGAGGCAGAAGAAAAAGGTGAAGTATTTACTGATAAAGAATTGGTTCCTATTGTTGGTTGTGAATTTTTTGTTTGTGAAAATCATTTAGATAAAACTAAAAAAGACAACGGTTATCAAGTTGTTTTGTTAGCTAAAAACAGAAAAGGATATCAAAATTTGGCAAAAATGTCATCTACAGCGTTTGTGGATGGGTTTTATTATGTGCCAAGAATTGATCGAAACATTATAGAACAATACAAAGAAGATGTTATAGCGTTAACGGGAAATTTATATGGAGAAGTTCCTAGTAAAATTTTAAACGTTGGTGAAAAACAAGCTGAAGAGGCTTTAGTTTGGTGGAAAGAGCAGTTTGGAGATGACTTGTACATTGAAATGATGCGACATGGTCAAGAAGATGAAAATGTTGTGAATAAAGTCTTGCTAGAGTTTTCTGAAAAATATGATATAAAGATTGTTGCGACCAATAATACTTTTTATATCAATCAAGAAGATGCCAATGCACATGATATTTTATTGTGTGTAAAAGATGGAGAAAAACAAGCCACTCCAATAGGTAGAGGTAGGGGGTATAGATATGGATTGCCTAACGATCAATATTACTTTAAAACTCCCGATGAAATGAAGGAGCTTTTTGTGGATGTGCCAGAAGCAATTAGTAATATTCAGGAATTGGTAGATAAAATTACTCCATTTACTTTGGCAAGTGATGTATTACTTCCTGCCTTTGATATTCCAGATCAGTTTAAAGATGTAAAGGATTTAGAGGATAAAGGAAAAAGAGGAGAAAACAACTTTTTAGCGCATTTGGTGTATGAAGGAGCTAAAAAAAGATATGGGGAAATTACAGAGCCTATTAGAGAACGTTTAGATCTTGAATTAGATGTAATTGCCAAAACCGGATACCCTGGTTACTTCTTAATTGTAGAAGACTTTATTCGAGCAGCCCGTGAAATGGGTGTTTCTGTAGGACCTGGTCGTGGATCTGCAGCGGGTTCTGTAGCTGCTTATTGTTTATGGATAACCAATATTGATCCTATTCAGTACGATTTACTTTTTGAGAGATTCTTGAATCCGGAACGTATATCTATGCCTGATATTGATATTGATTTTGATGATGAAGGACGTGGTCGAGTAATTGATTATGTAATTGATAAGTATGGAGCCAATCAAGTAGCTCAAATTATTACATACGGAACTATGGCAGCCAAATCTTCTATTAGAGATACTGCCAGAGTATTAGATTTACCTTTGTTTGAGGCCGATAGAATTGCCAAGCTAATTCCGGGGATGAAACTGAAGAAAATTTTTGGATTAGACGATAAGGAATTAGCATCTAAACTACGATCCGAAGAAATAGAAATGGTAAATGAGCTAAAACGCATTTCTGATGGGGATGGTTTAGAAGCAGAAACTATTAATAAAGCAAGAGTATTAGAGGGTTCCGTTCGTAACACAGGAATCCATGCCTGTGGAGTTATTATTACTCCAGATGATATTACAAAATTTGTTCCCGTTTCTGTAGCCAAAGATTCAGACATGTATGTTACTCAGTTTGACAACTCAGTGGTAGAAGATGCTGGACTGTTAAAAATGGACTTTTTGGGGCTAAAGACCCTTACTTTAATTAAGCATACTTGCCAAATTGTAAAAGCAAGACATGATGTAGATTTAGATCCAGAGGCTTTTCCTATTGATGATTTAAAAACATATGAGTTGTTCCAAAGAGGAGAAACGGTTGGGATTTTTCAATATGAATCACCTGGAATGCAAAAATACATGCGTGAATTAAAGCCGACAGTTTTTGCGGATTTAATTGCGATGAATGCCTTGTACAGACCAGGACCTTTAGAATATATTCCAAGTTTTATTAATAGAAAACACGGAATTGAAGAAATTTTGTATGATTTACCTGCTGAAGAATACAAAAACCGATTGGCAGAAACCTATGGTATTACCGTATACCAAGAGCAGGTGATGTTACTGTCTCAAGATTTAGCCGGATTCACCAAAGGTCAGGCCGATACCTTGCGTAAAGCAATGGGTAAGAAGCAGATTGCAGTACTGGCAAAAATGAAACCTTTGTTTGTTAGTCAAGCAGCTGCTAAAGGACATGATGAAAAAGCCTTAGAAAAAATTTGGAAAGACTGGGAGGCATTTGCATCGTATGCATTTAACAAATCTCATTCAACCTGTTATGCTTGGATTGCATACCAAACAGCTTATTTAAAAGCACATTATCCTGCAGAATATATGGCAGCTGTGTTGTCTAACAACATGAATGATATTAAGCAGGTTACCTTTTTTATGGAAGAGTGTAAGCGAATGGGATTGACTGTTTTAGGGCCTGATGTAAACGAATCTTATGCAAAATTTTCTGTAAATGATGAAGGAGCCGTTCGTTTTGGAATGGCAGCCATTAAAGGAGTTGGAGGAATAGCTGTAGAGGGAATTATAAATGAACGAAAAGAAAACGGACCTTTTGCTTCTATTTTTGATGTAGCCAAACGTGTAGATTTAAGAACTTGTAATAAAAAAGCATTTGAAGGTTTGGCTTTGGCAGGTGGTTTTGATTCTTTTGGAGATGTACACAGAGCTCAGTTTTTTGCTACCGATGAAAAGGGAATGACTTTTTTAGAAAAGGCAATGAAGTTTGGTCATGCCTATCAAGAAAGTATCAACTCTTCTCAAGTATCCTTATTTGGTGAGGCTTCTGATGTTCAATTACCAGAACCTTTAGTTCCTCCTTGCGAAACTTGGGGGACTATGGAAACTTTATCAAAAGAAAAAGAAGTGGTGGGAATTTATATTTCTGCTCATCCGTTAGACGATTATAAAAACGAAATGCGCTTTACCAATTGTAGTGTAAGTATGTTTAAAGAGGATTTAAAAAAATATGTAGGAAATGGTTTTTCATTTGCTGGAATTTTAACAAGTGCAGAACATAGAATTGCCAAAAATGGAAATGGTTGGGGATCTTTTATTATTGAAGATTATATGGATTCTCATGAGTTTAGATTATTTGGAGAAGATTATTTACGTTACCAACACATGTTAGTGCCTAATTCTTTTTTATACATAAGTGGTACAATTCAGCGTGGATGGATGCAAAAAGATGGTACGGAAGGGACTCCAAGAGAAAAGTTTTCTGATTTTTCTTTACTGTCAGATGTGATGGATAAAAAATGTAAGAAGATTACGTTTAAAATGAAATTACATGAAATAACAGAAGAAAGAATAGAACAGTTAGAAATGTTACTATCTGGTTATACAGGTGAAGGAGCTAAACAAACAATAGGATTTAATTTAATATCGGACAAAGATAGAATTGATATAGAAATGCCATCAAGAACTTATAAACTAAAAATATCGTCAGAACTATTTGAGTATTTGGATAAGGAAGGGTTTGAGTATAAGTTGAATTAAAATAAAAAAGAGGTAAATAATTTTAATTATTTACCTCTTTTTTGTTTTGTGTAATGTAGTTCTCTTAATAAGAAATATTAAAAGGAGTTCTTTTTCCAGGTTCATGACCTTCCCCCACCTTGCTTACAACACATCTAAAACCAATATAATCTGTAGACATGTATTCTTCCATAAATCTTCTTTGTGATGGATCTAACCAGAATTCTCTATCTTTCCAAGATCCTCCTTTGTATACTCTAGAATGATTTGTAATTAAAGAGGTTCTCGTTTTGTCATCATATACATACTCTAATTTTCCTGTTTCTTCATTAAGAACTGGAGCAGGAATAATAGGGGCATTGTATACTTTTTTTACTCTTTCAGGATCCTCTTCTAAATATGTTCTAGAAGAAGCAGTATCTCCGTCTGCAAAATCTCTATTGTCAGCTTTTTGAAAGCTAGGACTTAAATAGGCATCACTACTAGATATTTGTTCTTTAATTATTTGTCCAGGAAGTACTGTAGGTACAATTTTACCATTAGGTAATGTGTCATAAGTAATGGTATTATAATCAGCAATTACAATATTTCCGTTTTCATTTAATTTAGGTTTTCTAAATACGTTTCCTCTAGCGTAGTTAAAGTCGTTTAAGTTAGTGTCTATTTCTGGTCTGTAAACATCAAAAACCCATTCTGCAACGTTTCCTGACATATCGTACAATCCAAAAGCATTAGGAGGGTAACTTCTTACTGGAGTTGTAATATCTCCATAATCAGAACTCCACCCTGCAATACCACTATAATCTCCTTTACCTTGCTTAAAGTTGGCATGTTGTACATAGTATTTACTTTGTAAATCTCTTGTACTTTCACCATTCCAAGCATATTTTTTTCTACCTCTAATAGAGTTAAAATATCTATTTTCAATATCAGCTTTAGCAGCATATTCCCATTCAACTTCTGTAGGTAATCTGTAAGAAGGAGATGGAGAGTGTCTGTCTATATTTAAGATAATATCTTTTTTATCTACAACAGCAGCAATTGCTGTAGTATCATTTTCTTCTTCTTCAGGATTGGTTACATATTCTGTATAAATAGAATAATCTCCGTTAAATAACAATTTAGGATCAGCTTCAAACACTTCTGCATCAAAATGGTTTCTTCCTTCAACAGTAATTTGTTTGTTTGTATATAAAGGTTTTAAAACCCCTTCTTCCATTAATTGTTTTTCAGTAATTCTATCGGTTCTCCATTTACAGTAATCATTTGCTTGCCTCCAACTTACTCCCACAACAGGATAGTTTTCATAAGCTCTGTGACGTAAATAATTTTTAGATAAGCCAGCATCATGACCTAAAGGTTTTTCCCAAACCCCTTCATTAGGAACTGCAGCTGCATAAATATGTTTGTATTTTGGATTTTCTGGAGGGAATACTTTTTTTAGCCAATCTAAATAAATAAGATATTCTCTGTTGGTTACTTCTGTATCATCAATATAAAAACTTTGTACGTGTACAGATTTTGGTGGGTTTGTAATACCTCCCATTACATCTTGCTGAGTTTGTCCCATCACAAAAACACCACCTTCTATAAGAACCATATTATTGGTTATTTCTTGTCCTCCATTAGGAGATAGTCTAGAAAGACCACCGTTTTCGGGTAAACTAAAATCCATTCCTACGTTTTCGGAACGTCTATTAGTACTAAGGTTTTGCTGGTTAAAACAACTTGTTAAGCAAAGTAGTAATAAGCTAGATATCAAGATTGTTTTTATGAATTTTTTCATAAAGATTGAAATCACTATAATTGTTAATTGGTACGCAAGATATCATATAATCCTTAATTATACAATTTAAATACGTTGTGTAATTGAGAAGTTTATAATCGCTATATTCGTCAAATAATTCCATAGAAATGAAACTACGCTACTTAGTCTTTATTATATTAAGTACCTTGAATATATTTAGTCAAGAAAAACAAACTTTTAGTTTAGATTGGAAACAAGTATATGAACCTGTTTTACAGAAGAGTATATTAGTTGCGACTAATGTAGCTCTTAATCATGATTTACAACCTTCCTTTGGGTATCACTTTAAAATAGAAGAAGGTAGGTCTATTGATAATTATGAATTTACAAACGTTATTACAGAAAAATTAACGAATAGTGAGTTAAATACTGTAGATGTTAGTTTGTTACTAAATACATTTACTCCTTTACTTAGTGTTGTTAAACAGAGAAATAAAAATACAATTGCAGTAGAGGCAAATCCTGTTTATAAAAAAGATAATGGAGAAATTGTAAAAGTAACTTCTTTTCAACTTAATTATGGTTTAACAAGTTTATCTAGTTCAAGGATTAGTGCTATAAATGGAACAACTGCTCAAATTAATTCTGTTTTGTCGTCGGGTACTTGGTATAAAGTTGCTGTTGATAAATCTGGAGTTTTTAAAATAGATGCTTCATTTTTTAATTCATTAGGAGTTAATATATCATCTATAAACCCTAGAAATATAAGAGTTTATGGAAATGGAGGTGTTATGTTGCCAGAGTTGCTAAGTGAATCTAGAAAAGAAGATTTGGTAGAGAATGCTATTTTTGTATCTGGTGAAAATGACAATGTGTTTAATGATAATGATTATGTTCTGTTTTATGCACAAGGTCCTATAGGTTGGGATTTGGTATCAAGAAATAATATTACTCATCAACAAAATATTTATAGTGATTTAGCCTATTATTTTATAAATGTAGATTCAGGTGTAAATGGAAAAAGAATTAAAAATAAGGCAACTATAACGAATACTGCTACAAAAAGCATTAATACGTTTACAGATTATCAATTTCATGAAAAAGAGTTGATAAACTATATTAGAGTAGGGAAAAAATGGTTTGGAGAAGACTTTACCTTAAATAATAGGCAGTCATTTACGTTTAATTTTCCTAACATAGATACAAGTCAACCAGTGTTTTTAAAAGGATCTTTTACAGGTTTGTCTAGTAGTGTTTCTACAGATTATTTGGTGCAGTATGACAATAATGATGGGAATGTAGATAATAATAATCAAGTTTTATCTGCAAGTATCGCTTCAACAAGTAGCTCTGCGTATGTAGATAATTTAGTGTCTAATACTTTTAATGTAGAAAACTCTAATGTTAAGTTAGATATTACATGGAATCATAATGGCGATCTATCTGCTTTAGCTTATTTGGATTATTTAGAAGTGAGTGCTGATCGATTTTTAACCGCTACAGGGCAACAGTTTAATTTCTTAAACTTTAATTCAAACACAACTTCCGAAGTTTTAGAATATACTATTGCCAACAATTCTGAAATAGATGCAATTTGGAATGTTACAGATCCAACAAATGTTACTAATATTCAGGACCTAGATTTAGGAACTAGTACTTTTAAATTTAAAGAAATTACTGATGGAGTTTTAGATTATTATCAAGTTGTAAAAGAGTCAAATGCTTATACACCTATCAAGTTGGAAAACTCGATTGTTGTCAATCAAAACTTACATGGTTTAACAAACGTACAGTATATAATAGTAACAAATAAAAGTTTAAAAAGTCAAGCACAAAGATTGGCTAATTATCATCAAGAAAACACAACTATATCAGAAACAAACAATAGTTTATTAAATGTTGAAGTGGTAGAAATAGATGAGATTTACAATGAGTTTGGTTCTGGATCTCCAGATATAACAGCTATTAGAGATTTTCTTAAATATATATATGATAATGGAACTTCTGAAGAAACCAAACTAAAATATGTTTGTTTTTTTGGTGATGCAAGTATAGATTACAAAGAAATTAAATATCCAAATACAAATTTGGTTCCCGTATACTTATCTACAAGAAGTACCAGTTTAACAAGCTCTTACAATACAGATGATTATTTTGCTTATTTAGACGAAACAGACGATACAAACAATGATGGAGAAGTGAATCCAGGAGGGCAATTAGATATTTCAACTGGAAGAATACCTGTGAAGACAGAACAAGAAGCCAAACAATATATAGACAAGGTCTTAAATTACTACACTCCAAAATCTTTTGGGGATTGGAAAAATAAAGTTACTCTTTTGGGGGATGATGGTCAAGATGGAGAAGATCAGGATTTGATAAAACACTTAGAAGAATCAGCTTTAAAGATAGGAGTAAATAATAAGAACTTAAATTTAGATAAGTTATATACAGATGCTTTTAAAGAAGAAGTTACTGCAGGTGGAGGAAGATATCCAGATATAAAAAAGAGATTTGACGAAGCTTTTGAAAGAGGATCTTTAGTCATTAATTATTTTGGACATGGAAATACTTCTACACTGGGAGAAGAGGTATATATGGGAATATCTGATATAAGAGGGTATAGAAATTTAAATAATCTTCCACTGTTTATTACAGTAACCTGTGATTTTTCTAGATTTGATGATCCTACATTTGTGTCTGGAGGAGAAGAGTTGATAGAAAGTGCCTATGGAGGAGCTGGTTCTATGATAACAACTTCTAGAGAAATTACTATATTCTCAGGAGAAACTATAAATAATAAATTAGCAGATTTTCTTTATAGTTACGATGGTAAGAGTAGAACAATAGCAGAAGCTTTAAAAGATGCTAAAAACGAAATTATACTATCTAACGAATTGTTTGTGTATTTCTTTGGAGATCCAGCCATGAAACTATCAATACCCAAAGAAGGAGTTGTTTTAAACAATGTACAAAAACATATTACAAATACCGAAACAGGAAATGTAACTTATAGTGATGTTACTGAATTAAACGGATTGTCTAAATTAAGAGTAACTGGAGAAGTACAAAATGAAGGTTTGTTAAACGAAAACTTTAATGGAGAATTATCTGTTATTTTATACGACAAAGAAATAGATAGAAAAACATTATTAAATGAAGGAGCTGGAACAGTTGTAGAGTTTAAGTCCTTAGAAAGTAAAGTTTTTGTGGGAAAAGCATCTGTTACCAATGGAGTGTTTAAGTTCGATTTTGTTTTACCTAAAGATGTAAGCGTATTGCCCGAAAATGCTAAATTTAGCTTTTATGCAGCTTCTACTACAGAAGAAAGAGCAGGAAGTAGTTTTGATTATAAGGTAGGAGGAATAGATCCTGATGTAGAGGAGGATACAACAGCACCAGAAATTCAACTCTTTTTTGAAGATGAAACTTTTGTTGCCGGAGGAAATACATCATCAACACCTAACTTACTTGCTAAAATTTATGATGAAAATGGAGTGAATACTTCCTTAAATTCTATAGGACATAATATCACTTTGGTTATAGATGGAGATTTGGCCAACCCGATATCATTAAATGAGTATTATACAACAGAAAAAGACGACTTTACAAACGGAGTAGTAAACTATCAGTTGTCTGAATTAGAAATAGGAAATCATACAATTACATTTAAAGCGTGGGATTCACATAATAATTCATCAACTCAAACGTTAAACTTTTTTGTAGAAGAAGATAAAGGGTTTAAATTAAGTAAGGTATTAAACTATCCAAACCCATTTATTAACCACACAGAATTTTGGTTTAAAAATAATAGACTTGGTGATCCATTAGAAATTAAAATACAAATTTATACGGTATCAGGTAAATTGATAAAAACAATTAGATCAACAACCAATAACTCTGATAATATAGAAAGATCTGTTACCTGGGATGGTAGAGATGACTATGGAAATCGTTTGGGGAAAGGAGTTTATTTGTATAAATTAGTTGTAAAAAACACATTTACAGATGAAGTTGATGAAAAAATTGAAAAATTAGTAATATTGTAAAAACAGAAACAAACTATATGAGAATCTTAAAATTAAACTTAACTACTTTAGTTTTGACTGTACTTTTTAGTACATCACTTTATGCCCAAGAGAATAATACCATTACAACAGTAGCTCCTTTTTTAAATATTGTTACAGATGCAAGGGCAGCCGCAATGGGAGATGTTGGAGTTGCTTCCTCTGCTGATGGAAATGCTCTTTTTCACAATGCCGCTAAAATGGTGTTTCATAAAAATGAAGTTACTTTAGGAATAAATTACACACCTTGGTTACGTAACCTAACAGATGATATTTATGTAGGTAATTTCACTTATCAACAGAAAATAGATGAGAGAAGTGCTTTTGGTGGTGGGATAAAATACTTTAATTATGGTGAAATAGAAATTACACAATCGGGAGATAGCGGAACTAGTTCTAAGGGTTCTCCGTATGAATTAGCTTTAGATGCGGCTTATTCATTAAAATTAAGTGAAAATTATTCTATGGCTGTAGCCCTTAGGTACATTAGATCTGATTTAAGTATTACAGGTACATCTATTTCAGATATTCAACCTTCAAATGGTTTTGCAGTAGATATTTCTGGATACTATGTGTCTAATGAAATGGCTTTTAGCGAATTTAATGGAGTTGCAAGAGCAGGTTTTAATATTAGTAACATAGGTCCTAAAGTAAGTGTGTTAAACAGCGAAGGTTTTTTACCCACCAATTTAAAATTAGGAGGAGGGTTCGATTTTATTGTTGATGACTACAATCAATTAGGGTTAACGTTAGAATTTACCAAATTATTGGTTCCTGCTGTAGATGGGGAAGATAAAAATTTTATAGAAGGAATGATTTCTTCTTTTGGAGATGCTCCAGGAGGTTTAAAAGAAGAATTACAAGAAGTAACTATTGGTTTAGGAGCAGAGTATTTATATAACAATGCATTTGCTTTTAGAGCAGGATACTTTAAAGAAAACGAAAATAAAGGAAATAGAAACTTTTTTACATTGGGAGCTGGTTTTAGAGCAAGTTCTTTTAACGTTGATATTTCTTACTTAGCAAGTAATTCTGTAGTAAACAATCCACTTGAAAACACACTTAGATTCTCGTTGTCTTTTGATTTAGGAGATATATACGAGTATTAATCCTAAAAATATATTTACATTTGAGCCAGCATTAATAGAATGCTGGCTTTTTTATTTATTACATATGTATAGCAATATTATCATTACAGGTACAGGAAGTGCCATTCCCAATAGAATAGTAAAAAACACAGATTTTAAAAATCACGTATTTTTAAATGAAGATGGTTCTCTTTTTGAAAAAGAAAACAGTGAAATTATTGAGAAATTTAACGCAATTACAGGAATTGAAGAAAGAAGGTATGCGGAAGATCATGTAAATACATCTGATTTGGCTACACAAGCATCTGTAGAAGCTATTAAATCCTCTAAAATTGATAAAGAAGAGTTAGATTTAATTATTGTAGCTCATAATTTTGGAGATATTAAAAAAGGAAGTATACAAGGAGATATGTTGCCTAGTTTGGCAACTCGTGTTAAAAATAAATTAGGAATAGAAAATCCAAACTGTGTGGCATATGATATTCTTTTTGGATGTCCGGGTTGGGTACAGGCTATGATACAAGCAAATCAAGCAATAAAAGCAGGAGATGCTAAAAAAGTATTAATAATTGGGGCAGAAACATTGTCTAGAGTTGTTGATGATAGTGATAGAGATAGTATGATTTTTGCTGATGGAGCGGGAGCAACTATTTTAGAATTAAAAAAAGAAGATAAGGAAAGAGGAATTTTAAGTACAGCTGCTCAAACCTATGCAATAGAAGAGGCAGGGTATTTATATTCGGGACCTTCATACAATCAAAATTTAGATCAAGACGTTAACTATATAAAAATGTTAGGGCGTAAAATTTATGAATTTGCATTGACAAAAGTACCTGCAGCCATAAAAGTAGCGATGGATAAAAGAGGATTAGAAATAGATGATATTTCTAAAATATTCTTACATCAAGCTAACGAAAAAATGGACGAAGCCATTGTAAAAAGGTTGTATAGAGAATACAGAAAACCAGTTAAAAAGAATGTGATGCCAATGTCTATTCAAAAACTAGGAAACAATTCTGTAGCTACAGTTCCTATTTTATACGATATGGTTTTACGAAATCAATTAGAAGGTCATTCTGTTGAGATCAACGATATTGTTGTATTTGCGTCTGTTGGAGCAGGAATGAACATAAATGCAATTACGTATAAACTATAATTATAGTTTTAAGAATTTACTTTTAATCTTGGATTTGCAGTAACACTTTGGTTGTTGTACAATCCAAGTTTATATTTTTGATAAGCAGTAATAGCAATCATAGCAGCATTGTCTGTAGTATATTCAAATTTAGGAATGTAACAAGACCAACCAAAATGTGTTTGAGCATTGGTTAAACGTTTTCTAATTTCTGAATTGGCAGAAACACCACCTGCAATTGCTACTTGTTTAATCCCTGTTTCTTTTACGGCTTTTTTAAGTTTATCCATTAATATTTCGGCAATTGTGTTTTGTACACTAGCGCATATATCATTTAAGTTCTCTTGAATAAAATTAGGATTTTCTTTTACCTGCTTTTGAATAAAATATAAAATAGCTGTTTTTAAACCGCTAAAACTAAAATGGTGTTCTTTTACTTTAGGCTTGGTAAATGTAAAAACAGGGTTCCCTGTTTGAGCATGTTTGTCTATTAAAGGACCTCCAGGATAAGGCAATCCTAAAATCTTAGCAGTTTTATCATAAGCCTCTCCAACAGCATCATCAATAGTTTCTCCTAAAATCTCCATGTCAAAATAATTGTTCACTTTTACAATTTGTGTGTGACCCCCGCTAATAGTTAAGCATAAAAAAGGAAATGTTGGTTTTTTATCGCTAGCATCATCAATAAAATGAGCCAAAATATGAGCCTGCATATGATTAATAGCTAACAAAGGAACGTTTAAAGCAAGTGCCATAGATTTGGCAAAAGATGCTCCTACTAGCAAAGAACCCATCAAACCAGGACCTTGTGTAAATGCAATAGCGTTAAGGTTTTCTTTGGTAATGTTTGCTTCTTTTAGAGCAGCATGTACTACAGGAACAATGTTTTGTTGATGTGCTCTAGAAGCTAATTCTGGAACTACCCCTCCATATTTTGAATGTATCTCTTGATTGGCAACAATATTAGATAGAATTTGTTCGTTACAAATTACAGAAGCACTGGTATCATCGCAAGAAGATTCTATGGCTAAGATGTATGTTTTATCAAGCATATTTACAGTTTAATTAACTATTTTAGTGGCACAAATTTAGGGTTTATAAAAACAATAATAAAAATACTCGCTCGGTTTTTAATAGCAATAACAGTTCTACTGCTATTGCTGGTGTTTGCGTTACAATTTGGAAAAACTCAGACCTTAATAGCAAACAAAGTTTTTGATTATTTAGACAAAAAATACGATGTTACTTTTCAGTTAAAAGAGCTTAAAATTAATCCTTTTGGTAATTTTAGAATAGAGAATCTATTAATAGAAGACCATTATCAAGACACCTTAATTTATGTAGATTATTTAAAAGGGAGCTTGGTCGATTATCATAAAATTAAAGACAAAACTATTTCTTTTAAAAATATAGAAGTTAAAAATGGTTGGGTAGATGATTATATTTATAGTGGAGATTCTATAAGTAGTTTGACCATTTTTTCGGCAAAATTTAAAACGGGTAAAAAAAGCACAGAGCCTTTAAAACTTAATTTTAAAAATATACGTTCTACCAACTTAAGATATGTAAGAAGGAGTGATGAAAAACCTATTGTTGATTTTCATCAGATTTCTGGGCAAATAGAAAACCTACATATAAAAGGTCCCGAAGTTACTGTAATTGCAGACTCTCTAGGTTTTGAAGATGTTTATGGAATTAAATACCAAAAGTTAAAAACAGATTTTAGTTATTCACTTTCTAAAATGAGTTTTAAAAACACCAAAATAAAAACGAAAAACTCTAATGTGTATCTAAATGTAGATTTTACATACAGACCTGGAGAAATGGCAGATTTTGTAACCAAGGTAAAATTACAAGGTCAAATAGATGAAGGAGAGTTAAGCTTAAAAGACATTCATAAAATATACCCACATTTTAAAAATGGAGAAACTTTTGATATTAAAACACAATTGTCAGGAACTTTAAATGATTTAGATTTAGAAGAGACAAAAATTATATCTAAGAATTTAAAGACGTATCTAATAGGAGACTTTTCTTTAAAAAATAGCATTGTAAATAGAGATGATTTTTGGTTTAGAGCTAAAGATGCAGCTATAGAATTAATGCCAGAATCTTTGGAACAAATTGTGCCAAATCAATATTACAAAGAGTTGCCCACAAGTTATTACGGATTAGAACAATTAAATTTTAATGGCGATTTATTTGTCTCTAAAGAAAAATTGGTGCTTACCGGAGGAGTGGTTTCTAACCTAGGTAATTTACAGCTAAATGGATTGATAGATCATTTAAACAAAAACACAAAAACCTTAGATTTTAAAGTCTTACACGGGGTTGTGTTTAAAAATAAATACTTAAAAGGTTTTAAAAACATTACGTTAAATGGAGGTGTAAAAGCAAGTATTGCTAAAAATGAATTGCAGTTAAAAACAGATATGGCTTTAAAAAGAATATCTTATAAAGATTTAAAGTTATCCAATGCAACTTTATCTTTAACCATAAATAACAAAGATATAAGAGCTAATTTTAAATCTTTAGATTCACTACTAACGTTTGAAGCCAATATAGATTATAAAAATCAAGCAGATCATCAAAAAAAGTATGATTTAAATTTTAAAGTTTCCAAAGCAAGATTGGCCAAACTATTTCCTAAAAGTGCCTCTTATCAAAAGAATGTAACAGGAATTGGTCAGGTAAACATTATTCAAAATGGAGATAGTCTTTTAGCAACAGGTTTGATAGATGATTTGCATATAGAAACAGAATCAGACACCTTAGGATTAAGTGCTATAGATTTAAATTTTTCATCAAAAGGAATTAATAAATTAATCACATTAAACGCTAAAGAATTATTGTCTTTAGAGGTAGAGGGAGCTTTTGAGTTTTCTGATTTTGAAAAATTAGTTGAAAATGCCTTGTATAAATTTATACCCGGTAAAAAAAACAGAACCGATGTTAAAAATCAAACTTTAAACTTTGGTTTAGAAGTGTATCCAGAGTTTTTAAGATCTATAACTAATAAAATAAAATTAAACGAAAATGTAAAGGTCTCTGGAGTTTTAGATGCCAAAGGAGATAAAGGATTGATATATGCAACAGCACCCTCTTTTGCTTCTAAAGATTTTCAGGTAGATAGTTTAAGGATCTTTTTAGACAACTCTAACCAATGGATTAATTCTAACATTTCGGCTAAAAAATTTAAATTTAAGAAACAAGTTTATGATGATTTATCCTTGTTAGGAAAAAAGGTAAACGATACCCTTTTTGTAAGGTCTAACTTTAATACAGATAAAATAGACAATCGAGCCGTTTTTAATTTAACAACAGAAAAGGATGCATTAACTTTAGGAATAGAAAACGTGTATTTTAAATATTTAAAATCTACATGGGTTAACAAAGAAATAAAACAAAATAAAATATACTACAACTATAAAACGGGGGATTGGTATTTCTATGGAATTTCTTTTGGAAATAAAAATCAAGAATTTGAATTTGATGGAAGCATTAAAAAGGGAACTTCTAAAAACCTAAGATTAGCACTTAAAAACATAAATTTAGCTGAGGTTTTCCCCAGTATTGATAGTTTAAAAATAGGAGGACTTGCTAGTGGAGTTGTGTTTTTTAGAGAAAAAAACACCTTGTTAAAACCAGATGGAAATTTAATTGTTAGAAACTTAAAAATTAACGGAGTAGATTATGGTTTTATGAAAACCAGTATTGAACCTAGTGCTAAAGAATTTGGCTACAATTTAAACTTTAATATTTCTAACAACGAGGAACAAAACATTGATGCAGCTGGAGAAATTATAGTAAACGAAACCAATTTTTTAGAATCCAATGTTGCATTAAATGTAGTACTAAATGATTTAAGATTAAGTTCCTTAAGCCCCTTAGGTAGAAATGTGTTATCTGCAATAAGAGGTAGAGCTAAGGGGAATTTTAATGTATCAGGAAAATTAAATGATTTTAATACCTACGGCTTTATAGAACTTTCCAAAGCAGGATTAAAATTTCCATATTTAAATACTAATTACAATTTTACCGGAGACACCAGAATAGATTTAAAAGGAAAAAGTTTTGTGTTTAATAAAATTAATTTAGAAGACAATGTATACAAAACCAAAGGAATTTTAAAAGGAGTAATTGATTATGATAAATACAATAATTGGAATTTAGACTTAAGAGTAGATACCAAAAATTTATTGGTAATGAATACCCAGCAACATGAAGACTCTAGATACTACGGAACTGGTTTTATAAATGGCTTTGCAACCATAAAGGGACTGACCTCTAGTTTAGACATAAATGTAACGGGAAGAACATTAGAAAACACTAAATTTATTTTGCCAATTAGTGATGTAAAACAAGTAGAAACCAATCGATTTATTTATTTTAAAGAGCAAAAAACAGACTCTGATGAAACCAATACAACCAATATATCTCAATCTTTAGGAGGCGTAACCGTGGTTTTAAATTTAGATATTACCAAAGATGCTTTGGGAGAAGTCGTAATAGATCAAACCTCAGGAAGTTCTTTACAAGGTAGAGCAGATGGTAGATTATTGATAGATATAGATCGATTTTTTAACATTAAAATGTATGGAGATTTAGTAGTTGATGAAGGCTTGTATAATTTTAAATACGGAGGTATTGTAAACAAACCCTTTACGGTAAAAAAAGGAGGAACCGTTTCTTGGAACGGAGACCCTTACAAAGCAGAATTAAATATAGAGGCTGTACATAGCGTAAAAGCAAACCCTAAAGTATTGTTAGAAAGTTTAACTGTAAACAGAAAATTAGAGGTTGATTTAATAACGCAAGTTACCGGAGAGTTGTTTGACTCTAATCAAGAGTTTATGATTGAAATTCCCAATGCAAGTTCTACAGTTGCTTCGGAATTAGACTTTAAATTAAATATTGATGAAAACTCCAAAATGAGACAATTCTTTTCGTTGTTAGTCTCTAAATCTTTCTTTGATGAAAATAAATTAAACAACACAAGTGCTGTATTGTCTAACACAACATCAGAATTAATTTCTAATGCCGTAACCGATATTTTTAACAACGATGGAGATTTATTTCAATTTAATTTTGGATATACCTCAGGAGAAACCTCAGAAGTAGAAGATTTAGCGATAGACAATCAAATAGACATTGGAGTAGAAACAGAAATTAATGATCGAATTTTAATTAACGGAAAATTAGGAGTACCCGTAGGGACTAAAACACAGTCTGCCGTTGTAGGAGAAGTTAAAGTAGAGTTTTTATTAAATAAAGATGGAAGTCTAAGATCATCGGTGTTTAATAGGCAAAATGAAATTCAATATTCAGAAGAAGAACAAGGTTATACTCAAGGGATTGGTTTAAATTATCAAATAGACTTTAATAATTTAAAAGAAATGCTTCAAAAATTAAAGATAAAATCAAAAGGAAAAGCCAAAAAAGAAGAGGAACTAGATTTAATTGATAATTAATTAATAAAAGTAATTTTTTGGGTATCAGATAAAAAACTATTTTTATAATCTATAAAATTAAAAAAGGAAAGATGAGTACATATACACTGGTTGTTTTAGCAGCAGGAATGGGAAGCCGTTATGGAGGTTTAAAACAAATGGATACCATGTCTGATGAAGGAGATACAATTATTGACTTTTCTCTATACGATGCAATTCAAGCAGGATTTAAAAAAGTAGTTTTTATTGTAAGAGAAGAATTTATAGATCAGTTTAAGGCCAAGTTTGATGATAAGTTAGAAGGAAAAATAGAAATAGAATATGTTTGTCAAGAATTAGACAAAGTACCTTCAGGATATCCAATTCATCCAGAGAGAAAAAAACCTTGGGGAACAGGACACGCATTACTGGTAACTAAAGGTGTTGTAAAGGATAACTTTATTGTAATTAACGGAGACGATTTTTATAGTAGAGAAGCTTTTGAAACCATTATAGGTGAGTTGTCTAAATTAGACAAAGAATCACACAATATGTGTATGGTTGGTTTTAACTTAGACAAAACAATATCTGAAAATGGATATGTTTCTAGAGGACAATGTTATGTTAATAATGCACAAGAATTAACAGACGTTGTAGAAAGAACACATATAGAAAAAATTGAAGATAAAATTTATAGAAAAGACGAAGACGGAAACTTAGTAGTTATGGAAAATGACACTACCGTATCTATGAATTTTTGGGGATTTACTCCTAAATTTTTAGATGCATTAGAAAATGACTTTGTAGATTTTATGAAAGAAAGATCTGCAGAATTAAAAAGTGAGTTTTTTATACCTACCGTTGTTAACAATGTAATTCAATCAGGAAAAGGAGCTGTAACAGTGCTAAAATCTGATGCAAAATGGTATGGAGTTACCTATGCAGAAGACAAACCAGTGGTAACAAAAGCAATAAAAGAATTAAAAGAAAAAGCAATATATCCAAAACATCTTTGGAGTATAAAATAAAAATATTAAAACTCTCTAAAATATAAATTTAGAGAGTTTTTTTTGTTTTTCCAAGATCGAAAATACTCGATATCGTTTTCGTATTTAAAACTACTAGTAATATTTTGAAAGTTAAATATTACTACTTTTATGCATTATAAAAAAAGAACATGAATACTAAAGTAACCAAAATAGCCGTAATGACTTCAGGAGGAGATGCTCCAGGAATGAATGCTGCGGTAAGAGCTGTTGTTAGAGCTTGTATATACAATAATATTGAATGTATGGGAATCATGAGAGGTTACCAAGGATTGATTGAAAACGAATTAATTCCTTTGGACTCTAGAAGTGTTCGTAATACAATTAGTAGAGGAGGTACTTTTTTACAATCTGCTAGATCTAAGGAATTTAGAACACCAGAAGGTCGCGCTAAAGCTTTTGAAAACTTTAAAGCAAACGGATTAGATGCTTTGGTCGTTATTGGAGGAGATGGTTCTTTTACAGGAGGAATGATCTTTAACAAAGAACACGGAGTGCCTGTTATTGGTATTCCTGGTACAATAGATAACGATATTTATGGTACACAATTTACCTTAGGGTATGATACTGCTTTAAATACCGTAGTAGAGGCAATTGATAAAATTAGAGATACAGCATCATCGCACAACCGTTTATTTTTTATTGAAGTAATGGGACGTGATGCAGGATTTATAGCATTAAACGCTGGAATTGGTGCAGGTGCTGAAGAAATATTAATTCCTGAAGAAAATTTAGGAATTGAAAGATTGATAGAGTCTTTAGAAACAAGTAAAAAATCTGGAAAAACATCTAGTATTGTTGTAGTTGCAGAAGGAGATAAAACTGGTAAAGGAGTTTTTGAATTAAAAGACTACGTAGAAAAGAACATGCCAGAGTACGATGTACGTGTATCTGTATTAGGACATATGCAAAGAGGAGGTTCTCCTTCTTGTTTTGATAGAGTTTTAGCAGGACGTTTAGGAGTAAAAGCCGTAGATTTGTTGATAGAAGGAAAATCTAACTTAATGGTTGGAATTAACAACAACGAAATTACAGCTACTGACTTAGAAAAAGCAGTAAAATTACATCACGACATCAATAAAAACTTGTTAAGAGTTGCAGATATTTTAAGTATCTAACAAAAGAACAAATAAATAAATTAATAAATATTATAATTAATTATCATGGTAAAAATCGGAATTAACGGATTTGGTAGAATTGGTAGATTTGCATTCAGATCTGCAGTAGCAAGAGAAAATGTACAAGTAGTTGGTATCAACGATTTATTAGACGTTGAATATTTAGCTTACATGTTAAAATATGATTCAGTACACGGTGAATTTAAAGGAACTGTTGAGGTTGTTGATGGTGCTTTAGTAGTAAACGGAAACACAATTAGAATTACTGCAGAGCGTAATCCAGCTGACTTAAAGTGGGATGAAATTGGAGCTGAGTATGTAATCGAATCTACAGGTTTCTTTTTAACTAAAGAAACTGCAGGAGCGCACTTAGAAGCTGGAGCTAAAAAAGTAGTTTTATCTGCACCATCTAAAGATGATACCCCAATGTTTGTAATGGGAGTTAACAATACTGAGTTAAAAGCTGATCAAGCAATTTTCTCTAACGCTTCTTGTACTACTAACTGTTTATCTCCTATTGCTAAGGTATTAAACGATAACTGGGGAATTTCTGAAGGGTTAATGACTACAGTTCACGCTGCAACTGCAACTCAAAAAACTGTTGATGGTCCTTCTATGAAAGACTGGAGAGGTGGACGTTCTGCAATTCACAACATTATTCCTTCTTCTACTGGAGCTGCAAAAGCTGTAGGAAAAGTAATTCCTGCATTAAACGGAAAATTAACAGGTATGGCTTTTAGAGTTCCTACTATGGATGTTTCTGTTGTTGATTTAACTGTAAAGTTAGAAAAGCCTGCAACTTATGCTGAAATTTGTGCTGCAATGAAAGCTGCTTCTGAAGGAGATATGGCTGGAGTTTTAGGATACACTGAAGATGCTGTTGTTTCTCAAGACTTTATCGGAGAAACTCGTACTTCTGTATTTGATGCAACTGCTGGTATCGCATTAAACGATAACTTTGTAAAAGTTGTTTCTTGGTACGATAACGAAATTGGTTACTCTACTAAGATTGTTGACTTAATTGAATACGCTGCTACTTTATAGTAATAGCAAACAATATAAATTTAAAAAGTCCTTTGTTATTGTAACAAGGGACTTTTTTTTATAATTTATACTATGTGTAAAGCTGTCTAAAATAATCAGGCAGGTTTTTAAGTTTTTATACTTTTTTTAAAGAGGAAAATGCATCAAAAGAACGAAAGTATTCTAAAATGATAGTATCAATACTTCAAGGAAATTTGTGTGGAAAACCTATAACGGTTAAATTAAGCATAAACTAAATTTTATTTTAGAAAGGAAAATAAAAAACCGTTATCTATTATTAGATAACGGTTTTTCTATATTGTAATATTAGGCTTATTTTAAAGCACCAATCATCTCTTCTGGTCTTACCCATTCATCATATTGTTCTGGTGTTACGTAACCTAAACGTACAGCTTCTACTTTTAAAGTAGTTCCGTTAGCGTGAGCAGTATTTGCTATCTCAGCAGCTTTGTAATATCCTATCTTAGTGTTTAAAGCAGTCACCAACATTAAAGAGTTGTTTAATAACTTTTCTATAACGGGGTAGTTAGGTTCAATACCAACCGCACAGTTCACATCAAAAGATACACAAGCATCACCAATTAAACGAGCAGATTCTATCAAGTTTTTAGCCATAACAGGTTTAAAAACATTTAACTCGTAGTGTCCTTGTAGTCCACCAACACCAATAGCAACATCGTTACCCATTACTTGAGCAGCTACCATAGTTATCGCTTCACATTGTGTAGGGTTTACTTTACCTGGCATAATAGAAGATCCTGGTTCATTAGCAGGAATAATTAATTCTCCAATACCAGAACGAGGTCCAGAAGCCATTAAACGAATGTCATTTGCTATTTTGTTTAAAGACACAGCAACTTGTTTTAAAGCTCCGTGAGTTTCTACAATAGCATCGTGAGCTGCTAGCGCTTCAAATTTATTTTCTGCGGTTACAAATGGCAATCCTGTAAATTCAGCTATTTTTTTAGCTACTAAAACATCGTAACCAGCAGGAGTATTTAAACCTGTTCCTACAGCGGTTCCTCCTAAAGCCAATTCAGCCAAGTGAGGCAATGTGTTTTTTAAAGCTTTTATTCCGTGGTCTAATTGAGAAACATATCCAGAAAATTCTTGTCCAATAGTTAACGGAGTTGCATCCATTAAGTGTGTACGTCCAATTTTTACTACATTTTTAAACGCTTCAGATTTTGCTTTTAAGGTATTGCGTAATTGCTCAATTCCTGGAATAGTAATTTCTACTACAGCTTTGTAAGCGGCAATGTGCATACCTGTAGGAAATGTATCGTTAGAGGATTGAGATTTGTTTACATCATCATTAGGAGTAATAACCTTTTCACCTTCACCAATTACACGTCCGGCTAATTCTTGAGCTCTATTGGCAATAACCTCATTAGAGTTCATGTTAGACTGTGTTCCAGATCCTGTTTGCCAAACTACTAATGGAAATTGATCATCGTGTTTACCCGATAAAATTTCATCACAAACAGTAGAAATTAATTCTTTTTTAGATTCTTCTAACACACCTAAATCAAAATTTGCATGTGCAGCTGCTTTTTTTAAGTAAGCAAATCCATAAATAATTTCTAATGGCATACTACCAGAAGGTCCTATTTTAAAGTTGTTAATAGATCTTTGAGTTTGCGCTCCCCAATACTTATCAGCAGGTACCTGTACCTCACCCATAGTATCTTTTTCTATACGATATTTCATTGGATATTATTTAAAATTCATTTTGATAACTCAAAGATAAGCGAAACCAAAAATTAGAAAAATGATTCATCTCATAAAATAAAATTAATTTTTAAGATTATACAGATTGAATGTTTTTCACTAAGTATTTAACAAAAATCGATGTAGTTGACTATGATCAATTTTGTTTAGGTACTAAGTAGAGTAGCATCAATTTTAAAAAGAAGAAGAGCGGGTATATTTGAATAACTAAATGATCAACTTTATGTCTTATTTTTACAACCTTTTTCTAATTTCAATCACATTACTTTCTACAGGTAATTTACTCTCTCAAAATAAAGGAGATTCGTTTATAAAACAAGCTTCTTTTTACCATGAAAATGATGCTTTTTTTGCTCCTAAAAATACAGATGATAATTACACAGCAGGGTTAAGATTAGATGTGGTAACTAAAGAGCTTAAATTTTGGCAACCCTTTTTTAAGTTAACAGGAAAAAATCCAAAATACTACAATCATTTTAATTTTGGATTTCAATCTTTTACGCCAACTAATATTAGTAATAGTGAGGTGATAACAAGTGATAGACCCTATGCATCTTATACTTTTTTAAGTTTAGGAAGAACACAATTGTTTAAAAATACTGTGTTTTATTCAGAGCTATCTATTGGTGCATTGGGATTGCCTTTGGCCAAAAGAGCTCAGATTTATATTCATAAGAAAAAGTTTTTAGGAACCGATAGACCTAGGCCTATGGGTTGGGACAATCAGATAGAAAATGGAGGAAGTTTGGCCATAAATTATAAGGTGAATTATTTATATGTTTTTAATGATGCCATTTCTCATAATTATGTGATTCCATCAATACGTGTAATGGGAAATTTTGGTAACTATATTTCAGATTTGTATGTAGGGACACAATTATCTTTGTTAAATATTAATTATAGCAATTCATCATTAAATTTTAACGAAAAAGTAGGGTATCATCATAAAAGAAATGGAAAAACAAGATTTAATATTTTTGTAGAGCCAGGTTTTAGATGGAATATATACAACCCAACGTTACAAGGAGCTTTGTTTTTGGATAATTCTGTTTATACCGTTGACAGATCTAAAATAAACAGTTTTCTATTTGATGTAAATTTAGGAATGAACTTAATTATTAAAGACGTGTTGGTTTTAAAATATACATTAACAAGAAGAACACAAGAGTTTTCTTTTGGAAAACAATCTCACTGGTGGGGAGGTTTTGGTTTGGGGATTAAATTATAAAAGCGATACCTAATAAAGATATCGCTTTTAAGCGTACTGTTTTAAACCTAGAATTAAGGTAGGTTTTTTAGCAATGTGTGTATTTGATCACTAGAAGGTCTTGGAGCATTTGCAGATACAATATTCCCCTCTGTATCTAACAAAATAAAACGAGGAATTCCCGTAATTTGGTAAGCTTCCATAAAATTATTGTCACCATTTGAAAATAGTTGAATACCTCCCATATCTTTGTCTTTAATCATGCTTTTCCATTTGTCTTTTAAGTTGGGATTGTCTACAGAAATACTTACAAATTTGATGTTTTTCTTGTGAAATTTAGTTTCTAGTTTTTTTAAGAAAGGAATTTCTGCGATACAAGGAGGACACCAAGTAGCCCAAACATCTATATAAACATAGTTTCCTTTTAAATCTGAAAGTTTGGTAGAACCACCTTTGTAATTTTCATAATCAAAAACAGGAGAAGTATCTCCTTTTTGTAAGCTAGCATCAATACCGTTAACTGTATTGTATTGATTGTTTAGATTTTCTATAAAAACAGTTAAGTTTTCTTTTTCAGTTTTGTTAACTAAAGGGTCTATGTCTGAATGATTTTTTAATAAATCTTCAATTTTTTGAACCATAGTATTAATATAAGCATCAAAAGCAGTTTTGTCTAAGCTATTTATACTGTCTAATTTTTCAAATACATCTTGGGTGATTAATTCTCTTTTAAGTAAATAATTGTTTACTTTTTTTCCGTTACCACTATAACGAATGCTTTTATGAAAATCATTTACATCTACATTAATTTCTAAATTGGTGTTTTTGTTTAGGAATAAAGTTTTTCCTTGGTTTCCTATTTGAAAGTATGCAAATTCACCATCAATATTAATAGTGTCTTTAAAGACTCCATTTTCTATTTTAATGTTTTTTACATTGTCTTTAGTTCTTAAAACTACTTCTGTAATAGAGCTAGGTAGGTTTTCTATTTTTCCTTCTATACTAGCGTGTTTAGGGCTGTTGGTACAAGCAATTGTTAACAACGTTGTACTAGCCACAAATATTTTTTTTAAATACTTCATTTCTTAATTTCTATGGTAAATCTATTGACCTTTTTGTAGCATATATCGAGCCAAAAAAGAGAAATCTAAATTTTAAGTTTATAAAATCTAAGATATAAAAAAACACCTCTGCAATAACAGAGGTGTTTTAAATATGTATATAAAACTGCTTAGGCAATCATAGTAACAGGATTCTCTATAAATTGTTTTAAAGTATTTAAGAAAGCTGCACCAACGGCACCGTCAATAGTTCTGTGATCACAAGACAATGTTAAGTTCATTACATTACCAACAACAATTTCTCCATTTTTTACAACAGGCTTTTGTTTAATCCCACCTACAGATAAAATTGCAGAGTTTGGTTGGTTAATAATAGATGTAAAGTTGTCTACACCAAACATACCCAAGTTAGAAACCGTAAATGTACTACCAGACATTTCTGCAGGAGTTAATTTTTTGTTTTTAGCTTTGATTGCTAAGTCTTTTACTTCAGCACCAATTTGAGTTAAACTTTTTGTATCTGTAAAAGGAATTACAGGAACAACTAGTCCGTCTTCAATAGCAACAGCAACACCAATAGCAATATGCTCGTTATAGATTGTTTTTTCAACAGTCCATTCCGTGTTAATTTGTGGGTGTTTTTTAATCGCCATTGCAGAAGCTTTTACAACTAAATCGTTGAAAGAAACTTTAGTGTCTGGCAATTCGTTAATTTGCTTACGAGAAGCAATAGCATTGTCCATATCAACATCTAAGCTGATGGTAAAGTTTACGTTTTCTGTTTGAGACTTATCTAGAGCTCTAGCAATAGCTTTACGCATGTTAGAGTTTTTCTCTTCTCTTTGGCTAACTTCTCCTACTGGTGCAGCAGGTGCAGTAGCTTTAGGAGAAGGAGCAGCTTCGGTAGCAGGAACGTAGTTTTCAATATCTACTTTCACAATTCTTCCACCTTCACCAGTTCCAACAACTTTTGCTAAGTTAATTCCTTTTTCTTCAGCTAAAGCTTTTGCTAAAGGAGAAGCAACTATACGTCCATTTTCAGAATCAATAGCGCTTACTTTTTTAGTAGCCGTAGGAGTAGCTGCTTTAGGAGTCTCCGTTTTACTGGGAGCAGGAGCAGCAGTTTTAGGAGCTTCTGTTTTAGGAGCTTCTTTTGCAGGTGTACTAGGAGCTGTTCCAAAGTTAGCAGCAACAGCAGAAACATCAGTTCCGGCTTCACCAATAATAGCTAATAAACTATCTACAGGAGCCGTTTCACCTTCTTGCAATCCAATGTATAATAAAGTTCCTTCGTTAAAAGATTCAAACTCCATGGTAGCTTTATCAGTTTCAATTTCAGCAAGAATATCACCTTCTTCTACTTTGTCACCTACCTTTTTTAACCATGATGCTACAGTACCATCTGTCATAGTATCACTTAATCTTGGCATTGTAACTATTGTTACACCATCAGGAATAGCAGCTGCTTCTGTAGCAGGAGCTGCTTCTTCTTTTTCCGGAGTAGCAGGAGTTTCTTCAGTAGTAGCTTCTGCAGCAGGTGCAGAGTCACCATCTAACAATCCAGTAATGTCTTCACCTTCATCACCAATAATAGCTAATAAGCTATCTACAGGAGCGGTATCACCTTCTTGTAATCCAATGTGTAATAAAGTACCTTCGTTAAAAGACTCGAATTCCATGGTAGCTTTATCTGTTTCAATTTCTGCTAAAATGTCTCCTTCTTCTATTTTATCACCAACTTTCTTAAGCCATTGAGCAACTGTACCTTCGGTCATAGTATCACTCAAACGTGGCATTGTAACTATTGTAGCCATATTATTTTTCTTGGATTATTTATGTTTTACAAATGGATAATTTTCTTGCTCATATACCATATCGTATAATTGTTGCTTGTCTGGGTATGGAGATTCTTCAGCAAATTTTTCACATTCAGCAACTTTAGCTTTCACGTCTTTTTCTACTTGTTTAATTTCCTCTTCAGTTAAATATTCTTCTTTTTTAATAACGTCTAACACTTGAGTGATAGGGTCAATTTTTTTGTATTCAGCAACTTCATCTTTTGTACGATAATGTTGTGCATCCGACATAGAGTGACCTCTATAACGGTAAGTTTTCATTTCTAAGAAAGTTGGTCCATCACCTCTACGAGCTCTGTCCATAGCTTCGTCCATAGCTTCGGCAACTTTAATAGGATCCATTCCGTCTACAGGTCCACAAGGCATTTCGTATCCTAAACCTAATTTCCAAATATCTTGGTGGTTTGCAGTACGCTCTACAGAAGTACCCATTGCATATCCATTGTTTTCTACAATAAATACAACTGGTAATTTCCAAAGCATTGCCATATTAAAAGTTTCATGAAGTGACCCTTGACGAGCAGCACCATCACCAAAACAACAAATAGTAACTCCACCAGTATTGTGGTATTTATCACCAAAAGCCATACCAGCACCTAAAGGAATTTGTCCACCAACAATACCATGTCCTCCGTAGAAACCTTTTTCTTTAGAGAAAATATGCATAGAACCTCCCATACCATGAGAAGTACCAGTTACTTTTCCATACAACTCGGCCATTACTCTTTTAGGATCTACTCCCATACCAATTGGTTGTACGTGGTTACGATAAGCAGTAATCATTTTATCTTTACCTCCTAATTCCATAACATGCAAACATCCTGCTAAAATTGCTTCTTGACCGTTGTAAAGGTGTAAGAATCCTCTAACTTTTTGTTGAATGTAAACTGCTGCCAATTTATCTTCAAACTTTCTCCAGAAAAGCATGTCCTTATACCAGTTGATGTAGGTTTCTTTGGTGATTTCTTTCATGATTTAATTTAAATTATTACAATAAGTAAACTAAGTATTGCTACATAGTTTGGTGTTTTTATTCGTCGAATAGAGGCAAAAATAAGACATTATCACTAAGTAATAAACATATGAAACGACTTTTTTAAGTGCTCGCTTTTAAGATTTTACAGCCTTTTAGAAAACATAGGTTTGAATTTCGTGAGAGGTGTAATAGGTGTTTTGTTTATCTTGTTGTTATTTAGTGTTTTATCTTGTTTTTTGAAGTGTTTTTTTATTGTTGAATATCGTCAAAATAGATTTTAAAAAAAAGTGGTTTTTTAAAAAAAATGAAGATTCAAACAAAAAGGCTATCAATGTTTAATTGATAGCCTTTTTTGTAAGAGGTGTTTTTTAGTTTACATATAACTTTCTATAGGTTCACAAGAACATACTAAGTTCCTATCACCATAGGCATCATCAACTCTACGAACCGTAGGCCAGAATTTATTGTCTGCTATTTCTTTTAGAGGATAAGCTGCTTTGTTTCTAGAATAGCTAAAATTCCATTCATCAGAAGTTAACATTTTTTGTGTGTGAGGAGCGTTTTTAAGAATAGAACTTTCATCGTGATTTTCTAATTCATCAATTTCGGCTTTGATACTTATCATAGCATTGATAAAAGTATCTAACTCTTCTTTGTTTTCACTTTCTGTAGGCTCTATCATTAAGGTTCCTGCTACGGGAAAAGATACCGTTGGAGCATGAAAACCATAATCCATTAAACGTTTGGCAACATCAACAACTTCTATTCCTTTAGTCTTAAATTGTCTAAAGTCAACAATCATTTCATGAGCACAAAATCCATTTTCTCCAGAATATAAAATAGTGTATTCTGCTTCTAATTTAGTTTTGATATAATTGGCATTTAAAATAGCATTTTGAGTAGCCGATTTTAATCCTTTAGCTCCTAACATTTTAATATAACCATAGGATATTAAACAAACCAATGCAGATCCCCAAGGAGCTGCAGATATGGCCTTAATTCCATTTTCTCCTCCTGTGTTAATTACTGGGTTTGAAGGTAAAAAAGGAGCTAAGTGCTCTACCACACAAATAGGTCCTACTCCAGGTCCACCACCTCCGTGAGGAATGGCAAATGTTTTGTGTAGGTTTAAGTGACAAACATCTGCACCAATAGTTGCAGGATTTGTTAAACCTACTTGTGCATTCATGTTGGCACCATCCATATAAACTTGTCCTCCGTTATCGTGAATTAGTTGGGTGATTTCTTTAATACCACTTTCAAAAACTCCGTGGGTAGAAGGATACGTAACCATTAAACAAGATAAATTATCCTTATGTAAAATGGCTTTTTCTCTTAAGTCATTAATGTCAATATTTCCATCTTCGGTAGCTTTGGTTACTACTACTTTCATTCCAGCCATTACTGCAGATGCAGGATTGGTTCCGTGAGCAGAAGATGGAATTAAACAGATGTTTCTGTGATGATTGTTTTTAGATTCGTGATAGGCTTTTATAACTAAAAGTCCAGCATATTCTCCTTGTGCACCAGAGTTTGGTTGTAAAGAAGTTGCGTAGAATCCTGTAATCTCATTTAAATCATTTTCTAAACCTCGCAAAACTTCTTGATATCCTTGGGCTTGTTCAACGGGTACAAAAGGATGAATGTTTCCCCAGTTAGGCCAACTTAAAGGTAGCATTTCTGAGGCAGCATTTAATTTCATAGTACAAGATCCTAAAGAAATCATAGAGTGATTTAAAGATAAATCTTTACGTTCTAATTTTTTAATATAACGCATCATTGCTGTTTCAGAATGATAGGTGTTAAATACAGGATTAGTTAAATAATCCGAAGTTCTTTTGAATTCTGGTTTTACATCAACTTCTTGTAATTCATGAATTTCGGTAAAGTTTTTACCGGTAGCTTTGGCTAAAATTCTTACAATCTCGTTAATATCATGCAAGTTAGTTGTTTCGTTAACAGCTATGCTAATAGATGTTTCTGAGTTGTATAAAAAGTTAACATGTAATAATTCTGCAATTTCTTTTACTTTACTTGCAGATGGAACAGTTATATTAAGTGTGTCAAAAAACACTTGATTAACTTGTTCTAAACCTAATTGTTTTAGCGTAACGTTAAGTGTATGTGTGTGATTTAATATTTTATGGGCAATGTGTTTTAATCCTTTTGCTCCATGAAAAACACCATACATACCTGCCATAACAGCTAATAAAACTTGAGCAGTACATATGTTGGAAGTTGCTTTTTCTCTTTTAATATGTTGTTCTCTAGTTTGTAGAGCCATACGCAAAGCACGATTTCCATCTAGATCTTTAGTAACTCCAATAATTCTACCAGGTAGAGATCTTTTGTAAGCTTCTTTAGTTGCAAAATAGGCAGCATGTGGTCCTCCGTACCCCATAGGTATACCAAAACGTTGTGTTGTTCCTACTACAATATCTGCTCCCCACTCTCCTGGAGGGGTTAGTAGTGTTAGACTTAATAAATCTGCAGCCACTGCAATTCTAGCTTCTGCTTGGTTTGCGTTTTTTACAAAATTAGTATAATCAATTACTTTTCCGTTTTTACCTGGGTATTGAACCAATCCACCAAATACATCTTCTGAGAAATTAAAGTTTTCATGATTTCCAATAATCAAATCAATATGTAAAGGTGTTGCTCTAGAAATTAAAACATCAATAGTTTGTGGCAATACATTGTCTGATACAAAAAACTGCAATGCATTGTTTTTCTTTTGTGTTCTGGTTCTGGTATTAAATAACAAAATCATGGCTTCGGCTGCTGCTGTACCCTCATCTAATAAAGAAGCATTGGCAATTTCCATTCCTGTTAAATCGGTCACCATAGTTTGGTAATTTAACAAAGCCTCTAACCTACCTTGAGCTATTTCTGCTTGGTATGGAGTGTAAGCAGTATACCAACCTGGATTTTCTAAAACATTACGCTGAATAACTCCAGGAGTAATTGTAGGATGGTAGCCTAAACCTATGTAGTTTTTAAATAATTTATTTTTTACAGATAGTTTTTGAATATGATCCATGTATTCATACTCACTAAGTGCGGTATCTAATTGTAAGTCTTGTTGTAAACGGATGTCACTAGGAACGGTTAAGTTTACCAGTTCTTCCATTGAGTTTACATTTATTTGAGCAAGCATTTGTGCTTGTTCCTCTGTATTTGGACCTATATGTCTGTTAGCAAAAACATCTGTTTTCATGCGAAAAGAATAAAAATTTGAAAGACACAAAAATAGGGATAATAAAAGTTTTATTTTTGATTAAGAATTAAATGTTTTAAGCAATTTTGCATCACTTTGTTGATAAGTCTATTTGTTAAATGAAAATTTTTAAAATTTTGTTTCAGTTTTATGTGTTTAGCAACTTGCATGTGTCTATTGCTGTTTGTTGTTTGGTACAAATTACCGGAACCCTTTTTAAGGTTGATGTGTTTTATGAATCTCTTTTATTAGCTTTTTCTACGTTTGTTGCGTATCATTTAATTAGATATTTAAATAGGTTTAAATATGGAAAAGTTCATCTTTTAGATCGTTTTAGCAATCAATACAAAAGGGCTATTGTTGTAATGAATGTTGTTGCTTTTTTGGGATCTATAATTCTTTTTTTTCAATTTAAATTTTTAGAATTATTAAGATTGATTCCCTTTGGGGTTGTGACTTTATTTTATGCTTTTAGTTTTTTAAATATACATGGAGAACGTTATTCTTTGAGGTATATTCCCGGATTAAAAATTTTTATTATTGCATTTGTGTGGGCTGGGGTAGTGGTGTTTTTTATGTTAGATTTTAGTAAGCAAACCTTTCTTTATTTTTTAGAGTTGATGTTTTTTGTAGTTGCTTTAACACTTCCTTTTGATATAAGAGATTATAATTTTGACATTGATAAAATAAAAACATTGCCTATTGTATTGGGAGTGAAAAACACCAAATTTTTAGGGAGTATTTTACTGTTTGTGTCTACAGCGTTGCATTTTTATAATTTTGGTTATCATGGGTTTTGGGAATTTACATGTGTTAATATAGTATTGCTAATAATGTTGTTGTTCTCTAGAACAAAACAATCTACCTATTATGCTTCTTTTTGGATAGAAGGAGTACCTATTTTATATTATTTAATTGTGATATATACATAAAAAAAACCTCTACAAGCTGTAGAGGTTTTTTTATAAGAATTTGATCTGTGTATTATTTTATAAAGTTTAAAACAGCATCAAGATCTACAGTATTCCATGTCTTGCTTATACCATCTTCACCAGTATGCAATACTTCACAAGCTTTGTGTAAAGATGCTAAAGCTTTTTCTGCATGCCATTCATTAATATTAATAGATGCTTTTAAATAAGCAGTATTGTTTTGTAGGTTTAATGTAAATGGCAAATCGTGAGTTTCGTCATTCATTGTTAAAGAGATAATACCATTTGTACCGGTAACACTAGTAACTTTACCCGATAACAATTCTGTATGATCCATTATTCCAAAAAATAGGGATTTTAGTTTAGCATCTCTCACACCATTATTACTAAAAATACTACTTACAGGAATTGAAAATTCTACACCTGTTAAAGCTTCGTTTAACGTAGCTGCTTTTTTGTTGTTAGTTACATTGGTTGTTTGAAACTGACCTTTAACTCCAGTTTTGTTTGTGAATTTATATCCAACCCAGTTTACAATTACCGTTTCTGCATCTAATTGATATGTAGGAGTACTACTTGTTGTGGTTTCTTTTTTCTCTTTTTGTTTACAGGCTGTAAGGGAAACAACAGCTAATAAAATAAGTGCTATTTTTTTCATGTTGATATGATTTATTTAATGGTTATATTATTGTGTTTTTCTACAAGTCTAATGTATTTTATTTGAGCTTGTTTAGGCGAAATACCTTTTAATTGCATCCATGCATTAAATTTAAAAGAATCTATAAGGTCTTTTTTTTCTTGATGTGCATTGAAACTAAAAAAATGATCACCTTTGGTAGCTTGTTTAAAATAAGCATAAAACTCTAACATAATATCGGGTGGTAACGGATCCATTTTCAAAGCAATTTTTACAGCTTTGTCAAAACGTTCTCTCAATAAAGCATCTTTACTCATAGTACGATATTGGGTATTATAAAGAGGCGATAATATCTTCAGCTCCTTTTACTTTTTGATTTAAAGATACATTAATTTTAGCATCTAACGGAAGGAATAAATCTACTCTAGAACCAAATTTAATAAATCCAGCATCTGTTCCTTGTAACACTTCTTGTCCTTCTTCAGCGTAGTTTACAATTCTTTTGGCAAGTGCTCCGGCAATTTGTCTGTATAGTACTTCTCCAAAAGTTTTATTTTCTACCACAATAGTAGTTCTCTCATTTTCTTCTGATGCTTTTGGATGCCAAGCTACTAAATATTTACCAGGATGGTATTTGCTGTATTTTATCAATCCACTTAAACCATATCTTGTTACATGCACATTTAAAGGACTCATAAATATAGATACTTGTAATCTTTTGTCTTTAAAATATTCAGGTTCAAAAACTTCTTCTATTACAACTACTTTACCATCTACAGGAGCTACTACGTGATTGTCTGAAACTTTGGTATGTCTTTTAGGGTTTCTAAAAAACTGTAAAATAATATACACAAAAAATAGTGCTACTGCATATATAATGTATTGTAACCAAGCTAAATCTTTTAATAAAAAGTAGGTTAAATCAGTAGCTATTAAAGCTAAAATAATTGTTGCGGTTATAATTAATTTTCCTTCTTTGTGAAACATGGTTTATGAAATTAGTTGTAAATAAAAATAAATAAATGGTGATGCAAATAAAAGACTGTCAAAACGATCTAAGACTCCACCGTGACCTGGAATTAAATTTCCACTGTCTTTAATGTTGGCTGCTCTTTTAAACATAGACTCTACCAAATCACCCAATCCACCAAAAATACTAATTACAATACTTAGTCCCAACCATTCTGACAAAGAATATTGAGTAAAATACTGAGCCAATACTGTTGCTGTAATTAATGTAAATATCAATCCACCTAAAGAACCTTCTATGGTTTTGTTAGGAGATATTTTTTGATAAAGTTTGTGTTTACCAATAGCTTTTCCTGTTAAATAAGCAAAAGTATCTGTAGACCATATTAGAATTATACAACCTAAAAAAGTAGATCCTTGATAAGTGTTTGTTTCATTGCAAAAGGGAATTGCTAAAATAATGGTAAACGGAATAATAGCATATAAAAAGGTTAGAAATATAATTCCTAAATCTGTAAATGGGTTGTTTTGTTGTTTTTTAAAAAGTAAAATTAAAAATGCAAAAAATAATAAAACATAGATAAAGGTTGCATTTGTAATGTCGTTAGAAAACAAGTTGTTTATTGGAAAGTAATTTTTTAAAATTTTAAGACCCCCTGTAGAAAGCAAAAAAGTAAAAGTTCCTAAAACATAAAAGAAAGGAGTTTTGTAATTGCTCAATTTTTGAAATTCAAAAATAGCGACAATCATAAAAAAGAAAAAAAGTAAGTAGAAAGATATACTACTATACAATGTTGCTCCTATAAGTATGGCAACAAAAACAATTCCTGAACAAGCTCTTTGCAGCATAATTATAGATCTTCTACTAAAATTAGATATAAATTCTTAGAATTAGAAACCCCATAGCTTAAAAAATTGTCTTTTTTAGTATCTAAAATATAGTTTCTAATGTCACAAATATTGGTTGGAATTTTGTTTTTACAGTTAGATTTAATTCCTGTTAAACCTTCTCCCATGTTTTTTACTATTTGGCTAGTGTTTGCCAAAACAATAAAGTTACTGTCTAGTTCACCCAGCTTCATTTCTCCAATTTGATTAGAGGATAACATTATATTACCCGAATCGGCAACCAAATGTTCACAGGTAGAAAAGAAAGGATATTCTTTGTTAGATACTGCTACATTAGTATCGGTTATCATACAAACTTCTTTAAGCTCGTTGTTTATACAAGAAACACTCTTCCAGTTGTTTTCTAACAATATTCTTTTAAATGTTTGTAAAGCCTCTTCTTGAGAAACACAGTATAAAAACTTACCTCCTTTGTTAATAAAGTTATTAACAAACAAATCATCTAAAGATAAAATAACGGGTTGTTCGTTAATTTTTTTCTCTTTAGATGATGGTTTGGTATTTGAAGTTTTAAAAAATTTACTAAATAAACTCATTAAATAATGTACCTCAATTTTAACTTTTCACTTCAGAAGTCTCTTCCTCAGTTTCTTGTTCTTTTAATTTTTTTTCTAGCTTTTCACTTTCGCTTAAAAAAGCTCTTTCACCAAAAATTTTGACTAAGTCATCCTTAAAAATAACTTCTTTTTCTAACAAACGATCTGCCAATGCAGTTAACTTGTCTTTGTTTTCTGTTAATATAGTAATGGCTCGTTGGTATTGAGCTTCTATTAGATTGCTAATTTCTTCGTCAATTAACTTTGCTGTAGTTTCACTATAAGGTTTGGTAAACCCGTATTCTTGTCCACTAGAATCGTAATAGGTTAAGTTTCCAACTTTTTCACTTAAACCATATATACTTACCATGGCTCTAGCTTGTTTGGTTACTTTTTCTAAATCGCTTAAAGCTCCTGTAGATATTTTATTGAAAATAATTTTTTCTGCTGCTCTACCTGCTAAGGTTGCACACATTTCATCTAACATTTGCTCCGTTTGTACAATCATTCTTTCTTCTGGCAAGTACCAAGCGGCTCCTAAAGATTGTCCTCTAGGTACAATAGTAACTTTAACCAAAGGAGCTGCATGTTCTAACATCCAACTTGCGGTTGCATGTCCCGCCTCGTGATAAGCAATTGTTTTCTTTTCTTTAGCAGAAATGATTTTGTTTTTCTTTTCTAAACCTCCAACAATTCTATCAACAGAATCTAAAAAGTCTTGATTGTCTATAGATTCTTTTCCTTTTCTAGCAGCCATTAAAGCAGCTTCGTTACAAAGGTTCGCAATATCAGCTCCAGAAAAACCTGGTGTCTGTTGTGCTAAGAAATCTACATTTAAATCGGTACCCAGTTTTAAAGGTTTTAAGTGTACATTAAAAATGGCAGATCTTTCGTTTAAATCTGGTAGGTCAACATAAATTTGTCTATCAAATCTACCAGCACGCATTAGAGCTTTGTCTAATACATCAGCTCTGTTGGTTGCTGCAATAACAATAACGTTTACATCTGTACCAAAACCATCCATTTCTGTTAGTAATTGGTTAAGCGTGTTTTCACGTTCATCATTACCACCTGTCATGTTGCTTTTTCCTCTGGCTCTACCAATGGCATCAATTTCATCAATAAAAATAATAGAAGGAGATTTTTGAGCTGCTTGTTTAAACAAGTCTCTTACTCTAGAAGCTCCTACACCTACAAACATTTCTACAAAGTCTGAACCTGATAAAGAGAAAAAAGGAACACCTGCTTCCCCAGCAACAGCTTTTGCCAATAAGGTCTTTCCTGTTCCAGGAGGTCCTACTAGCAATGCCCCTTTAGGTATTTTACCACCAAGGTTTGTGTATTTTTCAGGATTCTTTAAAAAGTCTACAATTTCTTGTACTTCTTCTTTGGCACCTACCAGTCCTGCAACATCTTTAAAAGAAACTTTTACTTTTTGTTTCTCGTCAAATAACTTGGCTTTAGATTTACCAATGTTAAAAATTTGACCTCCAGCACCACCTCCGCTAGCACCACCAGACATTCTTCGCATCATAAAGATCCAAATACCTAGAATTACTATAAAAGGTAAAAATCCAATTAAAGAATCAAATAAATCTGTTCTGTTGTCAAATTTAAGATCAATAGTTAAATTATACTTTTCTTTATTTTTGTTGATAAGATTCTCAAAGTTTTCTAAACTACCAAAGTTATACGTTAATACAGGTTTGGTTGGAGCCCAAGGCAAAATATTGTCTTGATTTTTATCTTTATAGGTTTCTTGTGCTTCTTTAGTTAAGTGAATTTCTGCATAATCTTTATTAACAATAGAAATGTTTTCAATATTGTTAGATCTTAACAGTTCTTCAAATTTATTTTTAGAAATATCAGTACTAGTTGTAGTATTTCCAAAAAGATTAAAAGATAATATTACAGCTATTATTGCTGCATAAATCCAATAGGAATTGAATTTAGGTTTGGGTTGGTTATTTTCTTTACTCATTTTAATAGCGTGCTTTTTAAGATTCAGAAGAAATTTTAGTGATTTTAGCATCACCCCATAATCCTTCAATATCGTAAAGTTCTCTTACTGGTTTTTGAAAAACATGAACGATTACATGTACATAATCCATTAAAACCCAGTTAGCTTGGCTTTCTCCTTCAACATGAAATGGTTTTTCTTGAGCTTCTTTTCCAACTATTTTTTGAATGGAACCAGAAATAGCACTTACGTGGGTGTTAGAGGTTCCTGTGCAGACTACAAAATAGTCGCATATAGTATTGTCAATTTCTCTTAAATCTATTAATTGAATATCTTGACCTTTTAACTCGTCAATTGCTTTAATAACTGTAGAAATTAACTGATCGGTACTTACGTGTTTTTTAGACATTAAAAAATCTTTAGTTTTGTAGCAAAGTTATCGTTTTTTAAGTGATTACTTATACTAATGTAATTATAATTTATTTGTGAATATAATCAAACTTAATGCCATCGACTCAACAAGTCTTTTTTTGAAAGATTTGTCAAAAAAAGGAATCTTAGAAAATTTTACAACTGTTGTGGCTGAATCTCAACTTGAAGGTAAAGGGCAAATGAATACACACTGGCATTCTGCCAAGGGTAAGAATTTATTGTTTACTGTTTATGTAGCGTTAACAGGTTTACCCATAGCACTTTCTCCTTATGTTAGCTTTTTAGTTGCCTTAAAAATAAGAGAAGTTTTAGATGGATTTTTGGCAGACAAAACAAAAATACAGATAAAATGGCCTAACGACATAATGTCATACAATCAGAAGATTACAGGGATTTTGGTTGAGAATAAAATAAAACAAGAAAAGGTTTTTGGAACTTTTATAGGGATTGGGATAAATGTAAATCAACTAGTTTTTCCAGATTTTTTACCAAATGCAACCTCTATGTCTATTATTAGTGGTGTGAATTACAATAAAGATTTGCTTCTTACCACTATCATAAATGAATTTAAAAAAGTATTAACTGTTGGTTATATTCTAGAGAATAAAGAAATAATCAAAAAAGATTACTTGTCTTATTTGTATAAAATAAACATTCCGTCTATGTTTAGAGACAAAGCAGGAAATGTGTTTATGGCAAAAGTAATTAACGTTTCTGATGAAGGTTTGCTAATTGTAGAAAAACAAGATGAGTTAGCGTATTCTTATGCAGTTAAAGAAATAAGTTTTCTTTAAATATTTTTAAGGTTGTCACTCAATGCATTTATAAAATTGGTTAACGGTTTTTTTACCATCATAGCCATCATTGGATTGAATTTTCCATCAAACAAAAGTTGAGCTTTTGATTTGGTATCATCAATAGTATTTAAAAGTATGGTTAAACTAAAGTCTAACTTGCTAGATGCAGCTCCTAAAACTATTTTATGGGTAGGTGTTTGTTCTTTTAGAACTAATCTTATTTCTGGCATTCCAGATAATGCAAATAGAAAAGAGTCTCCATCTACTTCAAATTTTTCAATATTGCTAGGCATTAGCTGCTCAAAGTTTTTTAAATCTGTTAAAAAATTATATATATTTTCTGTAGATTTTTGAATGCTAATAACGGGAGTTTCTAATTTCATAAGAGTCGTTTTTTATGGAATACAAATATAGAAAATAGGAATAAAAAAAAGCATCTTAAAATTTTTAAGATGCTTTTGTGTGTTTTAGTCTTCTTCGTTAGTCCATTTGTCTGGAGCTTTTCTCCAAGCTTGAACCAACGCAAGTTCTTTAGCTGTAATGTAATTGTCTTTAACAGCTTGTTCTAATAGTATTTTATAATTACTTAATGTAGTTAAGCTAATGTTGGCTTCTTTAAAATTTTCATCAGCAATAGGAAATCCATAGGTAAATATAGCCATCATTCCTTTAACGTTTACATCGGCTTCTTTTAAAGCTTCAACAGCTAGTAAACTACTTTTACCTGTGCTAATTAAATCTTCTACCACTACTACGTTAGAACCTTTTTCTAAATAACCTTCAATTTGGTTTTTTCTACCATGTTTTTTAGGTTCTGGTCTTACGTATACAAACGGAATTCCAAGTTCTTGAGCTACCAAAACTCCAATGGCAATTGCTCCTGTGGCAACACCAGCAATTACATCGGGCTTTCCGTAGTTTTCTTCTATGGCTTTTGCCATGTTGGTTTTTAAGAAATTTCTGATTACTGGATAAGAAAGTGTAATTCTGTTATCGCAATAAATAGGAGATTTCCAACCAGAAGCCCATGTGAAAGGATCGTTAGGTTGTAATTTAATTGCTTTTATTTTTAAAAGCTGTTCTGCGGTATTATTTGCTGTATCTTTGTTAAAAATCATAGTGCAAATGTATAAAGTTTTTATCAATGAAGTTCCAGTTTTTTTTACAGAAATCAACACTAGTCTAACTAGTTTTAAATCTGTTTTATATCAGGAACTTGATTGTCAGTTTCTTTTTCATGAGATTTCTAAAAATCCCGAGGTAAAAATAAATGTTATTTGTGACAATTTGGAAAATGATTGGCTCAATTTTCTATTAAATTTTCAAGTTCGAGAAGCAGCAGGGGGTGTGGTTAAAAATAAAGCCAAAGATTTACTTTGGATTTATAGATTTGACAAATGGGATTTACCTAAAGGACACATAGAAAAAGGAGAATCTAAAAACGTTGCTGCTATTAGGGAAGTTGAAGAAGAATGCAATGTAAGTGGCTTGGTAATTGATAAAGAATTACAAACTACGTATCACGTTTTTGAGCACAAAGGAAACAAAGTAATGAAGGTTACTTATTGGTTTTTAATGCATACAACTATAGAAAGTCAAACTTTAGTGCCACAAACAGAAGAAGGAATTACAGCTGTTTGTTTTAAAAATAGCAATGATTCTTTAAAATGCTTGTCTAATACGTACGGAAACATCAAACTATTGATGGAAGAAATATTGTAAAGAACTTAAAATAGACTCGTCTTAGTCTCAAATTATATTTTATGAAATTAACAATTCATTTATTTAAATTACTATTATTTTTTTCAATAATAACAAGTACCGCTCAGGTATTTAATCCCGTTACTTGGACTACTTCTGTAGAACAAAACAAAGAAGGGGAAACAGTATTGGTATCTACAGCAACTATAGAAGAGGGATGGCATTTATACAGTCAATTTGTAGAAGATGGAGGTCCTATACCTACCACGTTTTACTATTCTGGTGAAGTTAAGCTGATAGAGAAAACACTAGAAGGAGAAGGAGAGGTTGTAGAAGATCCTACTTTTGGAATGCAATTAAAGTATTTTGGACATAAGGCTGTTTTTAAGCAAGTTGTGGAATTAAAAGAAGAGTTGTCTACTTTAAAAGCTTCGGTTGAGTATATGGTTTGTAATGATGAAATGTGTTTGCCTCCTAAGGAAGTAGATTTGATTTATAATTTGTCTGCAATTAAAAAAGTTGCAACAATAGTAACTTCGTCTAATGTAGAAAGTGAATCAACAACAAATGAAGAAAAACAAGGATACGGAATGTTGTTTTTGTTAAGTTTTCTGGCTGGATTAACCGCTTTAATCACCCCATGTGTGTTTCCTATGATTCCGATGACCGTAAGTTTTTTTACCAAACAAAGTAAAAGTAGAGCGTTGGGAATTAGAAATGCAATTATATATGGTATTTGCATTGTTTTAATTTACGTATTGTTAGGAACTATTGTAGTTACCGTTTTTGGTCCTAGTGCTTTAAACGAATTGTCTACAAGCGTTGCTTTTAATGTTGTGTTTTTTGTAATTCTATTGTTTTTTGCATTTTCTTTTTTAGGAGCTTATGAATTGGTTTTGCCAAGTTCTTGGGGAACCAAATTAGATGAAAAAGCAGATAGAGGTGGTTTGGTAGGAATCTTTTTTATGGCTATGGCTTTGGCAGTAGTATCTTTTTCTTGTACGGGGCCTATTGTGGGTACGGCTTTGGTGCAATCAGCATCACAAGGAGGAATTGCTCCTATTATATCTATGCTAGGTTTTTCCTTAGCTATTGCATTGCCGTTTACATTGTTTGCTGTTTTTCCAGGATGGATGAATTCATTACCAAAATCTGGAGGATGGTTAAACACTGTAAAAGTGGTTTTAGGATTTTTAGAGTTGGCATTGGCATTTAAATTTTTATCAAATGCAGATTTGGTGTTGCAAGCACATTGGCTAGAAAGAGAAGTTTTTATCGCTATTTGGATTGTTGTGTTTTTAATGCTAGGATTGTATTTATTAGGTAAAATAAGATTGCCACATGATTATGAGCCTTTGGAAAAAATATCGGTAACTAGATTGGTATTAGCAATGGTTAGTTTTATGTTTGTAGCCTACATGATTCCTGGTTTATTTGGTGCTCCCGTTAAAATTATTGGTGCATTTGTACCTCCTTTAGAATATAGTGAATCTCCTAACGGATTGGGGGTTGTACAAGCTGTTAGTAATGCAGCAGATAAAGACTTACCAAAAGGTGCTCATATAATGGCTCCTTATCATATTTTAACTTTTAAAGATTACGATTTAGGATTGGCTTACGCTAAAAAAGTAAACAAACCTGTTTTGTTAGATTTTACGGGGTACGCTTGTGTAAATTGTAGAAAAATGGAACAAAATGTTTGGACAGACAAAGAGGTGTTAAATATTCTTCAGAATAAAGTGGTCTTAATTTCTTTACATGTAGATGATCGACAATCTTTTAACGAGCAAGAAATTTCTCCATTAACAGGAAAACCATATAGATACAAAGGTCAAAAATGGGCTCACTTTCAAGAACAGCGATACAAAACCAATGCACAACCTTATTACGTAGTGTTAGATGCTAATGGAAATGATGTATCTAAACCTGTTGGATACACCCCCAATGTTACTAAATATTTAAATTGGTTAAAAAAAGGAATAGAAAAAACACACTAATTAAGTATTTCGTAAAATAGAATTAACGATGAAAAATTAATAGTATTCTAGTTTTGTATTTATGATAAATAAGTACAAACAGTACAGGTTTCAGCTTTTGTTACCTTTTGTGATTATACTATTGGGATCGGTTTTCTTTTTTACGTATCCAAAAGGAGAGGTGGTTTTGTTATTAAACAAACTCCACAATCCTACATTCAACTTTATTTTCAGAAAATTAAGTAGTATAGGGAACGCTTTAAGTGTTTTTTTCTTTTTGTTGATTGTAGTCCGATTTAAATTTAAATACTTGTACTTTTTTATTTTGGCCTTTGCGATAGAGTCTTTCATTATTATTATATGTAAACATTTAATTTTTGATGGAACTTTTAGACCTTATTTATTTTTTAAAGAACTAGGTTTACTAGATGCAATAGATTTTGTACAGGGTGTAAAAATTAGAAAAACAGATTCTTTTCCTTCTGGACATACCGCTTATTCTTTTTTTATAGCTACGTTTTTTGTGTTAAAACTAAACAATCTTAAAAGTTCTGTAGTTATATTTTTGTTGGCCACATTAATTGGGGTCTCTAGAATGTATTTAGTACAACATTTTTTTGCAGATGTTTTTACTGGAGCAGTTGTAGGTGTTTTAGCTACTTATACAGCTTTTATATTGGTTTTTAAAACCCAGAAGAGTTGGTATAATTATCGATTAACCATTAATACAAACAAGGAATCATTGGTAGTTTTAACAAACGAGTAATTGTATGAATTTATTAGAGTCTAAGTACACTTGGTTGTGGGTGTTTTTGTTTGCGTTTGTTTTTTGTTTGTTTGGCAATTGGAGTTCTATAATATACATATTAGACGAAGCAAAAAATAGTGAAGCAGCAAGAGAAATGTTGGTGTTTGGTAATTTGTTTCAACCTACTTTTAATAGAGAAATAAGAACAGACAAACCACCGTTCCATTATTTTTGTATGATAATTGGATACAAGTTATTTGGTGTAAATGCTTTTGGTGCTCGATTTTTTTCTGCCTTATTTGGTGCTCTTACCATTTTAAGTACTTATGTTTTTACTAAAAAACATTTAGGAAGTCAGGTTGCTAAAATAACTTTAGGAGTTTTGTTTTCTTCGTTTTATTTTATTCAAGAATTTCATTTAGCTGTTCCAGATCCTTATTTAATTTTTTGGATGAGTTTGGCTTTTTTCTGTTATATAGAATTTTACATAACGCAAAATAAAAAGATTCTTTTATTATTATATACAGCTATTGGTTTTGGAACTTTAACCAAAGGTCCTATAGCTATGGTAATGCCTGGTTTAGTAGCCTTTGTTCATTTGATATTGTATAAAAAATTAAACATTAATATTTTAGTAAGACTTAAGGTGTTTGAAGGGGTTTTGTGGGTGGCATTAATTAGTATTCCGTGGTTTTACTTTGCGCATATATATACTGATGGTGTTTTTACGGATGGTTTTTTCTTTAAACACAACCTAGGTCGTTTTAAAGGAAAAATGGAAGGCCATGGAGGGATGTTTTTAGTAACTATTGGTTTTGTTGTTTTAGGAATGTTTCCCTTTTGTTTATGGATTTTTAGAGCATTAATAAGTGGAGTTAAGCAAAAAACAAGAAATATTTTTGTGTTTTATAGTGCTTTAGTAGTTATTGTTTTTGTGTCCTTTTTTGCAGTGTCGGCAACAAAACTACCTAACTATACCATGCCTTGTTATCCGTTTATAGCTATATTATTAGGTTGGTGGTTGTGTAATGTATACAATTATCAAATAACAGTAAAAGGAAGACATGTTGAGTGGATAATTTTAATGTTTATCGCTTTAGTTTTGCCAATAGGAGGATACATTGGTTTGTCTTTAGATGCAAGCTTAAGTGCTAAAAAATGGTTGGCAATTGTTTTGGGCTTTGTGCCTATAGGAGTTGGTTTTGCTTATTCTTGTTTTTTAAAAGATCTACTAAAAAAAAGCTTTCTATTTTTAGTAGCTACATTTATGTTGTTAAGTATGGTTTTATTTGGGTTGATTTTTCCAGTATTGACAAAAGAAACTCCTGTTGAAAAATACAAAGAGCTTGTAGAAACAGAAGTGCCTGTTGTTGTATACAAAAGAATGGATGCTGCTTTTCCTATTAATTTTAATAGAACTTATAAAGTGGTTAATTCTATAGAAGATGTTCAGTTGTTTTTTAAACAACATCCTAATGGAGTAGTAATGACCAATACAAGAAATAAAAAAGAAATAAATCAATTAAGTATCTTTAAAGAATTATTTTCGCAAAAAAGTTTGTTCGAAAACCATACAACTAGAGTTTTTGGAAAATAAACAAACTTAAAGATTCTTATTCGTTATGATTTTATCAAAAAAAGATAGCTACCTGCTTTATGGTTTTTTGTTGTTAGTATATGTGTGTGGCTTGTTTATTCCTATTATGGAAAACGATTCTGCTCAACACGCAACAATGGCAATGAGAATGTATCTTGAAAATGACTTTTTACATATTTATAAAGGAGCAAATGATTATTTAGATAAACCACATATGCATTTTTGGTTGTCTGCTATTTCTTTTAAAATTTTTGGAATCCATGCGTGGTCTTATCGTTTACCAGCTTTAATTTTTACGTTTATAGGTGCTTTTTACAGTAATAAATTAGCGGTTCATTTTTATGGTAAAAAAATAAATCACATTGCGGCTTTGGTGTTTTTATCAGTACAAGCAGTTATTTTAGCCAATCACGATGTTAGAACGGATGCTGTTTTAACGGGGGCTATTGCTTTGGCCATTTATAATTTTGTAAAGTATTTAGATAGCTCTAAATTATCTAATTTAATTTTAGGTTTTTTGGGGCTGGCTATTGGTTTCTCTAGTAAAGGGCAGTTGGCTGTTTTTATTTGTGGAGTGTTTTTGTTTGTACATATAGTGTATGCTAATAAATGGAAGCAGGTTTTTTCTTGGAAAGTATTGGTGGGACTTACAGCTTATGTATTGTTTATCAGTCCTGTTTTATATGCTTATTATGTTCAGTTTGATTTGCATCCAGAAAAAGTTTTTAATGGATTTAATAATATTTCTGGAATCCGATTTATTTTGTGGGATCAGAGTTTTAATAGATTAACAGGTACAGGTTTTAAGAACAATAGCCCAGATTACTTCTTTTTCTTTCATACGATTTTGTGGGCATTTTTACCTTGGCCAATTATTATGTATGCAGGTATGTTTAGTCACCTAAAAAAAGCTATTAGCCACAGGTTTAAAAAAATAGAAGGTTTTGAATTGATGAGTTCTTTGGGAACGTTATTGGTTTTGTTAGTTATAAGTACTTCTAAATTTAAATTGCCTCATTATTTAAATAGTTTATTTTCTATAATGGCTGTTTTGGTGGTTGGTTACTTATGGACTTTACATAAAAACAAAAAAATTAAACTATTAAGTCGTTGGGCAAATTTTCAAATAGGTTTGTTTGTATTTTTAAGTGTTTTTGTTTTGTGTTTGTCTTTTTGGGCATTTACACTTTCTAGTTGGTTAATTATAATAGGAATTGTTGTGATTGTTACTTTATTGATTGTTTTTCTAAAAACAGTGAAAGAAGCTCCTTATAGAAAACTAATAGTGTCATCAGTTGGTTTAATGGTGTTGATTAATTTTACGTTAAACACACAATTTTATCCTAATTTGTTACAATATCAATCTGGAATCACCGCTAGTAAAATCATCAAAAAAAATAAAATTGATCCAGAACATTTGTATTTAAGAGATGGAATAGAAGCTTGGTCTGTTAGTTTTTATGCACATAAAAATTTAAAAAGAGTAAAAGTGGCTAATATTCCAAATCAACTTAAAAAAGGAGAGTGGGTGTATTTAGAAGAAGCCTCTTTTTTAAAAACCAAAGAAGCAGGAGTTGTATGGTCTAAAATATATCCGTTAGAACATTATAGAATTACCAGATTAAAATTAAAGTTTTTAAATCCGTCTACAAGACCAGAAACATTAACAAAAAGGTATTTGGTGCAGAGATAAAGTAAAAAATCAAAAATATTATTTAGCAAACAACTTATTTTAGTTTTAAGGATTATGAGTAAGTTTGTCAAATCGAAATAAAAGTAAAATGAGCAAAACAAGTTTATTATCTATTGTAGTTCCTGTTTATAATGAGGAAGGAAATGTTACTTTGTTAACAGACAATATAGATAAAGGTTTAGAGGGGTACAATTACGAAATTATTTATATTGATGATTGTTCTACAGACAATACTCGTAAAGAAGTAAAAGAATTAAATCACCCGAAAGTGATTTTAGTAGAGCTTAGAAAAAATTACGGACAAAGTTCTGCCATTGCTGCAGGAATAGATATTGCCAAAGGGGAATATATTATTACTATGGATGGAGATTTACAAAACGATCCATCGGATTTACCTGCAATGTTAGATAAGTTGATTGAAGAAGACTTGGATATGATTACGGGGATTCGTCAGAAAAGAAAAGATAATTTTGTAAGAACTTTACCATCTAAAATAGCAAACTTTATCATTAGAAAAACAACCGGATTGCATATTACAGATCATGGTTGTGCAATTAAAATATTTACAGCAGAAACGGCAAAAGGATTAAAGTTATACGGAGAAATGCATCGATTTATTTCTTTGGTAACTTTTATGAACGGAGCAAGAATTTCTGAAATGCCTGTAAAACATCACGCTCGTCAGTTTGGAGTTTCTAAATACGGATTGGGAAGAACTTTTAAAGTAATTAACGATTTACTATTAATTTTGTTTCAGCGTAAATACATGCAAAAACCTATTTATTTGTTTGGGAATATAGGATTGGTATTTGCAGGAGCAGGAATGTTAATTAACTTTTACCTATTAATTATAAAGCTAATGGGAGAAGACATTTGGGGAAGACCTTTGTTAATTTTGGGAGTGATGTTAGTTGTTATGGGAATTCAGTTTTTTACTGTAGGTATTATTATAGATTTGTTGATGAAAACCTATTATGAGTCTCAAGACAAACGACCATATAACTTAAGAAAAGTAACTACTTTTGAAAAAAAATAATTATAAAAAAATAGCAGGAACTGCATTAAAAATAGGAGTGAGTGCGCTCCTGTTTTATTTTGTAGTTACTAAAATTTCTTTTACAGAGGTACTGCGTATTATTAAAAACAGCAATCTTGTTTTAATAATTGCAAGTGGTTTGTTTTTAGTTATATCTCAATGGATTTCTTCTATCCGTTTAAATACTTTTTTTCATTCTTTAGGTTATTATTTGTCAGCCAAAAGCAATCATATATTGTATGCTATAGGAATGTTTTATAATTTTTTTATTCCTGGTGGAATTGGTGGAGATGCCTACAAAGTATTTAAGCTTCATAAGAAGTTTGATTGGAGCGTTAAAAAATTATCAGCCGCTATTTTTGTAGATCGGTTTTCTGGTCTAACAGCTATAGGAATGTTATTAGTTGTTTTAGCAATTCCTTTTGTGCAATCTTTAGGATGGATTTCATCAAACGTAATTTTATATAGTTTAGGAGTTTTGTTGTTTTTGTTGGTTCCTTTATTATCTTTGGTATTGGTGCAAAAATTATTTCCATCTTTTAAAAAAGTATATTTTAAAACTTTAGGATATTCGTTATTAGTACAATGTTTACAGTTGCTATCTGTATATTGTTTGGTGGTTAATTTTGGAGTAAGTTCAGACTTAGTTTCTTATTTATTAGTGTTTTTAATATCTGTAATATTATCAATTGTTTCTTTTGCGGGAATAGGAGTAAGAGAATTTGTGTTTTATCAGGCAGCAGATTTGTTACACTATAATAAAGATATATCTGTTGCTATAGGATTACTTTTTACTTTTTTAACCGCAATTTTGTCATTAATAGGAGTGTTTTTTCAACTAAAAAAGGCAGAATTATCACAACAAGAAAAAAATAGCTAACTAGCTGTTTTTGTGTATTCTTACTTAAAAATTATTTGTATATTTGCAATCCTTTTTAGCGAGCTAGGTTTAGAAAAGGATTGAAAAAAATATAAAAATAACATCTTTAGTTGTTGTTACTCGCTTTTTAAAACTGATTATCAGCTAGATACAAATTATTTTAGACACATGTCTGAAGAAAACACAAACGCAGTAGAAGCTCAAGAGCAAGAAACTGTACAAGTAGATCCAAAACAATTTTTAGCAGATTTTAACTGGCACAAATACGAAGAAGGTATTGATGAGGTTGATGAAGCACAATTAAAAGAGTTTGATGCTGCTTTAGAAGGAACTGTAGGTTTCGTAAATGAGCGTGATGTAATTGAAGGAACAGTAGTTCGTATTACAGATCGTGATGCGATCATCGACATTAACTCTAAATCAGAAGGAGTTATTTCTTTAAACGAATTCCGTTACAATCCTAACTTAGCTGTTGGAGATAAAGTAGAGGTTTTAGTTGATAGAAGAGAAGATCACTCAGGACAATTAGTATTGTCTCACAAAAAAGCAAGAGTAATCAAAGCTTGGGATAGAGTTATTGCTGCTCAAGAGTCTGGTGAAGTAGTTAACGGTTACGTTAAATGTAGAACTAGAGGAGGTATGATTGTTGATGTTTTTGGAATTGAAGCATTCTTACCAGGATCTCAAATTGACGTAAAGCCAATTAGAGATTACGATCAGTACGTAGACAAAACAATGGAATTCAAAGTTGTGAAAATCAACCACGAATTTAAAAACGTTGTTGTATCTCACAAAGCTCTTATCGAGGCTGATATCGAAGTTCAGAAGAGAGAAATCATTTCTGGATTAGAAAAAGGTCAAGTATTAGAAGGTATAGTTAAAAACGTTACTTCTTACGGTGTATTCGTAGATTTAGGAGGAGTTGACGGATTAATTCACATTACTGACTTATCTTGGTCTAGAATCAATCACCCATCTGAGGTAGTTGAATTAGATCAAAAATTAAACGTTGTAATCTTAGACTTTGATGACAAGAAAACTAGAATCCAATTAGGATTAAAGCAATTGTCTCAACACCCTTGGGATGCTTTAAGCGCTGACTTAAATGTTGGAGATAAAGTTAAAGGTAAGGTTGTTGTTTTAGCTGACTACGGTGCATTCATCGAAGTTGCTGAAGGAGTTGAAGGATTAATTCACGTTTCTGAAATGTCTTGGTCTACTCATTTACGTTCTGCACAAGATTTCGTAAAAGTAGGTGATGAGGTTGATGCGCAAATCTTAACTTTAGATAGAGAAGATCGTAAAATGTCATTAGGTATTAAGCAATTACACCCAGATCCATGGGCAGATATTACTGCTAAATATCCTGTAGGTTCTACTCACAATGGAGTTGTACGTAACTACACTAACTTTGGTGTGTTTGTTGAATTAGAAGAAGGAATTGACGGATTGGTATACATTTCTGATTTATCTTGGACTAAGAAAATTAAGCACCCATCTGACTTTGTTGCTGTAGGTGATAAATTAGATGTTCAAGTATTAGAATTAGATACTGAAAACAGAAAGTTAAACTTAGGACACAAACAAACTCAAGATAACCCTTGGGATGCTCACGAAGCTACTTATGCTTTAAATACTGATCATGAAGGAACAGTAAAAGAAAAGACTGACAAAGGAGCTGTAGTTGATTTTGCAGATGGTGTTGAAGCATTTGTACCAGGTCGTTTATTAGAAAAAGAAGACGGTTCTAAAATTAACAAAGGAGATACTGCAATTTTTAAAGTAATTGAGTTCTCTAAAGAATTTAGAAGAATTGTTGCTTCTCACACAGCTACTTTTAAAGAAGCTGAAGCTAAGAACATTAAAGCTCAAGCTAAAAAAGTTGAATCTTCTGAAAAATCTACTTTCGGAGATATCGCTGGTTTAGCAGACTTAAAGAAAAAAATGGAAGGGAAATAATAGTTCTTTCTTTTTAAATACTAAAAGCTGATTTGATCATTCAAATCAGCTTTTTTTATGGATCATATTTGTATATTTACAAGACTTATTTTTACTAACCAAACTAAATAAAAATACAATGATATTAATTGCTGATGGTGGTTCTACCAAAGTAGATTGGATTGCTCTTAATCAAGATAAGTCTGAAAGGTTTAAAACTCGTACAGAAGGATTAAACCCAGCGATTGTAGCTCCCCAAACTCTTAAAAAAAGAGTGTTAGATAATATTAATTTAGAGCCCACTAGAGAAGAGGTAACACAAGTGTTTTTTTATGGAGCAGGTTGTGGAACTTCTAAAGCTATTGAAACTTTAGAGAAAGTATTTCAAGAGATTTTTGTAAAAGCAGATATCATTGTTGCCGAAGATATGTTGGCAGCAGCCTATGCGGCATCAGAGACTGAACCAGCTATTGTATGTATTTTAGGAACTGGTTCTAATAGCTGTTATTACGATGGTAAAACAACTACGTCTACCAGTGTTTCTTTAGGTTGGGCAATTATGGATGAAGCTAGTGGAAACTATTTTGGAAAAAAATTGATAAGAGATTATTATTACAAAATAATGCCGCAAGAGATTAGAGAAAAATTTGAAAAAGATTTTAATCTAGAAGATGATTATATAAAAGAACAATTGTATCAAAATGAAGCTCCTAATACTTATTTAGCAACACATGCTGCTTTTATGTTCGATTTTAAAGAGCATGATTATATTACAGGATTGATAGAAAAAGGGGTTGATGAATTTTTCCGTTACCGAGTTTTACCATATGGAAAAGGAAAAGAAACTCCCATTTATTTTATTGGATCTGTAGCCTATTACTTTTCTAACATTGTAGAGAAAGTAGCTACCAAATTTGATTTAAATTTTGCAGGAGCTATACAAAGACCTATTGATAATATGATTGCTTACCACAAAAAGTATCTAATTAAATAAACAGTATAAAATGTACTAAAAAGGAACCCAATTGGGTTCCTTTTTTTTTGTTATCTTCTATAGCTGTTGCTGTTTTTTCTGTAGGAACTAGAGTTGCTAGATTCCTTCTTTTTAGAATTTCTTTCTTTATATGAATTATCCTTTTTAGAATTTTGTTTTTTTAATTCTTTTTTACTGTAAGACTTTGTTTTATTTCTAGTTGTGTTTGGGTAATATCTATTTGGATATTTTTTTATGGGAGTTCTGTTGTATGAATACTGTTTTCTTATATTGTTGTTAGGAGCTTTATAAGAATGATGATGTCTTGTTGGTCTTTGATAATGCCTGCTTCTAGGCTGATAATGATAGTTGATCCTGTTAACATATCCTGTATAAGAATAATTACGACCATAATTGGTATAGCTAATGTTTAAATTACCAATAGCCTGTACATATCCAGACCTATTGTATCTAATAATTACATTTCCAATTCTATCAACTCTACCATTGTAGTCATAATAAATAGGAGTATTTTCTATGCTCACAATATCTCCATATTGGTTTCTTTGAATATAAGGAGTGTAATTTCTACCAGAATTAAAACTTATATTTATAAAATTAGTGTTGATGTGAGCTCTAGATATTTTTGGGTTGATGATATTAAAATCAAATTCTCCGTTTCTAAATACAGCATATTCTACACCATTTTCTATAAAAATAAAAGGAGTATTGTTATAAGAATTATTTGTAGTTGCAGATGCTATTGTTGTAATTAAAAAACAAGAAGCAAGAAATAAGAATATTTTTTTCATGATCTACTATTTTAAATGGAACATTGCCTCTTTATTTCAAGCGACTTAACATGGGTTAGAATCCAAAGAGCATGCCATAAATATTTAGTAGAGAGTTTTAAAAGGTTAACTATCTGTTTTTAATAGGTTTTGCGTATAAAAAAAGGCTTAAAGAAATATTTCTTTAAGCCTTTTTTTGAAGTGATTTATTTTATAAAACATCTAAAATTCTTTCTAAAGCCATTCCTCTAGATCCTTTAATTAAGAGTGTACTGTTTGTAAAAGTAAAGTTGAAATTATTTTTTAGTTCATCATAAGAAGAAAAGAAATAAGCTCCATCTTGTTTTTGTTTGTAAAAGTTTTCTCCAACAAAAATGGCCTCTGTAAATTTGCTGTTTACTACTTTCTGAATAATGTTTTTATGTTCACTAGCGCTTGTGTTACCTAGTTCAAACATATCACCTAAAATAACAACTTTAGAAATATCGCTTAAGGAGTTTAGGTTGTCTAAGGCAGCTTCCATGCTTGTTGGGTTTGCATTGTAAGCATCTAAAATTATTTGATTGCTATTTTTTTGTAGAATTTGTGAACGATTGTTTTCTGGAATATAACCTTCTATTGCTTTTTTAATGTTTTCATCGTCAATGTTAAAATGATTTCCAATAGCAATAGCCGCAATAATATTATTGTAATTGTATTTGCCAATAAGATTACTTTGGATGACTTGGTTGTTATATGCCAATTGTACATATGGAGTTAATTCTAGCAAAGGGGTTTCGTGTGGATTGATAAAAATACATTCGCAATATTCAGCTTCGTCTACCATTCTTTGCGCTTCTTGGTTCACAAAAGCAATTCCTTCTGCATTGGCAATGTAGTTGTACATTTCAGACTTTCCTTGAATAATGCCTTCTTCAGATCCAAAACCCTCTAAATGGGCTTTTCCAAAGTTGGTAATGTATCCAAAATTAGGAGAAGCTATAAAACACAAATGTTGAATTTCTTTTAAGTGATTAGCTCCCATCTCTACCACTCCAATTTCAGTTTCAGGGGTCATGCTTAATAAGGTAATTGGAACACCAATATGATTGTTTAAATTACCTACTGTTGCGCTTACTTTGTACTGAGTTGCTAATATTTCTCTAACTAATTCTTTAGTGGTAGTTTTTCCATTACTACCTGTTAAAGCTATAATAGGAATTGCTAAATATTCTCTATGGTAATGCGCTAATTGTTGTAGTTTTTCTAGAACATTGGGTACTAAAATGGTTCTATTGTCTATGTAGAATTCCTCTTCATCAATAATTACATAGGCAGCTCCTTGTTCTAAAGCTTGTTTTGTAAATGTATTGGCATTAAAACGATCTCCTTTTAATGCAAAAAAGAGGGCTCCTTTGGTAATTTTTCTAGTATCGGTAGTAAAATTTTGTTTTTGATTTAAAAACAATTCATGTAGTTCTAAAGTTTTCATAGATACTATAATAAGGTCATTAAAGAAGAAATGTAAATTCCGGCAGTTTCTGTTCTTAGTCTGTTATCTCCAAGAGTTACAGGAATAAAGTCTGATTGTATTGCTTTGTTTATTTCGTTAGGAGTAAAATCTCCTTCGGGGCCTACTAGAACCAAAATATCATTTGTGGGTTTGGCAATGTCTTGTAGGTATTGTTTGTTGTTTTCGTCTTCGCAATGTGCTATAAATTTTTGAGTCGAATTTTGTGTTTTTAGAAAATCATCAAAAGAGATAGCTTCATTTAAAACCGGTACATAAAATTGCAAAGATTGTTTAACGGCAGACTGTATAATTTTATTCATACGATCTAACTTGATCACTTTTCGTTCTGAATTTTTACAGATAATAGGAGTAATTTCATCAATTCCAATTTCTACGGCTTTTTCTAAAAACCACTCATACCGATCGTTTAATTTGGTAGGAGCAATGGCAATGTGTAAATGAAAAGGTCTATTTTTTTCTTTATACTCAACAGATTTTATTGCAACGGTACATTTTTTTTCGTTTGCTAAATTAATTTCGGTAGTAAAAAAAGAACCTTTACCATTGGTAATATAAACGGTATCTCCTTCTTTTTTTCTAAGTACTTTTATCAAATGTCTACTTTCATCTTTATCAAAAGTAAAAGTAGTATCTGTATTTTGTATGTGTTCGCTAATAGATAATATCATTAGATTAATAACTTAAAATTACGTCGTCCATTTCTTTTTTCTTCACCTTACGTTTTTTTCTTCGTTTGCGTTCTTTTTCTTTTTTCTTATTTTCTTTTTCTTCGCGTTTTAATCTAGCCTCTTCTTCTTTTCTGTCTTTTTCTTCTTGTTTTCTGATGGCTTCATCTTGTTGCCTAAAATATTCGTCTAGAATTTCGTCTTTGGTTTTGTTTTTTTCCTCTATAAGAATTTCATCAACAAACTCTTCTTCTTTTTTCTCTACTTTTTTACGGATGGTTGGTTGCGGTTCCTCTTCTTCGGGCAGATCTATATATTCCCATCTGTCATAATGATTGTCTATTCTGTAAGAAGCATTAATTCCAAATTCAGAGCCCAATGTGTTTTTACCTAGAGCTGCATTCATGTGTACAGCTACGGATAAATCTTTATTTACTAAAAAAGGAGTTCCTATTCCTACGTTAAAAAAGTTAAAATCATTTACTTGGTGGTATCTAACCTCTGCGTAGGGGTTGAATCTTTTTGCCATTACATAAGAAGAAGATAAGGTGTAAATAAACTCAGGAAAATCTCCACCAATATATTTGTAATCAAGCTGATTATTAACTCTAACTCTTTTGTTTATATGATTTTGAGCAATAATACTAGTAGAAAAAGTAGTTCTTCCTCCGTTGTTAAAGTTTAAATTGGTTAAAGGAGAGTTTATTTCAAACTTAGCTGCTACACTAGGAATTAATCCATTGTATTTGAAACCATATCTACGTTTCCAGCTTTTTTTAACCTCTGCACTTTCTTTAGTAATGTGTTGATAGATTAAATATTTTAATCCTACAGATAACATTTCTGTACCTGTAATATTTCTATTTGTGCCTGTAAAATTTTGAGTAGTAAATTTATGATCTAAAGAAGCTTCTAGTTTTTCTTTCCAAAAACCAATTCTTAAATTAAAATCATTACTAAAAGAATTACTTTTTATATTTTGACTGTCTAAAGTGTTATATAATATAGTGTTCTCAAACTGAATTACATTGGTTCCTAATGCGTATGGGGTTTCTGTATGCCCTGGTTTATTAGAGTTTATAATGTTTGTGTACTGTGCGTAATTTGTTGCCGTAAAAAGAATAAAACAAAAAAAGCTTAAAAGGAATCTGTTCATGTGTACAAAAAATTATAGCTGTAAATATAATATTTTATACTCGGGTGGTCGGGTTCGTTTTCAAATTATTATTTTTGGGGGACAAAAGATTTTTTAATGCAAGAAGCAAGTTTTATGGGATTGATTAGAACCCTAGTAATTATAATAGCAATATACTATGTGCTAAAGTTTTTTATGAAGTATATTGCCCCGGTTTTATTGGTGAAATATGTTCAGAAAAAGACAGGACAACAGTATACAGAAGAGCCAAAAACCAAAGAAGGAACCACTACAATTGATAAAAAGCCACAAGAAAAGAATATTGTAGGAGACAATGTTGGAGAATATGTGGATTATGAAGAAGTAGATTAACTCCCAAATTTTACATTTTGAAAAACAATAGAATTTTAAAACAAGTTGCTATTTACTTTGGTGTACTTGTTACTTTTTGTATAGTAGCTCTTTTTTATTTTAAACCTGTATTAAGTGGTGATAAACTTTTTCAGAGCGATATTGCTCAGTTTAGAGGAATGTCTAAAGAGTTAAATGATTTTAGAGAAAAAAAAGGAGAAGAAGCTTTTTGGACTGATGCTGCTTTTGGTGGAATGCCCTCTTATCAGCTAAGCACATATTATCCTAACAACTATATAAAAAATGTAGACAGTGTTATTCGGTTTTTACCAAGACCTGCAGATTATTTGTTTTTATATTTTGTTGGTTTTTTTGTACTGCTAACTGTTTTAAAATTCGATTGGAAATTAGCCTTAATAGGTTCGTTGGCTTTTGGTTTTTCTACTTATTTTATCATTATTCTAGGAGTAGGACACAATGCAAAAGCACATGCAATTGGCTATATTCCGTTGGTATTGTCAGGAATGTTACTGTTGTTTCAAAACAAATATTTATCAGGATTTATTTTAACAGCTCTAGCAATGGGATTAGAAATTCAGACGAGTCACCCACAAATGACTTATTATTTATTGTTCTTATTATTGATTACAGGCTTGTTTTATTTAGTAGAGCACCTAAAAAAAGGAGACATAAAGCAAGTTGTAAAGCCTGTTTCTTATGCAGTAGTTGCTATGGTAATAGGTTTGCTAATGAATGCACAAAGTTTATTGGCAACCAAAGAATATGCATCTAATAGTACACGTAGTAAAAGTGAACTGACAATTAGTCCTGATGGAAAATCAATAAAAGCATCTTCTGGATTGTCTAAAGAATATATAACAGAGTATAGTTACGGGGTTTTAGAAACGTTAAACCTAATAATTCCTAGATTGACAGGTGGAGCAAATAACGAAGATGTAGGAACAGATTCTAATACTTATCAATTTTTAGCACCTAAAATAGGAGCTAGTCAAGCAGCAAATTTTTCTAAAAATGCACCTACCTATTGGGGAAGTCAGCCTATTGTTGCTGCTCCAGCTTATATAGGAGTAGTTTTTGTATTGTTGTTTTTTATAGGAGCTTTTTTAGTAAAAGGTTGGATTAAAAAAGGATTAGTAGCCGCTACTATTTTTTCTATATTGATGAGTTGGGGTAAAAACTTTGATTTGTTAACTAATCTTTTTATTGATTATATGCCCTTGTACAACAAGTTTAGAGCGGTATCTTCTATACAAGTAATTGCAGAAGTATGTATTCCGTTGTTAGGAATGTTGGCGTTAAAAGAATTGTTCTCTGAGAATATTACCAAACAAGAAAAAATAGAAGCCCTTAAAAAAGGTGGTGGAATTTTAACAGGAATACTTATTGTTTTTGGATTTTTAGGAGGAATATTTTATTCTTTTGTTGGTGGTAATGATGGATATTACAATCAGCAAATACCTGGTTTTACAGGAGCTTTACAAGCAGATAGAAAAGCTATGTTAATGTCAGATAGTATTCGTTCTTTTGTTTTAGTTGCCATTACTTTAGGGTTGATTTGGGGAGTGTTAACCGTAAAAATTAAAAAACAATATGGAGTTATTGTGTTAGGTGTTGTGTTGTTGTTTGATACCATGGGGATTGCCAAAAGATATGTGAACGATGATGATTTTTTACCAGCACATAAAGTTGAAAAACCTTTTCAGAAAACAGCTGTAGACAAACAGATTTTAGAAGACAAAGGGCATTATAGAGTTGTAAATTTAGCAGGTAATTTTATGAGTGATGGGGCTACTTCCTATTATCATAAATCTATAGGAGGTTACCATGCAGCCAAGTTGAGAAGGTACCAAGAGTTGGTAGATTTTCAATTGTCTAAAAACAATATGGAGGTGTTCAATATGTTAAATACCAAATATTTTATCACTCCAAATGAAAAAGGACAAAAGCAAGTACAACAAAACCCAGATGCAAACGGAAATGCTTGGTTTGTAAACAATATTATAGAGGTAAAAACAGCCAATGATGAAATTTTAGCGCTGTCTGATTTTAATTCTAAAAACGATGTAATTGTAAATACCAATGAGTTTTCTGTAACCAAAACGGAGCAAGATACTACGGCGGTGGTTGCTTTAAAATCGTACCAAGCCAACCAACTTATTTATGAGTATAAAACTGAAAAACCACAAGTTTTGGTGTTTTCAGAAATATATTACCAACCAGGATGGAACGCTTATGTAGATGGAGAATTTACAGCCCATTTTAGAGCGAATTATGTGCTAAGAGCAATGAATGTTCCTGCAGGGAAACATATTATTGAATTTAAGTTTGAGCCACAGGTAATTCAGCAAGGAAGTATGATAAGTCTTGTGGGGTATGGTTTACTTATTTTAGTATCGGGATTATTGTTTTTTGTGACCAATAAAAACAAAAAGTAAGATGCGTATAGGAATGATTCTAGACAAAACCTTTCCACCTGATGTTCGGGTAGAAAATGAAGCAGAAACGTTGGTAAAACAAGGACACGATGTTTTTCTATTTTGTTTAAAATACAATGACGAACAATTAGATGATGAACTTATAAACGGCATAAAAGTATGTCGTTATTCGTCTAGTCAGTTAGAATACAAATTGTCAGCTTTGGCTTATACGGTTCCGTTTTATACTTGGTTGATGACTCAAAAAATAAAGTCATTTATTAAAAAAAATCAGATAGAAGCTTTACATATTCATGATATTAGAATAGCAGATGCAGTGTTTAAAGCCAATAAAAAAAGCAAACTAAAAATAGTCTTAGATTTGCATGACAACATGCCTGAGATTATGCAGTTTTATCCACATTTGCAAAAGTTCCCTGGTAAGTATATCATCTCTCTTAAAAAGTGGAAAGTAAAAGAAGAAGAGTTTATTAGAAAAGCTGATAAAGTAATTACAGTTTCGCCAGAGTTTGTAGATGAGGTGGTAAATAGAACTAAAATCGCATCAGATAAAATAGTATTAGTTCCCAACACGATTCGAAAAAGTTTTTACCAAGATGCTATTATTGAAGTATCTATTATAGAAAAGTACAAAGACAGTTTTGTGATTTTGTACTTGGGAGATACACACTTAAGAAGAGGTTTGCAAACTGCCATAAGTGCTATTAAAAACGTATCAAAAGAAATAGAAAATGTAAAATTAGTGATTGTAGGAAGCAATACTACAGATGCTGTTTTAAAACAACAAACCAAAGATTTAGAGGTAGAAAAATATGTAGATTTTGAAGGTTGGCAAAATGTAGCTTTATTTCCGTCATATATAAAAGCAAGTACTATTTGTATATCTCCTTTACATAGAAATATTCAGCACGATGTTGCGTATGCAAATAAATTGTTTCAGTACATGAGTTTTGAAAAATCAGTACTTGTTAGTAATGCAACTGCTCAAAAAACGTTGATAGAAAAAGTAGATGCAGGCTGGGTTCATGCAGATAGAGATGTTGCTGATTTTACTCAAAAAATAATTGAAATTTTTAAAGATGTTAAGGGAAGACATCAGAAAGGGAAAAATGGAAGTGAATTTGTAAAAGAAGAATTTATTTGGGAAAAAACCTCTCAAAAGTTAGTAGAATTATATAATCAACTTTAAGGATTTTGAAAGTATTAATCATTACTTATTATTGGCCACCAGCAGGTGGCTCAGGAGTACAACGTTGGCTAAAGTTTGTGAAATATTTACAAGACTTTGGTATTACTCCTGTAATTTACACCGTAGAAAATCCTGATTATCCTGTAACAGATGAAACATTACAAGCTGATATTCCTGAAGGAATAGAGGTTGTAAAGCAACTTATTTGGGAACCGTATCAGTTGGTCTCATTTTTTTCTAAAAACAAAAATGTAAAAACAAGTGCAGGGTTTTTAGGAACTAAAAAAGGAGTAATGTCTAAAGTGGCAACTTACATTAGAGCCAATTATTTTATTCCAGATGCTAGAATGTTTTGGATAAAACCCTCTGTTGCGTATTTAGAAAATTATCTATCAGAAAATAAAATAGATACAATCATTTCTACAGGTCCACCACATACTACACATGTAATTGCTTTAAAATTAAAACAACAAAACAACATTCGTTGGATTGCAGATTTTAGAGATCCGTGGACAGAAATCGATTATTTTCATCAATTACCGTTGACTAAAAAATCCATCAAAAAACATGAAAAATTAGAACAACAAGTTTTAAAAATAGCAGATGAAGTTTTGGTAGTAGGACAAACGATGAAAGAATCTTACGATATTTTTTCTAAAAATGTACATGTAATTACCAATGGTTTTGATGGTGATTTAAGTAGTGAAACTAATTTAGATAATGAGTTTACCATTACCCATATAGGAATGTTAAATGCAGATAGAAATCCGTTAATTTTATGGCAGGCTTTGTCAGAATTAAAAAAGAAAATCACTTTTAAAGTTCAGTTGATAGGTAAAGTAGCTATAGAGGTTAAAGAAAGTATTAAAGAATTTGATTTGTCAGAATCGGTTTCTTTTGTGGATTATGTCCCTCATGAAGAGGTAAAAACCTATCAACAAAAATCGCAAGTTTTATTATTAGCTGTAAATAATGTGCCTAGTGCTAAGGGAATTATAACAGGTAAAATATTTGAGTATTTACAAGCACAAAGACCTATTGTAGCCATTGCTCCTAAAAATGGAGATTTGGCTGTGATTATAGAAAAAGCAAAAGCTGGTTTTGTGGTAGATTTTAATGAAACAGAAAAGTTAAAAGAAATACTTGTAGATTTACATACACAGTACAAGCAAAAAAATTTACAAATAAATGCTGTTGGTGTAACTCAATATCATCGAAAGGCATTAACAGCACAGTTAGCAAACATTATTAAAAAGTAATTTGAAAAAAATAGTAACCATATTAGGAGCAAGACCTCAGTTTGTAAAAGCTGCGGTATTAAGTAGAGTAATTTCTGAACACAATGTTATTGAAGAAGTGATTGTACATACAGGTCAGCATTATGATAATAATATGAGTATGGTTTTTTTTGAAGAGATGAAAATTCCCGTTCCCAAGTACAACCTAAACATAAACGGATTGAGTCATGGAGCCATGACTGGACAAATGTTAACAAAAATTGAAGAAGTTTTAGCATTTGAAAAACCAGATGCTGTAGTTGTATATGGAGATACAAATTCAACTTTAGCAGGAGCTTTGGCAGCACAAAAAATGGGGATTAAAGTAATTCATATAGAAGCAGGTTTACGTTCTTACAATATGAGCATGCCAGAAGAGGTAAATAGAATTTTAACAGATAGAATTTCTAATTTACTATTATGTCCAACACAAACAGCGATAGACAATTTAGAAAAAGAAGGATTTGCCAATCATAATATAAAGGTTGTAAAGTCTGGAGATATTATGAAAGATGCCGTAGAATTTTATGGGGCTATGTCTGACGAAAAAGCAACGGTGTTACAAAATGAAAATTTAGAGCCTAATAATTTTGTGTTAGCAACAATACACAGGCAAGAAAATACGGATGATATAGTAGCTTTAAAAGGAATTTTTGAAGGATTAACTAAAATTCATCAAACTAAAAAAGTGGTGATGCCATTACATCCTAGAACAAAATCGGTTTTAGAAAAAAATAAATTAAGGTATCCTATTACGTTTATAGATCCTGTTGGTTATTTTGATATGTTGGCTTTGCTTAAAAATTGTGCCTTAGTGGTAACCGATAGTGGAGGTCTGCAAAAAGAAGCTTTTTTTAATAAAAAACCTTGTGTCATTGCAAGAGAAGAAACGGAATGGGTAGAGTTGGTAACTCACGGTTTTGCAACTTTGGTAGGCAGCAATGCTCAAAAAATGCAAGAAGCATATCAATTACACAGCAACAAAAATCACGATTTTTCGGTGTCTTTATATGGAGATAAAGTGGGAGAGACTATATACCAAGAAATTAAAAAGCTGATTATTCAAAAAGAATAAAGTGTTTGATGAGATCGATAACCGATAGCTAAAAACCGATGATCGATGAGTGGTGGACGAAAATCGAAGAACGATAAACGAAACATGAAAATGGGAATTGTTTTAAAAGAATCATATAAAAATACGGTTACCTTATTGATCGCAATTTTGGTAGGAGCTATTAATACATTGTTTTTATACGTTTACTTTCTTGATGTAGCTTATTATGGATTGATCACATTTGTATTATCCACAGCTTTTATTTTAAAACCTCTAATTGCTTTGGGGGTAAATTTTAGTATTGTTAAATTTTTCTCAGCTTATACAGATAAAGAAAATAAAGATAAGTTTTTAAGCTTGGCTTTGTGGCAACCACTACTTGTAGTTATTCCTTTAGGTTTTGTGACTAGTTTTTTTTATGACTTTATATCTACTTTACTTTCCGATAAAAATCCATTGGTTAAAAATTATACTTATTTAATTTTTTTGGTCGCGATTGCCAATGCTTATTTTGAAATTTTTTATGCTTGGGCTAGAGTTCATCTAAAATCGGTATTTGGAAACATACTAAAAGAATTGTTTGTGAGAATAGTGGCTAGCTTGCTATTGGTAGCGGTTTATTTTAAAATTATCGATAGTCATCAATTTGTACTTTGTATGGTAGGTGCTTATTTTTTACAAGCCATATTTATGATGATTTTTGCATTTAAACAATATTTACCTAAGGTTTCTTTTCAGTTGCCAAATAATTTTAAAGAAGTCATAAAATATAGTTTATATATTATTTTGGCAGGTTCTGCAGCAACTATATTGTTAGATATAGATAAATTTATGATTCCGCAAAAAGAAGTAATAGAGCAAGTTGCTTTTTATGCCGTTGCTGTTTATATAGGTTCTGTAATAGAAATTCCGGGTAGAGCTATGAGTCAGATTGTACAACCACTTACTGCAAAGGCTATAAATGAAGGTAAAGAAGATGAGGTTTTAGATTTGTATCAAAAAACATCTATTAATTTACTAATTGCTTCGGGCTTTATTTTTATGTTGGTTAATTCGAATATTTCATCAGTATATCAATTATTGCCCAAAGCCTATACACATGGTGTTTGGGTAGTTTTAATGATTTCGATTGCAAAATTGTACCATATGTTTTTGGGGAATAATGGAGCTATAATATCAAATTCTAAACATTATAGAATATTATTGCCTTATGGTTTGGCAATGGCTTTTATGGTAATTGTTTTAAATAATAGTTTAATAGATCTATTAGGAATAGATGGTGCTGCATTGGCTACTTTAATAGTTGTGTTGCTTTTTAACACGTTAAAATTGTGGTACGTAAAAGCAAAATTTAACATTCAGCCCACCACAAATAAAACATGGATTGCCCTTGGGGTGATAGCTGTTTTTACAAGTATAGGGATAATGATAAACTTACCATTTCATCCAATTGTTAATCTTTTGGTTGAATCTACTTTATTATCAGGGATGTATGTATTTGTTGTAATACAATGTAATCTATCCTTAGACATAACAAATCTGTATAAAAAAGGACTCTTATTCTTAAAAAGATAAAGAACTTATTTTTTGGGAGTTATACTTTGTATATGAATATAGAAACACTATATTTGCACCCGATTTAATTTTAATTAAAAAACAATCATTATGAATCATTACGAAACTGTTTTCATTTTGAATCCCGTTTTATCTGATACTCAGGTAAAGGAAACAGTACAAAAGTTCGAGGACTATTTGGTTTCTAAAGGTGCCGAAATGTTACATAAGGAAGATTGGGGGCTAAAAAAATTAGCTTACACAATTGAAAAGAAAAAAAGTGGATTTTACCACTTATTCGAATACAAAGCTGCTGGTGAATTAGTTGCTCCTTTCGAATTAGAGTTTAGACGTGACGATAGCGTTATGCGTTATTTAACTGTAAAGTTAGATAAGCACGCTGCAGCATGGGCTGACAAAAGAAAGTCTAACTTAAAATCTGCGAAGTAATTATGGCAAATATCGATCAACAAGCAAAAGGTGGAGCTAAAGGAGACGTTAGATACTTAACTCCGTTAGACATTGAAACTAAGAAAGAAGCTAAATACTGTAGATTTAAGAAAAAAGGAATCAAATACATCGATTTTAAAGATGCAGATTTCTTAATGTACTTAGTAAACGAGCAAGGTAAAATTTTACCAAGACGTTTAACAGGAACTTCTTTAAAATATCAACGTAAAGTGGCACAAGCTGTTAAGAGAGCTCGTCACTTGGCATTAATGCCATATGTTGGTGATTTATTAAAATAATAAGTAGACAATCATGCAAGTAATATTAAAACAAGACGTTGAGAACTTAGGGTTCACAGACGATATCGTAGAGGTGAAGAATGGTTACGGACGTAACTTTTTAATTCCTGCAAGAAAAGCTGTTTTAGCAACTGAGTCTGCTAAAAAAGTATTAGCTGAAACTTTAAAGCAACGTGCTTATAAAGAAGCTAAAGTAATAGAAAGTGCTACTGCTACAGCAGAAGCTATTAAAGGATTAGAGATTAAATTGACTTCTAAAGTAGGTCAAGGAACTAAATTATTTGGTTCTATTTCTAACATTGATGTTGCAGAAGCTTTAGAAAAAGCAGGACATTCTATTGAAAGAAAATTTATCAAAATTGCTGGAGGTTCTATTAGAAGAACTGGAAAGTATACTGCTGCAGTTCGTTTACACAGAACTGTAACTGCTGATTTAGATTTTGAAATTATTGCTGAGTAATTATCACAATAAATCTTATATAAAAGCTCACTAGCAATAGTGAGCTTTTTTTATTTTTGTTTATTCTAAAAAAATATTTAGTATGAAATACATTCAATTAACCAAGGAACAATTAGAGGAGTTGCACGAAGAGTTTGCTACCTTTTTAGCATCGCAACAAATTGATGTGAAAGAATGGAACGAAATAAAAAAGAACAAACCCGAAGTTGCTGACGAGGAACTAAATCTTTTTAGTGATTTGGTTTGGGAAGATGTTTTAAGCAAAGCAAAATATATAGAACATTTTTCAAAATCGAGTCTTAATTTATTTTGTTGTACAGATGGAGTTATCCAACGTATAATGATAAAATCAAACGATGAATTGATTGATTTAAGTTCTCAAGAAGGTATTCAATATTTGTTAAATGATCCTAAAAGTAAAAAGTTTGAGTTTTTTAAAGGAGCTAAGAAATACGATAAAGAACGAAATTTAGAAATTTTTGATTTGGTTTTAAAAGGAGCAAGTATTAATAAAGAAGGTGCTTTGTATCAAAACTTTGAGAAATTTGTAAATTAAGCTATATGATAGATCAAAAATTAGTCACTTATCTAGAAGAGTTTGTTACCGATGAACGCAAAGCTTTGTTTAAAAGTGTTTTGCAAAACAGAACTAGGCACTTTGCTGTGGTGTTAGAAGATTTGTATCAAAAACATAATTGGAGTGCTGTAGTGCGTAGTTGTGATGTTTTTGGTGTGCAAGATATTTATACTATAGAGAATAAATACAGTGCTTATATTTCTAATGGAGTAGGTAAAGGTGCTCAAAAATGGGTTGATTTTCATCGGTTCAAAACCAGAGAAAACAACACACAGGACTGTGTAGATGAGTTAAAAGCCAAAGGATATCAAATTATAGTCACGACACCACACGAAGATTCTTCTTTTGTATCTGATTTTGATATTACTAAAAAATCAGCATTTGTGTTTGGAGTAGAAGGAGCAGGAGCTTCAGATTTAGTAATGAGTCAGGCAGATGGGTACTTAAAAATACCGATGTACGGTTTTACAGAAAGTTTAAACGTATCGGTAGCAGCAGCTATAACACTTCAAAACACAACAGATAGATTGCATAAATCGGACATAGAATGGCAATTTACAGAACAAGAAAAAGAAGAAACCTATGTTAGTTGGTTAGAAAAATCGATAGGATCTATAAAGTTAATTAAAGAAAGATATTATAAAGATTTAGAAAAATAGACAAAACTATTATTGTAGTAAGATCTATACTAAGTAGCTACATAAAAAATATAAAATTCAACAAAAAAGAGACTCACTGGGAGTCTCTTTTTTGTTTTTAAAATTGAAACAAATATTTTATTTAATAATACAAATGGTTCTTAGGTGTAGAAAAGTAATAATGTCTAGTTTTTATCTTGTTTGTGAGTTGATATATCTTGTTTTTACGATGTATTTTTATTGAGCTTTCTAGAAAATAATAGGGTCAGAATAAAAGAAAGCACGATAGGATAGAAATAAATACAAACACGGATACACAAATGAAAGTAAAAAAAATAATACTACTAACAATTTTAGTGTTAGTAACAAGTGTTGGAAATGCTCAGACTAGTTTTTTTAACAAATTAAAAACTAGAAGAGTAGCTTCTAGTAAAGAGGTTTTTTGGGAACAAGTAGGGCCTGGAAATGCAGGATTTGCAAATTTATTAAGATATCATCCCACATTACCAGGAGTTATTACTCAGTGTCCAGATATGTGGAATGCCTATCAATCTGAAAACAACGGAAAAAAATGGTATGGAATTACAGATTCCGATGGAGATGCAGAATTTTTCATTTAAGAGATTTATATTATTCGGTACCTGATGCTAATTTTGGTTTGGCTTTAACTTCTTCTCAGTTATGGAAAACTCAAGATTTGGGAAAATCATGGGAAATTGTACCTTATTGTCCTTGGTATAAACAAGATGTTGACGGTACAGATAAAGAAGCTTGGAGAAAAAAAGTAGCAACTTTAGCCATAGACCCTACCAATAAAAAAGTTTGGTATGTTGCGGGTGGTGCACATGTAAGACAACAAGATTGGATGTCTTCTTTAAAAAACATTACTCAAAAAAATCCTCGAGGTGCTAAGGCTATGAATCAAGGAAAATTGTGGAAAACTAAAAATGGTGGTAAAAGTTGGAGTTTGATAACTACAGGATTGCACCCTAAAGCACAAGTGTGTAGAATTATTGTAAACCCTAAAAATAACAAACAAGTTTTTGCAGCTTCAGATTATGGATTGTATAAATCCGAAAATGGAGGAAAAAAATGGGAGCATATTTCTAAAGGAAAATTAGAGAATGATATTATTATGGATATGGATTTTTATTACAATGCAAAAACTAAAAAGTTTGTATTGTTTTTAATAGATCAAACCCAATATATTGCCAATGGTAAAACAACAAAAATCTCAGGAGGTATTTTTTATTCTAAAGATGAAGGAAAATCTTGGAAGAATATAACAGCAGATTTAACCTTAGATATCAATCAACTATCTGGAGGTGTACCTGCTAATTATTATCAATACATTGCTAAGTGGTTTGGTATTTCTAAAGGAAAAGCAAAACAACTATATCCAGAATTACCAACAAAAGCTTTGCAACGTTTTAATATGATTAGTGCAGATCCTAGTAGAGAAGGAGCTGTTTATGTTGGTTTTGCAGATCCACAGGTTGGCACTTCTATAATGCCTGGTCGTTTATGGACTACAGATAATTATGGAAAAAAATGGATCAATACAGCTCGCTTGTATCAAGATGCTTGGGAAAAAGATAAAGCTTATTGGCAATCTAAAGAAAATCCAACTCATGAAAATATGGAGGTAGGTCACTCGTCCCCTCATATGAGATTTGGAAAAAATTATGCACTTCGTTCTATGAGAGGTTTGTCTGTTGGAGTAAATGGTGATGTAATGATAATTTCAGATCACAGTACTATGCTAAGTAAAGATCACGGACAAACATGGAAACAAGTAGATGAAGAAAGAACATCTTCTGGAGCAATTGTAGGAACAGGTAATAGTAATTTACCAGGGTTAACAATTGCACAAGACAAACGTTTTAAAACTACTTTATTAGGTTCTGGAGAACATAGATTGTGGATTTCTGCTACGGACAGCCCAAATGATAGAATAGCTTTAAATTTTATAGAATCTGCACAAGCAACTGTAAGTAATTTAGTATTTGATCCTTATGACGCAAAAACAGTCTACGCAACATCTAACCGTCAGGAAGATAAACAGTATATGTTTAAGAGTATTGATGGAGGTTTAAATTGGGCAAAACATGGAATTGCAACACCTGCAACTAACAAATGGAAAGATGATTTTTATACAAATGGATTGTTAATAGACCCTACTGATGCTAACTTTATGTATTTTGGAATTACTCAAATAGCAAATCCAAACAAAGCAACACAAGGTGGTTTTTTCTTTTCGGATAACAACGGTAAAACTTTTGAGCAGCGAAATAGTGGTTTGCCTTCTCCAGCAAGAATTAATGATGTTCAATTTGATCCAAGAGATCCATCAGGAAAATCTTTATTTATTGCCGCGGAAAAAAACATACACAATTATGTAAAACCATTATCGGACGGAGGGTTATATCACTCTACAGATAGAGGGTTGCATTGGAAAAAAGTAAAAACTCCTAATGAAGTAAATGGGGTACAATTTGTAAAGTTTGATACTACAAACCGTATGTATATAACCACAGGATATAGAGGTGGTGGAGCAGGAGTTTGGTATTCTGATAATTTTGGAGAATCTTGGAAGCAAATTTTTGATTTGCCAGAAACAGAGTGTATAGATGTTTCTCCTTTTGATCAAGATTTATTAGTAGTAACAGTTAAGTTTTTAGCTAAAAACCCAGGAGTTTATTTAAGTAGTGACAGAGGAATTACTTGGACTAAAATAAATACAGGAATTACCATTCCTCATCAAATTGAAGATGTAAAGTTTGATGTTTTTAATCCATCAGAAATATGGTTAGCAACTAAAGGATGTGGTTTTTACAAAGGGAAAATTAACAACGGAACTAAAATTCAAGTTATTAAAACATTACCTGCTGTTGCAGAAAGTAGAAAAGGAGAAAGTATTCAGTTACAAGCAAACATTATAAATTCTAAATTTAAAGGGGAAAAGATTGTATGGAAGTCTGAAAACACAAATATTGCTACTGTTGATGAAACGGGAAAGGTAACACCTATAGGAAAAGGAACTGTTAAAATATGGGCATCTACTTTAGAGGGTAGATTTACAGATTTTAGTGTGTTTACAGTATTTAAATAATAAAGATTAACTTAAAAAAAGAGGTTCATTTTAGAAAATGAACCTCTTTTTTAATGAATAGTATACTTATATTCACAATTAAAAGTAGTTAAACTAGTTAGTTTTATAATACCTTCTTTATTTATTAGTTGTTGATTGTGATTGATGTGATCTGAAATTCCGTGCCAAGGCTCAATACAAATAAACGGAGAATTTCTAGTGGCAGACCAAATTCCTAAGTAAGGAAAGTTTTTAAATTGAATAGTTATGTATTTTTTTTGAGTAGGTTGATGTACAAAAGAAACCTCTGAAAAAGGATTTTTATTAAAAACGATAGCATTGTTATCAAAAATAGTTTTTGTTAGTGCTAAAGATCCTGCGTTAGAAAATACATTAAATTTTTCATCGTTTCTATAACCTGTTTTTATAGAAGTAGATGTAGGAGTTTCTTTTTTATCAAAAACCAAAACATATTCTTCTCTTGTTTGATTTTGTTCAAAAGGACAAGCAAATGCAGGATGTGCTCCAATAGAAAAATACAAATCCTGTTTAGCGGGATTTGTAATTATGTATTTAGTTGTTAATCCTTGTGAGCTAAGTGTATATTTAATTTGTAAAATAAAATCAAAAGGATAAATAGTAAATGTATCTTTTGTAGCAGTAAGCTGAAAAACAAGAGTGTTTTTAGATTGTTTTACTACAGTAAATGTACTGTTTCTGGCAAAGCCATGTTGTTTTATGTTGTATTCTTGTTCCTTAAAAATATAGGAGTCATTTTTAAGGGCTCCAACAATGGGAAATAAAACAGGAGTGTGTCTGTTCCAAAACGTAGCATCTCCACTCCAAATATATTCAGTAGTATTTTTAATCAAGCTAATTAGTTCAGCACCTTTTGTTTTAAAGGTAGCTGTAATAAATTGATTTTTTAACTGATACATATTACTCATTTGTAATTACTTTTACCTCTTTTAAAGTTGCAACATATTCACATCTTTCAAAAATAAAAGCAAAATTGTGAGTTACAACCTTGTTGTTTATCGTTTTACCAATAGTTGTGTCAATCCAATAATCAGGACAAGGTTTTTGGTGTACGTGGCTTTTGTCTCTGTTCCAGTTTCCTTTATGTAGTACATATTCTATATCCATAGAATCTAAACTATATTGGTTTAAAGTAAGCTGAGCTGTGTTAGATATTTTAAAGGTGTCTCTTAATTTAATTTGTTTTAAAACACGTGCATTAAAACCATAATCAAACGTAGTTCCTTTTTGTTGATTTATGTAAGATAAGGCGATTACACCTAAAGCCAATCCTCCTAAGTAATAACCAAATCGTCTTAATAATTTGGCATCAATTTTACTTAATAAGTCTTTTATCATTTGTTGTAAATTTATGACCTCAAAAGTAAAGAAGTCAAACGGATTGTATGAGTGTTTAAGAACTAAATAATTAATAAATTAATATCTGTAAAAGGAATATTAAACCAATCACCTACAGCTTTTTTAGTAACAATACCTTTGTACATATACATACCGCTTCTAATAATTCTGTCATATTTAACAGCAGCTTCAAAACCTCCTTCATCACCTACCGTTAAAAGATAAGGGGTAATAATGTTACTAATAGAAATAGTAGCTGTTTTAGCGTATCTGGACGGAATGTTGGGAACACAATAGTGCATTACTCCATATTTTACAAATGTAGGATTGCTATGTGTTGTTAAGTCCGAAGTTTCAAAACATCCTCCTCTATCAATACTTACATCTATAACCACCGCACCTTCTTTCATTACAGATACCATATCTTCAGAAACTATAATTGGAGCTCTTGTTTTTCCTTTGATGGCAGCAATTACCACATCGGCTCTCATTAGTGCTTTTTCTAATGCTTTATGATGTATGGTTGAGGTGTAAACAGGAATGTTTAAGTCTTGTTGTAGTTGTCTTAATTTGGTAATAGAGTTGTCAAAAACTTTAACACTAGCTCCCAATGCTTTTGCAGATTTTGCAGCAAATAAACCTACGGTACCTGCACCTAAAATAACAACTTCACAAGGAGGAACACCGCTAATATTACCTAGCAACCTACCAGAACCACCATTTTCGGCATTCATTAATTCTGATGCAATTAGAATAGAAGCAGTTCCAGCAATTTCACTTAAAGATTTTACAATAGGATAACTATCGTGTTCGTCTTTAATAAAATCAAAAGCGATGGCTGTAATTCGTTTACTTGCCAAAGCTTTAAAATATTCTTTAGATTGTGTTTTTATTTGGAGCGATGAAACTAAAAAACTTTGAGGAATCATATACTCAATTTCTTGTAAAGAAGGCGGAGATACTTTTAAGATAAGATTGCATTCAAAAACCTCTTTAGTACTATAACAAATTCTAGCTCCAGATTCCGCATATTCTTTATCTGTAAAGTTAGAGGCTATACCAGCTCCTGTTTCTAATATAATTTGATGGCCCTGTAGTGTCATAGCAGCTACAGCATCTGGCGTTAAGCAAACTCTTTTTTCTTCGTGGCACGTTTCTTTGGGGATTCCTATAAATAAATCTCCCTTTTTAGGTGTTATTGCCAATCGTTCTTCTTGAACATGAAATTCAATTTTACCAAATGCAGACATACGTTTCCCCATAATCAATCTGTGTAAGCAAGTGAGTGTTGGTTACTTAAGACAGAGAGTTCTGGTGTTGTCAGAGTTTGTCTTAATGGTAATCACCTGTGCATCTAAAGGTAGTAAATTTTCTACATTCTCAGGCCATTCTATAAAAGCCCATTGGTTATTATATAGGTATTCTTCAATTCCCATATCGTATGCTTCGTTTTCATCTTCTATGCGATAAAAATCAAAGTGATATAAGATTTGATTTTGAGCTGTTTCATATTCATTAACCAAAGCAAAAGTAGGAGATGAGCTAATATTACATCCTAATTGGCTAGCAAGTTCTTTGATTAATGTTGTTTTACCAGTTCCCATAGTTGCATAAAATAAAATAGTTTTACTTTTTGTATGCTCTATAATTTGTTTTGCAACGGCAGGTAAATTGTTTAAAGAATAGGTGATTTCCATTGTGTAGATCTTAACTAAGGATTATTTTTTTTCAAATGTATAATCCATGTGATATATGCTAGATTTTTGATCTATTAATTGATAGCCATTTTTATCCATAAAGTTTTTAAAATCAGTATTACTTTTAAACTTTAAATTGTTTCCTTTTTCATCAACAAGATAAAAAAATGCAACATCAAAATTTTTGTTGGTTTCTGTTTTAGGAATTTCTTTACGAGCTATAAATTCAAAACCCTTGTTTTCAGGATGTAAACCAATCTTAAAAGAAGCATCTTTTAAAGTGTCTAGTTTTTTTTCAAATTTATTGTCTTTAAGACTTATAAAAGTGATGGTTTTGGTTAAAATTGCCGATGTTTTATTGTTCTTTTTTGATGAACATGATAATAACGATGCTAAAACAATTGATAAAAGAATTTTTTTCATAATCAACTTTTTTAATATTTGAATAGATAATTATACTTAGTACACCTAACTGGATTCGAACCAGCACGTCCTTAGGACACTACCCCCTCAAGGTAGCACGTCTACCAATTCCGCCATAGGTGCAATAATACAAGGGATGCAAATATCTTTAATTTAATTGAATTTTGCATAAATTTTTTAAAAAGCAAAGGAGGGAATTAAATTGATTAATTCCCTCCTTAAAAAAAAGTATGTAGTTACTATTAAAACAATGCTGTTGATACACGTTTTTTAACCAGATAATCATCTAAAGCTAAATGAGAACAATCATGACCAATTCCACTGTTTTTAATTCCTCCATGAGGTAAATAAATAGAATATTTTACACCGTTAATTTGAATTTCTCCAAATTCTAATTCGTCAGTAAAACGTTCAATTCTTTTATGATTGTTTGTAAATATATAAGAAGCCAATCCAAAGTCGGTATCGTTGGCTAATGCTAAAACTTCATCATCAGAATCAAAACTCATAATTCCTGCAACAGGACCAAAAGTTTCTTTTCTAAATAAATCCATTTCAGGAGTAATTCCAGATACTACAGTTGGTTCTATCCAGTTTCCTTTTTCAGGTAATCCTTCAGGAATTTTACCTCCATATTCTAAGGTAGCTCCTTTGCTAACAGCATCCTTCACCAAATCAAACATTCTATCTCTGTCTGCACGAGCAACTACAGGTCCCATAAATACATCGGGATTTTCTTTGGTTCCAAAACCTAAAGTCAATTCAGAAGCTTTTTTAATGTAAGCTTTTAAAAATTTATCATAAATATTTTTGTGAACCATTATTCTGTTAGCAGCCACACATATTTGACCAGAATTGCTGTATTTTAATCCGATAGCTAGATTTAAAGCTTTTTCAAAATCGGCATCTTCAAAAACAATAAAAGGAGCATTTCCACCTAATTCCATTCCTAGTTTTTTAATAGAGGTAGTACTATCTGCAATTACTTTTTGACCCGTAGCAGTAGAACCAATCATGGTTAATACGGCAGGAATAGTACTAGTTGTTAAAGTTGTAGCAACCTCTTTACTAGGTCCTGATAAAATATTAATGACTCCTGCAGGAAAATTTATTTCGTGTAAAATTTCTCCTATCATATAAGTAGATAGTGGAGACAATGCAGATGGTTTTATAATGATTGAGCATCCGGCAGCTAGTGCAGGTCCTAGTTTAAAACCAACATTTAATAAAGGGAAATTCCATGCCAAATAAGCCACAGCTACTCCAGCAGGCTTAGATACCATTTTATGAGTATGTGTGTTTTCGTAATCTGGAATTTGTTCTTCTCTTAGGTTTTTCATGGCATTAGGATACCAATCTAAAGCATTCACTAGAGCCTCAATATCTTCGGCAGCACCTCCATAGGTTTTACCCATTTCGTGAACCATAGCTGTTTTTAACTCGTGTTCTTTAGCCAGTATAGCGGTACGTAACTTTTGCATCCACTCTGTTCTTTCTGCTAAAGTTAGTTTAGACCAATATTTAAACCCTTTTTGTGCGGTAATTAAGGCTTTTTCAGCATCTTGTTTACCTGCTTGTGCAACTTCTGCAATTGTTTCTCCTGTTGCAGGACAAATTACTGCTGCCCTTTTTTTATTTTCTGAATCGACTAAAGTACCGTCGATATATAATTTTTTATATCCAAAATTTTGAGTCACCATATTTTATTCATTTTAAACAAAGATAGGTTTTGAAAGTGCTTTTTTTTGGTACTAAATAGTCAATTTATGGCTGTATTTTTACCATTTTTAATAAAAACTAAGATTTATAAGTGTTGATCTGTTAATTTTAAGGGTAAAAAATAAGACGGATGCTTTTTAACAAAAAAAAATAGCTCCCTTAAAAAAGGGAGCTATTTTTGTGACCGGGCTGGGGCTCGAACCCAGGACCCTCTCCTTAAAAGGGAGATGCTCTACCAACTGAGCTACCAGGTCAATGAGGGGGCAAATATAAAGCTTTTTTTAAATCGTGAAAACTTTTTTTAGGTTGTTTTTTTCTTTGATATTTGCGAAGTCTAATTTGCAATGTATAAAAACATGAAACTGATTCTTTTAGGGTATATGGGCTGTGGTAAATCTGCTATTTCAAAATCATTAAGTCATCAATTAAATTCTAAAAGAATTGATCTAGATGATTATATAGAGAAAAGAGAAGGGATGAAAATTGCAGATATATTTGCAAAGAAGGGAGAAATATATTTTAGAAAATTAGAAACTACTTGTCTAGAAGAGTTGTTAGATAGTAAAGAGGATTTTATTCTATCGTTAGGTGGTGGAACTCCTTGTTTTGGAACTAATATGGAATTGATTAATGAAAAATCTACTTCTGTTTATTTAAGCGCAAATATCCCAACATTAGTAGCAAGATTACTTCCTGAAAAAAGTAAAAGACCGTTAATTGCTAGAATTAATGATGATGATTTACCTGAATTTATAGGAAAACATTTGTTTGAAAGAAGACCTTTTTATTTACAGGCTAAAATAGCAGTGTCTGTAGATCAGAAATCGGTAAATGGTATTGCCAAAGAAATAGTTGCTGCATTGTAAATGTTAGCATAAATAAGCAATAGCATCATTTTCTTGACTAAAATCTACTTCTATATGTTCTTGTAAAGAGGTAGATAGAGACAATCCCTTAAAATCTGCTTTTACAGGATATTGTTTGTGATTTCTGTTTACCAACACAGCTGTTTTAAAAGAAGCTAAAGGAACTTGTAAAAAGTGCTTTACACCGTAAATAAGTGTTTTTCCAGAACTTAAAACATCATCAACCAAAACAAGATTTTTATGTTGATATTCTTCTTGAGGAATACTAGAAGTAATTTCTGTTAGTGGATTTTTTTTGTCTAAAATTAATTCACATAAAGTAATTTTAACATCGCTAATTTCTTCCAAATGAGCTTTTAGGTGTTTAGAGAAAATGAACCCATTTCCATTAATACCAGCTAAAATTATTTCATCTGCCTCACAATTACTTTCCAAAATTTGAAAAGCAATTCTTCTTGTTTTTTGTGTGATTTCTTGATGATTTAATATAATAGACTTATTCATGCGTGTCAATTTAATTTTCGTTGTCAAAAGTACCGTTTTCTTGGTATTCGTCTAAATCTCTTCTGTCTTTTTTACTAGGTCTACCTGCACCTTTTTTTCTGTAATAGTCTTTGGCAAACTTTAACATGTCTGTACGTTCAAAAGCTTCTTTTGGAGTGGTGTCTTTTCTGTATAGATCTACCAATTTTGCTCCAACTCTGTTGGGTGGAATGTCTAAAACCTCTAATTGGTAGTTAATTTGATTCTTACGAACTGTAATTTTTTCGCCAATATACACATCTTTAGATGGTTTGGCATTAACATTGTTAAGTTTAACATGACCTTTTTTACATGCATCAGTAGCTATAGATCGAGTCTTAAACATTCTAATGGTCCATAAATATTTGTCAATTCTCATTAGTTATTTGTAAATGATTCTTTCCGCTAAGATATGAAAATTGTAAATTGCGAGTTGAAAAACAATAGATAATGAATTTTAAAAAGATAATACTAGCTGTGTTAGCAGTTTTAGTAATTGGTTGTCAGGATGATACAGAGGTTTTTGACCATGCAGGACAATACAAAATAGAAAAAGTAGAAATAGCAACTTATTTGGCTACGCATTATTATAATAGTGAAAACGATCAGTTTGAAAACTTGGTAGAAGGAAAAACATCTTTAGCCAATGATGAAAAATTAAAAGCAGTTGAAACCAATTATAATAATATTGATTATACAATGTATACTTATGAAACTGTAGTTGGTACAGGTAATAGTCCTGATACTAATGATATTGTAAACATAGTGTACAAGTTAACATCTTTAGAGAATGAATTGTATCAAGAAAATGATGTGAATGATGGATTCTTAGATTTAACAACAGTAATACCAGGTTGGCAAATAGGATTGCCTAGCTTTAAAGAAGGTACTTATGATGAAACAACAGATCCATCTATACCAAGACAATACAAAGATTCTGGAGAAGGGTTGATGATTGTTCCTTCGGGATTGGCTTATCAAAATTTTGGAAGTGGATTAATTTCTGCGAACGAAACCTTAGTCTTTAAGATTGTATTAAGATCTGTAGGTCAAATAGAAAACGAATAATAGATAGGTCATAAATTATAAAAAAAGCTCCAAAATAATGTTTTGGAGCTTTTTTTATGCGCTAGCCATAGTAATTAATTTTTGTACAGTATTGTAATTACGAGTAGTTGCGGTAGTGTTTAAAAGTTTCTCAACACAATTGTTATTCAGTTTAGAGTCGCTGTATTTGGTTGCATATTTTACATGAATAATTGATTTTTGAACAATATAGTCATCATTTCCAAAGTCTTTTTCTTGTAAACCGTTAGAAGTTTTATACCCGTTTAACGTAAAAACAAAATAATTTTTGCCTGTTTCTATATTAAAAGGATGAGAAGCTATTAGTTTTTTAAAAGTTAAAAAAGAATAACTAAATACTTCTAGGTGATATCCGTAAATTTCTTCGATACTATTTTTAATTTTTAATGAAACATTTTTAGAAGATGTTAGCGTACTTTTAAGTATAAAATTTCCGCTTTGGATATAGCTATTAACTTTTGTAAATTCATCACAATTAGTTAGTAGGTTTACAAAATCTTTCATTATAATTTTGTTTTTACCTGCTACGTTTACCCCTCTTAAAAGTACAATATAAATCATGTTAAATTAATAGAAATAAATATAAAAGTATGATATATATTATATTATTTAGAATTATTATGTGTTATTTTTGTTTAAAACTATAGAACTATTATGAGTAAAGCTATTTATATTGCTGCTTCACATTCCAACAGTGGAAAGTCAATTGTAACCCTTGGTTTAATGAGGTTATTGTTAGGTAAAACAACAAAAGTTGGATATTTAAAACCAATTATTACCAGTAAAAACAATGAAAAAGATTTTCATATAGAGACCATTTTATCACATTTTGATTTAGATATAGAATACAAAGATGCCTATGTATTTACTGGAAAAGAGGTGATTACAAAAAGAAATCAAGGTAAGAGTGGAGAGATTATAGACACCATTATCAAACGTTATAAAAAATTAGAATCTAAGTACGATTTTATATTGGTTGAAGGTACCGATTTTGAAGGAGATGCAACTTCTTACGAAGCAGAACTAAATGTGTTAATAGCCAAAAATTTAGGAATTCCTGCCTTGATTATTAGCAAAGCCAAAAAAGGAATTTCTGTACACGATTTGATAGAGAACACCAAGTTGATATATGATACTTTTACAAGTGATCAAGTAAATGTACTATCTGTAGTTATTAACAAAGCAAATAAAAACCATAAGGAAATGATTACGGAGCATTTAAATAAAATACTCCCAGTATCTGTAGTTAAATCTGTAATTCCTTATTCCGATAAATTGTCAAATCCAACAGTAGCAGAAATTGTAAGAGAATTAAATGCAGAAGTCTTGTTTGGAGAGGCCGGATTAAACAATCCTATTGGTGCTTACGGTGTTGGAGCCATGCAGTTAAGAAACCACTTGGAGCATTATGTAGATAATTATTTAGTAGTAACACCAGGAGATAGGGCCGATATTATTTTAGGATCTTTACAAGCAAATAGTTCTAAAAATTATCCAAAAGTATCAGGAATTGTATTAACAGGAGGTTTAAAACCAGAAAAAACAATTTTAAAATTAATTGATGGATTATCTGATGTAGTACCAATTTTATCTGTAAAAACAGGAACTTTTGAAGCGACTACAGATGTTGCCAATGTACAAGCTCAAATATATTCAGAAAACACAGATAAAATTTTAGCATCACTTAGAATTTTTGACAAATACATTCCTACTGAAGAGTTAACCAATAAATTAATCAATTTTAAAGTAAACGGAATGACTCCTAAGATGTTCCAATACAATATGATTGATAGAGCAAGTAAAACAAAAAAGCGAATTGTTTTACCAGAAGGAAATGATCCACGAATTTTAGAAGCTGCAGCAATGTTGGCTACCTTAAATATTGTAGATGTAGTATTGTTAGGTAATATTGAGGAATTAAAAATAAAAGCAGAAAAAATAGATGTTGCTATTAATTTTGATAAAATAAAAGTAATCAATCCTATAGATTCAGAATACTTTGAAGATTTTACCAATACACTTTATGAATTAAGAAAACATAAAGGGATGAATTTAGATACTGCCAAAGATACTATGACAGATGTATCGTACTTTGGTACCATGATGGTTCATAAAGGATTGGTAGATGGTATGGTTTCGGGGGCTGTAAATACCACACAACATACCATTAGACCTGCCTTACAGTTTATAAAAACCAAACCAGGAGTATCTGTAGTGTCTTCTATCTTCTTTATGTGTATGGAAAACAGAGTTTCAATCTTTGGAGATTGTGCTATTAATCCAGATCCAACAGCAGAACAATTAGCTGAAATAGCTATTTCATCAGCAGATTCTGCCGCTAATTTTGGTATTGAGCCAAGAGTAGCTATGTTGTCTTATTCTTCAGGGTCATCAGGAAAAGGTGCACAGGTAGATAAAGTACGTACTGCTACAGAAATTGTAAAACAAAAAAGACCCGATTTAAAAATAGAAGGACCTATTCAGTACGATGCAGCTGTAGATCCTGGAGTAGCAAAAAGTAAAATGCCAAACTCAGAAGTTGCAGGAAAAGCAACTGTATTGGTGTTTCCAGATTTAAATACTGGAAACAATACCTACAAAGCCATTCAGAGAGAAACAGGAGCTTTGGCAATTGGACCTATGTTACAAGGATTAAACAAACCCGTAAACGATTTAAGTAGAGGTTGTACCGTAGACGATATTTTTAATACAGTAATTATCACCGCTATACAAGCACAAGAATTATAAAACATGAATATATTAATTATCAATTCAGGAAGTTCATCAATAAAATATCAATTGATTGAAATGCCTCTAGAAAAAGTTGTTTGTGAAGGCTTGATAGAACGTATTGGAGTAGGACAAGACAACTCAAACTTTGTTTACAAGCCCATTAATGGTGATGAAATTACAATACAAGGTGCTATTGCAGATCACAAAGAAGGATTGTCTTTATTAGTTTCTCATTTGTTTGATGAAAAAGTTGGAGTAATTGCTGAAAAAGAAGATTTAAAAGTAATAGGACATAGAGTTGTACACGGTGGAAGTGCTTTTAACAAAGCAGAGATCGTGACTCCAGAAGTAAAGGCAGAAATTAAAGAATTATTTTCTTTAGCTCCCTTACACAATCCTGCGCATTTATTAGGTATAGAAGTTTGTGAAGACTTGTTTCCACAAGCAAAACAGGTGGTGGTTTTTGATACCGTATTTCATCAAACCATGCCAGCTAAAGCTTATAAATATGCATTGCCTAAAAAGCTGGCAGAAGAAAAAAAGATTCGTGTTTACGGATTTCATGGTACGAGTCATAAATATGTATCCGAAAAAGCAAATGAGTTTTTAGGAACTACTACTACCAAACTAGTTACTTTGCATATAGGGAACGGAGCCTCTGTATCTGCTGTGCAAAATGGACTTTGTGTAGACCATTCTATGGGATTTTCTCCAACTACAGGTTTAGCAATGGGAACTCGAACAGGAGATATTGATCCTGCCGTTATTGTACATTTGGTTAAAAATTTAGGATATTCAGGACAAGAAGTAAGTGATTTAATCAACAAGCAAAGTGGAATGTTAGGTATGACTGGCTACTCAGATTTTAGAGATTTGGTAAATCAATCTAAGAGCGGAAATAAAGAATGTACCGAAGCGTTAGAATTGTATGCCTATAGAGTTAAAAAATATATTGGAGCTTATGCAGCGGCTATGAATGGATTAGATGCTATTGTTTTTACCGCTGGAGCAGGAGAAAATTGTATTGAAATTCGTGATTTAGTATGTAAAGATTTAGAATATTTAGGAATTGAAATTGATAAAGATTTAAATAACCAAAGACCAAAACAATTAACCGAAATTCAAGTTAAAAACGCTAAAGTTAAAATTTTTATTATTCCAACAAACGAAGAGTTAGAAATAGCAAAACAAAGCTTTAACTTAGTATAAAAACAACTTTAAAAATTACACAAAAAAGCCTCTATTAAAAATAGAGGCTTTTTTGTGTCTAATTAATTTAACTACTTTAGAATGTTTTAATAATTGTGGTTTGCAAAACAGGTTTATTTTTTTGTATAAACTTATACTCATAAATTTAAAGAATATACATCTCTTAACAAGCTCTTGAATTTAAAAAAATGATTGTCTTTTTTCTTCAAATGGAATAAAAATCATAAAATACCCGATTGGGCTACTCTTTTGTCTTAATGGGCTATTACAAAATATTTATATCATATAATTTTACGGTTGTATTAAATTAAACTATTAATTATGAAACACAAAAAGACAATTACAAATCTTACCGTTATTCTTCTTGGGTTAGGAGGAGTGCAAGCACAAGAAAATATGGTAGCTGTAGGAGGAGAAATTAAGACAACAGGTGGAACTGTTAATTATTCTGTAGGACAAGTATTTTACACAAACTCTGTAGGCTCAAGTGGGAGTGTAGAACAGGGGGTAAATCAGCCCTACACAATTTCTTCTACATTAGGTGTTGATGAAAAATATATTCTTTTAGAATTATCTGTTTATCCAAACCCAACTACTGACTTTTTAAACTTAAAATTAAAGGATTTTGAAAATGTGAATTTTCAACTGATGGATTTGTTAGGTAGGCAGGTTGAAACTAAAAAAGTAACGGAAAACAATACATTAATTTCCATGAGTGCCTTACCCAAAGCTACTTATTTTTTAAGTATCGTTAAAAACAATCAAATCGTAAAAACATTTAAAATTATTAAAAACTAGAAACATGAAAAAAACATTACAATTAATTATTGCTTTATTAATAAGTATTAACACATGGGCACAAGCACCCGAAAAAATGAGCTATCAAGCGGTAATCCGAGATACAGAAAATAACTTAGTTGTTAACCAAAACTTAGGAATACAAGTTAGTGTTTTAAAAGGAGGACAGTCTGGTACTGCTGTTTATGTAGAGAGACAAACTCCAACTACAAATGCTAATGGATTAGTGAGTTTAGAAATAGGTACGGGTAATGTTAGTACGGGAGTTTTTTCTAATATTGATTGGAGTAATGATACTTATTTTATCAAAACAGAAACAGATATTACAGGAGGTACAAATTATACAATTACTGGAACTAGTCAAATGATGAGCGTACCATATGCATTATATGCAAAAACATCAGGTAGTTCTTCTTCAAACTTACCTCAAACTCCAACTGCTGGAGATATGACTTATTGGAATGGTTCTTCTTGGGATAAAGTAGCTGCACCATCAGAGAGTAGTATGGTATTAACTTACTGTGAAGATAAACCTGTTTGGACAAAAGATGGAAAATGTCCGATAAAAGTTGGTACACGAGCTGAAGGAGGTATTGTATATAAGATATTTCAAAATGGAGATACAGGTTATGTTGAAGGAGAGACACATGGTTTGGTGGCATCAAGTACACAAGCAAGAGTACCTTATTCTCAATCAGGTAATTATGTTAATGCTTTAAATGAAGGAACTTATAATAATTGGCATATGCCTTCGGTAGCTGAACTAGTAGAGATTCGAGGAACTGTAGGAAATCAAAATTTCTTTGCGTATGATTATCACTGGTCTACATACTCATCATCTTATGCAACTCAAGAGCTAGCTAATCCAACATTTGGAGAAGGTAATACTTATCAAAATTGGTCTCATTCATTTTCTGTTTTATGTGTAAGAGAATTTTAAAGTTATAATTTACTATATAAAAAAGCCTCTATTTTTAATAGAGGCTTTTTTGTGTAATTAATCATAAAATAATTCGACATATGTAGTACTTCAACTATCCCTAAATAGAATGTCTAAACAATTATGGTTTGTAGAAAATGTTAATTTATTTGGAAAACTTTGTCCTCATAAATTTAAAGAATATGCTTCATGTCATCAGTTTTTAAACTTTAAAAAAAATGAATATGTTTATTTTTCTGCAGATAGAGCGAATAAATTATTTTTAATTCAATCTGGAAAAATAAAAATAGGTTATTACACTGCCGAAGGAGATGAGGTGATCAAAGCTATTTTAAGTAAAGGGCAGGTCTTTGGCGAAAAAGCTTTGTTGGGGCAAGATACCAGAAGTGAATTCGCAAAAGTATTAAATAGCTCAACGACTGTTTGTCCTATAGAAGTTGCTACACTACATGATTTAATGAAAGACAATCAAAATTTTGCTTTAAATATTTACAAGTTCATCAACTATAGAATAAAAAAATTAGAAAGAAGGTTAGAAATTTTAATGTTTAAAGATTGTAAAACAAGAGTAACAGAATTTTTAACAGATCTTTCTAACGATTTTGGAGTTGTAAATAAGAGTAATCAAACCATAGAAATAGAACATCCCTACACTCAAAAAGATATTGCAAACTTAATAGGAGCCTCTAGACCTAGTTTAAATATTATTTTAAATGAATTAAAAGAAGAAGGGCAGATAGAGTTTACAAGAACTAAAATTATTTTAAAAAAAAGCTTAAGTGTTAGCTAGCTAACAAAACATAAAAAAGATCTGTTCTACATTTGATTTTATAATTAAAAATCAATTTAAAATGAATAAGAAATTTTTTACAGCAGGTGTTTTAGCCTTTGGAATGTTACTAGGATCGTGTGATAATGATGATGATACAAAGTCAATAATAGAGAGTAATACAAACTTAGAATTATCTATAAATGGATTGGCAAACTTAGGTGATGATTTTGTTTATGAAGGATGGATAATTGTAAATGAAAATCCTGTGTCTACAGGAGTATTTACCATAAATGATTCAGGAGATTGGTCTGCAAATTCTTTTACTGTAGATAAAACAAATTTAGCAAATGCGACAAAATTTGTCTTGTCTATTGAGCCAACGGTAGATAATGATCCAGCACCATCTGCAACTAAAATTTTAGCAGCAGATTTTTCAGGGAATTCTGCAATAGTAGTTGCTAATACAATTCCGGGGATTAATACAAATGGAGATGGAGAGTTTACTGAGGCTTGGGGAAAGTTCTTTTTAAGAACTCCAACAGATGAAACAGGAACTAATAACGGAAATGATGAAAATGGAATATGGTATGGTACTCCAGGGACTCCGCCAACAGCAGGTTTAGGAGGTATGCCAGAGTTGGAGGCAAGTTCTGGTTGGAGGTATGAAGGTTGGGTTGTTGTAAATGGAACACCTATATCTACAGGAACATTTATTAGTTTTACAGAAAGTGATGCAAGCAATCAGTTTAGTGGAACAGAAGCAAATGCAGGACCACCAATTCCAGGAGAAGATTTTTTATTAAATGCACCAACAGGAGTTACGTTTCCTTTAGACGTTAGAGGAAAAACAACAGTAATCTCTTTAGAGCCTTATCCAGATAATTCGGTAAAACCGTTTTCTATAAAACCACTCTTAGTTACTATTGCTACAGATGCTGCAATAGCACCAACAACCCATAACTTAAATACTAATCTATCAAGTTTTCCATCAGGATCTATTATAAGAAAGTAAGAAAAGAAGTGTATTGTTTTTATAAAAAGGTTGATCCATTCCAAATGGATTAACCTTTTTTTGTTTTTAAATTAACATATATACATTCTTTCGGCATTGCACTTGTATATATCATAACATATTAATTATAAAAAATATATTATGAAAAAAGTATTACTTAGTGTGTTGTTTTTAACAATGTTGAGCGTATCTGCTCAAGAAATAGAATTTGAATCGTCGTATTCTAAAGGAGAAGCTATACTGTTGGAGGTAGTTTGTCAGCAGGAAAATCAGAAACAGAAAATGTTGATGGAACTAATTATGAAAGTAAAAGTTTCTCAATCAATCCATCTGTTGGATATTTTATAGAAGATAATTTGGTTGTAGGTCTTTCTGCAAGGTATAACAAAATAAAAACTAAAGAAAACTCTAATACAGAGTATGATGATTCTAATTATGGTGTAGGTGTGTATGCAGAAAAATATTATAAACTCTATAAAAGTTTCTTTTTAAGTGTTTCTGGTAATGCTAATTTTATTAACAACGATAATGATAAAAACGATATTGAAAATAGATTTTATACTATAGGTGTTTCTCCAAGTATAAGTTGTGTACTTAACAAGCATATGTCTATCAAAGTTGGGTTTGATAATGTTTTAGGATATACTTATAGAACATACAATAATCAAGGAAATAGTGGAAGTTCTAGCGGTTTTGTAACAGATTTAGGAGATTCTGATTTATCTGTAGGGTTTAGATACTTTTTCTAATAACTACTGAATTATGGTTTAAAAAAAGCTCGATAGAATTTCTATCGAGCTTTTTTGTTAGGGTTTATTTTTTAACTGTTTTAATCTGTATCAAATCTACTAAAAAGGCAAATAACATAGAAAAATAAATGTATCCTTTAGGGATTTCAAAATGGAGACCTTCTCCAATTAAAGAAACACCAATCATCATTAAAAAACACAACGCTAATATTTTAAAAGAAATGTGTTTATTGATAAAGTTTACGATGGGTTTAGAAGCAAAAATCATGATTAAAACACTTATTATTACAGCAGCATACATTACATATAGATTGCTAACCATACCTACGGCAGTAATAATAGAATCTATAGAAAATACAATATCTAGAATAAGAATTTCAATTAATAAATTAGTAAAGGTTGAATTTTTTACTTTTTTATTACTAGCATTTACTTCTGTTTCAGTATGATGAAAAATTTCAGAACTAGCTTTGTAAAGTAAAAAGATTCCACCTATAAGTAGTATGATGTTTTTTCCGCTAAAACCTAATCCAAAAACAGAGAATAAATTATTATCTAGCTTTAAAATCCAAGAAACAACAGTTAACAATCCTATTCTAATAATAGCCGCTAAAGCCAGTCCTATAATTCTTAATTTATCTCTTTTTTCTTCAGGAAGTTTATCTGTTAAAATGGATATAAATATAATATTATCTATTCCTAACACCACTTCTAAAAAAACGAGCGATACTAATGGGATGATTATTTCTTGTAGCATAGTTTAATTTTTTCATCAAATGTAATAAATTAAAAAACCCTCTAACAAAAGTTAGAGGGTTAAAATATAAGCAAGATATTATTTTAAATTTATTTTACTTTTTCGACGATGGCCTTAAAAGCTTCTGGGTTGTTCATAGCCAAATCAGCTAAAACCTTACGGTTTAATTCGATGTTTTGAGCTTTTACTTTCCCCATAAACTGAGAATAAGACAATCCATGAATACGAGCACCCGCGTTAATACGAGTAATCCATAAAGCACGGAAACTTCTTTTCTTGTTTTTTCTATCACGGTAAGAGTAAGACATTGCTTTCTCAACCGCATTTTTTGCTACTGTGTAAACGTTTTTACGTCTTCCAAAATAACCTTTTGCTTGCTTCAAGATTTTTTTTCTTCTTCTTCTTGAGGCTACTGAATTTACTGATCTAGGCATAATTTCAATGTTTTTTGTAGTGAGGCGATTACGTAATTACTTAGTCGTAATTGTTAATACTTTTATTGCCCACTCCATGGTTAATAATTAAATATTCCCTTGTTATACTTAAATTACTTTAAGTTTAACATGTTTTTAATACTCGCTTCGTCGTTCTTGTGAACTAAACCGTCGTGAGTTAATTTTAATTTACGCTTTTTAGACTTCTTTGTTAAGATGTGACTTTTAAAAGCGTGCTTTCTTTTTAATTTTCCAGTTCCAGTTACTTTGAATCTCTTCTTAGCACTAGATTTTGTTTTTAATTTAGGCATCTCTATAAGTTTTTATTCTTGCTTATTTTATTTTGAGTAATAGCTATTGTTAAATAGCTATACTTTACTTTTTATGTTGATAGAAAGTAGAAAAGGTTGTTGAGTTTACGTTATGTATAAAACCTAATAGACTTTAAACATAAAGAGGTCTGTCAACTATTTTTTTACTTTAGCAGCCATAAACATAATCATACGTTTACCTTCTAACTTAGGCATTTGCTCTACTTTACCATATTCTTCTAATTCTTGAGCTAATTTTAATAGTAAAATTTGCCCCTGATCTTTAAATATAATAGAACGACCCTTAAAGAATACATATGCTTTTAGTTTTGCACCATCTTGCAAAAATTTAATGGCATGTTTCTTTTTAAATTCGTAATCATGCTCATCTGTCTGAGGTCCAAAACGAATTTCTTTTACAGTTACTTTAGTAGCTTTCGCTTTAATAACTTTATCACGTTTCTTTTGCTCGTACAAAAACTTTTTGTAATCTATAATTTTACAAACAGGAGGGACAGCTTTAGGAGATATTTCTACTAAATCTAACTCTTGTTCTCTAGCGAATCTTTTGGCATCAGCAATTGGATATACTCCAACTTCGATGTTTTCACCTACTAAACGCACTTCATCCACAAAACGAATATCGTTATTAATTCTATGTGGATTTTCCTTAATAATTCTCGCAGGTCCTCGGGACCTTCTTCTCTTAATTGCTATGGCTTTATCTTTTTGCTCTCATATTACTATGAGAAGTTAAACTCTATTTAAATGGTACTAAGGTTTTGTCTATTTCGTTAGTTACATGTTTGATAAAATCATTTACAGAAAAAGATCCTAAATCTCCTTCACCATGTTTTCTAACAGATACACTTTCTTCTCCTTCTTCTTTTTCTCCTACAATAATCATGTAAGGGATTTTACTAACCTCAGCATCTCTAATTTTTCGACCTGTTTTTTCATTCCGGTCATCAATTAGCGTGCGAATTTCGGAATTTTCTAGCAATTCTGAAACTTTTTCTGCATATTTCTGATATTTCTCACTGATTGGTAAGATAATAACTTGTTCTGGCATTAACCAAAGTGGAAAATTACCACCTGTATGTTCTAACAATACAGCAATAAAACGTTCCAAAGATCCAAAAGGAGCTCTGTGAATCATAATAGGTCTATGTTGTGCATTGTCAGATCCTTTGTAGGTTAAGTCAAATCTTTCAGGCAGATTGTAGTCTACTTGAATAGTTCCTAACTGCCAACTTCTTCCTAATGCATCTTTTACCATAAAGTCTAATTTAGGTCCATAAAAAGCAGCTTCTCCTGTTTCTACAACATAATTTAAACCTTTTTCTTTGGCTGCATTTAAGATTGCATTTTCTGCCTTTTCCCAATTTTCATCAGAACCAATGTATTTTTCTGGATTTTCAGGGTCTCTTAAAGAGACTTGAGCTGTAAAGTCTTCAAAACCTAAAGAACCAAATACATATAATACTAAATCAATAGCATCTTTAAACTCTTGATCTAATTGATCTGGAGTACAAAAAATATGTGCATCATCTTGTGTAAAACAACGTACACGAGTCATTCCATGTAATTCACCACTTTGCTCGTATCTATAAACGGTACCAAATTCAGCATAACGCTTAGGTAACTCTTTATAAGACCAAGGTTTGTAGTTAAAAATTTCACAGTGATGAGGACAGTTCATTGGTTTTAATAAGAATTCTTCATCCATTTTTGGAGTTTTGATAGGTTGAAAACTATCTTCTCCATATTTTTCATAGTGACCAGAAGTCACATACAACTCTTTTTGGCCGATATGTGGTGTTACCACCATCTCGTATCCACCTTTTTTAAGCGCTTTTTTTAAGAAGTCTTCTAAACGTTGCCTTAGGGCAGCTCCTTTTGGTAACCATAAAGGCAATCCTTGTCCAACTTTTTGAGAAAAAGTAAACAATTCTAATTCTTTACCCAATTTACGGTGATCACGTTGCTTTGCTAATTCTAATAATTCTAAATATTCAGTCAACAACTTCGCTTTAGGGAAAGTGATTCCATAAATACGAGTTAACTGAGGATTTTTTTCATCACCTCTCCAATAAGCACCTGCAGCACTCATTACTTTAACTGCTTTTAAAATTCCTGTATTTGGAATATGACCTCCACGACATAAATCAGTAAAATCATCATGATCGCAGAAAGTAATTTCTCCATCGGTTAAGTTTTCTATCAACTCAACTTTAAAAGGATTTTCTTCTTCTTTATATTTAGCTAAAGCATCTGCCTTAGAAACTTCACGCAATGTAAATTCGTGTTTTCCTCTAGCCAATTCTAAAAATTTAGCTTCTATTTTAGGGAAGTCTGTTTCAGAAACTTTGTGTTCACCAAAATCAATATCGTAATAAAAACCGTTTTCTATGGCAGGACCAATAGTTAATTTTACACCAGGATATAATTTTTGAATAGCTTGTGCTAAAACGTGTGCAGAAGAGTGCCAAAAAGCTTTTTTTCCTTCGGGTTGATCAAATGTAAATAAGGTTAAATTACCGTCCGTGGTTAATGGGGTTTTGGTTTCAACGGTATTTCCATTAAAACTTGCAGAAATTACATTTCTTGCTAAACCGTGGCTAATACTCATGGCCACATCCATTGGCGTACTATTTTGTTCGTACGCTCTTACACTCCCATCGGGTAAAGTAATATTAATCATTATAAATATTTTTTTGCATTGCAAAGATAGTCGTTTAATTGTAGATTAAAAACGTAAGACAAAAAAGAATTAAGATGTTTTAAGTTAACAGTAAATAATATTCATCAAGACCTTTTTTAGTTAAATAAGGGTAGATGGATTCGGTTATAATTTTAACATACTTATCAGTTGTTTTTTTATCAATTAATGTATTTTCTATAGTTATAGATGACATCCAAAAGTCACTCAAAATCTGAATTCGAGTATACAAATCGTCAAATTCATTTTTAAACTGTTCGTTTCTCATTAATTTGTTTGCAACAAGAGTGTTGAATAAGTCTAGAGTTTGCTGTTTTCTTATTTTAACCAATTGATTGTAATGTGTTTTAACTACAGGTTGTTCTCTCATAATTTGAGTAAAGTCTAATAAAAAAAAGCGATACTCATAAAACAGATGTAATACAGCACTAGACAATTGGTGTAATGTTTTAACATTTATTTGGTTCTGATTGATATTGAGCATTGTTTTGTCAATATCTGCAACCAAACTAAAATAAAGAGTTTCTATAATATCTTCTCTTTTTTTGTAATGATAATTTAAGTTTCCCTGACTTATGTTTATCTCCTTAGCAATTCGTCTTAAAGTTACCTTGTAAAGGCCTTGCTGGTTAAACAAATCTAAAGAAGTTTTTAATATTTTTTGTTTTGTTGTATTCATGGACTGTAAATATAATTATTTAGTATAGATGACCTACTAAATATAATTAGTACATTTGACCTAATTTAGATGTTTTATGATGATAATAGATATTATAGGAGGAGGTATAGGAGGTTTAACCACAGGAATTTTCTTAAAAAGAAAAGGGTTTAACGTGCGTGTTTTTGAACAAACAAAAGAGGTGAGATCCTTAGGTGCTGGTATTATCTTGGCAAATAATGCCATGCAGGTTTACCAGAAACTTAATCTGTCTGATAAAATAACAGCACAAGGATCTTATGTTTCTTCTGTAAAAATTGTTGATGAAAAATTAGAAACTATTTCAGAAACAGATTTGTCGGTTTTTGAAAGTAAATATCAACTTAAAAACATAGCCATTCACAGAGGAAAACTCCAGAGAATATTGATGGATGAATTTGAGTCAGACGAACTTTTTTTAGATCATCAACTTAAAGGAATAAAAAAGAAATCTAACGGATGTCTTTTAAAGTTTAATAATGATAAGGATTATAATTCAGAAGTTGTTATTGGAGCAGATGGTATTCATTCTAAAGTTAGACAACTGTTGTTTGAGTCTGTTAAAATAAGAAAAGCACAACAAATATGTTGGAGGGGGGTATTGAATTATAATCTACCGGAAAAATACAGTCATCAAGCTGTAGAAAGTTGGGGGAAAGGAGTTCGTTTTGGTTTTGTTAAAATTAACGATCAAAAGGTGTATTGGTATGCATTAAAATCGATTCATAAATATAGGAAGCAAAATATAAATATAAATGATTTTAAAGTGTTTGATTCTTTGGTTGCTGATATTATTTCTAAAACAGATGAAAAAAACATTCATACTGCTGAAATAATGGATATTGCACCTTTTAAAAATTGGAGTGTTGATTGTATTTGTTTGTTGGGGGATGCAGCACATGCCACCACACCAAATTTAGGGCAAGGAGCTTGTCAGGCTATAGAAGATGCTTTTGTGTTGGCAGAATGTATAGAAAAACACCATATTCTAAAAGCTTTTAAAGAGTATGAAAAATTAAGAATAAAGAAAGCACATAAGATTGTTTTAACAAGCTATAAAATAGGAACAATAGCACATTGGTCAAATTCTCTGTTGGTGTGGTTAAGGAATAGAATAGTAAAAACGATTCCGTTATCTATTCAAGAAAAACAAATGGAAGCTATTTTTAAACTAGTCATAATATAGATGAAGAAAGTAATAAAAGAGAAGTCTCTTAAAGAAGATTACCAAGGCTGGGTTTTGAATCAAATTGATTTTTTAGACACGTTTGCTACCACCAATCATAAAAATACGGTTACAGAAATAGCAAATTTGATTTTTAATACGATGCCTGTGTGGATAGATTTTTTATTTAAAATCAGAAATGTATTAGTGTCGGTTGTAGGGTTAAAAACAGTGCAGCCAATAGATTATTCTGTGGAATATAAAATAGGAGGATATATTGGTTTTTTTAGAATTTACGAATTAAAAGCAACTGAGATAGTTTTAGGAGTAAATGACAAGCATTTAAATTTTAGAGTTGTTGTTGGTAAAACAAAATCAGAATTTTACAATGTTAAAATAACTACTTTGGTAACGTATCACAATAAGTTTGGAATGGTCTATATGAATGTGATTAAGCCATTTCATAAATTGGTTGTAAAACATATGGTCAAACAGGCTTACAGAAAACCATAAAACCACTTCTTAAATTTTTGTAGTCAATAAATAAAAAGTTACTTTTGCGCATGCAACAAAAAGTACTTATTCTAGATTTCGGATCTCAAGTTACGCAGCTGATAGCTCGTCGAGTGAGAGAGTTGAACATTTATTGTGAAATTCATCCATACAACAGCGAAAAATATAATTTTGCTGATTATAAAGCAGTTATTCTATCAGGTTCTCCACACTCAGTAAGAGGAGAAAATGCACCTAAAATAGATTTATCAGAAGTAAAAGGTAAAAAACCATTATTAGGAATCTGTTATGGAGCTCAATACTTAGCACACTTTTTTGGTGGAGAAGTAGGAGCATCAAACACCAGAGAATATGGTAGAGCCAACTTATCTTTTTTAGATCATACAAATCCTTTGTTTGATGATATTAAAGAAGGAAGTCAAGTTTGGATGAGTCATTCTGACACCATTTTAAACTTACCAGATAATTACGAATGTATTGCAAGTACACCAGATGTAAAAAATGCAGCATATCACGTTAAAGGAGAAGATACTTACGCAATTCAATTCCACCCAGAGGTATATCACTCTACAGATGGAGCTAAATTATTAGGAAACTTTTTAGTGAAAATTGCAGGAGTTGCTCAAGAATGGACACCTAATAATTTTGTAGAAACTACCGTTCAAGAAATTAAGGACAAAGTAGGAAACGATAAAGTAGTTTTAGGACTGTCTGGAGGGGTAGATTCTACCGTAGCAGCCGTTTTATTAAATAAAGCTATAGGAGATAATTTATACTGTGTATTTGTTAACAATGGATTACTACGTAAAAACGAATTTGAAGGTGTGTTAAAGCAATACGAAGGTATGGGCTTAAACGTAAAAGGAGTAGATGCTACCGACAGATTTATGAAAGAATTAGAAGGTTTGTCTGATCCTGAATTGAAACGTAAAGCTATTGGTAAAGCATTTATTGATGTTTTTGATCAAGAATCTCATTTGATAGAAAACGTAAAATGGTTGGCACAAGGAACTATTTATCCTGATGTAATTGAATCTGTTTCTGCAGATGGAGGACCATCAGCAACAATTAAATCTCATCATAACGTAGGGGGGTTGCCAGACTTTATGAAATTAAAAATTGTAGAGCCTTTACGTATGATTTTTAAAGATGAGGTTCGTAGAGCAGGAAAATCTATGGGAATTGATCCGGAACTGTTAGGTCGTCATCCTTTTCCAGGACCAGGATTGGCAATTAGAATATTAGGAGATATTACCCCAGAAAAAGTAGCGATGTTACAAGAAGTAGATGCTATTTTTATTAACGGGTTAAAAGAACACGGATTGTATGATTCTGTTTGGCAAGCCGGAGCTATTTTATTACCTGTACAATCTGTAGGGGTAATGGGAGATGAGCGTACATACGAAAAAGCGGTTGCTTTACGTGCTGTTGAGTCTACAGATGGTATGACTGCTGACTGGGTAGATTTACCATATAAATTTTTACAAGAAATATCAAACAAAATAATAAACAGTGTAAAAGGAGTAAACAGAGTTGTTTATGACATTAGCTCTAAACCACCTGCTACTATTGAGTGGGAATAAGGTTTTATTATAAAATTAAAAACACCAACTTTAAAAGTTGGTGTTTTTTTATACCTATATTTTGTTAATATGTATCTAGGTTTTAACGTATGTTAGGTTCTTATATTTGGTATAATATATGTAATATTGTGTTCTGAAAATGAATCCCAATATGATACAAATATGTAAAGCTTTTAGTTTGTTGTTTTTTATGATAAGTTTCTCTTTATCAGCACAAGAACTAAAAGAGTATAAGGTGAAAAGAGGAGAGTCTTTAAAGGATATTGCAGAAAAATTTGATGTAAGCTACACTGCTTTGTTAAAAGCAAACCCAGATATCCCTAAAAAGCCAAAGAAAAAAACGTTGATAAAAATTCCTGTCAGAAATTTTAAATCAACAAAACCCCCTAAAGATCTAAGGCCAGATGCTAGCAGAGATTATTTTAAATTTTCTGAACAAGAAAAAGATTCTTTGGCGGTACATAAAGTAAAGGCAAAAGAAACGTTGTATAGTTTATCTAAACAATACAATATATCTATGTCTAATTTGCTAAAACAAAATCCTGTTTTAGCAATAGATGGATTAAAAATAGGACAAGAATTACAGATTTTAACGGTAAAAAAACAAGCCCCTGCAAAGCAAACCATAAAAACACATACCGTTGCTGCAAAAGAAACTTTGTATGGAATTTCTAAAACATACGGAGTTAGTATTCCTGATTTAAAAAAGGCTAATTCAGTTGTGTTAAGCGAAGGGTTAAAACTTGGAACCGTTTTAATAATACCTACACTTAGTAAGGAAGAAATTGAATCAGATCCTAGTAAACATATTATTGCTAAAGGAGAAACCTTATATAGTGTTTCTAAAAAGTACGGAATTAGTGTTTCAGAATTATTAGCTGTTAATGATACCGTAACTATAGACAGTTTGGTAATTGGTTCAGCTATTCAATTGCCAAGTAAAGTAATTGCCAAAGTGACCAAAAGTACTGTTGCACCAATATACAAAAGATCTCCTTTAACATATTCTTATCAACAAGGAGATTCTATAGAAGTGGTTTTGGAAGAGTTAGGAATAAGCAAAGATTCTTTAAAGTCTATAAATCCTAGTTTTGATTCTATTCTAGAAAATGGAGGAGATTTATTGGTAGGATTAAAAAGAACTCATGTGTTGTTTGAAGATCATCAATGGTTTAAAGATTCTATAGTAATTGATAAAGTGGTAAATACAATGATTATGTTGCCTTTTGATTTTAAAAAGAATGATACGTTAAGTCAAGAGATCTTATTTGCAAACCCAAATGGATTGCCTAGTATTGTTTCCGATTTTTACTTAGGAGCATCTATGGCAATTGATTCTTTACAAAAACAAGGAGTTAAAGTAAATTTATCTGTTGTAGATACAGAAAAATCGGTAGACTCTATTCATAAAAATATGGAGGTTATAAAAGCACATCACCCAGATGTTATTATAGGTCCTTTGTATACCAATAATGCAATGTATGTAGCTACTCAATTTCCATCGGTTCCTGTGTACTATCCTATTTATTCTCAAAAACAAAACCGTTTTAGAAATAGTAATATAATCAAAACAGCTACTAATAAAGATTTGTTAGAAAAAGAAGTGTTGTCTTTTATTAAAGAAAATAGAAAAGGACAACATTTAATTATTGTGGGAACTAAACAAAATATGACCGCTTTAAAAAATTATAAAAGCATACTAGCTAAAAGAGATAAGTTAGGAGCCATTATAGAAAACGATGTTAGCTTATTAACGTTGTCTAAAGGATATATTTCTAGACAAGAATTTTTAAGCCAACTAAAGTTAGAGCAACCCAATTGGATTTTAATTGTAGAAAATAGCAATGTAATTACTGCTGATGTTTTTAACAACACAGGGTCTATTCCTAAAAAAGATTTATTAGATACACCTGTAAGAGTTTTATCTTTTGAAAAATCGGACTATGCAAATAAGATTTCATACGAAACCTTGGCAAAATACAATTACACTTATGGTACAGATGAGGTAGAGTATATTGCTGTAAAAAACAAAAAGGTAGAAAAAGCTTATTCTGTTAAGAACAGTGCACTACCAAGCGAGTATGCCATTAGAGGGTTTAACGTTACTTATGATGCTGTTTTAAGAACAATAAAAGGGAATTCTAAAGATGTTAATGGGGCATCTCACAGATACAAACAAGCTTTTTATTATACTAAAAACGGAGAGCAGGTAAAAGAAAATCAAGCTGTATTTGTAAATGCAATAGAGAATACAAAAGAAGAGGGATTAAAAATTATTAGATTAAGGTAATTTAGAACAAATTTCTTTAATTACAGTAGTAAAAGGGGTATAGCTAAAATTAGTTATACTCTTTTTTATTAGATCTCCTTTGTAATATCTTTTTTTATGAGCAGCACGTGCACTGTATTTGTTCAAGCCAAAGTTAATAGTTCCAAAAGTTAAGCTAGACACAAGATGATTTAATCGCCAAGCAATTTCTGTAAAAGTTTTACTGGCTTTAAATTTTGGAGGTTTTACATTTAGAGTCTTAGCAATTAAAGAAAAAATGTTGTGGTAACTAAGATTTTCTGCAACCATAATAAAACGTTGATTGATAACAGTACTATTCATCAAAGTAATCATTGCAAATATTACATCTTGTACTCCTACAACACCAACAGTTCCGTTGGTATAAAACGGCAAACCTTTTTTTATTTTAGAAAATAGTTGGCTAGAGTTTAGATTCCAAGCTCCAAAACCAAAAATAACCCCAGGGTTTACAATTACTACGGGCAACCCTTCTTGAGAACCTCTCCAAACTTCTATTTCTGCACCATATTTAGTAATGCTATAATCACTATGGTCTCCTTCGGGATTCCATTCGCAATCTTCGTCAATAAAATCAATACCAGGAGTTTTGGCTAATGTTGCAATAGAGCTAACGTAACATAATTTTTGTATTTTGTTTTTAATACAGAGATTTACAATATTGGCCGTTCCTTCTATATTTATTTTTCTTAGCTGTTCACTATCGGAAGCTTTAAAAGATACTTTTGCGGCCGCATGATATACATGTGTAATCCCAATAAAAACTTTTTCTAGTTCAGGAATATCAACAATGTCAGCTTTTTTCCAGACAATGTTTTTATAGTTTGTTGTGTCACCATACAATTCAAAAATTTCTTTGGTTATGTTTTGTGTGTTTTTATTTCTGTAAGTTGCTACTACTGTGTTGTTTGTGCTACACAAATGGTATAACAAATGAGCTCCTACTAAACCTGTACCTCCTGTAACTAAAATCATAACTCTAAATTAGTGAATTTTGAGAGATATTAATTGTTAATTTTGTTTTTCAAAGTATTTTAAAATGACTAAAAAAGAGTTACGAAAAAAATATAAAAAATTAAGAGCTACTTTATCAAGTGACGAGATAACATCAATTACTTTACAAATTGCAAATCAGCTTTTAAAAGCACCTATTTGGAATAAAACATATTATCATTTGTTTTTAAGTATTGTAGATTTAAAAGAAATAGATACAGATCAAATTTTACATGTTTTATTTGCTAGAAATAAAGAAGTTGTCGTTTCAAAATCAGACTTTATCAAAAATACCTTGTCTCATTTTTTATTAACCGAAAACACTAAGTTTGTTATTAATTCTTACGGAATTCCAGAACCACAAAATGGATTGTCTGTGCCAGAAGATAATATTGATGTTGTTTTTGTTCCTTTACTAGCCTTTGATATAAGTGGAAACAGAGTGGGATATGGCAAAGGTTTTTATGATGATTTTTTAAGTAAATGTAAATCGGATGTTTTAAAAGTAGGATTGTCTTTTTACGAAGCTGAAGAACAAATAGAAGATGTTTACTTAGGAGACATTCCTTTAGATTATTGTATAACTCCACATAAAATATATCAATTTAATGAATCATAATACAATCAATAATACCATTGCTTTTGTAAAAGAACAATTAAAAAATGCCGAAGGAGGTCACGACTGGTTTCATATAGAAAGAGTGTATAAAAATACTTTGCTAATTGCTAAAACAGAAAATTGTGATTTAGAAATAGTTTCTTTAGGAGCCTTGTTACACGATATTGCAGATTCTAAATTTTATAATGGAGATGAACAAGTTGGACCTAGGGTAGCTACACGTTTTTTAAAATCAGAAAATGTAAAAGATGAGGTCATTAATCATGTGGTAAAAATTATAGAAAACATTTCTTTTAAAGGAGGAAAAGAGAAGCAGACTTTTGCTTCGGTAGAGTTAAATGTGGTACAAGATGCAGATAGATTGGATGCTATTGGAGCTGTGGGAATTGCAAGAGCTTTTAATTATGGAGGTTTTAAAAACAGAGCGATGTACAATCCAGAAATTGCTCCCAATTTAAACATGACTAAAGAGGAGTATAAAAAAAGTACAGCACCCACAATTAATCATTTTTATGAAAAGTTATTGTTGTTAAAAAATAAGATGAATACAAAGACGGGAAAACAGATAGCCAACCAAAGACATCAATTTATGGAGTTGTATTTAGAGCAATTTTATAAAGAATGTGAAGGGAATTTGTAAGGAGTTAATTTATAGTGCGACCTAATAGACGTTAAGCAACTGCTTAACTTTTTCATAGCAATTTTTCCTCCGGTATCATTTTTTGGTGCCGGAGGTTTTATTTTTCGGATATTAATAGATAAATGTCTTTTATAGCTTGTTCAACTTCTAGTTTGTTGGTTCCGTCATAAAAACCTCTAATTCTTTTTTGGGTATCTATCAGTATAAACTGTTCTGTGTGAATAAAATCTTGATCCCCACCATCTCCTTCATCTAAAACAGCAAAATAATTTTTACGAGCCAAGTTGTAAATTTCTTTTTTATCGCCAGTAGTAATGTGCCACTTTCCAGAAATTGCTCCATGTGCCTTCGCATAAGTTTTTAAGACAGGAACGCTATCCATAACAGGAGTTACAGAGTGAGATAAGAATTTTATAGAGGAATTATTGATGAATTCTTGTTGAAGGATATACATGTTGTTAGACATAATAGGGCAAATAGTACCACATCTGGTAAAAAAGAAATCGGCAATATAAATTTTGTTATCAAAGTCAGACTCTGTTACTGTGTTTCCGTCTTGGTCGGTTAGTTTAAAAGCCCCTATAATGTGATTTTTTGACTTGTTTAAAAGACTTTCATCTACTAATCTTGGATTAATGTCTATAGGGTTATATATTGGCAAAGATTTTGCTTTGTTGTTTAGGTGATATAAATAAGAAATAATAATCACAGACAATACACCCATAGCAATAAAGGTGTATTTAGATTTGGCAAAAAAGTTTTGACTCATGCTTAAAATTTTATCAAAGTTACAAAGCATTTTAGAAACTTTAGCCAAAAAAATAAGAACACATAATTAAAGTTGTACATTTGTTCGACTTAAAAAAGAATTACATTATTACATGGAAAATTTAATTATTGCAGGGCAATTTTTGTTAAGCCTTTCTTTATTGATAGTATTACACGAATTAGGACACTTTATTCCTGCAAAACTATTTAAAACCAAAGTTGAAAAGTTTTATTTATTTTTTGATTATAAATTTTCTTTATTCAAGAAAAAAATTGGAGAAACTGTATATGGAATAGGGTGGATTCCGTTAGGAGGATACGTTAAAATTGCAGGTATGATTGACGAAAGCATGGATACCGAACAAATGAAACAACCTGCACAACCTTGGGAGTTTAGATCTAAACCGGCTTGGCAACGATTGATTATTATGTTAGGTGGAGTTATTGTGAACTTTATTTTAGGATTGGTTATTTATATCATGATTTTTGCTACTTGGGGAGAAGAAGTGGTGAGTCCTAAAGGAATTAAAAATGGTTTTGCCATTCACAAACACTTTGAACAATATGGTTTTAGAAACGGAGATACTTTTTTAGCTGTTGATGGAAAACCTGTAGAAAATGTTTTAAGAGTAAGCAAGCATTTGTTTTTAAGAAACGTTAAAAATATTGAAGTTTTACATGCAGATGGTACTAAAGAAACACTATCGGTTCCCGAAGATATAGGAAAACAAATGTGGCAGCAAAACATTATGGAGCCATTTACTCCAATGTTTCCTGCAGTTATAGATTCTGTAATAGCTAATAAACCTGCTTTTAAGTCAGGATTTATAAAAGGAGACAAGGTTGTGTCTGTAAACGGAGAAGCAACACCTTATTGGTCAGATTTTACGGCTAAAATTCAGCAATCAGAAGACAAGCCTTTAGAGGTTTCTGTAAATAGAGGAAATGCATTAGTAACCTTAACAGTCACCCCAGAAGAAAGTAAAATAGGAGTTGCTCCTTTATTTGTTACCGAAGAAGTTGCTACTGTAGAACATAAAAAATACAGTTTAGATGAAAGTTTTTCTAGAGGATCTACAGCAGCATATTGGACTTTAAAAGATTATATGGCTCAGTTTAAGTATGTATTTACTAAAAAAGGAGCTAGTAGTATGGGAGGTTTTATTTCTATTGCTAAAATTTTTAAACCTGTATGGGATTGGAAAGTGTTTTGGACAAACACAGCTTTCTTGTCTATTATGTTAGGGTTTATGAACTTGTTGCCAATTCCTGCATTGGATGGTGGACATGTAGTGTTTACTTTATACGAAATGATTACTGGTAGAAAGCCAGGAGATAAATTTTTAGAATATGCCCAAATAACAGGATTTGTATTGTTATTATCTCTTTTAGCCTTTGCAAATGGTAATGATATTTACAAACTTATTGTTGGTTGGTTGTAAATTTAAAAAGAACATAAATTTAAAGCTGCTCTTAACATGTTAAGAAGCAGCTTTTTTTATGGTATGAATTTTATAAAAAATAAGTATTTTAGAATTTCAAATATTGATTAGATGATAGAGTTAGCAGGAATTATTATTTTAGGGATTATAGCACAATGGGCAGCTTGGAAATTAAAGTTACCTGCTATTTTGCCATTAATCTTAATAGGGTTGATTGTAGGACCTGTTTCTACACTAATTACAGAGGATGGTTCTAAATGGATAGAGCCTGTATGGAACGGAACCAATGGTTTGTTTGCAGGAGAAAGTTTATTTTATTTTGTGTCTCTTGCTATTAGTATTATTTTATTCGAAGGAGGGTTAACCCTAAAAAAGAAAGAGGTTTTAAATGTAGGGCCTTCTATCATTCGGTTAATTACTATTGGTACTATCATTACCTTTTTTGGAGCCGGAATTGCAGTTCATTATTTATTTCAACTAAGCTGGTCTATATCTTTGTTATTTTCTTCTTTAATTATTGTAACAGGTCCTACGGTAATTACTCCAATTTTAAGAAACATACGATTAAAAAGAGATGTCTCTGCTATTTTAAAATGGGAAGGAATTTTAATAGATCCTATTGGAGCATTAGTTGCTGTATTGGTTTTTGAGTTTATTAGTGTAGACAACACAAGCGATTATACTCAAACCGCTATCATAGAGTTTAGTAAAATTGTACTGTTTGGATTTACTTTTGGATTTACTTTTGCTCATGCATTTAATTTTATTTTAAAAAAGAGCTTAGTTCCTAAATATTTATTGAATGTATTTACACTGGCTTATGTATTGGGAGTTTTTGTATTGTCCGATTCTTTTGCACATGAGTCTGGTCTGTTGTCTGTAGTAATCATGGGAATGGTTTTAGGAAATATAGACATGCCTCATTTAAAAGAAATTTTAGACTTCAAAGAGTCATTAAGTGTTTTGTTAATCTCTATTTTATTCATTCTGCTATCTGCTAATATGAATGTTAAAGATTTTGACTTGATAAATAATTGGCAAACTTTGGCTTTGTTTGGAATTATTATTTTAATTGTTAGGCCTTTGGGAGTATTTTTAAGTACCAAGGGATCTGGGTTAAAGTTCACCGAAAAAACATTTATTAGTTGGGTAGGGCCAAGAGGGATTGTTGCAGCAGGAATAGCCTCTTTATTTGGATTAAAGTTGGTGGCAAAAGGAGAAGCAGGGGCAGAGTATATTACTCCGTTGGTTTTTGTAATTGTATTAGGAACCGTATTGTTAAACGCAACCACTGCAAGATTAGTAGCAAGGTTGTTGGGGGTGTATGTAAGATCTTCTAAAGGGATTTTAATAGTAGGAGCCTCAGAGGTTTCTAGAGTAATTGCTCAGTATTTAGAAAAAAGAAATAGATATGTAGTGTTAATAGATAACAATGCAGATAAAATTAAACTGGCTCAAGATATGGGCTTAAATGCTGAGGTGGTAGATGTGTTTTCTGATGATGTTAGTAACAATATAGAGTTTACAGATATTGGATACTTGTTAGCATTAACAGGAAGTAAAAAAGTAAATACACACACAATTCATAGTTTTAGAAAAAGAATAGATGCTTCTTCGGCATTTAGATTCGTATCAGAAACAGAATTAAGTGATGGAAAACGTGATGTGGATGCTAATTTGTTATCTCTAGAAGATGACTTTATAAGATTTAGTGAGTTGATTAGAGAGTATCCTCAGGTAAATGAGATTAATTTAACATCGCAAGAAGATTTTACAGCAAAAAACAAACAATTAACAGAGCAACTTAATACCATACCTTTATTTGTTTCGGATGAAAAAGGTGAGTTATATGTAATTGCTGCAGCTAATGAAAAAATTAAAATTGGTAAAAACTGCAAATTAATTTATATAGGTGAACCACTGTCTAAAAAACAGGTAGTTATAGATAAATAATTTTTAAATGAACAAGTAAAGGAGTAAGAAAATAATTGTATATTTGCACTCTTAAAAATTAATAACGTAGGTCGTGAACCTACACAATTTTAAATTATGTCAGTAAAAATTAGATTACAAAGACACGGTAAAAAAGGAAAACCTTTTTACTACGTAGTAGCAGCAGATGCTCGTGCAAAAAGAGATGGTAAATTCTTAGAAAAATTAGGAACTTACAATCCAAATACGAATCCTGTTATCATTGAATTAGATGTTGATGCATCTGTAAAATGGTTAAACGATGGAGCACAGCCTACTGATACTGCAAAAACAATTTTATCTACTAAAGGAGTTTTGTTAAAAAAACACTTACAAGGTGGAGTTAAAAAAGGAGCTATAACAGAAGAGCAAGCTGAAGCTAAGTTTGCAGCATGGTTAACTGAAAAAGAAGCTTCTATTCAAGCTAAAAAAGATGGTTTAACTGCTGAGCAAGCTGCTGAAAAAGCAAAAGTTTTTGAAGCTGAAAAAGCTGTAAACGAAGCTCGTGTTTCTGCTGCAAAAGAAGCTGAAGAAGCTTTAATTGCTGAAGCTAAAGCTGCTGAAGAAGCTGCTAACGCTACAGAAGAAGTTGCTGAAGAGTCTACAGAAGAAACTGCTGAGTAATTTCTAAAATACGATTTTATGCATAAGAATGATTGTTTTTATTTAGGTAAAATCGTTAGAAAACACAGTTTTAAAGGGGAAGTGGTTATCAAATTAGATACTGACGAACCTGAACTTTACAAAAATATGGAATCAGTCTTTGTTGAACACAGCAAAGATCTGATTCCATTTTTTATTGAAGAAAGTTTGCTGCAAAAAGGAAATCAATTACGTGTGCGTTTTGAAACTGTAGATACAGAACAAGATGCAGATGCTATTATGAATGCAGGAATCTACTTACCTCTTCACTTTTTACCCAAATTAAAAGGAAATAAGTTTTATTTTCATGAAGTAATTGGATTTACAGCTGTAGATGTTAATTATGGGGAATTTGGTTCTATAACAGGAATTAATGATAGTTCTGCACAAGCATTGTTTGAAATTGATAATGATGGAGTAGGAGTTCTTATTCCAATGATTGATGAATTTATCAAAGAAATAGATCGTGATGGAAAGCGTGTTGTTTTAGAAACACCTCCAGGCTTAATAGAGATGTATTTGTCGTAACATTCTTAGTAAACATTTGTATTTTTACGTCTGTAAAATATTTTTATGTTTCAATTCAAACAATTTTCTATTACTCAAGATAAATCAGCCATGAAAGTGGGGACTGATGGAGTTTTATTAGGAGCATGGACTCCTGTAGAAAAAGCAACACAAATTTTAGATATTGGTACCGGAACAGGATTGATAGCCTTAATGTTGGCACAAAGAAATTCTTTTTCTAATATAGATGCTGTAGAGATTGATATATCTGCTTGTTTAGAGGCAGAGGAGAATTTTAAGAGCTCTAACTGGAAAGATAGGATAAGTTTGTTTAAAACGTCTATCTCGCTATTTAAACCGACTATTAAGTATGATTTAATCGTATCTAATCCTCCTTATTACACAGACACCTTTAAATCGGAAAAAACAAAAAGAACTTTGGCTAGACATGTAGATGGTCTGTCTTTTAAAACACTATTATCTTATTCTAAAAAATGGTTAACAGATAAAGGAATTTGCACATATATTATTCCTTATAAAGAAGAAAATGATTTTATTTTGTTGGCTTTAGAAATGGAATTGTATTTGATAAAACAAACACGTGTAAAAGGTAGAAAAGAGTTAGAATATAAAAGAAGTTTACTATGCTTTTCTAAAACACCAGAAGACTGCGAAAAAAAGGAGTTGATTATTGAAATTGATAGACATATTTATACCGAAGATTATATTAAATTAACAGCACCTTTTTATTTAAAAATGTAATACCTATGAAAAAATATATAGTACTGGCAGCTCTTAGTGGAGCTACATCTGTAGGTCTGGGAGCTTTTGGGGCTCATGGATTAAGAAATGTATTGTCTGAAACGGCATTGAATAGTTTTGCAACAGGGGTTAGGTATCAGGCTATACACAGTTTGTTGTTATTAATTGTAGTGATGTTACCGATAATTTCAATTTCTCAAAAAAGAAAAATAGCCAATATATTAATTGCGGGTATTGCAATGTTTTCGGGGTCTATTTATTTATTGGCTCCGGGTTTGGTAGCTGCTAAATATTTGTGGTTTGTAACTCCTTTGGGAGGAACTTTGTTGTTAGCTGCTTGGCTAATGATTGCTTTTTATACACTAAAACAAAAAACGACTTTAGATTCCTAAAGTCGTTTTTTTATTATTGAATAGAGTCCTTTTTTTTATTGAGCTCTTTTGCTTCTTTCTGTTTTTTTTCTACCTCTTTGGCTAGTTCTTTTTCTACTAGAGAAAGTTTTTGTTGAAGTTGATTTTCTACTTGTTTTAATACTTCTTCGTGTTGTTTAATATCCGAAGTGTAGTATTTTAAACTATTGTGAAAGCTTAAAGAGTCTACATTGTATTTTGTATAAATAAGTGAATGGTAGTTTATACTTCTATCTCCGTTTTTATTGACGGAGTTTTTAGCCGTTCTGGCTAAGTAAGAATCTGCCAAAATAGTAGCCATTTTATCCTGAGGGATTAAATTATCTGGTTTTTTTGGAATGGTATTACTATCACAAGCAACTATGAATAGAAAAAATAAAGAGAAAAAGTAAGGCTTCATAAAATTGTCTTATCTGTTAAAAGTGATTCTTTTTCCTTTGTTTTCTTCGTTAAAAACACCATTGTCATAAATAAGGTTTCCGTTTACAAAAGTATGGGTAATTGAGTTATTAAAAGTAGTTCCTTCAAAAGGACTCCACCTACATTTGTATAAAATATTATCTTTGGTTACGGTCCATTTTTTTTCTGGATCAATTAAAACCAAATCCGCATAATACCCTTCTTTTACATAACCACGTTTTTCAATTTCAAAAAGTATAGCAGGGTTGTGACACATTTTTTCAACTACCTTTTCAATTGTTATTTTACCTTGATCAACAAAATTTAACATTGCAGGTAAAGCATGTTGTACTAAAGGACCTCCGCTTGGTGCTTTTGTGTAGTTATTTTGTTTTTCTTCTAATGTATGTGGAGCGTGGTCGGTTGCTATAACATCAATTCTGTCGTCTAATAAAGCTTTCCACAAGGCTCCTTGGTCATTTTTTGTTTTAACAGCAGGATTCCATTTTATAAAAGTTCCCTTTTTAGCATAATCATCACTATTAAAGTTTAGGTGATGTACACATACTTCGGCAGTAATTTTTTTGTCTTTTAAAGGAATGTCATTTCTAAATAATTCTGTTTCAATGGCTGTAGATAGATGAAAAACATGTAATCTAGCTCCTGTTTTTTTAGCTAATTCAATAGCTTTAGATGAAGATAGATAGCAAGCTTCGGCACTTCTAATAATAGGGTGTTGTGCAATAGGAATTTCTTCTCCGTATTGATCTAGTGCTTTTTGAAAGTTGTCTTTGATGGTTTGTTCATCTTCACAGTGAACTGAAATTACCATATCGGTTGATGAGAATATTTTTTCTAATACTTCAGGGTTATCTACCAACATGTTTCCTGTTGATGAACCTAGAAATAATTTAATTCCAGCAACTTTTTTAGGGTCTGTTTTTAATAATTCCTCTAAATTATCATTAGTTCCACCAAACATAAAAGAATAGTTAACATAAGAGTCTTTAGAGGCAATGGTAAATTTGTCTTCTAGTAAGTCTTGTGTAGTAGCTTGTGGTACTGTGTTAGGCATTTCTATAAAAGAAGTAATTCCTCCAGCAGCAGCAGCTTTACTTTCGGTAGCTATGTTTGCTTTGTGTGTTAGACCTGGTTCTCTAAAATGTACTTGGTCATCTATAGCTCCGGGAATTAAAAATTTACCTTTCGCTTTTATTACCGTGGCAGATCTAGGAACTTTTATATCTTTTGCAATCGTTTTAATGATTTCGTTTTCAATCAAAAGATCGCGTTTAAAAATTTTCCCTTCGTTAATAATACTCGCACCTTTTATAACAGTACATCCCATAATTTATTTTTTTGTCAATCCTTTAAATTTCATTTTTATCACTCCAAAAATAGCTTCACTTATTATAGAGCTATCTAATTTTGAAGTTCCTTTGGTTCTATCGGTAAAGATAATAGCTACTTCTTGAATAGAAAAATTACGAAGCCATGCTTTAAATTTCATTTCTATTTGAAAAGCATATCCTGTAAAACGAATATTGCTAAAATCAATACTCTCTAGTACTCTTTTTTTATAACAAATAAAGCCAGCAGTAGTATCAAATACAGGAATTCCTGTGACGAATTTCACATACTTAGAAGCAGTATAAGATAATATCAATCTTTTAAAATCCCAGTTAATTACGTTTATTTTGTTGTTAATATACCTGGAACCAATGGCTAAATCTGCTCCTTGTTCACATGCATTAATTAGTCTTGGTATGTCTTTTGGATTGTGAGAAAAATCTGCATCCATTTCAAGAATATATTCGTAATCTTTTTTTAGAGCCCATAAAAATCCGTGTATATAAGCTTTTCCTAATCCTCTATTTTGGGTTCTAATTTCTAAATAAAGGTTAGAGTTTGTGTGCTGTAATTGTTGTATTGCTTTTATAGTACCATCTGTAGAATTATCGTCTACAATTAAAATGTGATAATTGGCATTAATAGTAAATACAGCATTAATAATAGCGTGGATGTTTTCCACTTCATTAAGTGTTGGTATAATAATTAATGCTTGCTGCATACTTGAATTTTGTTTTGGCAAATTTACGTTTTTTTATTCCTAATTTTACAGCAACATTTGTACCCTTTTATATAGACTTAATACAATGGCAGAAATCATAGATTTTACATATTATACACAGGTAGGAATTGTATTGTTGATTCCTCTATTTTTTGTGTTTCTAATGTGCATGGTAGATTTAAAACGAACGCAATTGCTTTTTAAAAGTTTTTTTTCTAATCAGTATTTTTATACTTATTCGGTAGATAATATTGCTACCGTATCAGTCTATCATTTTTTTGGACTTGGGTTTGTTTCTACGGTTATATCCTTGTTTTTAATGCCTTTATTGTATGATAATCAATTTATTTTTATAAATTTTTCACTTCTTTTCTTTAAGGTATTGTTCTTTGTTGTTTTGTATTGTTTGTTAAAATATATACTGTACGAGTTTTTTTATTTTTTATCAAACAAAAAAAGACATAGTAAACAAATGTTTATACTGGAGACCAGCTATTTAGCTGTTGTGATGTTAGTTTTATATGTGTTGCTTTTTTATGTTTTTTTACATTTAAATCAACAAAATAATTGGTCTATTATTTTATTAATTAGCGCTTTAGTTTTGTATTTAATTAGATTGTTAGCTCTGTTTAGCAATAATAAAAATGTACTCTCAGGTAAATTGTTTTATATAATTTTGTATCTTTGCACACTAGAAATATTTCCGTTTATTTATTTGTTTAAGGGCTATATAGAGTAAGAAAAAGATGAAAGTAAAAACAATATTGGTGTCTCAACCAGAACCTAAATCAGATCAACTGTCTCCGTTTTCAATATTATCAGAAAAACAAAAAGTTAAAGTAGACTTTAGATCTTTTATACATGTTGAGGGATTAACGGTAAGAGATGTTCGTAATCAAAAAATTGATTTAAGTAGGTATTCTGCTATTATTTTAACAAGTAGAAATGCAGTAGATCATTTTTTTAGAATTGCAGAAGAAATGAGGTACAAAGTACCAAATGAGCTAAAGTATTTTTGTCAATCAGAAGCAGTAGCTTACTATTTGCAAAAATATGTAGTATACAGAAAACGTAAAATTTACGTTGGTAAAAGAAGTTTTCCTGAATTGTGTGAAGTTATAAAAAAACACAAAACAGAGAAGTTTTTGTTGCCTTCGTCTGATAAGTTAAAAGATACGATTCCAGAAGCATTAAATGAAATGGGGCTTGAATGGAAAAGAGCGGACTTATATAGAACTGTAACAAGTGATTTGTCTGACTTAGAAAATGTATTCTATGATGTGTTAGTGTTTTTTAGCCCATCAGGAATTCAGTCGTTGTTTAAAAACTTTCCTGAGTTTAAGCAAAACAATACAAGGATTGCAGTGTACGGAAATTCAACAGTAAAAGCAGCTACAGAAGCAGGTTTAAAAGTTGATATTTCTGCTCCATCGCCAGAGAATCCTTCTATGACAATGGCTATTGAAAAATATATTAAAGAAGTAAATAAAAAATAATTTTTTATTTTTGCAACATAAAAAAGAGCCTATTCTAAAATAGGCTCTTTTTTTATCTAAAAATTTAAAGCAATGTTTCAAATAGGGAAAACCATAGTTTCAGAGGAGGTTTTAGAAAAAGATTTTGTATGTAATATTTCTGCTTGTAAAGGCGAGTGTTGTGTTGCTGGTGATGCTGGGGCACCTGTTTTAGATGAAGAAATAAAAAAACTTAACGAAGTATATCCGAAAATTAAACACCTTTTAAGACCCGAAGGAATTGCTGCAATAGAAGAGCAAGGAACTTATACTACATCTAAGTTTGGAGAGCATGAAACAACTTTGGTAAATAATAAAGAATGTGCTTTTGTAACTTTTGATGAAAAAGGAATTACATCATGTGGAATAGAACAGGGTTATAATAAAGGTTTGGTAGATTGGAAAAAACCAATTTCTTGTCATTTGTATCCTATCCGAGTTCAGGATTATTCTGAGTTTTCTGCAGTGAATTATAACACTTGGGATATTTGTGATGATGCTTGTACATTAGGAAAAGAACTACAGGTGCCGGTGTATAAATTTTTAAAAAATGCACTAATTTTAAAATTTGGAGAAAATTGGTACATGGAGTTAGAAAAAGTTGCAGAAGAATGGAAAAAACAAAAAACTAAATAATTCTATTTTTTAGTTTACATAAAACAAAAGGCTCAAAATTTTAATTTTGAGCCTTTTGTTTTATGTGTTTAGTTTTAACCTTCACAACTAGTGCATTCTTTTTTCTGCTTAAATTGTTGAGCAGCATTCATACTGTGTTGATAATACAAAGATTTAACTCCCAATTCCCAAGCAGTTGTGTGAATTTTATTTAAATCTTTTATAGGCATTTCAGGATGCACCATAATGTTAATAGACTGTCCTTGATCTATATGATTTTGTCTGTTAGCTGCTTGATAAATAATAGAAAGCTGGTCTAGTTCTGCGTAGGTTTTAAACACATCTTTTTCGTGATCTGTTAAAAAATCTAAATGTTGTACAGAACCATCTCTATCTCTAATACTTGTCCAAACATCTTTTGTGTTATGCCCTTTTGTTTCTAAAAGATCTTCTAAGTATTTGTTTTTAATAGTGGTTTTAACCTTGGCAATATCTTTAACGTAACAGTTAGACCAAATAGGCTCAATTCCCTGAGATACTTGTCCTAAAATAAATGCAGAAGAGGTTGTAGGGGCAATAGCGTTTAAAGTTGTATTTCTACGACCATATCCTTTTAACACTCCTGGTTCACCGTATAGTTTAGCCATTTCTTCAGAGGCTTTGTATGATTTTTCTTTAATCAGTTTAAAGATTTCAGAATTGTAATTATATGCTTCTTGAGAATCAAAAGCTAAGTTTTTAGATTGTAAGTAAGAGTGCCATCCTAAAACACCTAAACCTAAAGCACGATTTTCTTTAGAGAATTTATAAGCTTTTTCCATAAAGTGGAAAATTAACTGATCGTCTTTGTTTTCAGAGTCTCTGTAATCTTCTAGTTTGGTAATAAACTCTTCTAACACAGCGTCTAGAAAGTAAGTCATGGTTTCTACAGCATCTGTATCTTTCCATTTATCATAGTGTAAAATGTTTACAGAAGATAGTACGCATACAAAAGACCAATCATCGTTGGTAGGTAGCATAATTTCAGAACAAAGATTACTACCATAAATAGTGTGTCCTTTGTCTTTATATACATCCACAGTGTTGTTGTTTGCATTGTCTTTAAAGAATACGTAAGGATACCCTATTTCACATCTTCTTTGTAAAACTTTAGCCCAAATCGTTCTTTTTTCTTCATCACCATCAATCATTTCTTGCATCCAATCATTACCAACACATACACCGTGTGTTAGTTCTTGAATAGGATTTCCTTCTGTACCAATTTCTAAAAACTCCATAATATCGGTATGCTCAATATCTAAGTAAGGAGCAAAACGTCCTCTTCTTACAGATCCTTGGCTTACTACGTCTACCATGGTTTCAAAAAGTTGCATCATGTGTACAGCTCCAGAAGATTTTCCGTTGTTGCTAATTTCTGCACCACGGGGTCTTAATTTACCAAAGTAACCAGAAGTTCCTCCTCCTAATTTAGACATCATTCCTGCTTCTGATTGTGCGTATAAAATATCACCTATGTCATCGGCTACATGAGAACCAAAACAACTAATTGGCAATCCTCTTTCTTTTCCAAAATTAGACCATACAGGAGATGCTAAGGAATAATAACCTTGAGACATGTAGTAATAAAACTTGTCTGCAAAGCCTTCTTTTTTTAATATTTTTTCTGCGTGATCTGCTATTTCTCTAATGCGTTCTTCTGGGCTAACACCTTCTAAAAGGTATCCTGCTCCTAAAAAATGTCTACTATGATCTGTTAACCAATCAAACTCGGTTTCTTTTTGTGTTGTATTTTCTGTGTTGATATCTATCATGGTGTGTGGGTTTGAAAAGGCTTAAAATAAATCGTCTTTGGTAATACTACGTGTTCTTTTGCTATAGTTAATAGAGCGTTTTACAAAGAAATCACCATGTTTGGTTCCAATAATTTCATCATCAAACCATTCTGTTTCTGCTAATAATTTTTCATCAATTTTAAATATTGAGCTAATTCCAATACTTTCTAAAGATTTGTTAAAACGGTTTTTGATGAATTCGTTAATTACATTTACGGGTAAAAAGTCTAATTCTCCGTTTTCAAAAATCCAATTTACGACACCTGTTTCTGCTTGGTAGGCTTCTGCACAAATTAATTGAATCATTTGTTCAAAATCTTTGGTAAACCAATCTGGGTTTTCTTCTTTGATAATCTTAAGTAAGTCAATTCCAAAATCTCCGTGAATTTGTTCTTCTTTAGAAGTTGCTTCTACGGCATTGGAAATTCCTTTTAACATGTTTTTATGCTTGTTAAAAGCCATGATAATTAAGAATTGAGAAAATAAAGAAACATGTTCTATAAATAAAGAGAATAATAAAATGGCCTCTGTGTATTCTTTGTTGTCGCTACTTTTAGTATTTGTTAAAGACTTTTCTAAATAGTGAACCCTTTTCATAATGCTAGGGTTCTTTTTAAGATTGTTAAACTCTTCATTCAACCCTAAAACCTCTAATAAGTGAGAATAGGCATCGTGATGTCTAACTTCACTTTCTGCAAATGTAGCTCCAACGGCACCAATTTCTGGTTTGGGCATTTTGTGATGTAAATCTCCCCAAAAGTTTTTTACCGCAACTTCTATTTGAGAAATGGCCAACATGGTGTTTTTTATCGCACTCTTTTCTGTTGGATTTAATCTAGATTTAAAATCTTGCACATCGCTTGTAAAGTTAAATTCTGTATGAATCCAATAGGAGTGTCTAATAGCATCCACATACTCATTCAGTTCTGGGTATTCGTAAGGTTTAAGGTTTAAGCGTTTTTCAAAAATATTTTTTTTACGTTTTCTTTTTTGCTCATTTCTATATAATATATATGCCTTTGCAACTTCTAAAAACTCACTGTGCATTAACTCTGCTTCTACCATGTCTTGAATGTCCTCAACAGTAGGTGTGTAGTATTTAGTTTCTTGAGAACGAATATTTAGTTTTTCTAAAACTCTAATAGCTATGGAGTTAGCTTCTGTAAAAGAACCTGTGTTAACAGATTTCATAGAGGCATATATAGCGCTACTAATTTTAGAAATTTTAAAATCAGTGGTGGTATGGTCTCTTTTTATGATTTTCGATATCATGGCAGTTGCTGGTTTTTGTGACTTACAAAATTATCGAATAAATAGAGATTTTTAACAACTTTGAGAATTTAGATATCCACAATTTAAACAAAGTTGCTAGGGGTTGATATTGTTGCTTTTGAAAGAAAAAACAATAATTTATCAACATTAAAAAGGCAAGAATGTTAAAAAACTGGAAATTTTTTTTTGGCGGATGAGCTAATGTTTTTAATCGTATTTTTATGTGAAAAATAAGATTAAAATAAAGAGAGCTAGATTTTAATATTTTGGTCAATTTGTTAAGAACTTTAACTTTTTGTGGAAAAGTATGTCTTTCTTTTACTACTATTTTTTACAATCTTTGTTAGGTACAATAAAATGCTAATCAATTCATAACAAGATAACAATGTCTCAAATAGAACCAATTTTACAGGATGATCCCAATAGATTTGTAATTTTTCCGATACAACACCAAGATATTTGGGAGTGGTATAAAAAACAAGAAGCAAGTATTTGGACTGCCGAAGAAATTGACCTACACCAAGACGTAGTAGATTGGGAAAATAAGTTAAGTGATGACGAGCGTTACTTTATAAAACACATATTAGCTTTTTTTGCTGCTTCTGATGGGATTGTAAATGAAAATTTAGCAGAAAACTTTGTAAGTGAAGTTCAATATGCCGAAGCTAAGTTTTTTTATGGTTTTCAAATCATGATGGAAAACATTCATTCAGAAGTGTACTCTTTATTAATTGATACCTATGTAAAGAACGATGAAGAAAAAAACAAATTGTTTAAAGCGATAGAATATTTTCCTGCCATTAAGTTAAAAGCAGATTGGGCTTTAAAATGGATAGAATCAGAATCTTTTGCAGAGCGTTTAATTGCGTTTGCAGCGGTAGAAGGTATTTTCTTTTCGGGTAGTTTTTGTGCTATTTTTTGGATGAAAAAACGTGGTCTTTTACCTGGGTTAACATTTTCTAACGAATTAATTTCTAGAGATGAAGGATTGCATTGTGATTTTGCAGTGCATTTACACAACAACCACATTGTAAATAAAGTACCAAAAGAACGTATCAAAGAAATTATAATTGATGCCTTAGATATTGAAAAAGTATTTATAACAGAATCTTTACCTGTAAGTTTAATAGGTATGAATTCTAAATTGATGAGTCAGTATTTAGAATTTGTAACCGATAGATTGTTGGTGGAGTTTGGATGTGAAAGAGTGTATAACTCTTCTAATCCTTTTGATTTTATGGATATGATTTCTTTAGAGGGAAAAACAAACTTCTTTGAGAAAAGAGTATCAGAATATCAAAAAGCAGGAGTAAAATCTGGTGGAACAGGAGAAATAAGCTTTGATGCCGATTTCTAAAATATAAACAACAAACTATTTTTAATGTTCTTACACTATCACCCTTAGTGGCAGTGTAGGAATGTTATTCTCTATAAATTAAAACTTTAAGACTATGTATGTAATCAAAAGAGATGGGCACAAAGAGTCTGTGATGTTTGACAAGATCACGGCCAGAATTAGAAAAATATGTTACGGGTTAAATCCATTAGTGGATCCTGTAAAAGTAGCCATGCGTGTGATTGAAGGTTTATATGATGGGGTAACAACATCGGAACTAGACAACTTAGCAGCAGAAATAGCAGCAACCTTAACAACCGCTCATCCAGATTATGCAAAGCTAGCAGCCAGAATATCAGTATCTAATTTACATAAGAGTACTGAGAAATCTTTTTCTGGAACTATGAAAAAATTATACGAGTATGTAAATCCTCGTACAGGTTTAGAGTCTCCATTGTTGTCTGATGAGGTTTATAATGTAATTCAAGAAAACTCAGCAGTTTTAGATTCTGCCATTGTATATGATAGAGATTTTAATTACGATTATTTTGGTTTTAAAACTTTAGAACGTTCTTATTTACTAAAAATTAATGGAGAAATAGTAGAACGTCCACAACACATGCTAATGCGTGTTTCTATAGGAATTCACTTAAATGATATTGAAGAGGCGATTGAGACGTATAATTTAATGAGTAAAAAGTTCTTTACCCATGCAACACCAACATTATTTAACTCCGGAACTCCAAAACCACAAATGTCTTCTTGTTTTTTATTACAAATGCAAGATGATAGTATTGATGGTATTTACGATACTTTAAAACAAACAGCAAAAATATCACAATCGGCAGGAGGTATTGGTTTGTCTATTCATAATATTAGAGCTACGGGTTCTTACATTCGTGGGACTAACGGAACTTCTAACGGAATCATTCCCATGTTAAAAGTTTATAATGATACGGCTCGTTATGTAGATCAGGGAGGAGGAAAGCGTAAAGGTTCTTTTGCTATTTATATTGAGCCTTGGCATGCTGATGTTTTTGAGTTTTTAGATTTAAGAAAAAATACAGGAGCAGAAGAAAAACGTGCAAGAGATTTGTTTTTAGCCTTGTGGATTTCTGATTTGTTTATGCAACGTGTAGAGCAAAATGCAGAATGGACATTAATGTGTCCAAATGAATGTCCTGGTCTATATGATACATATGGAGAGGATTTTGAGGCATTGTATACAAAATACGAAACGGAAGGAAAGGGAAGAAAAACCATTAAAGCTCGTGAATTATGGGAAAAAGTTTTAGAGGCTCAAATTGAGACAGGAAATCCATACATGTTGTATAAAGATGCAGCTAACCGTAAGTCGAATCAAAAGAATTTAGGAGTGATTCGTTCTTCTAATTTGTGTACAGAGATTATGGAATATACAGCAAAAGATGAAGTTGCTGTGTGTAATTTAGCATCTATTGCCATTCCAATGTTTGTAGAAACAAATGAGCAAGGAGAAAAATTCTTTAATCACGATAAATTATACAAAGTAGTTAAAAAAGTAACCAGAAATTTAGATACGGTAATTGATAGGAATTACTATCCGGTTAAAGAAGCAGAAAATTCTAATAAGAGACATCGTCCTGTAGGATTAGGAATTCAAGGACTGGCAGATGCGTTTATTATGTTGCGAATGCCATTTACATCTGACGAAGCAAAACAATTAAACAAAGATATTTTTGAAACTTTATACTTTGCAGCTGTAGAATCATCTATGGAAATAGCAACTAAAAAAGGTGCTTACTCTACATTTAAAGGATCTCCAATGTCACAAGGAGAGTTTCAATTTAATATGTGGGGAGTAAATGATGAAGATTTAAGTGGTCGTTGGAACTGGGGCAAGTTAAGAACAGAAGTGCAGAAAAACGGAGTGCGTAACTCTTTACTGGTAGCTCCAATGCCAACAGCATCTACCTCTCAGATTTTAGGGAATAACGAAGCTTTTGAACCTTATACATCTAACATATACACACGTAGAGTATTGTCAGGGGAGTTTATTGTAGTAAATAAACACCTGTTAGAAGATTTGGTTGAGTTAGGGTTGTGGGACAATGCATTAAAAGAAGAGTTGATGAGAGCTAATGGTTCTATTCAGCATATCGAAGAAATTCCACAAGAATTAAAAGATTTATACAAAACGGTTTGGGAGTTAAGCATGAAAGATATTATTGATATGTCTCGTCATAGAGGATATTTTATAGATCAATCTCAATCACTAAACTTATTTATGGAAGATGCTAACTATTCTAAATTAACATCTATGCATTTTTACGCTTGGAAATCAGGGTTAAAAACGGGAATGTATTATTTAAGAACAAAATCTGCTGTAAACGCAATTAAATTTACCTTAAATAATGATAAAAAAGAAGAAGACAAGCCTATGTCTCCAGAAGAATTTAAGGCAATGGTTTTACAATCTAAAGAAAACCCAGATGATTGTGAAATGTGTGGATCTTAAAAAAAATATTAAAATACACTATAAAAATGTTGCTCTGAAAAGAGCAACTTTTTTTATTTAAATTCACTTTGAATATCACTAGATACCTGCTATTCAGATTTTTCTAAGGTTAAGGATTTAAGTTTTTTAACATAAGTTAATTGTTTTAAGAGGAGATTTGAGTTAAATGTGGTACTTTTGTAAAAAAACCAAATTATGCCCCAATATCTAAAAATAATAATAACCTTATATTTATTACCCCTGTGTTTATTTGCACAAAAAGGACCGGGAGGTGTAGGTAGTACAAACGGATCAGATATGTATTTGTGGTTAAAGGCAGATGTAGGTGTGACTGTTGCAACTGGAGTAAGTGCATGGGCAGATCAGTCTGGTAGTGGAAATAACGTTACAGCTCCCTCAGCGAGCCAACAACCTGTTTACAATACAAGTTCACTTATATATAATAGTATGCCTGTTGTTGAGTTTGATGGTGAAGATACAGCCAATGGTGATGAGTTGTTTTCTAGTTCGTTTTCTGATATAACAGATACAAGTCATACAGCTTTTATAGTTTGGGATATAGATGAAAATATTCCTGAAAATGAATCAGCTTTATATGGAATGCAAGGAAGTTTTGGTACTGGTGGTTTTCAAATAGATGCATATGATGGAGATTTATGGTTATTCTCTAACAATTCAACAATTATAGAGCCTTTCCCTAACTATGATGCACCTATTATTACTAATTTTTTTAGAAAATCAAATAATAGATTTGATGTTTATAAAAATGAAGAAATAATTCTTTCAAACTACGCTTTAAATAATGGTTCCGTAGATATGGGGACTCGATTTGTTTTGGGAGTAGAAAGAAATTTAACAGATTCTAGACATTTAGAAGTTAATATATCGGAAATTATACATTATAAAAAAACATTAAATCTTGCGGAAAGAATTATTGTTAGCAATCACTTAAGTTCAAAATATAATATTCCATTAAGTTCAAATAATTTTTATAATGAAGATGATTCAGATAATGGGAATTTTGATTTTGATGTAATTGGAATTGGACGAGCAACAGATGGGACTAGCAGTTTAAGTGCACAAAGTAATGGTATTATAGGTGTAAATACGCCTTCTACTATTGCTAATGATCGATTTTTAATGATAGGTCATAACAACGTGTCTTTAGAGGTGGATGAAGAAATTAATGTTCCTTCAGGAATAAGAAATCGATTAACACGTTTGTGGAGAGCTAGTAAAAGAAATGATTTAGGAACTGTAACAGTAGCTATGGATATCAGTTTTTCTGTAAATAAAGCTAATTTTTCTACAGCCAATCTAAGATTATTAGTAGATACGGATGATAACTTTACGTCAGGAACAGTAACCTATACAGCAACTAGCTACAATTCAACAACAGGAATTGCTACTTTTAATAATGTAGCAATTGCAGATAATAATTATGTAACAATTGCTTCTACAGCTACCAACCCATATTATTTTGGGAGCTTGGGATCTGCAGGAGGAGCTAATGGAGAAGATATTGGTGTAGCAGGTATTGATGGACCAGGAGGAATAGGTTCTGTAAACGGATCTAGTATGTATATGTGGATGAGACCTGATGCTGGAGTAACAACTTCTTCAGGAGAAATTACAGCTTGGGCTGATCAATCAGGTTTTTTACACAATGGAACAAATGCTTATTCATTAACACCTAATACAACAAACCCAGAGTTTGGAACAAATGCCATGAACGGTTATGATGTTTTAACCTTAGATGGTACTGCCGATGCTATGGTTTTTGATGTAGACGATATTACAGATGACTCTTATGATATGTATTTTGTTTGGAAAAAACTAGAAGCACAAGAACAGAACGCTTCACTTTTTTCAAATGCTGATAATAGTGGAGATACCGGGTCTTTTCAAATAGCTCATAGTAGTGGTTCTGGTTTTTATTTGAATATAAGGAGTAATAGTAATGTAGATTTTGGTAACTATTCATTTACGGAATCAAACAACATTTTAGGGTTTAGTAGAAGAGGAGATAACACTTTAGATGCATACATAGATGGAAGTGTTCAGCAATCGAATTTTACTTTATCAAATTCTGATATAATGTCGGTTTTTAGTAAATTTAAGTTAGGAGTAAATAGAGGTTCAGGGAAGTTTTTAGGGTTAGATTTGGCAGAAGTGTTAATGTTTAATAGAAATGTTAATACTACACAAAGAATTATATTGCAAAACTACTTAAGTGCTAAATACAATATTACTTTAGGAGCAAATAATAAATATACTTATGATGATGGATCAGGATTGTTTGATCATCATTTGGCGGGTATTGGTAGAGAAACTTCTACAAATTTACACAAAGATGCTAAAGGGACTGGGCCTGTAAGAATTTACAACCCATCTGCTATGGGAAATGGGGAATATTTAATATGGGCTTGTGATGCTATTAATTCTACGTTTACATTTTCTAATTTACCTAGTGAAAATTATGTAGATAGATTAGAAACTAAATGGAGAGCAGGAGGTAGCGGTGATGTAGGGACAGTTGATGTAGAGTTTACTTTATCAGAATTAAATGTTGTGTCTTCAGTCTCTGAGTCTTGTAGAAATTATGTATTAATTATAGATAATAACTCAAACTTTAGTTCACCAGAACACAGAATTAAGATGTCTGTTGTGGGGGATGTTTTAAGAGCAACTGGAGTAGATTTAGACGGAGGTGACTATTTTACAGTACAAATAGATAATACTATTTCTTATACAGGAGGAACTTGGTCTCATCCATTATCTACAAGATCAGGATCTCCGGAACCTAATAGTGAAGATGATTGCTTTGATGTTATAGTATATGACGGAACAGTAACTTTAAGCAACTATGCTGAAGTTAACAGTGTAACTATTAATGATGCTAGTACATTAGCTATTGCAACAGGAGATGCTTTTTTGGTTTACAACAGCATTAACACCAATAGCACGGGTAAAATGAAAATGTTAGGAGATGCTCAGTTATTACAAGATCCTTTTGAGGTCTTAACTACAAATCCAAATTCAGGTCTAGGTTTTTATAGTCAATTTACAACTGTTGCCAAAAATATATATTCATATAGTTACATAAGTCCATCAGCAAGTAATGGAACAACGTATAATCTTCAATCTAATTTAAGAGATGGTAGAGGTTCTAATGCGTTAAGTACTACTGTAGATGGAGCAAATTTTGTATTTGACGAGTCTAATAGTGATGGTGTTCAAGGAGGCTCAAGCACTACATTAAGTACCGAATGGATGTATACTTATGCAAGCGATACAGACGGTTTTGTTTTAAAGAAGCATACGGGAAATATTAATGTTGGTTTAGGAGTTACAGTTAAAGAACCGGGAACAACAGCTCAAACATATATATCTAAAGGAATTCCAAATACAGGAGAGTATAGTTTTACATTAAATGAAGATTCTGTTGCTTTGTTAGCGAATCCATATCCAAGTGCAATAAATGCAACCTTATTTTTTATAGACAATCCAAAAGTAGATGTATTGTATTATTATGAAGATATGAGTTTAAGTCATGTGGAAGAAGAGTATGAAGGAGGATACGCATCATATACAAGTAATGGAGGTGGTGTTGCAGCTTCTACAACAGCATACGATGGAAGTTCTTTTTCAGGAACCATAACTCCACAACTTTATATTCCTGTAGGTCAGGCCTTTTTTGTATCTATACCTACTAATGGGGATGCAAGTACAACAGCAGATGTTGTCTTTAAAAATGGACAAAGAGTCAATAAGTTTTTAGGTAGTAATTCTGTTATTTTTAAACAGAAAGAATTAAATATTTTGAACTCTAAGCCGGATCCAGAATCTTTAAGATTAGGGTTTGAGTTTACATTAAATGATGGAGGAGTTTACCATAGACAGATAGGTGTTAACTTTAGTGAAGGTAACAGCTTGTCTACGTATGATATTGGCTTTGATGCTCCTCTTTTTGATGAAAAAAGCAAAGATGCATATATTGAAAATCAAAATCAAAAATTTGTGCTAGCAGGTGTTGGGGAATTGTCAGATGAGTTAGAGGTGCCTATTAAAGTCGTTTTAGATGAAGACAAAGAGGTTACTTTTATGTTAGATGACATTAAAGATATTGAAGAAGTATACTTAAAGGATAATGTAGAAGAAACAGAATTACCGTTGAAAGGAAAAATAGTTAAAAAAACATTAACGTCAGGGGTGTATGATAATCGATTCTCTTTAACATTTAAAAAACAAGAAACACTGTCTAATGATAATCTAGAACAGGATAAGTTAAAAATAGAAAATAAAGAAGGTGTTATAAAAGTTACCTCAAATGAATATAATATTTTATCTCTAAGTATTATAGATATAATGGGGAAAACAGTTCATAAAAGTAATACTAGTATAATAGACTGTTCAAAAATAAGATCAGGAATAGTAGTCTTAAAAGTTGAAACCAAACAAGGTGTTTTAGTTAAGAAGATAACGTTGTAAATTATTAAATTTTTCATATAACAAAAAAGCATCTATAATTTTATAGATGCTTTTTTGTTGATAAATGTTATTGTTTTTTGTAGGTTTGCGAAAAATAATAATAATGAAAATTTATAGATCTATTTATTTGTTTTTTATGGTCATTGCTACTGCTCAATCTCAAAGTTTGGGACCTGGTGGTGTGGGGTCGGTAGCTAATAATGGTTCTGATTATTTACTTTGGTTAAGAGCCGATAAAAATGTAGATATAAGCAAACCAAACAGTCTTGGCTTGCAGTGGTCAGATATTTCAGGAAAAGAAAACATCTATATTCCTCATGGACCAAGTAAAACACCAAGTTTAGATTATAATAAAACGAATGGAATGCCTGCTGTTGTTTTTGATAATAAATCAGAAAAGTTATACAGCGATCCTGTAAAAGGTCAATTAAGTCAAAGCTCGCATACAATTGTTTTGGTTTGGAAAGGTAATGAGAGTAATCCTGCTAAAGGGAGAAGGGTTTTTGCGACAAATCAAGGATATGAATTGTCTGTAACTAACAATAAGAAAAATTTACAATTTGTATTTCCGCAAGGTTCTCCTAGAGCCTATGCCTTTGGTAAAGTAAAAGATTATTTGGAGCCAACTATAACCCTTATAAGTAGAACCATTGACAATAAATTAAAAATTTATAAAAATGGAGTTTTGCAATCATCAACAAATGTTTCAGGTTTAAATGATTTTAAATGGTCTTCAAACATGAGTATTCTGTTTGGAGATCTTAATTATTACCGAACTTCAAATAACAAAGCATTAAAACAAAATGTTTATGAAGTAATACATTCTAGAGAAGATTTGGAGTCGGAAATTGTAGATAAAATTTTAATAGAGAATTACTTGTCTGCAAAATATAATATCCCTTTACAGCAGAACGATGTGTATAAGCAAGATGATAAAGGATATGACTATCAAGTCGCGGGTATTGGTAAGGATACAAATAGCAACTCTAATACATCGGCAAAAGGAACAGGAATTATTAGCGTAAGTAACCCCAGTGATTTAAACGATGATGAATATTTAATATGGGGACAAAATACAATAGATAATTATTCTTTTGTTAATAAGTCTGGAGTAAAAAGATTAAACACTATTTGGGGTGTTTCTTCAAGAAAATCAAATGGAAATAATAAGGTAGATGTAGGTACTGTAACCATAAATATTGCTTTAGCTGATTTAGATTTTGGTACAGACGAAGTAACAACAAACCTAAATATGATTGTTTCCTCAGATGAGAGCTTTGGGAACATAGATCATTCATATACAGGTGAAATTAACGATGGTATAGTAACCTACAAAGGAGTCGATTTAAATGATGCTGATTATTTTACATTTAAATATGTAAATACTATTGATGCTTATATCTATGATAGAGCTAATGGAGGATGGAGTCCTTCAGTGCCTACAGTATTGAGTGGAGACTCCAAAGTAATTATAAAAAATGGAGGGACTATAGTTTATAATGATTTTAATGCTAAGTCATTAGAAGTAAAAGAAGGGACCTATTTGTGGCTGCCGTATAACAATGTAACTGTAAAAGAAGAAATAATAACAAATGATAATTCGTATTTGATCATAAGAACGGGATCACAACTCTTACAAACACATACAGGAAAAAATAAAAATATAGGTACAGGTTTTTATATAGGTTTTACACCACCTGCTAAAAACAAATATTCATATAGTTACATAAGTTCACCTGTAGGTGTAAATAAACAAAGTTATTCATTTGCTAAGAATTTTAGAGACGGAAGGGGTAATAGCGTAATAGGGTCTAATTTTACTTATGATAATAAGGGCTCTGATGGAGTACAGGAAAATGGAAAGACTATTATGAGTACGGAATGGATGCTTACTTATTTTAATAATGGTGATTGGAATGTAGTAAGAAATACAGGGGAAATTCCTATTGGACAAGGAATGACTATTAAAGAACCTGGTACAGAAGCACAAACTTATATAGCAAAAGGAATTCTAAATAGTGGGGATTATGAGTTTTCTTTAAATAAATATACCACAAGCCTGTTAGGTAATCCTTACCCAAGTGCTTTAGATGCTAATAAATTTTTAGATGATAATCGTGATGTTGTAGATGCGCTATATTTTTATGAAGACAAGAGCTATAGTCATTATACTGTAGAGTATCAAGCAGGCTATGGAGTTTATACAAGATTTGGAGGAGGTGTTGCAGCTTCTGTAACAGTTAATGGAGAAAAATTTGAAGGAAAAGTACCAACAAGATATATTCCCGTAGGTCAGGGGTTTATGGTAAGTACTCCAAAGTCTATTAATGGAAAAGTTAAGTTTAACAACTCTCAAAGAGTTATTCAGAAATTAGGCAGCAATTCTAAATTTTTTAAAGTAGCGAAACCAAAAACCTTAAAAACTAAAGAATATAGTAATAATATAGAAGAGTTTTTAAAGGAATTGGAAAGTGAACCAATTGCAGAAAACACCTCTGTCTCAGACAACCAGCCAATAGAGCAAAACGAAACAACTTCTTTAAAGTTAGGGTTTGAATTTGATATAGATGCTACTACAAAATTTCATAGACAACTAGGAGTGAATTTTAAAGAGGGTAATCGTTTAGATACACCTAAATCAGGATATTATGCAGAGTTGTATGATGAAAAATCTACAGATTTGTATATTGAGAATTCAGGGAATAAATATGTTTTAGCCAGTGCAGGAAGTTTATCAGAAGAAACAGAAATACCACTAAATGTTGTTTTAGATGAAGAAAGAGAAGTTACTTTTATGATTGACAAGGTTAATAATATTAATAAAGAAATTTTTTTAAAAGATAACGAAACAGGAACTAATGAATCTTTAAAGGATAATAAAATAAAGAAAAAACTAGAGGCAGGAATATACAATGATAGATTTTCTTTAACTTTTAAAGAAAATAAAAATTTGTCTACCAATAGAGTCGATGTAGATAAAGTTAATGTGGAAATAAAGGGAGAATTAATAAAAGTAACTTCAGATATTTATAATATAACGTCTTTAACTATTATGGATATAACAGGGAAGATTATTAAAGAATCGACAGTAAATTCAATAGACTGTTCAAAAATAAGATCAGGAATAGTAGTTTTAAAAATTGAAACTAAGCAAGGTGTTTTAGTTAAAAAAGTAGGAATATAGTTTCTATAAGAATACAATAGAGGTTTAATTCAAATAGTTTAAAAAAACTGATTTTCATTTTGAAAATCAGTTTTTTTTATTTTAGGGTATAAATGTGCATATAGTTTACTATCTTAAGGTTTATAATTTTATATAAAAATTTATTTGACATTTGTTAAGTTGTGTTAACGTTAAATAATTTTTTTGTATAAAGAAATGAGAAAAAAATGTTAGGTAAAGTCAAACTAATAATAGTATGTTGTATGCTATCAGTTGGTCTTTTTGCACAAAAAGGACCTGGTGGAGTTGGAGAAATTAATGGATCTTCTATGTATTTGTGGTTAAAAGCAGATGCAGGTGTAACTCAATCTTCAGGAGTTAGTCAATGGGCAGATCAATCAGGAAATGGTAAAGATGTGTATGCCCCAAGCTCAAGACAAAGACCCGCTTATGTGACTAGTTCTAGTGCATATAACAATATGCCAATCATAGATTTTGATGGGTATAATAGCAATAGTTATTACAGTTATTACAATTATGGTGATGAGTTAAACTCTTCAACGTTTACAGATTTAGATGATACAACCCATACCTTATTTATTGTTTGGGATATTGAAACATCAAGTCCTAATAGTGAATCGGCTATTTACTCTATGTCGGGAGATTTAAACTCAGGAGGAGCTTTTAATTTTGATATGTATGGTGGTGACATTTGGTATTATGGACAAGGAAATACTTCCATAGAATCTCATTCTAATTACAATAACCCTACTATTTTTAATGTGATTAGAAATTCTAACCACACTATGGATGTTTACAGAAATGAGCAGTCAGTGATGTCTAATCATAGTCTAGACTCTAGTACAGCATATGATTTAGGAACTCAATTTAGAATTGGGGTTAATTATTCAGGAAGCACATCTAAACATCTAGCAGCAAATGTTGCTGAGGTAATCCATTTTAAATACACGTTAAACTTAGCAGAAAGAATTATTGTAAGTAATTATTTGAGTGCCAAGTACGGAATTTCTATTTCTAACGATTTTTATAATGAAGATGATTCGTCTAACGGAAATTTTGACTTTGATGTTATAGGAATTGGTCGTGCTTCAGATGGTAGTACACATGCAACTACAGAAGGTTTGAGTATTTTAGGATTAAATTCACCAACAGGTTTGGCAAATAACGAATTTTTAATAGTTGGACATAACAATACATCCACTAATGTAGATGAAGAAGCAAATATTCCTGCTGAGGTAAGGAATAGAATGAAAAGATTATGGCGAGTTAGCGAAAAAGGAGATATAATTACCAATACAGTAACTATGGACTTGAGTTTTTCACCAAACAAAGCAAATTTTACAAGTTCTAGCTTAAAATTATTGGTAAATTCTGATACAGATTTTACTACAGGAACAACCGTTTATTCGGCTGCTAGTTATAACTCTACTACGGGAATTGCTGTTTTTAACAATGTATCTCTGTCAGACAATGATTATATAACCATTGGAAATAATGACATGAGTCCTTATTATTTTGGAACTTCTGGAGGTGGAGGTTATGTTGAGGTTACTGGAGTAGAAGGGTATGAAGGACCAGGAGGGATTGGTTCTGTAGATGGAGAGGCTATGTATATGTGGATGAGACCAGATGCCGGAGTTACAACTTCTGGGAATGAAATCACGTCATGGACAGATCAGTCGGGGTATTTACATAATGGAGCTGCTACTTACTCATTAAATTCAGGTGTTACAAATCCAGATTTTGGAACCAATCAAATGAATAATTACGATGTGCTTACATTTGATGGTAATAATGATGAAATGACTTTTGATATTAATGATTTGACTGATACTTCTTATGATATGTATTTTGTATGGAAGAAGAATGAAGCACTACAAAACAATGCATCACTTTTTTCAAATGCATCAGGAAGTAATGCAGGTTCATTTCAAATTTCTCATATGAGCGATTCTAATTTTTATATAAGAACAGCAGAGGATGGAAACATAAGCTTGGGAAATTATTCTTTTACAGAGTCTAACAATATTCTAGGTTTTAGTAGAAAAGCAAGCAATACCTTAGATACGTACATAAACGGAGGAGCACAACAGACAGGTACAGCTTTGTCCAGTTCTGATGTAATGGCAACGTTTAGCAAATTAAAATTAGGAGTCAATAGAGGGGATGGTGTAAGATTAGGGCTAAATTTAGCGGAAGTTTTAATGTTTAATAATAATATAAATACCACACAAAGAACTATTTTAAGAAATTATTTAAGTGCAAAATATAACATTATATTAAGTGCTAATGATAAGTATAGTTACGATAATAACTCAGGAACTTTTGACCATCACTTGGCAGGAATAGGTCAAGAAACACTGACAAATTACCACAAAGATTCTAAAGGAACAGGACCTGTAAGAATAAACAATCCATCAAATTTAGACAATGGAGAATATATGTTATGGGCATGTGATCAAATCAATTCAAGTTTTGATTTTGAAGTTGTAGCTTCTGCAAACTATGCAGAAAGATTAACGACCAAATGGAGAGTAGATGAAACTGGAGGAAGTGTAGGTAAAGTAAATATAAGTTTTACGGCCGAAGAATTAAACATTACTAATGAAGTTCCTAATACCTGTGTGAACTATGTTTTAATTATAGATAATAATGCAGATTTTAGTTCACCTACTCAAGAAATTCCAATGGTTTTGTTAGATGGACAAATTAGTGCCATTGGAGTAGATTTTGCAGATGGAGATTATTTTACACTTCAATCAGCTAACACAATTGTGTATGATGGTGGTACATGGTATCATCCATTAATTTCTAGATCAGGAACTAGTGAGCCTAATACAAGTGATGATTGTTATGATTTAAGAGTACTTAATGGTAGTGTTGCTATAGATGCTAATGTTGAGGTTAACTCTATTAATGTAGCCAACAGTGCTGTTTTAGCAATTAACACAGCAAGAACATTAACTGTTGCAAAAGAAATAACATTAAATAGTAGTGGAAAGTTAAAAATGCTTGGTACGGCTCAATTGGTACAAGATCCAAACGGATTGATAACCACCAATCCTAACACAGGAAGCGGATTTTACAGTCAGTTTACTACGCCAGCAAAAGATGTATATTCATTCTCTTACATAAGTCCATCAACAAGTAATGGGACTACTTATAATTTTAAAACAAATGTAAAAGATGGTAGAGGAGACAATGCGTTAAGTTTAACGAATGATGGTAAAGATTTTGTTTTTGATGCTGTAAGTAGTGATGGTAGCCAAGGAGCTAGTTCAACGACCTTAAGTCAGGAATGGTTCAATACCTTTCCTAGTGATGATTTAGGTTTTGTGAATCAAACACCAACAAGTAATGTTGCAACCGGATTAGGATTTACAATTAAAGAACCAGGAACAACTGCTCAGACCTACATTTCTAAAGGAATACCAAATTCTGGAAAGTATACATTTACGGTGGCCGAAAATTCGGTAGCTTTATTAGGAAATCCATACCCTAGTGCTATTAATTCAGATATCTTTTTAAAGACAAATCAAAATGTAGATGCTTTGTATTTTTATGAAGATCAGACAACAAGTCCAAGTCATTTTACAGAAGATTATGATGGAGGTTATGCTGTGTATACGTTAAATGGAGGAGGAGTTGCGGCTTCTGTTCTAGGGCTTATTCAGAATATAGTTTCTGGAATACTAAAACCAGAAACAAATATACCTGTTGGTCAGGGTTTCTTTGTGTCTATAGAAGAAAATGTAAACTCTGGGTCGGCTACTGTTGAGTTTAATAATTCACAAAGAGTTTCTTCTCTTTTAGGAGATTCATCCGTATTTTTTAAACAATCCGAACTACAGACTTTAGAAAAAAATAGAGATATTTTACCGTCTGTCCGTTTAGGGGTAGAAATGGAAGTGAATGATCAATTTTATCATAGACAAGTAGGAGTTAGTTTTAAAGAAGGAAATAGCATAGAGACTTTTGATTTTGGCTACGATGCTGCATTGTTTGATGAAAAAGGAAAAGATGCTTATATAGAATCTGGAGGAAAAAAATACATTTTAGCAGGTGTAGGAGCGATTTCAGAAGAAACTGAAATTCCAATTAAGATTGTTTTAGATGAGGACAATGAAGTGTCATTTATGATAGATGATGTAGAGGGAATTGATGAAATCTATTTAAATGATAATATAGAAGAAACACAAGAATCTTTAACAGGTAACGTAATTAAAAAAACGTTGAATTCAGGTGTTTATGAAGATAGATTTTCTTTAACTTTTAAGGAGGATAAAGCTTTGTCTAATAAAGGACTAGATAAGAATAAACTTACCGTAGAGATAAATAACAAGTTAATTACTGTAACTTCAGATGAATATCAAATAACATCATTAAATATTATAGATTATTCAGGTAAAGTAGCTAAAACAGCAAATACAAACACAATTAATTGTGCCAATATAGGTTCTGATATTCTTATTTTAAAAATAAATACCAAAGAAGGAGTTTTAATAAAAAAAATCATGTTGTAATAAACATTTAAAAGCATTGTAAAAAGCATCTGTAGAACTTACAGATGCTTTTTTTGGATCTATAAATAGCTGTTTAATTATGTGTTAATTAGCACATAGTTTCTTTATATTTGTGGTTTCAAAAAATAAGCACCTGTATGGCACAGAAACCAAGTATTCCTAAAGGGACTAGAGATTTTTCACCAGTAGAAGTAGCAAAAAGAGATTATATTTTTGCAACCATTAAATCTGTATTTCAAACATTTGGATTTCAATCTATAGAAACCCCCTCTTTTGAGAACTTACAAACCTTAATGGGGAAGTATGGAGAAGAAGGAGATCGTTTGATATTTAAAATATTAAATTCAGGAGATTATTTAAGTAAGGCTGATGCAACTTTACTAACAAACAAAGAAAGTCAAAAGTTAACAACAGTTATATCTGAAAAAGCTTTGCGTTATGATTTAACAGTGCCTTTTGCACGTTATGTTGTACAGCATCAAAATGAAATAGAATTCCCTTTTAAAAGATATCAAATTCAACCCGTATGGAGAGCAGATCGTCCTCAAAAAGGTAGATTTAGAGAGTTTTATCAATGTGATGCTGATGTAGTAGGGAGTGACTCTTTATGGCAAGAAGTAGACTTTATTCAGTTATACGACACTGTTTTTTCTAAATTAGGGTTAAACGGAGTTGCTATTAAAATGAATAACCGTAAAATTTTATCTGGAATTGCAGAAATTATTGGAGCAAGTGATAAGTTGATAGACTTTACAGTGGCTTTAGATAAATTAGATAAAATAGGAAAAGACGGAGTTACTAAAGAAATGATTGCTAAAGGAATTTCTGAAGAAGCATTAGAAAAAGTAGCTCCTTTGTTTGATTTTACAGGAACCAATCAAGAAAAATTAAATCAACTACAAGAAATGTTAGTCGCTTCTGAGGAAGGAACTAAAGGAGTAGAAGAGTTAAGATTTATTATTGATAACATAGAATCGATAGGGTTACAAACAGCAAGTTTAACATTAGATGTAACTTTGGCTAGAGGATTGAACTACTACACAGGAGCAATTTTTGAAGTTGCTGCACCAGAAGGGGTAAAAATGGGCTCCATTGGTGGAGGTGGACGTTATGATGATTTAACGGGGATCTTTGGTTTAAAAGATATGAGTGGTGTAGGAATTTCTTTTGGATTGGATAGAATTTATTTGGTTTTAGAAGAGTTAGGATTGTTTGATGAGGTAGCACCACCAAGACCAGAAATTTTATTTATCAATTTTGGTAATGATGAGGCATTATATGCGACCAAAGCAATAGCTAAACTAAGACAGCAAGGAATTAAATCAGAATTGTATCCTAGTGCAGCAAAAATGAAAAAACAAATGATGTATGCAAACAGAAGAAGCATACCATATGTTGTTTTAGTTGGAGAAAAAGAAATGAAAGAAGGTACATATACCTTGAAAAATATGGAATCAGGAGAACAATTGATGTATAAATTGGATGAATTGCTACAGGTAATGAATTAATTCGTAAATTTGCATCTTATAATTTTATAAATATGTCCCAAGAAATTGACATAATGAACTACGAAGAAATAGATGATATTGGTGATAACCACATTGGAGATGTAACACGTACACCATTACGTGAGGATGCTTTTGTGTTGTCAGATGAAGAAAAGATTGAAAAAATTCAAGAAAATGTTCTTGAAATTATGCAAACTTTAGGATTAGATTTAACAGATGATAGTTTAAAAGGAACACCTAGGCGGGTTGCTAAAGCATATGTTAAAGAATTATTTGGTGGATTAAACCCACAAAACAAACCCAGGTTATCCACTTTTGAAAATAACTATAGGTATAATGAAATGTTGGTAGAAAAAAACATAGTTGTTTATTCTACTTGCGAACATCATTTATTACCTATTATAGGTAGAGCTCATGTAGCATACATTTCTAAAGGTAGAGTTGTAGGTTTGTCTAAAATGAACAGAATTGTAGATCATTTTGCCAAGAGACCACAGGTACAAGAACGTTTAACCAGACAGGTTGTAAAAGCTTTACAAGAAGCTTTAGGAACAGATGATGTTGCTTGTATTATTGATGCAAAACATTTATGTGTAAACTCTAGAGGTGTAAAAGATATTGAAAGCTCTACAGTAACTGCAGAATTTGGAGGTGCTTTTAAAAACATAGACAAACAAAAAGAGTTTAGAGACTACATTAAATTAGAAACTAAATTTTAAGAAATATCGTTTTATAGTAAAAAAAAAGCCTAGCATTAATGCTAGGCTTTTTTTAGTTTTCATCAGAATCGTCGTCCTCAGAAATAATATCCTCATCATCTACATCAATGTCTTTTTCTTCATCAGTAGTATCATCATCAGAGTTGTCTTCTTCTGCAAAATCATCAATAGCTTTGTCTAATTTTGTTCCCACTTTTACTAAATAAATATCATCCTTTAGTTTAATTTCTAAAGCTTCAATTTGTTCACCTTTATGGTTTTTAAATTTTAAAACATCTCTATCAGTATATCCATCAGGGTAATCTTCTAATATAATGTTTAAAATTTCATCCGTTACTTTTGTGTGATCTATAATAATTCTTTTCATAATTACTATGTTTATTTATAAGGGTATTATGTTATTCTTCTTCGTTATTAAATTTACCTACCTTATTTTCGTTTTTTGAAAAAGTATTTTCGCTAATTTCTAAATTGTCTTCTTTTTCTAATTCGTACTTGTAGCTTAACATTTTATAAAACAACTTGGCAGCTAGGGCTTCTGATGATTTATCGGTACTTAAAGGAGACAATCCTACTAAATTAATTCCGACTACATTTTTCTCCGTAAAAACACTTTTTAAAAACTCTAAAATTTCGTACCAAAATAAACCACCAGGTACGGGTTTGTCTACTCCAGGCATAATAGAAGGATCTAATCCGTCTAAACTTAAAGAAATAACCACATTTTCTGTCATCGCTTCTATGGCATTTTCCATCCAATAATCATCGGTAGCTAGTTCGTTAGCAAAGTATGTTTTATCAGTATCTACTACTGTTTTTTCTATACTAGCCATACTTCTAACTCCAACCTGAATTAAGTTAGTTGCTTGACTAGCATGGTACATGGCACATTGGTTGTTAACTTTGTTTCCATTTACTTCTTTGTGCAAACGTGCATGTGCATCTATTTGTAAAACGGTTAGGTTTTCATAATGCTCATTAAAAGCTTTAATAGCTCCAATTACTACGGCATGATCTCCTCCAATTAGAGATACAAATTTGTTGGTTTTTAAATAGCTTTTTACATTTTCATATACTGCTAAAGACATCGCTTCTGCACTATTATTTTCTGCTACTTCATCGGCTAAAAATATACCTTGCTTATAGGCTTCAGAGTCAGTTTCTATATCATATAATTCTATATAATTAGAAGCTTCTAAAAAGGCTTGAGGCCCTTTATGACTATTTTGTTGCCAAGTGTTTGTTCCTTTATAAGGAACGGGAATTACCACTACTTTAGATGTCTCTTTTTTTGCATATTCATTAGAAATGCTAGCGTAGTTAGTTTTCATAACCTAATATTTTTAAAAATTCTTGATGTGTTTGTTTTTCTCTAAAAACGGTAGTTGTTAATTTTCCGTCTTTGTCTCTATTTAAAATTAATTGTTTGGGTTGTGGAATTAAACAGTGTTGTAAACCTCCAAAACCTCCGATAGATTCTTGATATGCACCGGTGTTAAAAAATCCTAAATACAAAGGCTTTTCTGGGTGGTAGGTAGGTAAATAGATTGCGTTACTGTGTTGTTCACTGTTGTAATAATCATCACTATCACAAGTAAGTCCACCTAAAAGGACTCTTTCGTAACCTTCATTCCATCTGTTTATAGGCAACATAATAAAACGTTTATTGATAGCCCAAGAATCAGGAAGTGTGGTAATAAACGAAGAATCTATCATGTTCCAAAGCTCTCTATCGTTTTGTTGTTTTTGATATAAAACTTTGTAAAAGTTAGCTCCACTTTCTCCTACAGTAAAGCTTCCAAACTCTGTAAAAATATTAGGAACTTCTACGTCAGCTTCTGAGCATACTGTATTTATTTGGTTTACAATTTCGTCAATCATATATTCGTAATCATACTCAAAACCTAAAGAAGATTTTATAGGAAAACCACCTCCAATGTTTAAAGAATCTAACGTAGGGCAAATCTTTTTTAACGATACATAAACTTTTAAACATTTGTGTAATTCGTTCCAATAATATGCATTGTCTTTAATACCTGTATTGATAAAAAAGTGCAACATTTTTAAGTTAACATTAGGGTTGTCTTCTATTTGTCTTTTATAAAAAGGAACAATGTTTTTATAACCTATTCCTAGTCTTGAAGTATAAAATTCAAACTTAGGTTCTTCCTCAGATGCAATTCTAATTCCAACGTTTAAACACTCCTCAACTTGTTCTTCTAATAAAGATAATTCTTCATAATTATCTATAATAGGAATACAGTTTTTGTGTTTTTTATTGATTAATTCTGCAATGTTGTTAATATATTGTTCTCTTTTAAATCCGTTACAAATTACAAAAGTGTCTTTGTTAATTTTGCCAGAGTCTAATAAAGAGTTTACAATATTTATGTCAAAAGCAGATGAGGTTTCTATGTGTATATTATTAGACAAAGCTTCGTCTAAAACATGTTTAAAGTGAGAGCTTTTTGTACAATAAGAATAAAAATATTTTCCTTTATAGTTGTATTTTTCAAAAGCATTGGCAAACCATTTTTTAGATTTTTGAATGTTCTTAGAAATTTTAGGCAAGTAAGTTACCTTTAATGGGGTTCCATGCTCTTCTATTAATGCAGCTATATCAATATCATGAAACGTTAGTTCGTTATTGTCTGTTAGTTTGAATTCCTCTTGTGGAAAGTAAAAAGTTTGGTTGATTAAATCTATGTATTTATTACGCATTATTTTATTTTTTAATTGATTAATGAAAGATATGCCTCCCTAGGAGAGTATCTACTAAAATGAAAAATAAGTAATGGTATTACACCCTAATAACTAGGTACACGTATCTTAACCTTAAAACTTTAAAAGGATTATTTACAAAAAGGAAAAATTTTGAAGAAAACTTTTTTATTTCGTTATAACTAACCGTCATATTATGTAGGCTTAATATCTTCGTGCTTACATAACCGAAAAATAAAAACTGATACATTTTTACAATTCTATATAGGGCAAAAGTAATTTTTTTTTTGAACTGAAAAAGTTTTTTTTAAAAAAAGTGAAAAAAAAACAATGATCCTGTTTTGTTGTTTTAAGTTGTTGTTATGTAGTGTTTTATGTTTTTGTTTATTGCATTTTTTTTTGTATTCTGTGTCGGTTTTTTTATAAGGTATTTTAAACTGATTTTTTAAAGTCCAAAAGGCATTCCTTTTTTTGCTGCTATGGCCATTTCTTGTTCATTAATTTTTTCTGCTTTTTTTAATGCATCGTTTAAAGCTAAAATTAAGTAATCTTCTACAGCCTCTTTATCTTCTAATACATTTTCATTAATATCAATTTTTTTAATTTCTCGGTTAGCAGTTACGGTTACATTTACCAATCCTCCACCAGAGGTTCCATCAATTAAAACAGTATTTAAACGCATTTTAGCTTCTTCTACGTGTTTTTGAGCCTCTTGTAATTGTCCCATCATTTTAGACATGTCTCCAAACATAATTAGTGTTTTTAAAATTTATAGCAAGGTAAAAAGATTATCAATATCTTCACAAAAATAGATTTAATATCATGTTAAACATTCTAAAAAGAAATGTACCAATCCTAGTAGGATTTATTACTTTTACGGTCTTAATTAAATGTCAAAAAATGAAGGTGATAGAGGCTCCAATTGCAGATAAAATTCCTACAGAATTAGAAAAACATAACGATGTTAGAGTTGATAATTATTATTGGTTACGATTGTCTGATGAAGAGAAGAATGCAGAAATTCCATCAGAAAAAACGCAAAAAGTATTGACGTATTTAAGTGAAGAAAATACTTTTTATGAAGAAGAAACCAAACATACTTTAGAATTTCAAGAAGATTTATTTCAAGAAATGAAAGGTAGAATAAAAGAAGACGATAGTTCTGTACCTTACTATAAAAATGGTTATTACTACATTACGCGTTACGAAATTGGAAACCAATACCCTATTTATACACGTAAAAAAGGATCTTTAGAAGCTGATGAAGAAGTTTTATTAGATGTTAACGTATTGGCAGAAGGGTATGAGTATTTTGATGTAGGTGGTTTGTCTATTAGTAATAACAATCAGTTGTTAATTTATAGTACAGATGATACAGGAAGAAGACAATACACGTTACGTTTTAAAAATTTAGAAACAGGAGAGCTGTTAAAAGACACTATTGAGTTTACCACTGGTTCTGCAACTTGGGCAAACGATAATAAAACGTTGTTTTACAATAAAAAAGATCAAGTTACTTTAAGAAGTGATAAAGTGTACAGACATATTTTAGGAAGTGCAACTGTAGATGATGTTTTGGTGTATCATGAAAAGGATGAAACTTACAATGTATATGTTGGTAGAACTAAATCTAAAAAATACATTGTAATTGGTTCTTATAGTACTTTACAAACAGAATATCAATTTATAGAAGCAGACAAGCCCAATAGTGAATTTCAAATATTTCAAACAAGAGAAAACGATTTGGAATACAGTGTAATGCATTATGGTGAGTATTTCTATATTTTAACAAATAAAGACGGTGCTACTAATTTTAAATTGATGAAAACTCCGGTAGCGGCAACATCAAAAGAAAATTGGGTAGATGTAATTCCTCATAGAGCAGATGTTTTGTTAGAAGATGCTACTATTTTTAAAGACTTTTTAGTTTTAGAAGAAAGAGCAGAAGGATTAGGAAAAATAAGAATTATACGTTGGGATGGATCACAGGATTATTATTTGCCTTTTTCAGAAGAAACGTATTCTTGTTACGTGTATAGCAATCCAGAATTTGATACAGATTGGGTACGTTACGGGTATAATTCTATGACTACACCAAGTTCTGTTATCGACTTTAATATGGTGTCTCAAAAAGAAATTCTTTTAAAAGAACAAGAAGTGCTAGGAGGTAAGTTTGATAAAAAGAACTATACAAGTCAGCGTATTTGGGTACAAGCAAGAGATGGTAAAAAAGTTGCCTTGTCTATTGTACACAGAAAAGACACAAAGGTTGATGAAAACACACCCGTATTAATGTACGCTTACGGATCTTATGGGCATACAGTAGAGGATAGCTTTAGCACTACAAGGTTAAGTTTGTTAGATAGAGGGTTTGTTTTTGCATTGGCACATATTAGGGGATCAGAATATTTAGGAAGACCTTGGTATGAAGATGGAAAGCTCTTAACAAAAAACAATACGTTTAACGATTTTGTAGATTGTGCACAACATTTAATAGATAGTAAAATGACTTCTTCAGATCATTTATATGCAATGGGAGGTTCGGCAGGAGGATTGTTAATGGGAGCCGTAGCCAATATGAATCCTGAATTGTTTAACGGAATTATATCTGCAGTTCCTTTTGTAGATGTTGTTACAACTATGTTAGATGAGAGTATTCCTTTAACCACAGGGGAATATGATGAATGGGGAAATCCAAACGAAAAAGAATACTACGATTATATTAAATCTTACTCACCTTACGATAATATAGAAGCTAAAGAATATCCAAATATGTTAGTAACTACGGGACTGCACGATTCTCAGGTACAATATTGGGAGCCTGCAAAATATGTAGCAAAATTAAGAGAGTTAAAAACAGATACAAACAAATTATATTTAGATACAAACATGGAAGCAGGGCATGGTGGAGCATCTGGTAGGTTTGATGCTTTAAAAGAAGTAGCAAAAGAATATAGCTTTTTGTTTGATTTAGAAGGGATGATAAAATAATCCACAAATAGAATAAAATTTAAACATAAAAAAACCGAGCTTATTAGCTCGGTTTTTTTGTTTTATATAAGAATGATTTTAGTCATTATCATTTAAGTTAATTCCTTCATAAGCATTCATACCATGTTCATGAATATCTAATCCTTCAACTTCTTCTTTTTCACTAACACGTAAACCTATGGTCTTTTTAATAGTAAAAAGAATAATAAAAGAAGTGATTAAACATGTAATACCAATTACCATTACTCCATAAGCTTGTATACCTAATTGACTAAAAGAACCTGTGTTAAATACTCCTTTATCTCCCCAGATACCTACAGCTAACGTACCAAATATTCCACAAATTAAATGTACACCAATAGCTCCCACAGGATCATCTAATTTTAATCTATCAATAATTCCTACAGCAAATACAATAATTACACCCGCTATAAATCCTATAATAATAGCATCTAAAGGAGACATTAAGTCTGCACCTGCAGTAATTCCTACCAATCCGGCTAAAGAACCGTTAAAGGCCATGGTAATATCATAAGTTTTAAATTTAATATAAGAGGTTATAAAAGCAGCAATAATACCAGAAGCGGCAGCTAAAGATGTAGTTACCAATACAAGCGATACAATTCCAGGATCTGCAGATAATACAGAACCACCATTAAAACCAAACCATCCAAACCATAATAAGAAAACTCCTAAAGCAGCTAACGGCATATTGTGTCCTTCAATAGGCTTAATAGTTCCGTCAGATAAATATTTACCAATACGTGGTCCTAGTAAAATAACAGCTACTACAGCAGCCCATCCACCTACAGAGTGTACTAAGCTAGATCCTGCAAAATCATAAAATCCCATTTGGTCTAAAAATCCACCTCCCCATTTCCAAGAACCTACAATCGGGTAAACAACACCTACATAGATTAAAGAAAATATTAAAAATGAATTTAATTTAATTCTTTCAGCTACAGCTCCCGAAACAATAGTTGCAGCAGTTGCAGCAAACATTCCTTGAAATAAGAAATCTGTCCAGTATGTATATCCATCTGCATACGCAGCAGTTAATCCACCTTCAGGTAAAGAAAGTCCCCATCCTGCAAAACCAAAAATTCCAGATGAAGTTTCTTCAAAACCAGGATACATTAAGTTAAAACCACAAATAGTGTAGGTAATTAACCCAATAGCCACTATCATAAAGTTTTTAAATAAAATATTAATTGCATTTTTAGATCTAGCCAATCCTACTTCTAAAGCAGAAAAACCTAAGTGCATAATAAATACCAATGCAATTGATATCATCATCCACACGTTGTTAATTGTAAAGTTTAATGTAGTTTCCATAGTTTTATCTTAAAGTTTCTCCTCCTTTTTCCCCAGTTCTAATACGGTATGTTTCTTTAACGTCGTACACAAAAATTTTACCATCACCTACTTCTCCTGTAGATCCTGATTTTAAAATAGCATCAATGGCTACTTGTTCGTAATCATCGTTTACAATAATAGATAAGAAACGTCTTTGTATGTCTGCAGTGCTAAAGGAAATACCTCTATATACTTTACCAACTCTTTCATTACCTAAGGCTGTAACATCCCAGTAAGAGAAAAAGTTGACTCCTACATCATGTAAAGCTTTTTTTACTTCAGAAAATTTAGATTTTCTGATGATTGCTTCGATTTTTTTCATTGTGTTTGTTTTATAATCAATGGCAAATATAAGAGATATGAATTGAATAGCCTTTTTAGTAACAAAAAAAATACGTAGTGAGTTTTAATTCACTACGTATTTTTAAGAAATCTATTTTAAGTATATACTTATCTTAAGGTTTCTCCACCTTTTTCTCCTGTTCTAATACGGTAGGTTTCGTTAACATCGTACACAAAAATTTTACCATCACCTACTTCTCCTGTAGCTCCTGATTTTAAAATAGCGCTTATGGCAGCCTCTTCAAAATCATCATTAACAATAATGGATAAAAATCTTCTTTGTATATCTGCAGTACTAAATGAAATACCTCTATATACTTTACCAACTCTTTCGTTACCTAAGGCGGTAACATCCCAATAAGAGAAAAAGTTTACCCCTATAAGGTGTAATGCTTCTTTAACTTCAGAAAATTTAGATTTTCTTATAATTGCTTCTATTTTTTTCATTTTGATACTATTTTATAATTTAAAGATACAACTTTTATGGAAAAAAAAACAGCCTAATTCTACTATAGAGTTAGGCTGTTTTTATATAAACTTATAACAAATAACTATTCGTTAAAAACTCCAATTCCGTGTTCAGCTTTGTCTAATCCTTCAATTTCTTCTTTTTCAGAAACTCTAACACCAATTGTTAATTTTAAGATTGTGAAAACAATAAAAGATAATACAACAGCCCATAAACCATAAGCCAATACTCCAATTGCTTGAACTCCTAAAAGATCAAATCCACCACCGTTAATTAAACCACCATCAGTAGCAAATACACCTACTAATAAAGTACCTAATGCACCACAAACTCCGTGTACAGATACAGCACCTACTGGATCATCAATTTTTAATTTTTCATCAATAAATGTAATAGACATTACAACAATTACACCAGCAATTAATCCCATAATTACAGCAGCACCAGGTGTTACAGCAGCACAACCAGCAGTAATACATACCAATCCAGCTAAAGCACCGTTTAAAGTCATAGAAATATCAGGTTGTCCGTAACGTAACCAAGTATAGAACAATGCAGCAGCAGCACCAGAGGCAGCAGCTAAGTTTGTTGTAATTAAAATAGAACCTACAGCAATTACATCTTCTTCAGAACCAAAAGCTAACTGAGAACCTCCGTTAAATCCGAACCATCCTAACCATAAAATCATAACCCCTAAAGCACCTAATAAAATATTGTGTCCTGGTATTGCTTGAGAAACACCATCTTTGTATTTTCCAATTCTAGGTCCAACAACAATAGCACCAACTAAAGCAGCCCATCCACCAACAGAGTGTACTACACTAGAACCTGCAAAATCAACAAATCCTAAAGTATTTAACCAAGCATCATCATCAAATGGCCAGTACCAGCTTCCTGAAATAGGGTAGATGATAGTTGTCATAATTAAAGAGAAAATAATGTATGTAGAAAATTTAGTTCTACCTGCTACAGCTCCAGAAACAATTGTTGCAGCGGTTGCAGCAAATACTGTTTGAAAAAATAAATTGTAATAATCATCTGCACTAAAAAAGAAATAACCTTGATCAGAAGGACTCATTCTTCCTAAGTATCCACCAGCGATTAAGTCGCTTCCGTACATAATTCCGTATCCAACAGCCCAAAAACCAATAGAACCTACTATTAAGTCCATAAGGTTTTTCATAATAATATTTCCTGCGTTTTTAGAGCGTGTAAATCCAGTTTCCACTAAGGTGAACCCTGCTTGCATAAAGAATACTAATATTCCTGCTATAATGATCCACAAAGCTCCCATAATTGCACTTGTATCCATAATTTTTAATTTTAAAAGTTTTTAGTTTTAGTTTATTTTAATGTGTCACTACCTTTTTCTCCTGTACGGATACGGTAAGTTTCTGATACGTCTGATACAAATACTTTTCCATCACCAACTTCTCCTGTTGAAGCTGTTTTTAATAACGTTTCTACAGTAATTTTTTCGAAATCATCGTTTACGATAATTGCTAATTGACGTCTTTGGATATCGTTAGTACTAAAAGATACACCACGGTATACTTTCCCTACTTTTTCGTTACCTAATCCAGTAACATCCCAGTAAGAGAAGAAGTTAACACCTACGTCGTGTAAAGCTTCTTTCACCTCAGAAAATTTTGATTTTCTGATGATTGCTTCGATTTTTTTCATAATTGAAAGTTTAAATTTAGGTTGAATAATTTTTTGTTATCTGGCAAAGTTCACACCTTGCCAGATGATTTATGTTTTAAACTTTTCTAGAATTAGAAAGAGTATACAGCAGCAACTGTGAAAGCAGTTACACTATCTTCTCCTGGGAATAAACCACTAGCAGTAGAATATTCAATAATATTATCATCAGAAGAGTCATATCTTAATTCAGCAACGATATTTAAATTATCCGTTAATTTTTTATTAGCAGCTAAAGTAATTGCAGTAACAGTTTCATCGTTGTTAGCATCTCCATTGAATTGGAAGAATTCAGGACGTAACCCTAAAGAGAAAGTATCTGTGAAAGAATTTTCTAAGTATAATGCAGCTCCTTGATATCCAGATTTTGCATCAGATGAACTAGAATAAGCAGCATTAATACCTAAGTATAATGTTTCGCTTAAATCAAATCCTCCTGTATAATCTAAGTATAGCTGATCAGTAGCTCCAAATCCATCAGCACCATAAGCTAAGTTGAAATATTGACCTTTATAACCAACTTGAGCACCTAATTGTGCAAATTCATCACCATATCCTGTTCCAAAATTTCCGTGAGGGTTAGTTACGGCTAACATTAAAGATAAATCTTCAGAAACAGCGTAATCTAATTTAGCACCAATGTGTGTAAATGGTCCTGCATTAAATAAGTAAGATACAGAATAGTTAAAGTTAGCTGCAGGAGAAATTACTTCATATCCTAAGAAAGTGTTAAACTGTCCAGCAGTAATAGTTAACTTATCATTTACACTATAATATGCATATAATTGATTAATACCATTTAAACCAGCTGCATCAGCGGCTCTAGGACCATAAGCTAAATCAACAACAGCTCCTGCTTTACCAGTTTCGTATGTGAATATTGTATTAGCCATACCTAATCCAAACATAGTAGCATTTTGTGGAGAATCAACCAACAATCCTGGAGCACCAGGTCCATCTACAGTGTTTACTGTTCCATAAACATCTACTGTTCCAGATACAGTTAATTTTCCTTCTTGTGCAAAAGTTAACATTCCCGTTAACATCAATGCTGATAAAATAATTTTTTTCATGATAAAGTTTTTTATGTTTTTTAAGTTTTATCTGAGACAAAGCTACGTATTAATACGTATCGTACAAGAAAAAACTACCTGCTTTTTCGCAGGTTTATACGTAGTCCTAGTGTTTCTCAACTAAGTAGGGTTAAAAAAAAGTGATTTTTTTCTTGTTTTTTAGTATAGTTGTATATACATTTGTTGTAGTAACAAATATTAAAACTGTCAAATTAGTGGAAAATCTAAATAATAGAGCTGTTATAAAATTGATGATTTCTGGAAACTATGTGGTAGAACAGTTAAATAGTTTTATGAAAACCTATGATTTAACGGTGCAGCAATATAATATATTACGTATACTGAGAGGACAGGATGGTTTGCCTATGAACTTGTACGTATTGCAAGAACGCATGATTCATAAAATGAGTAATACAACTAGGTTGGTAGAAAAACTTAGAATAAAAGAATTAGTAGAACGTAAGCCATGTGAAGAAAACCGACGAAAGATTGAAATATCTATTACAGATAAAGGGTTAGGGTTGTTGGCAGGTATAGATCAAAGATTGGTGGATTATGAAAAGCAATTAACTTCAGATTTAACAAAAGAAGAATTAATTCAATTAATAGACTTATTAAATAAAGTAAAACAATAAATTAACAACAATAATCAAAAAAGTAAAAAATGAAAACAACAAGAATCAAATCAGGAATTTTAGCAGTTTTAGCTGTATTTACAATTGCTTTATCTGCGCATGCTGGTAAAAAACCAATTGATGTAAAAAAGAGTACAATTAAATGGGTTGGTAAAAAAGTTACAGGTGAACACAACGGAACTATTAATTTTAAAGAAGGTGACGTAGAATTAAAACAAGGAAAATTAGTAGGAGGTAGCTTTACCGTAAACATGAATACTATTAATGTTCAAGATTTAGAAGGTGAGTACAAAGGGAAATTAGAAGGTCATTTAAAGTCTGATGACTTTTTTGGAGTTGCAACACACCCAACAGCAACTTTTGTAATTACTAGTGTAGAAGGAAATACAGTAAAAGGAGACTTAAGTATTAAAGGACACACAGAAAAGAAAGCATTTACTTTAACAAAAAAAGGAAACACAATTTCTGGAGATGTAAAAATAGACAGAACTAAGTTTGATATCCGTTACGGGTCAGCTTCTTTCTTTGATAACTTAAAAGACAAAGCAATTAACGACGAGTTTGAATTGTCTGTAAACATTGTATTTTAAATATAATAGAATTTAGTTTAAAACTAAAAGCCTGATAGTTAACCACTATCAGGTTTTTTGCTTATATAATTTTTTACTATATATATAAAGACAGCTATATTTAGTAAATTCGCAAAAGAAATAAACAAGCACAAATGTCTAAATTTGAATTAAAGTTGCCTAAAATGGGAGAAAGTGTAGCTGAGGCTACAATTACTTCTTGGTTAAAAGAAATAGGAGATACTATAGAGTTAGATGAATCTGTTGTAGAGATAGCAACAGACAAAGTAGATTCAGATGTCCCGTGTGATGTGTCTGGAGTTTTGTTAGAAAAAAAATACCAAGAAGGAGATGTTGTTAAAGTAGGCCAGGTTTTGGCTGTTATTGAAACAAATGAAAATTTGGCAAGTAGTACTTTACAGGTAGAGTCAACAGCTAAAGATGTGTATACTGAGGTTGAAGAAGTTGTAAAATCTGTTGAAGCCGAGGTAAATCAGGCAATAGAAAATACAACGCACACAAAAAAACAAATAATAACTAATACTGATGGTAAATTTTATTCTCCGTTGGTAAAAAACATAGCGGCTAAAGAAGGAGTTTCTCAACAAGAATTAGATGCTATAAACGGATCTGGTTTAGAGGGTAGGGTGACTAAAGAAGATATTTTAGCCTATGTAAGTAGCAAATCAAAAGATGCCAAAAGTGTAGAGTTGTCTAAAGAAATAACAACTAAGGAGTCTGAAAATAAGACAATTGCTATTTCTCAAAAAACAAAAACACCTAATTTAGAAGTAAATACAGGAGATGAATTAATTACGCTGTCTAGAATGGGGAAATTAATATCAGATCATATGTTGCATTCTAAACATAAAGCAGCACACGTACAATCTTTTATAGAGGTTGATGTTACTAATGTGGTAAAATGGAGAGCAAAAGCTAAAGATACATTCTTAAAAAGAGAAGGAGAAAAATTATCATACACACCTATTTTTATGATGGTGGTTGCTCAAGCATTAAAAAAATATCCTTTGGTAAATATTACTTTTGATGGAGAAGATAAAGTAGTGGTGAAAAAAGCAATTAATTTAGGGATGGCTTCTGCATTACCAGACGGAAATTTGATTGTGCCTGTAATTAAAAATGCAGAGCATTTAAACTTGGTTGGTATGACTAAGTGTGTGAATGATTTGGCTATTCGTTCTAAATCTAATAACTTAAAACCTGATGAAATAAAAGGAGGTACATATACTGTAACAAATATTGGTGGTTTTGATTCTGTTTTTGGTACTCCTATAATCAATCAACCAGAATGTGCTATTTTAGCTTTGGGTGCTATTAGAAAAGTACCTGCGGTTATAGAAACTCCTGAAGGAGATTTTATTGGAATTCGTCAAAAAATGTACATTTCTCATTCTTACGATCACCGTGTGATAAATGGAGCTTTAGGAGGAATGTTTATTAAAGAAATTAAAGATTTGTTAGAGGCTTGGGATGTAAATAAAGCTATTTAAAAATAAGACAATTATAAAATCATAAAAAAACCTTTTAGCAATTAGCTAAAAGGTTTTTTTATGAGAAAAGTAAAAAATTACTCTTTGTCTTTTTCAAACACTTCTATTAAAATATCTAAAGAACTCATATTAGGTTCTTGAATTTTAAGAATATTGCTAATTGTTGGTGCAATTTGCGTAATGCTAACTGGTTTTTTTATAGCTTTTCCTTTAGCAATATTTCCTCCATAAAAAATAATAGGAACATGTGTGTCATAATTGTATCCCGTTCCGTGTGTAGTTCCCCCCTTAACGTAGCCATTACTAATAATAGTGGGTTCTAAGGTGAAAATAATATCACCAGATAATTTTTGGTTGTATCCTTCTTGTACCAGGCTTAAAGGTGCTCTGGTAAATTCTGTTCTTTGTAAAGTATGGGCAGATACAGCTTTATGGATATCTTTATAATTGATTAATACTTCAATAAGTTCATTTTCTAAAGTTTCTATGTTTAGGGTTAATAAACCTATTTCTTTACGATTTAAAAATATTTGATTGTTAGAAATGTTTTCTATCAACTTGGTAGATTTGTATTTTTTAAAAGTAAAATCAATTAACTTTTTTTGCAATTCACGATTGGAAAAATAACCTCCAGGTGCTTTGTGATCTATTAGGTAATGAGGAACTTGAACTACAGCGTGGTCTGCTGTTAAAAACAATACATAATTCTCATTTCCTACTTTACTGTTTAGATAACTAATAAAATCATCTAAATCTTTGTTTAAACGAATGTAAGTGTCTTCAATTTCTACAGAAGCGGGTCCGTATTTATGACCAATATAGTCAGTACTAGACAAACTAACCGCTAAAAAATCTGAATTGGTTTTGTCTTTTCCTAACTCTTCATTTTTAATAATCTGTTTGGCAAAATCTAAAGTCATTGTGTTTCCAAAAGGAGTACTTTTTAACAAACTATAGTTTCCGTTTTTTTCCTTAAGACTCGGTAAGTTATGTGGAAATATAGGTTTATCTTCATTGTGAAACGTTCCTTCAAAATAATTATGATCTGTAGTACATTCAGTATAATCCTCTATTTTTTTAGAAGTAACCCAAGGACTAGCTAGATATTCATCTAATTTAAGTTTATTTTCGGTATTATATAAATTCACCCAGTTAGGTAATTTATCAGTGTAGTAAGAACTAGTAATCCATTTTCCGTTGTTAGCACCATCAAACCAATAAGCAACATCGGCAGTATGTCCTACGGGTAGAATAGCAGATCTATCTTTAATAGCAATACCAATAGATTTTCCTTTAAAATCTTGAGCTACTTTTAATTGATCAGCAATGGTAGAGGCAATTAATCTATATGGAGATTTTTGACCTTCTTTAGATTCAGAACCTACGGTTTTATAATTGGCATCGTCTACAACGTAAATAGATTTTTGTTCAAATTTATCGTACCAGTTATTTCCAACAATTCCATGATTTTTTGGTGTGGTACCTGTATATACTGATGTATGACCAACAGCGGTATAAGTAGGTATATAGTTGTAATGACCATTTTCGTACGTGGTTCCGTTTTCTATAAGTTTATTAAAACCTTTAGAACCAAACTTGTCGTTAAAACGTAATAAATAATCGTACCTCATTTGGTCTACAACAATTCCTACAACTAATTTTGGCTTTTTTTGAGCATTTAGGATACAAATATTGCATACTAAAAGAAGGCTCAGTAATTTTTTCATGAGAATATTTAATTTGAATTTTATGAGACTAAAAGTAATTAGAATACACTACTTAATTGTTAAGGATTTGATATTTTAGCTAAAAATCTATAGAATGACTTATATAAAAAGTGTTGGAGCTTATGTGATTATGCTAAAAAGCGTTTTTAGACGACCACAAAAGGCAAAAATTTTTAAAGATGCTGTGTTTAGAGAGATAGATGATTTGGGAGTAAAATCAGTAGGTATTGTAGCTTTTATCTCTTTTTTTATTGGTGGAGTAGTCGCTATTCAAACAGCTTTAAATTTAGAAGATCCTATAATTCCTAAAGATTTAATTGGTTTTGCGACCAAAAGATCTATGATATTAGAATTTTCATCAACCTTTATTATGGTTATTTTGGCAGGTAAAGTGGGGTCTTACATAACATCAAGTATAGGAACCATGCGTGTTACCGAGCAAATAGATGCCTTAGAGGTAATGGGAATTAATTCTTTAAATTATTTGGTGCTACCTAAAATAATAGCAACTGTATTTTTTTATCCTTTTTTAGTTTTATTAGCCATGACTTTAGGAATTTTAGGAGGGTGGATTGCAGGAGTAGTTACAGGTTTGTTTGAACAATACGACTATATAGCAGGTATTAGAATGGATTTTAAGCCCTCTTTAATTAGCTATAGTTTGATAAAATCTACCGTGTTTGCTTTTTTAATAGCAACTATTCCTTCTTATTTTGGTTACTATCTAAAAGGGGGTTCTTTAGAAGTAGGTAGAGCAAGTACTAAAGCAGTAGTGTGGACAATTGTAATGATTATTATTACAAATTATTTTTTAACCCAAATGTTATTAAGCTAAATTGTTATGATAGAAGTTAAAGGTGTAGAAAAAGGATTTGGTGAAACTCCAGTTTTAAAAGGAATTAATGCGGTTTTTGAACCTAGTAAAACAAGTTTAATAATTGGTCAAAGTGGGTCAGGTAAAACCGTATTTTTAAAAACCATGCTAGGATTGCATTTGCCAGATAAAGGAACTATTTCTTTTAATGGAACTACAACAGAATCTATGTCTTCTGATGAAAAGAGACAATTAAAGCAAGATATTGGAATGGTTTTTCAGGGCTCTGCTTTGTTTGATTCTATGACAGTTGAAGAAAACGTTATGTTTCCGTTAAAAATGTTCACAAAGCAATCTAAAGAAGTAATGTTAGAACGCGTAAACTTTGTATTAAATAGAGTGAATTTGGTAAATAGTAATCAAAAGTTTCCTGCAGAATTATCTGGAGGAATGCAAAAGCGTGTGGCTATTGCAAGAGCTATTGTAACCAAACCTAAATATTTATTTTGTGATGAACCTAATTCTGGTTTAGATCCCAAAACAGCCATTGTAATAGATAAATTGATTCAGGAAATTACCGATGAATATGAAATTACAACGGTAATAAATACTCATGATATGAATTCTGTGATGGAAATTGGAGAAAAAATTATTTTTTTAAAAGATGGTCTAAAAGAATGGGAGGGGTCAAGTGATGATATATTTAAAACTGATAATGAAGCAGTTGTGGATTTTGTTTACAGCTCTAATTTATTTAAAAATGTGAGGAAGGTTTATTTAGAAAAATAAATTCTAAAATAGTTTTGTGTAACTGTATAAAAGTCCTATATTTGCACCCGCAATAACGAGTGGTATTAATGACCTGGTAGCTCAGTTGGTAGAGCATCTCCCTTTTAAGGAGAGGGTCCTGGGTTCGAGCCCCAGCCCGGTCACAAATTTAAAACATAACACACGTTATTTGCATGGTGAGATACTCAAGTGGCCAACGAGGGCGGACTGTAAATCCGCTGACTACGTCTTCGAAGGTTCGAATCCTTCTCTCACCACGGACGACCTGGTAGCTCAGTTGGTAGAGCATCTCCCTTTTAAGGAGAGGGTCCTGGGTTCGAGCCCCAGCCCGGTCACAAAGCCCCCTTTTTAAGGGGGCTTTTTTTGTTTTATAAATAAGTATTTATATTGACTAAGGCAGTTACAAAAACTTCTTTACAGAAATATTCCAATATAATACGGTATACTAAAAAAGGCTAACTATATTAATATAGCTAGCCTTTTTATGATGAATAAGTGCAAATTTCAGAACCTCTATTTTAGCTCAATAGTAGTGTTGTTTAATCTGGTTTGTAGCCAATTTTTAAACTTAGAGTTTAGTTGTTTGGTGTTTTTAATAGAGTCGTTCCATTTTACTTCAAAAACAGCAATGGTGTCTATAGAGCTAAAGTTGGTTTCTAATTTACTTGCATAGTTTAACTTATCTATACCTGTATAAATAATTCTAGCCTCCTGACTTAATTGTAAAAACGGAATTTGTTTTTTGTATAACTGTTGTAGTTCATGGTCCTTTTCTATAATTAAAGCTTCTTTTTGTAGAATAATCTCATCTTTGCTAGCAATTAAGTTTTGATTTTTTACATAAGAGTTTTTAATTGTGTTGATTTCATCTTGTAGTAAAGAGGTTTTGTCATCTTGCTGAATGATTAAAGAGGTTTTAGGAATGTTAAACTCGTCCATTTTATTAGACCATATTTTTTTTTGAGTTTCATCTATGTTGGTTCCTAATACAACAATTTTAATAGATTTTTTATCATAGTCAACAGTTGTGTTTATAATACCTGCTCCCGTTTTTTCTTGCAATTCGGATATAAAATGTTCTGCATTTAATTTGTATTGGTTTTGTTGAAATAATAAGTAAAATTGAAAAATACTAAACCCTATAATTATAGTTGCAACAAAAGCGACTAGTTGAGCAATTCTTTTACGTTTGGCTTGATTGATATATTTAACCACGGGGAAACGTAAAAATTTAACCACAGCAAAAGTTGCTAAAGCAATAAATATTGCGTTGATTAAAAATAAAAACATGGCTCCACCAAAGTATTTAAAATTCCAGGTAGCCAAACCGTAACCTGCAGTACACAAAGGAGGCATTAAAGCGGTTGCAATAGCAATACCAGCAATGGTATTTGTCATTTCCGTACGTCTACTTAGGGCAATAATTAAAGCCAATCCACCAGCAAGGGCAATTAACACATCTCTAACGTCTGGTGCTGTTCTAGCAATAATTTCTGGAGTTGCATCTTGAAACAGAGGAATGCTAAAGAACAAAAAGGAAGTAGTGATACTTAGGCCTACCATAACCCCTAAGTTAATTAAAGATCTTCTTAGCGTATCAATATCGTTAATACCAATAGAAAGCCCTAAACCTAAAATAGGTCCCATTAAAGGAGATACAAGCATGGCACCAATAACTACAGCTGTAGAACTTACATTTAACCCGATAGAAGCTATAAAAATGGAAAAAATTAAAACCCAAGCATTGTGACTTTTTACAGCAATACCTGCTTTAATTTTGGTAATAGTTAGCTCTTTATCTGTTTCTTCTCTAATGTTTAAAAGATCGCTTAAAAATGTTTTAATAGCTGTAAAAAAGCCTTTAAATTCTTCTTGTACTTCTTTTTTTTTATTTTCTAAATCTTGATCGTTGTCGTTTTTAGTTGTCATGGGTTTAAATAATTGCGGTTAAACAATATCTACAGGTGCATTGCCTTTAATTAAATACCTTTTTTTTGTTTCAATTTCTAAACATTCATATCTAGTTCTACGTTTGTTTAAAACTTTAAAAGTTCGGTTGTTTAAGCTAAATAAAGTGCCTGGTTTTAAGTCAAATATATAATAATTATGATGACGATTGGTATTCTTTTTTTCTTGTAATACAACCGATAGTTTTATGTCTGAATCTGTAGTGGCTTTGGGGTTGATTAAATGTTTAGCCAAATGTTTTAAAAGAGGTTCATCAAAAACGGTAGGGGTTAAAAAAGGAAGCATTAATTGTTTAAAACATTGTTTCCATTCCATTCCGTGAGGTTTTACTCTTGGATAATGGATATGTGTGTGCAAATGAGCAATTTCGTGCACCAAAGTAATTAGAAATTGCTCTTTTGTTAAATTGTTGTTAATGGTAATGGTTGCTAAAGGTTGTGTGGCTCTAAAATCTCCTCTTTTTGTTTTTCTACCTTTTACAATCTTTAAACAAAAATCGTGTTTGTTTATAAGGTATTCTAAATTTTCTTTAGCGTTAGTGGGAATGTATTGTTGTAATTGCTCAATCATAAAAATAATTAAGGAGTTGTGCTTGATACTTCTAAAACTTTTCCGTTGTAAAATTTATTTCCAGTTGTAGTAAAATCAAAAATATATTTGGCCATTTCTGATGGTTTTATAGGAGCTTCGTATCCAGGGAAAGCTTCTTCTAACATTTCTGTTTGTACTGCACCCAATGCCAATACATTAAAAGCAATTTTTTGTTCTTTATATTCTTCTGCTAATAATTCTGATAAAGTGATTACAGCTCCTTTAGAAGAACTGTAAGCTGCCAATCCAGGGAATTTTAAACTTCCTTGCACTCCTCCCATGCTACTAATTGTTACTACGTGGCTATTTTGTGGCATAAACGGAATTATTTTCTGAGTAAGCAGAGCCACGGAAAATACGTTTACTTGATATACTTCTTTAAAATCGTTTTTAGAAAGTTGTTCAAAAGGTTTGTTGATTAGTTTTCCTGCATTGTGAATTAATCCGCTAATTTGAATATTGTTTTTAGTAATGTAATCTACAACAGAGTCAATTTCATTTTCGTTACTTACATCTACACCAAAAGTTGTAATATTTGGGTGTTGAATTTCTTGTAATGTATTTGTGTTTCTAGAAAGTGCTAATACAGAATAATTATTGTTGGCAAATAGTTGAGCCAATTCAAATCCAATTCCTCGGCTTGTTCCTGTAATCAATACGGTTTTATTCATCTTCTTCTTTAGGTTCTAAAGTTTTAAAATCTATATGTTGGTAGGCACCTATATCTGGATTAACAGTTCTATCTGTTCCTGTAATATCTAGATCAACGGTACTTGCAGCTGTAATGTCAGCTTTGTTAATTCCTTCGTTATCCAAACCTATTCTTAAATCATTAAGACTAGTGTCCTTAAAATCTGTTTTTTTATTTAGATATACATTTTGGTAATAAGTTGTATTGTCGGTATCATAAAACTCAACCTCTTTTTCTAAATGGATTAATGAATTTTTAAAATAAAAATTAAACACGGGTTCGTCTTCACTCTTGTCTAACGTAATTTCATTAGTTCGGGTTCCTGCTATAATACAATTGATAAAATCAGCATTCTGTAAAGGAGCATTTGCTGTTACATCATTATTTACATAATAATTGCTAATGACAACATTGTCTTTATAACGCAATCCTTTGTTCCAATAATTAGCAAAAGTACAATGTGTAAAATTATAAGTACCACCTTGTAAATACAAAGCAGACTTTCCTGTTTGACCAATCACTATATTACTTGCGTTTAGATTGGTGTTTTGAGTATAAATACCATAATCAGCAGCATTGTAAATTTTGGTGTTTTGAATCGTTAAAGTGTTCGTGTTTTCTATAATTTCTATTCCTGTTGATGGATTTAGAATTTTTAAATAATTGATAGTAACGTTTGTATTTTCTCCTATTTTAATTCCTTGCCATTGTCCAGGTACTTGATCAAACTGATAACTTAGTTTATCGCCTTTAAAAACAATAGAGTCTGTTAAAGTTCCGTTAATATTTAAGGTGGCTCCAGCAGAAATGGTAAGCGATGCATTTTCGTTAAAATGAACCGTGGTACCTGCCTCTATAGTTAAGCTACCATTTTCTGGAACGATAGCATTTCCGTATATAACATAGGGTTTTGTGTTGGTAAAATTAGTTTCGGTTATTTCAAAATCTGTTCCAGTTGTAGGAAATAGGAATTCAGCATCTTGTACCAAAGTAACCAAATCTACATCTTGTTGGTTTCCGTTAGGATCAAATAAAATTTGATCTATATACAGCATTTCTGTGTCTGTGTCTTGGGCAGAAGCGGTTGCTTCTACAAAAACAAATAAGCTATCTTTTTTTAATAATAAAACATCATCAATTTCAGTTCCTGAAACACCGTCTACATTAATTCTATACTTAGAATTGCTTTTAGCTAGTTTAATTTTAGGAATGGTAATATCGTTATTGCTTTTGTTGTAAACTGTAAGTAGGTGAGTGGTGGTGCTTAGGTTGTTAAAAACAGTATCTAGAAATAAGGTGTCTACAGAAAAACTTAAGTTTCCGTTACTAACAATACTATCAAAGTCTTTTCTGCAAGAAAGTTGACTTAGTAGTAGTAAAATACATCCTATTTTAAAAAAGGTTTTTAACAATTTCATATCCTTATTTTAGAATTTCTATTTCAAAAATTTTGTCCCAATTCTTACCTGTAACATATAACTTATTCGTGTTTGGGTTGTAGGCAATTCCGTTTAAAACTTTATCTCCTGAGCCTGCAATGGTTTTGTTGTCTAGTTGATTTATCAAACCTTTCATATTTACAATTCCTTCTACAGCTCCGTTTTTTGGATTGATAATAGCAATGGCATTTTTAGTCCAAACATTGGCATAAACTTTTCCATTAATATACTCTAATTCGTTTAAGTTTTCAATCCTACGGTCATTTGTGTAAACTTCTATATAAGATTCTTCGGCTCCTGTATCGGGATTTAAAAACCAAATTTTTTCAGTTCCGTCAGATTTTATTAAGTGAGTATTGTTGTGAGTTAATCCCCAACCCTCTGCACTTTGTTGATATTTAAAAGTATTAATAGTTTTAAAAGTCTCTGCATCATATATAAAACCAAGTTTACTTTCCCAGGTAAGTTGATATATTTTGTGATTAAAAATAGTAATTCCCTCACCAAAGTATTTACTGGCCAATGCTTGTTCTTGTATTACTTCTCCTGTTTTTAATGCTAGTTTTCTTAATACAGATTTTCCTCTTTGCCCTGTACCTTCGTATAAAAAGTTATTGTAAAACTCTAAACCTTGTGTAAAAGATTCTCTATCGTGTGGATAACTGTTTATGACTTTGTATTTGTATACTTTAGGTTTTTGGGAGTTAAAAAAAGTAATAGTTGTTTCTTTACTTCTTACATCATCATGTTCACCAACATTAACTTTTAAAATGTGCTTACCTAATTTAGCCTTTTTAATGTCTAAAGAAATGTTTTTTGTAGTTCCTATTTCTTTGTCGTCTAAAAAATAAGTAACCTTTAAATTTTCATTCTTACTAGCGATACTTATGTTTAATTTTTTGTTGATTTGAATTTTTTCAGGAGCTTTTAATTCAAATTCTGGAGTATTGTTACAAGAGTTAAGACCGATAAGGAGGTTTAAAGCGACTAAAATTCTATTAATTTGCATGTGTTTTGAAAAAAAATGGTTATTTAGATAAATTATTTCTTTTGAATGTTTTGATTATTCAAAAATATACTTAAATTTGCAGTCTCAAAAATAAACACAGTTAAAACATACATATAATTATGAAAAAAGGAATACATCCAGAAAATTATAGAATGGTAGCTTTTAAAGATATGTCTAATGGTGATGTATTTTTAACTCGTTCAACAGCTAACACAAAAGAAACATTAGAAGTAGATGGTGTAGAGTATCCAGTTGTAAAAATGGAAATCTCTAGAACTTCTCACCCGTTTTACACAGGTAAATCTAAATTGGTTGATACTGCAGGACGTATTGATAAATTTAAGACTAAATACGCTAAATTTAAGAAGTAATCTTAAATTGTTAGTATAACATAAAAAGCTGTTGAGATTTTTCTCAACAGCTTTTCTTTGTACTGTGTTTTTATAGTAAATCGTTGGCTAGGTTGGCCAACTCAGAACGTTCTCCTTTCTCTAGTTTAATATGAGCAAACAAACGATGGCCTTTTAATTTGTCTATTAAGTAAGTAAGTCCGTTACTGTGCTCGTCCATATAAGGAGTATCTATTTGATTGATGTCTCCTGTAAATATAATTTTGGTTCCTTCACCAGCTCGGGTAATAATTGTTTTTACTTCGTGTGGTGTTAAGTTTTGAGATTCATCAATAATCATAATTACATTGGCCAAACTTCTACCTCTAATAAAGGCTAGAGCTGTTAAAACCAAATCTTCATTTTCTTCCATTTCATCTAAAGCTTTTCTTTTTCTAGAATCTGCCTTGTATTGAGATTTGATAAATTTTAAATTATCAAACAAAGGTTGCATATAAGGAGAAATTTTTTCTTCTGCACCTCCTGGTAAAAAACCAATATCTCTATTGCTTAGTGGAATAATAGGTCTTGCTAAAATAATTTGATTGTACAAAGCTTTTTGTTCCAACGCTGTTGCTAAAGCTAATAATGTTTTACCTGTTCCTGCCACACCTTGCAGTGCTACAAGTTTAATGCTTTCGTTTAATAAGGCATCAATAGCAAAGGTTTGTTCTGCATTTTTAGGCTTAATACCATAAGCATAGCTTTTTTCTACCCTTTCTATTTGATCATTTTCTGGATTAAAACGAGCTAACACAGAGTCTTGGTTATTGTTGATAATGTAATAACCATTGGCTATTTTTTGATCCCCTAAAATTCCGTTTTCAGGAATAGTATTGTTCTGATATAATTCTCTAATAACATCAGATTCTAAATCATCTAAATTAATAGAACCTTTAGATACTTTTTTAATATCATCAACTTTACCTGTTAAATAATCTTCGGCTTTTAGTTCTAAAGCTTTGGCTTTAATTCTAAGGTTAATGTCTTTGGTTACTAGCGTAACTTTAGAATTTGGATAAGATTCTTTAATTAATAACGCGGTATCAATAATAAGATGATCATTTTTTTTAGTACCATAGGCATCTTTAGCATTGGTTCCAGAAGCGTTGTTGTGCATAGAAATAAACAAATCTCCTTTTCCCTTTCCTAGGCTAATCCATTCGTTTAGATTTTTGTTTTCAGAAATTTTATCTAAAAAACGAATCACGGACCTGGCTTCAAAGTTTTTGGTATCGTTACCTATTTTAAAATTATCAAGTTCTTCTAAAACAGTGATAGGAATTACCACATTATTGTCTACAAAATTCTTGATGGAGTTGTGATCAAAAAGTAATACTGAAGTATCAAGTACAAAAATTTTTTTTGGTTGATTTTGGGCCATATTGAAGCAATTAAGTTTACTTAAATGTAGCAATCTTTTTGCTGTAAAGCAATGTGATATTATGAGTTGGTTTGGGCTTTAGTGGTTGATATGTTAGTAGGGTTTAATATTTGTTTTGTTTAAGTTGTTGGTAATGAGAATTAAAGAGTGGTTTCTGTTCTTTTTAGTATTGTGAATAACTAAAAACATTTAACTTTTTATTGTTAATTGAGTATAAAAAAAGTTGCTAATAAAAATGAATTTATTAGCAACTTTACTGTTGTTTATAGGGTTAAACTTATGGAGTTACTTTTGTATTCCATTCTGTCAACTCAAAAGCATTGATCCAAATACCTTTGTCTTTTTCTCCTTTGTAATTTATAATTATAGGATTGGTTCCGTCTGACTTAATTATAATTTCTGAAGTCCCAGCAGGTTGGTATTGCATATTTTTTCCTTCGGTAACCTTTGCTATTATTTCTTTTGAATTGATCGCATTGTTAGAACTAACAAGTATCGTTTTTTCGTAGGGTAGCTTATGAATTGTTTTAGATTTTAATTTGTTTTTGTTAGGATCCATTAAATCTGAATTGGTTCTTGGTGCATGGTGCCAAACTTTTAATTTATAAGTTCCTTTCGTTAAATTTTTTAGCACCAAATTTACTCCGTTGTTATCTATAGCAATAATACCATCTGCATAGGCAAAACCATATTTACCAACTACGTTCATTTCTCCTAGCCAACGTATCACTCCATTATTTGATGTTTTTTGAAGTTGAGCTGTAGCTCCTTTAAATTGTTTAAAAACATAACTACTATTATTACTGTTGTCTTCTCCATTCCAAAAATTCCATCCAAATTGTGTCAATTGATCGGGAGCTCCCAAATCTACTCGTTCTTTGGTAAAATCGTAAATAGGTTTTGCATTTTTAAGAATTTCATTATTATTTTTAGCAATTAGTGTTGTGGTAGTTTTGGCAGATTTTAATCCTTTAGAACTTGCCTTTAATGTAATGGTTCCTGTGGTTTTTCCCGCCTTTATCAAGATTGGAGCAACACCATATTCTGTAAACATAGGATTGGCATTAATAGCGATATCATCTCCTATAATGGTTGCATCTTTATTTACGGTAAATTTAATTTTGTCTTTAAAATCAGTAATTACTGTTCCGTTTTTATCTACTACAGTTGCATAAGCTACAATAATATCATTATTATCTGCAGTAAACGTTCTTCCTTTATCATCTATAGATAATAAAATCCTATGTGGTTTTTCTGGAGTTAGTTTGCTAGTTTCCTTAGTTGTATTGTTATCAAAATAAGCTTTGGCAACCAATTTTCCTTTTTTGTACTGAATGTTTTTAAAGTGGAAAGGAGCATGGTCTAATCCGTTGTAAATAGTGTCCTTACTAGGTTGCTGCTTTGCAATACTTTTGTTGTTTAAAAATAATTCAACTTTTTTAGCATTGCTATATACAGTAACTTCTTTTGTGTTGGGTTTCCAGTCTTCTAGAATTTTTACAAAAGGTTCGGTTTTTAATTCAGTTTTGTACCAATCTAATTCTGGTCTAGGTTGTCTAAAAATGGTCATCATTCCACTTCTAGTTCTATCAATTTTGTCTTTAGCCTTAGCATGGGTTGGGTGAAAAGTATAATATGCGTGAGCCGTCCAAGAGATTAATCCTAACATTAAAGGATCTCTTTTGTAGGCACCAATTGCTTTGGCACCATGTCTACCTTCCATGGCAAAAATAGGTTCTGATCTGTCCCAAATAAAAGGACCGTATAACATATTTGCATTTATATCTGTAAGACCAGAAGATTGCCAACCTGTCCATCTTGCTCCTTGTGATGCCGTTAATCTGTTGGGGTCTTCTTGTTTTATGGTATTGTGTACTCTAGGTACATAACCTCTGTGGTTTACACCTGCTCCCCACATTACGATAGAAGCATGGTTTCTGTGATTTCTTACCATGGTTCTGGCGGTTTTTTCTAAGTTATCCCACCAAGCATCATTTTGAGAAATTGAAACCCAAGTTGGAGCTTCTTCGTATACTAAAATACCCAATTCATCACAAGCATTAATTAAAGCATTGTCTTGTGGATAGTGAGCTGTACGTAAAATATTAAATCCATATTCTTTAAACTGAAGAACATCTTTGTAGTGTAGTTGGTTAGGAACAGCATCTCCAAGGTAAGGGAATTGTTGATGTCTGTTGGCTCCAATTAGTTTGATGGGTTTGTTATTTAGTATAAAACCTCTAACAGGATCTAATTCAAATTTTCTTAAACCAATTTTATTTTCTACAAAATCTACTTCTTTTCCATCAATGGTAATTACACTATTTACCCTGTATAAATAAGGGTTTTCAGTATCCCAAAAATGAACATTGTCTTCAAGACTTCCTATTTGGTTAAATTGATATTCTTGGTTTTTAAGAATTTTTTTGGTGTTTTCTAATCTAAGAACAACTAAGCCTTCTTTGTTGATTAACCTTGTTTTAATGGTACAATCAACCTCATTGTTACTTTCGTTTTTAACAGCTGTCTTAATATCAATAACAGCATTTTTGTTCACTACATCTATGGTTGGAGTGGTGATATTTACTCCAGAATGTAGTGTTTCCCAATTAAAAGTTACGTGTACGTTGTTAGTTTCTACCAAATATACATCACGGTACAAACCACTAAATTTTACATAATCAAAAGGGCCTGGATCTGGAGGAATTACTTCATTTCTTCGGTTGTCTACCAACAATGTAATTTGATTGTTTGTTCCTTTGGTAATATAGTTCGTAATATCAAAATGAAAAGGAGTATAACCACCTACAGCATGCTGTCCTACATGTTTTCCGTTTACCCATAAATCGGTAACTTGATGAGCTCCTTCAAATTCTAAAAACACTTTTTTGTTAGAGTTTTGAATGTTTAAGTTTTTACGATACCATCCTACATTTCTATGAAATACCAACTGTACTTTATCGTCATCTAAATCATCTAAGGTTAACGATGTTAATTTAAGAGTATGGGGAATACTTACGGTTTCCCATTTAGCATCATTTAATTCTGCTATATAGTTTTTAGCTTCTGGGTTTCCTAATTGGAACTTCCATTCGTTTTTTAAATTAATTTTGGTTCTGTCCGTTTTAGGAAAACCATCAGGTAAATTTTGAGCCTGTAGTTGAATTCCGGTTACTAGCAGAATAAAACTAAAAATTAGGTGTTTCATGCTTTTAAGTGTATAATGTTTTACAACTAAATTATAGTTAAAAAACAAGACTAAAAGCAACATATGTTTTATATAGTAACGTGTTTGGGTTTTAAGAATTAATGGTTGTTTTTAACATCCCATTTGTCTCTTAGTAAGTTTCCAATAATCATAAAAGAAAGAACTAGTAATACAATTAATGCCCCGGGGATTATAGCCAGATATGCTTTACCAGTAACAATATAATTGTAGTGATTTTTAATGATAATTCCCCAAGATGGAGTAGGAGGTTGTGCTCCTAAACCTAAAAAGCTTAAGCCACTTTCTACCAATATAGAGGCTGCAAAATTGGAAGCAGAAATTACAATAACAGGTCCTATAATATTAGGAATAATATGTTTGATAATGATGTGTAAATCTGAAAGGCCTAATACTTTTGCTGCCTCTATGTATTGCAAATTTTTAACACTTTTAGTTTGTCCTCTAACCACTCTGGCAACCTCTACCCACATGGTTAAACCTACAGCAACGTATATTTGCCATAATCCTTTTCCTAAACTAACGGTAATTGCAATTACCAATAGTATAGTAGGGATAGACCAGGTAACATTAATTAACCACATAATTACACTGTCTATAAAACCACCAAAATAACCAGCAATAGCTCCTAATAACAATCCAATAACTAAAGAAATAGTTACGGCAACAATACCTATTGAAAATGAGATTCTAGCTCCAACAATTAACCTGCTTAATAAATCTCTTCCGTACTTATCTGTTCCTAGCCAAAATGTTTTTTTGATGATTTTTATATGTTCGGCTTTATCTATGGTAATAAAATCGTTTTGTAATTGTGGCTTGTAACTAATACTTGTTTTGTTGATTTTATAATCTTCACTAACAGGGGTTTCTTTTATATATGAATTATCTCCGTTTATTAATTGATTCCAAAGACTTTGCTTTTCTGTAATAGATGTTTCTTGAAGCATGTATGTAGAAAAACCAGGTGGTTTTGCCTGAATGGTAACATGCATTGTATTGGCATTTGTAGTATTGTCTGGAGCAATAAAATAAGCAAATAAGGCTACAAAACTACCAAAACATATAAAGCCAACACAAAGGTTGGCCAGTATATGTTTAGAATTAAAAAGAGATTTTAGAAACTTCATTTAATCGTTATTGAACAATTTTTAATTTGCTTAATGTTTCTAACGCTTCGTTTACATAAATATCTTCGTGTAAATTTTTATGCCAAGCAGTTCTTTTGTCTTTTAAAATAGTATCTGTTTGTACTAACTTGTTCTCGTAACTAGGAAATGTAAATTTATATGGAGAGTTGTATTTTAAAATATCTTTGTATTTATCTGCCTCAATATTTAATATTTCTTGATCTGATTGAAATGTTTTTAAATTTAAAGAATACGTTAAATGGTCTTGATTCTTTTTTAACCATTTGGCATATTCATCAATTTTATTAAACTGTTTGTTGGTACTAATGCTGTTTTGCATTTGAGAAACAACCTGAGGTAAGTTAGCGTAATAATTGTTATTACTATAGTTTGCTTTTGCAATTTGATCCCAGTTTAAAGGAGCATCTAATTTACTTTCTGCAATGTCTAAATAACTGTATCTATCAGGCATAACAATATCAGAACTTACTCCTTTTAATTGTGTAGAACCTCCGTTAATTCTGTAGAATTTTTGAATAGTTAATTTTAAAGCACCTAAATCATCACCATAATTTAAATACTGATTAATTGGAATTACATTTTGTACAGTTCCTTTTCCATAAGTTTGCTTACTACCAATAATAATAGCTCTTTTGTAATCTTGCATAGCAGCGGCTAAAATTTCTGATGCCGATGCGGATAATTCGTTAACCATAATTACCAAAGGACCATTCCAAACAATTTTACTATCCTCATCATTTCTAATGTCTGGTTTATTGTTTTTGTATTTTACTTGTACTACAGGTCCTTTTTCTATAAACAACCCAGCAATATCTATGGCAGTACTTAAAGAACCACCTCCATTATTTCTTAAATCAATAGCCAAACCTTCAATACCATCTTTTTTAAGCTCTTCAATTTCTACACGCATATCAATAGCAGAATTGCGTTGTTCTTGTTTGCTAAAATCTATATAGAATTTTGGTAAATGAATGATTCCATATTTTTTACCATCTTTTATGGCAATAGAAGATTTTACAAACGTGTCTTCAAACTCAACAATGTCTCTAACAATGGCAATTTTTTTGTAAGTATTGTCTACCTTTTTTACGGTTAAAACTACCGTAGTTCCTTTTTTACCTTTAATTAATTCAATAGCATCAGACAAACGCATCCCAACAATATCTGTAGGTTCTCCTTTTTGTCCTTGAGCAACTTTAACAATATAGTCACCCACTTCTAAGTCTCCTTGTTTGTATGCGGGACCTCCAGGAATTAATTCTACTATTTTGGTATATCCTCTTTCGTCAGATAATCTTGCTCCAATACCTTCTATAGAACCTGACATGCTAGAGTCAAATCTCTTTTTCATATCTGGTGCAAAATAACTTGTATGTGGATCAAACTGTGCAGTAATGCAATTTAAGAAAACAGCAAAACGATCACTATCTGGAGTTTGATGTTCATAGTAAAATAAATCTTTAATATTATCCAATGTTTTTTCTCTTGCTTTTTTTTCTAAAGCATCAAAACTCTGTGGTTTGTAATTTTTATCTTCTTTTACTTTTTCCTCTTCTTCTTTTAAGTAGTCATTTAGCTTACTAACGGTAGAAAATTTTAAATGTTTTCTCCAAACATTTTTTTGGTCGGCTGTGTTAATAGGATATTCAGCTGTTTCGGCATCTAAATTAATAGCCTCTTTAACATTGTAATCAAATTTATTTTTTAAAATTTCTTGATACAAGTTTTCAGATTCTTGTAACCTTACATTAAAAGTTCCAATTACGTCATTGTAAAAATCAAATTTTCTTCGGATGATTTGATTATCAATATCATGATAATATTTTTTAAACTGAGCTACATCGCTTGCTAAAAAATAACGTTTGTAGGGGTCTAAATTTTCAATAAAATTTTTAAAAATTCCTTCAGAAAATTCATCATCAATTAGTTTGGGCTCGTAATGACCTTTTTCTAATATAAAACGTAAAGCCTCCATTAAAACTTGATCCTTTTCAGGATTTTTTTCAGATTGGTGGTTTTTAAAACTATAAAATACTGATATTCCAACTATTAAAGTAAGAATATAAAAATGCTTAAGATATTTTTTCATTTAAATATTGTGTATTCTGTAATAAGAGCTACTAATTTAGTTTTTTTTGGCAGGATTATAAACAAATACTAGGATTCATTTAAATAATCGTTAAACAGACTAAAACCTTACCATAGCTAAATATAATATGCTAAATTTGTTTATCAACATTTAAGAGATGACAAAAAGTAAGCCAAAAATTTTAGTAACCAATGACGATGGTATTACCGCCAGAGGTATCAGAACTTTAATTAAAGAAATGTGTAAACTTGGAGACGTATATGTTGTAGCTCCAGATAAACCGCAAAGTGGTAAAGGTCATGCAATTACCATTGATGCTATTTTAGAATTAAAACCTCAGAAAGTAGATGGAGATGCTATTAAAGAAATTTCTTGTACAGGAACTCCAGCAGATTGTGTAAAATTGGCAATTAACGAAGTTTTAGATACAAAACCTGATTTGTGTGTTTCTGGAATTAACCACGGAAGCAATTCTTCTATAAGTGTAATATACTCGGGAACTATGAGTGCTGCTATTGAAGCAGGAATAGAAGGAATTCCGTCTATAGGTTTTTCTTTATGTGATTATTCTAAAGATGCCGATTTTAGTGCCGCTAAATTTTATGTGCGTAAAATTGCCAAAGAAGTTTTGCAGAACGGTTTGCCTGATGGAGTGGTGTTAAATGTAAATTTTCCTAAAATTTCTAAAAGTCCTTATAAAGGAATTAAGGTTTGTAGACAGGCTAGAGCAAATTGGCGAGAAAAGTTTGACAAAAGAGTAAACCCATTAGGAAAAGAATATTTTTGGTTAACGGGTGAGTTTGAAAATTTAGATTCAGGAGAAGATACAGATGAATATTGGTTGGCTCAAAATTACATTTCATTAGTTCCTATTCAATTTGATTTAACGGCTCATCATATGATTCAAAAATTAAATAATTGGAGTTTAAATGAATAACATTCAGAAAGATGTTCTGTTAGGAACTTTATTAGGTTTTTTTGTATGTTTTATAGGAACAATATTTTATGTGGTAATTGCATTGCCCGTTTCTTCTGTTTTAGATTTGTTCTCGGTTTTAGTAAAAGAGCATTTACTATTTAAAGTAATAACCTTGGGAGCATTGCCAAATATATTTGTGTTTCAATATTTTATTAAGAAAAATAAATTATATGAAGCCAGAGGAGTTTTGATGTCCGTAATTTTAATAGCCATCTTTTTTATAATTTATAATACAATTTAAATGAAATATTATCTAATAGCTGGAGAAGCTTCTGGAGATTTACATGGAGCCAATCTAATGAAAGCATTGTTAGAAAAAGATCCAAAGGCAGAGTTCCGTTTTTTTGGAGGTGATTTAATGCAAGAAATAGGAGGTACTTTGGTAAAGCATTACAAAGAACTTGCTTTTATGGGACTTTTAGAGGTGTTAAAAAACATTAGAAGTATTTTTAAAAACATAGATGTTTGTAAAAAAGATCTTATGGAATTTAAGCCTGATGTATTAATTTTAATTGATTATCCTGGTTTTAATTTAAGAATTGCTGAGTTTGCAAAAAAAAATGGAATTAAAGTACACTACTATATCTCTCCAAAAATTTGGGCTTGGAAAGAAAATAGAATTCATAAAATAAAAAAGAACATAGATCATTTACATGTCATTTTTCCTTTTGAAGTGGATTACTTTAAAAACAAACACAATTACGAGGTAAATTATGTAGGGAATCCTTTGTTTGATGAAATAGCAAAAAGAGAATCAATAAACGAAAGCAAATTTAGAGAAGAACATCATTTAGGAGACAAACCTATTATAGCGTTATTACCAGGGAGTAGAACGCAAGAAATTACTAAAATTTTAAGCGTAATGCTTACTGTAGTTGATGTTTTTAAAGAATATCAATTTGTTATAGCAGGAGCCCCAAGTAAAGAAGAAGCTTTTTATATTCCTTTTATAGGAACTTCTGATGTGAAATTTATTGCTAATAAGACGTATGATTTACTATCTATTTCTACAGCGGCTTTAGTAACATCGGGTACGGCAACTTTAGAAACAGCTTTGTTTAAAGTGCCTCAGGTTGTGTGTTATAAAACTAGTGGATTGACTTATTTTATAGGGAACTTATTGGTTAAAATAGAGTTCTTTTCCCTAGTTAATTTGGTCATGCAAAGAGAAGTTGTGACTGAATTGTTACAACATACTTTTACCAAAGAAACACTAATTATTGAGTTAAAGAATATCCTTTCTGGAGAAGGAAGAGAGATTATGTTATCTGACTATGATGAGCTAGAACAAAAATTAGGGGGTGTTGGAGCTTCTAAAAAACTGGCAGATAGTATTTTAAGTGCGTAAAATTTAGTAGCTTTAAAAAGCTATGAAATTATTATTATCCTATGTGCCTTTTCAGGTACTAATAGGTGTGCTGTTTGGAATCTTATTTCAACACAGTAATAACACTCTATTTATAATTTTTGTTTTTATTTTAATCTTATCAATGGTATTGATGAGGTCTACAACTTTGTTTAAAAGATACATTACTTTATTTACATTAATTATTTTTGGAATTTTATCTAGTTGGTTTTCTATCCTTATTAATAAAGAACAGAATAACAAACATCATTACACGTATTTTAGGCCTTCTGTTTCTACATTGCAACTTACGGTAATCAAAACATTAAAGTCATCAAAAAAGCTAAATAGATATTATGCAAAGGTAACCTCTATAGGTTCTAAAAAAGCATGTGGTAATGTATTGGTAGAAACGTTAAAAGATTCCACATCAGTTTTAATTGCAGGAGATAATTTTGTTTGCAAACAAATTATACAACCAATAAATACAGCAAGTTCTCCATATGATTTTGATTATAAAAAATATCTGTCATTAAAAAAAGTATACGGAAAAATTAGAATTTATAATTATATAAAAATAGGTAAAAGTGATTTTGGACTATTTAAAATACAGAATTATAGAACTAAAATAGTTGCCAAATTACAAACATCCACTTTGTCTGTAGAAACCAAAGGATTACTAATGGCTATGTTGTTGGGAGATAGAGAACAATTGTCTAAAGAAATGCAAGTTGCTTTTACCAATGCTGGAGTGGTACATTTAATTGCAATTTCTGGAATGCATGTTGGGGTGTTGTATTTTTTATTATGTTACACTTTTGGCTTTGTAAAGCGGTTTAATTATGGAAACTATATTCATGTTTTTATTGTTGTAGTTTGCTTGTGGTGTTTTGCTGTTTTTTCTGGATTATCTACTTCTGTCGTAAGATCTGTAACAATGTTTAGTTTTATAATACTTTCTAAATTAAAGCGAAAAAGAGGCTTGTTGTTAGAGCCTATTATTAGCTCTATGCTGTTATTGCTTTTGTTACAACCCAATTATTTGTTTGATGTAGGTTTTCAATTAAGTTATACAGCGGTAATCAGTATTGTAGTTTTCTATCCTTTGTTAATGAGGAAATATCACTTAAAAAACAAAATCATAAAATATTTTGTAGATGTTGTTGTCGTTTCTGTAGTGGCTCAGTTAGGAGTTTTACCTATAACCTTATATTATTTTCATCAACTACCTTTACAATTTTTAATGGCTAATTTTATAGCGGTTTCATTGTTGCCTTTGGTTTTGTATGGAGGTTTTTTGGTCTTGATAAAAGTTTTAATTACAAATAAATGGATCTTTATAGAAAGGTGGTTTGATGAGTTTATAAGAGGATATATTAATATGATTAATTATTTTTCATCTTTAGAGTCTTTTCTTTTAAAGGATATTTCTATTCGTCAAGTTCACGTTTTAGGTTATTATATAGTGCTTATTTTAATATGGAAATTGTTGTATAAATATTCTTATAAAAGTTTAGTTATGTTGTTTAGTAGTTTGATAATATTTCAGTTTTGTCATATTTACAATCAGTATAAAATTCATCAAAAAGAACAATTAATTATATATAATGATTATAAAAATAGCATAGTTTCAATTAAAAAAGACAAAAATATATTTGTGTTTACAGATTCTGGATATCAAAAAATAATTCATCAGAATAAGATAAAAAATAACATTGAGAAAGTAACACCTATAAAATCAAAAGTTATAGGTTTTAAAGAAAATACGTATGTACTTGTAGATGATAAATTAGCTTATGATCAATTAAATATGAAAGGTTTGGTTTTAATAATCTTTAAAAATCCAAAAATAAATATAGAGAGAGTGCTTAAAAAGATAGAACCCAAATTGGTAATTATTGGAGCTTCTAATTTTTATAATAATAGAATAAAATGGAAAAGCACTTGTGAAACACTACAAGTGCCTTGTTATGATGTTAACTCACAAGGAGCTTATGTGGTAAATTAAAGTTTACTTTTAAAACCTTGTTCAAAAGTATCCCAGTCTTTTGTTAAGTAAACTTCTTGATGCATAAAGTTGATTAATTTTTCCATAACAGGTTTTTTTAAATATCCTGGAGCAACGTATACAACTTTTTCTTCTTTATTAAAAAATACTGTAGAAGGGTAACTAAGTTGACCTTTTAAAATAACTTCGGCAAATTCATGGTGACCTCTTCTTCCGCTGGTAATGTATTTAAAAGTTTGTCCATTAAAAGTAATAGGTTCTTTTTGTTCAGCATCAAACTTAACAGCGTAATAGTTTTGATTGATATAATCGGTAATTGTAGTGTTTGTGTAGGTTTCTTTATCCATTACTTTACACCAATGACACCAATCGGTATATACATCTACAATAATAGGTTTTGGGTTTGTTTTGTTTAAAGCAATAGCTTGTTCAAAAGTAATCCAATTAATTTCTTTAGGTTCTGGATTAGCAGCAAATAAGAATGCCGGAATTATAAAAAGGTAAAAAAATATATGTTTCATTTTTATGTATTTAAGTTTTGTGTATAAGTCTTTTAAATTGGTTGAGTCTTACAAAGTATTATGTAATTCCGTGCATTTTTCGTACCAAAGTTTTGTTTAGTAGTGTTATTATAATTCCTGCTACAATAGGTACTAATGTAAAAATCAAGAAAAAAGTAGATAAGTCGTAAGCTTTTGTAATAGCATCAATTTGTCCTCCTAAAGAACCAGCCAGTTTATTACCTATAGCAATGGCTAAATACCACATTCCGTACATAAAACCAATCATTTTTGCAGGGACTAGTTTACTTACTTGAGACAGGCCTAATGGAGACAAGCATAACTCTCCTAAAGTATGGAATAAATAAGCCATAATTAACCAAATCATACCTACTTTAACAGAACCAGGTGTTGCATCTGACGGAATGGCATTTGCTCCATAAGATAAAAAAGCAAATCCGACTCCTAATAAAATTAAACCTAATCCGTATTTTTGAGCTGATGTAGGGTTGTATTTACTTTCCCACCATTTAGAAAAAAAAGAGGCAAAAGCAATAATAAAAAAGGAATTTAAAGTGCTAAACCAAGCTACGGTAACGGTAGTAACATCTGCAGAAAATTCTTTATATAACATTCCTCCAACAACTGCCCAAATAGCTAAAAAACTAACGATTAAAATCCAGTTTGATATTTTAATTATTTTATGAGTTTGTTTGTATAATAACCACAATACCCAAGAAATAATTAGCAAAGGAATTACGGTTAGTAAAGTGTTTATAATGTTAAATATAACAGCGTAATTCCCTGTTAATTCTCTTTGTGTATAGTCTCTAGCAAATATAATTAGCGATGTAGCTCCTTGCTCAAAAGACATCCAAAAGAATACGGTAAACAAAGCAAAAATAATCAAAGCAATCATTCTGTCTCTAACTACTTTTTCGTATCTAACAATTCTACTGATGACCAAAAATAAAAAAATAAACAATCCAATTAAAACAAGTTCTGTAGCTCCAGAAATATGTTCGGATATGCCTAAAAAGACTTGAGGCAATAAATTAATATTTGCAATTTTAGAACTAGGGTCGTTTAATAAATATAATAAACCAATAACCGAACTGATGGCTATTAGTATTTTATCAATAGTAGTAAAATAGTTAGTTTTATTTGTAGTGTTAGAAACCGTAGTTTCTTTTTTAGGTACTTCGCCTATGATACCAAATAGAGGAGAAGCTAGCCAAAATTGTAAGGTTCCAAACAACATAAAAATTCCGGCCAAACCAAAACCATAAGCCCATCCTTGTGTTTCTGCCAAATAACCGCATAGCATCATTCCAAAAAAAGCACCAGCGTTTACTCCCATATAATAAATGGTAAAAGCTCCATCTTTTTTTTCAGGAACACGAGTATACATTTCAGAAATAATGGAAGTCATGTTGGGTTTAAAAAAACCAGTTCCTAGAACTAACAATGTCAAACCAATATATAAGGTAGCTTCTGTTTCTAAAGCCATGGCAGCATGACCTAAAGTCATAATACCAGCTCCAATAACAACAGCCCATTTGTATCCTGTAATTTTATCAGCAATAATTCCACCCAAAATAGGAGTAATATATAATAGGCCTGCATACGTTCCAAATAAAGCTCCCGCTTGTTCTGCACTCCAGCCCCAACCAGGGTTATTTACTCCGGTAATTGCCATGGTTAAAAAGTTAACCAATAAAACTCTCATTCCGTAAAAAGAAAATCGTTCCCACATTTCTGTAAAGAACAAAACAAATAATCCCGAAGGATGTCCTAATACAGTTTTTTGATTTGTTGCACTACCACCGTAAATAAATTCCATACACTAAATTATTTAGAAAGCTAAAAATACACTTTTTGTAAACAATTTATTCTGTATTAAAAACAAAAAAAGCTGCCTAATGAAAGACAGCTTTTTTTTGAGTGTAATTTTTTGTTTTTTACAACCATTTGTTGTAACCAAATACAAAGTTTAATCCAAATCTAATATTGGCCTGTCTTATATCTTCTACAGGTCCTAGTAACTTGTTAAGGTTATCTGTGGCTAAGTATAATTGTAAAGGTCCTAATTTAGTAGCTAAGTTTACCCCTAAATCCATGTCGCCTTGGTCGTTTTTGATACCTACTACACCATAAGTAGTTTTGTCTAAGGCTAAGTTGTATCCTAATGCAAGAATAGCTTTACTATCTTCTAATTTATGATTGTTGTACATAGTAGCTCTAAATTGGTGAATATTAGCCAATTTGTAGCTAGCAGATAAATAAGAAGTAGTCATTAAAGATGTTTTGTAAGATGATCCTTCTCTTTCACTAGCATCTAATTTACCAGTTTCTACCAATGCCTCTAATTCTTCTAATACATCATTGTCAGATCTTAAATCTGTACCATCGTGTTTTAGATTAGTAACATCTTCTAAGTAATATTCTTTTACGTTTTCTTTCCAAGTAATAGAACCAATGTCATTAACTGCAGCTTCAATTACTAAGTTTGGAATGATCTCATAGCTTGCACCAATATCAAAACCAATACCAGAGTTAGCTGTGCTAAATTCTTCGTCATCTTCTCCTGTTAACCCTGCTGTTCTTGCAAAAGCATTGTTGGTGTTTATGGTCCAAGACATGTCGTTGTTAATATCTATTTGTGCGGTACCATCTTCTTCGGTAGAACCGTTAGAAATACCTATTAAATATTTAACTCTAACACCAATAGCTAGTTTGTCTTTTAAGAATTGTTGTGTAAAACCAACTCCTCCTTCAACATAAGACGTTACATCTACGTTGTCATCAATAACAATACTGTTTCCTGTTTTGGCCAAACCATCGTTAAATAGATTTAACAATCCATTTTTACTCATTTGCCAGTTAACATTACTTTTTTGGTTTACAAATAAAGATAATGATCCGTGTTTACGTTTAAAAGCAAGGTTTAAAATATTAACACTTTGTATTAATGATAGATCGTTATAATCACCATCAACTTGATCGTATATGTTTTGAAAGTTGTAATCTAATCTTTCTGTATCATTACCAAATTGATCTGTTGTGTTTTCTGTTCCTGCTTCTACGGTAAGTAAATCAGAACTAGAGAAACCATTGCTAAATGATAAAGAAACTCCAGGCAAACCAAAAGAAAAAGAGTTTTTTGGAATGTATACGGGAGATACATCTGTAGATTGTTGTACATAATCCCCTAAGTGGAAAAATGAAATTTGACTTTGTGCTTTAGCACTGTTTGTTAACAAGACAGTGAAAGCAGTTGCTGCTATTAATTTTATTGAATTTTTCATTGTCTTGTTTTTAGTTGTTATCATCATCTTCGTCTTCAGAAACTGTAAAATCTCCTATAAGTGATAAATCTAATCTTACTTTATCTGTACTTTGGATTTTAGCGGCTGCTGAGTTTGTTGTGTTAAATTTAATAACAGCTTGTATGTCGGTAACGTTTGTTAAAGCACTAATTTCCTCTTTTGTAAAATCAACAATAGTTTCTGTAGGTTTTACAACAGTAGTTCCCTCTTTTAAATCTCCATTAGCATCAATAATGTATGTTGATAGTCCATTTGCATCAACTGGAGCTGCATTCATTAAGCTAGCAGGTTTTGAAAAAGCAATGTTTCCGTTACTTTCTAAAAAGTCTAAAGTAACAGTTCCTGATAAAGGAATAGAGTTTTTTGTATGTACGTTTAATGATAAAGAACTTACGTTTTCTTCAATATCTTCAATATCTTCTGAATCAAACTCAAAAGGATCTGGAGAAAAAGTTAAGTTTTCAAAAGTTACGTATAAAGGTAATTCTACCACTACATCTACAGCCAAAGTATTGGCAACATCAAAAAAGTTGGTGTTAACTGTAGTACTGTTTGGGTTTGCACCTGCAGTTACATCCAATTTAAATTTAGTTGGCTTTCCGTTTAATAAATCGTCTAAATTAGAATTGTCTTTGTTAAGAATAATGATAGATTCTTTGGTCTCACCGTTAGTAGCGGCATCATCTATAATAGCATAATTTCCAGTTCCTCCTGTAATAGGTTCAATATTGTCATCTAGTGGAGTCGCATCTGTAATAATTAAATTCGTTAAAATTTCTGCATTAGCATCGTTAGGATCTGGTTTAGAACTTTTAATATCTTCTAATGTTAAACCAATAGGAAATCCGTAACCACTATTTGCTGTTAATTTTAATATAGGGTTTTCAAAAGTAATATTTCCCTCTCCAATTTCTTTAAAAAAGTCTAGGTCAAAAGTTTGACTGTCTACGTTAAAACTAGCATCTTTAAAATCACCTTTGGCAGTTTTTACTTTTGAATTAGTAAGAGTAATGGTGTATTTTAAATTGTCTGTAGAACTTACAATATCTCCATTTTCAAAAGTTACAGTAGCATCAAGCAGTACAGCAACATTGTTAACACCTGTATTACTATCTGGATCTAAAGCATCATAGGTAAAATCTAAATCGTAGTTATTTAGATCTACTGTAATTGAAGCTTCGTCAGCACCGCTATTATTATTAAGTGTAAATGTTCTATTATAGCTTCCTGTACCAATTACTGGTTTTCTTTTAAAAGAAGGAATTGTAAATTCAACAACTGTTTGAGCTTCTGTAGTTGTTTCTAGTGTAATGGTAAAAGTACCAGCAGAAAAATCAGCAGCTGTTAAATCAGAATCTAAAGTTAAAGATTTAATGTCTTTAAAAGAATCTTGTACTTCATCACCAGCAACTGTTCCTGTAACATAAGGAGCTTGTCCTACTAATCCAGAACTTGCTAAAAGATCAAAATCTCCTTCAAAACTTTGATCATCCACACTTACAAAATCAGAGTTGTTGGCAGAGTTTAAAGATTCAGTATAGGTAAAGCTTACTAAAGATTTTCCGTTATCGTCAGTAGTACCTACTTCAATATCATCTCCAATTTCTTCAAATAATTCTGTAGCAGTGTATTCAGAATAACCAATTTTTAATCCTACTGCAAGACTAGGGTCGTTAATTTCTTTTTCAAAAAAGGATGTATCAAAAGATTCTGAACATCCTAATAGGCTTAAACACAGTCCTGAGATAACAAGACTTTGCATACCTATGCGGTGGGTAAAGTTTTTCATTTGTTTTTTTGTATAGTTGAAAGCCAAAAATAAGAAAATTATAACGATTAACAAATGTTAAAATCATAATAATCGTTATATAAATATTAAGAATTATGAATGTATATTTGTATTTTAAACAATTCCACAATTTTTATGTCTTCATTAGTATCGGGTTTTTCTAAGTTAAACAAACAGGAAAAGATTAATTGGTTGGTCGCTAATTTTTTAAAAGAGAATGTAAACGCAAATGAAATTTTAAGTTTGTACTGGAACACAGATAAACAATTACAACAATTACATGATGATTTTATAGAGAATACAGTATCAAACTATTACATGCCTTTTGGAATTGCTCCCAATTTTGTGATTAACAACAAAGTATATACAATTCCTATGGCTATAGAAGAAAGTTCTGTAGTAGCTGCAGCCTCTTTAGTTGCTAAATTTTGGTCTGATAAAGGAGGTTTTAAAGCAAAAGTGATAAATACCGAAAAGGTTGGTCAGGTGCATTTTATGTTTGAGGGAGATAAACATACTTTACAAGATTATTTTATTGTTAAGAAACAGGAGCTAATTTTAGTAACTGATAATATTACCAAGAATATGCGCAAGCGTGGTGGTGGTATTTTAGAGATTGAATTGCGTGATAAGACTCTAGAACTGGAAAATTACTATCAATTACACGTAACTTTTGAGACTAAAGATTCTATGGGAGCTAATTTTATTAACTCATGTTTAGAAACTATTGCAAAAGAATTTAAAAAAGATGGAATTAATATTGTAATGAGCATTCTATCTAATTACGTTCCTAATTGTTTGGTAAAAGCAGAGGTAAGTTGCTCGGTAGATAAATTACATCCTACTAATGGAAAATTGTTTGCAGATAAAATGGTTCAGGCTGTTGCTATTGCTAATGTAGAACCACACAGAGCAGTTACTCACAATAAAGGAATTATGAATGGTATTGATGCAGTTGTAATTGCTACCGGTAATGATTTTAGAGCCATTGAAGCCGGAGTACATGCTTATGCGGCAAAATCTGGTACCTATAAAAGTTTAACTTCTTGTAAAGTAGAAAACGAAATATTTACATTTTCTATAGAGGTTCCCTTAGCATTGGGAACTGTTGGAGGTTTAACAAGTACACACCCGTTGTCTAAATTGTCCTTAGAAATGTTAGACAATCCTAACGCAAAAGAATTAATGCAAATTATAGCAGTGGCAGGTTTGGCTCAGAATTATGCAGCTTTAAGAGCTTTAACTACCACAGGAATTCAGGAAGGACATATGAAAATGCATTTGGTGAATATTTTAAATCAGCTAGAAGCAAACGAGCAAGAAAAAGAAGAAGTTACCAAACAGTTAATAGGAAAAGTAGTGAGTTATAGTGGAGTTGCAGAAACGCTTAAAAAAATTAGAGCTTAATGGATACTTATTATAGCAATGGTAAATTATTAATATCTGGAGAGTATTTAGTTTTAGATGGTGCGGTTTCTTTAGCTCTACCTACTAAGTTTGGACAATCTTTACAAGTTACCCAAACAAGTAATGTAAACATAAGCTGGAAAAGTTATAATGTAGAAAAGCAATGTTGGTTTACTGCTACTTTTGATTTAAAAAAGTTTAAAATCATGAATTGTTCATCTGTAGAAACAGATGCAGAAAAAGTAGCAACTACTTTGCAAGCAATTTTAAGTACAGCTCAAGAATTGAATCCTAATTTTTTGCAAAATTCTAAAGGAGTAGCTGTAAGCACGTCTTTAACATTTCCTAACAAGTGGGGATTGGGAACATCATCAACCTTAATAAATAGTATTGCTACTTGGGCAAAAGTGAACCCTTTTGAGTTATTAGAAAAGTCTTTTGGAGGAAGTGGTTACGATATTGCTTGTGCAAGATATAATACACCTATTGCCTATCAAAGAAATGGAATTGATCCCATAATTACTCAGGTTGATTTTAATCCTAATTTTAAAGATCAGTTGTTTTTTGTATACTTAAATCAAAAACAAGACAGCAAAGAAGGGATTAAAATGTATAAATCTTTAGAAGTTGATAAATCTAGTTATATTGAACAACTAAATAAATTAACGGAAAGTTTAATAAAGGCTAAGGAGCTAATAGAGTTCGAAAAGATTATTACCAAACATGAAAACGTTCTTTCACAAATTTTAAAGATAAAACCTGTAAAAGAACGTTTGTTTTCTAATTATAAAGGAGCTATAAAAAGCTTAGGAGCTTGGGGTGGTGATTTTGTATTGGTTACAGGAAAAGAAGCTTACGTAAAAGAGTATTTTTCCCATAAAAATTACAATACCATTATAGCTTATAAGAATATGATTTTAGATTAATATTTGTCTAAATCTATATCGTCTAAGTTTTCAAAATCACTAAACTCATCGTAGTCGTTGTCAAAATCATCATCGTCAAGATCAAAACTATCTTTAGATTTTTCTGCCACAAATTCTTTTTCGGGAGCTTGATCTGGAGTTTCTCCAATAGATAAAACTAAGTTAGGAATTGCAGAAAAAGTAGTTTTGGTAACCTCAATCAACTCACAGTAAAATGTCCACATATTCATGTAGTCATATAAGTAAATTAGTTTTTCTTCTGGATCTTCAATGTTTTGCTCCAAAGTAGTTGTAGCCATGCATAGCGCATCGGGTGCATCATCCATAGAGCATAAAGGAATTTCTTCTCCTTGGTTCCACTCATCATCAGCTCTAAAAAAAGAAGCCATTTCTTGTCCGTTAAAACCAAACACTTCAGCAATTAACTTGTGAAAGTCTTCTAACGTACTTTTAGAATCTACTAATAAAGTTCTAATTACATCTTCTTTGGTGTCTAAAACGACTCTTATTTTGTATATCATCAAATAGGTACTTTAATACGGCAAAAATAGTTATAAAAGTCAATAAATACTTAATTTTACAGGAATTAAAAAACAAACAATGGATTTAGAAAATGCGATTGCAAAATTAAATCAAATAAGTGAAAACACACTAATGGATACGCTTGGTATTGTGTACACAGAAGTGGGAGAAGATTACCTTGTAGGAACCATGCCGGTAAATGAAAGAGTGCATCAGCCTTTAGGGATTTTACACGGAGGTGCTACTGCTGCTTTGGCAGAGAGTGTAGGAAGTGCAGCTTCTTATTTGTTTGTAGATAACCAGAAATATATTGTAAAGGGGATTGAAATTTCTGCCAATCATATTAGAAGTAAAACAAAGGGAGTGGTAACAGCCAAAGCAACTTTAATTCACAGAGGAAATACTATGCATTTATGGCAAGTTGCTGTTACCGATGAAAGAGGGAAGTTAATTTCTATGTGTAAAATGACCAATATTTTATTACCTAAGTAAGTTTTAAGTTTGAATATATTAGAAAAAATTAAAATTGCCGAGCAAGAAGGAACTCCTTTTGTTGCTTATAAAAGTCCAAATGTAAGTGATCTTACTTTTATAGGGCAAAACACGGATGAATTGTATTTGTTTACTGATTTTTCTGATAGCGGTTATGTGTTTGCCCCGTTTGACAATAATGAAGATGCTTATATTTTAAAACCAGATATTGTTTGTGTTCAAAAAATAGAATCAACTCCCGTTTTTAAGGATAAAGTTGACTTAAATAGTAATGTTGATGAGAATACGCAAATAAGTCATCAACAAAAGGTAACAGCTGCTGTAAATACGATAAAAACAACAGGTTTATCTAAAATAGTGATTTCTAGAAAAGAAGACTTATTAATTGATGATTTTGATACAATTAGAATTTTTAACAACTTATTAAATAGCTACATCAATGCCTATGTGTATTTGTGGTACCATCCAAAAGTAGGTATGTGGATGGGAGCAACTCCAGAAACTTTGTTAAATGTGGAAAAAGGTTTTTTTAAAACTATGTCTTTAGCGGGAACACAAGCATATAAAGGAGATTTACACCCTAAATGGGGAGCTAAAGAGTTAGAGGAACAGCAAATGGTATCTGATTTTATAAAACAAAATTTAAAAAATACGGTAAATGATTTGTGCTTTTCTGAAGTGAAAACAGTAAAAGCTGGAACATTATTACATTTAAAAACAAAAGTAACAGGTGCACTAAAAAAGGATAAGGATTTAGAGAAAATAATAAAATTATTACATCCTACACCAGCTGTTTGTGGCTTGCCTAAAGAAGATAGTAAGACTTATATATTAGAGAATGAAGGATATCATAGATCCTTTTATACAGGATACCTAGGAGTTCTTAATATGAACAAAAAAACATCTTTGTTTGTAAACTTAAGATGCTTTTCTATTAAAAATAATAAGGTTTGTTTGTATGTGGGAGGTGGAATAACTAAAGATAGTAATCCTGAAAAAGAATGGTTAGAAACTGTTGCAAAAAGCAAGACAATTAAAAATGTGCTTATTTAGTTTTTTTAATTCTTTCTAATAATTTTTTCTTAAAATTAACTTCAGCATCTTTTAATTTTAAAATTTGCTTGTAACTTAATACGGTTGTTAGGTCTTGATTTAACTGTTGTTTTCTTTTATGAAAAGAATTTTCAAAGCTGTCTATTTTTAATACTAATTTTTTGGCTTCTACTTCAGAAACAGTTTTAAAGTCTATTTTTTTTTGTAATGTATTTCTTTCTTTGTTAAAAGAATACATTTCATTTTTTCCTTTGTTATAAACTGGCCAAAACTTTTCTGCTTGTTCAGAAGTTAGAGATAATTGATCTGTTAAAAAGCTAATTCTAGCAGCAGCAATTTTTTGAGCATATGTTTTTTGCTTTTCCTGACTGAAAGAGTTAGAACTAACAAAAAATAAAAATAATATAAGGGTAATGTTTTTAATCATAATTAAAAGTCTATAATTTCGTACTCGCTTAATTCTAAAGATAACTGATCTACCGTAGGGTTAAGGTCATTAAGGTTAGAATACAAAAAGGAAAGATCACTATCTTCTGTATTGCTTAAAATTTCATTAATGTCAATGCTTTCCTCTATGGCTAAATAATTAATAATATCTGTATTGTTTAGCTCGTCGTAATTGTTTGTATTGTCTGGTTTAAATACAAAAAAACCAAATGCTATAGCAGCGGCTGTTGCAATATAAGGTGTTAATAATCTTATTTTAGATTTTGGCTTTTTAACACTAAAGGATTCAAAATAGTTTTTGGGAATAGAATATCCTGTTTTTGTGGGTAATGATTCTTGAAGTTGTTGCAATACTATTTTCTCCGAAAGATTATCAAAATAATTTTCAGGAGTTTTAAAAGGATTTTTCTGACGAGTTATCTCTTTTAAAAATTGTTCGCTATGTTGGTTTTCTTTATTCATGTTAAACCTTAGATGTTTTTTTATAGAAAAGGTTTAATAATTTTTAATATAACTTTCTATTTTTTTTACAGCATGATGGTATGATGCTTTTAAAGCCCCTACTGAAGTGTCTAATATTTCTGACATTTCTTCATATTTTAGTTCATCAAAATACTTCATGTTAAAAACTAATTGTTGTTTGTGTGGAAGCTCTGCAATTGCTTTTTGTAAAATTATTTGGATGGTATCTCCATCAAACAATTCATCATCTTGTAAACTAGATCTAAGTTCTTTTTGATATTCTTCTATTGGAACATTAGATTTTTTTGCATTCTTGTTTAAGAACGTAATTGCTTCGTTAGTTGCAATCCTATACATCCAAGAAAATAGTTTGCTTTCTTCTTTAAATCCTCCTATGTTTTTATACACTTTAATAAAAGTGTTTTGTAAAACGTCATCAGTATCATCGTGATTAATCACAATTTTACGAATGTGCCAATACAAACGTTCTTTATAAAGTCTAACCAATTCGTCAAAAGCTTTAGAAGCGGTTTTCGAATTTTTAAGATTTGCAATAAGTTGTTCTTCGTTTATCAAACTAAATTTAGCATTTATCTGTTTTACGTGTAAAAACGTAAACGCACGAATATACAAAAGTTTTTGTGGAGTTAGGAGTGTTTAATAGGTAAGGATACACATTTTGTGTTGATTGTTTTCTTTTTATATGTTTTTTATTTCTTGATTAGGATTCGTTAATTTTAATCTACTTTAACAAAAATAAAAACCAAAAAAGGGAGTGCTATATTTTGTTTTAGCAATTCCCTTTTTTGGTGCTTTTTAGCGTATATATTAATTGTTTGTTATTTTTTATAACCAAACAATCCTTTAAATTTTATGGTTTCTGCAATTCCTTCTGGTAACATAGCTTCCCAACCTTTTTCGTTGGTTCTAATTTTTTTGAACACATCAGGAGCTTGAATTTTCATGTGCTCTATTCTATAGTTTGTAATGTCTATTATTTTATGCGAAGTTTTAAAATAAGCATATAGTTCTTTAACTCTATGGTTTAATTTTAAATTATTACTATCAATAATAGTATTGTCAGCATCATCTAAAATAGGGTGTAAGTATATTTTTAAGTTATGAGAAAATAATTTTCCTACACCTTCTAAAATACTACCTTTTAAATTGTGATAATATTTAATATCAAAAATATTCATAATACTATCAGCCCCCATAGCAAAACCAATTTGTTCGTTGGTAAATTCTCCAAAATATTCTACCAATTTATAGTATTCCTGAAAATTAGTAATCATTACTATTTGTCCTAAAGAACAAAGTAAATCTGCTCGGTCTAAAAAGTCACGCTCATTAATTTCACCTTCATTTTTTAAGTTCGAAAGTGTAATTTCAAAAATAGTTCTTGTTCTGTTTTGATCAACTCTTTTGTCTGCAAAAAACAACTTTTGAGACTCTTCATACAAATCCATATTTACTTTAGTAACAGGTCTAAACCTACCACGTAAGGCCAATATATTTTTCTTGTATAATTCTTGTGCAGGTAATAAATTCTTACCGCTGTCGTTAAACATAACAGCATTGGTCATTCCGTTTTTTACCAATTGCAAACTCATTAATCTATTGTCTACATAGGTAAAACGTGGTCCCGAAAAATTAATCATGTCAATTTCAATCTCGTCAATTTCAATATTGTCGTACAAAGAACTAATTAAGTCTTTAGGATTGTCATTGTGATAAAAGGCACCATAAATTAAATTCACTCCCAATCTACCTAAGGTTTCTTGCTGTAAAGTAGCATCGGTTTGTTTAAAACGTAAGTGTAAAACAATTTCATTATGTTGCTCGTGTGGCGATAACTGAAAATGAATACCTACCCATCCATGACCTTTAAATTGCTTGGCAAAATCTATAGTAGCAACTGTATTTGCGTAACTAAAATACATTTTGTCTGGGTGTTTATGACGATTTAATCGACTTTCAATCAGTTGTATTTCGTGACGTAACATTTTTTTTAAACGGCTTTCAGTCACATATCTTTTGTCATCTTCAATTCCGTAAATAGCATCAGAAAAGTCCTTGTCATAAGCACTCATGGCTTTTGCAATCGTTCCAGAAGATCCACCAGCTCTAAAAAAATGACGAACAGTTTCTTGTCCAGCTCCTATTTCCGAAAAAGTTCCGTAAATATTTTTGTTAAGATTTATTTTTAGTGCTTTTGTTTTACTAGTTAGGATGTTCTCTACCAGGATATCTCCTTTATGTGATACTGCCATGTTAATTATTTCTGTGTTACAAATCAAATATACCAAATTTACACTTCTAAGTAGCTGTGTTTTCGTATTTTTGAAATAAGATTTTAAACCATGAAAGTTACTTTTTTAGGAACAGGAACTTCGCAAGGAGTTCCCATGTTATTATCAGACGAACCGGTTAATTTCTCTACAGATTTTAAAGACAAAAGAATGCGTTCTTCTGTATTAATAGAGTGGGAGGGGTTTTCTTGTTTGGTAGATTGTGGAGCGGATTTTAGAATGCAAATGCTAAATAACAAGGTAACAACTATTGATGCTATTTTGTTTACCCACGAACATTCTGATCACATAGCAGGATTAGATGATATTAGGCCTTATTGCTATAAAAAAGGACCGATGCCTGTTTTTGCTATGCAACGAGTTATGGAAAGTTTATACAAAAGATATGAATATATTTTTACTACTGAAAATAGGTATCCTGGAGCAGCAGCTGTAATTCCTACTGTTATTGATGAAAGCATTTTTGTGTTAGGAAATAAAGATATTATACCAATAAAAGTAAACCATGGAAATTTACCTATACTAGGATATAGAGTTGAAAATTTTGCTTACCTAACGGATGTAAAAACCTTAGATGCTTCAGAGGTTTTAAAACTTAAAAATCTAGAGGTTTTGGTGATCAATGCTTTAAGAATAGAGGAGCATCCTACGCATTTAAATTTGGATGAAGCTTTGGCTTTGGTAAATGTCTTAAGGCCAAAAAAAGTATATTTTACACATATAAGCCACCGCTTAGGATTTCATAAAGAAGTTAGTGAACAATTGCCTGAGAATGTTTTTTTAGCTTATGATGGTTTAGAAATAAAATTGTAAAAGATATTTTTTATCTTTCCTTATAATAATCAACTAAAAATCTAAACGATGACTAACAAAATTTTACTAATAGTATTATCTATTTTATTACCACCATTAGCAGTATATTTAAAAAGAGGAGCAGACAAACATTTAATTATTAATATTGTTTTGTGTTTTGTTTTCTTTTTACCAGCTATTGTACATTCTTTGTGGATTGTAACTCAAGACTAAAAAAAAGGAGTGCATCAATGCACTCCTTTTTTTATTATAACTTTTCTGTAATCCAATTTTTAAAATCGTAAAAATTGGTAGGATGTATTCCGTGTCCTACAGGATATTCTTTGTATGTATATTTTACACCTAAAGAATTTAGTAATTCTGGAGCTTTTTTCGCCCAATCAAGAGGGATTACTTGGTCTGCTGTTCCATGAGATATAAAATAATCGACTTTGTTTATTTGGGCTTTTTCTAGTAGAAAATCGTGATTAAAGTAACCACTTAAAGCAACTACATATTGAACTTTTTCCGGAAAAGTAAAAGAAAACGCATAGCTTAAAATGGCTCCTTGACTAAAGCCAGTCATAAATACTTTAGATGTATCTACATTGTATTTTTTAATTACTTCATCAATAAAAATATTTAGTTTTTGAACGGACTCTTTTCCTTCATCAGGATCCGAAAACTTATTTTCATCAGCATCAAAAGTAATGCTGTACCAAGCATAGCCACCAAAAGGTAAAGCTGTAGGTGCTTGTACGCTAACAATTAAGGCTTGTTTAGGTAATTCGTTAGCAAACGAAAATAAATCGTCCATGTTACTACCATAACCGTGAATTAGTAAAATTAAGGGAGCTTTTTCTGTGTTAGTTAAAGGTTCTCTAACTATATATTCTAAAGATAAATCTGTCATTAAGCTAAGGTTAAAATGCTATTGTTATAAGAACCGTATACTTTTCCGGTAGTTTCTTTTCCAATATAGGCACTGTTTTTAGAGGTTGATAAAATGGCTTCTTTGGTAAAAATTTGTGTTCCTTTGGTAGTAAATAAACTAAGATTGGCTTTTTCTCCAACTTTAATAGTAGAGATTTCTAATCCAAAAATAGAAAGTGGAGTTGTGGTAATTTTATCAATTAAAATATCTAAGCCTAAAATGTTTTGTAGACTAATAAATAGACTTTCTAATCCAGTAGTTCCGTCAAAAGCATTGCTAAATTCTAGTTTTTTATTTTCAATATCAATAGGGTCGTGATCCGAAGTAATAAAGTCGATAGTTCCGTCTTTTATTCCCTCTAGTAAAGCATCAATATCTTTTTGTGTTCTTAGGGGTGGGGCAATTTTGAAATTGGCATCAAAAGCGTGTAGTTCGTCATCTGTAATGGTTAAATGATCTGCACTTACACTGCAGGTAACTTGTAGTCCTTTGCTTTTGGCTTCTTTTATTAAAACTACAGATTTTGCCGTACTAATGGTCGGAATGTGTAATCTTCCTCCTGTATATTCCAGTAAAAATAAATCTCTACTTACTTGTAACTCTTCTGCCAAGGCAGGAGTTCCTTTTAAGCCTAAATGAGTACTATTTACACCTTCGTTAACCACACCGTCTCCTGCAATGTTGCAATTGTTAGGGTAGCTCATAACCAAACCGTTAAAACTTTGTGTGTATTGTAAAGCTATTTTTATAAGGTTGGCATTTTTTGTTCCTTTTTTATAATCGTTAAAAGCAATAGCACCTGCTTGTTGCATGTCATACAATTCGGCAATGTCTTGTCCTTTGCTTTCTTTGGTTAAACTACCAATAGGATGAATATTAACTCCAGTTCCAACAGATTTTGTTTTTAAAAAGTTTACAATAGATTTAGAATCAGTAAATGGATAACAGTTAGAATTTAATCCTACTTGTGTAAATCCACTTTTGGCAGCAACTTCTATTCCGTGGGTAATGGTTTCTCTGTCTTCGTATCCAGGTTCTCCAAAACTTACACTTGCATCAAACCAACCATTAGATATGGTTAAATTATCAAGTTTAATTTCTTGGCAATTGCTTGGACAAGTAATGTTTGGTGCTATGTTAGAAATATGACCATTTTCAATTAAAACATCTAGATTTTTAAGATGATGTTCACTTTTAGAGTCAAAAATAGTAGCCGATTTTAATAAAATATTCATGCTATAAAATAATTCAAGGTAGTTGAAAAAAGATGTGTTGTGTTCCTAGAACTGGGAAAATAAACAATTGTACTCGGTTGAGTTGAACTGTAATTCGCAAAAAGTAGTTTAGCGTTTCTTGTCATTGTTTAAAGATTAATCAAAGATACGCAAACAAAAATTAACTGCAATAATTTTCTAGAATGCCTTTTGCATATTTACTAGCAACTTTTTTAGTAAAAACAGGAAAATCAATAGGAGCACTATGGTCTGCTTTGTCTGATATAATTCTGATAATATTAAAAGGAATGTTATATTCATAACAAACTTGAGCTACAGCAGCCCCTTCCATTTCTACACATTGCAAATTAGGAATGTTGTTTTTTATATTATTAAAACTAACAGCATCACTTACAAATTCATCACCACTAGCAATAATTCCTTTTACAATTTTAGGTGATTGAATTCCAAATTCTTCTGCTTCTTTTTTAGGAATGTGTTTAAAATAAGAGGTTTGAAAATGTGTTACAGAGTTAAAGAGAGAAACGTTAGAATTGGTTTCTATATATGTTTTGTTTAACAAAGGAATTTCTAGTTTGGAAAATAGGGGAGAAGCATCCATGTCGTGTTGAACCAATGAGGTTCCGTATACAATATCTCCAATATTTAATTCCTGATTTATAGCACCCGCAACTCCCGTAAAAATTATTTCAGAGGGGTGAAAACTACTAATTAATTGAGTTGTGGTAATGGCGGCTGCTACTTTTCCCCATTTAGAAAATACAATTACTACGTTTTTATGATGGAGGGTCCCTGTGTAATACTCACGATTTCCTAAAACAGTTGTTTTTTTGTTTTTTAAAATCAATAAAAGTTCAGCCAATTCATCGTGCATAGCACTAATAATTCCGATCATATTACTGAAGTTTCAATTTTACCATCTCGCATGGTTAATTTTCTATCGGCCATGTCTGCTAATTTTTCGTTGTGAGTAACAATTACAAAAGTTTGATCAAACTTATCTCTTAATTCAAAAAACAAGTCGTGTAAGTTATTCGCACTTTCGGTATCTAAATTACCACTAGGTTCATCGGCAAAAACAATGGCAGGCTGATTAATTAACGCTCTAGCTACAGCTACGCGTTGTTGCTCTCCACCAGATAATTGGTTGGGTTTATTGTTGGCCTTGTTTTTAATTCCTAAAAAATCTAACAACTCTAACGCTCTTTTGTGCGTTGTGTCATTTTTTTTGTTACCAATATAAGCAGGAATACAAATGTTTTCAATAGCTGTAAATTCTGGCAATAATTGATGAAATTGAAATACAAAACCAATGTGTTGATTTCTAAATTCAGAAATTTTCTTATCCTTTAAGTTAACAGGATTGATATTGTTAATAATGAGTTCACTGTTTAAAGCATTGTTAGGTTTGTCTAACGTACTTAAAATTTGTAAAAGTGTTGTTTTTCCTGCACCGGATGGTCCAACAATAGCAACTACTTCTCCTTTTTTAATATGTAAATCAATTCCCTTTAAAACTTGGGTATTGTGAAATGTTTTCTGAATGTTTTTGGCAATTATCATATAGGTAAATAGTATCAAAACGAAAGTACTAAAAAAGATACGATTCTCGCTTTTTTGTTAAATACTTATTTTTTCGTAAAAAAAAGATATGAATAAGACTATTAGTGAAACGTTATTTATATTTTTGGAAAACATTATATATTTTAAGAATAGAGTTTTATGAATTTACACGAATTTCAAGGAAAAGAAATTTTAAAAAGTTTTGGAGTAAAAGTACCTATGGAACTTGTTGCTGCAACACCAGAAGAAGCATTAGAGGCTGCAAATAAGATTCATGCAGAAAAAGGATGTACAGTTTTTGCTGTTAAAGCACAAATACACGCAGGTGGACGTGGTAAAGGAGGTGGTGTAAAAATCGCTAAATCTATCGAAGAAGTTAAAATGTATGCTGAACAAATTTTAGGTATGATGTTGGTAACTCCTCAAACTTCGGCAGAAGGAAAAGAGGTACACCAAGTATTAGTTGCTGAGAATGTTTATTACGATGGACCTTCTAAACCAGAAGAGTACTATATGTCTGTTTTGTTAAACAGAGCTACAGGTAAAAACATGATTATGTATTCTCCAGAAGGAGGTATGGATATTGAGGCAGTTGCTGAAGCGACTCCTGAATTAATTTTTACAGAAGAAATTGATCCAGGAACAGGAATCTTACCTTTTCAAGCACGTAAAATTGCTTTTAATTTAGGATTGTCTGGAGCAGCATTTAAAGATATGACCAAGTTTGCAATGGCTTTGTACAAAGCTTACGAAGGTTCAGATGCGTCTTTATTTGAAATCAACCCAGTTTTTAAAACTGCTGATGATCAAATTTTAGCTGTAGATGCAAAAGTTTCTTTAGATGAAAACGCTTTATATCGTCACAAAGATTATATAGAATACAGAGATATTAAAGAAGAGCATCCAACAGAAGTGGAAGCTAAAGCTGCAGGTTTAAACTATGTAGCCTTAGATGGAAATGTAGGATGTATGGTAAACGGAGCTGGTTTGGCAATGGGAACTATGGATTTAATTAAGCAAGCAGGTGGAGAACCAGCTAACTTTTTAGATGTTGGTGGAACTGCAGATGCAGAAAGAGTAGAAATTGCTTTTGGAATTATTTTAAAAGATCCTAAAGTAAAAGCTATTTTAGTAAATATTTTTGGAGGTATTGTTCGTTGTGACCGTGTGGCACAGGGAGTTGTAGATGCTTACAAAAATATGGGAGACAAAATAAATGTGCCTATTATTGTACGTTTACAAGGAACAAATGCTGTAGAAGCAAAAGCTTTAATTGATGCTGAAGAAGGGTTGAATGTAATTTCGGCTACAGAATTTCAAGAAGCTGCTGAAAAAGTACAAGAGGTATTGGCTTAGTTATTAAGGAATACAAGATATATTAAAAAAGGCTCTGTTTTAAACAGAGCCTTTTTTTTGTTACTTTTTTAATATTTCTAGTATCTCATCAGGATCTAACCTGGTAGTGTAGTCTTCGGGTACAAATGCATATAGAATAATTCCAGTTGTATCTACAATAAAAGTTGCAGGCATAGGAAGTTCATAATCATCGTTACCGTTGTGTTGCTTTATATCAAGATTAAAAGAATTGTAGATGTTTTTAATTTCATCAGATAATTGAAAAACTAAATTTAATTCTTTTGCATATTTATTGTTATAATCTGTTAACACATCAAACTCTAAATTGTTTTTTTCAGAAGTTGTTAAAGAGTTGTCTGGAGTTTCTGGTGTAATGGCAACCAAGTTAGTTCCTAATTCTTTTAACTTAGGCAAAATATTATTTAAGGCTTTTAATTCTAAATTACAATAAGGACACCATCCACCTCTGTAGAAAGAAATAACTGCTTTTCCTTTTGATAATATTTCTGATAAATGAACGGTAGTACCATTGCTATTCGGTAGTTTAAAATCTGTAATTTTATCTCCCTTTTTAGGAGTGTTGTTAGAGATGTTTTTGTCTATCAAATCTTGAGTAGCTTTGCTCATTTTTGCATAAATTTCTTGAGGAATTTTAGAGGCACTTTCTTGTTTTTTATTTGCTAATTGTTCTGTTAAATTCATGTTGATTAAATTTTATAATAGATAAGTCGAAACAATCTTTAGACCTATCAAAATAGTGAACTTAATTTGGTTTGCTACAAATAAAAAAACTCAGCTGTTATGGCTGAGTTTTTGGTTTATATATCGTCAAAATTTACTTCTGTAAAATCGGCAGTTGCCATAGGGGCATTTTCATTAAGATTTTCAGACTCTTCATCTTCTTTTTTAAAGTCTTTTTGGTGTCTTTCACTAATCACTTCTAAACCTTTTTCACCAATAATAAAATCAGTAGCTTGTTTTAGTTGTTCATGAAACTCAACAAAATCTTCTTTGTATAAGTAGATTTTATGTTTCTGATAATGAAAACTACCATCGTCATGTGTAAACTTTTTACTTTCGGTAATTGTTAGGTAATAGTCACCTGCTTTGGTAGATCTAACGTCAAAAAAATAGGTTCTTCTTCCAGCTCTTAGGATTTGAGAAAAAATTTCTTCTTGCCCTTCTCTTTCTTTCATTTTTTGTTGATTACTGTTATCTACTCAAATATATAAAAATAATTATTTTACAGTAAATTATTCTATTTCTTTTTCTTCTAACTGTTGTTTGTAAATTTCTTGATAAATTCCAGTAGTAGTAACCAATTCCGAATGAGTTCCTTGTTGAGAAATTTTACCATCATCTAGCACAATAACTTTGTCTGCATGTTGTGCTGCACTTATACGGTGACTTACAATTATTGTGGTGTTGTTTGCACTAATTGATTTTAAATTTTGTAATATCTTTTCTTCTGTTTCTGTGTCTACAGCAGACAAACAATCATCAAAAATGTATATTTGAGGTTGCTTTATAATGGCTCTAGCAATAGAAACACGTTGTTTTTGTCCTCCAGATAGGGTAACTCCTCTTTCTCCTAAAACAGTGTTGTATTTTTTATTAAAGCCTATAATATTATCGTGTACAACGGCTTTTTTAGCCGCTTCTTCTATTTCTTGTTGTGTGGCATCTTCTTTACCAAAACGAATGTTATTGGCTAAGGTGTCAGAAAATAAGAAAGGATCTTGTGGTACAAAACCTATGTGGTTTCTTAAATTGTATAAATTGTGATTTTTAATAGGAGTATCATCAATTAAAACGGTTCCTGTTGTGGTATCGTACAATCTACTTACTAGGTTTAGAATACTGGATTTTCCAGATCCTGTTTTACCTAAAATAGCTAAGGTTTCTCCAGGTTCTACAGTAAAACTAATGTCTTTTAAAGCGGTAATATTTGTGTCATCATATGTTAGAGATACGTTTTTAAAATGTATAGCTCCATTAATAGGTATAATAGTTTCTGTAGGGTTGGTGATTTCGGGTTCTTGATTTAAAAATTCGTTGATTCTTTTCTGTGAAGCTTCTGCTTGCTGAATGGTAGAGGTTACCCAACCTACTATGGCAACAGGCCAAGTTAGCATATTTGTATACATTATAAATTCTGCAATAACACCAATACTAATATGTCCTTTTATGTATTGCATTCCACCCACATATAATACTATTAGGTTGGAGGTACCTATTAATAAAATCATTAAAGGAAAAAAGAAGGCTTGAATTTTAAACAATTCAATATTCTTGTTTTTATTTTCTTCTGCAATGTCTAAAAAGTCTTTTTTGGTAATTTCTTCTATTGCATAAGATTTTATCACATTCATACCCGAGAAAATTTCTTGAGTATACGTAGTTAGTTTAGATAGTTGTTGTTGAACCACAGTACTTTTTAAGTGTATGTGTTTGCTTAAAACAAAAATAGAAACCGATAAGAGTGGGAAAGGAAGTAACGTGTATAAGGTAAGTTTTATATCTATTTGCACCATTTTATAAATGGCAACAGAAAACATAACTAACATATTTATAGTGTACATAATTGCAGGTCCTACATACATACGTACTTTACCTACATCTTCACTAATACGGTTCATTAAATCTCCCGTTCTGTTTTTCTTATAAAAGTTTAAACTCAAACGTTGGTATTGTTCGTAGACCTTGTTTTTTAAATCAAACTCTACCAATCTAGAGGTTACAATAATGGTTTGTCTCATTAAAAAAGTAAAAAAACCAGATAAAAAAGCAAGTCCAATAATTAATAAAATATTAAATAGAAGTTCTTCTTTAACCATATCTAGATCTGTAACAATTCCTTTTTGGTAATCGCTTGCAGCATTAATGGAGTTTTTAACAATTTCAGGAACCTTTACAGCCAAATATCTTGAAGCTATAGAGATTAAAATTCCTAATAAAAGTCTGAATCTATATTTATAGAAAAATTGGTTGATGTATTTTAATTCTTTCATGGAAAGGGGAGATGCCTATTTGTATTCACGAAGATAGTAGAATTTATTTTTTTTAACTTACAAAAAAAGCCATATTAATTAATATGGCTTTTAGGGGTGTGTTTGTTTTGGAGTTATACTTTTATAATTTTTTGTTGGTAACTTGTTTGGTCATTACTAACATTAATGTAATATATTCCTGGTTTTAAAAACGAAGTATTTACTAAATATGAGTTATTGGTTACAATAATTTCTTTTATTAAAATTCCTACAGAAGTATAAATTTTTAGAACACTATTTATACTATTATTAATATGTAAACTGTTTGTTACAGGATTTGGAAAAACTTTAATAGTATTGTTGTTTTGATTAAATGTTACCGTTTCTAGCTGTTTTTGTATACTAGTAATATTTACGTTACCACAAGTAAAGATAGAATCGCTGTTGTAAAATGTTTTACCATTGTTTTTTTGCTTGGTAAAACCAGTAGCAGTAATGTTAGAAATATTATTTAACGTATAGTTATTTCTTTTATGAACAGCAACAATTGCAGGTCCTACATATGTTGGTATACTTGTAATGTGTTGTCCATTTTCATCTACATTAAGCAAGGAGTTGTTGTAAAGAGAACATGGAATGTATTTAAAATGCTTGTCTTTTAGTTGAGCTTTGGTCCCGTAAATGGCAGATATATTTTTAAATACAGAATTTGAAGAAAAAGAACCTGTTATTTCATTTCCATTATTATCATAAGCTTTACCTTTTTTTCCTGTGGCAGGATTGTAAACTTTGCTACTAAATCCACTTTCTATTCTTAAAGCAAATCCACTAGAGTTTGATTTGATATTTCTAATATCTACAAAGCCATGATCCAGTCTATGAGGAGATAACATTACTGTAGCATTTCCGTTTCGCCCACTAATATTTCTGGCAATAATATTATGTATCAAAATTTGTCCTGCTTCATTTTCTCTGTAATGTGGTTCAAGTCTTAAAACAACTCCACCTTCTCCCCAAAGGTTTTTAAAAAGAATGTTTGTTCCTGCATGCATTTGTACCAGACCATATCCATATGCTGATTTTAAAGAGGTAATATTTTTAACCACTCCTTGTCTAGACCTGTAAAACGTATTATTTGTTTTAGAATTTGTAATCCCAATAACAGGTAATCTAGTGTAGTTATCATAAACTTTAATACCAGAGATTAAAAAATTCTCAACTCTAGCACAAGTTATAAACTTAGAGCTATTGTAGTTTGATAGATTAAAATTAACAGTAAATTTGTCATTGCTATTATTGCTATCACAAGTTATACTAACATTTTTTGTGTGTTTGGTGTCATTGTCTTTACCAAATACAAACATGGTAATGTTTTTATTTGGATCTGGAACAGGTCCTAGTATCAATGTAGCATTTTTATTCACTTTTATGTGAACATTTGACTTCATAATAATATTGTCAAAATAATATTTTCCGGCAGGTATTTTTATAATTCCACCTTTTTTATTGTTAGAAGTTAGGTTGCTAACTTGGTTAATTAAGTTCTGAAGTTTATTACTGTCTTGATTTCCAGAATTGTCATTAGGATTGTCAACAATAAGGGTTTTAATAATTCCAGTAGTATTAACATTTTTGTAGTATCTATTTTCATCATCTATAGCTAAATTAGATTGAGAAAAAAAGTTTACGCTATACAGCATAAAACAGAATAATAGTTTTTTTAACATAATTTGTTTTTTTGGTTAATAAAGGTTTAAAATTATATTTAAGTGATTTGTTATTGTGTTATCTGTGTTTTTTTAATGTGTTTTTTAGTAAATAAATAATTAATTACTTGTTTGTTTATGGCTTATGAGTTTTTGAAGTGTGTTTGTTAGTAATTAAATTTTATTTTTAGAGATGTTTTTTTTTAAACGTAATCTTTTCACATAACTTAATTAAGTAGTACTTTTGTACATTCAAAAACATTAAGTTCTTTCAAATGATTAACAGAAGACATATTCGTGTAAAGGTGATGCAATCAGTTTATGCGATAACCCACTCTAAGAGTGATAATATTGTTAAAGAAGAAAAATTCTTAAGACAAAGTATTGATAAAATGTACGATTTATATGTACTGTCTTTAGACATGATTGTAAGAGTTAATCAATTAGCAGCAACCACTCAAAATGCTGCTAAGAAAAAATACTTGGTTACTGCCGAGGAATTAAATCCCAATAGAAAATTTATTAAAAACAAAGTAATTAACACTTTAAGTGAAAGTGTTTCCTTACAAAGTTACATAGAAGAAAATCAGTTAAACAACTGGTATTTAGATGATAAATATGTAACAAATATTTATACAGAACTATTAGCTAGTGATTTGTATAAAGAATATATGGCAGAAGAAGAGATTTCTTATAAGGCTGATGTGAAATTTGTAGTAAAGTTTTTTGCACAATTGATAGCTCCAAACGAAAAGTTAGCTGAATATTTTGAAGGAGAAAATATTAGTTGGGCAGATGATATTCCATTTGTAAATACATGGGTTGTAAAAACAATTCAAGAATTAAAAGCAAATGATACTTTTGTATTGGGTAGACTTTATAAAAATAGCGATGATGAAGCGTATGCATCAGACTTGTTTAAGAAAACTGTACTAAACTTACCTCAATTTGAAGAAGAGGTTATAGATAAAACACCTAACTGGGAAACAGATAGAATTGCAGATTTAGACATGATTTTAATTAAAATGGCTATTTGTGAATTTTTAAAATTTCCATCAATTCCGGTAAAGGCAACTATAAACGAATATTTAGAAATTGCCAAAGATTATTCTACAGAAAAAAGTAGCGTATTTATTAACGGAGTTTTAGATAAAATTTGGAAAGATTTTGAAGCTACAAACCGATTGAATAAAATTGGAAGAGGAATGTTATAAAATCAATTTTATAGATTGATTTTATAGTGTTTTATTATATTTGAAACTGCAATAAATTGTATAAAATAAAAACAAAATAAATTTAAAATGATTGTATTACAAGAAAGTCCAATGAGTCCTATGTTTTTAGTTGTAATGGTAATTTTTATCGTATTTTTTATGATAATTCCACAAGTAAGAAAAAGTAGAAACGAAAAGAAATTTAAAGAATCTTTGGTTAAAGGAACTAAAGTGATTACCACAGGAGGTATTCACGGAAAATTGATAGAAATTAACGAAGGAACCGTAATGATAGAAACCAATGCGGGGAAATTGTTAATAGAAAAAGCAGCTTTAAATATAGAGTTGACAAAAAAATACAACGCTCCGGAAAAAAAATAGTGTAATAAACACAAAAATACAAACGTCTTTAGAACTTCTAAAGACGTTTTTTTGTTTTAAAGAATACAAGTTTAATCCACATCATTTGTTACTTTAGCACCTATGGCAGACAGAAAAAAATTAGCTACTTATAAATTTAACAAAAGAAGAGATTCGGTTTTTTTACTTTTTGTTTTGGGAACCTTTATTTTTTGGTTCTTAAACAAATTATCTAACACCTATACACAAGTTGTTTCTTACACTATAGAATATGTTGATTTGCCAAATCAATTTGTTTTTCAAGAAAAACCACAAGAAAATTTATCCTTTAGAATAGAGTCCGATGGATTTTATTTTTTTTCAAATGCTTTTAAAAGAAATCAAATTCAAATTTCTTTGGCAGCCATAAAAAAAAGAGATCAATACGCTTATTACTTGCCCAATGCCGAATTAAAAAAACAAGTAAGATCTGTAATTAAAGAAAAAATAAATTTGCTAGATGTTATAGAAGATACTGTGGAGGTAAAATTGGGTAAAAAGAGTTTTAAAAAAGTGCCTGTAGTTCCCAATATTTCTATTAATTACCACTCAGGGTACAACTCTTTTAGTGGAATAAAATTAATTCCAGATTCTATTATAGTGTCGGGACCTGAAATGCAACTTGCAAAAGTGAGTAAAATAAAGTTAGCTGCATTCACAAAAAAAGATGTAATTACTTCTATTGACGAAAAAATAGAAATCATCAAACCTGAAATTCAAAAAATAGAGTTTAATAAAGAACAGGTGGAGCTAAAAATTGAGGTAGAAAAAATTACAGAAAAAACATTGATGGTAGCAGTCCAAATTATAAATGCTCCATCTGATGATGTTGTTTTGTATCCTAAAAAAGTAAAGGTTACATGTCAGGTTCGTTTGTCGCAATTTAATGTAGTTAAGGCTAACGATTTTACTGTAATTTGTGATTATAACAATAGAGGAAGCAAGCATATAAAAATAGAATTGGTTAAAAAGTCAGGAGTAGTTTCTAGTGCTAAGTTAAATACCAATCAGGTAGAATATTTAATTTTAAAAGAATAATGGTTGTTGGTTTAACAGGCGGAATTGGAAGTGGGAAAAGTACCGTGCTTAAGGAATTTGAATCCTTAGGAATTCCTGTTTATATTGCCGATGTTGAGGCAAAAATAATAATGAATACCTCTCTAGAAGTACAATCAAAAATTATAGCTTTATTAGGAAAGCAAGCTTATCATAACCATCAATTAAATAGAGCCTACATTGCAAATAAAGTTTTTAATAATAAAGATTTACTTACACAACTAAATGCAATAGTGCATCCTGCAGTTCATCAACATTTTAAAAAATTTGTAGCCCTTCAAACTGCACATTATTTAGTGTATGAAAATGCTATTTTGTTTGAAAACAAAAGTGAAGAATTATGCAATAAAGTAATTGTAGTTACAGCATCTAAAGAAAATAGAATTAGCAGAGTAATGCTAAGAGATCATATTGATAGAGAAGCCGTATTGGCAAGAATGAAAAACCAATGGAGTCAAGAAGATAAAATAGCAAAAGCTGATTTTATAATTAAGAATGATGATGTTTTGTTACTAAAAGAGCAAATCTTAAAAATTCATGAACAATTGATGGAAATTAATTTGTAGTTTAATGCCGATCAAAAATAAAATAATACCATATTTAAAATTGAAGCGTTTATATTTGTTTATCGTTTAGAATTTACATGAAATATATACTACTAACTGTTTTTATATTCCTTTCTCAAAACTTGTTTTCACAAACAGGGGGAGAAACTGTTTATGCTTTTTTAAATACTCCAACATCTCCAAAACAAATAGCTTTGGGAGGTGTTACTTTAACAACTAGAAATGATGTTTCACAAGTACTTTGGAATCCATCTGCAGTAAATAGTCAAGTAGACGGAGATGTATCTGTTAATTTTGTGAATTACATTGCAGATATTAACGTTGGTTCTTTAGTGTACGCAAGATCTATAAAACCTGAATATGGAACTGCTTTTTTAGGAGTACAGTATTTTGGATATGGAGATTTAGAAAGAACAGATGCTTCTGGACCTGATGTGTTAGGGACTTTTTCAGCTAGAGATATTGCGTTTAATTTAGGATACGGTTATACTTATAAACAAGTTACTTTTGGAATTACAGCAAAATACATATCGTCTAAAATAGATACCTATACCTCCTCTGCTTTTTTGTATGATTTAGGAATTACCTATTTACATCCGGAACTACCTTTTATAGTTTCTATCGTGGTTAGAAATTCAGGAAAACAATTAACTAAGTATTTAGATAGAGAAGAAGAGGTTGGTAAAAATGTAATTATGGCTGCAGAATATAGTTTAGAACATGTGCCTATTAAACTGTATGGTGCTATAGATGATATTTCCAATTGGGCTATTAGTGAACCCAATCCATCTAGAGAAAAAACAGATTTAAATGACAATGTAACCGAAGAAAATATTAGTGATGTAGACAATGCATTAAGACATCTTTCTATAGGAGCAGAGCTTTGGCCAGAAAAAAAACTAAATTTAAGAATAGGATACAATCACCGTAGATCACAAGAGTTTCAGTTAAGTGAAGCTAGAACAGGTGCCGGATTGTCTTATGGTTTTGGAATAAATACCAAGTACATTAAGTTTGATTATGCTTTTGCTAAATTTCAAGAAGGAGCAAAGTATAGTACTTTTGGTTTAACACTTCATTTGTAATTTATGAGTTCAAAAATAATCATTGCTATTGATGGATTTTCATCAACAGGAAAAAGTACAGTAGCAAAACAATTAGCCCAATATTTAGGGTATGTGTATGTAGATACAGGAGCCATGTATAGAGCTATAGCTTTGTATGCTTTGCAAAATGGATATGTTAAAAAGGGAGAGGTTGATAATGAGTTATTAATAAAAGACTTAAAAAATATTCAAATTACATTTCAGTACAATGCCGCTTTAGGATTTTCAGAAGTGTATTTAAACAATGTAAATGTAGTGTCTAAAATAAGAGGAATGGAAGTTTCTTCTTATGTAAGTAAAGTAGCGGCAATATCACAAGTTAGGCAAAAGTTAGTGGCTTTACAGCAACAAATGGGAGAGTCTAAAGGTATTGTAATGGATGGTAGAGATATTGGAACCGTTGTGTTTCCTAATGCCGAATTAAAGTTATTTATGACAGCTTCGGCAAATACAAGAGCGCAACGTAGGTTTGATGAATTGGTTGCCAAAGGAAATACAGCTGTAACTTTTGATGAAGTATATAACAACGTAGTAGAACGTGATCAGATAGATACTACACGTAAAGATTCTCCATTAATAATGGCAAATGATGCAATAGAAATAGACAATTCTAACTTATCTAGAGAACAACAGTTTGATCAGATTTTAGCGTTGGTAAAGACCAAACTTTAAGGAATATTTAAATATTTATGAGTTTGTAAAGAAATTTTCCATTGAGGATTTTTCATTACATATTCTACAATTTGAGGAGTCATAGTTTCTTTTTTGCTCCATTCTGGTTGTAAATACAACGTACATTTGTCAGAAACTTTAGCGGCTTGTTGCTCAGCAAAATCAAAATCACTTTTGTTGTGAATAATCATTTTTAATTCATGAGCCTCTGGATAGATACCATCTAAAGGTAATTTTGTTTTTTTAGGAGACAAACAAATCCAATCCCATTGCCCACTTAACGCATACGCTCCAGAAGTTTCTATATGTGTTTGTAATCCTCTGTTTTGTAAAGATGAGGTTAAGTATTGCATATCCCACATTAACGGTTCTCCTCCAGTAATTACAATAGTTTTGTACTTGCTAGCATTTTCTACAATAATATCTGCATGGGTAGGAGGGTGTAAATTAGCATCCCAACTTTCTTTAACATCACACCAATGGCATCCAACATCGCAACCACCAACTCTAATAAAATAAGCAGCAGTTCCTGTATGATTTCCTTCTCCTTGTATGGTGTAGAATTCTTCCATTAACGGAAGCATAACTCCTTTGTTTACAAGTTCTTTGGTTTTAATGTCCATAGGTGTTGTTTTGTGGAGTGCAAAGATACAAGAAATTAAAGAATAAAAATTATTTGTAGCCTAAAGGTTTTTAAGTCGATAAACTATAGGATTTGTGTAACTTTGGATTCTTAAATTTATACTAAAATGAAAAATTTTATTTCCCTTTTTACTGTTTGTTTACTTGTTTTTGCTTGTACCAAACCAGATACCACTATTGCTTTAAATAAAGTTGGTGTTATTACCCATAAAACTACAGTAAAAGATTTAGGAAAATTATTTAAAAACGATTCTATAGTCTCTAGATATAGCGAAGGAGATTTAGGGAATATAAATGATTATGTTTTAGATAATGATACTCATTTAATATATCAAAAAGGAGGAAAGCTATTACTTTCTATTTCTCCCGTAAATCCTTTAGATTCTATTTCTAAAATTAAAAGTGTAACGGTGTTTAGTGATCTTTACAAAACAAAATCAGAGGTTGGAATTTCATCTACTTTTAATGATGTGAATGTAAATCATTCTATAGAAAAATTAGAAGCTAGTTTTAAATCGGTAACTGTTTTTGTAAAAGATATAAACGCTACGTTTACCATAAACAAACAAGGTTTAGGGATTAAAACCTTTACGTTAGGAAATGTAGATAAGGCTCAAATTCCTGGGGATTCAAAATTTACATCACTAACTGTTTGGTTAGAAGAATAAAAAAAAGGCTTCCATTAAGGAAGCCTTTTTTTTAAGTTGTTATTTTTGTTTCTGTATTAATTTTGCATAATCTTTAGCAAAATAGGTTAAAATTACATCAGCACCTGCACGTTTGATGCTTAGTAGCATTTCGCTCATCGCTTTTTCATAATCCAACCATCCGTTTTGAGCAGCTGCGTGTAACATAGCACATTCTCCACTTACATTATAAGCAGCTACAGGTAAGTTGGTGTTTTCTTTTAGTAAATGAATAATATCTAAATAAGCCAAAGCAGGTTTTACCATTACAAAATCTGCACCTTCTGCCTCATCTAATTCCAGTTCCCTTAAAGCTTCAGTTTTATTTGCCGGATCCATTTGATATGTTTTTTTATCACCTGCCTTTGGTGCAGAATCTAAGGCATCTCTAAACGGTCCATAAAAAGCACTTGCATATTTTGCGGTATAACTCATAATGGCAATATTTTTATACCCATTAGCATCCAATTGCTCTCTAATATATTCTATACGACCATCCATCATATCAGAAGGTCCAATAATATCAAAACCAGCCTTAGCTTGTGCAACAGCCATTTTTCCTAAAATCGGCAAGGTTTCGTCATTTAAAATAATTCCGTCTTGTACTAAACCGTCATGTCCGTCTGAAGAGTAAGGATCCAAAGCAACATCACTCATTAAGCAAACTTGTGGAAATCTTTCTTTAATGGTTCTAGCAGCTTTTAAATAAAAGTTATCATCGCTATAACTATAAGTGGCTGTACTGTTTTTTAAATCTTCTTCTACCGCAGGAAATAAAACGTAGCTATTAATTCCTAAAGCGATACATTCTTCAATTTCTTCTAATAATAAATCTAAAGACCAACGGAAGTTTCCTGGCATTGATTTTACTTCGTTTTTGATGCCATTACCATCCACAAGAAACATGGGGTAAATAAAATCTTTAGTGGTTACTTCAATTTCACGCACCATGGCTCTTAAAGCTTCAGTTCTTCTATTTCTTCTAGGTCTTTGTAGCATTTTATAACTTATTTTAGAAATACAAAGTAACAAAAAAGCAGCTTGTTTTCATAGTAAATTAAAGAGGAGAAAGTTTTACGCATAAAAAAAAACTCTATGAATTTTTCATAGAGTTTTTTAGGAATATATTTTTTGTATTAAGCTTTTTGTTCTCCGGCTAACAAAGTGTTTTTTAACAACATTGCAATAGTCATTGGACCTACACCACCTGGTACAGGAGTAATGAAACTTGCTTTTGGAGCAACGGATTCAAAATGAACATCACCTGCCAAACGGAAGCCGCTTTTTTTGGTTGCATCATCTAAACGAGTAATACCCACATCAATAATAGTTACTCCTTCTTTAACCATATCTCCTGTTAAAAATTCTGCAACTCCTAAGGCTACAACAATAATATCAGCATTTAAAGTTAATTCTTTTAAGTTGCTGGTTCTAGAGTGTGCAACGGTAACAGTAGCATCTCCCGCAGCTCTTTTTTGAGACATTAAAATACTCATAGGACGACCTACAATATGAGAACGACCAATAACCACAACATTTTTACCAGAAGTAGGTACGTTGTAACGTTCTAATAATTCCATAACTCCATAAGGAGTTGCAGGTAAAAAAGTAGGCAATTCTAAAGCCATTCTACCTACGTTTGTCGGATGAAATCCATCAACATCTTTGGTCGCATCTACGGCTAATAAAACTTTGTGCTCATCAATATGCTTAGGTAATGGTAATTGTACAATATATCCATCAATAGCATCATTGTTGTTTAATTTATCAATGGTAGCTAATAACTCTGCTTCTGTAGTTGTATCGGGTAATTCTACCAAAGTAGAATCAAAACCAACCAATTCACAAGCTTTTACTTTAGCACCTACATAGGTTTTACTGGCTCCGTCGTTTCCAACAATTACAGCTGCTAAGTGAGGTGTTTTTTTACCTTGAGCTTTTAATTCTTTTACTTTTTCTGCAATTTCAGCTTTGATGTCTGCAGACGTTTTTTTACCATCTAATATTGTCATCTTGTTGTTATTTAGTACTAAGTACAGTGTACAAAGTATTAAGTTTTATATTTAATCGTTGTAAAAAATACTCAGTACCAACTACTCAGTACTAACTACTAAAATATTACATTCCCGGCATTCCACCTTTCATACCACCCATCATTTGCATCATTTTTTTAGCACCTCCACCTTGCATCATTTTCATCATCTTGCTCATCTGAAAAAATTGTTTTAGCAATTGGTTTACCTCTGTAATGCTAGTTCCAGATCCTTTTGCAATTCTCTTTTTACGAGAAGCGTTAATTGTTTTAGGCTCTGTTCTTTCTAAAGGAGTCATAGAGTTGATGATTGCTTCAATACCTTTAAAAGCATCGTCATCAATATCTACATCTTTAAGGGCTTTTCCTGCACCTGGTATCATTCCTACCAAGTCTTTCATGTTCCCCATTTTTTTGATTTGTTGAATTTGACTTAAGAAATCATCAAAACCAAATTGATTTTTAGCAATTTTCTTTTGCAGTTTTCTAGCTTCTTCCTCATCAAATTGTTCTTGAGCACGTTCTACCAAAGAAACAACATCTCCCATTCCCAAAATACGATCAGCCATACGGTCTGGATAGAAAACATCAATTGCTTCCATTTTTTCTCCAGTACCAATAAATTTAATAGGCTTGTTTACTACAGATTTAATGGTTAACGCAGCTCCACCACGTGTATCACCATCTAATTTGGTTAAAACAACTCCATCAAAATTTAACAAGTCGTTAAATGCTTTGGCAGTATTCACAGCATCTTGTCCTGTCATAGAATCTACAACAAACAATGTTTCTTGTGGATTAACAGCTTTGTGAATGTTAGAAATTTCTGTCATTAAAGCTTCATCAATAGCCAAACGACCTGCGGTATCTATAATTACTGTGTTTTTACCATTTGCTTTTGCATGCGCAATTGCATTTTTGGCAATTTCAACAGGGTTTTTATTTTCAAGTTCAGCATATACTTCAACTCCAATTTGTTCTCCAACAACTTGTAACTGATTGATGGCTGCCGGACGGTATACATCGGCACCTACTAATAATACTTGCTTTGCTTTTTTAGTTTTTAAGAAATTGGCTAATTTACCAGAAAAGGTAGTTTTACCAGACCCTTGCAAACCTGCCATTAAAATTACGGTTGGGTTTCCTGTTAAATTAACTCCAGCAGTTTCTCCTCCCATTAAGTCGGTTAACTCGTCTTTTACCAACTTAACCATTAACTGACCTGGATTTAAGGTAGTTAATACATCTTGACCAATGGCTTTTTCTTTAACTCTTACAGTAAATTCTTTGGCAATTTTAAAGTTAACATCGGCATCTAATAATGCTCTACGTACTTCTTTTAGCGTTTCAGCTACATTTACTTCCGTTATTTTTCCGTGTCCTTTTAAAAGATGTAAGGCTTTATCTAATTTATCTGATAAATTATTAAACATATGTTGTAATTTACTTTGTTAAAGTTGAGGTGCAAATATACAAGAATCTGCTAACTTATAAAGGGTTTATAGTCAACAAAAAACCCTCCAATATTGGAGGGTAAAATTTGTAAAACATAAAAACAAATACTATTTATTTCCCTTAGCTTTGATGAAGATTTTATTCTTAAATAAACATTGTGGGATTCTAAAGTTAATCAATAACTAACTATAAATGATTGATTTATGTTAGGTGATTTATTTTTTATTAAACAATAAAGAGGCTGAGTTTACGCAATATCTTTTTCCGGTGGTTTCTTTAGGTCCATCTTTAAACATATGCCCCAAGTGTCCTTCGCAAACATTACAGATAATTTCGGTTCTTACCATTCCGTATTTTTTGTCTATTAAAAAGGCAACATTGTTATTGATATGGTTGTCAAAAGAAGGCCAACCTGTTCCTGAATCGAATTTTGTTGTAGAGGTAAATAAAGGAGTGTTACAACCTGCACAGTAATAAGTTCCTGTTTTGTAGTGTTTGTCATATTCTCCGCTAAAAGCATATTCAGTTCCTTTTTGTCTAAGTACAAAATATTGTTTTTCTGTTAATTGCTGTTTCCATTCAGCATCTGTTTTAATAACTTTCTTTTGGCTGTGCGCATTAGAAATGGTTAAAAAAAGAAGGAATAGAATAATATGGATGGATTTTTTCATAAAAAAGATTTTATAGTAAGTCGATTGTTGATAGGAATCATTACCTAATAAAAATTCAAATATTATATTTGTGATGAAACAATATTACAAATTATGAATAAGATTATCTCATCAATATTAATAGCTACGTTTTTAACAGCTTGTTCTACTGTGCCTATTACTGGGAGAAAAAGGCTGAATTTTGTGTCTGATGCTACTGTGTTACCTACTAGTTTTTCGCAATACAATACTTTTTTAAAGGAGAACAAAATATCTACCAATGTTAGTAAAACACAAGAAATAAAACAAATTGGAGGTAGAATTTCTAAAGCTGTAGATAAGTTTATGAGAGCAAACGGAATGTCTTCAGAGGCGGATAGTTATCGTTGGGAATTTAATTTGGTAGAAGATGAGCAATTAAATGCTTGGTGTATGCCAGGAGGAAAGGTGGTTTTTTATACGGGAATTTTACCTGTAGCTAAAAATACTGATGGTATTGCGGCAATTATGGGACACGAGGTTGCTCATGCTTTTGCAAAACACGGACAAGAGCGTATGAGTTCTTCTCAAATTCAGCAGTATGCAGGAGCGGCAGTTGCTATTGGAACCTCTACTCAAGATGAAAAAACACAACAAATGTGGAACATGGCTTATGGATTAGGTTCTCAATTAGGGATGTTAAAATACAGCAGAACACACGAAACCGAAGCAGATAAATTAGGCTTAGTCTTTATGATTATGGCAGGATATAGAGGAGAAGAAGCCGTAGCGGTTTGGCAGCGAATGAAATCTTTAGGTGGTAGTTCTCAGCCAGAATTTTTAAGTACGCACCCATCTAACGATTCTAGAATTGCCACACTACAATCTTATTTGCCCGAAGCTAAGAGGTTGGCAGCTAAGTATAAATAAGTTGTTTCAATCTATTGTGTATTAGTTAGAAAAATTACTTGAGTTGATTGAATTTTAACACAGATACACAAAGAGTGTTTCATAAAATAGAGTATAATCCCAATTGAATTATCTTAATTGGGATTTTTGTTTGTATGGATATAGTAGTTTTTATCTACGGTAAAATCAGAAATATTTCCTTTTACTTGTTGCCAAGTAGTAGTGTTAGGGGTAATCCAAATTTTTTTGTGATTAAGATATGTTTTTACGGGAATGTTAAAATTAGCAACTGTATTTTTCCACTGATAGGAAATAAATTCTCCGTCTTGTTTTAAAACCAATTCAGGAATATCGGTAGTATGTAAATATTGCTTAAAAAATGGTTTTACATCTAGTTTTGTTTTAGAATTGATAAAATCAATCAACGTTTTACCGCTAACTGTTTGGTGGTAGAATTTAGTATTAATTTCTTTTAGAATCTCTCTCCATAAAACATCATCATCAACTATTTGTCGTAAGGTATGTAGCATTAAACTTCCTTTAAAATACATATCTCCACTACCTTCGTTGTGTACATTAAAATGACCTACAATAGGTTTGTCGTTTTTTACAAAAGGTTTTAATCCTTGTACATATTCATTAGCTGCTTGTGTACCGTAATAATAATCTACAAACAAACTTTCTGCATAGGTGGTAAAAGATTCATGAATCCATAAATCGGCAACATCTTTACAGGTAATGCTGTTGGCAAACCATTCGTGACCAGATTCGTGCACAATGATATAATCAAATTGTAATCCCCAAGAAGATAAGCCCATTGGCTTGCCTAAATATCCTTTTTTGTATTGGTTTCCATACCCAATACAACTTTGGTGTTCCATCCCTAAATAAGGAACTTCTACTAGTTTGTATCCATCCTTGTAAAAAGGATAAGGCCCTAACCAATATTCAAAAGCTTTTAAGGTTTTGGCTACATCTTTAAACTGAACTTTAGCTTTTAATAAGTTGGACGACAATACGTAATAATCGCAATTTAATTTTCCGTTTAGTCCATAATAGGTTTCACTAAAATTGGCATAATTGGCAATGTTCATGCTAATACCATAATCGTTAATAGGATTGTTTACTTCCCAAGTATAAGAGGTGGTGTTGTTTTTATTTCTAGTAATATGGGTGCATTTTCCGTTAGATACATTAATTAGCGGAGTAGGACAGGTAACCGTTATTTGCATGGCATCAGCTTCGTCTGCAGGATGATCTTTACAAGGCCACCAAACACTTGCTCCAATAGCTTGATTGGCTGTGGCTATAAAAGGTTTTTGATACGGATCTTTACTCCAAACTATACCACCATCCCAAGGTGGATCTATGGCTTCTTTGGGTTGTCCGTGATAGTAAATAGTGATGTTTTCTAATCTGTTTTTTTTCTGTTTTTTGATGAGATTTACAAAATAACTAATTCCAATTTTAGAATACGTTAGTTTGTTTTTGTCTTGAAGTATAGAGTCTATTTGCAAAGGATCTTGTAATTCAAACTGGAGTATTTGATAAGGGCTTAGAACTTTATAAGTAATTGTATTGTTACCAGATATCATTTTAGTTTCGGGAAAGACAGTAACATCCAAAGTGTATTTTTGTACATCCCACCAGGTTCTTTCTTTGGTTAGGCTTCCTCTTAAACTATCTTGTTTGGTAAAGTTTTGAGCGGATAGACTGCACGACCATAAAATAAAAAGTAAAAAGCCTTTTAGCATAGTTGTTTTTGGTTAATAGATGTTTGATGGTTAACGTTGATCTAAGGTATAAAATGTTTAAACATAAAAAAGACAAGGTATGATTTTATCATAGCTTGTCTTTTTTAATATATGTACAACAAAATTGTTATTCTTCTATTTTATAGGTAATCCCTTCTTGTTTAAAATTACTCCCTAAATAAGAACCTTTAAACTTATAATAGTTGTTTTTAATGGCTGTTATTTTCACAATAAAAGGAATGCTATCTAATTTGTTTTTAGGATTTACTTTTCGCAATTCATATTCAAAGTTAGATTTCCAGTAAACGCTAAAAGTGTCTACTTGGTTTTTGTAAGTTTCAATTTGAATTTTTTCAGTTCTATAAAAGTTAGAACTGTCTTTTCGTTCTCCCAAATAGGTTTTGAAATGACCCTTTCTAAAAAGCGTAACATCCGTTTTATTTCCTGTATTACAAGAAATAAAAACGGATGTTAGTATCATATAGATTAAAAATCTCATCAATTAAATTCCTGTATAGTTACTTGGAGTAATTACTTTTAATTCTGCTTTAATTTCATCAGAAACTTCTAAAGTATCTATAAAATTAGCAATAGTAGTTCCTGTAATTTTTTCGTTTACACGAGTCAATCCTTTTAAAGCCTCGTAAGGATTAGGATAAGCCTCTCTACGTAAAATAGTCTGAATAGCTTCTGCTACTACCGCCCAGTTGTTTTCTAAATCTCTAGCAAAAGCATCACGGTTAATTAACAATTTACCCAAACCTTTTAAGGTAGAAGCAAAACCAATTAAAGTATGACCAAAAGGAACTCCTACGTTTCTTAAAACAGTAGAGTCTGTTAAATCACGTTGCAATCTAGAAACAGGCAATTTAATAGCTAAATGTTCAAAAATAGCATTTGCAATTCCTAAGTTCCCTTCAGAGTTTTCAAAATCAATAGGATTTACTTTGTGTGGCATTGCAGAAGAACCTACTTCTCCTTTTTTTATTTTTTGTTTAAAGTAGTCGTTAGAAACATACGTCCAAACATCTCTATCTAAATCAATAATAATAGTGTTGATTCTTTTTACAGCATCAAAAATAGCCGCCATATGGTCGTAGTGCTCAATTTGAGTAGTAGGGAAAGAATGTTTTAACCCTAATTTTTTTTCAACAAAATCAGTTCCAAAAGACTTCCAATCAATAGTTGGATATGCTACGTGGTGTGCGTTAAAATTTCCTGTAGCACCACCAAACTTAGCAGCATGCGGTACTTGTTTTAACAAGGTTACTTGTTGATTGATACGCTCTACAAAAACCATAATTTCTTTTCCTAAACGAGTAGGAGAAGCAGGTTGTCCGTGTGTACGTGCCAACATAGAAACATCGCTCCAGTCTGTAGCCAATTCTTTTAATTTAGTAACTACAGCTTCTAATTCAGCATCATAAACTTCATCAAACATATCTTTAATAGACAGTGGAATGGCAGTGTTGTTAATGTCTTGAGAAGTTAATCCAAAGTGGATAAATTCTTTAAAAGGTTGTAAATTTAAAGCATCAAACTTTTCTTTAATAAAGTATTCAACCGCTTTTACATCGTGATTGGTAACGCTTTCAATATCTTTTATTTTTTGAGCATCTGCAGATGTAAAGTTTTTATAAATCTTTCTTAAATCTGCAAATAAATTAGTGTTAAAATCCTCTAATTGTGGTAAAGGAATTTCACACAAAGCAATAAAGTACTCAATTTCAACTTTAACTCTATATTTAATTAATGCTTCTTCGGAATAATAAGCAGCTAAAGATTCTACTTTTCCTCTATATCTTCCATCAATAGGAGAGATGGCATTTAAATTTGATAAACTCATTTCTTTTTAAATATTTAAGGGACAAAAGTACATTAAAATAAGAAAAGTTAAAAGATGTTTTTTAGTATACTTTAAACTTTGTAATTTCATTTTTTTATTTTGATGTGATGCTAGATAAACACTCGTCTAATCAATAGTTAATAAATAGGTGTAATCCTTAAATTTTTAGTTAAATGCAGTTAAAAAAGTGTTTCTTTTTGTTGTTATTGTTGCCGTTTGTGGTTTTTGCTCAAAAAATTAATCAGTTTGATGCTCAGGGAGAAAGACACGGTTATTGGGAAAAAAGTTATAATTCTGGAAGAATTAAATATTCTGGAAAATTTAATCATGGTAAAGAAATAGGGATTTTTTATTTCTACGAAAACAAGATTATCAATAATTATCCTGCAGTAAAAAAAATATTTAAACCTAATTCTAATGTGGTTGATGTTATTTTTTATGATCTCTACGGAACTTTACAAAGTGATGGAGAAATGATCAACAAAAAAAGATCTGGTCTTTGGAAATATTACGATGGTAAAAGAAATATAATTTTAACCGAAGAATATAAAGACGGAAATTTACACGGTGAACGAGTTGTGTATTTTAATAATGGTAAAAAAGCAGAAGAAAGTCATTATATAAATGGAAAATTAGATGGAGTGTCTATAAGATATTCTCAAAAAGGAACTGTATTGCACGAAATGTCATATAAAAATGGTTTGTTACACGGAAGAACCAAGTTTTACGAAACCAATGGAGACATAAAAGAAACAGGTTTGTATTACAAAGACTATAAAGTAGGAAAATGGGATTTTTATATTAAAGGAGAATACATGGGGTATAAAATACCTAACAAACAAAGAAGTCACCCAGACAACCAAGATATTTTAGCCAATATTCAAGATAAAAAAGAAAAACCAAGAGTGTATCCTAAAATTTCTAACGAAGATATTTTAGAAAATATAGAACGTAAAAAGGAAAAAGAAAGAGCTTATACAGAATTAACAGATGAAGAGATTCTAAAAAATATAAAAGGTAAAAAAGGAGAAAAAAGAACGTATTCTAAAGTAAGCGATGATGCTATTTTAAAAAGCATTGCGACTAAAATGGACGATAAAATAAAAGAATATAAAAGATTAGATGATGCTTTAATTTTAAGAAATATAAAAATTAAGCAAGCAGAAGAGGAAAAAAATAAAATTAAAAAATTATCTGATGAAGAGATTCTTCAGAACATAGAGAATAAGAAAAAACAAGAAGAATCTATAGATGAGAATAAATTATCTGACGAACAAATTCTTGAAAACATTCGAAAGAAAAGAGCTGTTTCTAAAAAAGAGTAAACTAAAAAAGCCATTAAATCACGAAAAATTTAATGGCTTTTTTTTGAACATCTGTTAAGACAGCTAACTCTTATTTTTGTACTATCTTTGTACTCTCAATTTTTTGATTATGAAACGTGTAGTAGTTGGACTTTCTGGAGGAGTAGATAGTAGTGTAGCCGCATATTTGTTGCAGCAACAAGGATATGAAGTGATTGGTTTATTTATGAAAAACTGGCACGATGATTCTGTAACAATATCTAACGAATGTCCGTGGCTAGAAGATAGTAACGATGCAATGCTTGTTGCCGAAAAATTAGGAATTCCTTTTCAAGTAGTAGACTTAAGCAAAGAATACCAAGAACGTATTGTAGACTATATGTTTAACGAATACGAACGTGGGAGAACTCCCAACCCAGATGTGCTTTGTAACAGAGAAATTAAGTTTGATGTGTTTATGAAAATTGCATTAGAGTTAGGAGCAGACTATGTAGCTACAGGTCATTATTGCCGTAGAGGAGTTGTACAAGATGTACATGGAAATGACGTTTATCAATTAAAAGCAGGAGTAGATAATAATAAAGATCAATCCTATTTTTTATGTCAGTTGTCTCAAAAGCAATTGTCTAAAGCATTGTTCCCAATAGGGGAGTTAACGAAACCCGAAGTAAGAGAAATTGCCAAAGAATTAGATTTGGTAACAGCAGATAAAAAAGATTCACAAGGATTGTGTTTTATTGGTAAAGTAAGGTTGCCAGAATTTTTGCAACAAAAATTACAACCCAAAGAAGGAGTTATTGTACAGGTTGACAAAAGCAATCAAACTTATAACAAAGAAATTCCTGTTTTTGAAACTAAAGAAGAAGAATTGGCTTTTTACAGTCAAAAATATAGCTATACAATTACTAGCGGAAAAATAGTAGCAAAACACCAAGGAGCTCATTATTTTACCAAAGGACAACGTAAAGGGTTGGCTGTTGGTGGAACACAAGAACCTTTATTTGTGATAGAAACTGATGTGAAAGAAAATATAATTTATGCAGGAGAAGGAAAACAACATCCAGGATTGTATAGGAAAGTATTGTTTGTAAGCAATGCAGAACTGCATTGGATTCGTGAAGATTTATCTTTAAAAACAGGTGAGTCTAAAGATGTACTGGCAAGAATTCGTTACCGTCAGCCTTTAGAAAAAGCAACTTTGTATCAAGTAGAAGGAGGAATGTATGTGGAATTTCAAAACCCGCAATCCGCCATACAAGAAGGACAATTTGTAGCTTGGCATTTAGAAGATGAACTTTTAGGATCGGGAGTAATTGCCTAACTTGTAGGCAAACAAAATCAAGATGAAAAAAGTACTGTTTTTGATGTTTTTACAAATGGGTTTTTTACAAGCTCAAGAAGAAACACCAGAACATGCTTGGGTCTATTTTAAAGACAAACCCGATGCTGTCTATTTTTTGCAAGCTCCACATTTAATGCTCACTCAAAAAGCATTGGATAGAAGGTCTAAGCAAGGTATCAATCCAAATGAGAAAGATGTTCCTTTGTGTCCGGACTATGTGGCAAGTATAGCTACAGCCACGGGTGTTACAGTAAAAGCAAGATCTAAGTGGATGAATGCAGTACATGTATTGGGAACTCCATCAGATATTGAGGATCTTCAAAATTTAACAGCTGTAGACTCTATTCAGTTTGCTAATAAAAGCAGAGATAATACCCAACCATCAATAACTCCACAAGAGCAAAAAATCACCAAAATAAACAAACTAAAAACCTTAGAAAGTTATAGTTACGGAAGTTCATTTCATCAAACCAATATGATGGAAGTAGATGCCTTTCATAATGTAGGTTACGATGGACAAGGAATGTACATAGCTGTTATAGATGCAGGGTTTTATGGTGTAGGTACTGCTAGAGCATTTGAGCATGTGGTAGATGATAACACAGAAAATGGACAAGTTTTAGGAGGATATAATTATGTGCAGCAATCTAGCAATTTTTATACAAACACAGGTTCTGATCATGGAACACAAGTTTTATCAACCATAACAGCCAATATTGATAATCAGTTTGTAGGAACAGCTCCTAAAGCTAGTTTTTACTTGTTTATTACTGAAGATGTTGCCAACGAAACTCCACTTGAAGAAAGTTTATGGGTACAAGCTGCCGAAAAAGCAGATAGTTTGGGAGTAGATATTATTAATACTTCTTTAGGATATAGTGAGTTTGATGAAGGCAAATACAATTATACCTATGCAGATATGGATGGGAAAACAACTTTTATTTCTAGGGGAGCAACCATTGCCGCTCAAAAAGGAATGGTGGTTGTAAATTCTATAGGAAATTCAGGAAACGATTCTTGGAAGTATATGACTGCTCCTGCTGATGCAGACGGAATTGTTTCTGTAGGTGCTGTAAATGAGGATGAGAGTTTGGCTTCCTTTTCTTCTTTTGGACCAACTTCAGATCATAGAATTAAACCAGAAACATTAGCACAAGGTGGAGAGGTATATGTAGTTGATGAAAATAATAATATAAAAACGTCTAATGGAACTTCCTTTTCAGGGCCTATTATAGCGGGAGTAGCTGCTTGTTTGTGGCAGGCTTATCCAAACAAAAAAAGTTTAGAAATTAGAGAAATGATTATTAAAAATTCTGACAATTATTTAAATTCAACAGATCAAGGTGGATATGGAATTTTAAGAGTTGGAAATCTATTACCTCAATTATCAAACCCTTTAGAAGAACAGCATAAAAAAGATTATAATATTTTATTTGATCAGGTTTCTAATGTAATTCAATTTCAGTTTTACAATACACCAACAGAACCTTTACATGTACAGCTATTTTCTATTACAGGAGTTGTTTTAGAAAATAAACAAATGATAGGGAGTAATAATACAATCAATATTAATAGCTATACAAACGGAGTGTATTATTTACGCTATAGTTACAAAGGGAAGAATGGGGTAAGAGTTGTTTACAAGATAAATTAATAATGAGAAACAATAGAATTACAGAATTATTTGGTATAGATTATTCCATTATACAAGGAGGAATGGTTTGGGTAAGTGGATATAAACTAGCATCGGCAGTAAGCAATGCAGGTGGTTTGGGATTAATTGGTGCAGGTTCTATGTATCCAGAAGTGTTTAGAGAGCACATTCAGAAATGTAAAAAAGCGACCGACAAACCTTTTGGAGTAAACTTACCATTAATCTATCCAGATATAGATAAAATGGTAGCTATTGTGATAGAAGAAGGTGTGAAAATTGTTTTCACATCCGCAGGAAACCCTAACACGTGGACAGCCAAATTAAAAGCAAAAGGAATTAAAGTGGTGCATGTTGTGAGTAGTATTAAATTTGCATTAAAAGCACAACAAGCTGGAGTAGATGCTGTGGTTGCCGAAGGTTTTGAAGCTGGCGGGCATAACGGACGAGAAGAAACTACTACGTTTACACTAATTCCGATGGTAAAAGAACATTTAGAAATTCCGTTAATTGCTGCGGGAGGAATAGCATCAGGTAGAGGGATTTTAGCGGCTGAGGTTTTAGGAGCAGATGGTGTTCAAATAGGAAGCAGATTTGCAGTAAGTACAGAATCGTCTGCACATATAAAATTCAAAAAAATGGTTACGGAGTTGCAAGATGGAACTACGCAATTAACGTTTAAAGAGCTAGCACCTGTTAGAATTATAAAAACAAGTACTATCAAAAACTGTTAGCTTTGTATCAAACAAATCCATCAAAAGAAACCTTACAAACCTTTTATGACAATGCTAAGTTAAAAACAGGTATTTTTGAAGGAGATGTAGAAGATGGAAAATTAGAAATAGGTCAAATTGCTGGTTTGATAAAAAAAGTAGCACCGATTGCTACTATAATGGATGAAATGATTACAGAATACAATGCTGTAAAACAAAACTTAAATTAAAAAAGAATGACAAATAACGATGTGTTTAGAAGGTTAAAATATGCGTTTAATTACAATCCAGAAAAAATAATTTTATTGTTTGGTCATGTAGGAATTACAACAACTAGAGAAGAGGTTTCTGTTTGGTTGGAAAAAGATACAGAGGAAAAAGAAAATTTATCTTTATCTGATGAGCAGTTTGCTAACTTTTTAAACGGGATGATTATTGATAATAGAGGAAAAAAAGACAATCAGATTCCAGTAGCTGAAAAAGAATTAGATAACAATATTGTATTTAGAAAATTACGAATTGCCTTAAATTTAAAAGACACTGATATTTTGGCTTTGTTACAATTGGCTGGATTGAATTTTGGAAAGTCAGAATTGTCCGCTTTTTTTAGAAAACCGGGTCATCAACATTATAGAAATTGTCAAGATCAAGTATTGCGTAATTTTTTAAATGGACTGTTTTTAAAAAACAATCCCAATCCGCAAAAATAATTCAAATTATTATTTAAATTAACCTTATGAAAAATATCGTTTTTACTTTCGTCTTATTTTTAACTTTTGGGCTGTCTACTTTTGCTTTTAATCCGGAGCCAACAGATTGTAAAGAAATTTTAGCGGTAAATTTTGAAAATAAAAACGTAAAAGGTTTTGAGGCTGCTAAAATAGACAAAAGACTACATGTACTAATGATTGCCAAAAGATTAAAAACAGCAGCAGCTAGTACAATTTACAAAGGTGAAAATCAAACGGTTTATTTAACACTACATACATTGCAAGAAATAGATGGTGAATCTGTTTACAGCGTAAAAGTAAATGGTAAATTAATTGGAGAAGTTGTAAATACAAAAATTTACAATACCCAAATTAAAGATTATACGGTTGAAAAACATACGTTGAATACAAAAAAAATATTGCTTAAAAAAGGAGATGTTATTCAGGTGGAATTTACAAATGCGACCAATGGTTTTGTTCCCGAGGGAAGTCTAACGGCAACTGCCAGAGGGAGATGGAAGTCTTTACAAATATGCAAATAGTGTATTCATAAGCACAAAGTATATATTTAAAGAAATCTTTATTGTTTAGTTTCCTTTTATTTTTGGAACAAACTAAACAATACTATGCCAAAAATCAAAAAACAACTTGTCTTTTGTTTCCTGTTTCTTTACAGTGCATTACAAGCACAAACTTTAGAGGAGACAGCAGAAACCAAAATAGCAGAATTAAATGCTCTAATTACCCAAGCAGAAAATGCGGGTATTGATGCGTTGAGAGAAAAAACGACAGTAAGAACTGCCGAGATTTTTTTAGACTATGCCAATTGGGATGAAGACAATATTAGCATGAATACTGATTTGTTTACTAAGGTTACAGCATACAAAAACAATTCATCAGAAATGGCTAATTTATTGCCAGACTTTGAAAGAAATGATGTGATAACCATGTTAGAGGAGTCTATTACTGTTTTAACCAAACTCATCAACAAAGAATATACACGTACAACAGCTCCTAATATAGATTGGACTCAAGTAAACCATACTGACGATCAATTAACTTATAATGGGAAACCTGCTTTTATAGCTGATTATACTTGGAAACCCAGAATAGATCTATTAACAGATTATCACGGAAATCAAGATGGATTTTTTTTAACACCTTCTTATGTTACTGACCAAAATGGAACTATAAGGTCTAATATTGTAAATGAATTAAGTGATAAAAATACAGGAGGGGTAGGATTCATTTTTTTTAATAATAAAAATGTTCCTGCTTGGTCTAAAACAAAATACGGAAGCAATTTTGAAATGCGTACCGATACTTATACAGGTTACGATATTGATCATCCTGGAGCTAGAGAAATGATGGGGTTTTTAATAGAAGGAACCGTTCCTTATATGGCTGATAAAAAATATGCTGAATTGGGATATATGTTGTGTAACGAACCTCATTTTTTCACTCAAAAAACGGGTGATAAATTGGCTTGGGCCTCTGGACCTGTATCAAATTATACGTTTGATAAATTTAAAACGTGGTTAGAAGCAAAGCATACTAATATAGCAAGATTAAATACATTGTGGAATACTTCTTTTGCTTCTTTTAATGACGTAACTATAGAAATTCCTATAGATACAAGTAATAAAGGAACGGCAATGTGGTACGACTGGGCTCTGTTTAATATGTATCGAGTAACGGAATGGTATACATTTTTAAAATCAGAAATTAGAAAATACGATACTGATGCCAAAGTACATTTAAAGATTATGCCAAATCTTTGGTCAGAAAATCAAAGAATTCATGGGATTGATTTAGAAGCGTTGACAGAAATAAGTGGAATTGTAGGGAATGATTCTGGATCGGACTACAAACATATGTGGAAAAATGATTTGGAATGGCAAGAACATTATGGGTTTGATTGGAGAGAGCTATGTATGGCCTACGATTTTATGAAATCGATTGCTCCAGAAAAAATAAATTACAATACAGAATTACACTATTTATCTACCGGTAGATCTAGAGATTTGTATATGAAGCCTAGTTATGCAAGAGCTACTTTTTGGATGGCACATACGTTAGGTTTAACGGCGAGTCAAACTTGGTTTTGGGCAAGAAGAGAAGATGGCTCGCCTAGAAACGGATTGGATGTAGGGAATGGATATGCGGGATCAAACAACCATCAGCCAAGAGTAACGAATGAAGTTGCTTTAACAATGTTGGATTTAAATGCACATGCTGATTTGATCATGAAAATGCAAAGACAACGTAAACCTATACGATTGTTTTACTCTAAAACATCGGCAATTAACAAAGAGGAACATATGGATGAGATTTTTCATTTGTACGAAAAATTACATTTTGAAGGAGTGCCTTTAGGTTTTGTAACCAAAGATGTAATTAACAAACAAGACAATTCTTTATGGGATGTAGTTTTGGTACATAAAAATCAGTTCATCACTCCCGAAGAACAAACAAGTTTGCAAACTTATTTAGACAACGGAGGAACTATTATTACAGATACTGAAAGTTTAACGAGTAACGAATATGGAGAATCAATCACAACTCATTTGCATACTAATAATGGTGGAAATTTATTGTATGCTACTAGTTTAGAGAATTACAAAACATTAGCGTTTAATGTAGTCAGTGCCAAAAACTTATTGCCAGAAGTAACAATTACAGAAACCAATGCAAACGGAATAAAAACCTGTGTTTGGAAATGTGTTAAAAACAGCAAAGGAAACAATGTAGTTTCTATTGTAAATATTGGAAATAAGGAAGCTACAGTGGATTTTTCTTTAAAAAATGTAGAGGGACAGACAGAGTTGTATGATTTGTTTAAAGGAATTTCAATCAACAAAACACAAACCCTGCAACCTTATGATATGTTGTTTGTAGAGATTACAGATTCAGCTCTGACTCAAAATATTTTACCCACAGATCCTTACGGATTTGAAAATACCAATGTATTTTGGTCTAGCGGAGGTCATGATGCAAGTGTGGCTGGAAATATTGTAGAAGCATGGACACAAAACGTTGGTTTTACTCAAACATCAGAAAGAGCTAAAGAAGGAACTTATAGTATGAAATGTGATTTGGTAACCACTGCAGGAACCAATCCTAAATTACAAACCTGGAGAACCAATACCCACAAAGAACACGAATTTACCACAGAGGTAGCCAATTACGATGTAAAAATGTGGGTGTATTTAGAGGGAGATACTCCCAGTGGAGCTAGATTAACATTAGACAGCCAAACGGCAAAACCACAAGTAAATTTTGATTTGTCTTCTGTTGCTAAAAATCAATGGGTACAAGTTGAAGCAAGTAACAAGTTAAATTCTGGTGAAGCTATAGAAAACAACTGGTTCTCATTTATAATGACAGGCCTTAATGCTACACCAAATGCAGGGAGTGCTATTTATTTTGATGAAATTAGTATTCAAAAATCAGATTCTTTGTCTGTAACTACTGCTGTTTTAGAGGGGATTAAAATTGTATCGGAAAATAAAAAAATACAAATTACGGCACCAATAAAGAGTAATGTTTTAATTACAAATATTTCGGGAACAGTGATTTATCATCAAAAAACAACACAAGATTTTATAAGTACTCAAAATTTACAAACAGGTATTTATATTGTTAAAGTAGTACACAATGGAAAATCTACTCTAAAAAAAGTGATGGTTCTTTAAACTTGTAATACAGAAATACAAAAAACCACCAAAACTGATATTCTGTTTTGGTGGTTTTTTGTTTTATTCAATAACATTTTTTATCAATATGTAACCGTTAAGGCTGTTAATTAAATATTCATCATCTTTTTGTTTTAGGTTAATGTTATTTAACACAATTAAAAAATGTTGATTGTTTAATATCTGATTATATTCTAGTAATTTAGAAGGAATGCTATTGGGTTTATGAGCATGATTTTTTAATAATAGTTCTATTTTATCATCTAAATTTATAGACAAACTATCTGTGGCTGTGTGTAAAATTATGGTTTTGTTTTTTAGTTGAATGTTATAATTGTGATTGTCTATGACAAAACTTTTTTCTTTTTTAGAGTTTAAATAGGCAAAGTTGTAGTAATAATCAAAACCGTTTACAGAGATTGCATCTGTTTTTTCTCTTTTAAAGTAAAGGTACTTTTTAGGACTGTTTTTGTCGTGTATTAAACTACGGATTTTTTTATAGTCTAAGCCTAATGTTTTCATGTAAACCCTAGCCTGATTGATGTGTTTACTACTATCAACAGCAGTTTTAAAATAGATATCTAAATCTTGCTCAAATATGGGATTGATACTTGTTAAACCATGGTGATCATCTAAATAATCCAAAATAGATTTTATTTCATTGTGGATAGAATCAGAAATTTTAATTTCATTAGAATTAGTGTCTATGCTTCTTAATTCAGGAAACTTATTAGGGTTCCAAATAGTTTCATTAACCACTTTTCCGTTTTTAAGTAACTGATGATTTTCTAAAATAGAAAGCAACCTGTTGGCTTGACTTTTCTCACTGATACTAAACATTCCCCAAGGGCCCAAAGAAGAAACCGCTAAAATAATAGCTAAAGAAACCGGAATTAATTTGATGTTTTTTTTGTGTAAACAAAAGTAGATAGCAACAATACTTAGCCAAATTCCTAATAATAAAATTAAATAACGATTAATGGTAATTCCGTACTGATTGATCCTAATACTAACAGCGGTAAACAACATTACAATTAGTGGAAGCAATAACAAATAATAGAAAAAAGAAAGTTTTTGAATCCATTTGTATTCCTTTTGTTTTCCATACGGGTGTAACAGTAAAAAGGTTAGTATTCCTAACACAGAAATTGCTGTAATTAGATAGGTTACAATTCCTTTTGGCCAGTTATTGGTGATTATTATTTTACCTCCATAAGTGTATAATATCAATAAATAGACGAGTAGTAAAGGAAGTAAAATATATTGAGAAAATATTTTTAATCCTTTTGGGTAAACCGTTAAATTCTCATAATTATCTATATTCTTAGGAATTCCAGAAACAAAGAACCAGGTATTAAACAAACCAAAAATTGCAATCTGAATGTGAAAGTAAACTTTAAAATCAAACTTAATATTGAATAATAATTTTACGGCAGTAATGGCTAAAACAATCCCTAAATATAAAACTCCAGAGTATAGAATAGCGGTCCAAAAACGAATAAATAAAGTTTTGTTGTAGTTCCAAAAACCATTAATAGTCTTGTTTTTTATAAATGGGCTAAAAGAAACCAATAAATGGATGATGACATTAAAAACAGCATATCTAATGTAGGGAATTCTAGTATTAAACGTAACCTCTTGGTTGGGTAAGGAGCTATAAATTAGAAGTAATATTATAGAGGCTAGAAAGTAAGCGTTTATTTTCCAAATTTGTTTTGTAAAAATAGTTCCTGATAAAAAAGATACCGAAAAATAAAGAGGGATCCCTAAAGCAAATGTTAAAATAGCATTGATGTAGGGAAAAGGGTTTTTAATGTCATCATTAAACTCAAAAAAATAAATACTGGTAACAGTTCCTAGCAAAGCACAAAGAATGGTTAGTGGGTATTCTAAAAAAGATTCTTGAGTTTTTTGAATTAGATAATTCAGTTTTATGTTTTTCATTTAAGCATTTTTTTGCCTAAATATAACTAAAAACCCTTTGCGGTGAGCAAAGAGTTTTTAGTAGTCTTATTTTTTAATAGGGATTTTAATTTCGTATTCTGTTTTAGTTCTATTGTTTAATTTATTTTCTCTAAGCCACGGATTTAAAAGTTTTAGCTCTTTATAATTGGTGTTAAAGTTTTTGGCAAAACCAGCAATGTTTGTTATTACAGAATCTAATTTTACGGTTCTGTATTTTGGCAATATATACAAATCGTTATTTTCGTATACAAAACCGTAATCATAAGGTTTGCTTAGTATTTCTTTTACGGCAATAATTCTAGGTAAATATCTTTCCGTTTCTTCGGGTAATAAAGCATCATAATAAGAGGTTACCTGTTGCTCTTTCATTCTTCTAGACAAACCGTTAATTCCAATATTATAAGAAGCAGCAGCTTCTGTCCAAGTACCAAATTCAGCTTTAGCTTTTAACAAATATTGGCAAGCAGCTTCTGTTGCTTTTTCTAAATGGTAACGTTCATCTACATTGTCGTTTACTTCTAAACCATATTCTCTAGCAGTTCCTTGCAGTAATTGCCAAAAACCCTTAGCACCCGCAGGAGAGCTTACATTTTGCAAACCACTTTCTATAACCGCTAAATATTTAAAATCTTCTGGTATGTTGTTTTTAGCCAAAATAGGTTCTATAATAGGAAAGTATTTATGAGCTCTTTTTATTAATAGCAAACCATTAGATTGCCAATAGGTGTTTACTAAAAACTCTCTATCTACCCTTTCTTTGATATCGTATTTGTGAAGTGGTACACTTTCATTAGAAAATTCTAATCCAACAGGAGTTTTAATTGCTTTAATAATATAAGTTTCTCCAGTCTTTTTGGTAGATGGAGTGCCATTGATTAAAAAGGGAACTATAGCGCAAATGACCAATGTAGGAAGTATCCAAGAAATGTGTTTTTTCATAAAGTAAAGTTTGTATTAAATTTACAAAAATCAAGCCAAATAGTTGATGATCTTATGTTGAATTGTAGTGCTTTTTGTTAAAATCATAGCGTGTGTTCCTCCGTTTATAAGAGTCACATTTTTAATGTTTTTAACAGGAAGGACAAAATCTTTTGTTCCGTGTAAGTGCAATGTGTTTATAGGTTGATTTTGTTTCCAGGTTACAAAAGATTGTATTGCCCATTGTGTATACGTTTTATTCCTTAATGAAAGGTAATATCGATAAGAATCTAAAGTTCTTTTTAGTTTTTTAGTTGCAAAACGATACATTATTTTTTCTGTCAAATTGATAAAGGAAACAGGATATATTTTGTAAAGTTTGGTTTTTCTTACAAATTTTAAAAAAGGAGTTACTTCATCTTGATGTTTGATACTAGAAACTAGAACAACTTTAGAACCTTTAAAGTGTTTGGTTAATTCCTGAGCTATAATTCCACCAAAAGAAACTCCCACAAAAATAGGATTGGGTTCTTTAACAAAAGTAGAAAGCCGAGTTGTATAACTTGCTATAGATTCGTTTTTGTGTAAAGGTTGTATCCAATCTAGTAAATGGATTTCAAACAAATGCTTCGGTAATTTTATGCGTTCAAATATTTTTGAACTGGCCGAGGTTCCTGGTATAAAATAAAGATGTTTTTTCAAGTGAGTCTTAAATCAATTCACTCAAATTTACATTTTTTTCTGTAGGTTGGTTTACCCAATCAAAACGAACAGAACCATCTTCATCAATTGTGGTTAAGGTTATTTTGTGTAACTCGTTTACCAAATTAGGGTTCCATGGAGTTTTTACTTTTACATAATTTTCTGTAAAACCGTGAATGTATCCTTCTTTGTTTTCGCTTTCAAATAAAACGGTATGTGTTGTTCCTAACTGACTTTCGTAAAAAGCTCTACGTTTTTTAACAGACAAACCACGCAACATTTTACTACGTTTGGCTCTTACGTTTTTAGGTACAACACCTTCCATACTTGCAGCCTCAGTATTGTCACGTTCAGAATACGTAAACACGTGTAAATAAGAAATATTTAACTCGCTTAAAAATTTATAAGTTTCTAAGAAAATTTCATCAGTCTCTCCAGGAAAACCAACAATAACATCTACCCCAATACAAGCATTGGGCATTGTTTTTTTAATATGATTGACTCTGTTTACATACAAATCACTCATATAACGACGTTTCATCTTTTTTAGAATCTGATCGCTACCACTTTGTAGTGGAATGTGAAAATGGGGAACAAAACTATTAGAGGTACTTACAAATTCAATGGTTTCGTCTTTTAATAAGTTAGGTTCTATAGAAGATATTCTTAATCTATGAATTCCATCAACCTTGTCTAAAGCTTGCACCAATTCGTAAAAAGTATGTTCGTGTTTTTTGTTTCCAAACTCCCCTTTACCGTAATCACCAATATTTACTCCTGTAAGTACAATTTCTTTAATGCCTCTTTCCGATATTTCTTTGGCATTTTTTAACACGTTTTCCAAAGTATCGCTTCTAGAAATTCCACGAGCTAAAGGAATGGTGCAATAGGTGCATTTGTAATCGCATCCATCTTGCACTTTTAAAAACGCACGTGTTCTGTCTCCAATAGAGTAAGAACCTACATAAAAATCGGCCTCTTCAATTTCGCAAGAATGTACTTCTCCTAAATCGTTTTTAGACAAATCGTTTATGTAATCTGTAACCTTAAATTTTTCGGTAGCACCTAAAACTAAATCAACACCGTTAACGGCAGCCAATTCTTCGGGTTTTAATTGTGCATAACATCCCACAGCAATTAAAAAAGCATTGTCATTTTTTTTCAATGCATTTTTTACAATGGTTTTAAAACGTTTGTCTGCATTGTCTGTTACAGAACAAGTGTTAATCACATAAATATCAGCCTGTTCCTCAAAATCCACACGGGTAAAACCTTCATCTTGAAAGTTACGAGCAATGGTAGAAGTTTCAGAAAAATTAAGTTTACACCCTAATGTGTAAAAAGCTACTTTTTTTTGCGCACTCATTCTTGTAAATTTACGGGGCACAAAGGTAGGGTTTTTTAACGATATGTACTTGTTTAAGAGGGTTTGATTTTTGTGGTTTTAAAATTGTAATAAATTCATTTGTAGTAAATTAACCCAATGATAAAAAATATACTTTCTTTTTTGTGTTTGCTTTTGGTATTGATAGCTTGTAAAGATAAAACGAGTAAATACAAGACTTCTCAAGTTTTTAGATACAACGAAAAGGACAATATTACCACTCTAGATCCTGCGTTTGCAAAAAATGAACCTATTGTTTGGGCAACCAACCAGCTATACAATGGTTTGGTTTCTTTTGACGATCAATTAAATGTAGTACCTAGTATTGCCAAAAAATGGGACATTTCTGAGGATAACAAAACGTATAATTTTACGTTAAGAGACGATGTTTACTTTCATAAAAATGTAGTGTTTGGTAAAGATAATACCAGAACGGTTACCGCTCATGATTTTGAATATAGCATAGGTCGTTTGTTAGATCCTAAAGTAGCTTCTTCGGGTAGGTGGGTAATGCAAAATGTTAAGAGTTTTAAAGCGGTAAATGATTCTGTTTTTAGAATGGAATTACATAAGGAATTTCCTCCGTTTTTAGGTTTGTTATCTATGCAGTATTGTTCTGTAGTACCCAAAGAAGCTGTTGAGTTTTATGGAACAGATTTTAGATCTAATCCTGTGGGAACAGGACCTTTTCAGTTTAAACTGTGGGTAGAAAATACCAAATTAGTATTTCGTAAAAATCCACTGTATTTTGAAAAAGATAAAAAAGGAAAACAACTTCCATATTTAGAAGCGATTGCTGTCACTTTTTATGCAGATAAACAAACAGAGTTTTTACAATTTATCCAAGGTAATTGCGATGTTTTGTATGATTTACATACGTCTTATAAAGATGAATTGTTATCGCCTACAGGAGAATTATTGCCTACGTATAAAAATAAATTGGCTATAGACAAAGCACCTTATTTAATTGTAGAATACATTGCCTTTTTAATGGATGGTCAAATAGTAGATAATCATCCAAAAATAAGAAAAGCGATTAGTTGTGGTTTTGATAGAGCTAAAATGTTACGTTATTTAAGAAACAATATAGGAACACCAGCAACAGGTTTTATTCCCAAAGGATTGCCATCTCATTACCAAGGAGAACGAAATATGTATCAACCTAAAAAAGCAAAAGAGCTGATAGATTTGTACAAAAAAGAAACAGGAGATGTAAACCCAACTATAAAAATAACCACGGTCTCTAGTTATACAGATTTGTTTGAATTTATTCAGAGAGAATTACAAGGAATAGGACTTACCGTAAAATTAGAAGTATTGCCATCGCCGGTATTAAGACAATTAAAAGCAAACGGAAAACTGCCTACGTTTAGAGTAGGTTGGATTGCAGATTATCCAGATGGAGAAAATTTTCTTTCACTTTTTTATAGTAAAAATTTTGCTCCACAAGGTCCTAATTATACACATTATAGCAATCCTGTTTTTGATGCTTTGTATGAAAATTCTTTGTCTATTACTGATAAAAGAGAAAGAATAAAGGTATATCAAAAAATGGATAGTATTATAATGGCTGACATTCCTGTAGTTCCTTTGTTTTATGATGAAATAGTAAGATTTAAACACAACAACGTAAAAGGATTGACAACCAATGCGACCAATCTTTTAGATTTAAAATACGTTTACAAAACAGAATAAAAATGGATGAAATAACCTGGGGAGATTTTTCTAAAATAGACATGAGAATAGGAACAATTATAAGTGCTGAGGTTTTTAAAGAAGCTAGAAATCCTGCTTACAAATTAATTGTAGATTTTGGAGTGTTGGGACATAGAAAAACATCGGCACAAATAACAGAATTATATAAAGCGGAAGAATTAATAGGCAAACAAGTAGTAGCAGTGGTAAATTTTCCACCCAAACAAATAGCGAATATAATGAGTGAATGTTTAATTCTAGGAGGCATAGAAAATCCTGGAGAAGTGGTTCTGTTACAGCCTGAAAGAGCGATGGAAAACGGAACCAAAATAGCCTAGTTTTTATTTTTAATTTAACCAAAATTTAAGAAATACTTCTTTCGATAAGTTGGTTCATCTGCATGTGTAAGTTTGTATATTTGCGCAAATTTATTTAGAACCTTCCATGAATTTAAAGCAATACACATCAGAATTTAAAACGAATATAACTATAGCTTTTCCTGTAATGTTAGGACAGTTAGGAAATGTATTGGTGGGTTTTGCAGATAATATTATGGTAGGAGAATTGGGGGCACCTGCTTTGGCAGCAGTGTCTTTAGCCAACTCAGTGTTTTTTATTTTAATGGGATTAGGTCTTGGTTTTTCTTTTGCTATTACTCCTTTAATAGCCGAATCTGACAGTGCTAAAAATTATTTAGACGGAAAAAAAAATTACCAACACGGAGTGGTGTTACTTACTATTATAGGAATTGTATTGGCAGCAGTTTTATTATTAATTCAGCCTGTACTTTCTCTCATAGATCAACCTGTAGAGGTGGTGGAGTTAGCATTGCCTTATTATCAAATTATAGCGTATTCTATGGTGCCATTGCTAATTTTTCAAGCCATAAAACAATTTACGGATGGGTTGAGCCAGACCAAATATGCTATGATTGCTATTTTGGGAGCTAACAGTATTAATATACTTTTAAACTATATGTTAATTTACGGAAAGTTAGGAGCTCCTATGTTGGGAATAAATGGTGCTGCTTATGGAACGTTGGTTTCGCGTATTTTAATGATTTTTGTACTATTATATTTTATCAAAAAAAGAAAAGAATTTGAACCATACAACATGGCGGTTTCTTGGTTTGTAATAGAGAAAGAACGAGTGTTAAAAATTGTAAAATTAGGATATCCTGCGGCTTTGCAAATGTTTTTCGAAATTGGGATTTTTGCATCGGGAGTTTTGTTAGCAGGTATGTTGGGAACTCAAGAACAGGCAGCCAATCAAATAGCGTTAAACTTGTCTACCATGACATTTATGATTGCTACCGGAATGGGAGTTACGGCAACCATTAGAGTAGGAAATCAAAAAGGATTAAAAGATTATAGCAACCTAAAAAGAATTGCTATTTCTACTATTTTGTTAATGATTATTATAGCAATTATAGCTGCGATTAGCTTTATGAGTTTAAGAACGTATTTACCGTGGATTTATATTGATGATAGAGAAGTGGTGGAAATTGCAGCCAAATTATTAATTATAGCAGGATTATTTCAAATATCAGACGGAATACAAGTGGTGGTTTTAGGAGCATTAAGAGGTTTGCAAGATATGATTATACCAATGTGGATGGTTTTTATTTCTTATTGGGTCATTGGTTTTCCGGTGTGTTATTATTTAGGAATTTTAACAGATTTAGGAACCTTTGGTATTTGGATTGGTTTGTTGGTAGGATTAACTGTTTCATCGATATTATTGTATATAAGGTTTCAACATCTAACAAAAAGATTACTTTTGTCAGAAAATAAATAAAATCAAAAACATGGAATTACCTAGGTTTTTACTTGCAGATAACACAACTTGTGATGAGGATATTTTTGTGATTCACACAGACTTTCCAAGATTTATCATTAACTTAAAGGATGATGAGATTGAATTGTGGGACGATTTAGAAGGATCGGACGAAGAAGAGCTGTCTACACAGGTAGCACAATATATAGAAGAGGCATCTGCTTTTTATGATGAGGAAATGGAAAAATATGCTTCGTAAATTTACTTTATCAGTAATAAATTAAGGATTATACAATGGCTAAACTTGTAAAAATATATCCAGAAAACCCTAACGAAAAAGAGATTCTTAAAATTGTTGAGGTGCTTAAAAATGGAGGTGTTATCATCTATCCATCGGATACGGTATATGCTTTGGGGTGCGATATTACCAACTACAAGGCAGTAGAAAGAGTTGCGAAAATTAAAAATATAAAGTTAGAAAAAAACACATTTTCTATTGTTTGCAACGATTTAAGTCACTTGTCTGATTACGTAAAACCAATAGATACAAGTACTTTTAAAATATTAAAACGCGCATTGCCAGGTCCATATACATTTGTATTACCTGCTATAAATAACATGCCCAAAGCGTTTAAAAAACGTAAAACAGTAGGAATTAGAGTTCCAGATAATAGCATTACTAGAACTATTATAGAGCTGTTAGGGAATCCTTTAGTGTCTTCTTCTATTTATGATGAGGACGAAGTAATTGAATATACTACGGATCCTGAATTAATTCACGAAAAGTGGGATGATATTGTAGATTTGGTGATTGATGGTGGTTATGGAGATAATGTAGCTTCTACAGTAATAGATTTAAGTGATGGTGAGCCTCTGGTACTTAGAGAGGGAAAAGGAAGTTTAGATGTATTATAACTAGATTAGAATTATAAAAACAAAAAAGCAGCTCTTTAAGAGCTGCTTTTTTGTTTTTATAGAATTTAAAACCTTAATAACGCAACCAATTGTATATAATAGACTCTATGTAATAGAACTAAAAAGTTAAGTTATGAAAAAAATATTACCGTTTTTATTACTATTTGTTTTTATAGGGTGTGTTAAAGAAGAGGAGAACAATTGTCCTGAGTACAATTACTCATCATCAAGTTATTATTTAGATCCATCTATTTACTCAGAATATACTCCTATAGAAATATCGGTAGACAATATGGGAGATTTAATCACTTTTGAAGAGCCATTTGAAGTTGAAAAATCGGGAAAAATTTATATAAAGGACAATTTGTTAATCGTACAAGAACAGGAAAAAGGATATCATTTTTATGACAATTCAAATCCAGAAAATCCTATTCAGACAAAATTTTTAAGAATAGAAAACACGACTGATATAGCAATAAGAGACAATTCTTTTTACATAAGTCACTATAATGATTTGGTTACGTTAAACATAAATTTAATAGACTTTACATTTACAGAAACAGGAAGAGAAAAAGAGGTGTTGACCAATTACTATGCGTACTATAAAATTTCTCCAGATGGATATTATTTTACGTCATCTGAAGGGAAAGTAATTACAGGTTTTATCAAAAAGGAAAATTTTGAAAGACCAGATTTTCCAACCTTTATGTATTCTGATTGTTATGAATACTCTGTAGTTTCTGATGGAGGAAATAAATTTGATGGGCAAGGAGGTTCATTATCTACATTTACATTAAAAGGAGATTATTTATATACGGTAGATTATAACAAATTAAACTCTTTTTTAATAGAAGGAGCCAATCAAAAAAATCCAGCTTTTGTGGGAGCAATAAATGTGGGTTTTGGAATAGAAACTTTATCTAGTTTTGGCGATAATTTATTTATAGGTAGTACAAGTGCCATGTATATTTATGGATTACAAAATCCTGCAGTTCCAAATTTTAAATCAATTTCAAATCATTTTAGAGCGTGTGATCCTGTAATAGCTAATGAGCAAAATGCATTTGTAACCATACATGGTGGTTCTAGATGTGGAGGAGATAGCAATCAATTAAAAGTATATAATATTACTGATGTGGAAAATCCAGTATTGTTGTTAGATAAAACATTGGTTGAGCCTAAAGGAATGGCTTTGTATGGTGATTATCTTTTTGTAGCTGATACGGCTATTAGAATTTTTGACGTTTCGGATGTAGAAAATGGTAACGTTTCTTTTGTTCATAAAATAGATAGAAATGTAAATGATTTAATTATTAGAGAAAATCATTTGTTTGCTATTGGGAACAATGGAGTTTATCAATATACTTTAGAAAATTCTACAGATTTAACCGTAAGTATGGTTAGTGAATTAGTTTTTTAGTAATATTATAAACTGGTTTGAATAAAGTTTTAGAGAAGGGTAGTGATGAGGTTTTAAAAAAATGAAATAGTTTGGTTTTGTTTTTGCTATTAGATTAAAAAAAACTTTTGAAAAACGTACTATTATTAATTTTTGTGGTTTTATATACTACAAATAGTTTCTCCCAAAAAGACATAACTTTTTTAAAAGGTCTTGTTGTGAATGATACCATTGATGTTGGAAATGTTACCATTACCAATAAAAACTTAAAGGTAAGTACTACAAGTAATGAACTGGGTGTATTTGAAATTCCTGTTAGGTTGAAAGATTCTATCTTAATTTCGGCAATTCATCTTAAAGACTTTTCTTTATTAATCAATCAAGAAATTTTAGATAAAAGAGGAATTGAAATAGCAGTAATAAGTGAAGTAAATAATATGGATGCAGTGGTACTTAATAATATTTTATCAAAATCTGCAACAAGTTTTAATGTAGGTCCTACTACAAACCCTGATCTTTTTAGAATGCGGAAAGATGAACTAAGGCATTTGTCAAACACAGATCCTACAAGAAATTTTCAAGGAGTAAATATTATAGGAGGTATTTCTGCAATCGCTAAATTGTTAAAAGGAAAAAATAAAGACAAAGAAATTCCTTTAACAATGTCGCAGAAATACCAAAGGTGGTTAAGTTTTAAACCTGCTTTTGTAAAAGAGTTTGGAATTACTTTTTTTACAGAGAGTTTAAAAATCCCCGAGAGTATTATAGATCAATTTTTGCTTTATTGTAAAACAAAAAAAGATATTGCTTCTATGTATTTTGAGGGTAATAAATTAGAGTTGATAGAGTTTTTGGTAAGACAAAGTAAAATATACAATGGACAGCATATAAAAGAGTAATATTACTCAAAATGTTTTTTAGAATCAGAGGTCAATCTGTTTAGTTCTTCAAGCTCTACTTTAGTTAAATCTCTCCATTGTCCTACTGGCATGTCTAAAAATATATTCATAATTCTAATACGCTTTAGATAGGTAACATCATAATCAAGATATTCACACATACGTCTAATTTGTCTGTTTAAACCTTGTGTTAACGTTATTTTAAATTCAAAAGTGTTTACTTGTTCTAGCTTACATTTTTTGGTAACGGTACCTAAAATAGGAACTCCATTTCCCATTTTAGTTAAAAATTCCTGAGTAATAGGTTTGCGTACTCTTACCAAATATTCTTTTTGGTGATTATTGCTAGCTCTTAATATTTTGTTTACAATATCTCCATCACTTGTTAAAAAAATCAATCCTTCACTAGGTTTGTCTAAACGTCCAATAGGAAAAATTCTTTTTGGGTGATTTATATAGTCAATAATGTTATTTTTTTCTCTTTCTTGGTCTGTAGTACAAACAATTCCCACAGGTTTGTTAAAAGCAATATAAGTATGTGCTTCGGTAGGTGTAGAAACCATTTTTCCATCTACACAAACTTCATCACTGTCCGATATTTTAGTCCCCATTTCTGGTACTTTTCCGTTAATAGTAACTCTACCTTCGTCAATTAATTTGTCTGCACCTCTACGGGAGCAATAACCAATTTCGCTTAAATATTTATTTATTCTTTTCATATGTCTACTTGTATATAGAGTAATTTTTATTACTGTATATTAATTTGTTTTTGTTGATGAACAGGTTTGGCAATGTATCAGTATTTTTAGTAATAATATAATCATACTCCCAGTTTTTGTAAACATTAGGTTTGATATTGATGTATTTATCTTTAAGAATGGAATATCCTTTTCTGTGAGTAAATGCAAGAGGAAGGTTAGAACCAGAACTGCCTAACATTAAAATTTTAGCATTTTTAGAAATATGTAAACTATCTAATGTTAAATAACTATTATAAAATATTTGTTGGTTAATGGTATATGTTTTGTTTTTTCTTAGAGATGTGTCTGCATAATTTATGGCAAAGCATAACACAACAGCTGCAAAACCATAAGAAATAATCTTCTTTTTTATTAGGGGTTCTAAAATAGATTTATTTTTAGAAGCAAGAATTAATAAAAAATATAAAATAACAGGGAAAAAAGTATCTAAGATGTAATAATCATGATACGCAAACTGTGTCATTCCAATAATAAAAAATAAAGAACAGCCCAGTAATGAAATAACAATATGTGTTAGTAAATAATTGTTTTTGATTTTTATAAATAGTCCTTTTTTGTGTTTTATAATAAAAAGGAGTGCTTTGACAAAAATGACAAAATGAATAAGCGTACCGTAGTACCAACTTTTGTGAGTAATAATTCTTAAGAATATTGTTTTTAGTTGTGTGAAGTTTTTAGGGTAATTAGGGGAACTTAAAAATATAGAACCATAATTATAACCTAAATATTTGTTGTACGTAAAGTAACATAGTACTATTAATATGGCTAAAAAGACAATAACCAATTCTTTTAAATAGACCTTACGGGTATAAATAGCATAAATAATAGTAGTAGAAGTGTAAGAAATTAAAAAGATTAAAAAAGTAAATCTCATTAAAGAACTAAGTGTTAAAAAAAGGATTGAAAGAAAAAAGGATTGAATATTTTTAGTGTTGTAATAAAGAGATAAATAGTAATTACTAATAAAAAAAAGAGAAAGAGCTACTGGCGATGCTAAAAAACTATTGGCATAAAAAGCGTAGGACGGTACTGTAAAACAAAATAAAATAGTAGCACTTGCAATTAAAATAGATTGTGTTAACTTGAGTGCTGTTTTAAATAAAAAAAAGAGACCTATAAGGCTAATAAGTAACGTGTAGAACCTATAAATAAAAGGCGAATAGGTATTGAACACCTTCATTAGTATTGCAACATTAAATTCGTTTATAGGAAAATCTAATGCTGTAATTCCTATTAACTTATGATCCGTATAACTCCAATAACTAAGAGATGTGTTTTTTTTAGGTCCAAATTGAGGATTCAAACAATAAGTTTCTGGCGTAAAGAAATTAGAAAAATCATTTCTAATAAAGTTTAAAGAAACAGCATAATAATCAGTCATTCCAGATACATGTCTACCGTTAGGAGGTGTGGTCATTTGAAATGAATAATAAAAAACACTTAAGCTAATTACAATAATAAAATAGTATTTATACATAAGTTTTTTTACTTAAAAGTTTGTTTATTCTTTACAAAATAATCCCAAACAATGCTTTTAAAATAGAAATAATTTTTTTGTTGATGTGTATCTCTTTTACGATACATTTTGTGGAAATTAGTATAAAAAGATCCATGTGCTTTTAATACGCTCCAAAAATGCAAAGGTTGTCCTAAAAATAAAAATCGAACACCAGCAACACCATCTAAAACCATTCTAGTAAAAATAATCGGAAAAAGTTTGTTAGCGGGAAGGTTTTTAACCAAAGTAAACAAAGAATTTCTAAAATTTAAATATGTTTTAAAAGGGTTGGTGTTTTTTAAAGTAGCACCTCCTACATGATATACAGTACTTTCTGAAATACAATCAACTGGTATGCCTTTGTTTTGTGCTCTCCAACACAAATCTATTTCTTCGTAATGTGCAAAAAAGTCTTCATCAAAACCGTTTAACAGTTTAAAATCGTTGTTTTTAATAAATAAACAAGCACCTGAAGCCCAAAATATAGAAGAAGATTTGTATTGATTTTTATCTTCTTCAATACTATCAAAAATTCTTCCTCTACAATAAGCATATCCGTATTTGTCTATAAATCCTCCAGCAGCTCCTGCATACTCAAATTTGTTTTTGTTTTTAATATCTAAAATTTTAGGCTGAACAATACCTGCGTTTTTATTTGTTTTGTAATGAGCAATAATAGGACTTAGCCAATTTTCGGTAACTTCAATATCAGAATTTAACAAACCTATAATATCTTCATCAACTTGTTGCAAAGCTAAATTATATCCTTTGGCAAAACCTTCATTTTTAAGGTTTTTAAGAACTGTAATTTCTGGAAAATGTTCCTTGATATATGCCACAGAAGTATCGCTAGATGCGTTGTCTGCAACATAAATTTCTGCTTCGAAACTATGTTTTACCAAAATGGGTAAAAATTGTTCTAAAAGAGCTTTTCCGTTCCAATTTAAAATAACAAGCGCAATATTCATTATGGGTTGTAATTAGGAATGTCTTTTAAAAAAACATATTGTTGATTCTTAAAATCCATTTGGCAAAAGTAATGCTCTAATCCGTTTGTCACAATTAAATAGTTGGCATTTAATTTTAAATTATACCTGGCAATTTGGTCAAAGGTGTTTTGTGTAATTTTAACATCCATAGCCTTACATTCTACAATAATTTCAGGAGTTCCTAATGTATTGTATATTAAAATATCTGTTCTTTTTTTAGTATTGTTTAAAATTAATTCTTTTTCTAAAACAGTTAACGATGCTGGGTAATTTTTATAACAAATTAAATAGTTAGCAAAGTGTTGTCTCACCCATTCTTCGGGAGTTAGCAGAATGTCTTTTTTTCTAAAAGGGTCAAAAATAAACAGCTTATTTTCTTTACTTTTGATTTTTAATTCAACATCTGGAAGATTTAATTTTTGCATGCTCAAAAATAAGCAATCTTTCTTAGCAATATAGATCCAAGTACAGTAAAAATGGCAGAAGTAAAACAGTTGGTTACCGATATAAAAAATGGAAATATAAAACCTATTTATTTTTTAATGGGTGAGGAGCCATATTATATTGATAAAATAGCTGATTTTATAGAGGATACAATTCTAACAGAAGACGAAAAAGGATTTAATCAAACCATTGTTTATGGTAGAGATGTAAGTATTGATGATATTGTGGGGCAGGCTAAACAATATCCTATGATGTCTGAAAAAACAGTGGTAATTGTAAAAGAAGCCCAAGACTTGTCTCGCACCATAGAAAACTTGGCAACCTACGCAGAAAAACCTTTAGAAAGTACTGTATTGGTAATTTGTTACAAATACAAAACCTTAGATAAACGTAAAAAATTAATAAAAACAATAAACAAATCAGGAGTTGTTTTTGAATCTAAAAAATTATACGAAAATCAAGTAGGAGATTGGATTTCGGGAGTCTTAAAAGGAAAAAAATACCAAATAGAACCCAAAGCAACTCAAATGTTGGTAGAGTTTTTAGGAACCAATTTGAGTAAAATTAGCAACGAACTAGATAAGCTAATGCTAATTTTACCACAACAAACAAGCATTACTCCCAAACATATAGAAGAGAATATTGGTATTAGTAAAGATTACAATATTTTTGAATTGCGAAAAGCAATAGGAAAAAAAGAAATTCTTAAGTGCAATCAAATCATTACTTATTTTTCTGAAAACCCAAAGAGCAACCCTTTGGTTATGACAATTTCTTTAATTAATAGTTATTTTACCCAATTATTAATGTATCATGGTTTAAAAGATAAATCAAAAGGAAATGTAGCCAAGGCCTTACGTGTCAATCCTTATTTTGTTGATGATTATGTGGTGGCAGCCAAACATTATCCAATGCGAAAAGTTTCTCAAGTTATAGCGCTATTAAGAGAAGCCGATGTAAAAAGCAAAGGAGTAGGAGCAGCAAACACATCCGACAGTGATTTGTTAAAAGAATTGTTGTTTAAAATATTACACTAAACATCAATTTGTAACCTTAACAACGACAAGTTTTAATATCTAAATAAAGTTGTACTTTTGCAACGTTTTAAAAAAGATGTCAATTTGACATTTTACTACAATTGGCAAATCTTTTGCCATAGGAACAACAAACATTATTGATAATTAGTTACCATGAGTAAGAAAGAAGATATTCAACAAGAAGAAAAAGCAGTAGAAGAACAAGTAACTGCAGAACAGGTAGAAGAAACTGTTGAAACAGCTGAAAACGATGCGCAAGAGGTAAAAGAAGAACCTTCTGCAGATGTATTAATTCAGGCAGAAAAAGATAAATACTTACGTTTGTTTGCTGAGTTTGAAAACTATAAAAAAAGAACCTCTAAAGAACGTATAGAGTTGTTTAAAACTGCAGGAAAAGATATCATTGTTTCCTTATTACCTGTTGTAGATGATTTTGACAGAGGAATGGTTGAAATTTCTAAAAGTGAAAACGAAGAGTTGATCAAAGGAATTTCTTTAATTCAAGATAAGTTAGTTAAAACTTTAGAACAAAAAGGATTGACATTGGTAGAAGTAAATCAAGGAGATGTTTTTGATGCAGATACTCAAGAAGCAATTACACAAATACCTGCTCCAACTGAAGACTTAAAAGGAAAAGTAATTGACGTGATTGAAAAAGGATACAAATTAGGAGATACTATTATTCGTTTCCCCAAAGTAGTAATAGGACAATCATAAAAATATACAATTAACAATATACAATTAACAAGTACTAATTGAGCCAATGCCAATTGTTACTTGTTAATTGCTAATTGAACAAAGATATGGCAAAACAAGATTTTTACGAGGTATTAGGAATATCTAAAGGAGCATCTGCTGCAGAGATTAAGAAAGGATATCGTAAAATGGCAGTAAAATATCACCCAGATAAAAATCCGGGAGATACAGAAGCAGAAGAAAAATTTAAGCAAGCTGCAGAAGCATATGAAGTTCTTAGTGATGAGAACAAAAAAGCAAGATACGATCAATACGGACATCAAGCCTTTGAAGGAGGCCAAGGAGGTGGCGGTAGAGGTGGTTTTGGAGGTATGGACATGGATGACATCTTTAGCCAATTTGGAGACATTTTTGGTGGTGGTGGCTTTGGCGGTGGCTTTGGAGGAGGTCAACGTGGAGGCGGACGTAGAGGTATGGTAAAAGGTACCAATATGCGTATTCGTGTAAAACTTACTTTAGAAGAAATTGCCAACGGAGTAGATAAAAAAATCAAAGTCCGTAGAAAAAAACAAGCCAAAGGAGTTACTTACTCTACTTGTACCACTTGTAATGGAGCAGGGCAAGTAATGCAAGTGACCAATACAATATTAGGTAGAATGCAAACAGCTGCTACATGTAATGCGTGTGGTGGAGCAGGAGAAACAATAAAGAACAAACCATCAGGAGCAGATGCTCAAGGACTGATTGTAGAAGAAGAAACGGTAACCATTAATATTCCTGCAGGAGTTACAGATGGTGTACAGTTAAAAGTATCTGGAAAAGGAAACGAAGCTCCAGGTAACAATTCTATAGCAGGAGATTTATTAGTATTGGTAGAAGAAGTCCCTCACGAGACTTTAAAAAGAGAAGGAGTAAATTTACATTACGATTTATATGTAAGTTTCCCAGAAGCCGTATTAGGAGTAAGTAAAGAAATAGAAACTGTATCCGGAAAAGTTAAAATTAAGATAGAAGCAGGAACTCAATCTGGTAAAATTTTAAGACTAAAAGGAAAAGGTTTACCAAGCCTAGAAAGATATGGTTCTGGAGATTTAATGGTACACATAAATATATGGACTCCACAAGAGTTAAATAAAGAACAAGTAAAGTTTTTTGAATCTAACTTAGAAGAGGATAACTTTAAGCCAAACCCAACAAAATCAGATAAATCATTTTTTGAAAAAGTTAAGGATATGTTCTCTTAAAGATACAAATGTTAAGAAGTTGTAAAAAAAACATTTTTTTCTTTGTAACAACAAACAAACTTTATATCTTTGAACCGTTGTGTTATTTATAACACACTTTTTCTTTTTCATAGCAATTTTTCCCACCTGGTTTACTAGGTGGGTTTTTTTATGGCAAAGATTAAAAGCTCATTAAAAAAGTAGGTGGTCTTATCGCTTTAGTGCTGAACTTGTTTCAGAACCTAAGAGGAAAGTCCGAGCACCATAGGACAGTATAGCGGATAACATCCGTCACTCAGAATAACTTTCTGGGGAGGACAAGTGCAACAGAAAGCAAGTACAGTTAGGCTGTAGTGAAACCAGGTAAACTCTATGCGGTGCAATGTCATGTATATTGGAGTCCTTTTAATTAGGTAAGAGTCGTTCGCTCAATTCCAAGGGGTAGACAGATTGAGATTGTTGGTAACAGCAATACTAGATAAATGATAAGAACCTTAAACTTGTTTTAAGGTACAGAACTCGGCTTATAAACCTGCCTTTTTAATGATTTTTAACACAATTAAGTAAGTTTAGTTCTTAAACTTATGTACAATCAGATTACATAAAGTATTTAAAACTCTTTTTTTACGTATTTGTACGTAGAAAAATGTAGTAAAATAATTGAAAATTTGTGAATTTGTTAAAAATATCTTTTTTGCTTAAAACAGTCTATTTAGGGCTTTTATAATGGTATCGATATTTTGTATATTGCCCCTCCAAAAACGAACAATTAAATTACTTCTATGAGTACTTATAAAAATTACATCCAGGAGATCGAAGAACGAAAAGATCAAGGACTTCATCCGAAGCCAATTGATGGTGCTGAATTACTAAGCGAAATCATTGAGCAAATTAAAGATTTAGAGAACGAGTATAGAGAAGATTCTCTTAACTTTTTCATCTATAATGTTTTACCAGGAACTACAAGTGCTGCGGGTGTAAAAGCTAAGTTTTTAAAAGAAATTATCTTAGGAGAAGAATTGGTAAAAGAAATTACACCAGCTTCTGCTTTAGAACAATTATCTCACATGAAAGGGGGACCTTCTGTAGAAGTGTTGTTAGATTTAGCTTTAGGTGCTGATGCTGTAATAGCAAAAGAAGCTGCTGAAGTATTAAAAACACAAGTTTTTTTATATGAAGCAGATACTGCTCGTTTAGAAGAAGCATATAGTAACGGAAGCGAAATAGCTAAAGATATTATTGAAAGCTACGCAAAAGCTGAGTTTTTTACAAAGCTTCCAGAAATTGATGAAGAAATTGAAATCGTTACTTTTATTGCTGGTGTAGGAGATATTTCTACAGATTTATTGTCTCCAGGTGGTGATGCACACTCTCGTTCAGATAGAGAATTACACGGTCAGTGTATTTTTGAACACAACAAAGCACAACAAGAAGAGTTAAAAGCTTTGCAAGCACAACACCCTGATAAAAGAGTGATGTTAATTGCAGAGAAAGGTACTATGGGAGTTGGATCATCTAGAATGTCTGGTGTAAACAACGTAGCATTATGGACTGGTAAAAAAGCAAGCCCATATGTTCCGTTTATAAACATTGCTCCAATTATTGCAGGAACAAACGGAATTTCTCCAATTTTCTTAACTACTGTGGGGGTAACAGGAGGTATAGGAATTGACCTTAAAAACTGGGTAAAAACGACAGATGCTGAAGGAAACGTAATTCGTGATGAAAACGGAGATCCTGTTTTAGAAGAAGCATACTCTGTAGTTACAGGAACAGTGTTGACTGTAAATACAAAAGAGAAAAAATTATACAAAGATGGTCAGGAAGTAATGGATATTTCTGCATCATTAACGCCACAAAAGGCTGAGTTTATCAAAGCAGGTGGATCATATGCAGTTGTATTTGGTAAAAAATTACAAACATTTGCTTCTAAAGTATTAGGAATAGACATTGTACCTGTATTTGCTCCATCAAAAGAAATTTCTATTGAAGGACAAGGGTTAACTGCTGTAGAAAAAATATTCAATAAAAATGCTGTTGGTACTACTCCAGGAAAAATATTACATACAGGTTCTGATGTTCGTGTAGAAGTAAACATTGTAGGGTCTCAAGATACTACAGGTTTAATGACTTCTCAGGAATTAGAAATGATGGCTGCCACTATTATTTCTCCTATTGTTGATGGTGCTTACCAATCAGGATGTCATACCGCTTCTGTATGGGATAACAAGTCTAAGGCTAATATTCCAAGATTGATGAAGTTTATGAACGACTTTGGTTTGATTACTGCACGTGACCCTAAAGGGGAATATTTTGCAATGACCGATGTAATTCACAAAGTATTAAATGACCTTACCGTTGATGATTGGGCAATTATTATTGGAGGAGATTCTCATACAAGAATGTCTAAAGGTGTTGCTTTTGGTGCAGATTCAGGAACCGTTGCTTTAGCATTGGCTACAGGAGAAGCTTCTATGCCAATTCCAGAATCAGTAAAAGTTACCTTTAAAGGTGATATGAAAGGATACATGGACTTCCGTGATGTAGTACATGCAACACAACAACAAATGTTAGCTCAGTTTGGTGGAGATAACGTATTCCAAGGTAGAATTATTGAAGTTCATATTGGAACATTAACTGCCGATCAAGCATTTACATTTACGGATTGGACAGCAGAGATGAAAGCAAAAGCTTCTATCTGTATTTCGGAAGATGCAACTTTAATTGAATCTTTAGAAATTGCAAAGTCTAGAATCCAAATCATGATTGATAAAGGAATGGACAACAAGTTGGAAGTTCTTAAAGGATTAATTGCCATTGCAGATAAGAGAATTTCTGAAATTAAATCTGGTGAAAAACCAGCATTAACTCCAGATGCTAACGCAAAGTATTTTGCTGAGGTTGAAATTGATTTAGATCAGATTGTAGAACCAATGATTGCAGATCCAGATGTAAACAATGCAGATGTTTCTAAGCGTTATACTCACGATATTATTAGACCACTTTCTTACTACGGAGGAACAAAAACTGTAGATTTAGGATTTGTTGGATCTTGTATGGTTCATAAAGGAGATATGAAAATTTTAGCTCAAATGTTAAAAAACATTGAGGCACAACAAGGTAAAGTAGAGTTTAAAGCTCCTTTAGTAGTTGCACCTCCTACTTACAACATTGTAGATGAGTTAAAAGCTGAAGGAGATTGGGAAGTATTACAAAAATACTCAGGTTTTGAGTTTGATGATAATGATCCTAAAGCAGCTGCTCGTACTAAATACGAAAACATGTTGTATTTAGAACGTCCAGGATGTAATTTATGTATGGGTAACCAAGAAAAAGCAGAACCAGGAGATACTGTAATGGCTACTTCTACACGTTTATTCCAAGGTAGAGTTGTAAAAGATTCTGGCGAGAAAAAAGGAGAGTCTTTATTATCATCTACTCCAGTAGTAGTGTTATCTACAGTTTTAGGTAGAACACCTAACTTAGCTGAATATCAAGCAGCAGTAGAAGGAATTAACTTAACCAAATTTAAACCATCAAGTAAATTGTTAGTAAAATAATTACAAGTTAAGTTTATTATAATTCTAAAGTCCGAGTTAAAACTCGGACTTTTTTTATTGATTTTTTTCAATTCTCTTTACTTAATAATTTTTTCTTTTTTATTGATATTAAACAATCTAACAGCAGAAAATCATTTTTTATAAGCAGTGTATATTTTGTATATTTATTTCAGATAGAACAACAAAACAATAAAATCTTATGGCATTTGATATAGAAATGATTAAAGAGGTTTATGCTCGTATGACCGAACGAGTAGATACCGCAAGAAAAGTAGTAGGGAAACCGTTAACATTATCAGAGAAAATCTTGTACAACCATCTATGGGATGGACACGCAACAACAGCCTTTAAAAGAGGTGTAGATTATGTAGATTTTGCACCCGATAGAATTGCCTGCCAAGATGCAACTGCACAAATGGCATTGTTGCAGTTTATGCAAGCAGGAAAAAACAAAGTAGCTGTTCCAACAACGGTGCATTGTGATCACTTAATCCAAGCAAAAGAAGGAGCGGCTAAAGATTTGCAGTTCGCAAACAAAACCAGTGCAGAGGTATTCGATTTTTTATCTTCTGTATCTAATAAATATGGTATCGGATTCTGGAAACCAGGAGCAGGTATTATTCACCAAGTAGTATTAGAAAATTATGCGTTTCCAGGTGGAATGATGATTGGTACCGATTCTCACACCGTAAATGCTGGTGGGTTAGGAATGGTGGCAATAGGAGTTGGTGGTGCCGATGCTGTAGATGTAATGGCAGGAATGGCATGGGAATTAAAATTTCCTAAGTTAATTGGAGTAAAATTAACAGGTAAATTATCTGGATGGACAGCTTCAAAAGATATAATTTTAAAAGTAGCAGGTATTTTAACCGTAAAAGGAGGTACAGGTGCTATTGTAGAATATTTTGGAGAAGGAGCTAAAAATTTATCAGCAACAGGAAAAGGAACTATTTGTAATATGGGAGCAGAAATTGGAGCAACGACTTCAACTTTTGGGTATGATGATTCTATGGATCGTTATTTACGTGCTACAGATCGTGCCGATGTTGCAGATGCAGCTAATAAAGTAGCTTCTTATTTAACAGGAGATGATGAGGTATACGCAAATCCTGAAGACTATTTTGATCAAGTAATTGAGATCAACCTAGATGAATTAAAACCTCATATTAATGGACCTTTTTCTCCAGATTTAGCATCAGAAGCGGGTGCTGATGTAAAAGCAAAAGCAGAAGCTAACGGATGGCCACTAGATGTAGAATGGGGATTGATTGGTTCTTGTACCAATTCATCTTATGAAGATTTATCTAGAGCAGCTTCTATTGCACAACAAGCTTTGGACAAAGGAATAGAAGTAAAAGCAGATTTTGGAATCAATCCAGGATCTGAGCAAGTGCGTTTTACAGCAGAAAGAGATGGATTGTTAGGTAAATTTGAAAAATTAGGAGCGACTATATTTACAAATGCTTGTGGACCTTGTATTGGTCAATGGGCTCGTTATTCAGACCCTAAAAATGCACCTAAAAACTCTATTGTACACTCGTTTAATAGAAATTTTGCAAAACGTGCAGATGGAAATCCAAATACACATGCATTTGTAACGTCTCCAGAATTGGTAGCAGCTATTGCTATTTCGGGTCGTTTGGATTTTGATCCTACAAAGGATACTTTAATCAATAAAAATGGTAAAAAAGTAATGTTTGACGAACCAACTGGAGATGAATTGCCAACAAAAGGATTTGCTGTAGAAGATGCAGGATATCAATCTCCTGTAAAAGATGGATCTGGTATTGATGTTGTTGTGTCTCCCGAATCGGAAAGGCTACAGTTATTAGCTCCTTTTAAGCCATTGGGTTCAAATATAAAAGAGGCAAAACTTTTAATCAAAGCATTTGGAAAATGTACTACAGATCATATTTCTATGGCAGGACCTTGGTTGCGTTTCCGTGGGCATTTAGATAATATTTCTAACAACTGTTTAATTGGTGCGGTAAATGCATTCAATCAAAAAACAGATACAGTTAAAAATCAATTAACGGGAGAATATGGACCTGTGCCTGCAACCGCAAGAGCTTACAAAGCTAAAGGAATTTCTTCTGTTGTAATTGGAGATCATAATTATGGAGAAGGTTCTTCTAGAGAACATGCAGCCATGGAACCTCGCCATTTAGGGGTTGCTGCGGTAATTGTAAAATCTTTTGCACGTATTCACGAAACAAATTTAAAAAAGCAAGGAATGTTAGGCTTAACGTTTGCTAACGAATCGGATTATGATTTAATTTTAGAAGATGATACATTTACTTTTTCTGATTTATCAGAGTTTGCTCCCAATAAACAATTAACTTTAGAAATCAATCACCAAGATGGTTCTAAAGATATTATTAAATTGAATCATACTTATAATACAAGTCAAATTGCTTGGTATAATGAGGGTTCTGCATTGAATTTAATTAAAAAAGAGAATGCTGCTTAATTTTAAGTAGAAGTATAGTTGTTAAAAAAGTCCTTGAGAGAAATCTTAAGGATTTTTTTTAGTATGTTTATTAAAAAAAAATTGAAGAAGCATAAGAAGACGAAAAAGATAAAATTAATTACAGTAAAAATCTTCGAAAATTATTTTGAAGCTCATATATTAAAATCACGACTTGAAAGTGAAAATATTAGAAGTTATATTCAAGATGAAAACATGATTACAATTAATCCCCTTTATAATATTACCCTTGGCGGAATTAAATTAAAAATTGAGTCGGGTGATTATGAAAAAACTCAGACCATACTTAAAGAAATATATGATAGCCCTGTGACAGATGAAAATGATGAAATTTTAATTTGTCCAAAATGTAATTCGGATAAAATATATTCAGATTTTAAATCAACAAAAAGTGCTAAGGGAATTATATCAATTTTAATATCATTCTTGTTGTTAATCTATCCCATTTATTACAAAACGATGAGAAAGTGTAAAGAATGTGATTTTGAATTTAAAATATAAATTGATTACTTTTTGCATCATATTTAATATCATCAGAATTAAATATAGACGTTAATTTATCTTGTATTTTAGACTCCTGTACATTGCCAATACTAAAAGTGTGATTGTCTATTAATAACAATCTGTCAGAATTTTTTAAAGCCAAATTAATTTCGTGTGTAGAAATTAAAATAGTTTTCTGAGTTTCTTTGCTAATTTTTCTTAAAATTTTAAAAATATTTATTTTGTGATGAATGTCTAAGTGAGATGTTGGTTCATCTAACAAAATAATAGGAGTGTCTTGTGCCAAAGCTCTTGCAATCATAACACGTTGCAATTGTCCATCGCTTAACTGGTTTACAAAATTATTTTTTAAACTTACCGTATCTGTAAGTTCCATAGCATTTAATACTATTTGTTCATCTTCTTCTGTAATTTTTCCTAACCAATTGGTATAAGGTTGTCTTCCTAAAGCAATAGTTTCAAAAACGGTTAAAGAGTTTTCTGGCAAACTTTCGGTTAATACAATAGATATGTTTTTGGCAAAATCTAAAGCACTAAGATTTGAATAATCAATTTGATTAATTGTAATTGATCCTTGCAGTGTCGGAAGCATATTTGCGATTGTTTTTAACAATGTAGATTTTCCAGAACCATTTCTACCCAACAAACAAACTAGCTCTCCTTGATAAAGATTAAAGTAAATGTTTCTGCAAATAATATGTTCCTTTTTAGAGGATTGATATCCTATAGCTATATTTTCTAAATTTAAAACAGTGTTGCTCATTACGTTGTTTTTTTAGATCTAGAAACCAACAACCAAATAACAACAGGAGCACCAAATAAAGAGGTAATTGCGTTGATAGGTAAATTTTTGTTTCCTAGAGATATGTGAGATAAAGTATCGCAAACCAACATAACAATGGCACCAATAATTGCGACAGCAGGCAATAGCGTTTTATGGTTAGAGGTTTTAAACACCAACTTTGTAATATGTGGAATAGCCAAGCCTATAAAAGCAATAGGTCCTACAAAAGCAGTAATACTACCTGTTAACAAACTGGTAATGATAAAAACAACGGTTTGTGTTTTTTTTAAAGAGATCCCTAAACTTTTAGCATAATTTTCTCCCAACAGTAAAGCATCTAAGGGTTTTATAATGGTAAATAAAGATATACAGCTTATTGTAATAACAAAGCCTAGTAAATAAATTTGGTTCCATTGTAAATTACTTAAACTACCAAAGCTCCAAAAAATGTATTGTTGTAATTCTGATGCGGAACTAAAATAAGATAGAATACTAATTATTGCTGATGTAAAACTACCAAACATTAAACCTATAATTAAAATAGACATGGTGTTTCTAATATTTCTGGCCGTAATCATTACAATACTTAAAACTAAAAAGGCACCCAAGCTTGATGCTATAGGGATAGATAAGCCATTTATGTAGGGAAGAATTCCTAAAAAACTACCGCCCATAATTAATAAAGCAACTCCTAAGCTGGCACCTGAGCTAATTCCTAAAACAAAAGGTCCTGCTAACGGATTTCTAAAATAAGTTTGCATTAACAAACCACTAATTCCCAAACCAATTCCTGTTAAAATACTGGTAAAACTTTTTGGAAGTCTATAATTGGTAATAATATATTGATAATTTTCATTTGTAGTAGTGGTAGAGAATAAAGCATTCCAAATTTCTTTAAAAGGAATAGTTAAACTACCAGAGCTAATGTTGATGAAAATAAGTGCAAATAACAAAAGTGTTAAAGCAATAAAAGAAGAATAGTATTTTTTTTGTATTGAATGCACGCTATATTTTTTGTAAAAATTCAATAAGTTTTTGAACTGCCAATCCTCTGTGGCTAATTTTTCCTTTGGTATCTAAACTCATTTCAGCAAAAGAAACATCAAATCCTTTAGGTTTAAAAATAGGATCATATCCAAAACCTTGCAATCCCTGTTTTTGTTCTAACATTTCTCCGTAACAAATACCATCAAACAAATGTTGCTGTTGGTTTATGTTTAAACAAATTACGGTTTTAAAATGAGCTGTTCTGTCAGTTTTATCAGCAAGATTTTTTAACAATAAATCCATGTTTTTTTCAGCATTTCCATGTTCATCTGCATACCTTGCAGAATAAACTCCAGGAGCACCATTTAAAGCAGTTACTAGCAATCCGGTATCATCGGCAAAGCAAGAATAACCATATTTTTGGGTTACATAATTGGCTTTAATAATGGCATTTCCTTCTAGAGTGTCTGCCGTTTCTGGAATATCTTCGGTACAGCCAATATCTGTTAAAGATAAAAGTTGAATATTAGGTAATAACGCAGCAACTTCTTTTAGTTTGTTAGGGTTGTGGGTAGCAAAAACTATTTTCATAATTTACTTTTTAAGTATAATAGACTGTTTATTCGTGATGATAAGGTTCGTTTTTAAGAATGGTAAATCCTCTGTAGATTTGTTCTACCATAAATAAACGAATCATTTGATGAGAAAAAGTCATTTTGGATAAAGAAATTTTTCCTTTGGCTGTTTTGTAAACCGTTTCAGAAAAACCGTAAGGACCACCAATTACAAAAACCAATTCTTTAATACCTGCATTCATTTTCTTTTGTAAATAATCAGCAAAAGTTACAGATCTAAAGTCTTTTCCTTTTTCATCCAGTAGAATAAGCTCATCGGTAGGATTTAGTCTTTTTAAAATCAATTCTCCTTCTTTTTCTTTTTGTTGATTTTCAGATAGGTTTTTTACATTCTTAATGTCGGGAATAATATCCAGCTCAAACTTAATGTAGTGCTTTAGTCTGTTTTGATAATTCTCAATTAATTGAATCAAGTTTTTATCATCTGTTTTACCAATTGCTAAAAGACGAATTTTCATGTGTTAAATTTTCTATAAAACACAAAGGTACTAAGAAGTATTGATTAGGAGGTTTCTTCTAGGGGGGAAGGTGTGTAATAAAATTCTTCTTTTATAATTTTATCATCTTTTACGTGGTAGATACAAAGCTCGTCTAATTGGACTCTGCCCAAACCACGTACAGTCACATCAATAGACATTTTAAAACAAAAATAATTAGCAACTACTAATGGATCAGAAATAGTGTAATGATGAATTTTTTGTGCCATCTCAAAAAACATAGCTGTTTTACGTTGTACTTTTTTTATTCCTCTAGTTTTTTTATATCTAGTACTTTGTGTTTCTATACTTTCTATAGCATCATCATACAGTTCTACTTGCGCTAATGCATTTTGACCTCTTCTACACAAACTAACAAGTCTGTCGGCAATTTCTTCGGTAGTCATAGAGCTGAATTTTTTATATATAAAATTATAGGTATTGTTTTGTTTTCTTGCTGACAGATGTTGTGTTCAAAACTGCTTTTTAGCATTTTTAAGATTTTATTTACCGTAAAATCAAGTTTTATTTTAAGCTTAGAACCTTATCTTTGCTTTAAAATTTAAATAGATGATAAGTCAAGAACAATTTAAAAAAGAAATTGATTTAATTATTGCCAATGCAATTAGAGAAGATGTAGGAGATGGAGATCATTCTTCTTTGGCTTGTATTCCTGATTCGGCTCAAGGAAAAGCCAAGTTATTAGTAAAAGATGAAGGTATAATTGCAGGTGTAGATTTTGCATTAAAAGTTTTTGCTTATGTAGATCCTAACTTACAAATAGAGGTTTTAATAAAAGATGGTGAAAAAGTAAAACACGGAGATATTGTATTATATGTAACCGGTAGTTCTTTGTCTATTTTAAAAGCAGAAAGATTGGTGTTAAATGCCATGCAGCGTATGAGTGCTATTGCAACCAAAACGGCATTTTATGTAAATTTATTAGAAGGTACCGGAACCAAAATTTTAGATACTAGAAAAACTACACCAGGAATTAGAGCCATAGAAAAATGGGCAGTTACTATTGGTGGAGGAGAAAATCATAGATTTGCTTTGTATGATATGATTATGTTAAAAGACAATCATATAGATTTTGCAGGAGGAGTTTCACAAGCTATTAAACAAACAAAAGAGTATTTAAAGGCAAACAATAAAGAATTAAAAATTATTGTTGAAGCTCGCGACTTACAAGAAATAGAAGAAATTATTCAGTTTGATGGAATTTATAGAATTTTAATAGACAACTTTAATTACGCAGATACAAAAAAAGCCGTAGCTTTAATAGGTAATAAAGCGGGTACAGAATCTTCTGGAGGAATTAACGAAGAAACACTTAGAAAATATGCTGAGTGTGGAGTGCAATATATTTCGTCTGGAGCGTTAACACACTCTGTTTACAATTTAGATTTAAGTTTAAAAGCTGTTGATTAAGTTTTGATGAAGTTAAAAATAAAAAAAACGAAAAACATACCTAAAAAAGACTCGGTAGAAGAAGAGTTAAAAGAGGTTCCTGTGGTAAACTGGTTTGTTAGAACAGGTAAAAAAATACCCGTTCCTGGTTTAGAGGGAATGAGTTTATACGATCTTCTAGAAATGTATTTCATCGGTATTTTAAAAGGAGCATTAACGTCTAGAGCAGGAGGGATTTCTTATAGTTTCTTTATGGCATTGTTTCCGTTTATGCTGTTTATGTTAACCTTAATTCCGTACATTCCTATAGAGGGGTTTCAGGAAAATTTTATGCTATTGATATCGGAACTATTACCTCCCGAAACGTTTAATGCTGTAGACTCTGTATTGTCGGATATTGCAAATAACAAATATGGAGGATTGCTTTCTTTTGGTTTTTTAGTTTCTATTTTTTTAATGACCAATGGAGTAAACGCTGTATTTGCTGCGTTTGAATATTCTGTACATGTTCAAAAAATAAGAAATGTTGTAGGACAATATTTAATTTCATTAGGAACATCCTTAACCATGTCTTTTATGCTGATACTAACCGTAGCAGCTACCATTTTTTTTGAATTTGGATTGGATTTTTTAACGGCAAAAGGTTGGCTTTCTCAAGAATTAGTATGGTTAAGTAGTTTACGATATTTACTATTTACCTTTTTAATTTTCTGTACTGTTTCTATGTTGTATTATTTTGGAACTTCCGAAGGAAAACAAACCAAATTCTTTTCTGCAGGTTCCGTTTTAACAACTATTTTGTCCTTATTAACTTTTTACGGTTTCGGAATTTATGTAGTAAAATTTTCTAAATATAACGAGCTATATGGTTCTATTGGGACTTTATTAGTGTTAATGTTATTTATTTGGTTAAATGCCGTAATCTTATTACTAGGTTTTGAGTTAAACGCAAGTATTACTAGATTAAGAAACGAACATAAAGAGAGGTTATAAAAAGTGTATTAGATAGGTAGTCATGATAAAAAATCATAAAATAATACTTGATTATAATTAATTTTTTAGATGCTTTATAAAACATATTCAATAATATCCATTAAGTTTAATAAACACTATCAACACATTTAAATGAAAAAACACGTATTAATTCTTTTTGCTTTATTACTTACAAAAAGCATATATGGACAGATATCATTTAAAATTGAAGAAGATGTGTCATTTCCGGATTTGAAGGTAAAAATAGATAGCAACATTTCATTTCCAGACTTTAAAGTTGAAATTGGGGAGCAATGTTTCTTTTGAAGATTTTACCATAGGTTTTACTAAAAATAAAAATGAAGCTGATTTTATAATTTCAAAATCAAATTTTCCCGACTTTAAAATAAAAGCGGGTAACAACATTACATTCCCAGACATAAAAATTACAGTGAGTAAAGATGTTACATTTCCAGATGTGAAAATTAAAATCATAAAAGCGGGAATACCCAATTACCTTATTTATAACGAAAAAGACTTTACTAATATTCAAGATGTAACCGTAGTACTGTTGCCTATTATAAATGTTTATACCAAAAACAAGAACAAAAAATTGATTAAGTTTTTAATTAGAAATAGAGGTAACTAGAGATTTAGAACTTTTGGTTTAAATTAATATTCCTTACGATAATCTTGTATGTAACAACAACACTTTATATTCACTCGTAGTTAATTCAGTTTTTAGTTCTTTTTCTAATATTTGTCTATATTTACCAAACTCATACAAGCACCATAACAAAATTTGTTATAGTTGCTAAACAAATAAATAATGTCAATAACAAAAGAATCTGAATTAGTAGGAATGAAAAAAATTAGTGAAGCTGTAGGAACTACGCTAAAACTAATGATAGATCATGCTAAAGTTGGAATGTCAACAAAAGAATTAGACGATTTTGGAGCGAAAATTTTAAAAAATTATGGTGCTAAATCAGCTCCTTATGAAACGTATAATTTTCCAGGTTACACTTGTATTAGTGTTAACGAAGAAGTAGCTCATGGAATTCCATCTAACAGAAAAATACTACAAGAAGGAGATTTAATAAATATTGATGTTTCTGCAGAACTTAATGGTTTTTGGTCAGACAATGGTTGCTCTTTTGTACTTGGAAAAGACATCTACAATCATCAACCTCTAGTAAATGCTTCCAAAGAAATTCTAAAAAAAGCGATTCATAATATCAAAGGAGGGGTTAAGATATCTGAAATTGGACACATCATAGAATCCGAAGCAAAAAAATCAGGTTTTAAAGTCATTAAAAATTTAGCGGGGCACGGTGTTGGTAAAAGTCTTCACGAAGAACCTGATAACATATTAAATTATAGAGTAAAAAGCAATCACGAAAGATTTAAGAAAAATACAACGGTAGCTATAGAAACATTTATAGCTACAAATTCAACCATTGCTCTTGAATTAAATGATGGTTGGACATTGGTAGGTAACAAAGGAGGCTACGTTACACAACATGAACATACAATTCTTGTAACAGATAACTCACCTATTATTTTAACCGAGTCTAATGATATTTGGAATTAAATAAACGGATCTCTTTCTTATAGTTAATAAGAGTTTCAAATTTTTATTTATAACAAGTTTTGATGTTGTTATGTTTTTAATAAATATATATGTAAGTGTTAGTTTTTCTTACCTAAAAATTTTTGCAACCAAATCCCCGATTTTTTAATATATCTTTTTTGAGTAACAAAATCGGTATAATACAATCCAAAGCGAGCACTAATACCTTCTGCCCATTCAAAATTATCAACTAAAGTCCAAGCAAAATAACCTTTTACCTTTATGTTATTTTCAATAGCCTTTAAAGTGTAATAAAATGTTTTTTTAAAGTATTTAATACGGTTTTTGTCTTTTACTTTTTCATCTTTAAGAGTGTCATCAAAGCAAACACCAGATTCTGTAATGTAAATATCTTTAACGTTTTCATAAGCGCTAAATTTTTCTAACATTTTTAACAAACCTTTAGGATAAATTTCCATCCCCATATTGTTAACTTTTACGTTTCTTTTTACAGCCGGAATTTCAGTAGCAAATAAAAGAGGAGGAAGTAAACTATGTTTGGCTACAATTTTAAAATAATACTGTACACCAATAAAATCAAAATCAAATTGCATTAACTCTTTGTCACCTTCTTTAAAATATTTTTCAATCTGTATCAAACCAGGAATAACATCAGTAGGGTAGCCTAAACCTAAAGCAGGTTCTATAAAAAAACGATTCAACAAAGCATCTATTCTTTGTGCTGCTTTTTTATGTTTTACCAGTCTGTTAACAGGTTTTACAACCGAACAAGAAAAAGTTGTACCTATATAAGCATCTGTAACATTTTTTTTTATAATTCTACCACCAATAGCTTGACACAATGTTGTGTGATGAGCTGCAGGTAAAAAACTAAGAATACCCTTTTTACCGGGAGCATGCATTCCCATAAAATAGCCAAGGCCTATAAAACTCATCGGTTCATTTAAAACCACCCACTTTTTTACTTTGTTACCATATTCTTTAGAACAAAACTCAGCATATTCACTAAACCAATCTAATATGTTTCGATTTGTCCATCCTCCTTCATTTTCTAAAACCTGTGGCAAGTCCCAATGATATAAAGTAACCCATGGTTCTATGTCTAACTCAATACAGGTATTTATTACTTCATGATAAAATTGTACTCCCTTTGGATTGATGTGACCAATTCCTTTAGGAAAGATTCTTGGCCATGATATTGAAAATCTAAATACACCTAAATTTAAGTCTTTAGCTCTCTGAATATCTTCTTTATAATGATGATAAAAATTAGTTGCCACATTTCCGTTTCCATTTTTAAAAGGAATATCATTCGTAAACGTATCCCATATAGAAGGACCTTTGCCATAGGTATTCCATTTACCTTCGTTCTGGTAAGCAGAAATTGTAACTCCCCATTTAAAATTTTCAGGAAAGTTTTTAGCTTTAATTGATATAGAATTCATAACGACCAGATATAGAAATGTTTTTATAGGGAGCTATACTACTATATATATATGTCTACAATGTATTATTTGTACTATTATTTTGTTAAACTATATAGTATTTGTATCTTTCTTATCCTTTCTATTAAGTTTAAAACAACTTTATAATAACATAAAGAGTCCATTAGAGCTTAATAAAATTCAGTTTAGGTGAATTAAAAGTAAAACAATTAACTATTACTCAGTGTGATTATTGTTACAACGTCCTTGTTTTAAATAGTTTAAGTATTTTTCAAGAAATACTTTAAAAAAAGTTAAAAAAAGATTTGGTAAAAAGGGAATAAGTAACGT
>NZ_JAASQL010000005.1 GCF_011762155.1 Wenyingzhuangia heitensis
GATACGTTAGGCATCTATCTCTATAAATAACTCTAATTAAGACTGGTATTTACTCTATTATTTATTAATAGAATATTAATCTAATATTTAAAGTTGGATTTTGATAAAGATTAGATGATAAAAAATAGGTTAATAATTTTAAATATTATCGTTTAAAACGATAACCTCTAGGTTTATCAACTTCGTCTAAGACAATTTTAGAATGTAATAAACTTGCTGCTTGAGCTGAATCTTTTACTTTTGATTTACTACGTTCTATCATTTCAGTTTCAAACTTAGTCAATATAGATTTTCTAATTCCAATTTTTTTCCAATTTGAATTTGATCTACATTCCTTTTTTATTTGATTTGCTAATGAAAGAGCATCTAGTAAAGCCTGATTAGCTCCTTGACCTTTAAATGGGCTCATAGGGTGAGCGGCATCTCCTATTAGAGTTACTTGTCCACATTTATCTAATATATCAGCAGTTAGTAATTCACGATCGTAGACGGGATAACCAGATATTTTAGATTGTGATGTAACAGATATAATTTCAGGAATAGGTTTGTGCCAATTTGTTCTTAAAACAGCTTCTTTTTTTAATTCCTCAGGACCTAAGGAACTTAATTTTTTAGCTTCTTTTTCGGTCATTGGAAAACTAAGCTGCCACATAATTGTATCTGAATCATAAGGCATCATGTATATTCTTTCGTTACCGTTAGCAGTTTGAAATACTGTAGCTAAATCTAATAGATGATGTTCTTTATCCTTGAGGTTTTTTAATGGACAAATACCTAATATAACGATACAGCCTAAATAGCGTAAAGGGGTTGTGTTTTGATTTATTAATAATTTTCTAACTGTACTACGAATTCCATCAGCAGCAACTACAACATTAGCTTTTGTTTTTTTTTGTTCTCCATTTATATTAAAAGTAATTTCAATACTTCTGTCGTTTAGTTGTTTAATATCTGTTAATTGATGTCCCCATTTGATTAAGTTTTTATTCCACACTTGATTAAATAATTCTAATCGTAAGGATTGTCTTGCAATATGAATGTTTGAATTTTTTAGAGATTCTTTTAATTCTGATTTTATCCATTTTCTAGCTCCCCATTCACCTATTAATTTTCCATCAGTATTGTGAACTAAATGCCTTGTTGATATAATTCCATTTTTTAAAGAATTAATACCGAATTTGCTGATTGCTTTACTTGCTTGTTGTAGTGTAAGACCATAACCTTGCGATCTTGAGTTAAAACTACTATCTCTTTCGTAAAGAGTAAAAGGAATTTCTCTGTGTAAACATGCTACAGCCAATGCCATACCACCAATGCCTCCTCCTATGATAGCAACAGTAGGGGAGTAGTCTTCATTTGCTAGTGGTGGAGTTTTAGAGTTGACTAAACCCGTTCCATAGCAAGTCTTACATACATGTTGATGTCCTTTTGGAAGTATTGGAGGAGTGTTAGAATGCTTAATACTTTGATGATTTTCTAAATCTTTTAAATACTGTTGTTTAACTTTTTTACTAAGTCCGTGACTTCTCTTACCTTGTCCTTTACACTTGTTACATATTTTCCAAAAAAAATCTACATTCTCCATTTTACATCTGTTTCTATCAAAAAAAGCACCCTAATATAGTTAGGATGCTTTTTTAAATATAAGAAAAGTTTTAGAGTTTTATAATTCTAAAGCTTTTTTAGGGTTGTTGTTCATTAACAATTCAATAGGATTCTCTATAGCTTCTTTAATAGCCACTAAGAAACCAACAGATTCTTTACCATCGACAATACGGTGATCGTAAGACAGGGCAACATACATGATTGGTTGAATAACCACTTGACCATTTACTGCCATAGGACGTTCTACAATATTGTGCATTCCTAAAATAGCAGATTGTGGTGGGTTGATAATTGGTGTAGATAACATAGAGCCAAATACACCACCGTTGGTAATTGTAAAAGTACCACCGGTCATTTCATCTACTGTAATTTGTCCGTCACGAGCTCTTAAAGCCAAACGTTTTACTTCTGCTTCAACTCCTCTAAAAGTTAAGTTTTCTGCGTTTCTGATAACTGGAACCATTAAACCTTTAGGTCCAGAAACAGCTATAGAGATATCTGCAAACTCATTTTTAATTTGGTAATCTCCTTCAATCATAGAGTTTACATCAGGATACAATTCTAAAGCTCTAGTTACTGCTAACGTAAAGAAAGACATAAATCCTAAACCAACTCCGTGCTTAGCTTTAAACTCTTCTTTATATTGGCTACGTAAGTCAAAAACAGGTTGCATGTTTACTTCGTTAAAAGTAGTTAACATGGCAGTTTCATTTTTTACAGAAACTAAACGCTGTGCTACTTTTCTACGCAACATAGACATTTTTTTCTTTTCAGATGCACGACTACCCACTGAACTTCCCATTGCAGGTACTGCATTAATAGCATCTTCTTTAGTCACTCTACCGTCTTTACCTGTACCTTGAAGAGTACCAGCATTGATACCTTTTTCGTCTAATATTTTTTTAGCTGCTGGAGATGCAGTTCCAGAAGCATACGTTTTTTCATCATTTGATGGGGCATCCGCTTTTGGAGTTTCTGGTTCTGCCTCTTGCTTATTTTGTTGTGGAGCTTCTTCCTTTTTTTCTGGAGCAGCAGCACCATCAGGTCTTGCAGCTTCCATATCTATTAAACAAACTACAGCACCAACGGCTACAGCATCACCTTCTTCTGCTTTTAAAGTAATAATTCCACTTTCTTCTGCAGGTAATTCTAAGGTTGCTTTGTCTGAATCTACTTCAGCAATAGGTTGGTCTTTTTCTACATAATCACCATCTTCAACTAACCAAGTTGCGATTTCTACTTCTGTAATTGACTCCCCTGGAGATGGGACTTTCATTTCTAAAACCATGATAATATTTTATATGTTATTTGTTTATTTAGTGTTCTTTGTTGTTATGCTTGAAATACTTTGTCTAATACAGCTTGATGTCTTTTCTTAAATCTTGCGCTAGATCCTGCAGCTGGTACAGAATAGAATTTTAAAGAGGCTACAGATAAAGGAACCAATTCAAAACGTTGTAACATGTATGACCAAGCTCCCATATTTTCTGGTTCTTCTTGTGCCCATACAAATTCAACATCGGCAGGATAAGAATTTATAACTGCTTGTATTTTTTCTTTATGTAATGGGAATAATTGCTCTATACGAACTAAAGCAACAGATTCATTATTTAAGTTTTCTCTTTCTTCTAATAAATCATAATAGAATTTACCAGAACAGAATACTACTTTTTTAACATTGGTTTTGTTGATAATAGTATCATCTATTACTTCTTGAAAACCTCCTTCAGCTAATTGTTCTATTGTGTTAACTGCTTTAGGATGACGTAATAAACTTTTTGGAGTAAACACAATTAATGGTTTACGATGATTACGTTTCATGTGACGACGTAACAAGTGATACATGTTTGCTGGTTCTGTACAGTTTGCAATAGTCATGTTGTCATAATCACACAATTGTAAGTATCTTTCTATTCTTGCAGATGAATGCTCAGAACCTTGTCCTTCGTATCCATGAGGCAATAACATTACAATACCGTTTTGTAATTTCCACTTGTCTTCTGCAGCACAAATGTATTGGTCAAACATAATTTGTGCTCCGTTACCAAAGTCACCAAATTGAGCTTCCCAAATAGTTAAAGTATTAGGGTGTGCCATAGCATACCCATAATCAAAACCTAAAACACCGTATTCTGACAATAAAGAGTTGTAAATAGTTATTACTCCTTTATTGTTTTGATTTGTGTTTAATAAGTTGATGCGTTCTTCAGAAACTTCATCTCTTAAAATAGCATGACGGTGGCTAAATGTACCACGTTCTACATCTTGTCCAGAAATACGAACGTTATATCCTTCTTCTAACAAAGAACCGTAAGCTAATGTTTCTGCCAGCCCCCAATCTAATTTGTTGTCTTCAAAAACCATTTTAGCACGACCTTCTATAATACGTTGTGCTTTACGTACAAACTTAACTCCTTCTGGGTTTTGAGATACAACTCTTGTTATATCTTCTAATTTACCTTGAGGGTATGTAGTATTTATAGGGGTTAACATTTCTTCTAATCCTTCTCTAACAAAACCTTCCCAAGTATCTTCCATAAACGGAATTACTCTAGAAGTCTCATCACTTTTGGCTTGTAAGAATTTATCCTCTAATAAATTTTTGTATTCATCTTGTAAACCTTTAGCGTATGCTGCATCTATATTTTTTTCAGCAATTAACTGATCAATATAAATATCTCTTGGGTTTTTATGTTTTGAGATGTTTTTATACAATTGAGGTTGTGTAAATCTAGGTTCATCACCTTCGTTATGACCATATTTACGGTATCCTAATAAATCGATAAAAATATCACGTTTGAATTTCATTCTAAACTCTAAAGCCAATTCAATAGCATGACAAACAGCCTCTACATCATCTGCATTTACGTGCAATACAGGTGATAAAGTTACTTTGGCAACATCTGTACAATAGGTACTAGAACGAGCATCTAAATAGTTGGTGGTAAATCCTACCTGGTTGTTAATGACCAAGTGTAAAGTACCTCCTGTTTTGTAACCATTTAATTTACTCATCTGAATTACTTCGTACACAACACCTTGTCCTGCAACAGCAGCATCACCATGAATAATAATTGGTAAAATAGCTTCTTCGTTACCATTGTATTCATTATCAATTTTAGCTCTTGCAACACCTTGTGCAACAGGTCCAACAGTTTCTAAGTGAGATGGATTTGGTAATAAGTTCATTTTCATAACAGAACCATTTTGATAGGTTTTGCTACGAGTTAATCCCATATGGTATTTTACATCACCATCAATATTTTCTTCATCAAAATCTTTTCCTTCAAACTCAGAGAATAAATCACGAACAGGTTTTTTAAAGATATTTGTAAGTGTATTTAAACGACCACGGTGAGCCATTCCTAATACACATTCTTTTACTCCAAATTTTTCTGAAGCACTTTTTAATGCGGTTGCCAATGCAGGAATTACAGTTTCTCCACCTTCTACAGAAAAACGTTTTTGACCTACATATTTAGTTTGTAAAAAGCTTTCAAAACCAACAGCTTGTGTTAATTTTTTAAGGATGTATTTTTTTTGATCTAGATTAAAATCAGCTTGATTGGCATTTTTATTTAATCTGCTTTGCCACCATTTAATTTCTTCTGGCTGACGAATATACATATATTCTATACCTATAGAATCACAGTAAATTTCTTTTAATCTATCTACAATAGTTTCTAGAGTAGCAGCACCAATACCTATTACTTCACCAGCGTTAAAAACGGTTTTTAAATCGTCGTTAGACAACCCAAAGGTTTGAATATCTAAAGTAGGTTCGTAATGTCTACGTTCTCTAACAGGGTTTGTTTTGGTAAACAAATGACCTCTGGTTCTATAACCATTGATAAGCTCAAGTACTAAAAATTCTTTTTTAACTTCTTGAGGCACTTCAATATTGTTTTCACCCTCATATGATTCATTTGCTAAATCATATCCTTGAAAAAAACTTTTCCAACTAGGCTCAACACTATCTGGGCTGATTTGATATTGCTCGTATAAATCAGCAATAAAACCTGTATGAGCAGCATTAAGGAAAGAAAATTTATCCATGTTAATATGTTGTCTTTATATTTTGTTGTTCGTTGTCTAACTAACAAAATTAATTTATTTGTGGTCTTAACGCTATAAGTATTTGTTTTATTCTTTAAAATAATAAAATTTACAACAAATTGATTTTTTTTGTTTTTTTTGAAAAAAATCAATTCATTAATTAACAATAGTTATTCTAGTTTTATGAGTTGTTTTTAGGTTGATAAAAAAACTCACAAAAGCTAAAGACCTTTGTGAGTTGGTTTTAAAAGATAAAAAAGAAAAAATCACTTAATTTTTAATAATTCTTTTTCAGTAAAGACTCCCTCTTTAGGAGTTGTTTTCCTAAGAGATTTAATTTTTTGAATACTGATGTTTTTTTCTTCCTGAGAAAAAGTGTCTTGTAGGTAATAAATAATGTTTTGAATATCTTCATCAGTATATTCAGGATTGTTTCCTAATCCAGGCATGGTTGCCGCTAAATTATAACGCTCTCCATTTACGTGTATAGGTCCAGATAAACCGTGTAGTAAAATTAAAGCTAATCTATCTAACGATTCAGAAATGTATTCTGATTTTACAAAAGGAGGAGCTAAACTTTCTATTCCTTGACCTTGGTTTCCGTGACAAGTAGCACAAATGTTGTTAAATATTTTTTGTCCAGATTTTATAGATTTCTGATGTTTGTTTTTTTGTTTTTTATTTTGTTTAAGTTGTTGTTCTATCTTTTTTTCTAGCGCACTATTTAGGAGTTTTATTAAAATAGGATTTAATTTTTTTTGTTCTGCAAAAAATAAAAATTCAGCTTCTAATCCTCTAACACTACTAATAATTCCTTCTTGATAAATTGCTTGGTCTTTGTATCTATCAGCTATTTTTGTTAAAACGGGAAAGTAATTTTTAGGAGCTAGTTGCATCCAATTTCCTAATGAGTTACTGATGTATAAGTCAATTTCTGAATCTTTTTTATGGATTAGTGAATTGATCAATATTAACATTTTAGTAGAATAGTTACTATTGGCAAATTTTTCTAACAATACCAATGCATGGCTTGTTGTTTTGCTTTGATTGGTATAGGTGATAACTTCTTCTAGATAATTAAAACTGATAGCATCCAAACCGTTTAAAGTATGTAATGCATGTATTTGTGCTATCGAATTTTTAGATGTTTTAATTAGTTTTTTCAACAAAATGACAGAACTATAATCCTTTTTTGTGATTAATAATTGTTGGGCTCTATCTCTATACCATCCGTTTGAGTGTTCTAACAACTGTACAAGTTCTTTGGTTTTTAGATTGTTAAAATTTATAATTTTAAAAGGGGGATTGTTGTTCTTTTCAACTTTTAAAATTCTACCCATTCCCATAATGGTGTCCAGTTTTTTCTTTGAATAAAGGTTTTTTAAATAAGGAGTTAAAAAAGCCTTGTCTTGTAAAATACCTCTGTGCATATCTACAATGTAAATACTCCCGTCAGGACCATTAAATAAATTAACGGGTCTAAAACCTTCGTCTGTAGAGGCTATGAATTCTTGTTCAGGTATAGCTTGTTTACCATGTATATTGTTTGAAGTTTGTGTTAAAACAATTCGTTTTATTAAGTTCCCTTCTGGGATACAAACAAAAGCATTTTCATTGTAGTTTTTCCCAAATTGATTCCCTCTATAAATTAATGGACTACATGCAGCAGTGGCATTAATCACAATACTGTCTTTGTCTAATCTACCTTTTATATATCCTCTGTTGATAGAGGTAGCATGTAAAGGATAAATTTTTTGATTGGGAGTTAATTTTTTTCCTAATGCTGCGGATGGATTAAAAAATGGATTTTTAGTATGTGTGTTTGGTAATACAAGATCTCCCTTTAAAACAACTGAATTGTTGTTGTGGTAAATTCTACCAAAATTATCTTTGCTAATTCCCCATTGCCCTCTAAAAGAAGTCTGTTCTTTGATCCATACACCATTTTTTCTTTGGTAGCGAGCACTAGATTTTGCATTGTAAATCCAGTTGTCAATATTCATCATTAAACCATTAGGTCTATGTTCTACATTTCCTCCTTTGGTGTAATGGGCATCTACTAGTACTTTGTTTTTAGGTTTGTCGTTTTCTATGTCTACAAACCACAAATTAGGCGGTTCTGCGTATAAAAGTCCTCCATATACATGGGCAATGGCTCTGGGTAAAACCAGGCTATCTAAAAAAACTTTTACATGATCTGTAACTCCATCGTTATCTAGATCTTCTAAAATACTAATTCTTCCATTAGGGGTGTCTTCACCAGTTCCCTCCAAATTTTGCATATAAGCTTTCATTTGCACCACCCAAATTCTGCCTTTATCGTCAAAACTCATACTTACAGGAGCTTCAATAAAAGGTTCTGCAGCAATGGCTTTTAAAGAAAAACCATCTTCTACAACATAAGAATCTAAAGATATGGTAGGTTCGTTAAAATTATGGTTATTACAGCTATTTAAAAAAAATAAGAAACTAATAAGTATATAGTAAGTGTTTTTCACAAAAAAATGAATTATTTATAGTAATAAAAGATCAAAATTAAATAAAAATCATTTTAAAAAAATATTTTCTTTTAGTTTCTATTCTATTCATAATTCTTCTTAAGTATTTTTATTTTTTTAAAATCTTTTAAAAAAATAATTATAATTGTTGCATAGATTAAAATTATAATTATATTTGCAACCGCAAAACGAGATTTTGTAGCTATATGCAACTTCCTCCTTAGCTCAGTTGGTTAGAGCATCTGACTGTTAATCAGAGGGTCCTAGGTTCGAGTCCTAGAGGGGGAGCAAAAAACCTTAACTTTAATTAGTTAAGGTTTTTTTTATGGATTATTATCTGGTCTTATTTATAAAGAATCAACCTGTGTTCTTAGAATTTGCACTATAAATATGAAGCGTTTTTATCTTTTTTAAATATCTTTATTTCTCTTTAAATTTATTTTTTTATGAAAACAAATAAAATAGCATTGGTTACTGGTGGTAGTCGTGGTTTGGGAAAAGAAATGTCTTTACAATTGATTGCAAAAGGTATTGATGTAGTAATTACTTACCATCAAAATAGAGAAGCCGCAGATACTGTAGTTGCAGACATAGAAAAAAAAGGATTAAAGGCAAAAGCTTTACAATTAGATACGTGCGATATTTCTTGTTTTAAACAATTTACTAACGACTTATCTAGTTATTTGATTAGTGAATATGGGCAGCCAGAATTTGATTTTTTAATTAATAATGCGGGTACAGGTATTTATCAGCCTTTTTTAGAAACTACAGAAGCTCAGTTTGATGCTATGGTAAATGTCCACTTTAAAGGTGTTTATTTTCTTACACAACAACTGGTTCCTTTGTTAAAAGATGGAGGGCGAATTATTAATATATCATCTGGCTTAACTAGGTTTACGTTTCCTAATTCATCTGCATATGCTGCAGCAAAAGGTGCTGTAGAGGTGTTTACTAAATTTCTAGCAAAAGAATTGGCTCCAAGAAAAATAATAGCAAATGTAGTTGCTCCAGGAGGTGTTGCAACAGACTTTGGAGGAGGAGAAAATAAAAATAACGAACAAAAACGAACTATGCTTGCCAGTGCTACTGCTTTGGGAAGGGTTGGAGAGGCTGATGATATTGGAGGTGTTGTTTCTTTTTTATGTTCCGATGATGCAAAATGGATTAATGGACAGCGTATAGAAGTTTCTGGAGGTGTGTTATTATAGTGTCTGTATTTTAATGTGTCGATTTAAAACTAAAAAGGAATTACCTCTATGAGTTTTAAATCAATGCTAGTCCTATCTTGTCCCTTTACTCTAAAAATGGCTGTAAAATAATTCTTTTCTGTCAAGTATTTTTGGGTGAAGTTTTTAAGACTATCTTTTTGGGTAAAGTATTCTACTGTTGCTGTTACTCCAATGTCGTGTTGTGATAAAAAGACTAAATGTTCTGTGTTGCCCGTTGCAGGATATTTAGAGACAACAGCATACTCGTCTGTTTCTAAAAAAGAATTTAAACTATAAGTAATATCTGGTTTTGTTGGATGATTGGTGATCATCAAATTTTTGTCATCAATATAGCAAAATGGATTTCCTTCGTTAAAAAAAGGAAGAAACAAATTATGGTCTTTTAAAGGCCCTACATAAATAGCATTGGCTTCTTTTATTTGAGATGTAGAACTTTTGGTGGTAAAATGAATTGTAAAATGATGCTCGTATGTTTGATACCAACGTTGTAAAGATTGTGTAGCTAGAGTAGCCATGGTAGTTGTGTAGGTATAGGTAGATGGTTTTAGTTTTGTTTTAAGATTGGGATTCTTGTCAATAAAAGTATAAAACTCTTTAGAGTTGTTTATATTAAAGTCTCTTGTCCATCCTTGTCCGGTTGTTATTGTTTTACCTGTTATTCCATATAAATCTCCAATAAATAAATGTGTGGGATTGGAGCTGTTCCATAAGGAGTTCCAAATTTTAGGTTGTTTGGCAGGTAAACTAAAAAATAGACTTATTATAAGTATACAAGCTAATAGACTATAGGGTAAAACTAGTTTCCAATTTGTTTTTTTAAAAGATTTTTGCTCTTTGTAAAACCTAACACGATATTGTCCTTTATCAATAGCCAATCTCCAGATTTCATCTTGTCCTTCTTTTTCATAATAAGCATTTATTTTTTTTCGCAAATTATAAACGTTTACTCGTACTCTAGGGTTGTTCTTTTCGTTGGTTTCATTGTTGCCAAAAAACTCATAATCAATTACGCTTTCTTTTAGGTTGATTTCTTTTAAAGTTGCTTGATATAAATAGTGTAAAAGACCAGCAGAAGTGGTCGCTTTTTTAAAAGTAGCACTGTTTTTTAGCGTTTTTACAATTTCATCTTTTTGTTCTTTACTTAATTTCATTCCCTTTATAATAAACAGTTTAGCTACAACTTTAACGGTTATAAGTACCGTAAAAGATGCGTTAAAGTTATTAAATATCTTCTTAATAGTTAGATTTGTTTGTAAAGTTTGTTCATAAACTTTATAAATTATATAAAAGATTCATAAAAATATTTTGAAAATGATAAATAAGTTAGCTTGGTTTTTGTTTCTGTGGTGTGTGTCGTTGGTAAACGGTCAGTCTACAGTGTCAGAGAAGGGAACAGAAATTCATTACCTATCAGGTACAGATAAAGACCATCTTGTAGAGTGGGATTTTTATTGCTCAGAAGGAAGAAAAAGCGGAGCTTGGACAAAAATTGGGGTTCCTTCTTGTTGGGAACAGCAAGGTTTTGGAAGTTACAATTATGGTAGCGATAAAATGGAAGGTCGAGCGAAAGAAGTTGGTTTGTACAAACATTCCTTTAACGTATCTAAAGATTGGAAAAACAAAGACATAAAAATTGTTTTTGAAGGTGTGATGACGGATGCCGAAGTTAAAATTAACGGAAAGTTGGCTGGAGAAATACACCAAGGATCTTTTTATGAGTTTACATATTCTATTTCTAAGTTATTAAACTATGGAAAAGAGAACTTGTTAGAGGTAAAAGTAAATAAGGTTTCTGCAAACGAATCGATCAACCATGCAGAACGTGATGCTGATTTTTGGATTTTTGGAGGAATTTATCGTCCGGTATATTTAAGCGTTGCACCTAAAGAAAATATAGATCGTTTTGCAATTGATGCTAAAGCAAACGGTAGTGTTATTGCCGATTTATTTTTAGAAGCTAAAAAAGCAGATCATGTTGCCTTAACTTTATTAGATGTGAAAGGAAATAAGGTAGAAGACTTAAAAGTTACAGATCTTAAAAAAGAAAAAAACAAGTTCCGTGTAGTAACAAAAGCTTCTACTGTTAAAACATGGAACCCAGAGACTCCAAATCTATATCAACTAAAAATAGATTTGTTAGATAAAAGAGGAAATATACTACATAGTGTTACGGAAAGAATAGGTTTTAGAACCGTAGAGATTTTAGAAGGTGATGGAATTTATGTAAACGGTGAGCGTATCAAATTTAAAGGAGTAAATCGTCATGCGTTTCACCCTGCTTCTGGTCGTACAACTTCAAAAGCATTGAGTATAGAGCATGTAAACATGATGAAAGATATGAACATGAATGCGGTTCGTATGTCACATTATCCACCGGATAAACATTTTCTAGAGGTGTGTGATTCTATTGGTCTTTTTGTGATTGATGAAATTTGTACGTGGCACAATCCAATGTTAGATACTAAGATAGCTCGTAAAATTGTAAAAGAAACTGTGGTTCGTGATGTAAACCATCCGTCTATTTTATTGTGGGCAAATGGAAATGAGCAAGGTTGGAATCCAGAAGTGGATCAAGATTATGCAAAATGGGATATTCAAAACCGAGAAGTAATTCACCCGTGGAGCATTTTTAACAAAACAAATACCATTCACTACAGTCACTACCATTCTTTGGTAAATGATTCGTATTCTAAAGACAAAATTTTATTTCCTACAGAATTTTTACATGGTTTGTACGATGGTGGTCATGGTGCAGGTTTACAAGATTATTGGGAGAAAATGTGGAATTTACCTTTAAGTGCAGGTGGTTTTTTATGGGATTTTGCTGATGAGGGAATTGAAAGAACCGATAGAAATAATGAGATTGATTTGCAAGGAAACAAGGCTGCTGACGGAATTGTAGGACCTTACGGAGAAAAAGAAGCAAGTTATTTTACCATCAAAGAAATTTGGTCTCCAGTGTTTATAGAAGATCGTTTTATTCGTGATGATTTTAACGGGATTTTTAGAGTAGAAAACAGATATCATTATATCAATTTAGAGGCTTGTACTATGACTGCTAAGTGGATTCAGTTTAAAGGACCAGAGGATAAAAATAATTACAAGATCATCTCAAAAAGTAAAGTGGATTTACCAAGTCTTTCTCCAGCATCAAAAGGGAAATTTACGGTAGAGAAACCTAAAAACTGGAAAACAGCAGATGCTCTGCATTTAACAGCAACGGATCCTAACGGAAAAGAAATTTTTACATGGTCTTATCCTGTAGCCACTCCTAAAGAAGCAAACAAATCTAATGTTGCCTATACGACTGATGGAACTGTAAAAACAGCTACCAAAAACAAACAAATCACTGTAGAAACTAAAGATATACAATATGTGTTTTCTGAAGAAACAGGTTTGTTAAAAGAAGTTAAAAAAGGAACTACGATTATTCCTTTAAATAACGGACCTATCATTTTAAGTCAGAAAGATAAAATCAAAAACATTACCGTAACTCCATCAAAAGACAAAGTAGAGGTATTGGTCGTTTTTGAAGAATCTAAATGGTCTCCAGGATGGTCAACTGTAAAAGAAGTTCGTTCAGATATTATAAAATGGACAGTACACGCTAACGGATTGTTAGATTTAAAAGTGGAGTTTAAAGGATACAGAAACTTAAAGGGATATAGAGGGATTACTTTCTCTTTTCCAGAAAAAGAAGTAGCAGGAATGAAGTGGTTAGGAGACGGTCCTTACCGAGTTTGGAGAAACAGAACCAAAGGAACACGTTTTCAAGTTTGGGAAAATGATTACAACAATACTGTAACCGGACAAGCAGGAGAGGATGAGTTTGTGTATCCTGAATTTAAAGGGTTTTTCTCTAGTCTTTATTGGTCTAAAGTAAAAGGAAACAACAACAACGGGTTTACCGTGTATTGTAGAACTCCGCATACCTATTTAAGAATGTTAACCCCAGAAGAACCTAAGGTGAATAAATCAGGAGCGCATAAGGAGAAAATACATCCTACATTTCCTAAAGGAGATATTTCTTTTGTGATGAACATTCCGGGAATTGGAACCAAATTTCAGTTTTCGGATAGTACAGGACCTCATGGAAATAGTGAGCATTATTTTGGAAATGATGACAAGCCTATTGTAATGGACTTAACTTTTGAATTTTAAATAGAATACCCTAAACCAAAACCATAAAAAATGAAATTTAAATCAATCATAAGAATTGTTGCTTTGTTTTTGCTGACTATTTACACAGTACAGGGACAAACAACTCACAAACGATATTTATCTGGAACGGGAAAAGACAATACAGTTGCCTGGGATTTTTATTGTTCTGATGGAATGGAAAGTAAAAAATGGACAAAAATAGAAGTGCCTTCTTGTTGGGAATTACAAGGTTTTGGAAATTACAATTACGGACGAGATTACAAAGCAAAAAAAGAATATCACAATGAGTTTGGAATTTACAAGCACGATTTTTTTGTAGATAAAAATTGGAAAAAGAACGAAGTGAAAATTGTTTTTGAAGGTGTAATGACTGATGCCGAAGTAAAAATAAACGGAAAATTGGCTGGAGAAATTCACCAAGGTGCTTTTTACGAATTCAAATACAATATTTCTAAATTATTAAAATACGGAGCAAAAAATCAGTTAGAAGTAAAGGTGCATAAAATGTCTTCTAATGAGTCTATCAACGCTGCAGAGCGTAATACCGACTTTTGGATTTTTGGAGGGATTTATCGTCCTGTATATTTAGAAGTTTTACCTAAGCAATTTATAGAACGTGTGGCAATAGATGCGCAAGCCAATGGAAATATTGTAGCAGATGTTTTTACCACTTCAAAAAAAGCAACTTCTGTAAAAGTAAAATTGTTTGGTGTAAACGGAAAATTAGTACAAGATTTTTCAGATTTAAAAGTTGAAAAGACAGAAGGAAAATTGTCTTTATCTACTAAAGCAAATAATATTAAAACGTGGAATCCTGAAAAGCCAAATTTATATAAGCTTCAAATAAGTCTACTAGATAAAAAAGGAAATGAATTACATACAGTTTCTAAACGCATTGGTTTCCGTACTGTTGAAATTCGAGAGAGCGATGGTATTTATGTTAATGGGCAACAAATAAAATTTAAAGGTGTAAATCATCATTCTTTTTACCCAAATTCAGGAAGAACAACTTCAAAAGCATTGAGTATTGAACATACAAAAATGATAAAGGACATGAATATGAATGCGATACGTATGTCTCATTATCCACCAGATGTTCACTTTTTAGAAGCCTGCGATTCCCTTGGACTGTTTGTCTTGGATGAGTTATGTACATGGCACGTACCCTATTTAGACACAAAAGTGGGTAAAAAACTTATTAAAGAGCTTGTTGTACGAGATGTAAACCACCCGTCAATTTTAATTTGGGACAATGGTAATGAAAGTGGTTGGAATTCTAAATTAGATGAAGAGTTTGCAAAATGGGATATTCAAAAACGAGAAGTTATTCACCCTTGGAACGTCTATAAAAAGACAAATACCATGCACTATCCAGATTACTATAAGTTTGCTTTTGATTCTCCTAGCAAGGATAAAATATACTTTCCAACGGAGTTTTTACATGGATTATATGATGGTGGTCATGGTGCTGGACTTGATGATTATTGGAAACAAATGTGGAATATGCCATTGGCAGCAGGTGGGTTTCTTTGGGATTTTGCAGACGAAGGAGTGGTACGTACAGATAAAGGAGGAATTATTGATACAGATGGAAATCACGGAGCAGACGGAATTGTTGGGCCTTATGGCGAAAAAGAGGCTAGTTATTTTACCATAAAAGAAGTGTGGTCGCCAATTTATATTGCCGATAGATATATTAGAGATGATTTCTCTGGAGTATTTAATGTTGAAAATAGGTACCATTTTACCGATTTGGACGAATGTTCTATGACAGCCAAATGGGTTAATTTTAATGGTCCAGATGATGCAATTGATATTAAAATTCTAGCAGAAAGTAAAGTAGTATTACCTAAACTAGCCCCTTTAGAAAAAGGAAAATTTACGGTAAACAAACCAGAAAAATGGAAATCGGCAGATGCCTTGTACTTAACAGCAACAGATATTCATGGAAACGAAATTTTCACATGGACCTACCCTGTTAAAACACCTAAGCAACTTAATAGCGATAAAATTAGCTATACAAAAAACGGAAATATTAAATCCATTACTTCAGATAATGTAATAACAGTAAATACTAGCGATAGTCAGTTTAAATTTTCGGCTAAAACCGGATTACTTAAAGAGGTTTTAATAAACGGGAAAGTAATTCCTTTAAAAGATGGACCAATATTGTTAGGTGGTAAATCTAAATTAGAAGACGTAAAAGTAACATCAAAAAATAACAAAATAGAAATTACTGCATTTTTCGAGAAAAAGCATAAGTACTACGATTGGAAAGAAAGTAAAGAATTTACGCAAGATTTCTTTACATGGACAGTTAATTCTAACGGTATTCTAGATTTACATGTTGAAATAAAAAATAAAAAAATTGTAGAAGAATATTTTGGTATTTCTTTTTCCTTTCCCGAAGAAGAAGTTAAGGGTATGAAATGGCTAGGAGACGGTCCATATCGTGTGTGGAGTAATCGTATGAAAGGGACACAGTTTAAAGTTTGGGAAAACGATTATAACGATTCTGCTACAGGAGAACCAGGTTTTGTATATCCAGAGTTTAAAGGCTTTTTCTCTAGTCTTAATTGGGTAAAGTTAAAAGGGAATAATGCAAATGGTTTTACAGTATACTGCCATTCAGATCTTACTTTTTTAAGAATGCTTACCCCAAAACAACCTGCCGATTTTGGTAGAGGTGCTGCAGTAAATAAATTCCCAAAAGGTGACATTTCATTCGTGAAAAACATACCAGCAATGGGAACCAAATTTATGGAAGCATCGCAATCTGGACCGCAAGGAAGTTTAAAAAAATATTTCGGAAATGTAGATGAGCCTATTGTTATTGATTTAACTTTTGAATTTTAAACATATAAATAAAATGAAAACATCAATATATACATCAAGATTATTTTGGATGCTCTTGGTCTCTTTTGTAGGCTTAGAGACAAGTGCCCAAGTTCAAGTAGATGTAAATATTGATGTGAATCATCAAGTAGGAAGAGAAACTACTTTTAATCGCTCTAAGTGGATCAATGTACATTCGTCTCAATCGGCTAGCGTTTGGAATGGTGATATGGATAAATTTGAATATTTAGTAAATGATTTAGATGTTTCTTTTGGTAGAGAAACAGGACATATAAAATCAAGCGCAAAAAGAGTGAATCAAGATCCAACCAGACCAGGCTATGCAGATCCTAATCACATGAAAATATTGGGGGATGCTGACAAAGCTTCATATGCGAAAAAAACGGATCGACATGCTTATGAAAAAGGAAATTTTATAGTTGCAAATCAGCAATTGCCTTTATTTCCAAACGGAAACAATCCTACAGATGGAGGTTGGTACTATGCCAGTACAGATACTACATTAGAGCCTTTTGGAACCGCATCTGGAGAGTTTTGTGCCAATTATTTTAACAATTATTTTGGAAGTGGAGGAATCGATGGTTTTCCAATGCCTAAGTATTTTGAAATTATGAATGAGCCTGTTTGGCATTTTGTAGATAGAAATCACGATGGAGGTGGAACCCTAGAAAAAGTTTTTAAGTTTCATAAAACGGTTGCCGATATTATACATGATAAAGTTCCTGGTTTACAAGTAGGAGGATTTGGTACAGCTTTTCCAGATTTTGATGAAGGAGGAAATCTGCAAGAATGGGAAGAGCGTTGGAAGTTTTTTATTAGAGATTATGGTTCTGCATTTGATTTTTATACAATTCACTTGTATGACAGACCTATTCAGAATGGAAATGAAATTGAACAGTATCGAAAAGGAGGAAGAAACGAGGCTACTTTTGATATGATGGAGCATTATAGCATGCTTCAGTACAATAAAGTAAAGCCGTTTTTTATTACAGAATATGGTGGTCAATTATGGGGGATGTCTGACCGAGACAGATTATGGAGACCACATAATGATTGGAGAAGAATAGAGGCTTTTAATGCCATGTTAATGCAGTTTTTAGAACGTCCTAATGTATTTGTGAGTGCCATTCCTTTTGTGATGCCAAAAGCAGAGTGGGGGTATGATGCTGCGAAAGACATACCTTACAGATGTAGGTTGTTGCGAAAAGCCAATGAACCTGAATCGTATAGTGGAGAATGGGTTTGGACAGAATATATTAAGTTTTATGAATTGTGGTCTGATGTAAAAGGGGTGCGTTTAGATACGCATGCAAATCATTTAGATTTTCAAGTAGATGCCTATGCGAATGGAAAAGAAGTGTATGTGATTTTAAATAATATTGAAAGTGCTACAATTGATTTTAATCTAAACATAAAAGGGGTAAATACTAATAAAATAGAATCAATAGAAGTAAAAAGATTATATTTTACAGAGGATGAACAGGTAATGTTAACCAAAAACACTTACAATAGTTTAGAGGAAGTACAGCAAATTAGAGATGATGAGACCCTTATCGCAAAGTATATTTTTAAAGATGAGGTAGTTGTAAACAAAACATCTCTAGAAGAAAAACACTATGCAACTACTTATAAGCAGTCTATTGTAGCTAATACTTCAGTGAATTTTACTTTTGAGAACATTAACAAAGGAACAAATGGAGAAGCTGTATTGCGTTTAGGATTGGCTAGAGCATTGTCTTTACATCGTTTTCCAACTAGTATTAAAGTAAATGGAGCAAGCATAGATATTCCAGATAATTACAGAGGAGATTTGCAGAGAGGAAGAGATCAGTTTTTTGGAATGTTAGAAATTAAGGTGCCTTTTGATCTTATTAGTAGTGGGAACAATCAAGTAGAGGTTGTCTTTGGAGAAACCGGAGGTCATATAAGTAGTAGTGCATTGCAAGTTTTTAATTTTTCTAGAGAAATTAAAAGAACCGAGGATAATGAAGGTATGTCTACAGAGGAGGTAGAGCTTAATCAAAATTTAGGGGTTTATCCTATTCCTGCTGAAAAAAACATCACTATTACGGGTGATCTTAAAAATTGGGAAATTAAATCTGTAGAAGGAAAATTGCTGAAAGAAGGAACAACGAAAGAAATTAGTATTGAGAGTTTAGAGGCTGGAGTTTATTTTATCACGTTGAATAAAACAGTAACTAAAAAAATAATTAAAATATAATTGATAGACTGGCTATTAGAAAATTAAAAGGATGAAAAAAATATTTCAATTACTGTTTTTTATAATACTAGCAACATGTCAAGTTTTTGCTAAAGAGTATCATGTTGATGCTGCCAATGTTTCGCAAGGAGATGGTTCTATCCACAACCCTTTTAAAACCATTCAGCAAGCTGCTGATGTGATGAAGAAAGGAGATATTTGTTATATACATAAAGGAACGTATCGAGAAAATATTGTTCCTAAAAATTCAGGAAGTAAAAGAAAACCTATTATTTATACCAAATACAAAAATGATGTGGTAATTGTTACGGCAACAGAAAAAGTTACCAATTGGGAATTGCATTCAGGAAATATATACAAAGCTAAGAATGTAAATATGCCTTTGGGAGCAGGAAATAATGTGTATTTCAATCATCAGAAAATGCAAATTGCACGTTGGCCAAACAACGTAGATTACAATGAATATACCTTAGATGCCAAATTTATTGATAAAAGAAAAGGAACCTATTCTATGTCGTACATCAGTAATAATGAAATTCCAGATTTTGATTGGAGAGGAGGAGTTATACACTATTTGGGAGCGCATAGCGGTTGTAGTTGGGAACGTACCATTACAGGTTACAGTAAAGATTTACATCGTGTTCATTTTAACACTTTGCCAGATAAATGGCCTTTTGGAAAAACACACAGCCCTACTCGTTTAGAAAACGGACATCGTGGAATTTTTTATTTGATGAACAAATTAGAAGCTTTAGATGCTCCCAACGAATGGTATTACGATACTACTGCTAAAGAACTTTATTTTTATGCTCCTGATGGAAAAAATCCAGCAAAGGATCATGTCGAAATTTCAACTAGAGAAAACACAGCCAATATCAACAAAAATTACATTCATTTTGAAGGGCTTAACTTTTTTGGTGGAATGATAACCATTAAAGGGAGTTATAATAAAGTGACCAACTGCATGGTAAAGAATGGTACAGATAGATTGATAACCGATTTAAACGGAGCTGCTTTAAGCAATGCAGCTATTCAAGTTATGGAAGGATATTTTAACACCCTAGAAAAATGTGTGTTAGAAAACGGTACATTAAACGGAGTGTATTTAAGTAGAAAATCAGAATCTAACAAAGTAGAAAATTGTATCATTCAAAATTTCAACACCATTGGTTTGCATGCTGCTTTATTAATTAGTGATGGAAAACGCAATCAGATTTTAAATAATTCATTGTACGGATCTGCAAGAGACGGTGTAAAAGTTTCTGGTGATGATAGTGAATTTGCTTACAATCACGTTCAAAAATGTTTGATTTCTGGTGCCGATGGAGGTTTGTTTTATGTGACAGGAAGAAGCATTCCTAAAAATATAGAAGTACACCACAACTGGTTCCATGATGCTTATGCAGATGACCATCATGCAGGAAAAAAAGCTACGGGAATTTATTTAGACAACAACTCAGCAGGATATATTGTACATCACAATGTGGTTTGGGATGTAGAATGGGGAGGTTTGCATTTTAATTGGAATGCTGTTCAAAATAAAATTTACAACAATACTTTCTGGAATGTAGGTAAACCAGATCAAGCTTTAATAGACTGTTGGGTGCCCAAAAGAAATGGAAAACAGACCAATGTGCAAGACAATGTTTTGTATAATAATATTTCTGATGTTAGGCCTTGGTGGCATTCTGGAGATGGAGAAAAATATAGAGTAGATGAAAAAGAATACATAGGTAAAGATGCTGATAACGATTTTGAGAACAATCATCAGTTTTCAGAACTTCCTTTTTTGGTCGCTATCAACAGTCTATTTGTTCCGTTTAAAGGATCTCCTTTAATTGACAAAGGTCAGAAAATTAAAAAAATAACCACCAACTTTAAAAACAAAGCTCCAGATTTAGGTGCTTATGAGTTTGGTGCAAAAGCTTGGGTTCCTGGTGTAAATTGGACTCCCAAAGGTTTTGCTTGGACACCAAGTAGTAACTATAAAAAATTAGAAATCAAATCCATTAAAAAACAAAACTAAAATAAATTAAGAAATATGAAAAAATACGTATTGAGCTTGGCAGCCTGTGCAACTTTGTTGTTTTCTTGCCAAGAAAAACAAGCCGATAAAACTTCAAAAAATGAAGAACAGGCTTCCGAAGAGTTTCCTTTTTTTATTCCGAGTGAAAAACCAGACAGACCATTAAGTGCTGCGGTAGCAAGAAATTATGATGCTTATGATAAAATTCGTCCAGAACAAAACGAATTATACACACAGTTTAAATACACCAAATTAAAAGGTTTTGATTATAACGGAGGAGATGGAACTATTACACGTAGAGACCCTTCTAAAGTTATTTTTGAAAACGGAAAATACTATGTTTATTATACAGGTAGAAAAACTCCTGTAAAACCTGTAGGAATGTCTCGTGCTAAAGAAGCAACAGATGTAATTCCATCCGCAGACTGGGATTTGGCAGATATTTGGTATGCAACTTCAGAAGATGGGTTTACCTGGAAAGAAGAAGGAATTGCAGTTCCTCGTCCTCCAAAACCTCAAGCAGGTTGGAGATCTGTAACAACTACAGATATTTTAAAGTTTAAAGGCAAGTATTATTTGTATTTTCAAGCATTTGAAGAAGCTAGTGGTTTAAGAGGAGATTTTTGTCCTGTTTCTGTAGCTTGGGCAGATTCACCAGATGGACCTTGGCATCATACAGGAAAAATTGTAATTCCTAATGGACCAGAAGGTTCTTGGGATCAATACTCTATTCACGATCCTTATCCTTTAGTACACGATGGAAAAATCTATTTGTACTACAAAGGGGATTTTGATAAGAGACCAGAATTTAAACCGTCTAAAATTAGAATGCAAGGTTTAGCTATTGCAGAAGATCCATTAGGGCCTTTTACAAAACATCCTTTAAACCCAGTAATTAATTCGGGTCACGAAACCACCTTGTTTCCTTTTAAAGAAGGAGTTGCTGCTATTGTACAGCGTGACGGAATGGAGCACAACACGATTCAATACGCAAAAGATTGGGTGAATTTTGAGATAGCTTCTATTACCGAATTGTTACCTGTTGCTGCAGGACCTTATGTGCCAGATGCATTTACAGATACCAAAGATGGAAAAGGAATTACTTGGGGAATTTCACACTTTATAAATGCAGGAGGGAACTGGAGACACTCTGTGTTAACTCGTTTTGATTGTGATTTAAGTCAAGATGTAGATGATCAAGATATGAAAGATCACTATTACAACTATTCTCCAGAATTCCATTACAACAGACATGGATTAAACGGAAAACAAAAAAAACGTATCAAAGAACAAAATCAAAAAGTAAGAAATGCACAATAAATTAAAATACGCGTTAGGTATTGGAGTTGCAGTTTTAGTAAGCTGTACAAGTATATCTAAAAAACAAGAGCAGGAGGTTAAGATGTATAAGCCAACTTTTGAATCTTTAAAACAACACGGTGCTGCACCAGAATGGTTTGCAGATGCAAAGCTAGGAATGTATTTCCATTGGGGGCCTTACAGTGTACCTGCATATGGAAGCGCTTGGTATCCGCACAATATGTATAAGGAAAATAATGCAGTTCGTAAACATCATGAAAAAACCTACGGAAGTATTTTTGAATTTGGATACGAAGATTTTATTCCCATGTTTAAAGCAGAAAAATTTGATCCAGATGATTGGGCTCAATTGTTTAAAAACACAGGAGCTAAATTTGCAGGGCCTGTAGCACAACATCATGATGGTTTTGCTATGTGGGATAGTAAAGTGAATCCTTGGAATGCAGCAGATATGGGACCTAAAAGAGATGTTTTGAGTGATATTTTTAAATCTTTAGAAAAAGAAGGATTAAAAACCATTGCTACTTTTCATCATGCACGTAACGGACAACGTAATGCAGACAAACCAGAATTGTGGGGGACTGCTTATAACAGTCACTATGTGTATCATCCAGATTTACCAACTGCTACTACAGATCCTAAATTGCGTAAGTTGTTTGGGAATTTTGAGAAAATTGAAGATTTTAATCAATATTGGTTAGATCAAGTAAATGAAGTTGTAGATAAATACAGCCCAGATATTTTATGGTACGACTCATGGTTAAACTTAATTCCAGAAGAGAAACGTAACGAAATGGCAGCTCATCACTTTAACAACGGAATTAAAAAACATAAAGAGGTTATGTTGGCTCACAAACAAGAAGATTTACCATTAGATTACAGTGTGTTAGATTACGAACAAGGAGGAAGAAAAGATTCTTGGCCTACACCTTGGATGACAGACATGACTTTAGGAAAAAACCGTTGGATGTATGTTGAAGGTCACCCTTATAAAACTGCCGATATGGTGGTGCGTAACATGATTGATATTTGGAGTAAAAATGGAGTGGTATTATTAAATGTATCGCCAAGAGCTGATGGAGTTATCAATCAAGAACAAAGAGATGTGTTAAAAGAAATTGGAGATTGGATGAAGGTTCACGGAGAAGCTGTTTACGGAACTAGACCTCATAATATTTTTGGTTTTGGTAACGCATCTACTGGAGAGGGACACAATGCAGGTCAATCTTCTTCTGTAAAATACACAGCCAATGATGTTCGTTTTACAGTAGCTAAAGATAAAAAAGCAATGTATATTTTCTTTTTAGGAACTCCTAAAGCAGGTAAGAAAATAGAGATGCGTTCTATAGGAGGTTACCACAGAAACATTCCTCCAGGGAAAATTAAAAAGATTACGCATATGGGAACAGGTACAGAAACTAAGTTTGAACACAGTACATCAACTTTCTTTTTAACCATTCCGAATGCAGAAATGAACAGTATTGCCAATGTGTTTAAGTTAGAGTTGGAATAACAGTCTTAGCTTAAAATAGGAACATTAAAAAACCCTTTCTCGTAAAACGAGAAAGGGTTTTTTGTGGATAAAATAGTTTTAAAAACAATCGCATCGCAATGAAATATGCCTAGCAAATAAACAAAAAGGAAAGACAAAGCACAAGAAGTGCGATATAAATCTAGATAGTTTAGCATCTAAACCTGTCTAGTTGTTCTCTAAATGTTCAGTTTTTGATGTGTTTTTTAAAACAGCAACATCTAAAAGAATTAATTACTTGTATCTAAATTTGAGGTTCATTAAAAAACAAATTATGAATATCAACAAAAGTTTAACGGTATTGTTTCTTTTTATTTTAACAACTAGCTATGCACAACCCAAAGCACCCAAAGGGAAAAAATGGCAAACTGTAGCAGGGTTAACAGATGAATTTGACGAGTGGGATCAAACAAAATGGAGAAAAACACTATGGAATTACGAAGAACCTGTACAGATGGTTGCAGAGAATTCTGGAGTCTCTAACGGAAAATTGTGGATCAAGGCTACTTTAGATGCATCATCTAGTAGATGGTTTAAAACTTCACGAGTGATGTCTAAACAAGCAATAAAATTCCCGATGTATACAGAAAGTTGCATGAAAACTTCAGGCATATCAGCCTTTAGTACTTTTTGGATGAACAAGGGATCTGATGGAGGAAGTACTAGAGATGAAATTGATATTTGTGAACACAACACCAATCCTTCATTTAACAATCAGTCTAACAGACCTTATACCATGTATTCGCAGTATTTTGTGGTAGAAAATAACGATGTAGAAAGAGCACATGGTAATTTTGATAACAGAAAATTATCTGATGAAAACCCTGCTAAAGGAAAAAAATGGAATGAGGCTTATCAAACATTAGGTTGTTATTGGCCAGATGCCAACCATGTTTACTTTTATATTAACGGAGAACCAGCGGGTAGTGTAACTTCTACTAGAAAGTTTACAAGAGATTTAAATATTATATGGGATTTATGGACAAGTGTACATAGTTGGACAGGAGGAATAGCAGATAAAAAAGACCTTAGTAATGATAAAATAAATATGATGTATGTAGATTGGATTCATACGTATCAATTGGTCAATGATTAAATAATAGAAGTGAATTGTATAAATATCTGTATATGAGATTTATAGTTTTAGTTAGGTTTTTAAAGCCATTTCTAGATGAAAAAGATTTCATTTTTTTTAGAAAATTATAGTTGTAGAAATTAAAATTATATATATATTTGCACTCGCAAAACAGGTTTTTGTAGCTATATGCAACTTCCTCCTTAGCTCAGTTGGTTAGAGCATCTGACTGTTAATCAGAGGGTCCTAGGTTCGAGTCCTAGAGGGGGAGCTTTAAAAGCGTTAACACACAGTGTTAACGCTTTTTTTTATATCCTTTTTTGAAAGGTTTTAACGTTTGTTTAGACAAAGATTATCTAGAGTAGAATCCATAGATTTATTGTGGATAGTTTTATATTTTTGTCTTAAAAATTAGAATCATGAAGGAAGAAATTTCTTTAATGCCTAAAGGAGATAACGCGGGATTATTTATTGTAGTTTCTATTGTTATGTTTGTTTTGGCAACAGAATATATAGTTGCAAGAAGAAAAGGAAAAAAAATATTTAGGTTTGAAAACACCATAGCCAATATATCTATGGGTATTTTTGATAGAATAGCTGGAGTGTTTATGGTGCCTATTATCTTTTTCTTCTATCATTATTTACACGAATATTTTGCGATTTTTAAAATTCCACAAACAACAGAATGGTTTTTGGTAGCTGTTTTGGTGTCTGACTTTGTGTGGTATTTTTACCACAAATCCGGGCATAGAATTAATCTTTTTTGGGGATCTCATATTATTCATCATCAAAGTGAAGATTATAATTACAGTGTCGCTTTTAATTTAACACCATTTCAGGTTTTTATAAGAATACTTTTTTGGACCTCAATGCCTATTATAGGGTTTTCTGCTGAGGTTGTTTTAGGGACACATGCTGTTTTAGGATTGTATCAATTTTTATTACATACACCTTTAATTCCTAAATTAGGGATTTTAGAAGAGTTTATGGTAACCCCCTCACACCATAGGGTACATCATGGAAGTAATACAGCGTATTTAGACAAAAATTACGGAGGTATTTTTATTATTTGGGATCGTTTGTTTGGTACTTTTCAGAGAGAAGAAGAAGAGGTGAAGTATGGAATTACCATGGATATTAATTCTAGAGATTTTGTGACAGGAGTATTTCATTATTATGCCAACTTATTTTATTTAATGAGACAAATGCCTACCCTACAAGGAAAGCTGAATGTTTTGTTTCAAGGACCCGATTGGGTTCCCGCAACAGGAGAGTTAGAGCATTTACCTTTGTATGTAGAAAAAGGCTCTTATCAATACAAAAATTATTCGTTAATAGAAAAAATTTCTATTATAGGTAATATTGCTTTAGTAGTGGTAGTGTTGTGTACAATGTCTTATAAAATAGCAGATATTCCAACATATGGCTTAGAGGTAATGACCTTTTTTATGCTGGTAACCTTAGTCTCTATTGGTAGAATGGTAGAAAAACAATCTGTAATATTTATAGAAATTTTTAAATACGGAGTTGTAGCTGCATACATTTTATATTCATTCCTATAATTGTGATTGAAAGCTTATATTTGTTATATAAGTAAACTTGAATGAACGAAAATCTAAATCCAGAAAATTCCAATTTTTCAAATGATGAATTAGATGTAGAAAAAAAACTACGTCCGCTTTCTTTTGATGATTTTACAGGGCAAGAACAAGCTATAGAAAATCTTAAAATTTTTGTAGAAGCAGCCAATATTAGGGGAGAAGCTTTAGATCACACTTTATTTCATGGTCCTCCAGGTTTGGGAAAAACAACTTTGGCACATATTTTAGCTAATGAATTACAGGCAGGAATCAAAGTTACTTCGGGACCTGTATTAGATAAGCCAGGAGATTTAGCAGGTTTGTTAACAGGTTTAGATGAGCGTGATGTATTGTTTATTGATGAAATCCATCGATTGAGTCCTATTGTAGAAGAGTATTTATATTCTGCTATGGAGGATTTTAAGATTGATATTATGATTGAATCGGGGCCCAATGCAAGAACGGTTCAAATTAACTTAGAACCTTTTACCTTAATTGGAGCTACTACTCGTTCAGGATTGTTAACCGCTCCAATGAGAGCTCGTTTTGGAATTTCTAGTAGATTACAATATTACGATACAGAGTTGTTAAGCACCATTGTACAGCGTAGTGCATATATTTTAAAAGTACCTATTAGTATGGAAGCAGCTATAGAAATAGCAGGACGAAGTAGAGGTACACCTAGAATTGCAAATGCGTTATTACGTAGAGTTAGAGATTTTGCTCAAATAAAAGGAGATGGAACCATTACAATTGAAATTGCAAAATATGCATTAAAAGCATTGCATGTAGATGCTTTTGGTTTGGATGAAATGGACAATAAAATACTAACAACCATTATTCAGAAATTTAAAGGAGGTCCTGTAGGGATTAGTACTTTGGCTACCGCAGTAAGTGAAAATTCTGAAACAATAGAAGAGGTTTATGAACCGTTTTTAATTCAGCAAGGGTTTATTTTAAGAACTCCTAGAGGTAGAGAAGTAACCGATTTAGCATATAAGCATTTAGAAATTTCAAGACCAACAAATCAAGGAGAATTGTTTTAGTATGAAAAAATGGATCCCTATTTTAGAATGGTTGCCAAAATACAATATTAAAGAAAGTTTAAAAGCTGATGTATTAGGCGGTTTTACTGTAGGAGTTGTTTTAATTCCACAAGGAATAGCCTATGCATTAATTGCTGGTTTACCTCCTATTTATGGATTGTATACAGCATTGCTACCTCAATTAATGTATTTAATTTTTGGAACTTCTCAACGGGTAGCTGTAGGGCCTGTAGCCATGGATTCTCTAATTGTTGCAGCAGGTATTTCTACTTTAGCAATTGCCGGAACTGATGCTTATGTAACACTGGCTATTTTGTTAGCGTTTAGTGTCGGATTAATTCAGTTATTGCTAGGGATTGGTAAATTGGGATTTATTGTAAACTTTTTATCGAAACCTGTAATTAGTGGTTTTAGTTCTGCAGCAGCTATAGTAATTGGAATCAATCAACTTAAAAACTTGTCGGGAATTCCAATTCCTAGAAGCAACCGTTTACAAGAAATTTTAATATCGTTAACTCAGCAAATTCATCAAGTAGAATTACAAACTCTATCTGTAGGAATTGCTACAATTGCTGTATTGCTAGTCATAAAAATTACAAAATCCAAATTACCAGGACCATTGTTAGTAGTGGTTTTAGGAATTTTAGGATTGTATTTTACACATTCGTTAATTCCAAATGTGGCTATTTTAAAAGAAATTCCATCAGGATTACCATCTTTTAGTTTTCCAATAATCACTTTTAACATGATTGCTGATTTGTTTCCAATTGCGTTAACATTAGCAATTATTGGTTTTTTAGAAACTATTTCTATAGGGAAAGCAATTGAAAAAAGTACGGATGATGTGATGATCTCTCCTAATAAAGAATTAATCGCTTTGGGAATGATGAATATAGTAGGATCTATGTTTAAATCTTACCCATCAACAGCCAGTTTTTCTAGGTCTGCAGTAAATGAAGATGCGGGTTCTAAAACAGGTATGGCTGCTTTATTTTCCATCATAGTTTTAGTTTTGGTATTGTTGTTTTTAACTCCATTTTTTTATTTTTTACCAAAGGCTGTTTTGGCAGGAATCATAATTGTTTCTGTAATAAAATTAATCAATTATAAAGAAGCTATTCGTTTATGGAATTTAAATAAAAGTGACTTTTGGATGTTGATTGCTACTTTTTCTGGGACTTTATTTTTAGGGATTAAAGAAGGGATAACCATTGGAGTTGTTTTGTCTTTAGGAATGTTAATTGCAAGAACCTCTAGACCACACGTAGCTGTGTTGGGTAGAATTCCGAATACAAATATTTTTAGAAATATAGATAGATTTGAAGAAGTAGAAATAGATACGCATATTTTAATTTTACGTTTTGATGCAAGAGTTTATTTTGCAAATGCAAACTATTTTAATGAAATATTACAGCTAAGAGCAAAGGAAAAAGGAACGAATTTACAACTTATTCTACTAGATTGTGAATGTATTAACGGGGTAGATAGTACTGCTATACAAATGATGGAAACAGCTATAGACTTTTACAATGATAAAAAGGTAGATGTCTATTTTTCTAACGTAAAAGGCCCTGTAAGAGATATGTTGACCAAAAGCGGAATTGTAGATAAAGTTGGAGCACAAAAATTCTTTATCAATAATAATGATGCACTTACCTATTACAAAACAGGTAAATTGGATAGAAATCAAGATTTAACAGACTATATAGAACAGGCTAATATATAAGCTCCGTTTTTTTATAAATAAATTTCACCAAATAAATTACCTTAATATCAATAAAGGAAAATTCCGAAAATCATATTTAAATTTACCAATAGCAGTCTTTTTATGACTTAATGTTTTTACAATACTCTTTCTTTTAGAACTTAATGATATTTTTATACAAAAAAGGATGTTTAAAAGAGCATCCTTTTTTTCTTGTTGAATAAAATTTAATAAAATAGAAATATGAGAAATATAGTTGTATTGTTTTTGTGTATTGTGTTTTTAACCAATTGCAATGCGGGGCAAAAAGGAAAAAACACTACAAATTTAGTTTTTATAGAAACAAATAATATTAAAGTTTCTGTAAATGCAAAAAGTGGATGTTTTACTGTTTTAGAAAAAAAAACAGAACAGTTATGGAATTCAGATCCGTGGGAAAATGCAGCAGGTTTATTAACGCTAACGGATGAAAAAGGAAGACATCAAACAGTTAATTTATCAGAAAGTAAAAAAGTAGAAGTTTCTAAATTGAGTTCTAATACTATTGGTATTCAGTTTTTGAAACCTGTTTTTAAAAATGGTACAGTAGCTAACGGAGTTGTTGTTAAAACTTTATTAACATTAAATATAAAAACGTCTCAATTAAGTGTAGAAGTTTTAGACGTAGTTGCAGGAGATTCAAAACTAATTTCACTTCGTTATCCGTCTAGACAATTTAGTTTAGAAACAGATGTTGATAAAGGAGCTGCTGTAATACCACAGGAGCAAGGAGTTATTTGTCCATCGTATATATTTCCTATGAACGGAGGTCGTTTTTGTGCTTGGGATGATCAAACATATAGTAAAAAATCAATAGGAAAAATACCTTTATATACCAACGGTTTTGGATTGTCTATGCCTTGGTGGGGAACTTACAATGAGAAATCTGCTGTTGTTGGAATTTTAAATTCCGATTCTAGAGCAGAAATGTTTTATAATATCAATAATAACGGTCAATATTTGTTTGATGCCTTAGGTGAAATGACACCTTATAAAAGAGTTGTGTATTTGGATCCTGTATGGAAATTAAATAAAAAGAAAGAAAAAAGAGAAATCGTATATCATTTTATTCCCAATGGAGATTATAAGGATATGACCAAAATTTATAGAAAAGAAGCCAAAGAAAGAGGCTACTTTGTGTCGCTAAAAGAAAAAGAAAAAAAAGATCCAAATGTAAATAAACTACCCGGAGCAATTTATATGGGAATTTATGGAGGATATCCTCATTATGTAAATATGCCTGGAATGGCTTTTACTTTTGATGAGTTAAAAGAAATGATTAAAACGACACATGATGAGTTAGGAGTTGAAAATGCATTTATTCATGCTTGGGGAGTGTTTTCAAATTTCCCTCCTAATTGTTGGCCTATTAGTGAGGCTTTAGGAGGTGAGAAAAAATTAAAAGAAGCGGTAGATTTGGCTAAAAAATATGGGTACCTATATTCGTCTTACCATGCTTATTCTCCTTTGTTAGAAAACGATCCGGATTTTTCTACAGATATGATGGAAAAAAGGGCTGATGGGAAAATAAAAAAAGTAGGAAACCGATGGGCTAGGGTACAGCCTAAATATCAGTTAGGTTTGGCACAAAAACATTTAGAGCAAGAAATAGAAACATTAGGATTAGAGGCTGATATTACAGATATTACCTTTGCAACCTATCCAGAAAATGGAAACGAGGGACGTTTGGCTTTGGCAAAATACTTGGCAAGTTTAAATGTAGTAAATGGTACAGAGCACGGTGCTGAAAAATGGATTCCATATTTTGATATGTTTGAAGGAATGGCTTATATAGAATCGGGTTCACTTTCTTCAATCTCTAAAAAAGTACCATTGTTTAATATGGTGTACCACGATGCGATTGCTCTTTTTGGTAAAATTCAAAATCCAGACAATGAAGTTTCTGGAACAGGAGACTTTAGAATTAAAGCATTAAGAAGTATTTTGTTTGGAAGAGGAACTACAATATTCTTTTCTCCTTATGAATTTGATGGGATGAAAGACATGATAAAAATGGCAAATTCATTAGTAAGTCCAATTCATAAAGAAACTTTTTATGCAGAATTAACAAGTCATGAGTTTTTAAGTATTGATTTTAAGATACAGAAAACTAAGTTTTCTAACGGAACAGAAGTAACTGTAAATGTTGGTCCTGTTGCTCAAACTACAAAAGGCGGAATTACAATTCCTGGTTTTGGTTATTACGTAAAAATGGAAAATGGAAAAATTAAAAAAGGACATTTTAACATAGGAATTACCCTAGACAAATAAAAAATGAAGATAAAATTCAAAAATATAAAAAGAATAGTTTCACTGTTTTTAATAATAACTAATGTTGTTAGTTCTCAGACTACTGAAAAACAGGTAGGGTTAAAAATAAAGGAGTTAGAAAACCTTGTAAAAGAATTAGATAAAGAAAATATAGATTCTTATAAAGAAAGAATGACGATTTTTTTGGCAAAAACTTTTTTAGGTTATGCAAATTGGGATGAAAAACACATAGCCTTAAATACTGATAACTTTAAGAAGGTAAGAGTCTATAAAAATAAAGCAGAACAAATGGCGAAAGACTTGCCAGATTTTGAAAGAAAGGATGTTGCTTTGATGTTAGATAATGCGATAAAAACAGCAACTGCTTTAAGTGAAAAAGAAATTTTTCGAAAACCTTATCAAGAAATAAATTGGTCAAAAATTAAGCATGATAAAAATGAATTAACCTATAAAGGAAAACCTGTTTTTTTATCAGATTATACTTGGAAGCCTGAAGTTAAAGAATTAAATAAATTTTTTGGAGAACTAGATGGTGTTTATATTGCTCCAACGCAATTAAAAGCATCAGGAGTTGTAAATCCAGCTACAATAAATCAAATAAAAAACAAAGATAAAGGAACTGCTGGGTTTGTTTTTATAGCGCATACTCCACCTAGTAAATGGACATTAAAAGAATATGGAGACGATTTTTTAACTTATGGTGGACAACCTTTTACTCACTATGATATTGATAATCCCGGAGCTAGAAAAATGATGTCAGAATTATTAGAAAAAACGGTGCCTTATATGGTTGACAAAAATTATACCCAATTAGGATATATGTTAGCTAATGAACCACGTTGGATTACTTATAAAAATCAAAATAAAAAAGTTTGGTATACAGGAGGTGTTTCCCATTATACAAAAGCTAAATTTAAAACGTGGTTAAAAAACAAACATAAAAATATAACAGCTTTAAATAAATTATGGAAAACTAATTTTTCGGATTTTGAAGATGTAAGTATTGAAATACCCATTGATATCTCCTTAATGGGGACTTCAAAATGGTACGATTGGACTACGTTTAACGAAGATAGAGTAACAGATTGGTTTACGTATTTAAAACAAGAGTTACGTAAAAACGACCCAACAGCAAAAGCTCATTTAAAAATTATGCCTTCTTTCTTTACGGATAATGATCCTTGTACTGGTATAGATTTAGAAGCTTTAACAGAGTTGAGTGATATTAACGGGAATGATGTAGCTGCTCATTATAATAATATAAGAGAAACAGCAGACTGGGAAGGGGATTATATGTTTGGATGGAGAGAGTTATACATGGGGTATGATTTTTTAAAATCGGTAAAGCCAGATCAGATTAATTTTAATTCTGAAAGTCATTTGTTAAGTACAAGTAGTACAAGAGACTTGTATATGAATCCTAAATATGCTAGAGCTGTTTACTGGGCAGCATATACTTTAGGACTTAATGCTGTACAAACTTGGTATTGGCCAAGAAGAGAAGATGGTTCTTTACGTGGAAAAATGACAAATGCGTATGGTGGTTCTAACAATCAACAACCAAGAGTTACACAAGAATTGCAAAATACAATCATAGATTTAAATACGTTTAGTGAGGAGATTACTGCAATGCAACATCAAAGAAAACCAATTAGAATTTTTTATTCTAAGACTTCGGCAAATCAAGAATCAACCTACATGGACGGTATTTTTGATTTGTATGAAAGTTTAAATTTTGAAGGATTACCTCTGGGTTTTGCTACTAAAAATATTATCAACAAACAGGCTAATAAAAATTGGGATGTTATTTTGGTATATAAAACAGCTCAGGTAACTCAAGATGAATTGGATGCATTACAAATGTATTTAGACAATGGAGGAAAAGTAATTGTAGATTCAGTAAGTTTAAAAAAGAATGAGTACGGTTTGCCTTTACAAATCTTAAAAGAAAGCAAAGGAACTTTAGTAACATTAACAAGCTTAGATCAGGTAAAAAGTAAAGCATTATTTACAGTACAAAAAGAATTGCCTAATCTTACTATAACAGAAGTAGGAAATGTAGGAAAGAAAAAATGTACATGGAGAGTTGTTAAAAATAAAAAAGGAAATGATGTGTTGTCTGTAATTAATTTAGGAAGAGAAGATGTTGAATTAAAAATAAGATACAAGAAAAATCCAAAAAATATTTTATGTAAAGATTTAATTAAGGGAGTTAAAGTTTCTTCTAGTCCTGTACTAGCACCTTATGAAGTGTTTTTTGTAGAAGTACAAAGCAATTAAATAATTGAAAACACAAATAACAAAAAAGCCTTTATTAGTGTAATAAAGGCTTTTTTGTTATTTGTAAATAAGCTAATTATGCTTGGTGCATTGGCGATAATAAATCGGTAACCGTTTTAACAGGGTTAAAAGTTTCTATAGGAACTTCTACAAAAATAGTTAACCATTCTGCCATACCACCATTCCATAAACCAGGTAATTCTAATCCTTTTACAGGTTTTCCGTTAACGCTTTTATCGGTTACAAAAACAGCATCATGATCTATAAACTTAGTTAAATCAAATTTATTTCCTTCAAAATCTTTAATACCACAAACAATATCTACAGGGTTAAAGTGTGTAGATTGATGAAAAATTTCTAATTGCTCTTTATTTTCTTTATCAATTTGTGCTCCTTCTATAATTTGTAAGGTAGCTTCACCCTCATTATTCTTTACCCAAAAAGGACCACCACCTGCATCACCTTGGTTTTTAATCATTCCGCAAACTCTAATAGGTCTGTTTAAAAGAATGTATAGGTTTTCTTTGGTGCACTCTTGCTCTGGTATATTGATAAAGAAATTCTCTATTAAGAAAAACTGAATTTGTTGAAGATTTAGATTTTCAGAATCTTCTTTTAAATGTTTTAAGTAATTGTGAATTTGATCTTGTAGAGAGAGTAGTTTACCCGCAAGAATTTGTTTGTATTTAATAGTTTCTTCCATGTGGTTTTGGTGAGAAACGTTGTCTATGTTTTTAATAAACACAAGGTCTGCATCTAAATCATTTAAGTTTTCAATTAAAGCACCGTGTCCACCTGCTCTAAATACATAATTCCCATTTTCATCCTTAAAAGGTGTGTTGTCGTAGTTTACAGCAATGGTGTCTGTATTTGCTTTTTGAATAGAGAATGTAATGTTAAAAGTAATGTTAGAGTTATCGTAATTAGTTTCAATGTAGTCCTTTGTAGCTTGTTTAAAAGCATCAATAAAATTAGGGCTAACGGTAAAATGAATGTTTACTGTTTGATCTTTACTAATACAGTAATGTAAGCTTTCATCAATTTGTTCTTCTAAAGCTGTTTTGTTGTCTATATCGTATTGATGAAATTTAATCAGCCCTTTTGGAGTATTTTGATAATTTAAATTATCTGTACTTAATAAAAAGTTTAGAAAGGCCATTTTATTGGCCAAACTATCTAGTTTTTTAATTTTGGGATAGACTTTATGAAATCCTATAATAATGTCTTTGTAAAAAGGAAATTTATGTAGGTTGTTAAAAAAGTATTGAGACATTGCATTGTTAATTTTGGAGTGATAAAACTCGCAAAGTCCTTTAAACATTCTAGAGGCTAATCCTGATGCTGGAGTAAATTTATAAATCACTAAATCTTGCTGTTTAATGTTATAAATATTCATAAACTGACTTCGTTCAATACTATTAATGGTCATAATACCATCACTAATCCCAGCAATTCTATCTAACTCAATAATTGGAGTTCCTTTTACAAAAGCGATTAACTGTCTTGTTAATTTTTCGTTAGAGATACCTCTTTTGTCAATTTCTTGTTTTAGTTTTCTTTCTAGCCTCATAACAATTGTTATTTAAAAATATTGTTTTTTTCAAAGGCAGTCCCAATAACTACTAGTGTTGCTCCTGCCATATGTATTTCTGTAATTTTTTTTAAGGATCTAATTCCTCCTCCTACAATAATAGGGATATTTACCGAATTAAATACTGCGTTAACAACATCTTTTCCTACTGGTTGGGTGGCTCCACTACCAGCTTCTAAATACAAAACATGTTGTCCCATGTATTGTCCGGCTACACAAGTATGTGTTATTTTTTCTTTGTCTTGCTGAGGTATAGCTGTTGTTTGAGTAACTTTAATAGTACTTGTTGTTGTTTCTCCATCAACTAAAACATAGCCTGTAGAGATAATTTCTAAATTACTTTTTTGTAAAAAAGGAATAGCTTTTACTTGCTGATTGATTAAGTATTCTGGATTGTTTCCAGATATTAAATTTAACAACAAAACAGCATTTGCATAGTTGGTTAAATGCGTGTAATCTCCTGGAAAAAGAACAATAGAAACACTAGTGTGCTTTTGTATTTCTTTGGCTATAATTTCAGTTTTATCTTTATTAACAGTACTTCCTCCTAAAAAAATAAAATCGATAGGAGCGTTATTTATTCGGGAACAGATACTCGGAACTTCCTCTACCAAAGTTTTATCAGGATCTATCAAGACCGAAATTAATTTTTGACCTTTCTTTTTTGCTGTTTCTAAAATGTTAAGAATGTTCATTTGATAAAGCTATAGCTAATGAATAGTTTTCTAGTTGATGAAAGTAGATGTTACAATCTTGTTTCATTTCAGGTGTGTTTATAAAACCTTTGGCATTTGTAGAAGTAAATTTATCAATAATTAAATCATTTTTAAAACTCATACCTCCACAAGGATGAATTTTAAACATAGATTCTTTAGCTCCCCAAATAAAAGTTAATTTTTTAATATATTCTTCATCGTTAAGTTGATGTTGTTCCAAATCTGTAAAACGATGTTTGATAATGGTAATTTTATCTCTATTCTTCTCAATATCAATCCCAATAGAAATGTCTGAAATTACTATAGCAGAAAAATCATAAGAGTGAGTAATAGAAATATGTTTGCCGTTTTTTAAAATTGGTTTTCCAAATTCGTTGTAATATAAATCATCATCATTTTGTTGAATTTGCTTTAATAAATGACGTATACTCAAAAATCCCTTTTGATGAGAAGTTGATTTCATCAAATTTAATCTATTTAAACTGTTTTTAGATAAGTGAACATCTCTTAAAACATCGATGGTCTCCGTTATTTTCCAAACAAAAACACAGGTGTTTGGGGCAATCTCGATTGTTTTAAATAAAGGCATTTATTATAGTAAGGATTTTGTAAATTTGTGGTCTAAAAGCAACAAATATAGTAATATGAGTTTAGAAACAACATACGTTCCTTATAAAGTAAAGGATATCTCATTAGCAGATTGGGGTAGAAAAGAAATTCACTTAGCAGAAGCTGAAATGCCAGGTTTAATGAGTATTCGTGAAGAGTACAAAGGTAAAAAACCTTTAGCAGGTGCTAGAATTGCAGGATGTTTACACATGACAATTCAAACAGCTGTTTTAATTGAAACATTGGTAGATTTAGGTGCTGAGGTTACTTGGTCATCTTGTAATATTTTTTCTACACAAGATCAAGCTGCTGCTGCAATTGCTGCTGCTGGAGTTCCTGTTTATGCTTGGAAAGGTTTAAATGAAGAAGAGTTTGAATGGTGTATAGAACAAACTATTTTCTTTGGTGAAGATAAAAAGCCTTTAAATTTAATTTTAGATGATGGTGGTGATTTAACCAATATGGTTTTAGATAAATATCCGGAATTAGTAGCCGGAATTAAAGGTTTGTCAGAAGAAACAACTACTGGAGTTCACCGTTTAGTAGAGCGTGTGAAAGCAGGTACATTACCAATGCCAGCTATTAATGTAAACGATTCTGTAACAAAATCTAAATTTGATAACAAATACGGATGTAAAGAATCTGCAGTAGATGCAATTCGTAGAGCTACCGATGTAATGATGGCTGGTAAAGTTGCTGTAGTTGCTGGTTACGGAGATGTAGGTAAAGGTTCTGCTGCCTCTTTACAAGGAGCTGGAGCAAGAGTTATTGTAACAGAAATTGATCCTATTTGTGCGTTACAAGCAGCAATGGATGGGTTTGAAGTAAAGAAAATGGACGATGCAATTAAGCGTGCAGATATTGTAATTACAACAACAGGAAATAAAGATATTATTGTAGGTCGTCACTTTAAAGCTTTAAAAGACAAAGCTATTGTTTGTAACATTGGTCATTTTGACAATGAAATTGACATGGCTTGGTTAAATAAAAACTACGGAGAATCTAAAGTAGAGATCAAACCTCAGGTGGATCAATATACAATTGATGGGAAAGAATTTTTAGTATTGGCAGAAGGACGTTTGGTAAACTTAGGATGTGCTACAGGTCACCCAAGTTTTGTAATGTCTAACTCTTTTACAAACCAAGTATTGGCTCAGTTAGAACTGTGGAACAATGCAGGTGCTTATGGAAATGATGTGTATACATTACCAAAGCATTTAGACGAAAAAGTAGCTCGTTTACACTTAGCAAAAATTGGTGTAGAACTAGATACTTTATCTGAAGATCAAGCAAAATATATTGGAGTTACGGTTGAAGGACCTTTTAAACCAGAATATTACAGATACTAGGAATATGATTTCTTAGAAAAAAAGCCTCACAAATTGTGAGGCTTTTTTTGTGGTAAATTTTTGCATCTCGACTCCGCTTGACGACCTAAGGAACACTTTTAAAATAGTCTATTTTATTTATGCGTTAAATGAGTTTGAAAAAGTGTGTTTCTTTTTGATTTATTATTGAACTAAATATTTTAAATAACACAAGAATGAAAGCATATAAAGTAAAATCAGATTGGAATTTCTTTAGAACGTATATTATTTCATTAGGGGATACTATAGAAAAAGATGATTTAGGAATTAAGCATAATAATCAAAGTGAAATTTTTATAAAATGTAGTGTTTCTATTTATGAAAAATTTCAGAAAAACTATGAATTAGTAGAGGTGAATTCATTTCCAGAAATGTTCTTTGTCGTAAATCGGTATTCTGGATTTGGAAACCAATTTTTGTTCTAGATAGTCTATTACACTAGAACTTACAGAGTGAAATGTTATTTCGAGTTTTTTAGAGGAACGAGAAAAGTATCGAAAAGTAGTTTTTTAACAAAAGTAGTATTTAATATTCTTGTTGTTTTAGAAAATAGTATATGTTAAAAAAAGTTTGAGCAGAGTTGAAAGCTTTTATAACTGATGTTTTGTTTTGGTAATCATGCTATTGTCATTGCATTCATCAAGCAAAATCTCTAATTTTTTTTGCAAAACAGGATGTTCAAAATTAGATATTATTTCAATAATAGGAATCAATACAAAATTGCGGTCTTGCATTCTTGGGTGGGGTACTGTTAATGTTTTAGTATTGATAATATCTGTATTGTAAAAAATAATATCAATATCTAAAGGTCTGGCTTGGTAACCTTTGGTAGCATTGTTTCGGGTTCTTCCCAATTTTGTTTCTATATAAAGAAGCTTATTGATAAGAGATTCTGCATCTAGTTCTGTTTGTAAATTAATTGCAATATTATAAAAATCATCACTTTTAAAACCCCAAGGAGGAGTTTGGTAAACAGAAGAAATTTGATTCACCTTTCCTAGTTCAGAAATTTGTTGAATGGCAAGGTTTAAATTTTCTAATTTGTTTCCTAAATTAGTACCTAAAGATAAAAGAGCAGTGTTCATTAGCAAGTGTCTATTGCGCAAAGAAATCACTTATATTTGTTTAAATAAAAAATTGAAGAATGAATTTTATAAAAAGTGTGCTATCTTCTATGGTAGCCATATGGTTAGTTATTGTTGTTTTTGTATTAGTAGGAATAGGGTTTGTTGTAGCTATTTCTGATGATATTGTAGAAGAGGTTAAGCCAAACACCGTTTTAGAAATAGATTTATCTGGAGAAATGAATGATTTTGCTCCAAATGGTATAGATCCTGTTTCTGAGGTTTTGGGTTTTGAAGAAAAAACAGTAGGTTTTAATAATGTTTGCAAAGCAATAGAAGGTGCCACTTATGATAAAAATATTAACGGAATTAGCATTACAAATTTACCAGCTACTATGGGGTGGGCACAAGCTACCGCATTAAGAAAAATGTTAAAAACATTTAAAAGTAAAGGAAAGTTTGTATATGCTTATAACGATGTCTATTCTCAAAAAGATTACTATGTAAACTCTATTGCCGATTCTGTTTTTATGTCTCCCTTAGGGTATGTTGAATTAAAAGGGTTACATTCAGAGGTTCTTTTTTACAAATCGTTTCAAGAAAAATATGGAGTAAAAATGGAAGTTATTAGGCATGGTAAATACAAAAGTGCTGTAGAACCTTTTATAGCTGATGAAATGAGTGATTCTAACGAAAAACAGATCAGTGAGTTGATACAAGGATTATGGACCGAGATTCACAAATCAATTTTTACTTCTAGAAAGATCAATGTAGAACAAGCCGTGATGAATTATTATGGAGAATCTTCAAAAGCAGCTCTAGAAAACAACTTAATTGATGGGGTTGTATATAAAGACACTTATCAAGATAAATTAAAGAAAAGATTAGGAAATGATAAGCTAAAAAAGATTTCTATTACAAATTATATAACCAATCAATCTCTATTAAGTTTAGCTGCCAAAGGAGATCAAATTGCAGTTGTATATGCGCAAGGAGAAATAATTTATGGAGAAGGAGAGCTTACTGTTATTGGTCAGAAAAAAATGATAAAAGCATTAAATAAAGCTGCAGATAATAAAAATGTAAAAGCAATAGTTTTTAGAATTAATTCTCCAGGAGGAAGTGCTTTGGCATCAGATTTAATATGGAGAGCTGTAGAAAAAGCAAAAGAAAAGAAACCTGTAATTGTGTCTATGGGGAATTTGGCAGCATCTGGTGGCTATTATATTGCTGCGGGTGCAGACAGAATTTTTGCAGAACCTACTACTATTACAGGATCTATAGGAGTTTTTGGTATGTTGCCTAATGCAGCTCAATTGGCTAAAAAAATTGGAATCAATGCACAGGTTGTAAGCACGCACAACAACGGAGCACATTACAGTGTTGTACAGCCATTAGATATGCGTTTTAAAAAGGTAGTAAAAAACAGTATTGAGCATATTTACGATGAGTTTTTAGATAGAGTTTCCAAAGGTAGAAATATGACTAAAAATCAGGTTGATGAAATTGCACAAGGTAGAGTTTGGACAGGGTTAAAAGCTTTAGAAATAGGTTTGATAGATGAGTTAGGTGGTCTGGATAGTGCAATTGCTTATGCCGCAAATAAAGTAAATGTAAAAGAGTATTCTTTAAAAGAATATCCAGAGTATGAATTAGATTTTAAAGAGTTGTTTAGTTTAGGAACATTTTTAAAATCTACAACAAATATAGATGCTGTTTTAACAAATACAGGATTGGATAAAGTAATCGCTGTTAAAAAAGTACTAGAAATAAAGGGAGCGCAAGCAAGAATTCCTTTTGAAATAAATGTAGAATAACTATTAGTTAAATAATAGGCTGATTTTTAGAGAGTTTAGCGTTTAAAAAATCATTTTAATTATCTTAGTGACTCTGCTAAACAGTATAAAGAGTGTGTATGTGGAGTTGATATGTTTTTAGAGAACAGAAGCTAACATGCAGCAGAACCACACACTAAAAAAAGAGAATTAGAAAACAGATTGTATAGCGGTAACCATTCCCTAAATAATTCTTATTTTTAGCCTACTTAAAAAAGAATAGCCAAGTGTCAGATTATTTAGAAGGATTAAACCCACCACAACGTGCAGCCGTTGAGCAAATGGAAGGGCCAATGATTATTATTGCCGGTGCAGGATCTGGAAAAACAAGAGTATTAACGTATAGAATTGCCCATTTGTTAAAAAATGGAGTCGATTCTTTTCAAATACTATCATTAACCTTTACCAACAAAGCCGCTCGAGAAATGAAAGAGCGTATTGGTGCCGTAGTAGGAAAAAGTGAAGCTAAAAATTTATGGATGGGAACTTTCCACTCTGTTTTTGCTAGAATTTTACGTTCCGAAGCTGATAAATTAGGGTATCCATCAAGTTTTACCATTTATGATTCTCAAGATACCGTTCGTTTAATGAATTCTATCATTAAAGAATTGGGATTAAATAAAGAGCAATACAAAACAAAAGCTATTTTAGGGAGAATCTCTCAGTTTAAAAATAATTTAATTACCGTAAAAGCTTACAGAAATAATCCAGAATTAATAGAGGCTGATACCATGGCGATGCGACCACAAATGGGAGCTATTTACAAAGCCTATGTAGACAGATGTTTTAAAGCGGGAGCTATGGATTTTGATGATTTGTTGTTAAGAACCAATGAGTTGTTAGTCCGTTTTCCAGATGTGTTGTCTAAATATCAAGACCGATTTAGGTATGTAATGGTAGATGAGTATCAAGATACCAACCATTCTCAATACCTAATTGTACGAGCTTTGGCAGATCGTTTTCAGAATATTTGTGTGGTAGGAGATGATTCTCAATCTATTTATGCCTTTCGTGGAGCAAATATCAATAACATCTTAAATTTTCAAAAAGATTATCCAGATGTTAAAACGTTTAAGTTAGAGCAAAACTATCGTTCTACAAGCAACATTGTAGAAGCTGCCAATAGTTTGATAGAAAAAAATAAGACACGTTTAGACAAAACTATTTTTACAGCCAATGATGAAGGTGGTAAAATAAAAATAATGCGTACCCTTTCTGATGGTGAAGAAGGACGTTGGGTAGCCAATTCCATTTTTGAAAATGCGATGAATTTGCAAAAAACGTATGACGATTTTGCCATTCTATACAGAACCAATGCACAATCTCGTGCTATGGAAGATGCCTTGCGTAAAAAAGGAATTAAATACAAAATTTACGGAGGATTGTCTTTTTATCAACGTAAAGAAATTAAAGATTTATTGGCTTATTTGCGTGTCATCATCAATCCAAATGATGAAGAAGCGTTAAAAAGAGTCATCAATTATCCGGCAAGAGGAATTGGAGCAACGACTATAGATAAGTTAACAATTGCAGCCAATCACTACGGGAAATCAATGTTTAATGTACTTCAAGATTTAGACAATACGGATATTAAAATACAGGGAGCTACCAAAAATAAATTGGTCAACTTTTCCAATTTAATAGAAGGTTTTCAAATATCTGCACAAGCCAATAATGCTTTTGAAGTAGCTGATGAAGTCGTAAAAAGAATTGGTTTGATTAAAGATTTACAGGGAGATGGTACACCAGAAGCCGTAAGTAAAGTTGAAAATGTTCAAGAATTATTAAATGGAGTAAAAGACTTTATAGAAGAACGCAAAGAACAAGATTTAGACAATAGTTTAACGGCATTTTTAGAAGATGTTGCCTTGGCTACTTCTCAAGATTCTAAAGAAGATGATGAGCCTATGGTTTCTTTAATGACCATTCATTTATCCAAAGGATTAGAATATCCGTATGTGTATATTCCAGGAATGGAAGAAACATTATTTCCATCTGCGATGAGTATTAATACTCGCAGTGAGTTAGAAGAAGAAAGACGTTTGTTTTATGTAGCAATTACTAGGGCAGAAACTCAATGTTATCTAAGTTTTGCACACACACGCTACCGATGGGGAAAATTAATAGATTGTGAACCTAGTCGTTTTTTAGAAGAAATAGACGAAAAGTACATAGAACACTTAGCTCCGCAAAGAGATAAAGTAGTTGCCAATCGTTTTGTAGATAGCAATTTATTTGAAGATGACATTCCTAGAGATAAAATTCGTTTTCGTAAACCCGTTTCTAGATCTATTCGTAATCAAGATAAACCTGCCGAAAAGAAAACACCGTTTAAACAACCTCAAAATTTAAAAAGAGTAACTCCAAGTTTGGCTCAAAAATTGGGAACTTCTAAACCGGCTCAAAAACTAGCTGTAGGAAACAAAGTAAATCATGCTAAATTTGGAAATGGAGAAGTTTTACAGGTAGAAGGAACAGGAGTTAATATAAAAGCAGAAGTGAAATTTGAAGGCATAGGAACCAAAAAAATTCTATTGCAATTTGCCAAGTTAAATATATTAGAATAACCCAAATTCCTGTTAAATATTTTGATGATAACACTATATAATTCATACAATAATTGAAATTGGTTTTGAATATCATTGTTTTTGCGTAAAACAAGTATTAAAAATAGTTGACCGAAATTTTTAAATAAAACAAACAGTAAATATATTTTCCTTTTAGGATAAATAATTGTTTATTGTAATACCAAATGTTGTTGAAATCTATTCGTCTGAATACATTAACAAGCAGCATATAACACTTAAATAAAACTATGGGTTTTGATTTAGAATACAATTCTGAAAGAAGCACTTTGATTATTCCAGAATATGGAAGGCATGTACAAAAATTAGTAAATCATTGTGTAGCATTAGAAGACGATCAAGAAAGAGAAAAAATGGCTCATGCCATTATAGATGTTATGGGGAATTTACAGCCTCATTTAAGAGATGTGCCAGATTTTAAACACAAGTTGTGGGATCAGCTATTCATTATGTCTAAGTTTCTTTTAAAGGTGGAATCTCCTTATGAAAAAATAACAATTGAAGAAGCAAATGCAAAACCAGAAAGGTTAAATTATCCTAAATCTGCCAGTAAGTATAAGTTTTACGGAAACAACATTCAGACCATGATTGATGTTGCTTTAAGTTGGGAAGAAGGAGATTTAAGAGATGCTTTAGTACTGAACATTGCCAACCATATGAAAAAGTGTTACCTAAATTGGAACAAAGACACAGTAGAAGATGGTGTGATTTTTAATCATTTGGCAGAATTGTCTAAAAAAGAAATCGATTTAAGAGGTTCGGATATAGAACTATCGCAAAGCGGTACTTTGTTGCGTAAAAGTAATTCAGGTAGAATGAACAATCAACATCAGAAGAATAATAGCAACAACAACCGTAATAACAACAACGGTAGAAAACATAATAACAATCCCAAACATCGTAAATAATTTTACTACATGGCAACGTTTAAAGTAGAAGGAGGACATCAATTAAAAGGTGAAATCACTCCTCAAGGAGCAAAAAACGAAGTATTACAAATTTTGTGTGCTGTTTTATTAACTCCAGAAAAAATTAAGATTGAAAACATTCCAAACATTATAGATGTAAATAAATTGATCTCTATTTTAGGCGATTTAGGGGTGAAAGTAAATCAGTTAAGTGAACATACTTACGAATTTCAAGCAGATGAAGTAAATATAGATTACTTGAGTTCTGATGCTTTTAAAGAAGATGGTAAAAAACTACGTGGTTCTATTATGTTGGTAGGACCTATGTTAGCTCGTTTTGGAAAAGGATACATTCCTAAACCAGGGGGAGATAAGATTGGACGTAGAAGATTAGATACACATTTTGAAGGCTTTATAAATCTTGGAGCAAAGTTTAGATATAATAAAGAAGAACATTTTTATGGTGTAGAATCTCCGCGTTTGCAAGGAGCAGATATGTTGTTAGATGAAGCCTCTGTTACAGGAACTGCAAACATTGTAATGGCCGCAGTTTTAGCAAAAGGAACTACTACTATTTACAACGCTGCTTGCGAGCCTTACTTGCAACAATTGTGTAATATGCTAAACCGAATGGGAGCAAAAATTACAGGAGTAGGTTCTAACTTATTAACCATAGAAGGTGTTGAGAAATTAGGTGGAACAGACCATCGAATTTTACCTGATATGATTGAGATTGGTTCTTGGATTGGAATGGCAGCCATGACACAATCTGAATTGACCATTAAAAATGTATCATGGGAAAACCTGGGGCAAATTCCTCGTGTTTTTAGAAAGTTAGGAGTTAAGTTAGAAAAAAGAGGTGATGATATTTATGTTCCTCAGCAAGATTCTTACGAAATAGAAAGCTATATAGATGGCTCTATGTTAACTGTTTCTGATGCTCCATGGCCAGGATTTACCCCCGATTTACTAAGTATTATTTTAGTGATGGCAACCCAAGCAAAAGGAACGGTATTAATTCATCAAAAAATGTTTGAAAGCCGCTTGTTTTTTGTCGATAAATTGATTGATATGGGAGCTAAAGTTATTTTGTGTGATCCACACAGAGCAACTGTAGTTGGAATGAATCATAAACATACCTTAAAAGCTACCACAATGACATCACCAGATATTAGAGCTGGAATTTCTTTGTTAATTGCTGCGTTATCTGCTAAAGGAACAAGTACTATACACAACGTAGAACAAATAGATAGAGGTTATCAAAATATTGTAGAAAGACTACAAGCAGTTGGTGCTAAAATTGAAAGAATTGAGTAGTTAATAGACATCTACCAAATAAAATAAAAAAAGCGTAAGATCTAAATTAGATCTTACGCTTTTTTATGTGAATTATTAAAGATAGCTAATTTATAGTCAAAAATTAGATTCTTCTAGCTTTGTCTAACATAATATTATCAACCAATACCATAGCAGCTAAAGCTTCTACAATAGGAATAGCACGAGGTACTACACAAGGATCATGACGACCCTTTCCCATCATTTTTACAATATTACCATCTTTGTCTATAGTGTCTTGTTCTTGTATAACAGTTGCTACAGGTTTAAAAGCTACTTTAAAGTATATATCCATTCCGTTGCTAATTCCACCTTGTATTCCTCCAGAGTAATTTGTTTTGGTAGATCCATTAGGATTAAAAATATCGTTGTGTTGGCTACCTGTCATAGCTGCACCTTCAAAACCACTACCATATTCAAAACCTTTAACAGCGTTTATAGATAACATGGCTTTTCCTAATTGTGCGTGTAATTTATCAAAAATAGGTTCTCCCAATCCAACAGGTACATTTTGTATAACGCAAGTAACTACACCACCAACGGTATCTCCTTGTTTTTTAATTTCTCCAATATAATCAATCATTTCGTCAGCCTTTTTTTGATCAGGACAACGAGCGATGTTGCTTTCTATTAAAGAAAAGTCTAATTCTTGATAAGGAGTTTCTAAGTGAATATTCCCCACCGACGAAGTAAATGCATTTATTTTAATTTCTGGAATAGCTTGTTTTGCTACTGCACCTCCTACAACCCAATTGGCTGTTTCTCTAGCAGAAGTTCTACCTCCTCCTTTATAATCTCTATGACCATATTTTTGACTATATGTATAATCGGCATGAGAAGGTCTATATTGATCTTTTATATGAGAGTAATCTTTTGATTTTTGATTGGTGTTTACAATTCTAAAACCAATAGAAGCACCGGTAGTGATTCCTTCAAAAATTCCCGCCATAAATTCAACTGTATCAGGCTCTTTACGTTGGGTTACAATTTTAGATTGTCCAGGTTTTCTTCTGTCTAATTCTTTTTGAATAGCATCAAAGTCTAATTCAATCCCAGCAGGGCATCCGTCTATAACTCCTCCAATTGCAGGTCCGTGAGATTCACCAAAAGTGGTGATAGTAAATAGATTTCCAAATTTATTTGCCATAAAAAATAAGTTTGTGCAAATTTACGGAATTTTAAAAGATTGTAGTTTAAAATAACTGAAACATTTTAAGTGTAAAATAGTTTATGAAAACCACAATTTAATAGACATGGCAATTACAATTACAAATAGTACTGCTCTAATAAAACCATCTCCTTTTTTTACAGAATACCTACTCGCAACCCACGCACCACTAGCATTACCTACAGCAAGTGTTAAACCATACAACCAGTTCACTTTATCATTTATCACAAAAACAATTAACGCCACAAAAATGTAGATGCATATAACCGTAACTTTTGTTGCGTTTGCTTTTACTAAACTTAACTTATTAAGGTAGGGTAATAGCATTAAAATAATTAAACCATTTCCTGAATTTAAAAAACCACCATAAAGGCCTATAAAAAAGAAAGCAATAATAGCAATATAAAGGTGCTTTCCTGTAGTTCTTTCTATAGCTTGTTTTAACGATTTTTGTTTGCTTTTAAAAGCACTTAGGAATACCACAGCAATCATTACAATGGAAAGAATTTTTTTAAAAACATCACCATCAATATTCACGGCATAGTTAGCACCAATAAAAGCTCCTATAGAGGCCGAAACACCCAAATAAATACTAAAAGGAAAGGTGTTAATTCCTTTGCTTTTAAATCCGCTAGTGGCAGAGGCGGTCTGAAAGAAAACAGCAATTTTATTGGTTCCATTAGCAATTGTTTCGGGCAGTCCCATAAAAATTAATAAAGGAAGTGTAAGTATAGAACCTCCACCTGCAATTGTGTTAATGGCTCCAGCTAAAAACCCTGCAGGGATTAATAAAAGCAGGTGTAAATCAAAATCCATTTGTATGTTTTATAAGGTATAAAATTACGATTTTTAAAAGCTTATTTTTTGTTTTTATGAGGCCTAGTTTATTTTGCAACAGATATTTGTTTTTTGAATGAAAAAATAAAACAAGAAAAATTTGGGATATTAGAAGTAAGTATACTATATTTGCACTCGCAAACGAGAAATCGTGAGACGCTCAGGAGAAATGGCAGAGTGGTCGAATGCGGCAGTCTTGAAAACTGTTGACTGTAACAGGTCCGGGGGTTCGAATCCCTCTTTCTCCGCAAAACCTTCAAGTTTTACTTGAAGGTTTTTCTTTTGTAAAAAACATACATTTTTTTGTTTAAGAAAATAAACGATTGAATTTGGTAGGAATTTCTTTTTGTATTGTTAGTTTCTCACGGGTATACGGATGTATAAATGATAAAGAACTTGCATGTAAATACAATCCTTTCCCTTTTAAAATTTTTCCTTCAAGGCCATATTCAACATCTCCTAAAATAGGGTTGCCTATAGATGCACAATGTTTTCTTAGCTGATGTCTTCTGCCTGTGTGAGGTGTTAGCAGAACCATGTTTAAGTATTCGTATTTTTCTGAAGCGATTGTTTTTAACACTTGAAAACTAGATATGCTTTCTTTTTCGTCAACAGCAACATTAACTGTTCCTTGTAATTGCATAGCTCCAATAGTAACTGCCGTATAGTTTTTTTGAATAATTTTGTTTTCAAATAGTTTTCCTAGTTCTCTAATACTAGTAGCTGTTTTTCCAATTAATAACAATCCGCTAGTAGCAAAATCTAGTCTATGTACAGGTTGAGGTTTTACACTATCAGTTAATGAGCTTGTTTGTAAATTGTGAGGTAGTGCATTGGTAACTGTTTTGGCTTTGTTACCGCTAACTAATAATCCTGCGGGTTTATAAATAACAGCTAGGTAATCATCCTCCCAAAGCACTTCCAAATCTAGGTCAATGTTTTTTTTAATAAGTGTTTCGTCTTCTAATAGTTCAATTTGATCACTTTCATTAATAAACTGTCCAGAAACTCCACGTTTGTTGTTTACTAAAATGAGCCCTTTTTTTAATGCCTTTTTAATTCCTGCTTTACTAGGAATAGTAAGAAAAATACCAACGGCATAATCAGACAATCTAATTCCGTTTATAGTTGCGGGAACAATATGGTTTTCTACAATTTTCATGAACAACGAAGCTAAAGTATTCTAATTAAAACTAAGATATTTTTTAAAATACTATTTTATAAGCTATCTATCTCATAATCAAACAATATAAAAAAGGATAGCAATATCATTTATTTAAGTCGTATCTTCGCATCCGCTACAGAATTAACCAAGAGTTGATTCTTAAAATATATATATGACATTTGAATCTTTAGGATTATCAGAGGCTATTTTAAAAGCCATTAACAAAAAAGGGTATACAGAACCCTCAGCTATTCAACAAAAAGCCATTCCGCATGTTTTACAAGGTAAAGATGTGTTGGCATCTGCACAAACAGGAACAGGAAAAACAGCAGGTTTTACGTTGCCTATTTTACATAGTTTATCTACGCAAAATAAGTGGAAACGCAGACCTGTACGTGCATTGATATTAACACCAACAAGAGAATTGGCTGCTCAGGTTTATGAAAACGTAAGAGAGTACAGCGAGTTTTTAGATATAAAATCGGCTGTGATTTTTGGAGGTGTAAAACCAAAACCACAAATTACCACTTTAAGAAGAGGAGTAGATGTATTGGTGGCAACACCAGGTAGATTATTAGATTTAATCAGTCAAGATGCATTATCGTTGTCTAAAATAGAAGTACTCGTTTTAGACGAAGCAGATAGAATGTTAGACATGGGATTTTTAAGAGATATTAAAAAAATATTAGCCTTAATGCCATCAGAACGTCAAAACTTATTGTTTTCTGCAACCTTTTCTGCAGACATTAAAGCTTTGGCAAACACTTTTATGAAGAGCCCTATAGAGGTTGAATCTGCTCCACAAAACACAACGGCAGAAAGAGTAAAACAAACTTTTTATAACATAAACAAAGGAGACAAGCCTCTTGCGGTTATAGGCATGATTAAAAAAGGAAACTGGAACCAAGTTTTAGTTTTTACACGTACTAAGCACGGAGCTAATAAATTGGCAGAAAGATTGGCTAAATCTGGAGTAACTGCAGCAGCTATTCACGGAAACAAAAGTCAAGCGGCTAGAACCAAAGCTTTGGACGGATTTAAGAAGAACTCTGTTAGAGTATTGGTTGCTACCGATATTGCTGCTAGAGGATTAGACATTCCGTTATTGCCACACGTAATTAATTACGAATTGCCTAATGTACCCGAAGATTACGTACATAGAATTGGACGTACAGGTAGAGCAGGAGCTAGTGGAGAAGCTATTTCATTAGTTTGTGGTGAAGAATTAAAATTTGCTATTGATATAGAAAAGTTATTAGGTCTAAAATTACCTTTGCAAAATTTAGAGGGTTTTGATTTTAAAGCTCCTACTGCTGAAGAATTAAAAGCACTAAAAAAAGGACCTTCTAGAACCAATTCTCCTAAAGCTGCACAAAAACCAAGAACTCCAAAAAAGAAAATAAAACCAGGAGAAGCTCCAAAATGGGTGCAAAGTAAAAGAAATGCAGCTTCTAAATTAGGGAGAAGTAAAAATAGAAGATAAAGAAATTGTAAAGTATGATAAGGTATGTTTTCATTCCCTTTATTATAATCAGTTTTTGTAGTTGTAAAACTAAAGATACCCATAAGGTATACACTGCTGTTGATACGACTAAAAATCATAAAAAAAATCTAGACTCAACATTGGTTGGATCTAGATTTTCTTTTGATGTTATAAAATATAAAACATCAGAATTAGAGTCTGAGTTTTATTTAGACAATCAACCTCCTAAAAAAGAGCTTTGGATGTCTAATGAATTTTTAGAAAAATATATATTTCCTCAGCCTATTGCTATAGGATATTTTAATTATTCTCCTTCTAAGTATACCAATGCATATGCTTTTAAAGCCTACAAAGAGTTTTTAAATTTTGATTTGTTTACGTTTATATACAACAATGATGATGGATGCAGGATAGTATACGGAGCAACAACACTTAAAGATACATTGCAAATTTTAAGTACGGGTGTAATTGGTTTTGTGGGAGATGATGGAGCTGGTTGGATAGGAGAAAAAAAAGGAAAGTGGGTAACTCCTTTTATTTTTAATGCAATAGAAATTTCTAATTATGACGATGATTTTGTGGCAACCACCAACAACTCTCAAATAGATACCATTTGGTCTACCATTCATATAAATTCTAAAGGAATTTTTAAAGAGACTGTAACAAAAGAAGTACATTACCGAGATGGTAGAAAAATACAATCTTTGAACTAAGTTTTATAACAGGTGTTTCTGTTTTATCTAGCAATATTTCTAATGGGAGATTGTGGTTTTGTTTTTTTACCCTTAAACTTTCCATTAATAATAAATACCGCAACAATTCCTAAGATTCCACCAATAACGGTGTTCCAAAGAATATGTTCTCCAATAAAAAGAAACGAGGTTAACACGGCGGTGCTAGGGACAATAAAAATATAGGTGCTTGCTTTTTCGGCTCCAATTTTAGCAGTTACATATAAAAAACAGGTAGTTGCCAAGGCCGAATTTATAATTCCAAAATAGAGAATATTAAACCAAAAGGTAGTATCTGCTGTTGTAAATAATTGTTGAATCTCTTTAAAATCTATAAAATAAATCAACCCTAAGGCAGCAACAATATGGGTCCAAAAACTAAAGCCAATTGCATTTCCAAATTTATTGGCATGAGAGCTAATTTTACTCATAACAGCCCAAACAAAAGCGGCTAATAAGAAATATACATTTCCGGTATTTAAAATGGCAGCGGAGTTGTTCCAAACTTTTAGGAGCACCATTCCTGCAATAAAGCCTAAAGCCAAACCTATGTACTCTTGTTTTTTAGGAAGAATTTTACTGATGAATAGTCCAATAATATAAGCAAAAATAGGATTGATGGTGGTGACTAAAACTCCTCCTGCTCCTGCAAATCCTTGATGTACTCCTTTAAAAAAGAATAGGGTGTATAATAAAATAAAGACAGAGGCTCCTATTACATGAAACCAACCTTTTTTGTGAACAGTTCTCTTTGTTTTTGTAAAGTAAGTTAAAGGCAATAGGGTTAGGGGTACCAATATAAATCTTAAAAAACTTAAGTTTAAAGCACTGGTATAGGTTCCTAAAACTTTGGCACATGTCCAGCTTGTTCCCCAAGTACACATACTTAAAATCATGGCTGCTAATAGCCATTTTTCTTTTTTTGCTGTATTTTGTGTTTCTTTCATTGGGTGGTTTTAGTGTTTGCATCTCGACTCCGCTCGATGACCTTGTGTTGTTGAATCTCGATCCGCTTGATGTTTTAAAAAGGGTGTTCTAGCGGGGTAGAGAACAAAAAGCCAAACGGTTATATTTCTGTAACTCTAATTTTCTTTTTCTTTAAACGTTCGTTATTAATTAAATCAATTACAGATCTTGTGTTTTTTACTTTTACAGATACAAAGGCACAATCGTGTTTTAGTTCTATAACTCCTACTTGATTTCCTGATAAGTTTCCTTTTTTAATTAACAAGCCGGCAACATCTCCTTTAGATATTTTGTCTTGTCTACCTCCAGAAATAAATAAGGTTTTCCAAGGAGAGGGTTCTGGTAATGTTGCTTGGTTTAAATGTACTACTTCGTCTGTGGTAATAAAGTCTGGCACAGGTTCTTTTTTCCACTGAATTACATAAGCAGTTCCTTCACTATTCATTCTAGCAGTTCTACCGTTTCTGTGGGTAAACTCTTCTACTTTTAAAGGTAGTTGATAGTGTATTAAAAAATCAATTTCAGGAATGTCTAATCCACGAGCAGCTAAGTCTGTTGCTATTAATATTTGATGGGTTCCGTTTCTAAATTTTATCAAGGCACGTTCTCTGTCTTTTTGTTCTAGTCCACCATAAAAACAACCGTGACTAATTTCGTGATCGTTTAAATAATCACTCACTCGGGCAATACTATCTTTAAAATTGCAAAAGATAATTCCTGATTTATTTCCAATATGGCAAAGTGTATCTACCAAAGTTTTTAGTTTGTCTTTGTCTGGAGACAATACGGTTTTGATGATTAATTGAGATTTTTTTTCACTTAAAAAATTAATCTCTATAGGGTTTTTAATTCCAACAAATTCTGGAATTTCAATTTCTTGTGTTGCTGAGGTTAGTATTTTTTGTTGTACAGAGGGCAATAATCTAACAATTTCGCTCATTTCTTCTTCAAAACCAACTTCTAAAGATTTGTCAAACTCATCTAAAATAAGCGTGGTAATGTCAAAAGTTTCAAAACTACCTTTGCGTAAATGGTCTGCAATTCTTCCTGGTGTTCCAATTAATACGCTTGGGGTGTGTGCCAATTCTATTTTGTCTTTAGACATGGGTCTACCACCATATACACAGTTTACTTTGTAACCCGTTCCCATTTCTCTAAACACCTGTTCTATTTGTATGGCCAATTCTCTAGAAGGTGTAATAATTACCGCTTGTACTTCTGGACTTTGGGTAGATAGTTTTTCTATTAAGGGTAATAAAAAAGCGAGTGTTTTACCGGTTCCTGTAGGTGATAATAATACCACGTTTTTAAGTGAGTTAATTGCTTCTTGAGCAGCTTTTTGCATAGGGTTTAACTGTGTAATTCCTAATTTAGAAAGAATGCTTGCTTGGTTTTTATAGTGTGTAGACATTGTTTTTTAGACGGGTTGTTTTGTAATACAAATTTAGTGTAAACAAAACACAAATTAAGGATTGTTTTAAACGATGTTTGGAGTGCTACGTTATTCTTTACAGATGTTTTTATGTATTACACTACCTGTTTAGGCTTCCCTAGCACTTGTAAAGGGATCCCACTACCTATTATGGTTTCCTCACTACTTGTTTAGGCTTCCCCAGCACTTGCAAAGGTGTTCCCACTACCTACTATGGTTTCCCCACTACTTGTTTAGACTCTCCCGGCATAGTATTCGCTATTTAGTGGAAGTTTGTATAATCTGTTTGGTGATGAAATAGTATGGAAATAAAGTCAACAAGATTTGTTGAGTTAGTAAGTACAGACTGAGCTTTGAGAAAGAATTAAACCCGAATTAAGTTTTACGGGGTTTGTGTTTGTTTTTTTTGAGGGTAATTTCCCTTTTTTTAAGTGTAGTGTAAATAAAACACTATATTTGTGAGGGTAAATTCTCTTTTATGGAAAATTCAAATATTGATGATATTTTAAAATCTATTTTTTTAGAAAGCAATTCTCTTAATGTAAGGGAAATGTTTGATGAAAAATTGAAAACAATAAATGTAAGTAAAACTAAAGTTTTAAACTTACTAAAAATAGATAAAGATGTCTTTGAACAAATTATTAATGGAACTGCTAAGCAGCCTAATTTAATTCACGTTATAAAGATAGCCGATTTTTTAAATCTATCTATTGACCGATTTATAGAAGCTGTATTAAAAAATCAAAGTGTTGAGAATATACGCTCAATAGAAAATGCTCAAAATGCTACTTTTTTATTAAATAATTTTGATGTTAAGACGTTAACAAAGTTTGGCTTTTTCGAGAGTAAAGCAGATACAAATGAATTAGTAAATAAAGTATTAGCTTTTTTTGGATTTGAATCAATACGTGATTATGAATTAGAATTAAATAGTCCTTTATACAGTAGCTCAAAAAGAAACTTTTCAGATAAGATGAAAGATTTTTGGATTAAATCCGCATATCAAACTTTCAGAATAATTAATAATCCGAATGATTATAATAGAGCTAGATTAAAGGATTTGACAGTTAAAATTAAGCCCTATTCTCAAGATTTGAAAAATGGTCTTTTTACAGTATGTAAAGCTTTGTATAATGTTGGTGTTACTGTTGTTTTTCAAGATTATTTGGCTACAACTCAAGTAAGAGGAGGAACATTTATAATTGATAATAAACCCTGTATTGTTCTAACAGACTTTAATAAAAGTTATCCAACTTTGTGGTTTACTTTATTACATGAATTACATCATGTTTTATTTGATTTTGATTTAATAAAAAGTAATAATTTTCATTTAACGGGGGATGCTGATTTGTTTTTGATTGAAGAGAATGCAGATTCTTTTGCTAGAGATTTTTTTATGTCAGAAGAGAAGTTTAACTATATAAAAATGTACATTAAGAATCCTTTTCTAGTTTCAAAGTTTGCTATTGAAAATGAAATACACGTTTCAATGGTTTATTCTTTTTTTACTTGGTATCAAGATAAATTATATGGTAAAAAATATTATGGAGCTTTTAAAGAGTTTTACCCTGATTATAAAATTTCAGTAAGTAAATTGAGTCCGTTATCATGGAATGACGATAGTATTAAAATAGCAGGATTAAGAATTAAGAAAATTTTAGAGATAAATTAAAAAATAAAACATGTCTGAGAATAAGAAAATTAAGAAAAGTATCGAGCTTTCTGAAGCAGATATTGAGAGATTAGAACTTTTGCAAAAGGCTAATGAAAAAGTAGGTAAACAATTATCTATTAATTCTGAATTAGGAAGTTTAGAAGAGATAGATGAATTAAGAGAAATTGTAGGGAAAGAATTTGAAAATCCTGAAGAAAAATATAATATTTATTATAAAGGAATTAGAAAACTTTTAATGGATTTCTTGCCTAAAGGAAAAGAATTTAAAGAAGTAAGAGACATAATATATGATGAAAAAAATATTTTTCTAAATCTAGGTAAACGTAAGTCTGATAACAATGGGATTAGGGGAGGAGATAGTAGAATGACTTTTCAGCCTGTGATGAATGAAATATTAGATATAATAATTAAATGGGTTGCTGAGTCTCAAAATCCTTTTGATATTTATAGAGCTTTCTTTGACTTAAATGAAAAATATGGTTACGGACATGAGGAATATGATAAATCTGCTTTAAGTATTTCTAAAGCGATGATGGAACTTAGTAAAAAATAATTTCAGACAATTTTACCAGCCAAGTTCTATACCTACCAAAAGTACTCATATTTGGTTTTCTGTTTTAGAGCAGGGTGTTTATTTTAAGTTTTATAAATATATCTGTTTTCCTTTAAAAAAAGAGTTGTTCTTTATTATTTATAATAGCGGCTGTTTTTTTTGCTGTTATTACCTTGCGTTGCTTATTTTGTGAAGCGTTTTTTAGAACCATTTTACAATAAATTTAAAAAGAGGATGATAGGAGTCTGCTTTGGGGCTTCTTCCTAAAACGATATTTTTTAAAAATAGGCACTGCTAGCTTCCCCGAACGAGACCCGAATAAAACCCTATTAAAAATAGTGTGTTTTTGTTATTAAAATTGAGGGCTAATTAGGGTGTTTTAAGGCGTGTTAAAGTATTGAGGTTTAACGTTTTATTGGTTTCTCTTTTTGTCCGTAAAAACTATTCCAATTCTATATTCTGAATTCCTTTTTTTTTTTTTTTAATGAATAAACCTAAAATACTAAGCCTTTAAATTTTGAATAGCAGCTTCGGCACAACGTTCTCCATCCATGGCAGCAGAAATAATTCCACCTGCATAACCACCACCTTCACCACAAGGAAATAAACCTTCTATTTCTGGATGTTCTAGGTTTTCTTTACGTGGAATGTTAACGGGAGATGAGGTTCTAGACTCTACACCAATAACGTTTGCCTCGTTAGTGTTGTAACCGTGCATTTTGGCTCCAATTTGTGCAAAACCTTTTCGCAATCTACCTCCAATAGCTTTGGGTAATAAAGAGTGTAGAGGAGCGGAATTTAAGCCAGGTTGGTAAGAGGTTGGGTTTAGTTCTGGAGAGAGTTTTCCGTCTATAAAATCGGTTAAACGTTGGGCAGGAGCTGTTTGTGTTCTTCCGCCAGCAGTAAATGCCAATCTTTCTAAATCTTTTTGATATTGCAAACCTTTTAAAGCTCCGTATTGCTCGTATTTCTGCAAATCTTTTTGTGCATTAATTTCTACCACAATTCCAGAATTGGCAAATACGTTGTTTCTTTTAGAGGGAGACATTCCGTTTACCACCACTTCGCCATTGGCAGTTGCAGCAGGAACAATAAATCCGCCAGGGCACATGCAAAAAGAGTACACACCACGTTCTCTTACTTGTTCTACCCAACCGTATGCAGCAGCAGGCAATAATTCATGTCTGCTACCTTCGCAATGGTATTGAATGCTGTCTATAATTTGTTGAGGGTGCTCTACACGCACTCCCATAGCAAAAGATTTTGCTTGTAAAGCAATTTCTTTTTTGTGTAACAATTCGTAAATGTCTCGGGCAGAGTGGCCGGTTGCTAAAATTAATGCTTTGGCGGTTAATTCCCTACCATCTTTTAATTGTATGGCTTGTAGTTTGTTGTTTTTGGTAACAATGTCTACCACACGACTTTCAAAGTGAATTTCGCCACCATACTGAATAATGTTTTCGCGAATCTTTTCAATAATCTTAGGTAGTTTGTTGGTTCCAATATGTGGATGAGCATCTACTAAAATTTGATCTGTAGCTCCGTGATATACTAGGTTTTCAAAAATTCTACGAACATCACCACGTTTCAAACTTCGGGTGTATAATTTTCCATCAGAATATGTACCTGCACCCCCTTCTCCAAAACAGTAATTAGAGTCGCTGTTTACATTATGAAATTGGTTAATTTGACGTAAGTCTCTACGTCTATCCTGTACATTTTTTCCGCGTTCTAACACTACAGGTTTGTAGCCTAATTCTATACAACGCAAAGCTGCATACATTCCTGCAGGTCCAAAACCTACAATGTGTATTTCTGGTTTGTTAGAAACATCTTGGTAATTAAATTGATAGTCCGATTGCTCAGGAGCAAGTTCTTTAACGTAAACGGCTACTTTGTAGTTAAAGTAAATTTGAGGTTTACGAGCATCGATAGATTTTCGTAAGACTTTTACACTTGTAATGTCTTTTCTAGGAATGCTTAACCATTGTGCTGCTTTTATTTCTAGAATATTAGCCTTGGTTTCTTCTTGCAGTTTTATACGAAGTTGAATTTCTTTTACCATAGTGCAAAAATAGTTTATTTATTGCTAGTATTTTGTAGGATGTAATAGGTTTACAAAGAAAATGCAGATACGTATAAATAGTGAACTATTTGTAGGTATCTGCATTTAAATATTTTAGAAAGGTGTTCTGTTTTAGCTTATGCTTCTACAGTTCCTTTTTTAGATTTACGGTAAGTAAAAGAGTTAAAAATATTACGTTTTCCAAAGTTGTTTATAGATTTACTATTTACAAACTTTAAAAACAATTTATGATTCACTCCAAAGTATTCATACGTATTTCCATCGGTAAAAGTAACCTCTAATAACATACTTTTATGATGATAATCCGCTACTTGAGATTGTGTAATAGTTGCGGTATAAGCTTCTAAATTTGCCTCTTTAGTTTCTGGAGCAATACTTACTAAAAAGTGGTATCCGTCAATAATTTTTAAGCTTTCTTTTTCGGCTTCAACTTTTTCTTCTTCACCCTGAAATTTATCGGGATGCCATTGTTTAACCAATCCTCTATAAGTAGTTTTTAATTCCTTTAAATTGATGGCTCCTTCTACTTTAAAAAGCTTTTTATATTCGTTAATACGTTTCATGTTTTGTTTTTTTCAGGTTGCGGCTGCAAAGCTATTCATAATTAAACAGATAACCACCATTAATGTAAATGTTTTAAAGAAAATATAATAATAGATAACCAACAGGTGAAAATGTATTTTTTAAGGATTAAATTAGCAAATAAAAGCAAGATGAAAATGATTTTAGCAAGGATTAATAACTGGATTAATGTACAGAAACGGCATTTCTTTACGTATTCTGATGGTTTTTTTAATATGTCTTTTTTAGCCAATTCACCTGAAGTAATGGTTAAGAGTTGTATAAAACTACCCCTTGTAAAACACAATGCAGAAAAACAAATTTTATACTTAGACAATCCTTTTATAAAAGGAACGCTAAATTACATAGAGTTAGAAAAAGGTTTGTGGATTGTATCTACTGAAATAAAATACAAAAACAACGTATCTTACACTCCTGTTTACGACAAACTATTGCCTGCTAATTATTATAATATAACGTTAAACTTAATGGAAAATGACAACATGGATGATCATTTTGTATTAGGCAATTATAAAGTTAAAAACGAATCTATTTCTTTTTTGAAACCTACAAAAGATTTTTTTACGTGTCATTTTAAAGGATCAAAAGAATCTTTATTTATGCTTTATTTTAGTGAACAATGGAGTGAGAAGAATTTAATTAATTCATCTGGGGTTACACCAAGCGTAAAAAATATTATAGACGATGCTAATTTGTATTTTTTTAATAAAAATACAACTCACGGTGAGGTAAAAAAAATAATTTCTAAATTAACGACTACACTTCATCGGTTTCCAAAACCAAATATTTTAGAATTAAAAAAAATATCATACGAGGTCTTTGATGTTTTTTTTAATTACGTAAATAATTATGAAATTACGGAAAGTGTTGTTTTACCCAAAAAAGAAAAATTAAAATTAGAACGAATTGCTTATTTTTTACAACAAAATTTAATGGGTAAGTTTATGGGGATTGAATATTTATCAAAAGAGTTTAAAATATCTCCTACAAAATTAAAAAAGAATTTTAAAGTTTATTATGGAACTACTATTCTAAGATATTTTCAAGAAAAGCAAATGGATTTGGCAATGGAGTTTATTAAAAACAATAAACTGTTAGTTAGAGATATAGCGGTGATTTTTGGTTATGAAAACATAAGTAAGTTTTCTAGTACGTTTAAAAAACACCATCATCAATTACCATCGCAAGTTCATAAAAAAACTTAAAAAGTCTTATTGGGATATTTTAGTCTTTTTGGGTTATTAAAAAAATAGTACAAGTGTTATTTTTGTATAATAATTAGGGATTGATTAAACTATCAAAAAGTTGTATAAACTTATCATTTTGTATAAATACCTACCCATAATTTTACGAATGTAATAACTATAACTTTTTGTAAGGTTTAAAGACTATCTTTTTAGTAGTTAACAAAAGTATATCAGGATTATTTCTGTTTTGCAAAAATCTCATTAACGGTAGCTCTATAATTTCTAGGGCTACCATTCTTTTTAATGGCTTTGTATACTTTTCTAGGGTCATCAAAAGATTGAGAAAAATATTCCCAAAAACCTAACATTTTCATTTTAATAGGAGTGGGGCCAGATAGGGCTTCATCGTATTGTTGATAGATAGTGTCGTGAAATTCTTTAAAAATTTGCCATCTATTTTCAGGGTATTCAATGGTGTCGTTTTTAATCATGCTTGGCAAAAAAGGATCTGCAATTAACCCACGTCCAATCATAAAGTGATCTATGGTAGTAAAACGATCTTGTAAATTTTTAAAAGCTTGTACACTTGTAATATCTCCGTTGTAATAAAGTTTGTGTGGTGTTTGTTCTACACATTTTTGAAAAGAGTCTAAATCGGTTCCTCCTTTGTATAGTTGTTTTCCTATACGAGCGTGAATGGCAATGTTTTTTAATGGATATTTTTCTAAAATAGGAAAAACATCTAGAATTTCGGTAGGTTCTTCGTAGCCCATTCTCATTTTCATAGAAATAGTTACATCGCTTTCGTTGTGTGCTTTGTGTAAAACTTCATCTATTTTTTGTGGCTGACAAATCATTCCAGATCCCATTCCTTGTTTGGTTACCATTGGGTAAGGGCATCCTAAGTTCCAGTTTAATTCTTTATAACCTAAAGACTGAATGTATTTAACAACAAATAAAAATTCATCGGGGTTGTTGGTCATTACTTGCGGAATTAAATTTGCAACTTGATTGTTGTCTGGATTTAAATCGCGTTGGTAATTATTTTTAATTACCATTTTTCCATTCATTTTAATGTAGGGAGCATAAAAAGTATCAATCCCACCAAAAAAATGGTCAAAAGAATTACGAAACCTAAAGTCTGTAAAACCTTGTAAAGGAGAGGATAAAAGAGTAATAGACATTTTTTAAATTTTGGCAAAAATAAGGAAAAACAAGGCTATCCAATCAAAAAAAGATTGCTTTTAGAATTGTTTTAATACAAGTGCTGTTCATTAAGCTGTTGTATTAATTTTTGTGCTACGTGTTTGGGGATATTGTTAAATAAATCATCGGCATTTTGTACTTGGTATTTACTTTTAAAAACAATAGAATCTTGGCTAACATCAATACCTGTAAAGGTGTACGTGTATTCTAAATTGTTAGAGTTTGTGGTTGCACTATAGCTGTTTTGATTAAACACATCGCCTTTAAAATTTAATTTGTTGTAATATCGGGTAATGTTGTTTTGGTGCATAATAATTAACAAATCTATATTTTTATCTAAAAGTTCTCCATCAATGTTTTGTTGAATTTCTTCTTCACTTAAAATCAATGTTTTGTCTAAGTTATTTTTAACCAAGTAAAAATCGGCATATTTATTTTGATCTAATAATTGTTTTTTTGCGGTCTCAGCAATTTTTGTATTGATTTTAGAAATGGTCAAATTGTTTTTAAGTTCTGTATCAAACAATTTTTTAGCAATGTTTTTATGGGTGTAGTAACTGTCGGTAACAAATAGAATTCTTTTATAAGCAGGAGGTGTACTGTTTTCTGTTTTATTTACGATAGTTTTAGAACTATTACAGCTAATAATAACAAGTGCAAAAAGGAAAAGTAAAGCTTTTTTCATGGAATAAATTTTAAGGGAGATTAATCAATAATCAGACCGATTTAAAAATAAAGCCACCTAATCTTAAAAAGAAAAGGTGGCTTTAAATTTATGTAGTAATAAACTTAGTTTTTTACGTGTAAAGCTTCGTTTAATTCAATTGTTTTTGGGTTAGGACGACATGTTAAGTGTCCGTTTGTTGAATCTAACAAGAATAACAATTTGTCTTTTCCGTTTAATTCAGCACCTTTTACAATGTTAGCTCCTTCTGCAACAACGTTTCCATTAATATCCACAGGTTGCTTGTTAGCATTGTACAACCAAACTTTAGCTGCAGCAGTAACATAAACACCAGCAGCAATAGTACATCCAAATCCTAAAGAAATACCTGTACCAGCGTTGGCTCCTAATAAACATTTATCTCCAATAGAAATAACGTTTTTGTTACCTCCGGATAAAGTTCCCATAATAGAAACTCCTCCACCTAAATCAGAATCGTGACCTACCACTACTCCAGCAGAAACTCTACCTTCAATCATTGCATTTCCTTTTGTACCTGCATTAAAGTTAATATAACCTGCCGGCATTACTGTGGTTCCTACAGCACAGTGTGCTCCTAAACGAACTTGAGATCCGCTAGCAATACGTACTCCGTTTGGTACGTGATAATTTACCATGTAAGGGAATTTATCTACATGAGAAACAATAATATTTTCTCCTTTAAATGTTGCTTTAATTCTTTCTGCAGAAATATCTTCGGGTAAAATTGGTCCATGGTTGGTCCAAGCAATATTGTTTAATTTACCAAAAACACCGTCTAAAGATAAACCGTGAGGTAACACGTGTAATTGAGATAAACATTGTAATTTAAAGTAACCTTCTACAGCATCTGCTACAGGTTGATCTTTGTCAAACAAGAAATAAGCAACTACGTCAATTTCTTGATATGTGTTTTTTGGAGCGGAAATGCTCTCTAGTAATTGTTGAATAACAATAATGTTTGGATGTTTTTCAATTTCTCCATGAAAAGCAGCAAAGTTATCAAACGCTTTTTGTAATTGTTCTTTAGAAACCGTTACAAATCCATTTTCTCCCCCTTTGTAACCAACTACATCTTGTAATAAGGCAGCAGTTCCAAAAGCAGTATTCCAGTTAATTGCAGGAAAGTTTACATCTAGAACTTTATCTCCTTTAGATCTACGGATTCCTAATCCAAATGCTAAAGGTTTTGTGTATCCTTCTGTAGCTTCTACTTTTGCTACATATGCTTTAAAATTTTCTATTGTATTCATGTTGTTTGTTTTCAAAAAATGATGGGGCAAATATAAGGGATTGTGTTTAGCTATAAAAACGGATGCAAGGGTTGTTTGTTATAAAAAATCTACATTTTCTTTTAACACGATCTCAATTGGCAAATAGTAATTTTTGGCAGGTTCTTTTTTATGAATCAAATAGTTGAATAATAATTTAATTCCATCATAACCTTGCTGTTGTGCCTTTTGGCTGATTAAAAAATCAACAATACCGTTTTTTAAATATTTAATATTTTCAGAAATACTATCAAACCCACCTAATTCTATATCTTCTCTATCAATCTCAATCATACTTTTGGCAATCATACTTACTTTACTAGAAGGAACAAATATTCCTTTAACACTAGGGTTTTTGTTTAAGTATTTTTTTAATTGTAGATTTAGTTGTTCTTGATTGTCAATCGCTTTAATGCTTAGTCTATTAACTGTAATAGCTTTTTTAGATTGATTAAAAAAGGTTTTAAAACCTTCTATTCTGTTGTTAATAGCTGTATAGTTAGCTATGTTTTTACGAATTTCAACAATCAATACTTCAGATTTTTTAGGCAATACCCAGTTGAATAATTTACCGGCTAAAAAACCTCCTTTAAAAGAATTTTGACCAATAAAAGAAAGATTGTTAATCCCTTCTGTTTCTGAATTTATAGTTACGTATGGAATTTGTTTAGCGTCTAAATGTTTAACCAATTCTAGAGTTTCTTTATATAATAGCGGAGCTAATAAAACGGCATTAGGCTCACTGTTAATCATCTTATGAAATGCAGTAATATAAGAAGTAGCATCAAACTGATCAAATTCAAAATTGTTCACCTCAAAACCTAGACTTTTAATTTCTTTGCTAGCATTAATGACTCCTTGTTTTGGAGAATCCCAAAAATCCGTATTGGTTTTGGGGTGAGGTAGTAAAGTGGCTATAGAGAACTTTTTTTTAGAAGCTAATATACTCGCAACCGGGTTTACAGAGTAGTTACTGTCTTCTATAATTTTTAAAATTTTTGCTCTGGTTTTTTCAGACACACCACCTCTGTTGTGTAATACTCTATCTACTGTCCCTGCTGATACGTTTGCTTTTTTAGCAATATCTTTAATTCTATTCAATACAATAATTATTAAAAGGTTGGTTTTTTAGTAATTTTAACAAAAGTAAAGTAAATAAATATATGAAATATTCATTATTATTTAAATAAATGATTAATTTCGTGTTCGTACACGTAATATAGAAAGTAGAATGTCACAATTATTTAATATAAAAAATCAAGTAATTATAGTTACTGGTGGAGCAGGAGTTTTAGGAGGAAGCATTGCAGCTTGTTTACTAAAAGAAGGAGCCAAAATTGTTATTATTAGTCGAAGTGAACACACAGTTGCAGCAAAATTAACAGAACTACAAAAAATAAGTAGCAATGTATTAGGTTTTGCTTGTGATGTTTTAAACGAAACCTCGTTGATAGATGTTAAAGACAAGGTTATTGCAAAATGGAAAAAAATTGATGCATTAATTAATGCAGCAGGAGGAAATATGCCAGGAGCTACTATTGGTCCAGATAAGAATTTCTTCGATTTAAAAATGGAAGACTTTAGAAAAGTATCTGAACTAAATTTAGACGGATCCGTATTACCTTCTTTAGTTTTTGGAAAAGAAATTGTTGCTAACGGAAAAGGAAGTATCATTAATGTTTCTTCTATGGCAGCAGCACAGGCTATTACAAGAGTAATAGGTTATTCCGCATCCAAAGCAGCTATTGACAGTTTTACAAAATGGTTGGCTACAGAGTTTGCTCTAAAGTTTGGAGGGAAAATAAGAGTTAATGCTATTGCTCCAGGATTTTTTATTGGAAAGCAAAATTTACGTTTGTTAACTAATGAAGACGGTTCTTACACAGATAGAGGAAATACCATTATTAGTAATACTCCAATGAAACGTTTTGGAGAGTCAGAAGAATTAAACGGAACAGTACAATGGTTGCTAAGTGATGCATCAAGTTTTGTTACAGGTATTGTAGTACCAATTGATGGAGGTTTTAGTGCTTTTAGTGGTGTTTAATTAATCAATTTTATATGAAATATTTTAGAATAGGAATTGCATTAGTATCTGCATTTTTCTTGTGTAATTCTTTTGCACAACAAAAGAAGAATGTGTTGCTAATTTGTGTGGACGATTTACGTCCAGAGTTAAAGTCTTTTGGAGTAGATTATATTGTTTCTCCAAATATTGATGCATTGGCAAAAAAAGGAAGAGCTTTTTACAGTCATTATGTAAATGCCCCTAGTTGTGGTCCATCAAGATACACTATGCTAACAGGAACCTACGGAACACCTAGTAATGATGCCATTTTTAAGAGAGCTAATAAATTAAAAAAAGGAGAAAAGGTAAATTTAAGTATGCCAGAGTGGTTTAAAAAAAATGGATACACTACAATTTCTTTAGGTAAAGTTTCTCATCACCCAGGAGGATTAGGAGGATCAGATTGGAATGATCCTAATGTTATAGAAATGCCAAATGCTTGGGACAAGAGTTTAATTCCTGTTAAAGAATGGCAACACCCAAGAGGAGTAATGCATGGATTAGCAAATGGAGAAATTAGAGAAAAAGCTAATGAAATGGACGTTTTTCAAACTGTAGAAGGAGAGGATACTCTTTATCCTGATGGACATATTACCAACGTTGCTTTGTCTCAATTAGAGGATTTAAAAAAAGAGAATAAACCCTTTTTTTTCGCTGTGGGATTTATCAAACCACATTTACCTTTTGGTGCTCCCAAAAAATATTACGATATTTACCACGGAGTTGAGATTCCCGAAGCTCCATTTCCGACAAAACCAAATTGGAATTCAACATGGCACGGATCGAATGAGTTTTTAAAATACAATCGATTGCATAAGGATCCAAGAAAGGATGAAAATTTTGCTAAGGAAGTAAAAAAGCATTATGCAGCTTGTGTTAGTTATGCAGATACACAAGTGGGAAAGGTTGTTGCTAAATTAAAAGAAACAGGTCTGGATAAAAACACAATTATAGTGTTGTGGGGAGATCATGGATGGAGTTTGGGAGATCATGGTATATGGGGAAAACATAGCTTGTTTGAAGAAGCTTTACAATCTCCTTTAATTATTGTAGATAAATCCATTAAGAAAAAAGGAAAAGGAACAAATGCAATTGTAGAAACGGTAGATATATTTCCAACTCTATGTGATTTAACAGATTTACCAATTCCAAATTTTGCAGATGGTGTTTCTTTAAAACCATTGTTAAAAAATAGAAAAGAAAAAGGACATATAGCCTATAGTTATAAAGGAGGATCAAAAACGATTAGAACAGATAGGTACAGATATACTGTTTCTAAAAAAGGAGAAGAATTATACGATCATCATAAAGATCCTTATGAAACTAAAAATATAGCTACAAAACATCCTGAGTTAATTAAACAGTTAAGCGTATTAATAAAGGAAAAAGAATTAAAGCATAAATCATAATACAAAAAATGATACAGACATTTAGATGGTTTGGAGTAACAGATTCAGTTCAGTTATCTCATATAGCACAAGCCGGAGCAACAGGAGTAGTTACAGCATTGCATCATGTACAAAATGGTGAAGTTTGGAAGGTAGAAGAAATCATGAAAGTGAAAACAATGATAGAAAAGGCTGGTTTAACTTGGTCTTTTATAGAGAGTATTCCTGTTCACGAAAATATTAAATTACAAAAAGGAGATTATTTACAACGTATAGAAAACTATAAACAAAGCATTAAAAATGTAGCAGCTTGTGGTGTTAAAAACGTGTGTTACAATTTTATGCCTGTGTTAGATTGGACTCGTACTCAATTGTTTTGGCCCTTAAAAAATGGAGCCACAGCTTTGCGTTTTGATAAAGTTGAAATGGCTGTTTTTGAAATCTATTTGATGGAAAGAAAAGGAGCTGAAAAGGATTATACTGAAGCGGTTTTAAAAAAAGCAAAACTTGCTTTTGAACAAATGTCGTCAACAGAAAAAATACGTTTGTCTGATTGTATTTTAAAAGGATTGCCAGGTACTGTTGATGATTTGTCTATGGAAGACTTTAAAGAAATGATTGCTCAATACGATGGAATGTCTCATCAAGATTTAAAGAATAATTTATCATTCTTTTTAAATGAAGTTATTCCTGTAGCCGAAGAGAACGGTGTTGTAATGGCCATTCATCCAGATGATCCTCCAATGGATATTTTAGGATTGCCACGTATTATAAAATCAGAAAAAGATTTAGAAGATTTGGTTGGTTTTGTAGATAGCCCTTCTAACGGAATCACATTTTGTACAGGTTCTTTGGGAGCCAATCCAAATAATGATTTGCCTAAGTTGATTGAAAAATTTGCAGATAGAATTCACTTTTTACATTTAAGAAATGTACGTAGAGAAGCTGATGGAAGTTTTTTTGAAGATGAACATTTAGGAGGTTCTAGTGATATGTATGAGGTGGTAAAAGCAGTTGCAAAAATAGAAAAACAAAGAGGAATAGAAATACCGATGCGACCAGATCATGGACATCAAATAATAGATGATTTAACCAATAGTAACGCTTATTGTGGTTATACAGCGTTAGGTAGGTTAAAAGGATTGGCAGAGTTAAGAGGTTTAGAATTAGGAATTAAAAGAAGTTTATTATAATGGGAGGAATTAAAAAAGACAACAATTTTATGACAGAAGATTTTTTGTTGCAAACAGAAACAGCAAAAAAACTATATCATAACCATGCAGAAAAAATGCCTATTATAGATTATCACAATCATTTATTGCCAGAAAAGATTGCAAAAAATGAGTGTTTTAAAGATATTACAGAAGTTTGGCTATCTGGGGACCATTACAAATGGAGAGCAATGAGAGCCAATGGTATTGATGAAAAATACATTACAGGAAACACAACAACCTCTTATGAAAAGTTTGAGAAATGGGCAGAAACAGTTCCTTATACGGTAAGAAACCCATTGTTTCACTGGACACATATGGAGTTGAAAAAATATTTTGGAATTACAGATATTTTGCAACCAAGTACATGTAAAGAAATTTACGATAAAGCCTCTAAAAAATTACAGAATACCACTCCAGAACAATTGTTGTTAGAGGCAAATGTAGAAGTGGTTTGTACTACAGATGATCCGATTGATGATTTAAAATGGCATCAACAAATAGCAGAAGGAGACTTTAAAATTAAGGTATTACCTACCTTTAGACCTGATGCAGTTTTTAGTATTAAAGCAACGGGGTTTGTAGAATACATCCAGAAATTGGCAGACAGATCTGAAATAGCAATTACAGATTTAAAAAGCTTGATGGCTGCGTTGCAACAACGTGTAGACTTTTTTGCAAGTTTAGGATGTCGTTTGTCTGATTTTGGAGTTGCAGGGCCTTTAATTTTTGATACTTTTTCTGATGAAATAGCAAACGATGCGTTTGTAAAGGTGTTACATGGAAAATCTATTTCAGAAGAAGAAATAGTGCATTACAGCTCTTATGTATTGTATCAATTAGCAACTATGTATCATGCAAAAGATTGGGCTCAACAATATCATTTAGGATCTGTTAGAAATAACAACGATCGTTTAATGCGCAACTTAGGAGCAGATGTAGGTTGTGATTCTGTTTCTGATGATGTGTATGCTCATCAAATGTCTAAACTATTTAACAAATTAGATAGTGATGAAAAATTAGCAAAAACCATTACCTATAATTTAAACCCTGCTGAGAACGAAGTTTTTGCAACTATGATGGGGAATTATAGTGGGAATACTCCAGGAAAAATGCAATGGGGTTCTGCTTGGTGGTTTTTAGATCAAAAAGATGGAATGGAAAAACAACTACAAACCTTATCTAATATTGGTCTGTTAAGTCGTTTTGTGGGAATGTTAACAGACAGTCGTAGTTTTATGTCTTTTCCAAGGCACGAATATTTTAGAAGAATTTTGTGTAACGAAATAGGAAGAGACGTAGAAAATGGAGAAATTCCTAACGATCTTAGTTTTTTAGGAAAAATGGTAGAGGATATTTGTTACTATAATGCCTTAAACTATTTTAAATTTTAATCATTTTACAAAAAATCAATATGAAAATATTTTCTTATGCTTTTATTGCTTTGTTGTGTCTTTCTTGTAGTAAAACTACCCAAGAAAAAACATTAACACTAGCACATAGTTTGCCTATATCACACCCTGTTCATAAAGGAATTGTTGTGTTTCAGCAAGAGTTAAAAAAGTTATCAAAAGGAAAGCTAGACGTCAAAATTTATCCTGATGGACAATTAGGAGATGAGCGTGAGGCATTAGAATTATTACAAATAGGAAGTATTTCTATGACCAAAGTTAGTGCTGCCACCATGGCAAATTTTGTGCCCGAATATGGAGCGGTAAGTATTCCTTATATTTTTAGAGACAAAGAACATTGCTTTAAAGTTTTGGAAGGAGAAATAGGAAAAACATTACTGCAAAAAGGAGATGATAGATGGTTAAGAGGTTTGTGTTTTTACGATGCAGGAAGCAGAAGTTTTTATACAACCAGCAAACCTATAGAATCTGCCGAAGATGTAAAAGGATTAAAAATTCGTGTAATGAATGATCCAACTGCGGTTAAAATGGTAAGTGCTTTGGGAGGATCTCCAACACCAATGGCTTACGGAGAGTTGTATACTGCTTTGCAACAAGGAGTAGTTGATGGTGCAGAAAACAACATTCCGTCTTTTGTTACATCACGTCATTTTGAAGTTTGTAAATACTATAGTTATGATGAACATACTTATATACCAGATGTATTAATTATGGGAACCAAAACTTTAAATAGGCTTACGAATCAGGAAAAAGAATGGGTTTACAGTGCTGCAAAAACATCTGCTCAAGCACAAAAGAAGTTTTGGGAAAATTCTGTAAACGAAGGATTAAAGGTTTTAAAAGAAGCAGGAGTCCAAATTTATAGACCGGACAAAACACCTTTTAGAGATCAAACAAAATCTATTATAGAAGAATTTAAAAATAAATCTTTTGGGAATTTGGTAGAGGCAATTCAAAATACAAAATAAGATGGAGCAGTTATTTAAAGGAATTAAAAAGGTACTAGAGTTACTATTAATTGTAATATTTATAGTGCTGGTTGTAGATGTGGTTTGGCAAGTTATTGCTCGTTATGCAAAAATAAGTTCTGGTTTTACAGAAGAGCTATCTAGGTTTTTATTGATATGGTTAGCTGTTATAGCAACAGCATATTCTAGAAGTTACAAAGGGCAAATGGCTATTGATTATTTTTATGAAAAATTTAGCATTAAAGGAAAGTATATTTTAAGTCTGTTTATTGAATTAAGTATTATGTCTTTTGCTTTGGCAGTTATGGTTTTTGGCGGAATTAATTTGGTAAATATCACATTAAAACTAGGGCAATTGTCTCCTTCTTTGGGAGTTCCTATAGGGTATGTGTACAGTATTGTACCTGTATGTGGAATCATCATTTTGTTTTTTAGTTTGTATCACATTATTAATTATAGAAGAGATCATAAAGAAGGAATCTCTACAAATAAAATAGTTTAATTATGAGTATAGCAGTTATTGGAGTCATCACTCTTTTTGTGATTTTATTTGCCTTGTTATTGTTAAAAGTTCCAGTTTCTTATAGTGTGGGAATTGCGACTACAGTTACTTTGTTAATTAGTTTACCATGGTTACCAGCGGTAACTACTATTATGCAACAAATGACTACAGGAATAGATAGTTTTGCTTTGTTAGCCATTCCGTTTTTTATTTTGGCGGGAGATATAATGAATAGTGGAGGAATAGCTAATAGATTGGTTAACTTCTCAAAATCTTTGGTAGGAAGCTTTCCTGGAGGATTGTTGTATGTAAATATTATATCAGCTATGTTTTTTGGAGCTGTTTCTGGTTCAGCAGCAGCATCAGCCTCTGCCATTGGAGGAATTTTAGCCAAAAGAATGGAAAAAGAAAATTATCCCAAACCTTTTAGCGCATCATTAAATATTACATCATCTACCGTTGGATTAATTATTCCACCAAGTAATGTTTTAATTGTTTTTGCGTTGGCAAGTGCAGGAGCAGCATCTGTAGAGGCTTTGTTTTTAGCAGGTTATTTACCAGGGATTTTATTAGGATTGGCTTTTATTACATGGGCAGCAATAGTTGCTGTAAAAAGAAAATTTCCTAAAGAAGAACGTGTTCCTTTTAAACAATTATGGAACGATTTTAGAAGAGCAGTTTTAAGTATTTTGATGATTATTGTAGTTGTTGGAGGAATTGTATTTGGAGTTTTTACAGCAACAGAAGGAGCAGTAATTGCAGTAGTATATGCATTGGTTTTAAGTTTTGTTTATCAGGAAATAAAGGTAAAAGATTTAGGTGCTGTAATTGTAAAAAGTTCTAAAACAGTAGCAGTGGTTATGTTTTTAATTAGTACTTCTATGGCTTTGTCTTGGTTGTTTGCTTATAATGAAATACCACAAATGATTTCTGGTTTTATGCTGTCTAATTTTGACAGTCCTATATTTATGTTATTAGCCATAAATATTACCTTATTAATTGTAGGAACGTTTATGGACATGACTCCAGCTGTATTAATTTTTACTCCTATTTTTTTACCAATTGTTACACAAATAGGAATGGATCCTGTGCATTTTGGTATTGTAATGGTGTTAAACCTTTGTATTGGTTTGTGTACTCCGCCAGTAGGAACTTTATTGTTTATTGGTAGTGGAGTTGCAGGAGTAGAAGTAAGTAAAGTGATTAAACCGTTATTGCCGTTCTTGGCGGTAATGGTATTTGTACTGCTTTTGGTAACTTTTATTCCGGGAATTAGTATGTTCTTACCAAATTTGTTTGGGAAATAGAATTTGAGTTTTTTGTGTAATTAGTTATAGATTAACCACAGAAAAAATAATAATAAAAAGAAAGCGAACTGACAGAATTGTTAGTTCGCTTTAGTTTTTATTTAAATTCATCTTAAGGTACATTCAAACTCAGTAAATGTACACTAGGTCATTCATAAGTTTACATCTCAATTTTTCTCGATGAATGAGTGTATAAATAATTAAATTTTAATATCCTTTAACTGTACTTGCAACGCTTTGGTAGATACTTGAATTTCTATCAATAATAAAATCAAAGAAATCATCATAGAACTCAGACTGATGATAAAAATAACGTCAGCCGTAAAAATCATTTCTAAAAATAATAATAGCATAGTTAAAACAGCTCCCATAAAGCTTAAAATAGCAAAACCTTGGGTAGCTCTAATTAAAGTTAACCGTCTGCTTAATATTTTAATTTGCACACCAATGTTTTTTTCATGAGAGGTTTTGTATTCTTTGTGCAATTGCCTTACTAAAGCTGCAATAGCCAAATATCTGGCATTGTAGGCTAGCATGGTTAAAGAAATAGCAGGAAATAAAAGGGCAGGAATGCTCATGGTTAAGTTCATGGAAGGTCTCTTAAAATTGATCCTTAAAAGTACAAAGAATCTAATAGATTACAGAGTGTTTAAAAAAATCTATGTTTCGGGTTTTAGCAGGTCTAATAGTTTCAAAATTTGGATTATAGATTGTATCTTTGCCACTTCTTAAAATAAATAACTCATGAAAGCAGGTATTGTAGGATTACCAAACGTAGGGAAATCAACTTTATTTAATTGTTTGTCTAATGCAAAGGCTCAAAGTGCAAACTTTCCGTTCTGTACTATAGAACCTAACATTGGAGTGGTAAATGTTCCAGATCCAAGATTAGAAAAATTAGAAGAATTGGTAGTTCCAGAAAGAGTAGTCCCTGCAACTGTAGAGATTGTTGATATTGCTGGTTTGGTAAAAGGAGCTAGTAAAGGAGAAGGTTTAGGAAATCAGTTTTTAGCAAATATTAGAGAAACAGATGCAATTTTACATGTATTGCGTTGTTTTAATGATGATAATATTATTCACGTTGATGGTTCTATCAATCCAATTAGAGATAAAGAAACTATTGATATTGAATTGCAATTAAAAGATTTAGAAACGGTTGAAAAACGTTTAGAAAGAGTTAAAAAATTAGCTAAAACAGGAAACAAAGAAGCACAAGCTGAATTTGATGTTTTAGACAGAATTAAAAATTCTTTAGAAACAGGAGTTTCTGTACGTGCTTTAGAGTTTACAGAAAAAGAATTAGAGTTTGTAAAACCTTTACAGTTTATTACTATTAAACCTGTAATGTATGTTTGTAATGTGGATGAAGAAGCTGCTGTAAGTGGTAATGAATATGTTGAGTTGGTAAAAGAAGCTGTAAAAGATGAAAATGCTGAGGTTTTGGTATTGGCAGTAGGAACAGAAGCAGATATTAATGAATTAGAAAGTTACGAAGAGCGTAAGGAGTTTTTATCAGATGTTGGTTTAGATGAGCCAGGAGCTGCTAAATTAATTCGTTCTGCATACAAATTATTAAACTTACAAACTTACTTTACTGCAGGAGTAAAAGAAGTAAGAGCTTGGACCATAAATATTGGAGATACAGCACCACAGGCTGCAGGAGTAATCCATACAGATTTTGAAAAAGGATTTATTCGTGCAGAGGTAATTAAGTACGATACCTATGTTGAGTTAGGGAGTGAAGCGAAAGTAAAAGAAGCAGGGAAATTATCTGTAGAAGGTAAAGAATACATTGTACAAGATGGAGACATGATGAACTTTAGATTTAACGTCTAATCTTGTAATAGAACAGCACAAAAAAGAGAGCCAATTGGCTCTCTTTTTTGTTTATAAGAAGTAAATTATTTAATTAAAAAATAACAATTATAAATTATTGAATATCAGTAGTAAGGAATATATTTAGCAAAAAGAACCAAGAAACAACAACTTATGAAAAATGTATTTAATGCTAATGATACAGCTGAATTTATAAAGCGTATTGAAAAATTAACAACAGAGAGTCAACCAAACTGGGGGAAGATGAGTGTAGCTCAGATGCTTGCACACTGTAATGTTACGTATGAGTTTGTTTATGATAACATTCATCCAAAACCAAAAGGAGTTAAAAAAATGTTGTTAAAATTATTTGTAAAAGGAATTGTTGTAGGTAACAAGCCTTACAAAAAGAACAGTCAAACAGCACCAGAGTTTATAATTGTAGATGCCAAGAAATTTGATACAGAAAAGCAAAGACTGATTGCTTATATTCACAAAACAGAGCAATTAGGAGAAAATCATTTTGATGGAAAAGAATCTGTTTCTTTTGGTGTTTTAACAAAAACAGAATGGAACAATATGTTTTCAAAACATTTAAACCATCATTTAACTCAGTTTGGTGCGTGAAAAATAATAATAAACGAGAGCCAATTGGCTCTCGTTTTTGTTTAGAAGTTTTAGTTTTTAATTAGTTTTTTAATCACTTTACTTCCATCTGTTCCAGTAATAATAACTAAATACATTCCAGGGTGAAGGTTGTGAATAGAAATTGAAATATTTTTTTCTCCACCATAAGAATTATCTTTTAAAATAGTTCCAGATACGTTGGTAATGGTAATATTTTGAATAGCAGAATTGTTAGTAATTGTAATAACATCATTTGCTGGGTTAGGAGATATAACTGTGTTTTGAAAAGTGTTTAAACTGCTGTTGTATTTTAAAATTTCTTCGGTCATTTTTACATTTGCAATAGAAAGACGAGAAAAAGCATCACCAGAAATTGAACTTGCAGCTTTACGGTTTTTGTTAACATTTGAACCATCTACTAGTACCTCTCTACATAAAGATGTATATACATCATGCGTAGGTTCATATATTTCAGACGAAGTTATACCTTGTCCATTTTTAATCCATGCATTACAAGTTCCTTCATCATAACCTTCTAAGAAAATTTTAGCATTGTCTTTATTATTAACAGTACTTCCTAAAAAAGTATTGTCAACATTACTTTCGTCTCTTCTAGCACCTATAAAAATTTGTTCTCCTTCATCAATACTAATAAAAGAACTTAGGCTTGTAGAAGAGTTAAAAGTATTACCAGCAATGTAAATTTGTCTAGGTCCATAGTCGTGTACATCTCTTTTACAGTCTTTTCCTGGTGCAAAGTTAACATCATCGTATTTGTAAGAGGTTGTAGTTTGATCTGCTTCAGAAATACAATCTGTATAGGCTCGTCTTTCGCTACCACCATCAATCCAATAGGTCCAGCTTGGATAAGTGTTACTTGCTTCTTGTTGAGAAACACGCTTATGACCTTCAGTTCCTGCTAGAGATATATATTGATAGGTGCTAGTTCCTGTGGGATTCATAGAAAAAGAATTATTATATATTTCTACATTTCTAACAAATTGTTCAAAATGTATAGCTTGACCATATCCTTCAGTTCCGGACATTCCATCAAATTGATTGTGTCTAATATTATAGTCACTAATTTGTACGCCACCAATATGAAAAGATGCTGCTTTTTCAAATGTACAGTTCTTTACTGTAGATCCATTTAAACTAGTGCTTGTTGTAATTCGAGTACCTACATCTTTACCGTCTACAACTCCTGTTGTTTCTCTATCGTTACCACAATCTGCAATAACTCCTCTTTCATAACCTGTTTTAAAAATACAGTTGTCTACTACAAACTTATCTACAGTGGTAATTACCTTCCCTCTTTTGGCTGTATTTCTATTTAATATTAAAATACAAATATCAGCAATTCCTTCAAACTGAGAGTTTAGAACTTCTAGGCCATGAGTTGCAAAACCTGCAGGACCAGCAATCCCTTTTTGGTTTGATTTTTTAAACAATACATTATCAAACTTATGGTTCTTACTAACTTTGGTAACATTATCATTAGAATCTTTGGTAGGAGAAAATACAAAGATACTATTGTCATATGCTTTTAAATAATTGTTAGCGTTTAAGGTTAAATTTACCATTTTGATGTTTTCTCCGTATGCTCTAATTAATCCCTTAGATTCTGCAGATAATTTTAAAACGGTATTAGTTCTTGCATCTCCTAGACCAATAACAACTAAGTTAGATCTTGTAATATCAATGGGAGCTGTAAATAAATAAGTTCCTGCTTTAATTTTTAAGGTATCAATACTTGTGTCGTTAATCATGCTGATAATTTCACTAGCAGTATCTGCTGTTAATGATGTTTGAGCATGGGTATTTTGAAAAGAGAGCAAAAGCCCTGTTAAAAACATAAAAAAAGTAATTCTTACATTAAGTAAATAAGTTTTCATGATAATATTTATTTGATTAGTATCGGTAAACTTATTTTTGAATTGAATTAATTGATAGAACAAATGAGTTTTTTGTGAGAATAAAACATTTTTGTAGTGGTTTTATTAGTGTATTAATAGTTTTTGAGTAGTCTTAGTGAGCGTTTGTATGCGTTAAGCTTGTTTTTTTTTATAAACTACAACACATAACGCTAGAAAAATAACCAGCGCAAGAAATATAAAACTTGTTTTTAAACTAGAGTGATTAGAAATAAAACCAATAGCAACAGGACCAATTAAAAAACCCATAAAGCCAATTCCTGCAACAAAAGAGATACTTTTAGAGGGGATAATTCCTTTTGTTTTTCCCGCAAGTCTTAATAGTTCGGGAATCATTACAGACAATCCTATTCCTAGCAATGCAAAACCAAAAATAGAGATAGATAGAGTGGCTTTTAAAATAAATAAATAAGCAATTATTGCAAGTACGCATCCTGCTATAATTATTTTATAAGAACCAAATTTATCACTAATACCATCTCCAAAAAATCGACCTAAGGTCATTGCTATAGAGAATGCAATAAAACCATAAGCAGCAGTGTTTTTAGAGGTGATTTTTACAATTTCTAAAAAATACAAATTACTCCAATGTTCTATAGCACCCTCACTAGACATCATGGCAAAGGCTATAAAACCTAAACCTAATAAAGGGACTAGTTTTTTTATACTTGGTTTAGTTTTTTTAGTATTTAGTTTTACTTCTATTGTGTTTTTGTAATGTTTAGATAGAATTAAATTACTAATAATAATAAATATTGCTATAGCTAACATGTGAATTTTAGGTGTAATATTAAATACAATAATAACACTACCTAAAGCCCCTCCTATAACTCCACCCAAACTAAAAAAACCATGAGCAACAGACATAATAGATTTTTTTTCGTCTTGTTCAATTTTAGAAACTAAAGCATTTACCGCAACATCTGTCGTTCCAGAAAATAGCCCAACCACAAACAGGCTTATACATAAATCTAAAAAATGAGATGCTAAAAGAGGTAGTAAAAAAGAAATAGCTAATAGTGAAATTCCATATTTTGTAATTTTTCCTAAGCCTAATTTGGCACTAAGAATCGGAACAATTGGTAAGGCAGACAAGATTCCTAAAGCATAGCAAAAAAGTGCAATTCCAATTTCTGAATCGTTTAAATTTAATTTTTCTTTTACAGAGGGGATATACAAAACCCATGTACCAATTAAAATATTTAAAGATGTAAACACCCAAATAGGAGAAAAAAAGTTAAAATGTGAAAAAATAATTTTTAAAGATTTCATTTTTGATTGAATTAAATACAATGCAAATGAAGAAAATATTTATAAAAGTTAATTAAGTAATATATGCAGGTATTAACATGTTTTATTCTTTAAATATCTTTGTAATAATTATTAGGTTAGTTTTGTGTTATGAAAAATGTTTTAGAAGTACATCACCAAAAAAATAAATACAGCTCATTTACCGTAAAACGTTTTGATGAATCTTCTTTATGTCCTCATGTGGAATTACATCTTCATACTGATTATGAGATTGTTTATTTAAAAAAAGGAAAAGGAACAATAAAAATAGCTCATCAAGAAATAGATTATAGAGATGGGGTTTTAATGTTTTTAGGACCTTACATTCCTCATTACGGATTGCTAAGAAAAGCATTAAATGATAATTTTGAGATTGTAATTCATTTTAATGAATTTTTAGTAAATAATCAATTGCAAGTGTTTCCTGAGTTTAGTTCTGTTCTAAAAAGAATAAAAGAAGCCAATCGTGTATTAATTTTTAATCATGAGATAAAAGAAGAATTAGGTGTTGTTTTTGAAAAAATGATCAAACAGGATGCTTCTGAACAATTAATTTCTTTATTTTCCATTTTATCAACGATGTCTAAAAGGAATACTTGTATATCGCTTTTGTCTAACGGAGGTAAAATTACTGAAGGGTATTCTAAAAAAATGATAGAGATTTTAGAGTACATAAATGCCAATTTTCAAAATAATATAAGTACTAAAGACATTGCTGTTTATTTTAACCTAACGCCCAATTCTTTTTGTAGATATTTTAAAAAAATTAGTTCTCAATCATTTCTCCAGTTTTTAAATGAATTTAGGGTGAATAATGCTATTTATCTATTAGAAACAACCACTAAAAATATATCGGAGATTATGTATTTATGTGGTTTTACTAATTTTTCATATTTTTCAAAGCAGTTTAAAAAAATAACGAATCAATCACCAAGCAATTACAGAAAATTATCTCAATTAGACGAATAATAAAAAAGAGCATTATTAAAAATAATGCTCTTTTTTGTGGTAAAAATTTTAAAAGAAATTAATCGTTCCAATGTTGATCTATTACTTTTTGAATGTGAGGGAATTTATCACCATCATCTTCATTTAATTCTTTTCTTTTTGTTTTTAATTGCTCTTTTAAATCAGCAATAATTTCTTTGTACTTAGGATCGTTGTAAGCGTTATTCATTTCTTTAGGATCTACACCTAAATCATAAAATTCCCAAGCAACAGGAGTATCCATTGTAAAACGATTACCCCAACTTTTTTTGTTCCATTCGGCTCCAGGTTTATTTACATCTACCCAGTATTTTCCGTAAAAGAAAATTAACTTATATTGTTTGGTTCTAATTCCAAAATGCGCTGGATTTGCATGTGCATGTGCCATGTGCATCCAATATCTGTAATAAGTAGACTGTTGCCATCCTTTAGGTTCTTTTCCTTCTTTTTTAAGAATGTATTCAAAACTATGACCTTGCATTTTTTTAGGAGCTTTTCCTCCAGCCAAATCAATTAATGTAGGAGCAAAATCTGTATTGTTAATAATCGCATCGGTTCTTGTTCCTGCTTTTATTTTTTTAGGGTATCTAACAAAGAAAGGCATTCTCATAGATTCTTCATACATCCAACGTTTATCAATGTAATCATGTTCACCTAACATAAATCCTTGATCACCCGTATAAACAATAATAGTGTTGTCGTACAATCCTTCTTTTTTAAGATATTCTACAATTCTAGCTACGTTATCATCTACACCTTTTACACAACGTAAATATCTTTTTAAGTATTCTTGATAAGTTTCATGAATGTATTTATTTCCCTCTAACCATTTGGCAGATTCTATATCTAACTTAGGGTTGTTGTTTTTTGTGTATGTTTTACTCCACATACGCATACCCATGTGACGAATTGTGTTTCTTTTAGAAACAGAAGAACCAATTTCGTGAATTAATTTATCGTCCTCACCACGAGTTGCAATAGAACCATTGTTTCCGTTGTTGTATAAACTTGCAGGTTCTGGAATAAACGTATCTTCTAAATAATCTTTATAACGCGGTGCATATTCAAAATCATCATGTGGAGCTTTAAATTGGTGCATTAACAAGAAAGGTTTGTTTTTATCTCTTTTGTTTTTTAACCAATCTAAAGTAATATCAGTAATAATATCAGAACTATGTCCTTTGTATTTTTTTCCTTCGTAATCTTTAGAACCATATTTAGCATAGTTCATACCAGTTTCGGTTAAACTAGGATCAAAATAAGAACCTTGTTGTCCGTGTTCCATAAATACATTGTAGTAATCAAAATCTGGTTTATTACCTAAATGCCATTTACCAACCAAGGCTGTTTGGTATCCTAATTTTTTAATTTCTTGTGGCAAATAATGATGCGCAGTTTCTACATCACCTTCTAAATCTAATACCCCGTTTTTTTGACTGTATTGACCTGTAATAATACTAGCTCTACTTGGAGTACAAATAGAGTTGGTTACAAAACAATTGTCAAAAATCATTCCTTCATTGGCAATTTTATCCAAGGTTGGAGTTGGGTTTAAAGTAGCCAATCTACTTCCGTAAATTCCAAATGCCTGAGAGGTATGATCATCAGACATAATGTAAAGAATGTTTGGCTTTTTTTGTGCATTTACTTTTTCCGTTAGGCTAAAAATGGCAACAAGAGCTGCCAAACCTAGTAACAAAGATTTACTATTCATTTTAAAAATATTTTAACATAAAAGTATTAAGATAGATTTGTTTTGACTGAAACATATGTCTTTTTTACAAAAACGTTTCGTTAAAAAACAAAAAAAGCGACCTAGTAAGGTCGCTTTTTGTCTAGTTGTGTATAGAATTATTCTTTGATGATTTTTTGATACATTCCGTTGTCTGTAATTAAAATATATACTCCAGAAGATAAGCTAGAAATGTCTATGCTGCTTTGAACTTCAAAAGTTTTTACTACCTGACCTGTAATCGTTAAAATAGAAATAGATTTTATTCCTGTTGTATCAGCAATATTAATAATTCCTGTAGTCGGATTTGGAGACAAACCTGCATCTAATTTTTTAAAGTCAGCAGAACTTAAAGATTCTGTAACTGTAAAATCTGCACTAGCTGGTTTTACCTGAAAACTAGCATCTGTTCCTAAGGCTGTTCTAAATTGAAATGTATAAGTAGGTGCAGGTGTTGTAGCGTGGTCTACATAATTATTACCAGCATCTCCCGCGTTAGGATCCCAAGTTGTTAAGTCAGATGATAAATAAGTTTTACTAGTAGATGGATTGATCATTCCGTTTGGAGCTGTAATTGTAATTGTAGTTTCTACATTAGTTCCTGCAGGCAATATGCTAGGGTTTGTAAATGCACCATACCAAATATCAGAGAAAAGGTTTACCTCACTTACAGTCCCTCTTGTTTCTGTCCAAATAATAAATTTAATTCCTCCGGCTGCAATATCCTCATCAGAACTATATTTAATAGGTACATCTAAAGTAGTTCCTGCATTAAATGTTAAATCTTCTCCAAAAGACCAAGATTCTGCTACGGGAGCAGGTGTAATGTCAATTGCTTGAGAAGTACCCATACCAAAAGCACCACCTATTTTGTAATTCGCAATCAATAAAAAATCGTGTGTAGGATCTACCGTTGCAGGAATTGTAAACGTTGTTGTGGTGTGAGTACCAACTGCAACAGGAGTGTCTAATGCAAGATTTTGACCCGCTTTCCATTGAACAGGATCTTCGGTAACATCTCTCAGTTCGTAATAGGCGTTTGTTGCTAGGTCAGCACTTCCTGTGTCAAAACTAATACTTATAGTGATTGTTTCTCCAGCTTCTGCGGTTGCAGGAGCAGCGCTAATAGTGGTAGATTGAGCCATTGCTATGGTTGTAAATAATGCTGTAAAAGCATAAAGTAATTTTTTCATCATAATATTGGTTTAAATAATTAGTACTGTACAAAATTAAAGAAACAAGAGGTTGCAAAGGGAGAGCTATGTTTTAATGACTAACTCAAATATCTAAAACGGATATTTTTTTTTCATTTCAATATCCTAACTATTAAGTTGATTTTTCTTTTTGTTTTTTTAAGAATAGCCGTTTTTAAAAATCTACTTTTGAATATCTTTTCTAAGAGAACAAATCCATAAATTATAATGAAAAAAATATCTCAAAACACACAAGGGATTTTAATTGCCTTGTTGGCAGTTTTTTTGTTTTCATCAAAAGCAATTATAGTAAAATTAGTGTATCAATTTGATGTACCTACTATTCATGTTTTGTTATTAAGAATGTTGTTTGCTATTCCTTTTTATATTGCGGTTTTGTTGGCGAAAAAAAAGGAGAAAAAAGAAGATTTAGAAAAGAAGCATTATGTGTGGTTGTTGTTATTAGGAATTATTGGTTATTACGTAGCTAGCTTTTTTGATTTTTATGGGTTAAAATATTTAACAGCAAGTTTAGAACGAATCATTTTGTTTGTCTACCCTACTTTAGTAGTGCTGATAGGTGCTGTTTTTTTAAAAACAAAAATCACCAAACAGCAAATTGTAGCAATTGTAATTACGTATTTTGGAGTTTTTATAACGTTTGCTTCAGAGCTGCAAATTGATCATAATGAAAACTTATTTTTAGGTGCTGCGTTTATATTTATAAGTGCGTTAACATATGCCTCTTATTTAGTAGGAAGTGGTTGGCTAATTCCAAAATTTGGAACGTTAAGATTTACTTCTTTAGCTATGATTATTGCTTGCTCTTCGGTATTTATACATTATTTAATTACAGACAGAACTTCTGTTTTAAATTATCCTAAAGAAGTTTATTTTTACGGAATAACCATGGCTTTTTTCTGCACGGTATTACCTTCTTATTTGGTTTCATTTGCGATTCAAAAATTAGGGTCGTCAAAATTCGCAATTATAGGAAGTATAGGACCTGTATTTACAATAGCTTTAGCTACTTTAGTATTGGGAGAAAATATTACTTTTGTACAAGCAATAGGTGTAGTAGTGGTAATTGTTGGAGTTAGAATAGTTTCTAAAAAAGAAGTGAAATGAGTTTATTAGTAAGTTTGCTAAATCAATATAAAATTTTTTTAATAGGAGTCTTTTTAGTATTGATTAGTTTTTTAGTTACATATGATGTTCCCTTTTTTTGGGATGCATTATCTAAATCAGAAAGAGCAACATGGTTTTATGAACATAATTTTTCTAATTGGGTGGTCCCTACAGAAATAAATTCAGGACATCCTCCATTTTGGACTTTGTTATTAGCTTTTACTTGGAAAATTTTCGGAAGGACATTATTGGTAAGCCGGCTGTTATTATTGTTATTAAATATAGGAGTTGTGTATCAAATACACCTTTTAATAACGACCAATAAAATAAAAAATATACCATGGTATTGGTATTTAATACTTTTTATAGAGCCTACCTATTTAGCACAAACAACTATTCTTAATAATGATGTTTTAATGCTGTTGATGTGTTTAGCAGCTTATAATTTGATAAAAAAAAATAGACTATTATATAGTTTAGCTATTACAGGAGTATTGTTTTGTAATTTAAGAGGAATGTTTTTTTATATGGGCTTTTTTGCCTTTGATATTATTTCATATTTAAGAACACATAAGGGGGTAAAAAATATTCATAAACATATTTATCCTTATATATTTCCCATTAGTTGTTTTGCTTTGTTTCTTTTTTATCAATACTCTGTTTTAGGATGGATAATTAAATCACCAAGTGCTATAGAACATAGAAGTTTAGTAGATGTAAAACACTTTTTTATTAATATTATTGCCACAATAAGAGTTTTTGCAGATTATGGAAGATTTTTGTTTTGGATTGTTGTTTTTTACTCTTTTGTGCTTTGTATAAGACAAAAGAAACATTTAGATAAAAAAACAAAAGAGTTAGTACTACTTTGGTTGTGTTTTTTTGTTATAAATGTATCAATAATGTTACTATCGACAAATCCTATAGGTCATAGATATTTTATGATTCTTTATATAATAGGGTTGCTTATTTTTGTTAATGTAATTTTTAATGTTTTACATAAAAAAAGACTTACATATCTTTGTTTTTGGATGTCTGTAGGGTCTTTATTAAGTGGTCATTTTTGGATTTATCCTGAAACTATTTCTCAGGGATGGGATAGTTCTTTGGCCTATTTAAATTATTTTGATTTGAAGAAAAAAATGCATTTATATGTTAAAAATCATCAAATATCATTAGATAGTATTGGAACTAAAACATGGAATCCAAAAGCAAACATTGAATATTTACAAGAGAAGAACAGTGAGGTTTATATAGGGGATGCCGATAGTTCTAAATTTAAATATTATGTTCATTCTAATGTAGAGAATAGAACTAAAGATGAAGAAATATTTGTTTTACAAAATCAATGGACTTTAATAAAAGAGTATAAAAAAAATGGAGTTTTTGTACGTTTATATAAGTCACCAGGCATAGAATAAACACGTAGTTTTTCGTTAAAAACCTGTTAATAATTACTTATTGCCTACTGTTGATAAAGTCTAATAAAGTCATAAATTTAACAATAACCTAAAATCAGAACTTTGTTCATGAGTGAAGAAACTAAATACACGGAAGATAATATACGATCGTTAGACTGGAAAGAGCATATTAGAATGCGACCAGGGATGTATATTGGAAAGCTAGGAGATGGATCATCTCAAGATGATGGTATTTATATTCTGATTAAAGAAGTGATAGACAACTCTATAGATGAGTTTGTAATGGGTACAGGAAAAACCATTGAGATTTCTGTAAAAGAAGAAGTGGTTAAAATTAGAGATTACGGACGTGGAGTTCCTTTAGGGAAAGTAGTAGATGTAGTTTCTAAAATGAACACAGGTGGTAAGTACGATTCTCGTGCATTTAAAAAATCTGTAGGATTAAACGGAGTAGGTACCAAAGCTGTAAATGCACTGTCTAGTAATTTTTCTATTCAATCTATTCGTGATGGACAAACTACGACTGCCGAATTTGAAAAAGGAGAATTAATTCATCAAACTCCTTTAGAAGCAACTACTATTAGAAGAGGAACAAGAGTTATTTTTCATCCCGATGCTTCTATTTTTGTAAACTACAAATACCGTAGTGAGTATGTTGTAAAAATGATTAAAAACTACGTGTACCTAAACCCTGGTTTGACGATTGTTTTTAATGGAGAAAAATTTATTTCGGAAAATGGATTGAAAGATTTGTTAGAAGAAAACATACATGAAGATACTTTGGCATATCCTATTATTCACTTAAGAGGAGATGATATTGAAGTTGCCATGACACATAGTAAAACGCAATACAGCGAAGAATACCATTCTTTTGTAAACGGACAACATACCACACAAGGAGGTACACATCAAAATGCGTTTAGAGAGGCCGTGGTAAAAACCATTAGAGAGTTTTTTGGAAAGAATTTTGAAGCCTCAGATGTTCGTAAATCCATTGTAAGTGCAATTGCCATTAAGGTGATGGAGCCTGTTTTTGAAAGTCAGACCAAAACAAAGCTGGGGTCTACAGAAATGGGAGGAGATTTACCAACGGTTAGAACCTACATCAACGATTTTGTGAAAACCAATTTAGACAACTATTTACATAAAAACCCTACCACTGCCGAAGCCATTCAGAGAAAAGTAATGCAAGCGGAAAAGGAACGTAAAGAATTGTCTGGAATTCGTAAAATAGCTAGAGATCGTGCTAAAAAAGCAAGTGTACACAATAAAAAATTACGTGATTGTAGAATCCATTTGGCAGACACTAAAAAAGAAGGGCATTTAGATACTTCTTTGTTTATTACCGAGGGAGATTCTGCAAGTGGATCTATTACCAAGTCTAGAAACGTAAACACACAAGCCGTATTTAGTTTAAAAGGGAAACCTTTAAATTGCTACGGATTGACCAAAAAGATTGTGTACGAGAATGAGGAATTCAACTTATTACAAGCCGCTTTAAATATAGAAGATGGAATAGACAATTTACGATACAACAATGTAATTATTGCGACCGATGCCGATGTGGATGGGATGCACATTCGCTTGTTGTTAATTACGTTCTTTTTGCAATTTTTTCCTGAAGTGATAAAAGAAGGGCATTTGTATATTTTAGACACTCCGTTGTTTAGAGTACGTAATAAAAAAGAAACTATTTATTGTTATTCCGAAGAGGAAAGACAAGCTGCCATGGCAAAATTATCAGGAAAACCAGAGATTACCCGATTTAAAGGATTGGGAGAAATTTCTCCAGATGAATTCCAACATTTTATAGGAGACAACATTCGTTTAGATCCTGTAATGTTAGACAAAGAACAATCTATAGAGTCTATGTTAGAATTTTACATGGGAAAAAATACACCAACCAGACAAGAGTTTATTATAGACAATTTAAAGTACGAGTTGGATATTATTGAGGAGTAGATGACAGATAATCAAAACATACCTGATGTAGTTTATAAATATCTAGATTTTGAAACAGGAATAGAAAAGGTTTTAAAAAATAAAACCATTAAGTTTTCTACTCCTTCAAGTTTTAATGATCCTTTTGATTGTTATGAAGTTTTGATTGAACAAAAAGCAAAGGTTTCTCGAGAAAAACAAGGTTTTTCAGGTTTTTTTAAAACTGATTATGAAGAAGCCGATAAGTTTTTAAGGAAGGAAAATGCAGAGGTTTTTAGGAGGTTAAAAGAACAAATTCGAATAACTTCATTTAGTAAATGTTATAGAAATATTTTAATGTGGTCTCATTACGGGCAAAAGCATACGGGAGTTTGTATAGGTGTATCAACGATATTAAATAAATCGGAATTTAGTAAAGTTAGTTATGAAACAATAATAACACCTAAGCCTTTTGATGATCTTGGGGAAAAGAAAAATAATATTGATGCAATTAACTATTGGTTAAATACCAAAAGTAATGACTGGGAATATGAAGGTGAAATAAGAATTGTATCTAGAGATATGCCAGAATATTCAAAATTTAATAGCGAAGTAGTTAAAGAAATCATTTTCGGATTAAAAGTGCCCTCAGAAAAAGTAAAGAATAAAATAAAAGAACTACAACTTTACGGTTATGAACACGTAAAATTCTATCAAATGAAAGAGATAGAAAACGAGTTTAGAATAGAAAAGAAGTTAATCAACATAGAAGACATATCATAAATATGCAAGACGACATCAACAACCAAGAAGAATCTGAATTTGAAAACCATAAAGAGGTAGAAAGTCAAGAGACCATTACCAAAGTTACAGGAATGTACAAAGAGTGGTTTTTAGACTATGCTTCTTACGTAATCTTAGAACGTGCAGTACCTGCTATTGCAGACGGTTTTAAACCCGTGCAAAGACGTATTATGCAATCTATGAAAGATTTAGATGATGGTCGTTACAACAAAGTAGCCAATTTGGTAGGGCACTGTATGCAGTATCACCCACATGGAGATGCTTCTATTTCTGATGCCATGGTACAAATTGGTCAAAAGGAGTTGTTGATAGACATGCAAGGAAACTGGGGGAATATTCTTACCGGAGACCGTGCAGCAGCTGCTCGTTATATAGAAGCTCGTTTGTCTAAGTTTGCTTTAGAGGTAGTGTTTAATCCAAAAACAACAGATTGGCAAGCATCGTATGATGGTCGTAGAAAAGAACCGATCAATTTACCTGTAAAATTCCCAATGTTATTGGCACAAGGAGGAGAGGGAATTGCGGTTGGATTGTCTACCAAAATATTACCTCACAACTTTAATGAGCTGATAGATGCTTCTATAAAAATATTAAAAGGAAGAAGTTTTACTCTGTTTCCAGATTTTTTAACGGGAGGAATTGTAGATGTTACCAATTATAATGATGGTGCTAGAGGAGGAAAAGTAAGAGTAAGAGCCAAAATTGCTCAACTAGATAAAAAGACATTGGTGATTAACGAAATTCCTTTTGGAACGACCACATCATCATTGATAGAATCTATTTTAAAAGCGAATGACAAAGGAAAAATTAAAATCAAACAAATAGAGGATAACACCGCTAGAAATGTAGAGATTTTAATTCATTTAGCTCCAGGAATATCTCCAGACAAAACCATTGATGCTTTGTATGCGTTTACCAATTGTGGAATTTCAATTTCGCCATTGTGTTGTGTTATTCAAGACCACAAACCGGTATTTATTGGAGTGTCTGATATTTTAAAAATATCGACTAACAACACCTTACATTTATTAAAACGTGAATTAGAAATTCAGTTAGGAGAATTGCAAGAAAAATGGCATTTCGCTTCTTTAGAACGTATTTTTATAGAGAATAGAATCTATCGTGACATAGAAGAAGAAAGTACTTGGGATGGAGTAATTACAGCCATAGATAGGGGATTAAAGCCACATACTACACATTTAAAACGAGCGGTAACGGAAGAGGATATTGTTCGTTTGACAGAAATAAGAATTAAGCGTATTTCTAAGTTTGATATTGACAAGGCAAAGCAGCTAATAGAAAGTCTAGAGGATGAAATAGCAGTAGTTAAAAACTATTTAGACAATTTAATTGAGTTTGCTATTAACTATTTTAAAAGTTTAAAAGAGAAGTACGGAAAAGACAAACCTCGTTTAACAGAAATTAGAACTTTTGATGATATTGAAGCGACCAAAGTGGTGATGCGTAATGAGAAATTATACGTAAATAGAGTTGAAGGTTTTGTAGGAACTTCGTTAAAAAGAGATGAGTTTGTAGCAGATTGTGCAGATATTGATGATGTGATTGTTTTTCGTAAAGACGGAGTGATGATGGTGACCAAAGCCGCACAAAAAACATTTGTAGGTAAAGACATTATTCACATTGCTATTTTTAAGAAAAGCGACAAACGTACCATTTACAACATGATGTATCGTGATGGAAGATCGGGACCAAGTTATATGAAACGTTTTAATGTAACAGCGGTTACTAGAGATAGAGAGTACGATTTAACAGCAGGAAACAAAGGTTCAGTAGTGTTACATTTTACCGCCAATCCTAATGGTGAAGCTGAAACGGTGGGAGTGGAATTAAAACCACTGGCAGGATTAAAGAAATTAAAGTGGGACATAGATTTTTCTGACTTAATTATTAAAGGTCGTTCTTCAAAAGGGAATTTAATCACTAAATATCCTGTTAAAAAAATTGAATTTAAATCCGCAGGGACATCTACTTTAAAACCTCGTAAAATTTGGTTTGATGATACTGTACAGCGTTTAAATGTTGATGGTAGAGGAGAATTATTAGGAGAGTTTACCTCTAAAGATAAATTGTTAATAGCAACACAATCTGGAAAAATAAAGACAATTACACCAGCTTTAACCACACATTTTGAAGATGATATGGTGGTGTTAGAAAAATGGAACCCCAACAAACCAATTTCAGCTGTTTATTACGAAGGAGAAAAAGAGAAATACTATATAAAACGTTTTGTAATAGACACTCCAGACAAAGAAGAATTGTTTATTAGTGAACACCCTAAAACACAATTACAAATTGTTGTTACAGATTACAGACCTAATGTAGAGGTGGTGTTTAGCAAGCGAAATTTAGATAATTTGGTTATTGATTTAGAAGATTTTATTGCAATAAAAGGAATTAAAGCTTTAGGAAATCAATTAACAGAAGATAAAATAAAGTTGGTAAATAGATTAGAGGCATTGCCTTATACTCCAGAAGAAAATGAAATAGAAACCGAAGAGGAAATAAGTAAAGACGATCAACCTAGGTTGTTTTAAAACGAGTATATGCTGTTTAATTCAATAACTTTTTTTGTTTTTATAACAATTGTTTTTTTTGTATTCTGGTTTTTATTAAAAAGTGTTAAAAAGCAAAATGTATTTGTACTTGTTGCTAGTTACATTTTTTATGGTTGGTGGGATTATCGATTTTTATTTTTAATTATATTTAGCACATTGTTAGATTTTTATCTTTCAAAAAACATATATAAATCAAATAAAAACAAACAAAAGAAACTTTATTTATGGATTAGTCTTATTGCTAATTTAGGACTCCTTTTTGTTTTTAAATATTATAATTTTTTCACAAACAGTTTTCAAGAATTGTTTGCTGTTATAGGGGTGCATTTAAAATTATCAACGTTAAATATTATTTTACCAGTAGGTATTTCTTTTTATACTTTTCAGACATTAAGTTATACAATAGATGTTTACCGAGACAAATTAAAACCAACCAACGATCTTATTGCTTTTGCATCGTTTGTAACTTTTTTTCCACAATTAGTGGCGGGACCTATTGAAAGAGCAACTAATTTATTGCCTCAATTTTATCAGAAAAGAACTTTTAGTTTTGAGTTTGCAAAAAGTGGTGTACAGTTAATTGTTTGGGGATTATTTAAAAAAATAGTAATTGCAGATAGTTGTGCGGTATATGTTGATTATATTTTTAGTGAATATGAAACGCAAAACTCACTAACCCTTGTTCTGGGTGCAATTTATTTTGCTTTTCAGATTTATGGAGATTTTAGTGGATATACAGATATTGCTATAGGAACAGGAAGGTTGTTAGGATTTAAGCTATTGCCGAATTTTAAAACACCTTATTTTTCTAGAAATATTGCCGAGTTTTGGAGAAGATGGCACATATCTCTAACCACATGGTTTAAAGATTATATTTATATTCCCTTAGGAGGTTCAAGAGGAAATAAAGGATTGCAGTTAAGAAATGTATTCGTTATTTTTTTAATAAGTGGATTTTGGCATGGTGCTAATTGGACATATCTATTTTGGGGTGGTTTAAACGCTATTTACTTTATACCTTCTATGTTATTAAATAAGAACAGAAAATACACAGACAAAATTGAGTTTTCAGGTCTGTCGGTTCTAAAAATGATTATCACCTTTATAATAACCTGTTTTGCGTGGATTTTCTTTAGGGCCAATTCTTTGTCTATTGCTTTTGGGTATATTAAAAGAATTATAGACTTTAACATAGCGAATCCAATAAAGTATTTAAGTATTGATAGGTACAACGTTGAAATGATTCCCCTAATCATTTTGTTTTTAGTTTTTGAATATACAGGAGTAAATAAAGAGACACCTTTATTAGGGAAATATTCTTATTTAAAGACAGTGAGTATTGTTTTGTTAATTATGATCTTAGGTGTTTTTTCTGATCAAAAAGACTTTATTTATTTCCAATTTTAAAATGAAAAAATTCTTAAAATACCTTTTAAAAATTATAATATCATTCTTGCTTATTGCAATTTTGTTAGATGTTGTTTATACATCTGCAATAGAAAAAACCATCCCTAGAAATAAAGTTAGGTATGCGTTGTCTTTAAAGAATAAGCATTACAATGTTTTGTTCTTGGGGTCTTCAAGAGTAGAAAATTCAATTGTGACCTCAATGTTTAAGGAGCAGAATATCTCTATTTTAAATATGGGGTTAGAGGGAGCTACTTTAGGTGATAATTATTTGGTGTTACAGTTGTTAAATAATAACAATGTTACTTTTGATCAAGTTTTTATTCAGTTAGATTATCTGTATAATAATAATGAAGATTCTTTTTCGGAGACAAGTATGAGTAACCTTATGCCTTTGATTAGAAGCAAACAAGTAACTCCAATTTTAAGAGAATTTGATAAGGATTTTAATCAGAACTATTATATACCTTTTTATAGATATTTAACCAATAGTTATAGGATAGGTTTTAGAGAGTTTGTAAGTTCTTTGCTACATAAAAAGCCAAGAATCTCTTTTGAGGATGGTTTTACACCAAAATTTGGAACTACTAAATTAGCAAAAGAAGAACTACCCAAAAATATTGTTAGTTATTCTAAAGTTTACAATAAAATTAACAATACTTGTTTAAGCATGGGGATTGAACCTGTTTATTTTATAGCTCCTTATTGTAGTAAAATGGTTGATAACGGTTTTGTTAGAAAGCTAGATTCTGTGGTTGATAATTTCTATGACTATTCAGGAGTTGTAAAAAATGATAATAACTTCTATAATTGTGGGCATTTAAATAATAATGGTGCACAAGAATTTACAGAAGTTATTATCACTGATTTTTTTAAAAATAAAAAGCGTTAGTTTATTTGGTAATCAAAGCAACCCAATCATTTTGATTGTCTGGAGCTTTAATAACAAGGTTTTTACTCAATTTAGATTTTTTTAGCATCTCTCCATTTCTAGGATTGTACCATTGAATTTTCCATTTCTTAGTTGTTAACTCAATTTTTGTACTACCTCCCTTGGGTAAATAAACAGCATATGCTTTTCCATTGTTAGCCAAAACATAATCGTTTTTTGCTTCCGTTAATTCATCATTACTAACGGCATCAATCATGTATTTTTGAAAATAGTTATCAAAAAAGTGAATAGCATAACTTCCTTCTTTGTACAAGTCTCCTCTTAACCTATGATCTTGATTATGAATATCTCCATCATTATCTGTATAACCGTAATAATATTCTACTCCAGCTCCACCTGCCATTAGGGTAGCCCATAAAACTTCGTGTCTAGTTGTTTCTAATGGAATTCTAATTCCTTGCCCTGCAGTTCCTTGTTCGTCATTTGCAACTACCCATTTTTTACCTGCTTCTTCAGATTCTTTTATCCAAGTTTTTACACTTTTATGAATTAAATGTCTGTCTTTTTGAATGGAAGCTCCAGTTAATTCTGATTTGTTTCCAAGCAATTGAGGGTACTTTTGTTGTTGTTGACCAGGAAAAGTATGTAGTACTAAATTATGATGATAAGGATCTATACTGTTAATGTATTTAGATATGCTAACAACCACATTATCCGGAATTACGGTTTCTTCGGTAATGTTCCAGTTTAAGGCTAAGTGATGAGAAAATCTTGCAATTAATTCACGGTAATACAGTTTACGTTCTCTACCATTTTGATTATTGTCCATAAACTTACAGTTTTCGTTTTCCATGGTTTTAAAATGTAAGTACAAACCTTTACTGTCTGCATATTCAAGAATTTTTTCCCATTGACCTAACTTAGAAACATCAAATCTGTCTTTTTGTAAATGATCCCACATTGTTTTACGTTCCTGGTAGTTCATCTTTTTATCTTTACCATTGGGTAGGTTTTCGTAATCTTCTATAGAAATATTCATTAAGTGAGGAAATACATTCTGATCATCTCCACCAGCATTAAATGTTAAGAAAGACATTGCATTTGCACCTTGAGAACTTAAATAATTAACCACTCCTAAAAGCTCTGTTCCTTTTCCGTTTTGCCAAGTATATTTAGCGGATTCCTTAGCGTTGTAGTCTTGCTGATGAGCATTCCATGATTTACGCGTTCTTTTATAACTAGCTAGAATTCCTTTTTTGTTGTTCCATCTAGAAAATCTTCTGTTTGGAGTAGCATCAAAATCATCATAAGCAAACGTGTTTTCTGGAGAATCTGCACCTGCTTTTACAAACCATTTTCCGTTAGGTTTTTTAGGGTTGGTTCCAGAAAAACGTAAATATCTTTCTCCAACGTATTGCAATCTCCCGTGGTTAGGAGCTCTAAAGTCTCTACCAGATTTATCAGAAGATTTAACTTTAAAACTACCTGTTGTATTGTCCATAAAACCTGCACTTTGTTGATTGGTTTCATTAGATACAGCAACATCTTTTCCTGTTTTAAAAGCAACTTTATAACTCCAAGTTCCCTTGCTGTCTGGGGCAAAATGAACTTTCCATTTGTTACCAGACGTGCAACCTTCTGCAGGATTGTCACAAGCTGCGTAATAACCAGGAACGGTATAGCTTGTTTTACCTTTGGTAAAGGTTACGTCTAATTTATAATCAGAAAAAGGGTTGGGAATTGCGGTTTCTGAAGTGTTAGGGCCGTTAAAAGTTAGAGTTACTTTGTGCCATGTTTTTAATTCTCCTGTAATTTTTTGAGCTTTTGCAATCATAGCAAAAGAAAAAAAACTCAGACAAATTAGTTTTGTTTTAAAAGACATTATTGTAAATGATTTTGATTGTTAGTGATTGGTTTTGTTGTTAAAAACGCAATAAAAATAATCAAAAAACACTTAGTTTTTAATTTAAACTATTAAAAAATGTGGTATTGTAGCTTGGAAGTGTTTCTGGGTGACAAATCTTAATAACATCTTTAAGGATAAGATCGGGTCTTAGTGCTCCTAATTCAAAAAACAACAATCCACCTGTGGGGCCTGTTGTATTTGTGTAGGTATATATTTTGTTGTGTTGGTATGGAGCAAACTGAGTATAATGTTTGTTGTTGTTTGCTAAGGCTTTTTTGTTGGTTGCATAACCAGGAGCAAACCAATAATCAGCATTTTTTGCTTTTATAAAAACATCTTCAAATTGTAAAGATAGACTACCTGTTCCTGTAGTTTCTTTCCAAATATAATTTGTTTTGGCATCGTTTAAAATTTTGGCAACAAAGCTATCACCAGCAGGGGTATACCAAATTCCGTTATAAATAGATCCGTATAAAATAGTAGGGTGTGTGATTGTATTGTTTACTAGTTTAGTTGTTTCTTTATAACTAGTTTCTATTTTGTTAAAAACAAGATCAGCTTCTTTTTCTTTATTTAAAAACAAAGCAAAAAACTTAATCCATTCTGCTCTACCTAGTGGGGATTCTTCTAACCAACTAGCATCAACTACAATAGGGATTCCTGCTTTTTTTAAGGTGGTAAAATTTTTGTTTAAATTGTTTACAGCAAAGGCAAATAATACATCGGGTTTAATGTCTAAAATTAGTTCGGTGTTCATGTGTTCTTCATGACCTACATCTATAATAGTTCCATTATCTATTAACTTTCTGGTCTTTAGAGAAGAAATAAAATGTGTATTTGGGTATCCTTTTAATAATTTTTCTGATTCTAAAGCTTCTAAAACTGGAATTTGAGTAGTAGAGGTTGCAACTATTTTTTGAATAGGAGTTTTTAGTATAATTTGATTGGGATTACTTGGTTTTATAATAGTGTCTCCTGTTATCAAAATATATTCATACGGTGTAGTAGCTCCTTTATAAGGTGTGGGAACGATTATTTTTGTGTATTTCCTAAATTTTTGGTAACTAAACCCTTTAGCGTATTTAATAGTATTGTTTATTAAAACTGTATTGCTGTTGTGGGCTGATGGTTTACAAGCTAATAGTGCAAAAAACACAAAATAAATGTAAGGTTTCATATTATAAAATAGTGTATTCATTGCTTTCTGTATCAATTTTAACAATGGTTCCGTAGGGAATTTTAAAGTCAAAGGAATCGTTTAAATTAGTGTTGGTTATATAGGTTAAAATACTTCTAATAACTCCAGCATGTGTAACTACAATGGTGTTGTTGTTTTGGATGTTTTTATAACATTTAATGGCTCTGGCAAATAAATCTAAATAGTTTTCTCCATTAGGAACAGGAACGTTTACAAAATCATTCATCCACGGATTGGTTTCTTCATCAGGAATAGCATTCCATTTTTTTAATTCCCAATTTCCAAAATCTAATTCCATCAAACTAGCATTGGTTGTGTATGCTGTACTTATTTTAGTTGCTAATTTGGTACATCTTTGTAGTGGACTACTAATTACATCAGTAATAGTAACGGACTTTATTTTTCCTAATAAAAAATTAGCTTCTTCTTCAAAAATATCTGAAACATCAATATCAGATTGTCCGTAACAAATTCCTCTCTCAATATTAGGAGTGGTGTGTCTTATCAAATATACAATCATACTATAATTATTAAGCTTAAGTAAAAAACAACTTCGGTTAGTTGTTGTGTAGCCCCCGCACAATCTCCTGTGTGTCCACCAATCCATTTGTGAAAATATTTAGCCAATAAATATTTGGTGATTAGTACAGGGACAAGTGTTAAAAAAACAAAAGGATTAAAGAAAAACAACAATGGAATTAAGGCAAAAACCCCACAAATAAGTACGTCTTTTATAGTGATTCCTACTGCTGATGGTTTTATTTTGCTTTTGTCTATATCTTGTACATAAGGCTCTGTATAAATTAGAGTTGTAGCAGCAAAACGACTAATAGCATGACCAGAAATAAGGGCAATTATACATGTGTGTAAATCTAATTCTATAAGAGATTGATGTTTGATGGCTAATAAAATTCCCAAACCTACAATACCGTAAGTACCTACTCTAGAATCTTTCATAATGGTTAGTATTTTTTCTTTGGTCCAGCCACCACCAAAACCATCACAAACATCGGCAAAACCATCTTCGTGAAAAGCTCCTGTAATCCAAATAGTAGTGGCAATGCTTACTAAAATAGAAATAGAATCGTTGAATAAAAATTCGGATAGATAGAAAACGAAGGCACCAAAACCTCCTACAATAATTCCGACCAAAGAAAAATATCGACTGCTTTTTGTTAAAATTTCTGGGGAATGATCTATGTTTTTAGGACAAGGGATTCTTGTAAAAAACATAATAGCAGTTAGAAAAATAGCGATTTCTTTTTTCATTAGTATTTGGTGTTTGTTACTTCGGCAGATTCAAAATTAGCCATTTGATTAAGGAAGTTAACAGCAGCCTGAACAATTGGGTATACCAATGCAACTCCGGTACCTTCTCCAAGTCTTAATCCTAAATTTAAAACAGTATCAGCTTTCAAAAATTCTAACATTTTAAAATGACCTTGTTCGTTAGAGCAATGAGAAAAAATACAATTGTTTAATATTGTTTTGTCTATCGCTTGTGCTACTAATAAAGCTGATGTTACAATAAATCCATCAACCAAAATAACCATATTTAGTTTTGCAGCTTGTAAAAAGGCACCTACCATCATGGCAATTTCATAACCACCAAAAATGGCTAAAATCTCCATAGGATCTTCAGTTTGTTGATGATTGTTTTTTGCTTTTTTTAAAATAGCTTTTTTAGCTCTCACTCCTTCGGGAGAAAACCCAGTTCCTTTACCTACGCAATTTTTTATGGGCAGTTTGGTAATTAAACTCATTAACAAGGCAGCAGATGATGTGTTTCCAATTCCCATTTCTCCAAAACCAATCACATTGGTTCCTTCAGAAAATTGCTTGGTCACTATTTCTTTTCCTTTAAGAATGGCTTTGTTGCAATCGTCAATGCTCATTGCAGGTTCAATACTATAGTTTTTAGTCCCTTTGTTTATTTTGGCATTTATTAAATTAGGAACGTTGTTAAAATCAAAATTAACACCTGCATCTATAATTTTTAAATCAATATTATTTTGTTTACAAAACACATTAATAGCCGCACCTCCTTGTAAAAAATTAAAAACCATTTGCGTGGTCACTTCTTGTGGAAAAGGGCTTACAGGTTCTGCATTCACAATTCCGTGATCCCCTGCAAAAATTAAAATAGCAGGTTTGGATAAAACAGGGGCAGTTGTTTGTTGAATGTTTCCTATTTTAAAAGCAATGGTTTCTAAAACACCCAAAGAACCAATAGGTTTTGTTTTGGTATCTATTTTATGCTGTAAATCAGTTGCAAAATTTTTCATTAATTTTATTTTAAAGTCATTGGAATACCAGAAACCATAAAAGTGGCTTTGTTACTTAGTTTGGCAATTTCTTGATTTACCCATCCTTGTAGTTCTGTAAATTTTCTTCCTATTTGTGTTTCTGCATGTACACCCATTCCAATTTCGTTAGAAATGATAATTAAAGTAGTTTCTAGTTTTGTTAATTTTTCAAGTTCAACCTTAACTAGCTCTAAACACTTGGCTACATTATAGTTGTTGTCAACATAAAAATTGGTAAGCCACAACGTAACACAATCTATAACAACTACCTTGTTTTTTGGAATAACAGCACTTAAGTTTTTTTCCTCTTCAAGGGTTGTCCAACGTTCATCTCTGTCGGATACATGCCTGTTTACACGCGTTTTAAAATCATCATCCCAAATTCTAGAAGTCGCTAAGTAATAAGGGTTAGAAGATAATTCTTCGGCTAGTTTTTGAGCATAGCTACTTTTACCCGATCGCTCTCCTCCAGTGACGTAATAAATCATGATTTAATTTTTTAACAAAGATTGATAAGTTTTAACTACAAAAAAAATGGATTTGAAAAAAAGACTAGTTTTGTCGTAAAATAAAAATATATGATTGTTTCTTCTATGATGCCAGCCGTAACCCAAATGATTTATGATATGGGTTTAGAACATATGCTAAACGGAATTACTTTTGAATGCCCTAAACAAGCATTGCAAGAAAAAGAAGTATTGGTAAGATGTATTTTAGAAGATAAAAAATATACAAGTGATGAAATAAACACCTTGTTTTCGGAAAGTAAAGCTACAGGTAAAAGTTTGTATTATGTTAATGAAGAGGTAATGCACAACATTGCTCCTTCTTTGGTTTTTACGCAAGATGTTTGTGATGTTTGCCAAATAGATACAGAAAGTGCAGAAAGATCTTTGTCTAAATTAGCCGTAATTCCCAAAACCATTTCTATAACTCCACAATCTTTAAATGATGTTTTTAACGATGCAATAACCATTGCTACCGCTATGGGGTTTCCAGCAAAGGGGGAAGCATATGTTTTGGAACTACAAAATCAAATTAAAGAGATTGTAGATAGATTAAGAGCTGATTTAATTTTACCTAAAAGTGTAATGTTGTTAGAGTGGATAGATCCGTTGTTTAATTGCGGACACTGGATTCCTCATCAAATTGGGTTTGCAGGTGGAGTAGACTTGTTGTCACATCCATCTGGTGATAGTATTGTAATAGATTGGGATAAAATTGTAAAATACAATCCAGAAGTGTTGGTGATTGCTCCGTGTGGTTATACCCAAGAAAGAACGTTAGAAGATATGAAGTTTTTAGAAGCAAAAGCAGAATGGTCTCAGTTAAAAGCAGTGCGAAACAAGCAAGTTTATATTGCAGATTTTGATTTGTTTACACAATCATCAGCAAGTACTTTGGTAGATGGTATAAAAGTATTGGCTAAATTGTTTCATCCTGAGGTGTTTACAGAGAGTATAGGATTGGAACATAAGTATTCTAATTATTTTAATACAAAAAACTAGAGATCTAAAAAAAGAACGTACTTTTGCCCCGATTTTGGTTTTTATGCTATTCAATATTAATTGAACCGTAAAATTAAAAGGGAATCTTGTTAAAAATCAAGAACTGTACCCGCAACTGTAAGCTTAGCCGTAAAGGTGCTTGTTACACACTTAAACCACTGTTTTAAACAATAGTAAAATGGGAAGGTAGTAATAAGACGTAAGTCAGGAGACCTGCCAGATTCATAAATATAAATTCTTTCGGGAGTAAAGGAAATTTATGATGAAACTATGTAAAGCTATTCTTATTATCTGTATGCTTTGGTGTGCTGTGTCTGTTGCTCAAAATGATTCTATCAATCGTTTAGAGAAAGTTACCTTGTTGGCTAATACGACTAAAAAACAAGAAGAGTTAGGCTTGAAGAAAGTAGAGTTGTCTGTAGAACAAGTGGTTAAAAACCCTACAAACTTTACAGAGTTATTAAGATATAACAGTCCCATTGCTTTTAAAGATTACGGAAATGGAGGAGCTAGTTCAGCTAGATTTAGAGGAACTTCTGCAACCAACACATTGGTGCTTTGGAACGGTGTAAGCATCAATGCTATAGGAAACGGACAAGTAGATTTTAATGCAATTTCGGCAAGTACCTCAGATAATATTACCGTGAACAGTGGAGGAGGAAGCGTGCAGTTTGGTTCTGGAGCTATTGGAGGAGTGGTGCAGTTAAACGATATTTTAGAATTTAGGGAGCATCAAGATTTTGATTTGTTTACTAGCTACGGAAGTTTTAATACAACATCTAATTTTTTTAAAGCGAATATTGGAACAGGAAAATGGGCTGTAAAAGTAGCTTCTACCTATAATAAATCGGATAATGACTACGAATATCTAGATACTAGATATAAAGATGAAAACGGAAAGGCTCTTAAAAATATAAATGGAAATTATAAAAATTATGGAGTAGATTTTAGTCTAGGATATCAGTTCTCTAGCCTAAATAAAATTTATTTTTATACCACTAAATATTACGGAAACAGATTGTTTTCTGATGGATTGCCTAATCCATCAGCAGGAACTGAAAGAAATGAAGATTTTAATCAACGTAATTTATTAAAATGGGATCTCTCTTTTAATAGCTTTAAACAATCTTTAAAAATAGCTTATTTAACTCAAGAGTTTCGATATTATGGAGATAAAGAAGCAACAGAATATAATTTTGGAAAATCAAATCAAAAGTTAGTAAACTATGATTTGTCTTATCGATTTTCTAATTACTTAAGGTTAAAATATACAATAGCTTATAAAGTTATTGATGGGGCTACAAATGATTTAGAATCTAGAAAAAGAAATGGCTTTACATTAGGAGGTGCTGTGTTTTATGTACCAACAGAAACATTAACTACTTCATTTCAGATAAGAAGAGAGTCTAATTCAGATTTTTCGGTGCCTATGTCTGTTTCTGTAGCTGCCGAGAAAAAATTAAATAAAAGCATTGTTTTAAAAACAAACCTATCTACCAATTATCGAATTCCAACCTATAACGAATTGTATTGGCCAGTTGTAGGGAATTTAGATTTGGTTCCAGAAAAATCTAAACAATTAGAGTTAGGAGTTGATGTAGATGTAAATAAATTACACCTTTCAGCTACTTACTTTTATATCCATATTGATGATAAAATTATTTGGTTACCAACTGGAGGTACTAATTTATGGAGACCCAAAAATATTCAAAAAGTGGTCAATCAAGGTTTTGAAACTTCGTTGTCCTATACATTAAGAATTACTAAAAATCAAGAATTATTAGCAACCAGTAATTATACATTTACCAATGCTGTAAATAAAAAAACAGAAGATAATTTACCTTTTGTACCCAATCATTTGTTGAATTACAATTTGGAATATACCTATAAAAAAATAAGTTTATATGCGCAAGGATTGTATCAAAGCAAAGTATACACAACCGAAGATAGTATTGATTTTTACTCTATAGATGCTGTTAGAGTACTTAATACGGGAATTAATTTTACACTATTTATAAAAGAAAACACCAAACTTGTTTTAGGAGGTAAAATAAATAACATAGGTAATAACACCTATTACTTTACCAATTTAAGACCTATGCCAGGTAGAAACTATAATCTAAATATTCACTATAAATTTTAAACTAAAAAAAATGAAAACAAACTCAATTTTTAAACTTTTACTACTTTCTAGTATTGTTTTTACTTCTTGTACCAAAGAAGAAACAATAACAGAAACAATTACTCAAAATATTTTTGAAACTATAAACTCAGACATTATTGTTAGTTCTGAAGGAAATTTTGGAGCCAAAGACGGTTCTGTGTCTTATTTTGGAAAAAATAATACGGATGTTTTTTATTATGAAAATGAAAATGGAGCAAAAGCAGCAGGGTTAATTCAATCCATTTGTTTTGGAGAAGAAGATGCTTATATTATTTTAAATGATGTTAGCCAAATTATAGTGGTTGATAAAAACACGTTTAAGAAAAAAGCAATTGTACAAACAGGATTGGGAAATCCTAGATATATGACTATTGTTGGAGATAAAGGATATATTACCAACTGGGGTAGTGGTTCTGATGAAACAGATGATTATATTGCTGTTCTAGATTTAACGACGAATACAATAGAAGAAACTACAATTCCATTAGCGAATGGAGTAGAAAGAGTTGTTACAAAAAACAACAAGTTGTATGTATCACACCAAGGAGGTTTTTCTTCTAACAATATAGTTTCTGTGGTAGATTTAGGAGCTGGTAATAGCATAACTACCGTTACAGTAAAAGATAATCCAGATGAATTGTTTTTTAACAATGCAGGTGAATTAGTAGTTCTTTCTCAAGGAAAACCATTAACATACGGAGGAGCACCAGATTATCCAGCCTTAACCAATACAACATCTTCTATTTCGTTTATCAATATAGCGGATAATACGATTAACAAGGAATTAGTTTTTACAGAGAACACAAGAGCTACTCTAATGTCTTATGATAATGGAAATATTTATTATTATGTGGGTGATAAAGTTTTTATGATTAATGACAATTCAACCGAAATTTCAACTTCAAAAGGTATTTCTGTAGGGTCTATATATGGGATGAGTACTAAACAAAATTATTTATTTACGGTTTCATATTCATTTACATCTTTGTGTAAATTTAACATCGTTAACGTTTCTACATTAGAGACAGAATACAGTAGCGCTGTAGGTTTAGGTGCTTCTAAAGTATACTTTATAGAGTAGTGAAAATTTGCTATGAAGAAGAAAAAAGCCCATACAATTTGTATGGGCTTTTTGTTTATAAAATATTTTGTACTTCTTTCTGAATAAACTGTTGCGCAATAATAATAGGAGATTCATTTTTAAGGTGTAACAAAGCTGTTTGTAATTCTTTTCCCGAATTAATGTTCTCTTTCATACTTTGAGCCGTAATGGTGTTTAACGTTGTTTGTTTGGCGTTTTTAACCAGTTTCCAAGCATCTTCGCTAATGTATATTTGCTGTACCAAGTTGTGTTCAAACTCAGCATTAATTTGAGTGATTAATAGTTTAGCATATTCAATTTTATTCATTTCAAAAGGTTCTATTCGTGCTAAAATATTTGTGGGCTCAATACGTTCTAAAAATAAAGTCATTCTTTCATAAGCTTGTAATCGTATAGGTAAGCTATGTTTTTTCTTTTCAGCAAAAGCCTCAAACTTTCTTTTGTTGGTTTCGTTATTTAGTATTTGTTTAAAAAAGTAAGCAGCAACTCCCGCCGTAACTATAGATGGGATGGTATATTTTAACAATTCAATAAATTCATTCATGTCTAAAAATTTTTGCGAATATATATTTTAGTTTTTTGCTGTCAAAATAAGAGTTTCTGTAAAAATGATTACTTTTAGCCTACTATACATAAATACCAATCTGTGTTTCAATTTTTAGAATTTAGTTTTGTTGATGTTTTAGATATTCTTTTGGTTGCTTTTTTACTGTTTAACGTATACAAATTGTTAAAAGGTACAGTAGCTATTAATATTTTTATTGGAATTGCCATTGTTTTTTTAATTTACAAAGTAACCGCAGCTTTACATATGGAAATGTTTAGCTCTTTACTAGGGAATTTAATTAGCGGTGGGGCTATTGCATTGATTATTATTTTTCATCCAGAAATGAGAAAATTTTTGTTAATGTTAGGGTCGACAAGCTTTAAATCTAAAAGGAACTTTATCAAACAACTAAAATTTTTAAAAGCAGAAATATCTATAGATTTAGATGTTGAGGTTTTGGTGCATACTTGCGAAAAATTTGAAACGACCAAAACAGGAGCTTTAATTGTGATAGAAAGAAATAGCAATCTTGATTTTTTAACAGAAAGAGGAGATGCTATGAATATTCAAATGAATGGACCTATTTTAGAAAGTATCTTCTATAAAAATAGTCCGTTGCACGATGGAGCTGTGGTGGTAAAAGAAAATCACATTATAGCCACAAGAGTTGTATTGCCTTTGTCGGATAGTAAATTACCAAGTAGATTTGGATTAAGACATAGAGCAGCAATTGGTATTACAGAAAAAACAGATGCTATGTGTTTGGTGGTGTCTGAAGAAACAGGAGAAATATCTTTTATTATTGATGGAGAGTTTGAGTTGTATAATTCTTACAACGAACTACAAGAAAAAATAAGAATGTACTTGTCTTAATAATCAGATTAAAAATCTCTGTTAGTAGCCTGTTTATCCCATTTTAAATCGCTTAAAACAGAAGATTTAACACCAATAAAAAAGTAATAAGAGCTGTTGGTTCCTAAAGGGATCCAGTTAAAATTCATACTCCAACTACTAAGGTCTCTTGTAAAACGAAGATTGGTATATGTAAAACCATTACTAACAAAATCGTACCCAGAAGAAGCTCCAACTTTCCAACCAGGACTAAGTTCTACGTCTCCAGAAAAAGTTAGAGAATTAGAACTCACTCTTCCTACACCTGTAGATTGTGTTACGGAGTAATTACTAGAGTAAGAAAAACGAATGTTCCAAGGCATTGATGAAATGTATTGAGGAAGTGATTTATTTTCATCTTTCTTTTTAGGTTCTTTTTCTTCGGGTTGATTCTGAAAGTCGTTTGTGTTTTGTAAGCCTTGTCCAAACATATCTTGGTCATATGCAGTGGTTTCTTCTTCTTCTTCTTTCTTTCCCTTTTCTCCGTTTTTCTTTTTGTCAAAATCTTTACTAGAAAAAGAATAACCTGTGCTAAAGCGAGCACTTGTTAATCTAACCAAAGGCCCTCCGTTGGTATAGCTTAATGTGTTTATTCTTTCAAATTTTCCAGTACCATCATCTACCAATGCATAAGGATCTAGTGTGGCACCAAAATTTAAATTCATTTTTTTAAACAGAGTGGTTCCTGCACTTAAACTTATATTAGAAAGTTTAAATTCATCTTTGGTAAAGTCATAACCAGAACTTAAGTTTAAAGAATTTAAAATGGTGATTTTTTTATCTTCTCCATCAGGATCGTCTTTGTCTGCTACTTTTCCTTCTAAAGTGTTGGCTAAGCTAAAGCTTAACGAATTAGAAGTTCCGCTAGAGGGACTACCATAAATTCCTGTTTCAAATGGAGAATAGGTTCTTGTGTTTCCGTCTGCATCGTCTTGTACTTCTTTGTAATAAAAACCAAAATCAGGTCTGTAACTGTAACTAATAGACGGTCTCATGGTGTGTCTAATTGCTTTTAATTTACTTCCTTTAAATTTAAACATACCATAAACGGTAGTTCCTAAAGAAGTAGATAGGCTATAGTCTCTAAATGTAGAAAAACCAGAAAGAGTGTCTGTTAAAACTTCGTCTTCAGTACTGTCGTATTGTTTATTTACTTTTTCAGTATACCAAACTTCTCTATAATTAGCACTGGGAGATAAAGAAAAGTATTTTAATAGTTTCATGTTGGTGCTTAAACCTATATTGTGTTTTGCTCCATTTCTAGCATTTTCAAAAATTTCTCCAGCAAAAAACTTATCTTCTGTTGTTTCTACCTGATTTTTAGCTTCAAAAGAGTAGGTTAAACCAATGTTTTGAAATGCATTCTTTTTAGTTCCATTTTTAGGCGCAAAAGGATACAATCTGTCCATATTTAATCTTACAGAAGGTAGTGTGGCAGTTACCACTTCTGTATTTGTGTTTTGTTGGTGGTTGGCAGATACGGTCATGTTAAAAGGGGTATCTACAAATTTTTTGTAATAGTTAATAGAAGAACTTAACGTGTTTTGTAAACCTAAACCTGTATTAGACTCGTTAATAGATTGCTTAAAGTATTGACTGCTACCAATGTTTACAGAAGATGAAAACCTACTGTTTGGTGAGCCTTTGCTATCTTGATTGTGAGACCATCTAAGGTTTGAGTTTTTGGTAACACTATAACTAGAAAACCCCTCTATACCATTAATTAGATTATCGTAATTAAACGTAAAGCTACCACTGTATTTATATCTAACTTTATAGTTAGAAGCTATGTTTATACCCCAACTACTATTAGAGTAAATATCTCCAGTAAGTTTTAAATCAAAATAATCACTAACAGCAAAATAATATCCACCGTTTTGTAAAAAGAATCCTTGACTAAAAGATTCTCCATAAGTAGGGAAAATAATTCCTGAAGTTCTATTTTTAGTTAATGGAAAATAAGCAAAAGGAAAAATAGCTGGTGTAGGAACATCTGCAATGACTAAATTGGTAGGTCCTGTAATAATTTTTTTTCCTGGAACAATTTTAGCTTTTGTTGTTTTTAAGTAGTAATCAGGATGTCTAGGGTCTGATGTTGTAAAAATAATGTTTCTAACAAATATGGTAGAGTCATTTACTCTTTTGGTTTTTTCTCCTAAAGTATTAATTCCGTCTTGTTCAGTTTCTAAACCATAAATAATGGCTTTTTTAGTTTTGTAATTAAAAATTAAGGAATCTTGTGTTGTTTCATTTTCCTTTGTTTTAAAAACAGGTAATTGAGAGTATTTACCATCTTCATCTGGTATTCCTCTAGCTTCAACAGTATTGGTGTTGTAATCAATCAACATTTGTCCAGCAGTAATATCATATTGATCGTATATTACATGAGCCTCATTGTATAATTTTACCTTCTTGTTAATTACATCTTCTAAAATATAATCTTCGGCACTGTGTTCTATAATGTACTGTACAGCTGCTTTGTTTTTTTTGACGGGTGGTATACTATCGTTTTGAACAATAGAATCATTTGCTACCGTTATATTGCTAGCATTGTCTTTTATGTCTTGTGCAGTTACAGTGAAACTGTTTATGCACATGAATAAAACTGAGAAAAGAAATTGAAGTCTATTTGTTTGCAATGCTTTTAGTCCTATTTTTGTATAGTCAATTACAGGCAACAAAATAGATGCCAGTTTAAGACCCCAAAAATAATTAAATTTTATAGATGAAATTGATTACAGTATTTAAATATCATAAGTTTTCCTTACTATTTTTAGGAGTTCTTTTTTTATCGTTTATAAATCTAGGTTTTACGAGGGTTTATGCACAAAAAAACAAACCATTTATTGTGGTTTTAGATGCAGGTCATGGAGGTAAAGATCCTGGTAAAATAGGATATAAAGGAGCAAAAGAAAAAGATGTTGCCTTAAATATAGTCTTAAATACAGGTAAGGAACTGTCTAAAATACCTGGAATAAAAGTGATGTATACACGAAAAACGGATGTTTTTGTGGATTTATGGAAGCGTGGGGATATTGCCAATGATGCAGATGCTGATTTATTTGTGTCTGTACACTGTAACGCACATACCAGTCAGGCTATTGGAGCCGAAACCTGGGTGTTAGGATTGCATGCAAATGAACGAAATTTTAGAGTAGCTAAGGCAGAGAATGAAGTAATTTTACAAGAAGAAAATCATCAAGAACGTTACCAGGGTTTTGATCCAAAATCTCCAACATCTGTAATAGGTTTGTCTTTGGAACAGGAAGAGTATTTAGATCAGAGTTTGTTGTTGGCTAGTTTAATTCAGCAAGAGTTTGAAAAAACCTTAAAAAGGGTAAATAGAGGAGTAAAACAAGCTGGGTTTGTAGTGTTGTATCAAACTTACATGCCAAGTGTACTGATAGAAACAGGATTTTTAACCAATAGAATAGAAGGGAAATATTTATATTCTCCTGCCGGACAAAGTCAAATGTCTAGATCTATTGCAAAATCTATTTTAGACTATTACAAAAGACAGCAAATGAATGTTGCTGATAAAGGCTATACCGTTGCACCTGTTTTAACTGAAACAAAAGAGATAACAAAAGAAAATTTAGTAGTTACAAGTCATTCTACACCAGGAACTACAACCGATAATATAGCTTATTACAAAATACAAATAGCATCTGGTAAAAGTAGAATTAGCACATCTTCTTATAATTTTAAAGGGTTTAAAAATGTAGAAAGGGTTCAGGTAGATAAGTTTTATAAATATTATTTAGGGAATTACTCTTCAAGAAACGAAGCGCTTCAGGTTTTAGCAAAAGCAAAATCTAAAGGATATAGAACTGCATTTTTAGTTCCATTCGCAAATAATGGAAATGTTGCAACAGCAACAGATTCTTCAGTAAGCGTAATTGCCCAAAAAGTAAAACCTGTTTCTGATGTGTATTATAAAGTTCAAATAGCATCTTCTACTCAAAAAATAAGTACAAGTCCATCTAACTTTAAAGGATTAACAGAAGTAGAAGCCGTAAAAGTGGGGGCTTATTACAAATATTACTTAGGAAAGACAGGTTCTTATGCAAAAGCAAAAACGTATTTAAAATCGGCAAAAAATAAAAAATACAGATCGTCGTTTATTGTAGCTTTTCTAAATAACAAAAGAATCACCTTAAAAGAAGCGTTGAAAAGAGAAAGAAATTAAATATTTTGTATTTTCGTTGCATGATAAAAATTTCAAAAGAATTTAAAGCAGGAATTGCTACTATAGTCATATTGGGTCTCTTTTATTGGGGGTTTAGCTATTTAAAAGGTAGGAATTTGTTAAGAGGTGGTTTGAATAGTTACTATACAACCTATCAAAATATTAATGGATTAAGAAAATCTAGTGCTGTTACAGTAAATGGATTTACCGTAGGTAGTGTTATTGATATTTATTTTAGTCAAGATCCTGCCCAAAAAGGAGAGTTGATTGTTGAATTTACCATTGAAGAGGATTTTAAATTTTCTAAAAATAGTATTGCCAAAATATACAGTGCTGGTTTAATGGGCGGAAAATCTTTAGCAATAGTTCCTGCTGATGATGATAGTGAATTGGCAAAACCAGGAGATTACCTTAAAGGAGATGTAGAATCTGATATGCTGTCTTCTTTTACCAATAAATTAAATCCTTTACAATCCAAAATAGAAAATGCAATTACAAATATAGACTCTGTTGCACATGATGTAAATGTGTTGTTAAGTGATGATATGATTGGGAATCTTCAATCAAGTATAGAAAACATCAATCAAATATTAGCTACTTTAAACAATACGTCTAAAACAATTGACAACGTAATTGCTAAAAACGAAACAAATTTAGATGCTACGTTAAAAAGTATGAGTGCTACTACTAAAAATCTAAAAGTATTTTCGGACTCATTGGCTCAAGTTAAAATTTTATCTATCTCAAAAAAGATAAACAATACAGCAGCTAGTTTAGATAGTATTACTGCAGGTATTCAGGCAGGAAACGGAACTCTAGGAAAACTAACCAAAGACGAAAAATTGTATAACAATTTGGAGCAAGCAAGTAAGGAGTTAGAAGAGTTGTTAAGAGATATGAAAGAACATCCTAAAAGATTTGTTCATTTTTCTTTATTTGGTAAAAAAGCAAAACCATATAAAGAAACCACCGATAAATAAAAACTATGCAGTTTATTCCAAATGTTATTTTTGCAATCCTACTGGGAGTTGGAGTGTTTTATTTTGCAAACAATGTTAAAAAGTTGGTTCGTAATATAAAACTAGGGAAAGATGTTAATCGGTCAGATCAAAAATCTGAAAGATGGGCAAACATGATCCGTATTGCTTTAGGGCAATCTAAAATGGTAAGAAGACCCGTTTCAGGAGCACTTCATATTATTGTATATGCAGGTTTTATCATTATCAATATAGAAGTTTTAGAAATTATTTTAGATGGTTTATTAGGAACTCATCGTTTGTTTTTACCTGTGTTAGGAAACGGAATTTATGGTTTTTTAATAGGAACTTTTGAGATTTTAGCGTTCTTAGTTTTAGTGTCAGTCATCATTTTTTGGATTCGTAGAAACATTATTAAAATAAAACGTTTTTTAAGTAAAGAAATGACGGGTTGGCCTAAAAGTGATGGGAATATTATCCTTTATTTTGAAATGGTTTTAATGTCTTTATTCTTGATCATGAATGCTACAGATATTCATTTGCAAGAGGCTGGGGTAGGGAATGTAATTAGTCAATTTATAGCTCCTTTGTTTTCGGGAATATCATCAGAAGGAATTCATGTAATAGAACGCACTACTTGGTGGATTCACATTATAGGAATTTTAGCTTTCTTAAATTATTTATACTACTCTAAACATTTACATATTTTATTAGCATTTCCTAATACGTTTTATGCGAATTTAAAACCCAAGGGGCAGTTTGTAAACAATAAAAATGTAACCAAAGAAGTACAATTAATGATGGATCCTAACGCAGATCCATATGCAGCTCCTACCGAAGATGAAGGGGAGCCTGAAAAGTTTGGTGCAAGTGATGTAACCGATTTAAATTGGGTGCAGTTAATGAATGCTTATACGTGTACAGAATGTGGACGTTGTACTTCTGTTTGTCCTGCAAACTTAACAGGTAAAGAATTATCACCTAGAGCCATTATGATGAAAACTCGTGATCGTTTAGAAGAGGTAGGTAAAAACATAGATGCTAATAAAGGAACTTTTCAAGAGGATGGAAAGCAATTGTTGGGAGAGGGTTATATAACTCAAGAAGAAATTTGGGCATGTACAAGTTGTAATGCTTGTGTAGAAGAATGCCCTGTAAATATAGATCCTTTGTCTATTATTATGGATATGAGACAATATTTAGTTATGGAACAATCTGCAGCACCACAAGAGTTAAATACAATGATGCAGAATGTAGAAAACAACGGAGCACCTTGGCAATACAGTCAAATGGATCGTTTAAATTGGGTAAACGAAGAGTAGAGCCAATTAATAATAACAATTAACAATTATGAGTTCTTAGAATTCGTAATTCGTAATTATACAATTCGTAATTATGATAACAGTACCAATTATAGCAGATTTATTTGCCCAAGGAAAAGAACCAGATGTTTTATTTTGGGTAGGTTCTGCAGGAAGTTTTGATGATAGAGCAAAAAAAATAACAAGAGCTTTTGTAAAAGTTTTAAACAAAGCAAATGTAAATTTTGCTGTGTTAGGAACGGAAGAAAGTTCTAGTGGTGATGCTGCTAAAAGAGCAGGAAACGAATTTTTATTTCAGATGCAAGCCATTACAAATATAGAGGTAATGAATATGTACAATGTTAAAAAAATTGTAACTGCTTGTCCACACTCTTTTAACACACTTAAAAATGAATATCCAGAGCTAGGAGGTAAGTACGAAGTTTTTCATCATACACAATTTATAGAGCAATTGGTAGAAGAAGGAAAATTAGATTTGTCAAAGGCGAATTTAGAAGTAGGAAATATTACATTTCACGATCCTTGTTATTTAGGTAGAGCCAATGATGAGTACAATGCTCCAAGAAATTTATTAGCAGCAATTGAAGGAACCACTTTGGTAGAGATGAAAAGATCCAAGCGAGATTCTTTATGTTGTGGTGCAGGTGGTGCTCAAATGTTTAAGGAACCAGAAAAAGGAACGATGGATGTAAATGATTTACGTACACAAGATGCTTTAGAAACCAAGCCTAATGTAATTGCTACAGGTTGTCCGTTTTGTAATACCATGCTAACAGACGGAATTAAAAACAAGAAAAAAGAAGCCGAAGTTCAAGTAAAAGATGTTGCCGAATTGGTGGCAGAGGCTTTAGGTTTGTAAGAAATAAAGATTTTAAAATTAAATGTGACTATACGGTACTTATCAAAGTGAAATAGTCACATTTTTTATGTTTAAAAATATGAAACATTGGATAGAAGCAGCAAGATTAAGAACCTTGCCTTTATCATTATCAGGAATTATTGTAGGTAGTTTTTTAGCGGTATCAAAAGGAATGTTCCGTTGGGATATTTGTGTGTTAGCTTTGTTAACCACAGTTGGTTTTCAGGTCTTGTCTAATTTTGCCAATGATTATGGAGACGGTGTAAAGGGAACCGATAACGAGAATAGAGTTGGGCCACAACGTGCTTTGCAAAGTGGAGCTATTAGTCCCCAAAAAATGTTAAAAGGAATTTATTTAACCATTTTTATCACGCTATTTATTGCAATAGGATTAATTTACACTTCTTTTGGAAGTGAAAACTTTGTGCTTTCTATTATATTTTTCTTTTTAGGATTGGCATCCATAGGAGCAGCAATAAAGTATACCATGGGAAAAAGAGCTTATGGATATTCTGGATTTGGTGATGTTTTTGTTTTTCTATTTTTTGGATTGTTAGGTGTAATTGGTTGTGAGTTTTTGTACACAAAACAAATAGATGTATTGTCTTTTTTACCCGCAATTAGTGTGGGTTTGTTTAGCGTAGCTGTATTAAACTTAAATAATATGCGAGACAGAGCCTCAGATATTTTATCGAAAAAAAACACTTTAGTCGTTAAATTGGGAGCTAAAAAAGCCAAACTATACCATTATTTTTTAATTGTTGGAGGTATAGTGTCTGTAACAATCTATACATTAATAGATTTTAGTTCTTACAAAGAATTCTTGTTCTTATTGGCATTTGTTCCTATGGTAAAACATATCAAAACAGTGGTATGTAATAAAGAAGCTGTATTACTAGATCCTGAATTAAAAAAAGTAGCCTTGTCTACTTTTTTGTTTGCCATTCTTTTTGGGTTGGGATTTATTATTTAATCCTATTTCTTAGGATAATGATTGTTGAAACTTAAATGTTTTGTTGTAGTTTTACGCCGCTTTAAAATTGTTTTGTGAAAATTAAAATCACTTATTTAATTTTGTTTTTATATATGTTAGCTGTATTTAAGCCGTTCTTTCCGGTATTTAATTACATTGCTAACTATACATATTACAAAACAGTTTTGTGTGAAAATAAAGACATTCCAGAAATGGCTTGTAACGGTAAATGTCAGTTAATGAAAGAAATGGCTGAAACTCAACAAAAAGAAGAATCTGAACCTATAATTCCTAGGTTAGATTTGTCTGAAATACCTATTACAATTTTACAAAAAACGTATTGTTTTGAAACTTACTTATTCAAAACAGAGATTGCTAATAATTATACAAATGTTAAAATTGCTATAAACTCTATTTGTAGTGATGTTTTGTGTCCTCCACCCGATAGTGTACTATAATACATGTTTTAACTTCTGTTAAAATATACGTATTCATTAAAATAACTATTACAATTTATCAATCATCGCAGAACTTAAAAGTCATCATGCGATAAAACACTTACGTTAATGTTTATCAAAAAAACATATATAATAGTATGTGTTTCATTACTATGCACAGTAATGTCACATGCCCAAAAAACAATTACCTCTAAAGTTTTAGGAAAAGATTTTAAAGAAATTATCAAAGGAGCTATTGTTACTACAAAACAATCTAAACAAACTACTTTAACAAACAATAAAGGAGATTTTACGATAGAATCAGCATCTGTAAATGATGAAATTTCTATTTCATTTTACGGATATCAATCTATAAGTTATAAAGCTAATAATGTACCCAAAACTATTTTGTTAGAAACATCATTAGAGTCTTTAAATCAGGTGATTATTTCTGCATCAAGACAAAAAGAGAACAAACACGATGTACCTGTTGCTATTTCTGTCGTCACCAAAAAAACAATGCAAGAAATGCAACCGAATGATATTTCTGAAGTTCTAAACCAGAAACCAGGGGTGTTAATGGTAGATTTAGGAAACGAACAACATATGATGGCCATTCGTCAACCAATGACCACAAAAAGTTTCTTTTTGTATTTAGAAGATGGGTTGCCAATTAGACCAACAGGAATTTTTAATCACAATGCGTTGTTAGAGACCAATGCTGCTGCTATAGAAAACTTAGAAATTATTAGAGGTGCTTATTCCTCTTTATACGGAAGTGAGGCCATTGGAGGAGCTGTAAACTTTATTACAGAAAAACCAACAGAAGAACTAAATATAGAGGTTGGAACTAGAGTAAATAATTTAGGATATCAAAGATTTGATGGAAAAGTTTCTGGAACAGTTGGTAAAACAGGAATTTATGTAAGTAGCTATAGATCTTCTATTGTTGATGGATTTAGAGATTATGGAGATTATGAAAAATCTGCTTTAACCGCTAAAATAACACATCAGTTTACAGATAAGTTTGATATAGAAAATTCGGTAACTTATATTGATTATAGAAGTGATATGAGTGGTAGTATTGGAGAAGATGCTTTTCATAAAAAAGATTTTTCGTCTATTCATACATTTACATTTAGAGATGCAAAATCACTAAGAGCAACAAGTACCTTAAATTACAAGTGGAACGAAAATCAGAATTCTTTTGCCAAAGTGTATTATAGAAATAATGATTTAAAACAAAACCCATCGTATAGAATATCTAATAGAGCGGCATTAAACGCTACCACAAAAACAGGTAATATCAATAAAAATAGTTTTGATTCTTATGGCCTTTTATTTCAACACAATGCCAAGCTATCTGATGTTTTTAAATACAGTGCTGGTGCGGTTGTAGATATTACAATCAATGATTATTATGCAGAGGAGTTAGAGGTGTTTAGAAATGCAGATGGAGTTTTTGAAAGTTTTAAACAATTAGGAACATTTGCATCTGATTACAATACAGATCTTGTAAACGTAGGAACTTTTTTTACAGGTGAATACAAGTTAACTTCTAACTTTAGATTAAATGGAGGGTTAAGAGTAGATGCGTTTGATTATCATTTTAAAAATAAATTAGGGGCTTCTGCAAGTTCATACAATGCACCCAATACCAATAATACTTTTTGGTCTGTAACTCCTAGAATTGGAATGGTGTATAAAAATAAAAACTATGGTGGGTATGCTAATTATTCTAAAGGATTTGTGCCTCCTTCTGTAGGTGAATTATATGGGGAATCTGATGTTCCATTATTAGATCCGTCTAAGTTTAATAATTATGAAATAGGAACGTTTACAAGCTTGTTTAAACATAGTTTGTATATAGACTTTGCACTTTATTATTTAGACGGAGAAGATGAAATTGTATCTGTTAGAACTATTGACACCACTACGAATTTAGATAGTTATGAAAATAAAAATTCAGGTAGTTCTGAACATTATGGTTTAGAGTATAAAGTAGATTATAAGTTAAATAAAGAGATTTCTTTTAGAAATTCAGGTAGTATCTCTAAGCATAAATATAAAAGATTTGTAAGAACGGTCTCTGATGGTGCTTCTAGTACTAGTTTTAGCGGAAATGATATGCCAGGAGCTCCTAGTTATATAAATAATTTTGGAATTATTTACAAACCCAATTACTTAAAAGGATTGCGTTTAGGTTTTGAGTGGCAGTCTTTAGGGAAATATTATACAGATAATGAAAATACCATAGAATATAACGGTTATGATGTGTTTAATTTTAGAACATCTTATAAGTTTTCTAAAATTTATCTGTGGATGAATTTATTGAATTTATCAGATAAAAATTACGCAACAAGAGCAAGTACAGGTTATGGATCTACTACGTTTACTCCAGGAAATCCTAGAAATATTACTGTAGGAATTAAATATTCTATTCAATAACAACAGATGAAAAAATCAACAATATTTAAAATACACAGGTATTTAAGCATTGTGTGCTTATTACCTGTGGTTTTATGGTGTGTAAGCGGTCTAACACATCCAATTATGGCCAATTGGTTTAGAATAACACCGGCACATAGATCGGCTCCAGCATTAAAAATAGATACGACTAAAATTCAACTTTCTTTAAAACAAGTAGCTAGTTTAAACAATATAAAAGAGTTTAGTAATGTTGGTGTAAAAACGATAGACACTAAAGTTTGTTATGTTTTTTTAAAAGAAAACAAACAGGTTTTTTACAGTGCTTCAACAGGTGATTTTATAAAAGATGGGGCTGAAAAATATGCAACTTATTTGGCAAAATATTATTTAGGAAATACAGAGGCAAACGCTGTAAGTGTAAAAGTGGTCAGTTCTTTTACAGATGAGTACAAAGTAATTAATAGACACTTACCTGTGTATAAAGTTCGATTTAATGATGCTGAAAAATCTGATGTATTTGTACACATCGCTTCGGGTGGATTGGGAACCATTAACAACCGACTAAAACGATCTTATTTATGGATTTTTAGCAATTTTCACAATTGGAGTTTTTTAGGAGATAACAATACCATAAAGCCCTTTTTTATTTTTACAATATCACTAAGCACTTTTGTGGTGGGGGTTTTAGGATTGTATATTTATTTTGGAAATAGAAAAAAATATAAAAAAAGAACGAAAAAAGCAGATAAATTAAAGAGAAGAAATGTACATAGATATATTTCTATTCCAGTTTCAATTTTCTTTTTAATGTTTTCTTTTAGTGGTGCGTATCATGCGTTTCAAAAATTTGAGAAGTACGATTTAAATCAATACGAACCTAAAGAGCAATTTGGTTTAAAAGATATAGAGACCTCTATTTTTAAAATTCAAAATAGTTCTAAAATTCAAAGATTATCTTTGGTCAAAATAAAAGAACAAACGTATTATAGAGTCCAGTTCTTAAAACAAAAAACAGCTACTTATTTTAATTCTAACTCTCTAGAAATCTTAAAAAAAGGAGATGAGATTTATGCAAAAGAAAGAGCTTTGGCGATTACAGGTGAAAAAGAAGTAGACATAAAAGAAACTAATTTTATTACTTTTTTTGAAAACAAATATGGATTTATCAACAAGCGATTGCCTGTGTATGAAATTGCTTTCAACGATTCAGAAAACACAAGTTGTTTTGTTCAAACTTCATCGGGTATACCTGGTTCTATAGTAGATAAGTATAAAAAAAGAGAAGCTTTAAGTTTTATAATGTTACATAAATTTCATTTTCTAGATTTTTTAGGAAAAGGAACAAGAGATATAATTATAGCATTTGCTATTTTAAGCGTGCTGTTAATTTTGTTTAGCGGACTAAGGGTTTTTATCCAGATAATTAAAAAATAAATTAAGAAATGGTATCTTAGTTCTAGGAAAAACAATCTAACTATGAAGAAATATTTTTTATACGGTGTTGCCGTAATTGTCATCACTATTATTGTATTAGGTAGCATAGCTCCTAAAGAAGCAACTGTAGAACGTTCTATTGTAATTAACAAACCGGTAGCGGTTGTGTTTCCTTACTTTTTGGCTTTGCAAAACATGGAAGATTATTCTCCATGGCAAGAAAGAGACACAAAAACGATAAATGAATACAGAGGTGCAGGAAACACAGTAGGATCTGTACACAGATGGATTTCCGAGTTAGATCAAGTAGGAGTTGGAGAGCAAGAAATTAAAATGATAACACCTAATAAAGAAATTGTGTCTGAATTAAGATTTGAAAAACCTTATGAATCTACCTCTAAAGGATATTTTAAATTTAAAGAAGTAGCACAAGGAACAGAAGTAACTTGGGGATATACAGGTGCTTTTGGATTTGTAGAAGGAATTTTTATGATGTTTATGGATATGGATAAAATTTTGGGTAAAGATTTTAGTCAAGGTTTGGCAAAAGCAAAATCTAATTTAGAAAAATAAAGAAATCAACCTATAAAAAACAAACCTTTTGATCTAAGTCAAAAGATTTTTTTAATGTATGAGAGCGAGTTATAAAAAGTATATTTTAAATTTTAAGCAGGCCTCAGGAACCTCTAGGGGTGTGTTAAGAAACAAGGAAACATATTTTATTTTGTTAGAAAATAACGGAAAAATAGGATATGGAGAAACAGGATTGTTTAGAGGATTAAGTGCTGATGATAGACCTGATTATGAAGAAAAACTAACATGGGGTTGTCATAATATTCATTTGGGACTTCAAGAGTTATTAATACAGTTAATTGAGTTTCCTTCTATCCAATTTGGTTTAGAACAAGCTTTTTTATCCTTAGAAAGTAGTACAGGTTTTAATATATTTCCATCGGATTTTACTCAAAATAAAGCTAGTATTCCTATCAATGGTTTGGTTTGGATGGGAACTGAAAGCTTTATGCAAGAACAAATAGCATCTAAATTAAAAGCAGGGTTTACCACCATAAAAATGAAAATTGGTGCTATTGATTTTGATACAGAAATTAAATTATTAACCGTTATCAGAAACCAATATTCAGCTAAAGAAATTACATTAAGAGTAGATGCTAATGGAGCTTTTACCCCTAAAAATGCATTGAGTAAATTAGAACAATTGGCAAAGTTAGACATTCATTCTATAGAACAACCCATTAAACAAGGGCAGTTAAAAGCAATGAAAGAATTGTGTCTAAAGACTCCAGTACCTATTGCTTTAGACGAGGAATTGATTGGTGTTTATTATAAAGAAGAAAAACAACAAATTGTAGAAGAAATAAATCCACAGTACCTTATTTTAAAACCCAGTTTGGTAGGTGGAATTAAAGGGAGTAATGAGTGGATAGAATTGGCAAACAAACAAAATATTCCTTATTGGATAACCTCAGCCTTAGAAAGTAATATTGGTTTAAATGCCATAAGTCAATACACCTATACTTTGGGAGTTTCATTACCACAAGGTTTAGGAACGGGTAGTTTGTATACCAATAATATAGAAAGCCCTTTAGAGGTAATAAATGGAAATATACAATACAATACAAAAAAAGCATGGAAAATAAATATATAGCACAAGCAAGTAAGGGAAATTCTCAAGCTTGGAGATATGTTGTGGGAATTGTAATTGTAATCGTACTAACAGGATTGTTTTCTTTGCCTTATAATTTTGCTATAGCTTCCAAAATAGATTCAGGAACTGCCGATGCTACTAGAATACAAGATTTTAGTTATTTAATGACATTGTTTGATAGCAATGTAAGTTTAATATTTATGATGTTGCCTTTTGTAGGAAGTTTAGTAGGTCTCTATTTAGTAGTTATCAAACTACATAACGTTAGTTGGTCTGTGTTTAGCAGTAGTAGTTCTAAAATAGACGTTAAAAAAATAGTCTTTTCCTTTTTGTTATGGGGAACAATAAGTGCTATGATAATTTTGTTGGGAGTCTTATTAAATCCAGAAGAGATTATTTTAAACTTTAAACCAGCAAAATTTGCTCTTCTTTTTTTAATTGCAATTGTAATGATTCCTATTCAAACCAGTTTTGAAGAATATATATTTAGAGGGTATTTAATGCAAGGTTTGGGTTGGATTAGTAAAACAAGTTGGTTTCCATTAGTAGTTACCTCTATTGCTTTTGGTTTGATGCACATTGCCAATCCTGAGGTTGATAAATTAGGAAATGGAATTATGGTTTTTTATATAGGTACAGGCTTGTTGCTAGGTGTTATCACTTTAATGGACGAAGGTATTGAGTTGTCTTTAGGTTTTCATGCAGCTAATAATTTAATTACAGCTTTGTTGGTTACTACAGATTGGACTGCTTTTCAGACCTATGCAATTTTTAAAGATTTTTCATCACCTAATTTAATGGCAGAATTAATTTTAATTGCGATTTTGTATCCGTTATTGCTTTTAGTGTTTGCTAAAAAATACCAATGGACTGGTTGGAAAGAAAAACTCGTCTAAAATTTATTGTCTCTTTTTAAATTCTTCTGTACTTTTAAATTAAACCTAAACACCTTATGAATAAAGAATATTTTGCCCATGAAACCGCTGTAATAGACGAAGGTTGCAAAATTGGAAAAGGAACTAAAGTTTGGCATTTTAGTCATATTATGCCCAATTGTGTAATAGGAGCAAATTGTAATATAGGTCAGAATGTTGTGGTGTCTCCACAGGTAGTTTTAGGAACCAATGTTAAGGTGCAAAACAATGTATCTATTTATACGGGAGTAATTTGTGAAGATGATGTGTTTTTAGGACCTTCTATGGTTTTTACCAATGTAATAAATCCACGTAGTGCTGTGGTTCGTAAAAATGAATATAAAGAAACGTTGGTAAAAAAAGGAGCCAGTATTGGAGCCAATGCAACTATTGTTTGTGGGAATCCTATTGGGGAATATGCCCTAATAGGTGCAGGTGCTGTGGTAACAAAAGAGGTTTTGCCTTATGCTTTGGTGGTGGGGAATCCATCTAAGCAAATTGGATGGGTAAGTGAATACGGACATCGATTAAATTTTAATAAAGCAGGTATTGCTATTTGCTTAGAATCCAATCAAAAATATAAACTAGTAAACGAAAAAGTATCAAGAATCTAACTATGAAAAAACTACTATCTATTATTGTCTTAACAGCAGGGCTGGTACAGGCACAAGAAAAAGAAATTTTTCCAGAACATTCTAGTCAGTTAAGAATTCCATTTAATCACAGTACTTACAGTGTTTTTGAAAAAGGAATTTACGAAGCTGAGAATAGCCATACAGCTATAAAACCTTATATCTATAACGTGGTAAGCAAAGATGCTGGATTGGATACTTATAAATCGTCATTATTAAAAGATAAAAAAACGTGGGGAGGAAGAAAGTTATGGAACGAACATTTAATGGAAGCCAAAGGTAAGGATTATTGGTTAAATTTAGATGTTTTATTAGATGCTAGTGTTGGAAAAGAAAATGGAAATATAGGAACAACTATAGAGAATACTAGAATTTTAAAAGTAGAAGGTCAGTTAGGAAAAAAGCTATCTTTTTCTGCAACTGCTTATGAAACTCAAGCTAAATTTCCTCAATATATATATGAGTATATAAAAATTCAACAGCCAGAGGATGGTGCTGGAATTATACCTGGTAGGGGAAAAGCAAAAGGGTTTGGAGAAACCGGTTTTGATTATGGAATTTCTACAGGATATGTTTCTTATACACCTAATAAATTTATGAACGTTCAGTTTGGTCACGGACAAAATTTTATAGGAGACGGATACCGTTCTATGTTATTGTCTGACGTTGCAGCTCCAAGAACGTATGCAAAATTAACCACAACGGTTGGTAAAGTACAGTATACTAATATTTGGACTTGGTTAAGAGATTTTAATTATTCTATAGATACAGATCCTACAAACAATGCAGGACATAAAAGAAAGTATGGTGTGTTTCATCATTTAAGTTGGAATGTAACTCCTAAATTTAACCTTGGCTTTTTTGAAGGAATCATATCAGACAATTCAGGAACGTCAGGTTCTATGCAAGTAGAATATTTAAATCCAATTATATTTTATAAAAACATAGAGTTTGCCAATGGTGAAGATGCAGGTAGTGGAGTTGTTGGTGTAGATGCAAAACTAAAAGTAGGAAAAAACAATTATGTATATACTCAGTTTTTGTTAGATGAATTTTCTGCGGATGAGTTTTTTAAATCAGGAGGATATTGGGGAAATAAATACGCATTGCAATTGGGAGCTAAGTTTTTTGATGCTTTTAATGTAAAAGGATTGCTGTTACAGGCTGAATACAACAGAGTAAAACCATTTACCTACTCACACGAAAAGCAACATAATTACGCTCATTTTGGACAGTCTTTAGCACATTTATGGGGGTCTAATTTTTGGGAGGCAATTTTTATTGCTCGCTATAATAAAAACAGATGGGGAGTAAATACAAAAATAGTATTAGGACAAAAAGGATTTGATATTGATGGAGATGCCACTTCTTATGGAGGAAACATTTTTGTAAATACAGGAACTAGAGCAAGTGATTACAACCAAGAAACGTTACAAGGGAATTTAGCCGATATTTTAAACGTAGATGTTGAGGTTAGTTATCTAATAAATCCATCTAACAACTTTAAAGTATTTGCAGGAGCATTGCTTAGAAATTTTTCGTCAGACAGCTCTATTACCAGAGTAGGAATAGCACCAGAATCTACAGGTTTTACGTTTAACACAGAAGATACTAAATGGTTTATGGTGGGAGTAAAAGCAGATTTATTTAACAATTATAGAGATTTTTAAGCCTATGGATAAGAGTCAAATAACAGAAATGCCTTTTTTTTATGATAGATACATCAATTTAATAATTGATGGAGTTGATGTGTTGGAAGTATTAAAAACGACCCAAAATAACTTAGAGGAGTTAAAAGATGATTTTATCAGAAATAAAAATTATCAATACCAAGCTGTTAAGTGGACTCCCAAAGATATTTTACAACACTTGATTGATACCGAAAGAATTATGTCTTACCGAGCTTTGGTTTTGGCCAGAGGAGAGCAGCAAGACTTAATTGGATTTGAAGAAGATAAATATGCACAAAACACCAATGTAAGTAACAGAACGGTAGAAGATTTGTTGGAAGAGTTTAAACTAGTTAGGTCTGCAACTATTCATCAATTTAAACACTTTACAAAAGAGATGTTTGTAAAAACAGGTGAATGTTCCGGAATTCACGTAACTCCCTTAATATTTGGGTTTATATGTGTTGGGCATGTAAAACATCATATAAGTGTATTAAAAGAAAAGTATTTTATAAATTAAACAAAAAAGCCACTCTAATTTAGAGTGGCTTTTTTGTTAGTCTTTATATCCAAAACGTTTCAATTGTCTGTCGTTAGATCTCCAGTTTTTGTTGACTTTAACATACAGTTCTAAGAACACTTTTTTATCAAAAAATATTTCTAAGTCTTTTCTAGCTTCCATTCCCACTTTTTTAAGTGCAGCTCCTTTATGACCAATAATAATTCCTTTTTGTGTTTCGCGTTCTACCATAATAATAGCACGAATACGAATAATAGTATCTTCTTCAAAAAACTCTTCTGTTTCAATTTCTACAGCGTAAGGAATTTCTTTCTTATAGTTTAATAATATTTTTTCACGAATAGCTTCGTTTACAAAGAAACGTTCTGGCTTATCTGTTAATTGATCTTTTGGATAAAACGCAGGAGAAGCAGGTAACAACTCTTTAATTTTATCAAAAACAGGTTCTATATTAAATTTTTCTAGTGCAGAAATTAAATACACATTTGCTTTGGGAACTTTTTCTTCCCAGTAGGCTAATTTTTCTTCAATTTCTTCTTGGTTAGATGTATCAATTTTGTTGATTAACAACATAACTGGCACCTTTGAGTTTTGAATTTTATTAAAAAAAGCTTCGTCTTTTAATTCTTTTTCACCTATTTCTACCATATATATCAAAACATCGGCATCTTCAAAAGCAGATTTCACAAAATCCATCATAGAAGTTTGCATTTCGTAGGCAGGTTTAATAATACCTGGAGTATCAGAAAACATAATCTGATAATCGTCTCCATTTACAATTCCTAAAATACGATGTCTTGTAGTTTGCGCTTTAGAGGTGATGATCGATAATTTCTCTCCAACAAAGGCATTCATTAAAGTAGATTTCCCAACATTGGGATTTCCAATAATATTTACAAACCCTGCTTTGTGTGTCATATGTGTTAATTGAACTGCAAAGTTACGCAAACCAACATTAAGAATAAAGAGGTATTCGTTAAAGTATTATTTGTATGTCAATAAGCTATGTTGAAGTAAAAACAATTTGTAAATTTGTGCTTGAAACAAAAAATAAATTATGAGTCAATTTGATAACGAAAAAATTCAAGAGTATTTAAAAAATGGAGCCGTAGTTTTAGATGTTAGAACTAATGAAGAGTTTGCAGAAGGACATGTAGCAGGTTCTGAACATATTGTTTTACAAACATTACCTGGTAAAGTAGCAGATGTAAAAGCATATGGAAAGCCCGTAATTGCAGTGTGTAGAAGTGGAGCAAGAAGCCAACAAGCTACAGATTTTTTAAAGCAACACGGAATAGATGTAATGAATGGTGGTCCTTGGGAAAACGTAGATCAATACCTAGGTTAGTAAACCTTTAAAATATAAAAAAAGCTTTCTGATTTTAATCAGAAAGCTTTTTTTATGCTTGTTATTTTTGCCAAGGTTTGTAGTTTTTATAAGCAGGTCCTTTAAGCTTGTTTCTCCTGTTGTCTGTAACAATGGCATAACTTTTTTGTGGGTTGTTATCTTGCCAAGGTTTGTAGTTTTTATAAGCAGGTCCTGTTAACTTCTGTTTGTTAGATGTACTAACTACTGTAGTACTTTCTGTTTTATGCTGCCAAGGTTTGTAGTTCTTAGCTTCAGGTCCTTGTAAATTGTTTTTTGTTTGAGCTACCATACTGCTCCCTACCATAATTACTAAAATCCAAATTAAATTCTTCATAATACACGTCCCTTTTATAATTGTCTGATGTAAAATTACAATCAAAATAAAGGTTTTGAAATATGAGAAAAACGGTATTTTTTAATGGTGGTTATACGTGTTTTTTTCTACGTGTTTTTACGGGTGTTTTTTAAATTAAACTTAGTGTAGTTGCTTTGTTAATTAACTCTACAGTATTTTTAACTTCTAATTTTTTTAACATATTAGATCGGTGTGTTTCTACTGTTCTAGTACTTACATATAGTTTAGAAGCAATTTCTTTGGTCGTAAATCCTTTAGATAGAAACTCTAAAATTTCTGCTTCTTTTTTGGTTAATTTTCTCACACTTTTTACTTCGGCCATACTGTCTATCATCTTTCTAGACAAATCTTGATTGTAGTATTTACCACCGTTGTATACTTGTTTAATAGCATCTATAACTTCAGTCTCGTCTGTGTTTTTTAGCAAATAACCAAAGGCTCCATACTCAGCACAACGAGCAATATAGTTACCATCATCATGCATAGAAATAGCTATTGCTTTAACCGTTTTGTATTTTTTTCTAATATTTTTTAAAACCTCAAAACCATTCATGTTTGGCATAGATAGATCTAGCAATAAAATATCGGGTAAGGTTTCTTTCTTTAGAGTATTCATTAGCTCTAGGCCATCTTCTACCGTAGCTAATACGTTTAAAAAAGGATGTTTATTTAGCAAAGCAGTTAATCCATCTCTAAATAATTGATGATCATCTGCCACAATAAGATTGATTTTATTCATGTGTTAAAGGGATTTCAATTTCTACATTGGAGTTTTCGGGTTCAGATTCAAAAGAAATCAATCCATCTAAAATTTCTACACGTTCTTTAATGTTTAAAATTCCAGAACCTAATTTTACTTTTTCGGTATCATAGCCAATACCATCATCAAAATAATAAATAGATAGATAATTGTCAAACTCTGTAATAGAGATTCTTATTTTACTGGCATTTGCATGTTTTACGCTATTGTTAATTAACTCTTGACTAATTCTAAAAACAGAAATGGCAATATTGGTATTAATTTTAGAGTTTTTAGTTTTAATAGAATTGTTAAAATCAATATCTATTTGTGTGGTGTTGCTAATTAGTTTTACAAATGTTTTTAAGGTTTCTCCCACACCAAAATCTATTAAAGACGGAGGCATTAATGCATAAGTCATTCTTCTAATTTCGGCAATGGTATGATCTATTAGAGCTTTCATTTTGTCTTTTTCATCTAGATCAATATTCATGTTTTCTACAAAAAAGCGCAAACTAGTTAATAATGGACCAATGCCATCATGCAATTCTTGAGCCAATCTTTTTCTTTCGGTCTCTTGCCCTTCTATTAAAATTCTTTTTTTATTGGTATTTGCTTGTGCTACTTTTGTTTGATATTCTATCAATTTATCTTTCATTTTAACCAATGAATTACCTAATACATCTGCTTTAGATTTTGGTTGATAGTTGCTGTCTAGTTTCATTTCACCAACTTCATGAGAAAAACTAATAGCTTTGGTTAAAGATTCTTTTAAAGAATTTAAGGCTTTTAAAATATCGTTAATTTCTTTAAAATGTGTTTTTTTACCCATGTTTATATTGTAGTTACCATTTGCCATGGCTAACAATTGAGTTTCCATAGTTTTTAGCGGTCTAGATAAAAACTGTGTAAAATAGTTTCCTAATAAAAGTGCAATTACCAAAATAGAGCAGGCAATAATTAACAATTTAAGCTGCATGGTTTGCAAAGGTTGCATAACCTCTTCTACATCCATTTCTGATAAAATAGCCCAATGTAGGTTAGAAATTTTTATGGTATTATAGGTGCTGTAAACCCAAACATTTCTATAATCTTTATAAATACCTGTTTTAAAAACTGATTGAAATGCGTTTTGAACACTTTTGGTTTTTGCTGTAATGCTATAAGGGGCTTGGTTGGTTAAAAACCTAGAAGCAGAGCGTAACTTATAATCTTGCCCAACCAAATAGGTTTCCCCACTTTGTCCCATTCCGGTTCTTTCTAATAATATTTGTTGAACATATTTATTAGACAACGTTTTTAAACTTACTATTTTATTGTTTTCTACTTTGATCAACCCAATTAATAAATTTCCATTTTTAGAAATAGGAGTAAAGTCATAAATACCTGTTGTCTTAATTTTAAAAGGAAGGTTTTGCAACCTGGATAGATTAAAGTCACGAATTGAGTCTTTTGAATTGTATTGAAAGCGATTCCATTCGGTATCTAAATACTTTTCTATTTGTACTCTTTTTAATCGCTCTATAGAACTTAGTTGAGAGAGTATTTTTTCGTTTAATGTTTTTTCAAACTGATTGTAAAATGAAGTGGAAAGTGCAATCACAACTACAAAAAGTAAGGAGTTGATGATGATAATGATCCAAGTTTTAATGCTCATTTTTTTGTGTATTGGGAGGTGTGAAAAATAGTGTTACGAATGTACACAAATTAGTGTGTAGTAAAAGATATGAGGTTTTAATTTTTTTAGAAATAGGCAGAAAAAAAGCTCTTTATTAAAAAATAATAAAGAGCTTTTGTGTGATTTTTTAAAGTGTTAGAGTTACCAACCTCCGCTGGCACCACCACCACCAAAGCCTCCGCCTCCAAAGCTACCTCCGCCAGAAAAACCTCCGCCAAAGCCACCTGAAGAACCACCTCGGTATCCTCTGCTACTCCCTAAGCTACCTAATAAAATAGCGGTAAAAATATCAGAAGAATCTAATTTTCCTCCTCTGTTGTTAGAACCTCCATTTCCTTTTCCAGAATTGTTTCCTCGGCTCATAAAAAAGATAACGGCAGCTACAATAATTACCAAAACTAAAATATTTCCTTTTCCTTTAGTGCTTTTCTTTTTTGGATCAGCTTTGTATTCTCCTGCTAATATTTTAATAATTCTATCAGAAGCAGAATTTAAACCTATATAAAATTGTTGTTGTTTAAAAGCTGGAGTTATTAAATCGGTAATAATTTGTTTGCTCAAATAATCGGTTAATAAATGCTCTACACCATAACCTGTGGCAATGTGTACTTTTCTATCATTTTTAGAAACTAAAATAAAAACACCGTTGTCTTTACCTTTTTGACCAACTCCCCATTCATGAGCTTTTTCTGTGGCAAGCATACCAATATCATTCCCATTTAAACTATCAATGATAACAATAGCTATTTCGGTAGAGGTTGTATCTGCATACTTAATTAATTTATAAGTAAGTGCGTTTTCCTCTTGTTGTGTAAGTATATTTGCATAATCATAAACTCCTTTATAGATTGTCTCTTTTTTAGGCAAAGGATCTTGAGCGTTTGCAAATAGTATTGAAAAAAAAGCCAGTCCCAGGACTAGCTTTGTAATGTGTTTGTGCATAATTTTTTATTTTCTGTCTCCAAATAAACGTAATAAGTATAAAAATAGGTTTATAAAATCTAAATACAAGGTTAAGGCTCCCATAATGGCACCTTTTTTTGCATCTTCTTCAGAATTTAACTGACCTGCCATTCTTTTTATTTTTTGCGTATCATAAGCCGTTAAACCTACAAATACAATAACTCCCACGTAGTTTAAAATATAGTACATCATGGCAGATTGTAAAAACATATTTACAACCGTAGCAATAATCAATCCTATTAAAGCCATAAACAAAAGGTTTCCCCAGCTTGTTAAGTCTTTTTTAGTGGTATATCCATAAAAACTCATGGCTCCAAAAGTACCTGCTGTAATAAAAAAGGTAGAAGAGATAGATGCCGATGTATATAGTAAGAAAATGGTAGACATGGTCAATCCATTTAATACCGAATACAACACAAATAATAAACTCGCTTTTTCGGCAGTCATTTGCTGAATTCTAGCAGATAACCATATAACCAAACCAAGCTCTGCACCAATTAAACCATAAAAAACAATTTTGTTGATACCTCCTTGTGGTGGGTACAAAATTTGTAAAAAAGCAGGAGTTGTAGCTGCCCACCATGCAACAAATGCCGTGATTAATAAAGCACCGCTCATCCAAGCGTATACTTTGTTCATAAATACAGCTTCTTTAGCCGTACTAGATTCTATTGAAAATGGGTTCATAATATTATCCTTTAGATATTTCGTCAGACAATTCGTTAGTATCGTCACTTTGGTATTTAAAGTAGGTTTTTAATTGCTGACCTGCTTCTTGTATACCCTCTACCAAACCTTGTGCAAATTGCCCTTGCTTAAATTGATTGATTACTTTGTTTTTTGTGGTTTCCCAAAAATTATCTGGAACCACGTCGTTAATTCCGTCGTCTCCTAAAATCACAAACTGTTTGGCTTGCGTAGCTACATAAAACAAAACACCGTTTCTTGCTTCGGTTTCGTGCATTTTTAAATCGTTAAACACAGCAATTGCTCTGTCCATAGCCTCACCTTTAAAAGTAGCTTCTATATGCACTCTAATTTCACCAGAGGTGTTTTTTTCTGCTTCTTTAATTGCGTTTACAATTTGAGTTTCTTGTTCTTTGCTAAAAAAGTTGGTTGTACTCATAATTAAAACTTTACTTTGGGAGCTTTGCTACTTTCAGGCTCTGCCTTAAAGTAATCTAGCTTTTCAAAAGAAAAACTACGTGCTATTAAGTTATTAGGAAACTGTCTAATCATTGTATTGTAATCCTTTACCAAATTGTTAAAACGGTTACGCTCTACATTTATTCTGTTTTCGGTTCCTTCTAACTGAGATTGTAACCCCGTAAATTGTTGGCTTGCTTTTAAGTCTGGATATCTTTCTGCAACCACCATTAATTTGTTTAAAGCTCCTGTTAATCCTTGTTGTGCTTGTTGAAATTTAGCAATGCTGTTGGCATCTAATTTACTCGCATCAATATTTACAGAGGTAGCTTTGGCTCTGGCTTCAATAACTCCTGTTAAGGTTTCTTGTTCGTGACTAGCGTATCCTTTTACGGTTGCTACTAAGTTCGGAATTAAATCGGCTCTACGTTGGTAAGAACTTTCTACGTTAGCCCATTGACCTGTTGCAGCTTCTTGTGCAGTAACCATACCGTTGTATCCACAAGAACTTAATGTGATAGCTGCAAAAATTACAGCAAAATACTTTACAATTTTTTTCATGATATAATTTAATAATTACACGTACTAAAGTACATAAACTATACCAATGTAGTTGTATGACAGAATGTCTTTTTACAACTGGTTTTTAATTTTTAAGAGTTCTGTTTTAATCGCTTCTAAGCGATTGATAGTGGTAATTCTGGTTACTGTTTTTTTTGGTTGTTCTCGTAGTTTTTTACGAACCCCTTCTAAAGAATAACCTTGTTCTTTGGCTAAATGATAGACTATTTTTAATTTGTCAATATCTACCTCAGTAAACATTCTATCGCCTTTGCTATTTTTTTTTGGTTTGATCATATCAAACTCTTGTTCCCAATAGCGAATCATAGAAATTGGAACTCCAAAAGCTTTGGCTACTTCACCAATTTTATAATATCGTTTTTTAGGGAGTTCTATATGCATTAGTCAAGTGATTGATTTTCTTGAGAAGATAAAATCAACATCGTTTCATACTCCTCTGGCGTTAAATCATTATGATAAAAATAAACAGGATTCATTTTCTGATTTCCTTTTTTTACTTCGTAGTGTAAGTGAGGAGCTGTTGATGATCCTGTAGAACCTACCAATCCAATTAAATCACCACGTTTTACTTTTTGTCCTCTTCTTACAAAAAACTTGTTCATGTGTGCATAGGTGGTTTCATATCCAAAACCATGATCTATTACAATATGGTTTCCAAATCCTTTTCTAGATTTTTTGGCAGATTTTATAACTCCATCTCCTGTAGCATAAATATTAGAACCTTGCGGAGCAGAAAAATCCATTCCCCAGTGCATTCTTCTTGTTTTGTATATTGGGTGAATTCTCATTCCGTAACCAGATGCCATTCTTTTTAGATCTTTATTGGCAACAGGTTGTATTGCAGGAATTGAAGCCAACATTTCGGCTTTATTTTTTGCCAGTTTTACAATTTCATCTAAAGATTTAGATTGTACAACTAAACGTTTGGCCAAAATGTCCATTTTTTGAGTCGCTTCTGTTATTAAGTCACTATTTTTAAATCCTTCTAAATTTTTATATCGGTTTACTCCTCCAAAACCAGCACTTCTTTCTTCTTCAGAAATAGGTTTTGCTTCAAAAATTACGCGATATACGTTGTTATCACGTTGTTGAATCTCTTCTAAAATGGCTGTAGACTCTGTCATTCGTTTTTCTAAGAGCTCATAATTAAATTTTAAATTATTTAATTCTCTTAAAGTAGAACGTTCGGAAGGAGATTTTAAAATGGTACTAAAGGCCGCAAAACCTAGTAGTCCAATCAAAATAACGGCCAAAATATAAAGAATTGTATTTCTAAAAATCTTCTTTTTATTCTTTCCAATAGGCTGATATGATAAAGTATCAGAATCGTAATAAAATTTTGCTTTCGCCATGAAACTAATTTAACTATTTTTGTGATCGATTAAATAAAAGCAATTTAATTAATGTTACCAACGCACAAAATTACAAAATGTTTTATTAAGGTGGTTACTATAGATTGCTTAACCCAATTTACAATATGAAGTCTCAGGATATTAGAAAGAAGTTTTTAGAGTTTTTTGAATCAAAACAACATAAAATAGTACCGTCTGCCTCAATGGTTTTAAAAGACGATCCTACCTTAATGTTTGTAAATGCAGGAATGGTGCCTTTTAAAGAATACTTTTTGGGGCAACGTAAAATTGTAAATACTAGAGTTACAGATTCTCAAAAATGTTTAAGAGTTTCTGGAAAGCATAATGATTTAGAAGAAGTGGGAATTGATACTTATCACCACACTTTGTTTGAAATGTTAGGAAACTGGTCTTTTGGAGATTATTTTAAACAAGAAGCAATTGCATGGGCTTGGGAATTACTAACAGAAGTTTATAAAATAGACAAAGACATTTTATATGTTACTATTTTTGAAGGTGATGAGTCTGAAGGTTTGGCAAAAGATACCGAAGCTTATGACATGTGGAAAGATTACATTGCAGAAGACAGAATTTTATTAGGAAATAAAAAAGATAACTTTTGGGAAATGGGAGCACAAGGACCTTGTGGACCTTGTTCTGAAATTCACGTAGATATTCGTTCTGCTGAAGAAAAAGCAAAAACACCAGGAGCTGACTTGGTCAACATGGATCACCCACAAGTGGTAGAAATTTGGAACTTGGTATTTATGCAATTCAACAGAAAAGCTGATGGTTCTTTAGAAAACCTGCCAAATCAACATATTGATACAGGAATGGGATTTGAACGTTTGTGTATGGTATTACAAGGAGTTCAATCTAATTATGATACAGATGTATTTACACCATTAATTCACGAATTAGAATCTAAAACAGGTGTGGTTTATGGAAAGTCTGAAGAAATAGATATTGCATTGCGTGTAATTTCAGATCACGTAAGAGCTGTAGCTTTCGCTATTGCTGATGGTCAATTGCCATCAAGTACAGGAGCAGGATACGTAATTCGTAGAATTTTAAGAAGAGCAATTCGCTACGGATTTACATTCTTAAATCAAAAAGAAGCATTTATATACCAGTTGGTAGAGGTGTTAAGTCATCAAATGGGAGCTTATTTCCCTGAAATTACGGCTCAAAAAAGATTGGTAAAGAATGTTATAAAAGAAGAGGAAGCTTCTTTTTTAAGAACATTAGGTCAAGGATTAGGATTGTTAGACAATGTAATTGAAGCAACCAAAGGAAAAGAAGTTTCTGGAGAAAAAGCTTTTGAATTGTATGATACCTTTGGATTTCCTATAGATTTAACGGCTTTAATTTTAAGCGAAAAAGGATATTCTTTAAACGAGTCTGAATTTGATGCTGCCTTACAAAAGCAAAAAAATAGATCTAGGGCAGCAGCTGAGATGGATATGGATGACTGGGTTATTTTAAAAGAGGATGACGAAGAAGAGTTTGTAGGATATGATTATTTAGAAACACAAGTTAAGATTACAAGGTACCGCAAGGTAACTTCTAAAAAAGATGGGGAATTGTATCAGCTGGTGTTTAACTTAACTCCATTTTATCCAGAAGGAGGAGGACAAGTAGGAGATAGAGGTTTTTTAGAAGCTAGTAACGGTGATGTTTTACATATTATTGATACTAAGAAAGAGAACAATCTAATTATGCACATTGCAAAGGATTTACCTAAACATGTAACCGATAGTTTTAAAGCGGTGGTAGATGCTAAAAACAGAGCTTTGTCTAACAACAATCACTCTGCAACACACTTGTTACACCAAGCGTTAAGAGCTGTTTTAGGAACCCATGTAGAACAAAAAGGATCTTTGGTAAATGCAAAATATTTACGTTTTGATTTTTCTCATTTTTCTAAAGTAACTCCAGAACAAATTGATGAAATTGAAGAGTTTGTAAATGCTCGTATTCGTGAAAAATTAGAATTACAAGAGTTTAGAAATATACCAATGCAACAAGCAATAGAAAAAGGTGCTATGGCTTTGTTTGGAGAAAAATATGGAGATACTGTTCGTATGATTCAGTTTGGAAACTCTAAAGAATTGTGTGGAGGTACACACGTAGATAATACAGATGCTATCTGGTATTTTAAAATATCTGGAGAAGGTGCTGTAGCAGCAGGTGTGCGTAGAATTGAAGCAATTACAGGAAAGGTAGCTATGGATTTCTTTTTAAAGCAAGACAAAGAATTGGTTGCTGTTAAAAGTTCTTTAAAAAATGCAAAAGATCCTGTAAAAGCAATTGTTAGCTTACAAGATGAGAACTCTGCTTTAAAGAAAGAGATTGAAACTTTATTAAAAGAAAAAGCTAAAAACGTAAAAGGAAGTTTAAAAGCAAGTATTCAAAATATTGATGGAATTAATTTCTTATCAACAAGAATTGATATGAATGCTGGGGCTATTAAAGATATTGCACATGAATTGGGCGGAGAGATTGATAACTTATTCTTTTTTGCTGGGGCAGAAAATGAAGGAAAAGCAACGTTAACATCTTACATTGCTAAAAACTTGGTAGAAGAAAAAGGATACGATGCTGGAAAAATAGTTCGTGAATTGGGTCGATTGATTCAAGGAGGTGGAGGAGGACAAAAGTTCTTTGCTACCGCAGGAGGTAAAAACCCAGAAGGATTGTCTGAGGCTATTGAAAAAGTAAAAGAATATTTATAGAATAACCTTATCAATATAATTTCTAATCTATAATCCATATCACTCTTATTAATATAAAAGTGAATGGTATTTTTTAAGAATAGGAATAAAATAAAAATCCCAACAGTAAAACTTATTAGATAAAAATCTAAGGTTTTATTGTTGGGATTTAGTTTTAAGTTAAAATATGTAAAATAATAAGAGGGAACCTGTTATGATAAACTTATATTTTTTCTTTAAAAAATAAAGTTAACTTTTGTACAGCTTTATCTACATAAAGTTCATTATCATATAAATCAAAGTGAGTTGCGTTAGGAATTGTATATAATTCTTTATCTCCTATTGCAGTTGCAATTACTCTTTGGCTAAAGGGGTATGTAAAGGCTTTGTCACCAGCTATTGCTAAGAAAGGAATTCCAAGGTCTGAAAGTTGTTTAGCATATTGTGTTGTTGCGTTTGTAGATAATCTTGCTTCAAAAGAGTGTTTAGAACGTTTGTTTTCCCATCCATTTACAAATCCTCTTTCTGTACGATAATAATCATATCCTTGACTCCAAAACGAACCTGTGTTTTCAGTCAAATCAGGAACCAATAATGAATATTCCATAACTCCAGTTTCAAAATATTTTTGTCTAGCAATGGCTGATTGCTTCATTTTGTCTCTAAAAGTATCTAAGTTTTCTTGTTTTGGGTTATCTACATCGTTTAAACCTGTTTCTCTTTCTCTAAAATTAAAAACACCACTAACAGTAGCAAATGCTTTAACTCTAGCATCGTTTACTGAAGCCATCAAACCATAACCTGCACCTGAGCAAATTGCTAACACCGCAATATTTTCTTTATTTACACCAGCTATTGTACCCATATAACTAACGGCATTTTTTATGTCTTCAGCTTTCCATTGTGGGCTTTCGTAATGACGGGGTGCTCCTCCGCTTTGTCCATAACTTCTGTGGTCAAAAGCAATAGATATAAATCCTTTTTTTGATAGTTTTTTAGCGTAAAATCCTGCGGTTTGTTCTTTTAAACCTCCTTGTGGTGCTACCACTACGATTGCACTATAATTATTTTCTTTATTATAGTTTGAGGGAAGATATAAATTTGCTGCAATCTTATCACTTTCGGAATTAAAGACAACACTTTTACCTCCTTTAGATTTTTCTAAAGCTGTTAAGTTTTTAATGTTTTTTACGTCCCCAAATTGAGCGGAAACTTCTGCTATACCTATCATTAGTGTTACAATTAATATATGTTTTTTTTTCATAAATATTGATTTTATTTTTACCGTTAAGAGCTATTATTACTTTTAGTTATAAGTTATTGTTCTGTTTTTAAATGATAATTATACCTCGTTCTTAAAAGTTACTACAAAGGTATATTGTATATTTATAATGTTAAAATACTAATTTTAAATATCTATTATAATAATTAATTATGGATGAGAGGTTACTAAGGTTTTTTGTTGCTGTTTACGAAGAGAAAAACTTAACTAGAGCTGCAGAAAAGTGTTTTGTTTCGCAACCAAATATATCAAACGGGTTAAAACAATTAGAGGTAGTTATAGGAAAAGAACTGTTTATTAGAAATAAAAGAGGTGTAGAAATAAAAGAGGATGCACATTATTTATATCCAATCGCAAAAAGAATATTAGGAGAGTTAAATGCCATACCTGAAATGTTTAAAGATGAAAACTTTAAACCTAAAATAATTATTGGAATAGCAGATAGTCTTCCTCAATATTTTAAGAACGATTTTTTTAAGAAAGCCACCCAAGTGTTAGGTGCTGTTGAATGGGATGTTAGACCAATTGGTCATGAATGTGATATAAATTTATTAATAAGAGAATGGAAGTTTGAAGAACATTTATTTTTACCCCTTATAAAAGAAGATTATGTGCTTTGCATTCCAGAGAATCATCCATTGGCTCAAAAAAATCTTATAGAGATAAAGGATTTAAGTGGAGAACCATTTATTCATTGCCCTCCTTGTGAAGCACATCAACAAAGCCTATCAATACTTAATAATTCTGGACTTAAATGGAATTCAGTAGCTAATTGCCAAAGTAAAAATGAGGTATTAACCTTACTTATGTCTGGACTTGGAATTACATTTTTACCTGAGTTATTTGTGAAGGATTGGGAAGGGTTTAAAGTGAAAAAACATGATGGACCAACAAATTTTAGAGAAATAGGATTGTCTTATGCTCCTAAAAGTTTAGAAAATTCCAAAATTTCAGAATTGATAGATTGTTTTTCTAAAGACAAAAATATTTTTTGAAGAAATAAATGAAAGTAAGCAATTACATAACGTTTAATTTAGTCTAATACAATTAGATTGGATAGTATTAAAAAGCCTAATAGATAAAAATCCTTTTCTTTGAATGATCAAGTAGAATTACAAAACAAATAGTTTTATGTCTTGTTTTAAATTTAAAGAGTCTAAAATAAAAAGAATACTACAATGCTTATAATAATTCAAATAATAGCTTTATTACAAGGTGCTTTTGTCCTTTCTGTTTTGTTAATTAATAGAAAAAAATACAAACAAAATACTTTTTGGTTATTGTTTGGGAGTCTCCTTTCTATTCTGTTTTATATTGTTTGTGATGATGAGAACAATATTTTTGTAAAAAACTCTGATTGGTTTCTTTTTGATAGTTCTCTTTTTATCACGTTTTTATTTCTTTTTGTTAAGTACTATAAAAATGGCAAAGAAGTGTTTCTTAAAAGAGATTTCCTTTTTTTTATACCAAGTTTAATCTACTTTATTATTGAGTCGATTGAAATAAAAATGGGATATGACTGTTTACCAATAGAAATAATAGAAACACTTACTGAACTAACTTTTGTTGTTTATTTGTTTTTGATAATTTACATAATAAATACAACCAAAAGAAAGCATTGGTCTCTTTATTTTGCAATACCAATCATGCTTTTGTTCACCTTTTCAATATTAAATGAAATAATAGGATTGCTAGATCCTACAAAAGAATTATTTATAAATAATCAATATTTCAACACTAGTCTTTTATTAATTGTAGCCTTTCTATTTTATTTTATAACGTTTAAATTAATAACAAAAGACAATCAATTACTGCCATCAGTAAAAGTAAATAAATACAAAAACTCAAAACTTAACTCGGAACTTATTAAGAAGTATAAAACTGAAATTATTCATATTATGGAAACGGAAAAATTGTACTTGAATAATAAATTATCCATGGATCAAGTTTCAAAAAAACTAAATATTCCTCGTCAATATATTTCTGAGATTTTAAATATTCATATGAATATTAGTTTTCAAGATTTTATCAATCAATATAGGGTAGATGAGTTTATTTCTAGGTTAAAAAATAATCAGAACAATCATTTTACACTGCTGGCAATTGCAATGGAGGTTGGTTTTAGTTCTAAATCTTCTTTTAACTCTACCTTTAAGAAAATTAAAGGTTTAACTCCTTCAGAGTATAAAAAGACACTAATTAGATAAGGTTTAAATATGTCCAATACAATTAGATTGGACATATTTAAAACGACTAATAGATAAAAATCCTTTTTCTTTGTATGACCAAGTAGAAAAACTAAATAATATCTATTTTGAAGTTTAGAACAGAAATAAAATTAACATCTCAACAAGAAAAATTAATAAATCATAATTCTAAGGTTTTGTTGCTGGGGTCTTGTTTTTCAGAAAACATAGGAAATAAATTAGCGTATTACAAACTGAATACTTTGGTAAATCCTTTTGGAGTTTTATTTAGTTCTACGGCTATAGCAAAAGTTTTAGAAGATACTGTTTCTCAAAAACAATATAAAGCAAATGAGTTAATAAGTCAGGGAGGCTTGTTACATTCTTTGCATCATCATTCAGATTTATCGGCAATAGACAGTATTAATGTATTGGATAATATTAACCAAGCACAAAAAGCCTGTTTAGCACAATTAAAAATGGCTACACATGTAATTATTACGTTAGGAACTTCTTGGGTTTATGGGCATGTACTAACAAATCAGCTGGTTGCTAATTGTCATAAAATTCCGCAATCCGAATTCGAGAAAAGAAAATTATCAATTCTAGAAATAGAAGCTGCTTTAGAAAGGAGTATTAAAAATATTAGAAAAGTAAATCCATCAACCCAAATTATTTTTACTGTAAGTCCTGTAAGACATACCAAAGACGGTTTGATAGAAAACTCTTTAAGTAAAGCTAATTTATTAAGTGCAATAGATATTATAAAAGAAAAATATGGAGTGTCTTATTTTGGAAGTTATGAAATAATGATGGACGATTTAAGAGATTATCGATTTTATGAATCGGATATGATTCATCCCAACGAAGTTGCTATCAATTATATTTGGGAACAATTTTCTAAGGTTTGGATTGATGAAAAAGCCCAGTTTTATTTTAAAAGAATTGCATCAATACAGCAAAGTAAATTACACAAGGCATTTCAGCCAAACTCTATGGAATATCAAGAATTTTTAAAAAAGTTAGCTGTTAAACAATCCCAATTAGAAAAAGAATTGAATGTCAAATTTTAATATACATCCCTCGTTTTTGTTAAACGGAATCTCATTTGAAACTCCGTTAGAATTAATTTCATTTTCTGAAGGTGTTTCCGACGATTTGTATTGGTTCTTACAAGAATGGTTTTCCGACTCTGAAACTTTAATTGTAAAAACATCAGGGTCTACAGGAACTCCAAAATTAGTAGCTATTAAAAAAGAGTTTATGATAAACTCTGCCAAAGCCACAGGAACTTTTTTTGAGTTAGGAACAGGAATTAAAGCGCTGTGTTGTTTGTCTACCGAATATATTGCAGGAAAAATGATGGTAATTCGTGCCTTAACTTTAGGTTGGGAATTAGACATAATTGAACCTATTAGCAATCCTTTAGAAGATGCTTTTGAGGTTTATGATTTTTGTGCCATGGTACCTATGCAGGCAAAAGCTAGTTTGTGGGATTTGCATTTGGTTAAAAAATTGTTGATTGGAGGAGGAGTCGTTTCTAATGAATTACAGGAATCTTTACAACATATTTCTAGCTTGTGTTATGCATCTTACGGAATGACAGAAACCGTTTCTCATGTTGCTGTTAAGCCATTGAATGGTTTTCGAGCGGAGTTGAGAAGTTACCAATTATTACCAAACATCACAATTTCTCAAGATGATAGAGATTGCTTGGTAATTGATGCTCCTTTATTATCCGAAGAAATAGTAATTACAAACGATATTGTCAAAGTACATTCTGCTACAGAATTTGAATGGATAGGTCGTTATGACAATGTAATTAATTCTGGTGGCGTAAAATTACATCCAGAGCAAATAGAAAAAGAATTGTCTAAAATAATTACAGAACGCTTTTTTGTAGCAGGAATTTCTGATGAAGTTTTGGGCGAAAAATTAATATTAATTGTAGAGGGAGATTCTTACAACTTAAACCTTAACAATATAAATCTATCTAAATACGAGTTGCCTAAACATATTTATTTTACCCCTAGGTTTATGGTAACAAAAACTAACAAAATTCAGAGACAAAAAACATTAGCTCTGTTAACTAAACTAAATTAAATGAAAAATTACATTCAGCTATTTTTATTGTTGATGATTACTACTATGTTTTCTCAACAGAAAACACTAGTGTCTGGAACTTTAAAAACAGCACAACAAAAAGCCATACCTTTTGTAACGGTAACATTACAACGTGTAGATGTTAAAACAGTAAAACAAGGTTTTTCTAACGAAAAAGGATTGTTTGTTTTTGAAGATGTAACTCCAGGAAACTATCAATTAATTTATACTTCTTTAGGTTTTACAGAGCGTACAGAAAAATTATATGTAGGTGGAATTAATCCTTATATAAACGTGGGGAACATTGTGCTAACAGAAGATATTGCCCAATTATCTGCCGTAGAAATTAAAACGCAACAAGCTGTAGCAAGTAAAAGTTTAGAGAAAAAAACGTTTGATTTAGACAATGTAATATCACAATCAGGTGGTTCTGTATTAGATGTGATGAAAGGGATGCCGGGGATTTCTGTAGATCAAGAAGGAAAGGTGTTGTTAAGAGGAAGCGATAAAGTTTTGGTGTTAATTGATGGACAACAATCTAGTCTAACAGGATTTGGAAATCAAAAAGGATTGGATAATATTCCGGCCACTAATATTGAGAAAATTGAAATCATCAACAATCCATCAGCTAAATATGATGCTTCTGGAAATGCGGGTGCCATCAATATTATTTATAAAAAAGAAAAGAAAGAAGGGTTAAACGGATCTATTGGTTTTACACAGGGAATAGGAGTCTTGTCAAAAAAGAAGAAGGATTTACCAACGCAATTAGGGAGTTATAGTTTTACACCTAAATACATTCCTAGTTTAGATTTAAATTATGTAAAAAATAAAGTAGCATTCTTTTTACAATCAGAAGTGTTGTTGCAAGAAAAATTACCTAATAACGAGTTTACTACACGTAATTATGATAATGGAACCAATACCATTTCTCAGGTTCCAGAAAATAGAAAACAAGTACATTATATTGTTAAAGGAGGAGTAGATTTTAATATTGATGAAAACAATAAATTAAAAATATCATCTATTTACGATTGGGAAAAACACACAGATACTGCTCAAGTTCCTTACATTGATCTAAATACAGGAAACAGATATAGATACACCAATTGGAGAGAAGAAGAGATTACGGGGTATTTTAATGTAGCGGCAGATTATGAACATAAGTTTTTAGAACCAGGACATAATTTAAAAGCAAGAATACAATACATAAAAGGCTGGGAAGATGAAACCTATCACGTAAACGATAGTTTAAACGCAACACCTAGTAGAGATATTACCAATATTTTGGCTACAGAGCATATTTATGTTGGAAATGTAGATTATACCAATCCTTTTGGAAGTGGAAAATTGGAAACAGGAGTAAAAGTACAACACAGAGATTTACCTGTTGAATATACAGTAACTCCAGATGCTAATGGAAATTCTATTGTTTATGACAATATGGGGAACAACTCTAATTGGCAAGAAACTATTTATGCAGCATATGCCAATTTAATTTACGAAACTCCAACCTACGATATTGAAGGAGGAGTAAGAGCAGAGCAAACGTCTGTGGTGTATGATGTGGATGAAAACAATGCTTATTTTGCAAAAAAACAAGATGCTTATGATTATTTTGAATTGTTTCCTAACATAAGATGGACATATAAACTAACTTCTAAACAAAAAGTGTCTTTATTTTATAACAGAAGAATAGACAGACCAGGAGAACCAGAGTTAAGAATGTTTGCAAAGTCTGATGATCATGAATTATTAAAAGTTGGAAATCCCTATTTAAGACCTCAGTTTACACAATCTGGAGAAATAGCGTATAGAACACGTTGGAACAAAAGTTCTTTGTTTGTAGCTGCTTATTATAAGTATATAGACAATCCTTATATGAGAGTATATGGTGCTGCAGATAATGATGGAGTTCCTGTAGTTATTAAAAGTTATGCCAACACAGGTAGTGCTACCAATGCAGGTTTAGAGCTAATTTATGATCAGGAATTGTTGGATTTTTGGAAATTGTCTGGAAACGTAAATGTGTATCAAAATAATATTAATGGATTTGTAGGAACCATACTATTCCCTACAGAACAAACTTTTAATGTAGAAGATAGAAACGAAATTACTTGGGATGCTAAAATAAATTCTACTTGGAGTTTAAAGAATGATTTACAATTACAGTTAAGTTATGTGTATTTAGCTCCAAAAAATATAGCACAAGGTCGTCAGTTATACAGAAGCTCTTTAGATTTTGGAGCCAAAAAGAAAATTTGGAAAGGAAAAGGAGAGCTTTCTTTTGCGGTAAGCGATATTTTAAATCAATATGCGTTAAGACAAAAAATTAAAGCAAATGGTTTTACGGCTTTGTATGAAAACTATTACGAAACACAAGTAATTAGAATGGGGCTTAAGTATTATTTTTAAGTCTGTATAAAATTTATAGAACTAAAAAGCCTTCACAATTGTGAAGGCTTTTTTTATGAAAATTATCTTAATAAGAAATCAATACTTACATTGATGTCTAAAGCATCAAAACCTTTAATTCTATTTTTAATAATTAAGGTGTTTATCAACTTACGTTTTACGTTGTCGTAAAAACTAGTTTGAAACTTGGCTGGACTTCTACCAGCTAATATTTCTTCTCCAATTTTGTCTGACAACCATTCTACAGGAGTTTCAGATTTTAATCTTTTAAACTCTAAAGTGGGTTGTAATGTTTTTCTGTTAATGGTTTCTAAAGTAAATTCAATATTCTCTGGATGAGATTCATTTACCGTATAATTTAAAATATACTTTTGGTTAAATTCTTTTATGTCCATAAAATTAAAGTTTTGGGATTATTCAAATAAGAAATCAATGTTGGTGTTTACATCCAAAACATCAAATTCTTCTATTTCTATTTTGTCAAAGAAAGCTAAAATTAAGTTTCTTTTTACAACTTCTGTAAAATGTTCTGTTAATTCTACTTTTTTACATTCGTGATGTTCTATGCCATTAGGTAAAAAACTCATTCTGTCAATAGAGGTTAAAGTACATAACACTGTATCTGTGGTTCTAAGGTCTTTAATGTTAAACAACATCATGTTTGCTTTGTGGTACTCTTCTATTGTCATAACACTATCCTCATCATCATGATGTTCGTGCTCGTGGTTGTGGTGTTCGTGATTGCTCAAAATATCTATATTTATTTACCAACTACTGTTGGCTTCTAAGTTTTCTTCTAGTTCATCTGGCAAGATTGCAAAGAAATCTATACCTGTTTCTTGTTCTACTTTATTTACCGTTGTTTGATAGTTGGTAAAGGTTTTAATTTCTTTGGTATGTGGCATTATAAAAGCAGTCATTTTTTGTGGTTTAGTCAAATCATAAATTACTTTGTAGTAGGCACCAGGAACTGTTACCTTGTTTTTTCCAATTTGTGCGATGTTGTTTTTAAAAACAGGCCCTGTAATTACAATAATAGAATCTTCTTCTATAGCCCATTTTCTAACCTGACTTTCTAAACGTTTCCATTCTCCCCTGTTAAAACTGGGTAGCTGAGGTGACATGTTTGATAAGAGAAAAGTTTCAGACATGGCTTGCTCGTTTAATTTCATATCGGCAGCAGGACATAAGTGGCCTCTGTCATAACCACTTTTTTTATAATCACTTAGATTGGCAGATTCTGTTGTAATAGTTTTATCTGCTTTAAAATTGTCTTTGCGTTTTGCCGTTCCATTTACAAATTCCGAAGTCAATAAATAATAGACCCAGTTAGCTTGTTCGTGTTCTTCATTATAATCTAATGAATAATAGGTTTTGTTAGCTACTTGGTTTTGGGAGCTAGGTTGATAGGTTGTAAAATTAAAAGCAAGCGTATCGTAATTATTATTTGTATTGTTTTGTGCAATAGCTGGATCTTGTTTTAGTAAAATAGTACAGGCTCCTAAAACAAAAAGTAATAAAAGTAAATAGATATATTGCTTTTTCATTTTACTCAAAATATTTATTAATCTCGTTTTCTGATAAGTTGATACCCTCTACATTGTGTAGCTGTAAGACTTCTTCTAAAGAATCCATTTTAAATTTTAAAATAGCTTTGTTTAGGTCTTTTCCTTCTAAAAATTGTTTAAAACAAGTATTGTTTTCGTTTTCTAAAACTTCATTTATTACTTGCATAGAGTCTCTGTCTAAAACCATTAAACGGAATCTTTTAGTTTTAGAGTTTTTTTCATATCCAAAACCAATAATATATTGTTCTCTAAATTGTTGTACTGTCATTTTTTATAAAATTAAAACCCTCTACAAAGGTAGAGGGTTTTTTAACATTTTAAAAATTGCTAATTATGCCATTGAGTGATATACGTTTTGTACATCATCATCTTCTTCTAATTTTTCTAATAACTTTTCTACATCTGCTTGTTGTTCTTCATTTAGCTCTGTAGTAGTTGTGGGAATTCTTTCAAATCCAGAAGATAAAATTTCTAATTCATTTTCTTCTAAATAAGATTGAATAGCACCAAACTGTGTAAAAGGACCGTAAATTAAAATTCCGTCTTCATCTTGAAAAACTTCTTCAACTTCAAAATCCATCAAATCTAATTCTAACTCTTCTAAATCAATTTCTTTGGTTTCGGAATTAATTCGGAAGTTACAAGTATGATCAAACATAAAAACTACAGAACCCGAAGTACCTAAGTTTCCGTTGCATTTGTTAAATGCAGCACGTACGTTTGCCACAGTTCTATTGTTATTATCGGTAGCCGTTTCTACTACAACAGCAACACCATGTGGTGCATATCCTTCAAACAAGGTTTCTTTGTAGTTGGCTGTATCTTTATCGGTTGCTTTTTTAATGGCCCTTTCAACATTGTCTTTAGGCATATTGGCAGCCTTAGCATTTTGAATAACAGCACGAAGTCTAGAGTTAGAGTCAGGATTTGGACCTCCCTCTTTTACTGCCATTACAATATCTTTACCAATTCTAGTAAACGTTTTTGCCATTGCAGACCAACGTTTCATTTTTCTTGCTTTTCTAAATTCAAATGCTCTACCCATTTCTATGTAATATTATATAAAGTGTCGTAAAATTATTGTTTTTTCTATTCTGTTACAAGTTTTATCAAACTTGAATGACTCCAAGGTTAAAAGGAGTTTCTATAGGGGCATGATTGGCAGCTTCTATTCCCATACCAATCCACGTTCTAGTTTCTAAAGGATCTATCACAGCATCTGTCCACAAACGCGAAGCAGCATAATAAGGAGATGTTTGCTTGTCGTATCTATCTTCAATACTTTTTAAAATTTCAGCATGACGTTCTGGAGTAATTTCTTCTCCTTTGCGTTGTAAAGTTGCCTCCTCTATTTGTGCTAATACTTTTGCTGCTTGTGCCCCCCCCATTACTGCTAATCTAGCAGATGGCCAAGCAAAAATTAATCTAGGATCAAAAGCTTTACCGCACATGGCATAGTTTCCTGCTCCGTAAGAATTCCCTATCACTACGGTAAATTTTGGAACTACAGAGTTAGAAACAGCATTTACTAATTTAGCACCATCTTTTATAATTCCGCCATGTTCACTTTTACTACCTACCATAAAACCAGTAACGTCTTGTAAAAATACCAATGGAATTTTTTTCTGATTACAGTTGGCAATAAAACGAGTAGCTTTGTCTGCAGAGTCAGAATAAATAACACCACCAAACTGCATTTCTCCTTTTTTATTTTTAATTACTTTACGTTGATTGGCAACTATACCAACTGCCCAACCTTCTATACGAGCGTATCCACAAATAATACTTTCTCCATAACCGTCTTTATAAGGTTCAAAGTTAGAATCATCTACCAAACGATTGATGATTTCATTCATATCATACTGCTCAGAACGAGATTTAGGTAAAATTCCGTAAATATCTTCGGGGTTTTCTTTTGGAGGCAAAGCTTCTTTTTTATTGTAACCAGCTTTGGTGTCATCTCCAATTTTATCAACAATGTTTTTAATGGTGTCTAAACAATCCTTATCGTCTTTAGACTTGTAATCTGTAACTCCAGAGATTTCACAATGTGTAGTGGCTCCCCCTAAGGTTTCATTGTCTATACTTTCTCCAATAGCAGCTTTAACCAAATAACTACCTGCTAAAAAAATACTTCCTGTTTTGTCAACAATCAAAGCTTCATCACTCATAATAGGTAAGTAGGCACCACCGGCAACACAACTACCCATAACGGCAGATATTTGAGTAATTCCCATGCTGCTCATTTTGGCATTGTTTCTAAAAATTCTACCAAAATGTTCTTTGTCAGGAAAAATTTCATCTTGCATAGGTAAATATACCCCAGCACTATCTACCAAATAGATAATTGGAATTCTATTTTCCATGGCAATTTCTTGCGCTCTTAAATTCTTTTTTGCTGTAATAGGAAACCAAGCTCCTGCTTTTACAGTAGCATCATTAGCTACTACAATACATTGTTTGCCACTAACGTATCCTAATTTTACAATAACACCACCAGAAGGACAACCACCGTGTTCTTGGTACATTTCATCACCTACAAAAGCTCCAATCTCTATAGATTTTGTTTTATTGTCAAATAAATAATCAATTCTTTCTCTAGCAGTAAGTTTACCTTTTAAGTGTAATTTTTTTATTCTTTTTAAACCCCCACCTACAGCAACTTTAGCAAACCTTGATTTTAAATCTGATAAGGCCAGTTTGTTGTGGTCTTCGTTTTTATTGAATTTGATATCCATTTTCTGTTTTTAGCAGTGTCAAATGTACAAAAACAAAGACATTTTTAAACCTTAACCATTGATTAATATGATATCTTCAATTTGTTAACCCTGTTTTTATTTACCTTGGTAAATAAATGAATAATATTTATATATTTGTTTCATAAATAAAATCATCAAAAATGAAAACAATAGTAGTATTTGGAGCTAGTAATAGTAAAGTTTCTATAAACAAACAGTTGGCAAATTATGTGGCCACTAAACTAGAAGATGTGTTGATTGAGGAAATAGATTTAAATGATTTTGAAATGCCTGTTTATGGAGTAGATAAAGAAGGAGTTTCTGGAATTCCAGAATTAGCAAAATCGTTTAACAATGTTTTAAGCTTGGCCGATGGTTTTGTAATCTCTTTTGCAGAGCACAACGGAGCTTATTCATCTGCTTTTAAAAATATTTTTGATTGGGTGTCTAGAATCAATCCAAAAATGTGGGATGATAAACCAATGATTTTAACAGCAACATCACCTGGAGCAAGAGGAGGTCAGTCTGTTTTAGATATTGCATCTGCAAGAATGCCTTACCACGGAGCTATTGTGACTGGAAGTTTTTCTTTGCCTTCTTTTGGAAATAATTTTATGAATGGTAAAATAACAAACAAAGAGTTAGATGCAGAGTTAGATACAATTGTAAAAGAGTTTCAAGCAAAATTATAAAGTACAAATGTTATGGGAGAGTTTTCTAAAGAGGTAAATGCCACATTTGATTCTGAGTTTGTAAAAGCAATGTTGAATTTAAAATATACTGCAAACTATATAACAACACTAAATAATAAAGAATTAGAACCGCACCAAATTTCTATTGCCCAATACAATATTCTTAGAATATTAAGAGGGGCTAAAAAGCCAATACCTATGAAATTGGTAAAAAAAAGAATGATAGAAAAATCTCCCAACACAACTCGTCTTACTGATAAACTTTGTGATAAAGAACTAATAGAAAGAGTGAGATGTGAAGAAGATAGAAGAGCTGTTTATGTTTCTATAACCCCCAAAGGATTAAAGTTGTTATCTAAAATAGTTTTTAAAGAAATGCCCACTAGAATGCAATATTTAACGAAGGATGAATTGGTGTTGTTAAATAGTTTGTTAGATAAAATTAGAGATTAAAAAATGGAAAATAATAGCATAAAAAACACAAGTAATTCTCCATTTATAATGATGGGACCAATTGAATTAAGACAGCCAATTCCTAGTCAGAAAATATTAAGGGCAGATCCTTTTTTGTTATTACATCATTATGGACCTTATGCTATTAGCAAAGAGAGTAATCCTTTTGATTTAGGAGCACATCCACATAGAGGGTTTGAGCCGATTACGTTTCTAATTCAGGGAGAACAAAAGCACAGAGATTCTTTAGGAAATATACAAACCATTAAAAGTGGCGGAGTACAATGGATAACATCTGGTAAAGGAATTTTACATGCCGAAGGTCCAACAAAAGAGTTTATAGAAAAAGGAGGAGAATTAGAAGGAATTCAGCTTTGGTTAAACTTACCAAGAAGTAAAAAAATGATGGAACCCAATTATCAGCAAGCCAATGTTGAACAAATGGAATCTATTCTACTAGATAAAGGGAAGTTAACTATTATTGCAGGAGAACAAAAAGGAAAATTAGGAGTCATAAAAACGCAAACTCCCGTAAATGCCTTTTGGTTAGATTTAGAAACAAATGGAGAAGCGGCAATAGAAATTCCTAAAAATCAAGATGCATTACTTTATTTAATCAAAGGAGAAGTTGTTGTAAATAATTCTGAAACGCTAACATATGGAGCTACTGCACTTGCAACTTTTTATAATAATGGAGATGGATTTACAGTAAAGTCAAAAGAAACTTCTAAATTATTGGTATTGTCTGGAGAACCTATAGATGAACCCGTAGTAATGGAAGGTCCTTTTGTAATGAATTCTAGAACAGAAACAAGACAAGCGTTTGTTGATTTTCAAGAAGGATTGATGGGGAAATTGGATTGATGTTTAGTAATAGTTAGAAAACACAAAACCCTCTGAAACTTCAGAAGGTTTTCTTGTATATCAGCTAGATATATAAGTTTAGTTATAGTTTGTTTTATAAGATAACTTTTACAGCATCTTGTTTATTTCCTTTAGAAATTTTAACAATGTAAACTCCAGAAGCTAAACCTTGAGTAGCTACTTGTTGTCCTGTAATAGAGTACACAGCATCTAAGTTTGCACCTTCAACAGAAATTACTCCGTTTAGAGAAGTTACAGAAGCACCTTCAATTTTAGAAGTTGTAGAGCTTAAAGTTGTAGCTCCAGTAACTGTACTTACATTATAAATAATATGATTACCATTTGTTTCAGCTGTTAAATTTGGAGCTGTATCATCAGATGTTAACATGTTTACTGATTTAGCTTTTACATACCTAAGAGCAATTATATAAGTTGTACCAGCTGTAATTCCATCACCTAAAGGCAATTTATTTACAGTATATGTTTTTGTAAATGTACCACCAGATGGAGCAGTTACAGTAGTAACAACATCACCAGTTCCTTCATCATTAGTTAATCTTAATGCATTAGTTTGGAAACTACTAATATTACCACCTCCTGTAGTATCGCCATTTGGATATATACGGATATTAGCTCCTTGTATGTCTCCTGTAAGTGTTTCAGGTATTCCAGAAACGGTAAATACAATAGGTGAGTCTAGGGTTCCGTCTACAGTTGAAATTTCAGAAGCTGAAGAAGTAAGTTGAATACCAATTTGTCCAAAAGTTAAAGGTGTTACTATTAAAGCAGCTCCTAGTGTTAATTTTTTAAGTAAATTTTTAATCATAATATATAGTTTTTTATGTTTTGTAGGGCAAAACTAGAGATATAAAGCAGTGGTAAAGAGAATATATGTGTTTTTTATTGTCGTATATGTGCTATTAACTCAGGTAGATTTTTGTAACTTTAATAGAAATTATTGCTATGAAAAAAATTACATTTTTAATGATGTTTTGTGTCTTTGTTGTACAGGCACAAACATTTTATGTAGATACTAATGGAACAAATATTGTTTCTGATGGTACGTATTTAAATCCATATACTTCTTTTAAAGATGTAATGGATGTTGTTTGGAGCGATGCCACTGTTGTTGTAAAAAGCGGAACTCATTATTTATCAGAAGGGATTGTATTGTGGGGAAAAGAAAATGTGATTTTTACAGCGGAAAATGATCAAACAATTATTGATGGTAGTCAAATTCCAGAGAATTATGTTTACAATGTAAATGGTGCACTTGTAAGAATTGTAGCTTGTAAACATGTAACCATATCAAAGTTAAAACTTCAAAATATACACGCAAATCATTCTTTGGGGCTAATTGTAGAAAACAGTGACAATATGTTGATTGAAGGAAACGAGATATTGGGAATAAAATATGCAGTTACGACTAAAGCAATTAATGAAGTTGGTTTAGGGATTCCTCCACATGAATATGATCAATATGGAAATTTGTTTCTAAGAACAGCCACAGCATTACAAATTTTAGGTTCTGACTATACAGACAGTACCAGTAATATTAAAATTTTAAACAATAAACTTTACAACAACAAAACAGGATGGAGTGAAACCTTAGTTATAAAAGGAAATGTAACTAATTTTTTGATTGAGAATAACGAGGTACGTAATAACTCTAATATTGGAATAGATATATCGGGGCATTACAATGCATGTGAACAAGGTTGGCAAAACAATTGTGGTGTACCTATAGAAGAGTATACTCACAATAGTCAGGCTAATAATGGTGTTATAAAAGGAAATTTAGTTTGTAATAATGTATCAGAAAACGGGATTCATGGAGCAGGAATATATGTAGATGGGGCTAAGAAAATAGTTGTCGAAAATAATACAGTACATAATAATGATTTTGGAATTTCTGTAGGTTGTGAAAAAATAGGAAAATCTGCTTCAGACATTCTTGTTAGAAATAATTTGGTGTACGAAAATAAAAATGCAGGAATTGATGTTGGTGGTTTTAATTATTACAATGCAAATAATGGAATACCCTTAGATCTAGATCAAGAAGCATACTCTGGTCTGGTAACTAATGTTGCCATAGTAAACAATACAATAGCAAATAACAGTAACAATATTCAAGATTTTTACAACGGACAAATGCTGATTAGCTACTTAAGAAACTCCATCATTAAAAACAATATATTTTATGCAGGAGGGCATCATAAAAGATTGTTTTCTATGAGTTACAAGCTAACAACTTCTCATCTTAATTTTGATCATAATATTTTTTATACCACAGATTTTAATAATGATAGTTCTGTTCTAATTAGTATAAATGCTAAAACAAATGGTCAAGGGGAGTTTTTAGACTATAATGATTTGATAAGTTTTACAACAGCAACAGGTCATAATCAACATGCAATTTTCTCAAATCCATATTTTGTAAATTCTAACACAGGGAGTCTTAATTTAGATTTCCATGTAAATGCTATATCACCCGTTGTAGGTTTTGGAGAAATGATTCAAGAATCTTATCAAAACCCTGTTTTTGGAGATTACACCTCTACTGGTCTAGATTTAGACACAAGAGATAGAGTGGTTAATAATACAATTGATGTAGGAGCTTATCAAATGCAAGAACAACAATTTACAGATAAAGCAATTAGTTTTTTTGAGGATTTAACGGTGTTTCCAAATCCAACAAGCGAGTATATTTATGTGCCAAGTACATATGATGAATCTACATATACAGCAACTAATATTTTAACAGGAACTATAACTAATGGAGTTGTAAAAAATGGTTCTTTTTTTATGGGAAATTTACAAAACGGAATGTATAGTATTGTTTTTACGGATGTATCTGGAGTTGCAAAATCTATAAAAATCTATAAAAATTAAGGTCTTTAGCTTTTTATCGTCGGAATAAATAAATAAAAAAAGGTTAAAGTTTATTCTAAACCCTACATTTGCCGACTAAAAGAATATTTGGTTGACAGATAATGAATTAATAGAAGAACTGGTAAAAAACAATAACACACAATTGTTTGCTGTTTTGTACGATAGATACAGTTCTGTTGTGTACAATAAATGCCTGTCTTTTGTAAAATCTAAAGAAGTAGCCGAAGATTTAACACATGATCTATTTGTTCAATTATTTGTGAAAATAAAAACATTTAAAGGCGAATCTAAGTTTTCTACTTGGTTATACTCCTATACCTATAATTTTTGCATAAATTATATTCAGAGAGATAAATACAATCAAAACGAAAAAGTTTGCGATCAGTTAGAAACTTCTTATGCAGATGTAGAAGATATAGATGATGCTTTGATTTTTGAAATTAAAGCAGAAAAATTAGTTGTAATTCTTGATAAAATTGATCCTGAAGATAAAATGATATTGTTAATGAAATATCAGGATGATATGTCTATTAAAGAATTATCTACTCTTTTAACAATAGGAGAAAGTGCTGTGAAAATGCGCTTAAATAGAGCTAAGAAAAAAGCTTTAGAAACCTCTAAAATCTTGTAATGTTATGAGTAATCCTTTTAAAGAAATACAAGAAAATCAACAACCTTCTCCAGAGCTAAGGAAAAAAGTGTTGGGAAATATAGATGCGCTAAAACTATCTTTAGATTTGGCCGATCTTTTTTTAGTAAAACAACCACAGATACTATCAACTATATTTAAAAAGAAAAAACAATAAAATGAATTTTGAGTCAGGAAAAATGGGAGAGTTTTATAGTGTAATGCTTAATTTCTTAATTGGTGCGGGTAAAATAGTTGGATTTTTAATAATTGCTTTTATCGTTTTAAAACTAACATTATACGTTGTCGAAAAAATTTTAAGAAAAATAAATCCAGACAAGGTTATTGAAAAACTAAATGAATCAGAAGCTTTTGGTAAGAAAAAAATACAAGTAGATCTTGTTAAATTTTGTCTTCCTATAGTAAAGTGGTTTGTTATTTTAATATTTATCATTATTGGGGCAGAGTTGTTACAATTAGAAGTGGTTTCTAATGGAATTTCTAACGTGATTAGTGTATTGCCTAAAGTATTTGGAGCTGTCGTAATCTTTATAATAGGTGTTTATTTAGCCAGTTTAGTGAGAACAACCATAAGAACAGTTATGAAATCTTTAGGAGAAGGAGTGGCTAATATTGTAGCAACTATTGTCTTTTACGTAATCGTAATTTTTGTTTCGGTTACATCTTTAGAGCAATTAGGGGTCAATACAGCAATTATAACAAGTAATATTACATTAATTTTTGGATCAGTATTGGTCACTTTTACACTGTCTTTTGGGCTAGGCTCCAAAGATGTTGTTACAAGACTATTGTTAGGTTTTTATACTAAAAAATCGTTGTCTGTAGGAGATAAAGTAGATGTTAATGGTTTTGTAGGAGTCGTAGAATCTATAGACAGTATTTATGTGCTTGTTAAGTCTGATTCTGAGACAATTGTATATCCTATCAAATTTATATCAGAAAATAATATAAAAATTTTAAAATAAAATGTGACCTATCTAATATTTCAGTGTCATAATAGTAGTGAATATAATAATTAATTAAATTAGGGTAATTTATTAATCGCATGTTTATTCATTAGTATAGTAATAATTAAAATAGACTATGGGGGTAGTCTATTTTTGTAAAGCCTTCTTTCACAAGAAGGCTTTTTTATTTATTATCGCATCCTAAAATAAGGTTATACATAGTAGACCCACTTTAGATATAGACTTTCCAGCTCTAAGAAAATAGGTGTTTAATTAATATGAATTGTTTTTGTTGGAGTCAGAAAACATGATAACATACCTAGAGGGGGCTAAGCTAAATAAGATATCTAACAAATTAAATAGGATATTAAGCTTTGATATCATGTAAATTAGTTAAAAACAATAACCTTGTATTTTTAAATATTGTAGTTTATTATTGAACTCTAATTAAATTTAGAAAATAGTAAATAATTCAAGTAGGGTATTTTTTCAATCATTTGTTTAATTACTGTATAGTTATATAAAATAGACTATGGGGGTAGTCTATTTTTGTAAAGCCTTCTTTCACAAGAAGGCTTTTTTTACTTTAGTAAAGTAAGTTTTAAAGAATTAACAAGCAGAGATTTTAATATGATTGTTTGCTCTATAAAAAAGAACTATTTTTGACTTTTAAAATAAATAGAATAACATGTCAGACGATAAAAAAGTAATTTTTTCCATGTCTGGATTGAGTAAAACTTACCAATCTACAGGAAAACAAGTATTAAAAAATATTCATTTAAGTTTTTTTTACGGAGCTAAAATCGGAATCTTAGGATTAAACGGTTCTGGTAAATCTACTTTGATGAAGATTATAGCAGGAGTAGAAAAAAATTATCAAGGAGATATTACTTTTCTAGATGGATATTCTGTAGGGTATTTAGAACAAGAGCCTCAGTTAGATGACGATAAAACCGTAATGGATATTGTTAAAGAGGGAGCTGCTGAAACAGTTGCTATTTTAGAAGAGTACAACAAAATAAACGACATGTTTGGTTTGGAAGAAGTGTATTCTGATGCCGATAAAATGGACAAACTAATGGCTCGTCAGGCTGAGTTACAGGACCAAATAGATGCTTCTAATGCTTGGGAGTTAGATACTAAGCTAGAAATTGCGATGGATGCTTTACGTACACCAGAGGGAGATACACCAATTAAAAACTTATCTGGAGGAGAAAGAAGAAGAGTTGCTTTGTGTAGATTGTTATTACAAGAACCAGATGTATTGCTGTTAGATGAACCTACCAACCATTTAGATGCTGAATCCGTACATTGGTTAGAACATCACTTAGCACAGTATAAAGGAACTGTAATTGCAATTACGCACGATAGATATTTCTTAGACAATGTAGCGGGTTGGATTTTAGAATTAGATAGAGGAGAGGGGATTCCTTGGAAAGGAAACTATTCATCTTGGTTAGATCAAAAAGGACAACGTTTAGCTAAAGAAGAAAAAACAGCTTCTAAACGTCAAAAAACATTAGCAAGAGAGTTAGAGTGGGTAAAACAAGGAGCTAAAGGACGTCAAGCAAAATCTAAAGCTCGTTTAAAAAACTACGATAAGTTAATGAATCAAGACCAAAAACAGGTCGAAGAAAAATTAGAAATATACATTCCTAACGGACCTCGTTTGGGAACCAATGTAATTGAAGCTAAAAATGTAGCCAAAGCGTTTGGGGATAAATTGCTATATGATAATTTAGAATTTAACTTACCACAAAATGGAATTGTAGGGATTATTGGGCCAAACGGAGCTGGTAAGTCTACTATTTTTAGAATGATTATGGGAGAACAAATTCCAGACAATGGGGAGTTTGTTGTTGGAGATACTGCTAAGATTGCTTATGTGGATCAAAACCATTCCGATATTGATCCTGAAAAATCTATTTGGCAAAACTTTTCTGATGGACAAGAATTAATCCTGATGGGGGGTAAAATGGTCAACTCTAGAGCTTATTTATCTCGTTTTAACTTTAGTGGATCTGAGCAAAATAAAAAAGTATCAACACTGTCTGGAGGTGAACGTAACCGTTTGCATTTAGCGATGACTTTAAAAGAAGAAGGAAACGTATTGTTGTTAGATGAACCTACCAACGATTTAGATGTAAATACACTAAGAGCCTTAGAAGAAGGTTTAGAAAACTTTGCAGGGTGTGGAGTGGTTATATCGCATGATAGATGGTTTTTAGATAGAATCTGTACTCATATATTAGCTTTTGAAGGGGATTCTCAGGTTTACTTCTTTGAAGGATCTTTCTCTGAGTATGAAGAGAATAAAATCAAACGTTTAGGTGGAGATGGAGTTCCAAAACGAATTAAATATAAAAAATTGATAAGATAACATCAATAAAACAAAAAAGGCTTTATCATTAGTTTGATAAAGCCTTTTTCATTTTATAAAATCTTTGCGTTTGGGTATTTTTCTCTAATAATAATAGCAATTCTTTCAGCCTCTATAGTAGAGCTATAAGCAGGGGTTAATACTTTCCAATCGGGGCTTACATAAGTAAGTTTAATAGAAATGCCTTTGTATTCTCCTTTAAACTCTTCGTAAATTTGTCTGGCTTTGTCTTCTTGGCCATTATATAATAAAACACTTACTCCATTTTTGCTGTTTTTATTATAATTTCTTTTTTTTTCAACAAAACTATTTAAAGATGGGGTAATTTCTTGTGCAAAAACAGAAGAAGAATATCCTAATACAATTGTGAATAATTTGATTAATAATGTTTTAGATGCCATAATTTATTTTTGTCTTTAGGTTCAACAAAAGTAATAAAACTAAATGACATTATTAAGTTATTTAGAATACATATAAATTAACTTTTACTACGTATATCTGTTCTTCAATTGGATGCATAATATTACTTTTGTGGCAACGTTTAAAAATGACTACAAATCTTTTTCTAGTCTTTTAGCCACGTTAGAACAATATAAAAACCTATTATACAACTGTATGAAAATTGTGAAATTACACAGAAAACTGTCTAGTGTTTTAAAGTTAAGTCTGGTGCTTTTCTTTTCTTTTTCTTTGAGTTTATCAGCACAAGATACTCCATCGGATGAGCAAGTTAAAGCGGGTAAAGCATTGTTTAATATGCATTGTGCATCGTGTCACAAGTTAGACAAAAAGGCAACGGGGCCTGCACTTGGTAAAGTAGCAGAACGTCGTGAAATGGATTGGTTACAAGCTTGGATTAAGAACAACAACAAGTTAAGAGCTTCTGGAGATGCAGATGCGAAAGCTATTTATGAGGAGTACGGAGGTGTCGCTATGAGTGTGTTTGAGTTTTTGTCAGACAAACAAATAGAAGATATTATAGCTTATACCACTGTAGGAGATGTTAAAAAAGGAGGTGCTACAGTAGCGGTAGCTCAAGCCGCTGAAGTAGATTCTACTGCCGGTGAGATTTTGCCAGTAATTGCAACAGTTGTTGTAGTGTTGGTTTTATTAGCATTAATTGGATGGGTTTTCTTGAAAAGCAATAACGGATTCTTAAAGATAGTATCTGTAATAGTGTTGGTTTTCTTAGGGGTTTATTTCGGATTTACAGCGTTAATGTCTATTGGTGTAGATGAAGGGTATCAGCCAGTACAGCCTATTGCTTTTTCTCATAAAATTCACGCAGGAGATAATAAAATTGATTGTCAATATTGTCACTCTTCAGCCAAACACTCTAAAACTTCTGGGATTCCATCGGTAAATGTTTGTATGAACTGTCATAAAAATATTTCTGAAGTATCAGATGATACTCAAGTGAAGTTAGGAGAAGGAAGAGTTTTTGATAAAACGAAATTGGATAAAGAAATTCAAAAAGTATATGATGCTGCCGGATGGGATGCAGAAAACTTAGAGTATACAGGAGAAACAAAACCTGTTAAATGGGTTCGTATACACAATTTACCAGACTTTGCATACTTTAATCACTCACAACACGTAACTGTTGCAGGTGTTAAATGTCAAAAATGTCATGGTCCTGTAGAAGAAATGGATGAGCTTTATCAATACTCTCCGTTAACAATGGGATGGTGTATAGACTGTCATAAAGAAACAGAAGTGAACATTGAAGGTAATGGATACTACAAAAAAATTCACGAACAATTATCTCATAAATATGGAGTAGAGAAGGTAACGATCGCTCAATTAGGAGGTAAGGAATGTGGTAAGTGTCATTACTAGAATATTAAGAATTTAAGCTAAGTTTTTAGTTAGCATCAACTATAGAAAAACAAATAAACATGGCATCAAACAAAAAATACTGGAAAAGTGTTGAAGAACTAAATGAAAATAGTTCTATTGTTGCTTCGCTTGAACAAAACGAATTTAATGAAGGACAAGCTCCTGAATCGTTTTTAGGTGATAAAGAAACTTTAGAATCGTCTAGTACAACAAGACGTGATTTCTTAAAATATGTTGGGTTTACAACAGCAGCTGCTTCATTAGTAGCTTGTGAAGGACCAGTCGTTAAATCGATTCCTTATGTTGTAAAGCCAGAGGAGATTACTCCAGGGATTGCAAATTATTATGCCTCTACAATTGCAGATGGTTTTGATTTTGCAAACGTATTGGTGAAAACAAAAGAAGGTCGTCCTATTTTTATTTTACCAAATAAAGAAGCTAAAGGAACTACAAACGCTCGTGTAAACGCATCTGTATTATCATTATATGATAGTTTAAGATTACAAGGGCCAAAGATTAAGGGTAATACAGCTTCTTGGTCTGATGTAAACGGAAAAATTACGGCTCAATTAGAAGAGATTTCTAAATCTGGAGAGAAAATAGTTTTCTTAACAGGTACTTTAGCAAGTCCTTCTACAGATGCTTTGATTGCTGAGTTTTCAAAAAAATACAATAATGTTTCTCACGTAGTATATGATGCTATTTCTGAATCAGCTGCTTTAGATGCTTTTCAAGAAGTTTACGGAGAAAGAGCATTGCCTAATTATAAATTGGAAGATGCTAAAACAATTGTTTCTATAGGTGCAGATTTCTTAGGAGATTGGCAAGGTGGAGGATTTGAAGCTGCGTATGCTCAAGGAAGAGATGTAAAAGCAGGGAAGTTTTCTCGCCATATTCAATTTGAAGCAAACTACTCTTTAACAGGAGCAAATGCAGATAAAAGAGTTGTGTTAAAGCCATCTGAACAATCTTATGCGTTAATCAACTTATACAATGCTATAACAGGTGAGAATTTACCATCTAAAAAAACTCCTGGTGATGCTGCTATAAAACAAGCTGCTACTCAATTGATAAAAGCAGGAAATAAAGCTGTTGTAATTACCGGAATTCAAGATAAAAATGCTCAATTAATTGCACTAGCAATTAATAACTTTTTAAGCTCTGAAATATTAGACGTTACAAACGTTAAATATACAAGAGCAGGAAATGATACTGAGGTTGCAAGTTTAGTTACTGAATTAAAAGCAGGTAAAGTAGGAGCTTTAATCACATATAATACAAACCCTGTTTACACATTGGCAAACGCTGCTGATTTTAAAGCAGGATTGTCAAAAACAAAATTAACAGTTGGGTTTTCTACTAAAGAAGACGAAACGTTAAGCGAAGTTCAGTTTGCTTTACCAATCCCTAGCTATTTGGAAGCATGGGGTGACGTTAAAATAACGGCAAATCAATACAGTTTAACACAGCCTACAATCAAACCTTTGTTTGATACAAAACAATTTCAAGATTGTTTATTAGCTTGGACTGGGCAAACAGTTTCTTATTACGATTACCTAGCTGCTTTTGCTAAATCTGAAATTTTAGGAGGTGCTTCTTGGAACAAAACATTACATGATGGTTTTGCAAAAGTTGATGTGACTTCTTTAAACGGAAATTCTATAGATGCTGTAAATGCTGCCAAAGCTTTAAAAGCAGAAACTAAAACAGGTGAGTTTGAATTAACTTTATTCTCTTCTACTGCTTTAGGTGATAGTCAGCAAGCAAATAACCCTTGGTTACAAGAGTTGCCAGATCCATTAACAAGAGCATCTTGGGATAACTACTTATTAATGTCTCAAGCAGATGCTGATAAATTAGAGTTTACAAATCCAGTACAAGATAATGGAGCTATTAACGGACAATATGCTACTATTACTGTAAACGGAGTTAAAATAGAGAATGTTCCTGTGTTAATTCAACCAGGGCAAGCACAAGGAACTATTGGACTGTCATACGGATATGGTAAAACAAAAGCGTTAAAAGAAGAGATGAAAGTAGGGGTTAACGCATATGCTGTAGCCTTTGGTGGAACTCAAATAGCTTCTATTGTTAATACTGGTGAAGAGCATTTATTTGCTTGTGAACAATTACAACACACAATAGCAGGTCGTCACGATATTTTAAGAGAAACAGGATTAGAAGATTATATTCACGGTAATGCCAAAGAATGGAATCCAAGACCTGAAGTTTCTTTAAAACACGAATCTGTAGATGTAACTTCTGTAGATTTATGGGAAGATCACGATAGATCTATTGGTCATCATTTTAACTTAAACATAGATTTAACATCTTGTACAGGATGTGGATCATGTGTAATTGCATGTCATGCAGAAAATAATGTTCCTGTTGTTGGTAAACATGAAGTACGTGTAGGTAGAGATATGCACTGGTTGCGTATTGATAGATATTACACTTCTGAAGGTGATGCAGGTTCTGCAAACAAAAAAATAAACCAAGCTTCATCAATAGATCAGGCAGATGTTTATGTTGCTTTAGAAACACCTGAGGCAATCAACCCTCAAGTTGCTTTTCAACCAATCATGTGTCAACACTGTAACCATGCACCATGTGAAACTGTATGTCCGGTAGCGGCAACATCACACGGTCGTCAAGGTCAAAATCAAATGGCATATAACAGATGTGTAGGTACTCGTTACTGTGCTAACAACTGTCCTTATAGAGTACGTCGTTTTAACTGGTTTAAATACAATAACAACGATGAGTTTGATTTCAACATGAATGATGACTTTGGTAAAATGGTATTAAATCCAGATGTAACAGTACGTTCTCGTGGAGTTATGGAAAAATGTTCAATGTGTATTCAAATGACTCAAGCGACTATCTTACAAGCTAAAAATGAAGGTAGAGTAATTGAGGCGAATGAATTTACAACAGCTTGTTCTAGTGCTTGTGCTACAGGTTCTATCAAGTTTGGAGATATAAATAACTCAGAAGATGAAGTTACTGTTTTACGTGAAGATAAACGTGCATATAGATTGTTAGAGTTCATTGGAACAGATAACAACGTAGTTTATCAAACTAAAATTAGAAATACAAACGAAGCTTAAAAAGGAATAACTAAAATTTAAATTTAATTATATGTCGTCTCATTACGAAGCACCCATCAGAGAACCTTTAGTTTTAGGGGAAAAGAGTTACCACGATATCACAATGGATATTGTAAAACCTATAGAGGGTAAGGCAAATAAAAATTGGTATATAGCATTTACAATTGCATTGATCGCATTTTTGTGGGGTGTAGGTTGTATTTTATATACAATTGGAACAGGAATTGGAGTTTGGGGATTGAACAAGAACATTGGATGGGCTTGGGATATTACTAACTTTGTATGGTGGGTAGGTATTGGTCATGCCGGTACATTAATATCAGCAGTACTTTTATTGTTCCGTCAAAAGTGGAGAATGGCAATTAACCGTTCTGCAGAAGCAATGACAATTTTTGCGGTTTTCCAAGCGGGTTTGTTTCCCTTAATTCACATGGGTAGACCATGGAACGGATATTGGGTATTACCAATTCCAAACCAATTTGGTTCGTTATGGGTAAACTTCAACTCACCTTTGTTATGGGATGTATTCGCAATTTCAACTTATTTATCTGTATCGCTAGTATTCTGGTGGACTGGTTTATTACCTGACTTTGCAATGATTAGAGATAGAGCTGTTAAACCTTTTCAGAAAAAGATATACGCTTTGTTATCTTTTGGATGGTCTGGTAGGGCAAAGGATTGGCAACGTTTTGAAGAAGTTTCATTAGTGTTAGCTGGTTTGGCAACACCATTAGTACTTTCTGTACATACTATTGTATCTATGGACTTTGCTACTTCTATTAACCCAGGATGGCACTCAACAATCTTTCCTCCTTATTTTGTGGCTGGAGCAATCTTCTCTGGATTTGCAATGGTACAAACTTTATTAGGGATAATGAGAAAGGTATCTAACTTAGAAAGTTACATTACACGTTTACACGTAGAATACATGAACATTGTAATTATGGTTACAGGTGGTATTGTAGCTGTTGCTTATGCATCAGAGTTCTTTATTGCATGGTACACAGGTTCTCCTTACGAGAATTATACATATATGTCTATTGGTGCTGCAACAGGACCTTATGGATGGGCATTCTGGTCGTTGATATTATTTAACATTGCAATACCTCAATTATTGTGGATCCAAAAAGTAAGAAGAAGTTTTATCATGTCTTTTATTATCTCTATAGCAATTAACATTGGTATGTGGTTTGAGCGTTTTGATATTATTGCAATTGTATTAAGTAAAGGTCACTTACCATCAACTTGGACACGATTTGAGCCTACATTTGTAGATGTTGGTGTATTTGTTGGTACGATTGGATTCTTCTTTGTATTGTTCTTATTATATGCTAGAACATTCCCTGTAATTGCTCAGGCAGAAGTAAAAACAATTATGAAATCTTCAGGAGAACATTATAAACAATTAAGAGACGGAAAAAATGAGCACTAATAAAGTTATACACGCATTATATAATGATGATGATGTTTTAATGGATGCCGTTAAAACAGTAAAAGAAGCTAATCATCATATTGAAGAAGTTTTTACACCGTTTCCAGTTCACGGTTTAGATAAATTATTAGGATTGCCACACACGCGTTTAGCAATATGTGCTTTCTTATACGGTTTAACAGGATTGGCTTTTGCTATTTGGATGACAAATTACATGATGATTGATAATTGGCCACAAGATATTGGTGGTAAACCAAGTTTCTCATGGATTGTAAACATGCCTGCCTTTGTGCCAATTATGTTTGAATTAACAGTTTTCTTTGCCGCTCACTTAATGGTAATTACTTTTTATATGAGAAGTAGATTATGGCCTTTTAAAGAAGCAGAAAATCCTGATCCAAGAACTACAGATGATATCTTTTTAATGGAGATTCCTGTACATAATAATGAAGAAGAATTAACAGCTTTGTTAAACACTACAAATGCTGTTGAGATTAAAGTAATTGAAAAGCACTAACAACCATGAGTAGATTATTTAAAATTACAGCAATTTTAGCAGTGGTAGCATTAACGTTTACTTCATGCGATAAAACAAAACGTAACTTACAGTTCATGCCAGATATGTATGAATCGGTTGCGGGTGAGCCATATGCAAAAAGTGTCGTTTTTACGAACGGTATTGAAGCACAAAAACCAGTTGAAGGTTCTATTTCTAGAGGACACATTCCTTATGAATATCCTGATACTAACGAAGGTTATGAGAATGCTAAGCAAAATTTAAAATCTCCATTAACAGCAGCAGATTTAGATAGTGAAAATGCAAAGAATTTATACACAATCTACTGTTCGGTATGTCACGGTAAAAAAGGTGATGGACAAGGGGATTTAGTAAAAAGAGAAAAATTCTTAGGAATTCCTAATTACAAGGATAGAGATGTTACAGAAGGAAGTATTTACCACGTAATTATGCATGGTAGAAACATGATGGGATCTCATGCTTCTCAATTAAATGAAAAAGAACGTTGGTTAATTGTTCAACACGTTCAAGAATTAAGAAACAACTTGTTAAAATAATTACCAAACACTTAGATAGATTATGTATCAATTTTCAAGTAAATTAAAAATATCAGCTATAGCCTTAATGGTTGTAGGTTTAATAGGTATTATCATCGGTTTTGCTTCTGCTCCAAGTACAGAAGCTGAAGTAGCAGAGATTTTGGCTCATCAAGAATCACATGGTACTCATGGTGAAGCTCACGCTACAAAAGAAGTTGCTCATCATGATGCACACGCAGAAGTAGCTCACGAAAATCATCATGAAGGGGTTAAACATGATGCGCATACTGTAGATGCTCACGAAACAGAAGCTCATGCAGAAGGACATAGTGATCATCACTTAGCACATGTATTACACCAATTACAAAATAGACCATGGGCAGCATTTTATGTAGCTTTGTTCTTTTTTACATTTGTAACAATTGTTGTTTTTGCATTCTTAAATATTCAAAGAGTAGCACAAGCTGGTTGGTCAATTGTATTATTTAGAGTAATGGAAGGAATCTCAGGATTTTTACCATATGTATCTGTAATATTTATTGTCTTTCTTGTAATTACAGCATTTCATGGAAATCATTTATTTGTCTGGATGGCAGATGGAACAGTAGATCCAACATCAGCAAATTACGATGAATTAATAGCAAATAAACAAGCCTGGTTAAATACTCCAAGATGGTTGATTTCTGGAATTATATATTTAGTGGGATGGAATGTATTCCGTTACTTAAATAGAAAATATTCTTTATTACAAGACAACGCAGGAGATTTAGTAAACTACTATAAAAATTATAAAATTGGAGTAGCTTTTTTAGCATTTTTCATTTTTACAGAATCTATGTCTGTATGGGATTGGATTATGGGCTTAGACCCTCACTGGTTCTCTACATTATTTGGATGGTATGTACTAGCAACTGCTTTAGTTTCTGCTTTAACAGTAATTGCAATGGTTACGGTTTATTTAAAATCTAAAGGATATTTAGAAGTAGTAAATAATAGTCATTTACATGATTTAGCAAAATTCATGTTCGGTTTTTCTATTTTTTGGTCTTACCTATGGTTCGCTCAATTTATGCTAATTTGGTATGCAGATATGCCAGAAGAAACAGTCTATTTTGTACAGCGTTTTGACGATTATAAATTTTTATTTTTAGGAATGATTCCTTTAAATTTTATATTACCAGTATTAATGTTAGTTAATAGTGACTTTAAACGTATTCCGCAAATAGTTTTAGGAGTTGGTACAATCATTTTAGTAGGACATTATATAGATGTTTTTGTAATGATTATGCCTGGAACTGTTGGAGATCAATGGGGGTTCGGAATCACTGAAATTGCAAGTATCTTATTTTTCTTAGGATTATTTATATATGCAGTATTTACTACTATAAGTAAAGCTCCATTAATTGCAAAAGGAAATCCTTTCTTACATGAGAGTGAACACTTCCATTATTAATATATATCATTACATTTGCAAAAAACTTAAAACAAAATTATGTTAGCTTTATTTTATTTTTTCGTAGCTGTTGCTTTTGCCATTGGTGTTTGGCAAGTAAATAAACTACTTACATACAGAGTTATTTTTAACGAAATTAAAGATGGTAAAAAAACCATTACTTTAGAGAACGATAACAATCCTATCGCCACAGAAAAAGATAATAATTTACAAGGTAAATTGTTTTTAATCTTTTTAATTGGATTCTACCTTTTAATGGGGTATTGCTTAATATTCCTACAAGATATTATGTTACCAGATTCAGCCTCTATAGAAGGTGAAGATTATGATAACTTATATAGAATTACTTTCTGGTTAATTGGAGTAGTACAGTTTATAACGCAAGCTTTATTATACTTTTTTGCGTATAAATACAGAGGTGTAAAAGGAACAAAAGCAACGTTCTTTGCGGATTCTCATAAGTTAGAGTTAATATGGACAACCATTCCTACTGTAGTTTTAGCAGTATTAATTTTATATGGACTATCTATTTGGAATGATGTTACTGATTTAGAAGGTGACGATGCTATTTTAGTAGAAGTTTACGCCAAGCAATTTGCTTGGGAAGCAAGATACGCTGGTAGAGATAACGAATTAGGACGTGGAAACGTTAGAAATATAGAAGGAGCAAATTCTATGGGTATTGATTTAACAGATGCTAAATCTTCTGATGATATTCCAGTACGTGAATTACACTTACCAGTAGGTAAAAAAGTGGTGTTTAAATTCCGTTCTCAAGATGTATTACATTCAGCTTACATGCCTCACTTTAGAGCACAAATGAACTGTGTTCCTGGTATGGTTACTGAATTTGGTTTTACTCCTAAATTCACGACAGAAGAAATGAGACAACAAAAAGATGTAATTCGTAAAGTTGCTAGTGTAAATAAAGTTAGACAAGCAAATGGAGACGATGCTTATGAATTTGATTACTTATTACTTTGTAATAAAATTTGTGGACCTTCACATTATAATATGCAAATGAAAATTGTTGTTGAATCAGAAAAAGATTATTTAATCTGGTTGAATCAACAAAAAACTGCAAAAGAATTATTTAAGTTATAAAACCTGTTCTTAGAATCAAAAAAAGAAAAAATTTATTATGTCAGAACATCATCATAAAGAAACTTTCGTAACTAAATATATATTTAGTTTAGATCATAAAATGATTTCAAAGCAGTTTTTAGTAACTGGTATGATCATGGGGGTTATTGGAGTTTTAATGTCTTTATTATTTAGACTTCAAATCGCATGGCCAGAGCAATCATTTTCTATTATAGAGGCTTTTTTACCAGAACGTTTCCAATCAGAAACAGGAGTAATGAAACCAGATATTTACTTAGCCTTAGTTACAATTCACGGTACTATAATGGTATTCTTTGTATTAACAGCAGGTTTAAGTGGTACTTTTTCTAACTTATTAATTCCATTGCAAATCGGAGCTCGTGATATGGCTTCTGGATTTATGAACTGTCTATCTTTTTGGTTGTTCTTTATTTCTAGTGTAATCATGGTAGTTTCTTTATTTGTGCAAGCTGGACCAGCTTCTGCTGGATGGACAATCTATCCACCATTATCTGCATTGCCACAAGCAATCCCAGGTTCAGGTACAGGTATGACATTATGGTTAGTTTCTATGGCTATCTTTATTGCACAGTCTTTAATCGGTTCTTTAAATTATATTGTTACTATTCTAAACTTAAGAACCAAAGGAATGACAATGACAAGATTGCCATTAACAATGTGGGCATTGTTTATTACAGCAATTATTGGTGTAGTTTCTTTCCCAGTATTGTTCTCTGCAGCATTGTTGTTAATTTTTGATAGAAGTTTTGGAACATCTTTTTACTTATCTGATATTTTTATAGGAGGAGAAGTATTAAACTACCAAGGTGGTTCTCCTGTATTGTTTGAGCATTTATTTTGGTTCTTAGGTCACCCTGAGGTATACATTGTATTATTACCAGCATTAGGGTTAACTTCAGAAATTATATCCACAAATTCACGTAAACCAATTTTTGGTTACCGTGCAATGATTGGTTCTATTATGGCAATTGCTTTCTTATCTACAATTGTTTGGGGTCACCATATGTTTATTTCAGGAATGAACCCTTTCTTAGGATCTGTATTTACATTTACGACTTTGTTGATTGCAATCCCATCAGCAGTAAAAGCATTTAACTATATCACAACCTTGTGGAAAGGTAACTTACAGTTCAACCCTGCAATGTTATTTTCTATCGGATTGGTATCAACATTTATAACAGGAGGATTAACAGGAATTGTTTTGGGAGATTCTGCTTTAGATATTAACGTACACGATACATATTTTGTTGTAGCACATTTCCACTTAGTAATGGGTGTATCTGCAATCTACGGAATGTACGCAGGTATTTATCACTGGTTCCCTAAAATGTACGGAAGAATGATGAACAAAACTTTAGGGTATGTCCACTTCTGGATCACTGCTATTGCAGCTTACGGAGTTTTCTTCCCAATGCACTTTATTGGTTTGGCAGGTTTACCACGTAGATATTATACAAATACAAACTTTCCATTGTTTGATGATTTAGCAAATGTAAACCAAGTAATGACTATTTTTGCATTGATTGGTGGAGTAGCACAAATTGTTTTTTTAGTAAACTTCTTTATGAGTATTTACAAAGGAAAAGTAGCTTCTCAAAACCCATGGAGATCTAATACGTTAGAGTGGACAACACCAGTGGAACATGTCCACGGAAACTGGCCAGGAGAAATTCCAGAAGTATTTCGTTGGCCATATGATTATAGCAAAGTTGATGAAAATGGAGAATATATTTTTGGAGAAGATTATATTATGCAAACGGTTCCTTTAAAAGCAGGAGAAGAAGAATCATAATAAAAAAATAGAAAGTATAAAAAACTCGATTGGGAAACCAATCGAGTTTTTTGTTTTTAATAAATCATCCAAATACTGTTTAAGACCAATACTGTTCTAAAATAGGAGTGATAGATGTTATATTATAAATTCACAAATTATTTGGTTGAAATCTATATATAAAAACATTTTTTTTAAATAAAGTTTAATAAATAGGTGTCTAAAGGGATAGTAATGATTGGTTATTTACATTATCAGATTCTAAAGATTATTCTTTAATCACATACAGTCCTAAATATTGGAGAAAATTAGATGTACCTCATAATTGGTCTATTGAAAGTATTTTTTTCTAAAAATTTAGAAGGTGCTACTGGTTTTATGCCAGGAGGTATTGGGTGGTATAGTAAAAAATTTAATACTCCCATAAACAAGAACCAAAAGCACTATGTTATTTTTGATGGTGTATACAACAACGCTGAGTTTTGGATTAACGGTATGCGCATAGGAAATCATCCTTATGGATATGCACCCATATATTATGATTTAACAGATGTATTAAAATCTAATTGAGAAGAAAACAGATTGTCTGTAAGAGTAGATCATAGTAGGTATACCGATTCTCGTTGGTATACACGTTCTGGTATTTTTAGAAATGTACAATTATTAATTACAGATAAATTACACATTCCTGTACGAATACATATATAAAAATAGACTATGTTAAAACTACACCAAGAAAAACCAGATTTGGGATACGTTCTATTCGTTTTGACAAAGACAAAGGATTTTATTTAAATGGTAAAAACAGAAAATTAAAGGAGTTTGTTTGCATCACGATGCTGGGATTGTTGGTGCTGCCTTAACCAAAGATGTTTGGAAACGTAGATTAGAATTGCTAAAAGAAGGAGGTTGTAATGCTATCCGTATAGCTCACAATCCAGCTTCATGTGAGTTTTTGGACTTCTGTGATGTAGTAGTGTATAGTTACAAACCACATAAATACTATTATTTTAAAAAAACATATTCAAACAAAGCTATGATGGGGACAGAAAATGTACCTCGTTTGTACGAATGGAAAGCTGTAGTAGAAAGAGATTTTATTCCAGACTTGTTTTTATGGACTGGAGTTATTATATGGGAGAATGTAGAGCTAAGGATTGGCTAAGAAAAGTAACAAATTATGGTCCTTTAGACATTGCAGGTTTTCCTAGAGGATCTTATTACATGTTTAAATCATTATGGAGAGATGATACTCCTGTAATAAGCATGTACACACAAACCCAAGCCAAGTCTATATACAAAGTAGATGTAAGTGGTAAAGTTGTAAAAAAGAAAAAAGGACATTGGGAATTAGCCCCAAGAGAATGGTAAAATGTAATTCCATATTGGAATTATAATAAAGGAGAACAAACCATTGTAGAAGTCTATTCTAATTGTGAAAGTGTAGAGTTGTTTCAGAATGGAAAATTTTTGGGAACCCAATACCTAAAAAATCAAGAAGATTATACATACAAATAGCCTGTGATCTATAAAAAAGGAAAATTAGTTGCTAAAGGAATAAAAAACGGAAAGAAAACAATTACAGTTTTAAAAACGGTAAACATACCTACAGAAATTAAGGGCTGACAAAACAGAAGCCAATGCCAATAATACTGATGTTATAAACATAGTAGCTCAATTAATAGATAAACATGGGAATGAAGTTAAGAATACTGAGGATCAAATAACATTTAAAATTTCTGGAGAACACCGTTTTTTAGGAACAGATTGTGGTGACAGTACCAAGTTAAATGGTTTTAATAGTAAAACTGTAAACACCAATTTCGGATAATGTTTATTAGCAATTCAAGCAACAAAAAAATAGCTAAAGTAACTGTTGTTGCTACAGAAAAAAACGGAAATGTAATTTCCAAAGAATTAACCGTATCATTTAAATAAAACCAAATATGAATAAAGTGATAAAACTATTACCGTTTTTAGGATTAGTATCGTTAATCGTTCTAAAAACTCAAGCATAAAATTTTCCAGTATCTGATCCAGATAATAAAGCCGGATGGAAATTGAATACAGAAGTAAGTGACGAATTTAATGCCCAAGAAATAAATAAAGACAGATGGTATATTGTAGGAAAGTTCAAAAACGGAAAACCATTTTACAAACATCCAGACAAACCCAACAAAAAAGTTTGGAAAGGTAGAGCTCCTTCTCAATTTTCGAGACGTAACTATCGTTTAGAGAATGGAATATTAAAATTAGAAGCTCGTTGGGAATCAGATTTTCCGTTTAGTGATGAAATTAGAAAACCTGTTATTGAAAAACCATTACCATATAAAAACATTACAACAGCTTGCTTTATCAACAGAAAAGAATTTAAATACGGATACATAGAAATTAGAAGCAAAGCCATAGATGCAGAAATTACAAGTGGTTTTTGGTCTATGGGAAAGAATTTGGAATTTGATTTTTTTGAAATGTTTGATGATGGAAGAAAAAAGGAAAAGAATACTTGGATACACAGTTGTGGTGGTCCATTGGTGATTGGAAAAAACTTAAGAGGTAAACCTTCTTATACAGCACGAAAAGACATGGGATTCCGTGGAGCTAGTAATTTTCATATATATGGAGTAGAGTGGAACGCAAACGGAATAAAATATTATATAGACGGAAAACTCTTTTCATCAGTAACTGCAGAGCAAGCAACAAAATGGGCAAAAGAAAATAGAGAAGTTGATGAAGATTACAAAGCTTATGTCGCTACCAATCCTATAAATCTATGGTTAGATATGGAAATATTTTCATGGAATGGTATGCCAGAAAGTAAAGAAGACTTAACCTTAAACGGAACACAGATACAAAAAGAAAAAGGAATTATGGATTTTGAGATTGATTATATTCGTGTTTGGCAAAAACAATAATCATTTAAAGAAGTGTTTTACAAGTTCCAATTTGTTTTTCTATCAGAATAAAGATGTGTATTTTTGACAACGAACATAAAATAGACAAACAAATATGATATCAGCAAACGAATATTTTGATGGAAATGTAAAATCATTAGCATATGAATCAGCAACAGGAAAATCTACATTAGGAGTAATGGAAGCTGGAGAGTATGAATTCGCAACTTCTTTACACGAAACAATGAATGTTGTAGAAGGAGAAATGACCGTTAAATTGCCAGGATCTACAGAATGGGTAACTTATAAAGCAGGTGAAGCATACCAAATAGAAGCAAATGAAAAATTTCAAGTAAAAGTTTCAGGGCAAACTTCTTATTTATGTCAATATAAATAAAAACAATTTCACTTTTTTTAAAACCATCAATGTAATATTGATGGTTTTTTATTTTAATAATATAAGATGTAAAAGCTATATTTTAACTTTTAACTAATTAAAAGATGGAAATACTTATGTTTTATAGAATGTTTAAATAATATTTAGAGTAATTAATAGATCTTATATTTGATATAGGCCAGTTATCTATTAAGTTTAAAACAACTTTATAATAACATAAAGAGTCCGTTAGAGCTTAATAAAATTCAGTTTAGGTGAATTAAAAGTAAAACAATTAACTATTACTCAGTGTGATTATTGTTACAACGTCCTTGTTTTAAATA
>NZ_JAASQL010000006.1:0-105733 GCF_011762155.1 Wenyingzhuangia heitensis
GTTTTATGATTTTAGGTACAATTTTTTGAGAAAAGGATTCATTTCCAATTATAATTAAGAGTATCAGTATTATTTTTTTCATAATTTACTACAACTAGTTATATCAACACTAAAGGTATCTTTTTTGCATGTCAATTGCGGGTTATCGATACTATTTAGGTTTCTTTTTTGGTTAAATTTAATTAATTTTATTTCGTTGTTCAAGTTGTTTTACAATTAAATCTAAAGGGTTCGTTATTTTTTGTAAATCCTGACTTCTTACATGTGTATACACCATTGTAGTTTCGGGTCTTGCATGCCCTAAAAGTTCTTGAATGTAACGAATATCAGTTCCGTTTTCTAATAAGTGAGTAGCGTAACTGTGCCTTAATGTGTGCGGAGTTACACGCTTGGTTATATTGGCTTGCATACAACTTGTCTTTAAAAATTTTCGAATAGACATAGGTGTGTACTGTTTACCTTCATTAATTCCTTCTACTAAATAGGTTTGTGGTGTGTACGTGTTTAAATAATTATGTAATAATGGCATCATAACATTGGCAATAGGTACATATCTGTCTTTACGACCTTTGCCACTTACTACTTTTAACATTTTTCTGTCAATATCTAAATCTCTTATTTTTAAATTAAGTAATTCTCCAATTCTTAATCCAGAGGAATAGATTAATGCAATACAAATTCTATGTTTTAAATTTTTGGTAACTCTTATCAGTTCTAATACTTCGTTATTTGATAGTACATTTGGTAACATCCTGCTTTTTTTGGGAGCTAAAGCGTTAAAATCAATTTTAGTTTCAGAATTTATAAATAGTAAATAATGTTTCATAGCACTAATAAACTGTCTGTGCGTGCTAATAGAACTATTCTTAGGAACTATGTAATCTTCTGCATGTTTTTCTATAGATCTAAGGTCTATTGGAGTATTTTGATCTTTGTTTACAATATATTCTGCAACCAAATAACTGTAGGTTTTAAGAGTACTATCACTAAATCTTTTTCCTTTTAAATAAGTATAAAAGCTGTTTAAATGATTTTTTTGCACATCATTTAATTGAGTTTTAATAGGAGATAAGTTAAGTTTAGAAACGGATGATTTAAATACAGGACTAAATTTTAAATCGGCTTTGTCTTTAAAAATAGAAACTAACTTTTCTTTAGACATTGCATTTATAGGGTAGTACCAAACATTTTTGGTAACATTCCATAAAGCTCCTGTTTTTCTGCAAAGCTCCTTAGTATCATAGTCAAACACAAAAGACAAAGTGTATACACTTTGTCTTTTGTGTTTACTAATATCTATAGTAATAATTGTCTTTTTTACAGCTTTCAATAAGAAAAATTGCTGACTAATTTTTTGTTTTTCAGTTGTTAAAACTGTTGATTTAACAAATCTCCGCTTAAAAATAACAATTGTAATTCTGCCAATTTAGCTTCGTATTTTGCTTGACTTTTGTTTAATTGCACATTTAATAAATTAAGTTGTGCTTGTCTAAAATCGATAGAATTTATTTGCCCCAACTTAAATTTTTCTTGTGTTCTGTCAAAATTATTTTGAGCCGTTTTTATATTTAACTCTTGTACTTGATAAATTTTGTATTTATTCTGATAATCTTCCCAAGCATTGTTAAAATCTCTTTCAATCTCTATTAAAATATTTTGTTTGGATAGTTTTTCGTTTTCTACGGCTAACTTGGTGTTTTTAGCGGCTGAATAATTTTTACCATCAAATAAATTCCAACTTAAACTTAACCCTCCAGATAATCCTGTATTGGTAGATGTGGTTAAAAAAGAGGCTGCATTGTTGTTGTTTTTAGACCAACCATAACTACCTGTTAAACCTAACGTAGGCAAAAAATCAGATTTTATTATTTTGGCTTCTAATTTTTTAATAGCAATGTTTTTATCTGCCTTTAGCAAAGCAATATTTCTATCTTTTGCTTGGGTAAATAAGGACTCTTTTTTTAACTGTAAACTAAAATCTACTTGGGTGTTTACATCGTAATTAGTACGAAGTGTATTTCCTAAAATTACATTTAAGTTACGCTTGGCATTACTTAATTGCTGATCAATTTGCATCAATTGTATGCTATCATTATTTACATCTACCTGTGCATTTAACACTTCTAATTTTGTGTTTTGACCATACTCAAACTGATAATCAGATCTTTTGGTTCTTTCTTTAGAAATTTCAAAACTTTGTGTTAATGTTGATGTGTTTTCTTTTAGCAAAGCTACATTGTAGTATAAAGAAAATAACTGAAGAATCGTGTTTTCTATCGTTTCTCTAGCTTGTAATTCTGATAATTTATACTCTTCTTGTAATTTTTTGTAATTGTATTCTCTACCCAATCCATCAAACAGCGTATAGTTTAAGTTTAAAGATGCGTTGTAAGAGGAGCTTTTAGCACCTTCTAAATTAGTCACATCTCCATTAGAAAACACTGCTTCGGTATCATTTAAGTTAGTGTTGGCTCCGGCATTTCCTGTTAACGTAGGTAAATAACCTGAATTTAAAATATCAGAATTATTCTTGGCTACAGCTACATTATTGTTTACCATTTTAATACCATAATTACTTTCTAAAGCAATGACTACGGCTTTTTTTTGGGTTAAAACCTCTTGTGCTTTTAGGGTAGAAATGCTAAAAGCAAATGCAATGTATATATATGTATTAATGCTCGTCTTCTTCATTTTTTTCTTTTATTGCGCGTTCTACTTCTTCTTTAGTTACATCATTTCCTGTTGCTAACCATTTTACATTCTTTTTAATACTATTGCTAAAAGACAAAAATAGTGGTAAGACTAAAAGGGTTAGTATAGTAGCATATGCAATACCAAATGATATTGAAATAGCCATGGGTTTTAAAAACTGAGCTTGTCTACTTTTTTCTAATAATAAAGGTGCCAGTCCTGCAATAGTAGTTAAAGAGGTTAAAAAGATAGCTCTAAATCTAGATTTACCTGCCTCTAACAAAGCTTCATCAAACTTCATCCCTTCTTTTAAATTGGTATTAAATTTTCCTATCAATACCAAACCATCATTTACCATAATACCAATCAAAGCAATAATACCTAATAGAGATAAAATATTTACTGGAAAATCTAAAAGCCAATGTCCCCAAGCCACAGCTGTTAAACTAAAAGGAACTAACAGTAACAATAATAACGGTTGACTGTAGCTTCTAAACGTAAATGCAATGGTAATGTATATTAGTAATAAAATAATAGGACCTGCTACGCTTAAAGAAGAAGATAATTTGCTTGCTTCTCTATTTTGACCTTCAAAAGAAGCAGAAATAGTTGGGTACTTTTCTTGCAGTTTTGGAATAAAATTAGTTCTAATATCATCTAAAATATCAGTGTTACTAGCAGTAGGGTCTTTTAAATCTGCAGACACTCTAATTTCTCTTTGTCCTTCTAAATGATTAATGGCAACTTCTCCACGAATAATATTATAGGTAGCAATGTCTTTAAAAACAACTCTTTTTCCTGTTGATGTTACAATACGCATTTTGTCTAAATCATTAATAGAGTTTCTGTTGTCTCTGTCATAACGAACCCAAACTTTAATTTCATCTTGACCTCTTTGAAAGCGTTGTGCTTGAACTCCAAAAAAACCGGAACGAACTTGTGCCATTACCGTTTTTAAATCTAAACCAAGTAGGTAAGCATTTTCTTTTAATTGAATACGGATTTCCTTAATTCCAACAGGATCATTGTCTTCAATATCTTTTAAAATAGGGTTAGATTCTAAATAGGCTTTTAATTCAATTTTAGAAGCTTTTAATTCATCAATATTGTTACTTAATAATGATACAGAAACAGGGCTTCCTCCAAAGTTTCCTCCAGAACCATAAATTAATTTTTCTACACCTACCACGGGACCTACCAATTCTTCTAATCTATTGGTAATCATAAAGGCTTTAATTTCATCGGGTCTTTCTTCTCCTGGTAGTAGATTGATGGTTAATTTTGCACTAGAACTACTTGTAAATCTTAAGATGGTGTTTTCAAACAATTGTTTGTCTGTTCCTTTTAAATATTTATCGGTAAGTTCTTTATTTACAATAAAAGATTTTTCCTCTATTAAAGAAATAATAGAGTCTGTAGTCTTCTCGTTAGTACCTGCAGGCATTTCTAATTCTATGGTAGCGCTATCACTTGCAACTCTAGGGAACAGCGTTACTTTAATAATTCCTCCCATAATAGAACCCATGGTTAAAATTAACAAACCAATAAAAATAGCTGCGGATAATATTTTAAATTTTAAAACAAAATCTAAAGTCGGACTGTAAATTTTATCTCTTAAAAAGATCATTAATCGGTCTCCCAACTTATTGATGCTTCTCATTTTTCCAAAAAACTGTTTTAGTTTTGATGGATTTTCTTCTTTTATATGTGGTTGTAATGCTTTAGAATGTGCTAAATGTGCGGGTAAAATTATTAAGGCTTCTACTAAAGAAACAATCAATGTTAAAATTACAATTACAGAAACTTCACCAAAAAATTCTCCAATTCTACTATCTAAAAATAAGAACAAAGAAAAGGCTAAAAGTGTAGTAATAATAGCAGATACAACAGGTGGAATTACTTCCATAGTTCCATCAATAGCGGCTTGTATAGGTGTTTTTCCTTTTTCATAATGTTGATAAATGTTTTCGGCAATTACAATACCATCATCTACCAAAATACCAATTACGATAATCATTCCAAAGAGAGACAATACATTAATGGTTACATCAAACTGAGCAGCAAAAATAAACATTCCTAAAAAGGCTACAGGCAAACCAAAGGCTACCCAAAAAGCCAAACGAGTATTTAAGAATAAAGATAAAAAGACCAAAACCAAAATCATACCTACAATGGCATTTTCGGTAAGTAACTCAGTACGCTGTACCAATGTTTTAGACATGTCATTAACAATGTCTATTTGTACATTTTCATTTTTTTGATTGTAATTTTCTATATACTCTTTTACTTTGTCTGCAGCAGAAATTAAATCTTCGCTATTGGTACTAGTTACAGAAATATTAACTGATAATTGTTGATTGAAATAAGTAGCATTTGGGGTTTCTTCAAAACGATCTCTAACAATAGACACGTCTTTTAAACGAATAACTTTTCCGTCAGCTGTAGCTTTAATAATGGTGTTAGACAACTCATCACCATAATAAGCTTTATTGTTGGCTCTTATTAAATATTCTTCTACATCGGTTTTAATTTCACCACCTGTTGTTAAAATATTAGAGTTGCTTACTGCATTGGCAACATCAGAAAAAGTAAGATTATAAGCTAGTAAATTGGTTTCGTTAACGGCAATTTCAATTTCTTCTTCAGGGTATCCTGTAATGTCAATTTGAGAAATACCATCAATAGCCCTTAAGTCATTTTCAACAGTTCTAGCCAATTGCTTTAGAGTAACTAAAGGAACGTTTTTTCCGCTTAAGGCAAAAGAAATAGTTTGTCTAATTTCTTCTTGTTTAGAGACAATTAAAGGTTCCATTCCTGTAGGAAAACTAGGAACTCTATCCACAGCATTTTTTACCTCTAAAAGCATAAAATCTATGTTTTCTCCTTTTTCTATTTCAACAGTAATACTACCACTGTTTTCTTTAGAAATAGAGGTTACTCTGTCTACACCTTCTAATCCTTTTAAATTGTCTTCTATTTGTAATACAATTCCTTCTTCAATTTCTAGGGGAGCAGCACCAGGGTAAACAATATTTATGTTGATTATTTTAGAGTCTACTAATGGAAAAAAAGAAGATTTTAAAGAACTAATTCCAAAAATTCCGAATACAAAAAACGCAAGGATAAAAACATTTACCGCTACGTGATATTTTATGAAATAACTAATTATTTTTTTCATTATTCTTCGGTCTTATTAAAAGGTTTTACCAACATTCCTGCATAAGCACCAGAAATAGGACTGCTTAAAATAACGGTTCCGTTTGCAATGTTTTGTAGTACAACTTTGGTGTCTGAAAAATAAACAGGAGAAACTGCTATTTTTTCAAGTTTACCGTTAACAACACTAAAAATTTCATTACCCTCTAATAATAAGTTTCTATTTAACTCTATAGCGTTGTTTACTTTTTTGGCATTAATTAATGCTTCTAAATAAATACCTTCTTTTAAATCGGCATTTTTCACTTCTATAAACACGGATAGTGTTTGTGTAGTAGGATCTATACTTCCATTAATTCTGGTAATAACACCTTCATAATTTTCGGTTTTATCTAAGTTAGTCAAAGCAACTTTTTCTCCTGTCTTTAAAATATTAGCAAAAGATTTACTAATAGAAACTTGCATTTCATAAATAGACGGGTTGATAAATTCTCCTAATTTTTGATTACTTCTGATTAAACTTCCTTCAGTAGCCAAAGCCTCGGTTAAAATACCTGTAAAGGGTGCTGTTATTTTATATTTAGACAAACGTTGCTCTAAATTTTTAAGACTGTAATAACTGCTTACAATACCACGACCTACAATAAAATAATTCTCTTTTTCTGAATCCATTTTGGGTAGGGCAGGAGCAGGTTTTTCCATGTTAAAATTACTTAAATAATCTTGCCATTTTTGATATACTTCTGGAAAATCAAGTCTTAAGTCGGGCATAATAGCAGCAATATTATTGTATAACAAACTTTTAGAAGCTTGTACATTTGCTTTAAATTCACCTGCATCTATCTGGATTAATGTTTCTCCTTTTTGATAAACTTCACCTGTTTTAAATAATTTTTTTCCAAGTTTTAAAACCCCTTGTACTTCTGCATATAACTCTATACGCTCTTTAGCTACTAGACTACCGTTTGCTGGTACTACAATGGGTATTTCTGTGTTTTGTACAGTGTCTATAAATACAGATTTAATTGTTTTTTTTACAATAGGCTTTGGTTTTGTTTTATTAGCTATTATGTTTTTAGAAAGTAGAACACAACCAATAATAAACAAGACACCTATAGTGGATAGAATAATTTTTCGCATTTGTTTAGTATAGAAATTAGAATATTAAATTTATAAATTTATTTGTTATTATTATAAATAACAATAAATGGTTTTAATTATCAATTATCTTGCCGTTTTAATAATTAATATTATTTTTTTGTGATTTAATGTAAGGGTCTTTTTTTAACAATTCCTCCTTTAATATCTTTAATACTATTCATTACAATAAAAGCCTTGGAGTCTATTTTATCTATTTCGTTATTTAATCTACTTAATTCTAGTCTTGTAATTACCGTATATAAAATATCATATTTGCTAGATTCTCCTTCTTTTCCATAACCTCCTTTTCCGTTATAAACAGTAACACCTCTTCCTAATTTAGAAGTAATCATTTCTTTAATCTCAATACTTTTATTTGCTATAATGGTTACTCCAATATATTCTTCAATACCTTCTATTATAAAATCTAAAGTTTTGGATGCTGCCATATAGGTAATCATAGAGTATAAAGCAATTTCAATAGATAATAAATAAGCAGCAATAGAAAAAATAATTACGTTAATTAAAATGATGATATCTCCAATAGTAGTCCCAAACTTTTTACTAAGATAAATTGCTAATATTTCAGTTCCATCAATAACAGCACCACCACGAACAGCCAATCCAATTCCGGCACCCAAGAAAAAACCTCCAAAAATAGCGACCAATAAATCATCATTGGTTACATTAGGAAAAGAAACTGTTGCTACACAAAGGGCTAATCCAGCAATAGCTAAAGATGTTTTTATGGCAAATTGTTTCCCCATGGTTTTATAACCCATAAAAATAAAAGGAAGGTTTACAGCTATAATTAATATATAGAGAGGAATTCCAGAAACGGCTGTAATTAATAATGAGATTCCTGTGGCTCCACCATCAATAAAGTCGTTGGTTAACAAAAATCCTTTAAAGCCAAATGAGGCTGAAAAAATTCCGATAATAATTAAGAGAGCATCTTTTATATTACATTTTAAATTAGTTATAAAACTTGAATGTTCTTTGTTAATTTGGGAGGTGTTCATATTAAAATTTTTATATGGATTGATTGGTTCTAAAAATACAAAACCCTTTGCAATGGCAAAGGGTTTTGTATATGATAAAAAAGGGTTTTTGAACTTATTTATCTGCAGCTAACTCTTTGGCTCTTGTTACACAAGCAACGGTTCCTTCTTTTATTAGGTTGTGAACGTTGTTACTATCAAAGTTGTTTAAGGCAGCACGGGTAGTTCCTCCTTTAGAGGCTACACGGTTCATCCATTCTACTAAAGAAATGTCGTTTTGTTTATACAGTTCTACAGCTCCTTCAAAAGTTTGAGCTGTTAATGTTTTGGCTTCTTCTCTAGAAAAACCAAAATCTTCTGCAGCTTCGGCCATGGCATTCATAAAGTAGAAAATATAAGCAGATCCACTTCCAGAAATTCCAGTCGTATTGTCAATCATGTCCTCAGTTTCAACTTCAAAAGCTTTTCCTGTAGATTTTAAAATACTTCCTACCAAGTCTAAGTTTTCTTTTGCTACTTCTTTAGATCCTACATAGGTGGTCATCCCTAATTGAATAGAAGCAGGTAGGTTAGGCATACATCTAATTACTTTGTCAATTTCCAATCCTTGTTGAATGGTTTCAATCGTCATTCCTGCCATTACAGAAACAAATAATTGGTTTGCATTTACAATAGATTTTATATCAGCAAAAACCAACGGAGCAATCTGTGGTTTTACAGCTAAGAAAATAATATCGGCATCTTTTAAAGCATCATATGTTGTAGATGCTTTCATTTTATTCATTCCATTAATTTCAGTAACCCTGTCGTCAGACTTGTCAATAATTTCAATGTTCGCAATTTTTGCATTGTATATTCCTTCTGCGTAGGTGAAACCCATGTTTCCACCACCAATTACAACTATTTTTTTCATTTTTTTAGATTTTTATATTCATTCAATTTTTTGAATAAATAATTGTTTTATTGATTTAAAGCGATGCTGTTACTATACTTTATAAGTCCATCTTTTAAAATTTCAACAGCACGTATTAATTTTTCTTTTTCTAAAACGTAAGCAATTCTAATTTGATTTTGAGCAATGTTAGGAGTAGAGTAAAAACCACTTGCGGGAGCTACCATTACGGTTTGTCCGTTATTGTCATAACTTTCTAACATCCAACGAGCAAAATCTTCTGCATTTTTTACTGGCAAATCTGCCAAGCAATAAAAAGCACCGTTTGGTTTTACTACATGTACACCCTCTATTTTAGTTAGTTCTGTAATAATAACATTTCTACGTCCTATATATTCCTCTTTTACTTCATCAAAATAACTTTGTGGTGTGTCTAGTGCGGCCTCTGCAGCTATTTGAGCAATGGTTGGTGGACATAATCTAGATTGTGCCATTTTCATTACTGTACTAATCAATTCGGGATTTTTAGAAATAACACAACCAATTCTAGCACCACACATGCTATATCTTTTAGATGTAGAATCAATCATAATGGCATTCATATCCATTCCTTTTTCTTCCATAATAGAGTAATGTCCTTCATCTGTATATACAAATTCACGATACACCTCATCAGCAATTAAAAATAGATTGTACTTTACAACCAATTTTTTTAGTTCTCTAATTTCTTGTTTAGAATATAGAGTTCCTGTAGGGTTTCCTGGATTACAAATTAAAATAGCACGAGTTCGGGGTGTAATTAAGGCTTCAAATTCATTTACTTTAGGCAAAGCAAAGCCATCTTCCATACTCGTATTGATAGGAACTACTTTTACTCCTGCAGCAATAGAAAAACTAGTGTAGTTGGCATAAAAAGGTTCCGGAATAATAATTTCATCCTGTGGATCTGTAATACTAGCAATGGTAAAATACAAAGCTTCAGAACCACCAGTGGTTACTAATATTTGTTCATTGGTAATATTAATACGGTGTTTTTTGTAATAAGCGACCAACTTGTCTCTGTATTGTTCAGAACCATTAGATGTAGAATATTCTAATACTTCCATATCTATATTACGGACTGCATCTAAAGCAACTTTTGGAGTTTTAATATCAGGCTGTCCAATGTTTAAATAAAAAATTTCTGTACCACGTTTCTTGGCGGCTTCTGCATAAGGAACCAATTTACGAATTGGAGACTCAGGAATAGCACGACCTTTATTAGAAACTCTAAGCATTGTATATTTTTATTTATGTTTTAAGGGGAACAAAAGTACGAATTTCTTAGTTTTTTATAGCATAGAACTAGGGTTATTGTAATTGATTAAAATCAATTGTAAAATTGTTGGGTTTTAACCATCCACACGACTATTGACAGAAACAACATGCAAAACTCATCAAAATACTCTTCTATACTTTTAGTAGAAGCAGGAAGCAAACCACAAAATGAAATTAAGTTTTTTGATTCTTTAGGAAACAGAAAAACAATTATTGATTTAATCACTAGAATTAAAAAAGAAGAAGGTGCCGAAATAGTAATTCTTAAAAGTGGAATAGAAATTCCCATAGAGAGAATACATAGTGTAGATAAAGAACTTTCACCGTATTACTCTAATGACTTTTTTAGTTGTGATTGTGTTTAATATACTTCATAAAAAAAGCCACTTTTAAAAGTGGCTTTTTTTATGAATTTAAGAATATAAAATTTAGTCTTTTAAAACTTCTCCTTTAATTCTAACAACCTTAGGTTGTTCTGTAGCGTTAGATACAATAGTTACGGTTTTAGAAAATCTACCCACTCTATCAGTAGCATATTTTACTTTAATTTCTCCAGTTTTACCAGGCATAATTGGTTCTTCTGGTTTTGTAGGTACGGTACATCCACAGCTACCTTTTACGCTTTGAATTACTAAAGGAGCGCTTCCTACGTTTTTAAATCTAAAAAAACGGACACCGTCAGCGTTGTGTTTTACCTTTCCGTAATCTATTACTTCCGTTTCAAATTTCATTTCAGGCTTTAAAGAACTTTCCTTTGCTGCGTTAGCATGTTGCGCAAAAGTTAACATTGGAGCCAAAGCCATGCAAATAATAAGTGCTAATTTTCTCATGTTGATTAAATTTTTGATAAAATTAAATTTTATAATCAACATTCAATAACTATACCGTAATTTTTTTTTAGTCCTAAATGATATTTGTATTTTTGGCCACCTGATTATTTAATAAAATCAACACATGAGTATTCCGAATACATATAATGCTACAGCAGTAGAAGAAAAATGGTATGATTACTGGATTAAAAATGATTATTTTCATTCCACACCAAACGATAAAGAACCTTATACAATTGTAATTCCGCCACCAAACGTAACGGGAGTTTTACATATGGGACACATGCTTAACAATACCATTCAAGATGTATTGATTCGTAGAGCTCGTTTAAGAGGTTACAATGCTTGTTGGGTACCTGGTACCGATCATGCATCTATTGCTACCGAAGCAAAAGTAGTTGCCAAGTTAAAATCTGAAGGAATTAACAAAGAAGACTTAACACGTGATGAATTTTTAAAGCACGCTTGGGAATGGACAGATAAACACGGTGGAATAATTTTAGATCAGCTTAAAAAACTAGGTGCCTCTTGTGATTGGGAGCGTACTAAATTTACCATGGATACAGATTTAAGTGAAGCTGTTACCAAAGTTTTTGTTGATTTGTACAAAAAAGGAGATATCTATAGAGGATATCGTATGGTAAATTGGGATCCAGAAGCAAAAACCACTTTGTCTGATGAAGAAGTGATTTTTGAAGAAAAGCAAGGAAACTTCTATCATATTAATTACAAAATAGAAGGGTCAGAAGAAGTAGTAACCATTGCCACTACACGTCCTGAAACGTTGTTGGGAGATACCGCTATTTGTATCAATCCTAATGATGAGAGATATAGTCATTTAAAAGGTAAAAGTGTAATTGTACCTATTGCCAATAGAGTGATTCCTATTATAGAAGATGAATATGTTGATATTGAGTTTGGTACGGGATGTTTAAAAATAACTCCAGCTCACGATCAAAATGATAAATTGATAGGAGAAAAGCATGGTTTAGAAGTGATTGATATTTTAAACGATGATGCTACTTTAAACGAAAACGGATTGCATTACAACGGTAAAGATCGTTTTGTAGTTCGTAAAGAAATTACCAAAGAATTAGAAGAATTAGGTGCTTTGGTAAAAGTAGAACAGCACATGCACAAAGTAGGAACGTCTGAAAGAACAAAGGCTGTTATAGAGCCTAAAATTTCTGCTCAGTGGTTTTTACGCATGGAAGACATGGTAAAACCTGCTTTAGATGCAGTTTTAAAAGATGAAGAAATTAAGTTGTATCCTAAAAGATATGACAACACATACCGTCATTGGTTAGAAAATATTCGCGATTGGAATATTTCTCGTCAATTGTGGTGGGGACATCAAATTCCCGCTTTTTTCTATGCAGATGGAGTAGAGGATTTTGTAGTAGCAACTTCTTTAGAAGAGGCTTTGCCATTGGCTAAAGAAAAATCTGGAAACAATGCGTTAACAGTTGCAGATTTAAAACAAGATGAAGATGCCTTAGATACTTGGTTCTCTTCTTGGTTATGGCCAATTTCTGTTTTTGATGGAATTAACCATCCAGAAAACGAAGAAATTAATTATTACTATCCAACCAACGATTTGGTTACAGGACCAGATATTATTTTCTTTTGGGTTGCCAGAATGGTGTTTGCAGGATATGAGTTTAGACAAGAAAAACCATTTAGCAATGTGTATTTTACAGGAATTGTAAGAGACAAACAAAGACGTAAAATGTCTAAATCTTTAGGAAACTCTCCAGATCCTATCGAATTGATGCAACAATACGGTGCCGATGGTGTTCGTGTTGGGTTGTTGTTATCTGCAGCAGCAGGAAACGATTTAATGTTTGATGAAGATTTATGTGCGCAAGGACGTAACTTTACTAATAAAATTTGGAATGCTTTTAAGTTGATTAAAGGTTGGGAAATTTCTGAAACAGAAATACAACCAGAAGCTTCTAAAATAGCGATTGACTGGTACAAAGCAAAGTTTCAAAAAACATTGGCCGAAGTAGATGCTAATTTTGAAGTATATCGCTTGAGCGATTCTTTAATGAGTATCTACAAATTAGTTTGGGAAGATTTTTGTGCTTGGTTCTTAGAAATGATCAAACCAACTTATGGAACTCCAATGGATGCTGTTACCTTTAAAGAGGTAATAACCATTTTAGAAGATAATTTAAGAATATTACATCCGTTTATGCCTCATTTAACAGAGGAAATTTGGCAGTTAATTTCTGATAGAACTCCAGATGAAGCTTTAGTTATAGCTAGCTATCCTAAATCTGTTGCTTATAATAATGGAATTATCAAAGGTTTTGAAGTAGCATCTGAAGTAATTTCAGGAGTTAGAACCATTAGAAAAGACAAAAACATTTCTTTTAAAGAAACGATTGATTTGGCTGTTTTAAACAACAACAATACAAGTAAAGACTTTGATGCTGTAATTACAAAAATGTGTAATATTGCAGACTTATCTTATGTAGATACTTCTGTAGACGGTGCTTTAAGTTTTCGTGTACAAGCTAATGAATACTTTGTACCCATGGCAGGAGCTATTGATATTGAGGCAGAGGTAGCTAAATTAAACGAAGAATTAAAATATACAGAAGGTTTCTTAAAATCGGTTCAGAAGAAGTTGTCTAATGAACGTTTTGTAAACAACGCTCCAGAACAAGTAATTGCTAGTGAACGTAAAAAAGAAGCAGATGCTTTGTCTAAAATAGAAACTATTAAAGCAAGTTTAAGTTCTTTGGTTTAAGGCATTTATTTTTTAACATTTAAAAAAGTCGAAAGTTTATACTTTCGACTTTTTTTATGATGATTAAATCATAATATAAGTTTAACACATTGTTATGATTCTCTATGTATTTTTAAGAAATGGGAATTAGGTATAAATTACAAATTGTTACTTTATTAATAGCTTGTTCAACAATATGGATAGGATGTGATTCTGATGATCGTTTTAAAGACAGTAGTACAGAAGAGGTTCTAGAATCTTTGTCAATAACCAATTTTGAATTGTTGGCAAAAGACAACTCTTCTTACACCAACATAGATCTAGTTGTTGGTTCTAATCTTCAATCTGTAGATTCTTTGGTCATTTGCTTATTTCCAATCTCTGTAGATTTTACGGATTTAACTCCTGCAATTACCTATTTAGGAAGTAAAATTGAATATAGAATAAATAACGATGTTTTTAAAGAATACTCCATCAAAACAGGAGAAAGTATTGATTTTAGTTTTCCAAACATTGTTGAATTTAAAGTTTCAAATTCAGAGAGTTCTTTGTTTAAAACATATAGAATAATTGTAGATACAGAAAGACCTATTTTATTTAACAATCCCAATATTACAATACCAGATACAGAAGTAAAAACCAGTTATAATGGTTTGGAAATTGATACTTGGAAAAATGTAGGTAATTATCCTATAAGAGTCACATTAAGAACTACAAATTATGTAGATATAAAAAGCCCTGATAACTCTACAAGCACTATTTTTAGTACTACGTTAACAAACTTAACAAATGTAATCCCCACAAGCCAGGGTAAAGTTAATGTGTTTACAACAAATGCTACTGTAAAAGGAGTATACAGTACTACAGCTCTATTTCATCTTTATTTTAATGAAAACTTAGGGTATATTGTTTATGATGATATTACCAATAAATATGTGAAAGATATTGGTTACATACCCGTAGAATTATCTTTAAAAGGAACTATTGTAGTTCCATAAATTAATTCCAAGACAACTCTTTACGTTCACTCCAATACGTTTCTTTTTTTGTTTCTAATGTAGATAAGGTTTTAAGTTCATCACTAGTTAATTTAATCGTTAAACATTTTAAATTTTCTTGTAATTGATGTTTTGTAAAAGCACCACTTAATACAATATAAGGTTGTAAAGAATCTATAATAAAACGCAAAGCAATAGCATCTATACCCACATTGTGTTTTAGGGCCAAATCCGTTAAAAGAGTAGGAGTGTTTTTAAATATTCGTCCGTTTGCAATTCCTTCTTTAATCACAATGTTTTTTCCTTTTCTGATTAAATCAACTAAAGTATTAAATGTACTTTGTTCAAATACGTTGTAGGTAACCTGAAAAACATCAAACAAAAATTGATTGTTTATTTTAATACTAGCAGCTTCTTTTAAAACAATTTCTTGATTTGGACCACTGGTTGTTAATCCAATTTGTAAACCCGTTTCTTTTTTAATTTCACTAAGTTTTTTTAAAACTTTGTTGTTTTCTAAAACGCCACTTTCTAAGGTTGCAGAGTGTATTTGATATACTTTTAATGCAGGAATCATTACTTTAGATGTTTCCCATTGTTCTATCAATTTTTCAATACTATGTTCCTTAATTTCATGTGCACCTTTATAACCTAACTCCCAGTTAGCAACATAAGTATACCCCCATTTTGTAGCTAAAACAGTATTGGTGTGGTTGTTTTTATTTTGCCATTCTTTTAAAAATTCTTCCCCTTTTCCATAAGAAGGAGCTGTGTCAAAATAATGAATATTTATGGAATAAGCAGTATCTAACATATCAAAAGCATTTTTTTTAAAACTACTTTCGCTCTTGTCTAGATCCTTGTTTTCTCTAATGTTAATGTATTCTGGTCTACCTAAAGCTGCTAAGCCCAATCCTATTTTTGTCATAGAATAAAAATACTTAAATAAAATAAAACAAGTAGAGTTATTAAATTTAATAAAGGTTCTTTTCTGAATTTTAAAAAATAGGTTGTTGTCATCATATAAAACATTTATTGGTATTGGGGAATTTTATGCTTTTATACGAGTTTGATCCAGATGAAGTGTACCAATGTTTATGGAATTGTTTTGTAGATGTTATAACATGTAATACAAAAGTAATTACATAAAAAAAGAGGAGTTATTCTATTGAATAACTCCTCTTTTTACTTTGTTACATAAAACCTTATTTAATAGAAAAAGGTTTTATAGTTTCTCTGTTAATTGTTTCCTTCCAAGTAGAACCTGTAGGTCTAATAGAAACATTTACCATATAGTCATCTCCTTTTTCAAATCCTTCTTTTTGAAAAACTTTAATAGTTGTTGTAGCAGCACCTTTGTTTATTTTTACAATTCTACCAGCAACCCATTTGTTTGTTTTTGCATTTTTTAACTCTAAAGAAATTTCTCTATCTGTTGTAGCAGCATATTTTACTTCAAAAGTTAATAATTTAGGGTTTGTTAATTTACCAGTTCCCTCAATAAAAGATACTTTGTCCTCTGTAATTACACCATTGTTTACATCATTTCCTATAGCAAAAGGTTTAAGTTCGTCTTTTGAAATGGTTTCTTTCCATGTACTTCCTACAGGTCTAATAGTAAGAATTACGGTGTAGTTACTACCATCTTCAAATTGTCCTTTGGTGTTTACTTTTACCTTAGTAGTACCTTCTCCCTTTTCAACTTTTACTGTTTTACCAGCAATCCATTTGTTTTGTTTAAAGTCTTTTAGCTCTATGTTAATTTCTCTGTCCTCTGATGCTTTATAGTTAACTTCAAAAGTTAAAGGTTTTGCGTTTTCAACACTTGCTGTTCTGTTTGCAAAAGATACTTTGTCTTTTTGTGCAGATGCAAAAGAAAAAGTAGCCAAGGCTAATACAGTTGTAATTACTCTTTTTAAATATTGTTTTTGTGTTTTCATAAATTATTTATGTTGGTTAATTATGTCAAAGTTATAATTCTTATGAATATACAACAATATTTATGCTTAAAATAACAGTGAATTTAGAGGTGTTAAGTAGTTTGTGAGTCTTGTTTTTAAAGGGATTGTACATATGTTCTAGTTCTTTGTTGTTTTGTTGTAGTTGCGCAAATTAGCTACTACAACTAAGCATCGAACAACCTACTTTTTTCTTAGCCCAATCAGGTCTTTTGGCAAACCATTTTTCATTTTTGGGTTGTTCATCATATGGTTTTTGTACTAGATTGTACAATTCATTTATCAAACTATAATCTCCTTCTTCAGCGGCTTCAATAGCTAATTGAGACATGTAATTTCGTAATACGTATTTTGGGTTTGTAGTATTCATTTTAGCAATTCTCTCTTCTTTAGAAATATTTTCACTTGCTAATCTTGTAAAATATTGATCAAACCAAACTTGCCACTCTGTTAAAGTTTCTCCTTTTAATTGTTCGGGAGTGTAAAAAGCATCTAAACAATCTTCAATTTTATCAGCAGTAGCCAAAAGTCTAAAAAAGATAGTCATATCAGTTTCTATCAACTTTAAATTGGTTTCTAAAGATTGAATTAAAATGTAATCTTGTTTGTTAGGAGTTTCAATTCCAATTTTAGCACACATCATGGCTAAATTTTGTTCCTCAAACTGTGTTTTATAACTATTTAAAGCTTCCTCCAAAGGTTTGGCATCTTCAGTCAACGTATAAAAAGTGTTGGCTAATTGATATAGGTTCCATAAACCAATATTAGGTTGTTGTCCGTAACGATAACGTCTGTTTTGACTATCTGTAGTATTTGGAGTCCAATCTGGATCGTAATTGTCTAACCAACCATAAGGTCCGTAATCAATAGTCAATCCTAAAACCGATAAATTATCTGTATTCATAACCCCGTGTACAAAACCAACACGTTGCCAATGCACAATCATTGTTACGGTAGCGTTTACAATTTCTTGAAATAATTTTATGTAATCTTCTTTACTATTTTCTTCTAAATTAGGAAAATGATGACGAATGGTATAATTCATCAATGCGGCTAACGTTGTTTTATCGTTTCTAGAAGCAAAAATCTGAAAACTTCCAAAACGGATAAAACTCTCGGAAACTCTTGCTACAATAGCACCAGGTTCGTAGGCAGGATTTCCGTTGTATAGAACATCTCTTAAAACTTCATCACCAGAAAGAGACAAAGATAAAGATCGGGTAGTGGGCACTCCTAAATTAAACATGGCTTCAGCACATAAATATTCGCGAATAGAAGATCTTAATACGGCCAAACCATCTGCTGTTCTAGAATAAGGTGTTTTACCTGCTCCTTTTAGTTGTAAAGTGTAAGATTTGTCTGTTTTTACTTGAAATAAATTAATAGCTCTACCATCTCCTAACTGACCTGCCCAATTTCCAAATTGATGTCCACCATAGCACATAGCGTAAGGTTCGGTATTAGGATACACGGTATTTCCTGTGACTAACTTAGTGAATTCTTTAGATTTTAGATCCTCATCAGAAAAGCCTAATTGTTTTGCTACTTCCGTATTTACATGCAGTAGATTAGGATTTTTAGTTTTTATAGGTGTAGCCAAAGAATAACAAGCATTTTCTACCTGTCTGGTAAAATTTTCTAGGTTGCTATCTGCAGGTAATTCGCTTGTAAAGGTATCTTGTATGTTTAATTTCATAGATTTTTATATTAGGAAATAATATTTTTCCATTTTTGGCTACGTTGTGCAATTGCTTTTACATAACTACAAACAGCAACAGCTTTAAAACCTTCTTGTGTTAATTTTGTAAAGGTTTTTTCTACTAGTTTTTTTCCAATTCCTTGACCTCTTAAACTTGCAGGTACTTCGGAGTGGGTTAAATACATTAAATCATTTTTGATGCTATATTCTACTTTAGCAATAGCACCATCAATGTTTAAAACATATCTATTTTTCTCTTTTTGATGTTCTATTTCCAATTTTAACTTTTTAATTTAGAGGTATGTAACTCTCTTAATTTATTCAATTTTGGACCCACTACCATGGCACAATATCCTTGTTCAGTGTTTTGTTTGTAATACCCTTGATGGTAGTCTTCTGCATCAAAATAATTAATTAGCGGACTAATTTCTGTAACAATAGGATCCTTAAAATATTGTTGAACATCTTGTGTGATTTGTTCTGCAATTTGTTTCTGAATTTCATCGTGATAAAAAACAACAGAACGGTACTGAGTTCCTACATCGGCACCTTGTTTATTTAATGTGGTAGGATTGTGTGCAGTGTAAAACATAAATAAAATTTCTTCAAAAGAAATAATGTCTGCATCAAACTCAACACGAATAACCTCTGCATGTCCTGTTAAACCAGAACAAATTTCACGATATGTTGGTATACCAGGAACGTTTCCTCCGCTATAGCCAGATGTTGCTTTTAATATTCCATTAACCTCGTTAAAAAAAGCTTCTACACACCAAAAACATCCTGCTCCTAGAGTTGCTTGTTCTATTTTTGCCATATTATTTTTTAATTAAAGATTCTGAATTTATACAATAGCGCAAGCCTGTAGGTTCTGGACCATCAGGAAAAATATGTCCTAAATGACTGTCGCAATTGTTGCATTGTACTTCAACACGAACCATACCATGTGTTTCATCTTTGATATATTTTATAGCATTGTTTCTTACAGGTTGTGTAAAACTAGGCCATCCTGTACCAGATTCAAATTTAATAGAAGAATCAAACAACTCGTTCCCACAACAAACACAATTGTATATTCCAGCTTGGTGACTTGTACAATAAGCTCCCGTATGAGGCATTTCGGTACCTGATAATCTGGTGATTTGAAATTGTTTTGGAGTTAAAATTTCTTTCCATTCCTCAGCAGATTTTTCTACTCTTTTTGTAGGAATTGGATTTCCTTTTACTGTAAAATGAATAATATCTTTCCAAGTAAGCATATGCGTTGTTTTTATCTTTAGTAACAAAGGTATAGAAAAGCTTACAGAGAGATTGATTAGCATATAAATATTATATATATTGTCAAAAAAAAAGAAATGAAAAAAAATTATACTTCAGTAATTTTGTTATTGCTGTTTGTTGTAAGTACTGTAGGTGCTCAAGAAAATCCGTGGAAATATGAAAGTGCAAATCGTTTGCAAAATGAAGTTTCTATTACTTATCAGGTGGTTTATGAAAAACAATTAAATTCTTACGAAAAACAATATTTCCCCAATGAAAGAGTTGTGACTTTTAATAAGGATTTTATGTTGATTAAAGATTTTAGTCCTAGAACTAAATTAAAATACACCACCAATAAACTGTTAGACTACAATGAACAGAAATTATATGTGTGTACAAATAGTAATAACTACAAAAGAGCTGTTAGTTATGATTTTGAAAAAGGTAAACTAAAAGCAGAAAAGCAAACACACACAAAAGAAATTGAAGGCTTAGCTTGTGATGAATACATTGTAATATTAAATGGAGTACCGTCTACAGTATATAGTACTAAAAAAATAGGACTAAAGTATTGTGAAAATTTTGATATTGAAGGTTTTGTATTAGAGTATCCTTTTTACTCTAAAAAATATGGAAGAGGTAAATATGTTGCTAAAAAAATAAACAATGTGCGTTTGCCCAAAAGTGTATTTAGTTTAAAGAATTATACAATTTACACAAAAGAAGAATGGAAAGAATACAAAATAGATGGAAAAAAATCTATTAGTAATGTAAAGTATAAATATTTAAATGAAAAAGCTCCTAGATTAAAATTAAAAACCTTAGATAAACTAAAAGTTGATTCTAAAAAAAGGATAGGGAAACAAATAATCTTAAATTTTTCTTACGTAAAAAGTGGTGCTTGTAAAAATGCCGTTACTTATTTAAATGAAATGCAAGAACATTATAAAGGAAATAAAAATGTATTGGTTTTGAGTTTGTTTTTAGATGATCCTTATGATGTGGAATTATTTAAAGAAAAGACTGGAATAAATTATCAAGTGGCAGGAGCTGCAAGGTGGTACGCAGATCGTTTTGAAATTAATAGATATCCTGCTACATTAATTATAGATAATAAAGGAACCGTTAGCTATGTTACTTACGGATTGGGAAGTAGAGATACAAAAACAATTATAAATAAAGTAGATAATAATTTAACAAGTATAGAATAGTTAAAAGAGTTACAATCAATTAGTAGTAGAACTAAATATAGTATCTTTGCATTCCATTTTTAATATCTATGTCAGAAGATTCTAAACAAAACACAGTAAACAACAAAGAAGTAAAACAATGTATACATACATTGGAGTCTTTGTTGGGAAATACCGATCAGCTTTTTGAAATGCCCGAAGAACAACGTGTTGCTTTAATGAAAGTAGCAGGATTGCTAAGTAGACCCACTAAAGAGGAGCAAGATAGAAGAAGAAAGGATGCTAAAAAAGCAACCAAACGTAAACAACGTGAGCGTGAAAAACATGCACGTAAAGAAACAGGAATACGTTCTGCTAGAGAAGCGGCTGTTTTTGAAGCTCCTAAAATGTTAACTTTTACAGAGGTAAAAAAAGACGACATTCCAGAATTAGAATCGCCAAGAAATTGTTATGTATGTAAAGCTTTATTTACCAAACTACATCACTTTTACGATAGTATGTGTACGGAGTGTGGTGACTTTAATTATGCAAAACGTTTTCAGGAAGCAGATTTAACAGGACAAGTTGCTATTATGACAGGTTCTCGTTTAAAAATAGGATATCATATAACATTAATGATGTTACGTTCTGGAGCTACAGTGATTGCAACCACGCGTTTTCCCGCAGATTCAGCAATTCGTTTTGCCAAAGAAGATGATTTTCAAGAATGGGGACATCGTCTAAAAATTCATGGATTGGATTTAAGACATATTCCTAGTGTAGAGATTTTTTGTAATTATATAGAACAAAAATACGATAGATTAGATATTTTAATAAACAACGCAGCACAAACAGTGCGTAGACCTGCAGGTTTTTATACGCATTTAATGGAGAATGAAGAAAAACCATTAACAGCTTTACCTGTAAATGCACAAGAATTGTTAAGCGACCATTACAGTTGTTTACAAGAATTAAATCAATTAAGTGGAAGTGTAGTTGCTACTAAAAATAATGCCCCTGTAACTTGGCATGGAGAACAACCAGGAGTGGGATTAAGAGCTTCGGCAAAATTATCTCAGATACCTTATAGTTTTGACAATTCGTTAGCTACAAGTGAAGTTTTTCCTGAAGGTGAACTAGATGCTGATTTGCAACAAGTAGATTTACGTAAAACCAATAGTTGGCGTTTAAAAATAGGACAAATAGAAACTACCGAAATGGTAGAGGTACAGTTGGTAAATTCGGTAGCCCCTTTTGTATTAATCAATCGTTTGGCAGAGTTAATGAAGAAAGAAAATACGGGTAAAAAACATATTATTAATGTTTCTGCCATGGAAGGAAAGTTTTATCGCTTTAAAAAAGAAGATAGACATCCGCATACCAACATGGCAAAAGCGGCTTTAAATATGCTAACTCATACATCTGCCTCTACTTTAGCAAAACATGGTATTTATATGAATGCTGTAGATACAGGTTGGGTTACAGATGAGGATCCTGCAGAATTGTCTAAAAAGAAAGTTGATTTACATGATTTTCAACCTCCGTTAGATATTGTGGATGGAGCAGCCAGAGTAATAGATCCTTTGTTTGATGGAATTAATACGGGAAAACATTGGTGTGGTAAATTCTTAAAAGACTACAGGCCAATAGACTGGTAGAATGATAACAATACAATACAACACAAAAAAGAGTAGCCATGGCTACTCTTTTTTGTGTTTAGGTTTTTGTCTTCTTATCACCATATTCTGAATTTGTGCAATATTATGAGCAGCCATTTGAGCTCTAGTAGCCAAGTCTCCCTCATACAAACTGTTAATGGTTTTACTCCATATGGATAACCATCTATCAAAATGTACTTGATTTATAGCATGATCAAAAGCAGCATCGGTTTGTATGTGTTTTTGAGTAGGACTGCCTTTAAATTTAGGAATTCCAAATAAGTTGGTTTCCCAAAAATCTGTTAGTTTTTCTAAATGTGCAGGCCATTCATCATCAGCAATCATATGATTAAAAATAGGACCTAATAGTTCATCAACTCTAATATTGTCATAAAAACTGCAAACTAATTTGTTTACATCTTCTCTGTTTTTAATATCTGTTTTCATATAAGCAAAAATAACATAAAAGTGTTTTCTGTAACATGAAAAATATCATCATTTAAACTAATAAATTAATTTTTGTGTTGATAAGAATATTTAAGGTTATTTAATTTTAGATCTAACTCTTTGGGTGTAAGGTCTAAAGATAATTTCTGTAAACAAGGGTCGTTGGTAGAGTAAATAAAAGAAAGAGCCTTGTTTCTTAAAGCCATAGAAAATAGAACGATAATTGCTGTTTCTTTAGGACTGTTTACAAGAAATATAGAGGTTATGTTTGAGTGCGTAATGTTAGCTTTTTTTACAAGTTGAATTCTATGTTGTATAAGTTCTGTTACCTCTTTTCCTGTAAAATCTATTTGAGCTTTTCTATAATCAGCAAGAATGTTTTTTAATTTGGATACGTCTGTTTCTTTAAAAAGAAATGTTAAAAATGAGGACAATATTAGTTTTGTTACAGGCCCATTATAGGTAACAAATAATACTTCACCGTTATTTAAATATTCATAGCTTATCATAGAAAGAAGTATTTATAACATAAATCTACATAAAAAATGACTTTCTAATAACTATGCTTTAGGTTTTTTATTTTAAAATCAAATTCTTCAGGAGACATATTCAAAGATATTTTTTTTAAACAAGGATCAGAGGTTGAATAAATAAATACAGGAGATTTTTCTAAAGCAATTGAAAACAGGATACTAATAGCTGTCTCTTTAGGTCCTTTAACAAGAAATATAGTTTTGATTTTATAATGATCCTTATTTGCTTTTTCCGTTCTTGTTTTTATAATATCTTGTGCATCCTTTGCTAAAAAGTCCATTTCTGCATCTCTGTAATCCGCAACAATATTTTCGAGAGTAGATATATCTACTTCTCTAAAAAGAAAGGATAAAAAAGAAGAAAGTAAGGGTTTGCTTATTTTCCCAGTATATTTTACAATTAATAATTTTCCGTTATTAAAATATTCATACTTAATCATAGTAAAATTAATTTTAGCTAACCAATTAATTAAATGTACTAAAAAATGATTAAGAATAAAACAATACTTAAAATACAGTTTTGTAAATAAAAAGAACGTAACAACTTAAAAGTAACAAACCTTCTTTTAGACCAAATTTTAATTTATTAGGAATAAAACACAAAGGAAGAATTATAAATGCAATTCCTAACATCCAAAAAATATCGTTTGTTATAATTTGGGTATCGCCCACTTTAATTGGAGTTATAATGGATGTAATTCCTAATACAGCCATAATATTAAATATATTTGAACCAATTAAATTACCTATAGAAATTGCTTTTTCTTTTTTAATTACTGCTATAATTGATGCTGCTAACTCTGGAACACTAGTACCTATAGACACAATGGTAACTCCAATAACTCTTTCGCTAATGCCTACTTGTTCTGCCAAACCAATAGCTCCTTTAATCAATAATTCAGAACCTCCCCAAAGGCCTAGACCACCAAGGGTTAAATAAAAAATAGTTTTGCTTAACGAGATTAGTTTGGTATCTAATTCTATATCTATTTCCTGAGCTATTTTTTTTCCTTGCACACGTAATAAATAGATTATGAATAAAAGTAACAATACCACTAAAATAATTCCTTCATAGCGATTTAGAACTCCATCAAAACCAATAAAAGCATAGAGTAGGATAGAGGCAGCCATCATTACAGGCCAATCAATAGTGTAAAAAGATTGATCAACGGTAATAGCACTTAAACAAACCGTGATTCCTAATACAAATGCTAAATTAGCAATGTTAGATCCTATTACGTTTCCCAAAGCTAAATCAGGAAAACCATCTAAAGCAGATTTTATACTAACAATTAATTCTGGTGCAGATGTAGCAAAAGAAACTACAGTCATACCAATTACTATCTTAGATATATTTAGCCTCATAGAGATAGCAACAGAAGCTTTTAATAACCAATCCCCTCCAAAAATTAAGACCACTAATCCAGTGATAATATAGAATAAATTCATTTTTCTTAAATTTAATGCGAATATAGTCTTAATAATAAGATGATGAAAAAAAGAATTTTTAGAATATTGGCAAAAATAAACAAGGTTATTTGTCCTTGTTTATGTCGTAAAGAATTGGATTTGAGCAAAGCAAATAAGTTTCAAAAAATATTGATTTATTGGAGATTTTATATCACAAAAAATTCTCTTTAAAAAAAAGAAAAATATTTTGTTACATTGTAATAAACCTGTATATTTGCACCCGCAATAGGCCTCGTAGCATAACTGAATAGTGCACTTGATTACGGCTCAAGAGGTTGAAGGTTTGAATCCTTCCGAGGTCACAAGCAAAACTCATCATATTAATTTATGATGAGTTTTTTTATGCTCCTAAATTTATGTGTTTAATTTATACTAGATACTTATGGTACAATTAAATCTTAATTAAAATTAAATAATGTTTACAATTTTTTAAAACTACGTACAAATGTTAATTTTAGGTTAACTTCTTGTGAATTAGCGTCTTGGGGTTTAAAACGTCTTGTAATTTGATTATTTTTAGTATAACTAAAAAATAATTAAGCTATGAAACTAACAATTTCTAAATCCTTACTGTGTACTATAGTTACAGTAACATTTTTATTCTCGTGTAAAGAAAAAAAATCACAAAAAACCTCTTATTTAAATTTTCCTACTCCCTTAACTGTAGAAACACCATGGGATGTTGATAGGAAATTACAAACAGAATTAACAACAAAAGGAGAGTTTACACAAGTACAACGTTTGTTTGAAATTTTATCTTGGCAATGGTTTATTTCTTTAAACTGGCCTTTAGATGCAAAGGGCAACCCACAAGCAAATATTTCTGACAATGGAGATCCAGAGTGGTTTGAATGGAAAGAAAGTTATGAAGTTTTTAGACCCAATGGACAAGCACCAAGTCCTTGGGGAACGTTTAACCCTCCAAACCACTTTACTATTCCTAAAAACTATAACAATGAAAAAATCTTATTCAGAGCAAACAAATTTGTAGATTTTAAAAACCAAGATATAGAAGACGAAATAGACCAGGCATTTACAGGGCCTATTTGGGATCAAAATGGAAACATTACTCGTTATGAGGTTAGAATGAATGAAATTGAGTTTGATTATATTGTAAAGAACGAATTGTACAATTACGATGGACAAATTCAATTTTCTAAAAACGTAGGAAATGTTACTTTTCCTGAAGGAGCAAGAAAACAAGAAGGAGTTTTTGAAATTAAAGTTGCTTGGAAAATTTTAGAAGAATCAGATATTGAGTCTCGTTATTTTACTACAGAAGGATATGTGATTTCCTCTATTGAAGGAAATTATGAAAAGAAAAAAGTAGGAATGGTAGGTATGCATATTTCATCAAAAACGGAATCTTCACCGCAATGGATATGGACTACTTTTGAACATGTAGATAATTTAGAAGTAAATGAACTAGAGGTTGTAGATGGTAAACCCTTAAAAGCATCCTATCACAATTCTAATTCTATAGAGCCCGTAAACGTTTTTCCAGACACGACTAGGTTAAAAGCAGAAGGAAAACCTTTTAGAACACAAATACAACGTATAGATCCTATTTCTGGAGCTACTAAAGAGCTGAATTTAAATGTTCAGGCTTTGTTAAAAAATGCAAATTCTAAACTACAATACTATCAACAAATTGGTACACAATGGCCAACAGATCCATCTGCCAAGCCATATACATATGGAAATACAGGAGGAGCTGTTAAAGACACTATTTATACTTTGCCTGAGGCTGTAACTAATAAATCTGGAGGAAAACCAACTCCTGTTTATTTAACCAACATGATTATGGAAACGTATTTTCAGGGAGGTACTATTGTAGGGAATAATGAGCAGGTTGTACAAACTTATTTGCAAAGAAAAGATAAAAATTCTCCTTATAAGGTAGTGTATCAAGATACTTTAGGAAACACGACTACCAATGCTACTTCTGGTTTTGATGTTTATATGACCAATGAACCTGCCTATTTTCAAATGAATAGTAACCCAGTTGGGTATGATACATCAAACAGTCATCAATTAATATATGGTACAGAAAGCTGTATTGGATGTCATTTTTCTAGTAACATTGCTACAGATTATACTTTAAATGCAGACGGAACTAAATCTCCTGTATTTAATAGCAGACCTTCATCTGCAGATTTTAGTTGGTTGCTAAATCAAAAACCAAGTTTTTTACCAACATCAACAGAAAATAAATAAAGATTACGAGCCTTCAAATTTTTTGAAGGCTCATTTTTTATAAAAAATTCATCAAAAAAAAGAAAAGCTATGTCACAATTCGATTTTATTCAAGTAAATGAATTTCAACCCAATTTAGAGGGGTGGAATCAAATAGGTGCTATTAAAGAGTATCTATTTAGTAATAACAATAAAGATTTGTTGTTAATTAATGAAAATGGATATCAAGTTAAGATTTCATTTTTATCAGAAACAGCTATAAGAGTACGTTTTAAACCTGTGGTTAATCCCGATTACAGTGGAAATGAATCTTATGCTGTGGTAAACAGAAATTTAGGAAATGTATCTGTAAACTATATAGAACTACCAGACAACGGAGGGACTTTACATATTACTACTGGTCAGTTAGATATTTTTGTTGGTTTGGCTCCTTATGGAATATCTGTTCAAAAAGATGGAAAGGTAATTACCGAAGATACCTACAGCAAAAATATAGTGTTTAGTAATGAAGCGGTAGCTAACTTAAAAAAAGCTCCTACAACAGAAAGTTATTTTGGTTTTGGAGAAAAAGCAGGAGAAATTTTAGATAAGAAAGAGAACACAATGACTTTCTTTAATTATGATAACTTTTCTTATCTAGATGGTGGAGTGGTACCAGATGATAACACAGGTGGTCCTTTAAATCCGTCAAGTCCCTTGTACAATTCTATGCCATACTGTTTGGCTATTGGTAAAGGAGAAAACGCTATTAAATACGCTTATGGTGTGTATTTAGATAATGTATCTCAAACTTACTTTAACATGGGAGCTAATGATTATTCTGATATGGATGGTAAGTATTATTTTGGAGCTTTATACGGGGAGTTAGATTATTATATTATGATTGGTTCTACCAAAGATGGTAGTCAAAATGAGGCTTCTAGTGTCATCTCTCAATACTCTAAACTTACGGGAGCTTCTGCCATGCCACCCATGTATGCTTTAGGATACCAACAAGGGTGTTACGGATATTTTGATCGTGAAAAATTAGAAGGAATTGCCAAAGCTTATAGAGATGCAAATATTCCAATTGATGGATTGCATATAGATGTTGATTTTCAAGACAATTACAGAACCTTTACCAATAGTGAAGTAAAGTTTCCAAATGTAGGAGATATGTTTGAAAATTTACATAATGAAGGATTTAAATGTAGTACAAATATTACAGGAATTATTACAGCTAATCCATATGACGAGACAGGGAAACAACCAGGAGATGAAGGTTACAAAGGATATCCTACTCGTGATAATTTGGTAGATTTAAATGTAAACAGTGCTATGGAAAGCAATTATCTACCCAACACCGTTCCTCCATTAACAGATAGTAGTGAAGGGGATATTTCTCCATATCCACAAGCATTTATTTGGAATACACGATATGATGAAGGTAAAAATCCTAAAATTTTTATGGCTCAAGAAAGTTATGGTTCTGATACTTATTACCAAGGAAAACCTTATAATCCATATGTTAAAAATTATCCATCACCAGGACATCCACAAGGACAAAATAATTTAGGAACTTATGGGTATTATATGGATTTAGGAATTGAATCTGTAAAAGAGTATTGGGGAGCACAATACAAGTATTTATTAAGCAAAGGTTTAGATATGATTTGGCAAGACATGACCTGTCCTGCTTTGGTGGCTAATAGTGATAATGATACGGCTGTAAAATCTCTTCCTTTAGATTTAGAAATGTATGATAAGGTGACAAATCAATATCAACCTAATGCAAAAATCCACAACTCATTTTCTTTAAACTTAGTTACAGCAACTTATGAAGGACTGACAAAATTAAAGAAAGATGAAGCTACTGTAGGAAGTTATAACTACAAAAAAAGAAATTTTATTATTTCTAGAGGTGGTTTTGCAGGTGTACATCGTTATGCCGGAATTTGGACTGGAGATTCTGCAAGTAGTTGGGATTTCTTAAAAATTAACATTCCAGAAGTATTAAATATTGGTTTGAGTGGGTTGCCAATTTCAGGATGTGATATAGGTGGTTTTGCTGGCGGATCTGGAAGTGTGTCAGAAAACGGAACACACAAAGTAACACAATACGAGTTATTTACACGTTGGATGACTGCTGGAGCGTTTTTGCCTTGGTATAGAAATCATTACGATGGATATAATAAAAGTTTTCAAGAGCCTTTTTATTATGGTGAGCCTGTACCTACAAATTGTAGAAAATATATAAACATGCGTTACCAATTATTGCAGGTTTTTTATGATTATATGTTTGAAAGTACACAAAATGGATTGCCAATTTGTAGAGCTTTATTTATAAATGAGCCAAATGATATTAATGTTTTTAATTATGCAGATCAACAATTCTTTTTAGGGAAAGATGTGCTGGTTGCTCCTGTAACCGATGAAAACTGGAACAAAGATGTTTATTTACCCAACAAAAACAATTGGTTTGTTTTTGATGTAAATGGTGCTGCGTTACCACAACCTACACAAGGTGGTAAAGCGTACTCTTGGTACGTACCTTTAGATTTGGTGCCAGTATATATTAGAGAGGGAGCAATTTTGCCTATTCGTGAATTGACACAATTTGTAGATGCAGAAAAAGCCAATTATTTAAACTTCTTTATTTATCCAACAAGTAAAGAGGTTAACAATGTAACGACTTACCAATTGTACCAAGATGATAAAGTTTCTACCAATTTTGAAGAAGAAGAAGCTTATCGAATTACAGAGGTAAAGGCTACCAAAACTCAAACAGGTAGAAATCTTACTTTTAATAGAGCGCATAATAATTATACTCCGTTAGAATCATATTTCTTTGTTTCATTTTTGGGAGTACAAAGCAATCAAGCAGTAATTACCATTAACGGAAAACAATTAAAAGAATCTACAAAAGAAAAGGTTGAGAAAGCAACCAAAAATGCTTTTTATTATGATGAAGAAAATCAAAAAATAGTAACTAAAATAATAGATAACGTATCAACTATTACTATAGATATTGATTATACTTTTGAATTTAATATGGAGAGTGTTTTGTTAAATAATGCGGAATTAGTATAGTTGTTATTTCCAAATTTTGTGAAAAAGGAGAGCGAAAGCTTTCCTTTTTTGTTTTTAATCAACTAAATAGTACAATTAGTTTTATAGTATTGTAATAATTATTAAGGATTTAAAACTCTACTAAAATTTTATGAGCATTCGTTTTAAAGAAAATATTAAAATTATTACTGAAACCTACAAGAATTGGTTAAAAAATGATCCATTTCAATTAAGTGCAGCAGTTAGTTATTATGCCTTATTTTCTTTTCCTGCTTTGTTAATTATTGTAATACAAACAGCAGGTTTGTTTTATGATAAAACAGCCATAAAAAACAAAATATTAATAGAAATAAGCTCTGTACTAGGAAGAGATTCCGCAGAAAGTATTCAAACTATTATAAAAAATGCAGTAATAGAAGATCAAACAACTTTGGCTTTTATAGTGGGAATTTCCACACTTTTATATGGTGCTACGGGTTTGTTTATTGCTTTACAAAAAGCTTTAAATACAATTTGGGAGGTACCAATTACCAAAACAACAGGTTTTTTTAAAATGATAAAAAATAGACTTTTCTCTTTGAGTTTGGTTTTAATTATAGGTTTTTTATTATTAATATCTATGGTTGTTACCACTATTATATCTGGACTAAGTAACTGGATAGAAGCAAATTTTTCAGATTTTATATTAAGTGCAATCCATCTTATTAATTTTATATTATCACTAGGGATTATTACTGTTTTATTTGGGTTGATTTTTAAAATTTTACCAGATGTAAAACTAAAATGGAAACATGTTTGGTTAGGTGCATTTGTAACAAGTTTACTTTTTGATATTGGTAAATTTGCTTTGGGAATTTATTTTGGAACACTAAATCCTGAATCTACTTTTGGTGCTGCAGGCTCTATTGTTTTAATATTATTATGGGTGTCTTATTCTAGTCTTATTTTATTTTTTGGAGCTGAATTTACCAAAGTGTATTCAGAAACTATGTTGAAGAGAAATTAATAAGCCTTTGTTTTTTACTGCTAAAAATATGTACCTTTGTTTTGTATGAAAAAAGTATTTCACAAAATAACATCTTTATTAATGGCCATCGTAGTTTTGTTTTCTACGATGTCTTTTACTGTAGATATGCATTATTGTGGAGATACCTTAATGGATTCTTCTATTTTTAAAAAAGCAGAAGCTTGTGCTATGCAAATGTCAAAAACTCCTTTAAAAGAGTGTGTTGTCGACATGGGTAATTGCTGTACAGACAAACAAATCACTCTTACTGGTCAAGATGATTTACAACAAATAGCTGCTAAAACTTCTTTAAATCAACAAATATTTATTACCTCTTTTGTAGTTGCTTATTTAAATTTGTTTCAAGACGTAAATAAGGAAAACACATCTCACAAAAAATATTTTCCGCCACTCGTTAGCAAGCAAATCTATAAGCTAGACGAAACTTATTTAATTTGATTTTTTATTTAATAAACTTATTTAATCCTATAATGTGTCTTAATACATTGTAAGGATTTGTTATTGTATTTGATGTTTTTTAACATCTACATCTGTCAATTAAAATTTAAAAATCATGCTAAATAAAAGCATAAAATTTCTAATAGAAAACAAATTAGTAGCCTTGTTACTGCTTGTTTTGTGTATAGGTTGGGGAACAGTAAATTCTCCTTTTAAATGGAATACAGGTTTTTTACCTAGCAATCCTGTTGCTGTTGATGCAATTCCAGATATTGGAGAAAATCAACAAATTGTATTTACAAAATGGGAAGGACAATCTCCGCAAGATATAGAAGATCAAATAACGTACCCTTTAACCACTTCTTTGTTAGGGATTCCAGGAGTAAAAACCATTCGTAGCTCTTCTATGTTTGGCTTTTCTAGTATTTATGTTATTTTTAATGAAAATGTAGATTTTTATTGGTCTCGAAGCAGAATTTTAGAAAAATTAAATTCCTTATCAACTAATTTATTACCCAAAGACGCAAAGCCAACATTAGGACCTGATGCTACGGGTTTGGGACAAATTTACTGGTACACTTTAGAGGGTAGAGATGAGCAAGGAAATATTACTGGCGGATGGGATTTACAAGAACTACGTAGTATTCAAGATTATTATGTAAAATATGCGTTGTCCTCCGCAAGTGGGGTTTCCGAAGTAGCATCTGTAGGTGGCTATGTAAAAGAATATCAGGTAGACGTGGATCCTGAAAAAATGAGACAATACAATATCAATCTCAATCAAGTTGTAAAGGCCGTAAAAGAAAGCAATCAAGATATTGGAGCACAAACTTTAGAAGTTAATCAGGTAGAATATTTAGTACGTGGTTTGGGAACCATAAAATCTATTGATGATTTAGAAAATGCAATAGTGTCTTCTATAGAGTTTACGGCTATTAAATTAAAAGACATAGCTAAAGTTTCTTTAGGTCCCGCAGTTCGTAGAGGACTATTAGATAAGGAAGGGGCAGAGGCTGTTGGTGGAGTTGTAGTGGCTAGGTATGGTGCCAACCCTATGGAAGTAATTAACAATATAAAAACTAAAATATCTGAATTAAAAGGAGGCTTACCATCCAAAACATTGTCAGATGGTAGAATTTCACAAGTAACCATTATTCCTTTTTACGATCGTACAGAATTGATTCAAGAAACGTTAGACACTCTAAATGAAGCCTTAATTTTAGAAATACTAATTACCATTTTGGTAATTATTGTTATGGTTTTTAATATAAGGGCTTCTTTGTTAATATCTGGTTTGTTACCCGTAGCTGTCTTGGTGGTTTTTGTAACCATGAAAATTTTTAAAGTAGATGCTAATATTGTGGCTTTGTCTGGTATTGCCATTGCCATTGGTACAATGGTAGATGTTGGTGTTATTTTAGCAGAAAATATGATTCGTCATTTAGATGACGAACAAGAAAAGGGGCAAAAACTACCTATAAATGATGTTATTTATAACGCTACCTCCGAAGTGTCTGGAGCCATTGTTACTGCTGTAATGACTACCATTATTAGTTTTATACCTGTATTTACTATGGTAGGTGCAGAAGGGAAATTGTTTAGGCCTTTGGCTTTTACCAAAACAATGGCTTTAACAGCTTCTTTGGGTATTGCATTGTTTTTAATTCCTCCTTTTGCTGCTTTTTTATTTAGAAAAACAACAATTAAAAAGCAATTTGTTTTTGTGGTTCAACTAATATTAGTTGCTGTAGGAATTTTTGTTGTTGTTAAAGGTTTTTGGTTGGGAATTGTGCTAATTACTTTTGGTCTAAATGGTTTGTTTTTTATACAAGTAGCAGAAACTATATTTAGGGTAAAAATATATCAGTTTTATATTACAATTCATAAAAACACTGTTAATGTATGTATAGCATCATTTGCTGTAATATTTTTATTGGCAGAATATTGGAGGCCTTTGGGGTTTGATAGAGGTGTTTTTGTCAATTTTCTGTTTGTTTCAATTTTCTGTTTTGGAATTTTAGGAATTTTTTCTGTTTTTAGAATTTATTATTCTAAAATTTTACAATGGGCATTGGCAAATAAAGCGCTGTTTTTCATATTTCCAATTACAATTTTAATCTTCGGAATTGTAATTTTAAGAAATACAGGAAAAGAATTTATGCCCTCTTTAAACGAAGGTTCTTTTTTACTAATGCCTACATCTTTACCGCATGCTGGAGTTGCTGAAAACAAAAGAGTGTTACAGCAGTTAGATATGGCAGTGGCAACTATACCAGAAGTAGAAACTGTTGTAGGAAAAGCGGGGAGAACGGAATCTGCTTTAGACCCAGCTCCTTTATCTATGTATGAAAATATGATTCAATACAAATCAGAATTCATGCGTAACGATAAAGGAAAAAGACAGCGTTATAAAGTTGATAATAATGGCTTGTTTGAATTAAAAGATGGACGTTTGATTGCCAATCCTAATCAAACAAAAAATTCAATTTTCACTTCTGTCAAACATCAACAATTAATTGAAGATGAAAAAGGGGAGTATTATAGAAATTGGAGACCTAAAATACAATCACCCAATGATATTTGGAAAGAAATTGCAAGAGTTACCAAATTACCTGGAATTACATCAGCACCAAAATTACAACCTATAGAAACTCGTTTGATTATGTTACAAACAGGAATGCGAGCACCTATGGGAATAAAAGTTAAAGGACAAAGTTTAAAAGAAATCGAATCCTTTGGTTTGCAATTAGAAGAAATTCTAAAACAAGTAGAAGGTGTAAAAACAGAGGCCGTTTTTGCGGATAGAATTGTTGGTAAGCCTTATTTACTTATAGATATTGATAGAGAAAAAATTGCTAGATATGGAGTTTCTATTCAAGAAGTACAAAATGTTTTAAAGGTTGCTATTGGTGGAGTTCCATTAACACAAACGGTTGAAGGGAGAGAACGTTATGGTGTAAGAGTTCGTTATCCTAGAGAGTTGCGCAACCATCCAGAAACTCTTAAAAATATATATGTATCCTTAGCTAATGGAGGTCAAATTCCTTTGGGAGATTTAGTAACATTTCGTTATGAGCAAGGAGCGCAAGTAATAAAAAGTGAAGATACTTTTTTGGTTGGATATGTACTGTTTGATAAGTTGGAAGGCTATGCAGAGGTTGATGTGGTAGAAAATGCTCAAGATTTGTTGCAACAAAAAATAAAAAGTGGAGTGTTAAAAATTCCTAAAGGAATCAATTATCAGTTTACAGGAACGTATGAAAATCAATTAAGAGCAGAAAAAACATTGTCTGTAGTAGTGCCGTTAGCATTGGGGATTATTTTCTTAATTCTATATTTTCAATTTAAATCTATTAGCACCTCTTTAATGGTTTTTACAGGAATATCGGTTGCTTTTGCAGGTGGGTTTATCATGATTTGGCTGTACGGACAAAATTGGTTTTTAAACTTTGAACTGTTTGGAGAAAACATAAGAACTCTTTTTAATATAAAAACTATCAATTTAAGCGTGGCCGTTTGGGTTGGGTTTATAGCCTTATTTGGTATTGCTACAGATGATGGTGTGGTAATGGCTACTTATTTAACGCAATCTTTTAAAAGAGAAAAACCATCTACACAAAAAGAAATTAGAACCACAGCTTTACTTGCAGCTCAAAAAAGAATAAGACCTTGCTTAATGACCACGGTAACTACTATTTTGGCATTATTACCTGTGTTAACATCTACAGGAAAAGGAAGTGATATTATGATTCCGATGGCAATTCCCATTTTTGGGGGAATGGTTATAGATATTACTTCTTATTTTATAGTGCCTGTGTTGTATAGTTGGAGAGAAGAAGTAAAAATGAAAAGAAGTAAAAATGAAAAATAAGATATTAATTGTCATCTGCTTTTTAAGTTTTGGGGTTTCTAAAGCACAATCTCTAAGTAATTTGATAGAAATTGGTTTAAGGAACAATCCCCTAATACAAAAATTTGAATTACAACATCAAATTCAAACAGAAAAAGTAAAAGAAGTAAATACCTTGCCAAATACAGATTTTAGTGTTGGGTATTTTATAAGAGAGCCCGAGACAAAAACGGGAACTCAACGTTTTAAATTATCGGCAAAACAAATGTTACCTTGGTTTGGAACTATTACTGCTAGAGAAAATTATGCAAACTCCTTAGCTGACACAAAGTTTGAAGATATTGTAATTGCAAAAAGAAAATTGATTACATCTGTATCTCAAGCTTATTATAATTTGTATGCAAATCAACAAAAACAAAGAGTATTTGTTCTAAACATAAATTTATTACATACTTATAAAAAACTAGCGTTAACTGCTGTAGAGATAGAAAAAGCATCGGTAGTAGATGTGTTAAAATTGCAGATGAGAATTAATGATATTGAGCAATTAAAACAAGTATTAGAACAACAATTTTTATCGGAACAAACCTATATAAATAATCTATTAAATAGAGACAAGTCTATAAAAATTACTCCTTTTGATAAACTCCAAATTCCACAAATAGAAGAGGAATTATTACTAGATAATTTAAGCATTCATCCAGAATTATTAAAGTACGATAAATTGTATAGTTCTGTGGAACAATCAGAATTGTTAAATCAAAAAGAAAGTCACCCTTTAATTGGTTTTGGATTAGAGTATATTAATGTTGAAAGAATTACAGGTTTAAATGTTGTTGACAATGGTAAGGATGTTGTAATGCCATTGTTGTCTATATCTATTCCTATTTTTAATAAAAAATACAGATCTACTAGCAAGCAAAATGAATTAAAACAAAAAGAGATTCGTTTGGAAAAACAAGAGCGTTTTAACAAGTTAGAAACGTTGTTAGACAAAGCCACAAAAGGTAGGCAAGAAGCTAGAATTACATATAATATTCAGACTAAGAATAATGATCAAGCTCATAAAGCAGAAGAAATTTTAAGGAAAAATTATGAAACAGGAACAATTGATTTTAATGCTATTTTAGAAATTCAAGAACTACAATTAAAGTTTCAAATTAATCAAATAGAAGCTATTAAAAAATATTATATACAATCATCAATCATTAATTATTTAGTAAAGTGATGGAAAAAATATTTTATATAAAAAACATGGTTTGTGATAGATGCAAACAGGTGTTGCGTACTGAATTTAACAATGCTTCTATCTCTTTTAGCAAAGTAGACCTGGGAGAAGTGGTTGTTAATATAACTTCAGAAAAAGAGTTGCTTATTTTTAAAAACATCATTATTACAAATGGTTTTGAAATAGCAAGCAACGAGACAGATTTACAGGTAGAAAAAATGAAAGAATTGTTACAAGACAGAATAACAATTCAAACTGGTTTTGATGTGAAAATATCAGAATATATAGCTACAAAGTTGCATAAAGAATATTCTGTACTTAGTAAAATGTTTAGTACAAATGTTGGAGTCACGATAGAAAAATATGTGATTTATTTAAAAATAGAAAAAGCAAAAGAATTGATTCAAATGGGACAGTTATCATTTTCTGAAATTGCGTATAGTTTAAATTACAAAAGCAGTAGTCATTTGGCTAAGCAATTTAAATTGTTAACCGGTTTTTCTATGACCACTTATAAAACGACTAAAAACTGGAATCGAAAAACGTTAGACAAAATTGTATAAATAAGAACCGTAATCATACAAGTTAAAACAAAGCAAGAAAGGTAATTTTAACACTCTTAAAATTAAAAAAATGAAACATACATATCATATTCACGGAATGTCTTGTAATGGTTGTCGTAGTCATATAGAAAAAACTCTAGCTAAAGTAGATGGAGTTTCTAGTGTTCATGTAGATTTAAATAAAGCAGAGGCACTTATAGAAATGGAAAAGCATATTGCGCTAGAAACTTTTCAAAAAGCTTTAAAAAATGAAGGAGAACGTTATGGTATTCATCCTACAAAAACTCATCAACCTAAGGAAATAAAAACGAGTGCTAGTGGCAAAGGAACAGGTGTTTTTTACTGTCCTATGCACTGTGAAGGAGAAAAAACATATAACAAATTTGGAGACTGTCCTGTTTGTGGAATGGATTTGGTTGAAGAACAAAATTTGGAGATTTTACATTCAGAAGAATATACTTGTCCTATGCATCCAGAAGTGGTTAAGAATGAACCAGGAGATTGCCCTATTTGTGGAATGGATTTAGTGCCTAAAAAACCAGATACTACTACAGAAGAAAAAAACTATAAAACACTTTTAAATAAGTTTTGGATAGCTGTAGGTTTTACACTACCTGTTTTTTTTATTGCAATGAGCGATATGATTCCGAACAATCCATTATACAAAGTATTCACTCAAAATTATTGGAATTGGATTCAGTTTACACTTTCTGTCCCCGTAGTTTTTTATGCTACTTGGATCTTTTTTGAACGTGCGTATAAAAGTATCAAAACGTGGAATTTAAATATGTTTACTCTTATAGGAATTGGTGCAGGAGTAGCATGGCTGTTTAGTGTTTTTGGGCTTGTGTTTCCAAATGTATTTCCTTCCCAATTTAAAGCGGAAACAGGAACTGTACACGTGTATTTTGAAGCAACAACAGTCATTTTAACATTAGTACTAATGGGGCAGGTTTTAGAAGCTAGAGCTCATAGTAAAACAAATTCAGCAACTAAAGAACTGTTAAAATTAGCTCCAAACAAAGCTATTAAAATGGTTAATGGTCATGAAGAAGAAGTTTCTATTAATGCAATTAAAGTTGATGATATCTTAAAAGTAAAACCAGGAACTAAAATACCTGTTGATGGAACCATTACAGAAGGAGAAACTACGATAGATGAATCTATGATTACAGGAGAACCAATACCTGTAACAAAAATAATTAAAGACAAAGTAAATAGCGGAACTATTAATGGAAATCAAACTTTTTTGATGAAAGCGGAAAGAGTAGGAAAAGATACTTTACTCTCTCAGATTATTCACATGGTTAACAGTGCAAGTAAAAGTAGAGCTCCCATTCAAAAATTAGCAGACAAAGTATCTAAATATTTTGTGCCTATAGTTGTTTTTGTAGCGCTGTTTACTTTTTGTATATGGGTGCTTTTTGGACCAGAACCTGTTTATGTATATGCTTTTGTAAATGCCATTGCCGTATTAATTATAGCTTGTCCTTGTGCTTTAGGATTGGCTACACCTATGTCTATAATGGTTGGTGTAGGAAAAGGAGCTAAAAATGGAGTGTTAATTAAAAATGCAGCCTCTTTAGAAAAATTAAATACTGTAAATACTTTAATTGTAGATAAAACAGGGACTTTAACAGAAGGAAAACCAACTGTAGAAAAAGTAATTTCTTTTGATCAGGAATTTAATGAAGAAGAGGTTTTACAATACATTGTTTCTTTAAATATAAATAGTGAACATCCTTTGGCAGAAGCAACCGTACTTTACGGAAATTCTAAAGATATTAATATTTTAAAAAGCCGTCATTTTAGTGCTATTACAGGTAAAGGAGTAGAGGCTATTATACAGGAAGAAAAAGTAGTTTTGGGTAATCTTAAAATGATGGAAACCGAAAATGTAAAACTATCTAAAGAAATAGAAAACACAGTTGCTTTTTATCAAGAACAAGGTAAAACAGTTTCTTATCTGGCCGTTCATCATAAATTGATAGGAGCTGTCGTTATTGCTGATAAAATCAAAGAAAGTAGCGCAAAAGTTATTCAAGAACTTATAACTAAGGGAATTGATGTAATAATGTTAACGGGGGATAATTACAATACTGCCAAAGCTGTGGCTAAAGAATTAAATTTAACAGAGTTTAAAGCAGGTATGTTACCTAAGGATAAATTAAATTATATAGAAATATTACAGAAAAAAGGAAAAGTAGTTGCAATGGCAGGTGACGGAATTAACGATGCTCCTGCATTGGCAAAAAGTGATGTAGGTATAGCTATGGGAACAGGAACAGATGTGGCTATAGAAAGTGCTATGATTACTTTGGTAAACGGAAATTTAGAAGGAATTGTAAAGGCTATGAATTTAAGCAATGTGGTTATGAAAAATATCAAACAAAATTTATTTTTTGCTTTGGGATACAATTCATTAGGAGTACCTATTGCAGCAGGGATATTATTTCCATTTTTCGGAATTTTATTATCTCCTATGATTGCTGCATTGGCTATGAGTTTTAGTTCGGTTTCTGTAATAGCAAATGCCTTAAGATTAAAAAATAGTAAGATTTAACAAAATGAAAAAATATATAATTTATATCATTTTACTAGTTGTAGGAATGTTTTTTTTGGGGTGGATTTTTGGAGATTTAACCTCAAAAGAATTGACTCATAAGCATTCTAAAGAAACAGTTGCAAAGCAATTATGGACCTGTGCTATGCATCCTCAAATTATGCAAAGTGAACCTGGCAATTGTCCAATTTGTGGAATGGATTTAACTCCAGTAGACAGAAATACTCAAGGTTTACTAACCAATCAATTTAAATTGACAGAAAATGCAATGGCTTTGGCAAATATTGAAACAACTCTTGTAACAAACAATACAGCCGAGGTAAGTGAGATAAATTTATCTGGAAAAATTAATATTAATGCTGATAAAACAGCAATACAGCCAGCTCATTTTAACGGTAGAATAGAAGAGTTGTATATAACCTCTTTAGGTGAAAAGGTTACAAAAGGTCAAAAAATTGCAATGGTATATTCTCCAGAATTAGTTGCCGCACAGCAAGAATTAATTACTGCCTATTCTTTAAAAGAAACACAACCTGAATTGTATAAAGCTGTACATACAAAATTTAAAAATTTAAAAATTCACGGAACCGAATTAGACGAAGTTTTAAAGACAGGAAAAGTAAAAACCAATTTCACTATTTATTCACATGTTAGTGGTGTCGTTTCAGAAATAGCAGTAAGTAGTGGAGCTCATATTATGGATGGAATGCCTATTTTTAAGGTGGCTAATTTAACAACTGTTTGGGCAAATTTTGATGTCTATGAAAATCAAATCAGTACCTTTAAAAAAGGACAAAAAATAAAAATAACATCTACTACTTATCCTAATAGAGAGTTTGCAGGAATTGTAGATTTTATAGATCCTATATTAAATTCACAAACAAGAACCGTAAGTTTAAGAGTTGTTTTATCTAATAAAAGAGAAACTTTTAAACCAGGAATGTTTGTAGAGGGAACTTTAAAAATTCATCAAACCAAGCAAGCACAAGAAATAAATATTCCTGCATCTGCAGTACTTTGGACAGGTAAGCGATCTATTATTTATAAAAAGATGGATAAAAACGAACCTTTGTTTGAAATGAAAGAAGTTGTATTAGGGAATAAAATGGGAGCTTTTTATCAAATTTTAAAAGGAGTGTCTGTAGGAGATGAAATTGTAACTAACGGAACATTTACTGTAGATGCTGCTGCACAATTACAAGGCAAAAAATCTATGATGAATCCTAAAGAGAAAACAAAAAATACAGATATATATAATTCTAAAAGAATTGAAGTTTCTTTAGAATTTAAGCATCAATTAAACACAATTTATAAAGATTATTTAACTATAAAAAATGCTTTGGTTAAAGACGATCCTAAAACAGTTTTAAAAACATCTAAAATATTATTAGAAAATTTAAGTAAGATAAATACAGAGTTATTGACAAATAATGAAACTCAGAAACAATGGAACTTTATTAAAAAGGAAATAGAAATTACGTTGGATTTAATATTGAAATCCAAAGAAATAAACAAGCAGAGAAACTACTTTAAGCAGTTATCTAAAGCGTTTATTAATGCGGTAGAAAAATTTGGAGTTCAAGAAAAAGTATACAAACAATACTGTCCAATGTCTAATAGTAATAAAGGAGCATTTTGGCTGAGCAATAATAAAGAGGTTCTAAATCCTTATTTTGGTAAGAAAATGTTAACCTGTGGAGAAGTAAAACAAATAATAGAATAAAAATTAAATATATAATAAGATGAAAAAAATATTTTTAAGTGTTGCATTGTTAGCCGTTGTAGGTTTGGTAAGTTGTAAAAACGAAGCTAAAAAAGATAATGCTCAAACAGAGACTACAAATACCTTGGCAACAACTGATATTTCTTTTGGTGTAAGAGGGAATTGTGCTATGTGCAAAATGACTATTGAAAAAGCTGCAAATAGTGTAGAAGGGGTTACTAGTGCTAATTGGGATGTGAAGAAGAAAAAAATAGCTATTTCTTTTGATGCTTCTAAAACGAACGTTATGGCAGTTCATAACGCAATTGCAGATTCAGGTTATGATACTGATAAGAAAAAAAGAAACCAAGAAAATTACACCAATTTACCGGGGTGTTGCCAATACAGTTCTAAAATGGAAATGAATCAATAATAGTTTTATTACAATAAAAAATAGCCCTACAGTACGTATTATTGTAGGGCTATTTTTGTAACAAATTTTAGTAAGAAAATTCATTCTTTAGTCTCCATCATTATCTGTAGGTAATACTGTTACGGATAATAAACTTGCTCCATCTACGGAGAAATGATTGTTTAATTTTGTAAAAGAATTATACAACGTTTCTACCTTCGTATTATTTTCTGTAACAGCTGTATACAAACTAGTAGAAATTGCATCTATATTGCTGTAAACATCTGCAAAATTAAGTGCTATTTGTTTGGATAATTCTTTAGTTGTATCAATATCATCTACAATACTTTTAAAATTAACATCACTACTACTATATACTCGTTCTACTTCTTGTAAACTAGCTTTTATCAACTCTAAAGAAAATTGACTTCTATAAGCTTCTAATAAAGTAGGATCAATATTGTCTGATTTTTCTAAGCCAGCAGGTTTCCCTATTTTGGTTACTTTGTTTACATCTAATACATTAATAATTTGATTAAATGCTAAGCAACGTGCATTGTCTGTACAAGATTTTCCGTTAGAAGTTGAAAATTCTGTTTTGTATCCATCTTCCCAAAAATTAATTAAAGAGTTTATTTGATTTAGGGTTTCTTGACTAACGCTAAGTAAATAATCAACTCTAAAATCATCATTCTCCAAAAGAGTAAGTGCTTTGTTGGTATCTTGATTGTTAAATAATAAATATTCTAAAGTTCCTAGTCCTTTTATTGTACTACTTTTTGTAGCAAAACTTTCTATGTCTGCTACCTCTTTTTTAGCAATCACATTTTCTATAGTTGTTGTGTTGACAGGAAAGTTGTAAATGTTTACGTCATAAAATAAATTTTTTACCTTACCAAAATTGTAAACTCTTGTTAATGCATATGCATTAACAGTAGTTTTCCACTGATTTTGAAGTTTTTCTAAATTGGTTAAGTTTTTAGCTTCTTTAAATTCTTGTGTATAGGTTATCTGTGTTTCAATTTCTGATTTAAAATTGGTTAATGTAGGAAGTATATTTACCTCATAATAATTTTCATAAAAAGCATCTAAAGATTGTGTGTCATCATTTTTACAAGCAATAACAGTTAATAATATTGTTACAATGCTTAAAAATATTTTTTTCATTTTATAAAGAGTTTAAAAAAGCTAATAATTGCTCTCTTTTAGAGCTTTCTAGATTTATAAATTTTTGTTTGGACTGTTCAGCTTCACCACCGTGCCATAAAATAGCTTCTTCTATATTTCTGGCTCTACCATCATGCAATAAAAAAGTGTGATTGTTCACCAATTCAATCAACCCTAATCCCCATAAAGGTTGTGTTCTCCATTCATTTCCGTTGGCTAAAAAATCACCTCTATTATCTGCTAAATCATCTCCCATATCATGCAATAAAAAATCTGAATAAGGTTTAATTTGTATTCCGTTTAACTGAGATAGTGTAGGGGATTTACTAGTCGTAAAATTGTTTACGTGGCATTTTATACAAGATAAATCTGTAAACAATTGCTTTCCTCTTAATACATTTTCATCTTTAAAGTTTCTTCTAACAGGAACGGAAAGTGCTGCTTGATAAGTTAAAATTCTATCAAACTGAGTATCTGGAACTTCTACTGTTTCTCCTTCATTATTACCGTTAGACAATTCAGAACAATCCATTCCATGTGGACAATTTTCATTAGGAAAAATAGAAGAAGTTAGCCCCATATCACCATTAAAAGCACCTGCTATTTGTTGAGCTAAAGTAGGTTGATTGGCTTTCCATCCAAATTTACCAATGGTTAATTTTAGTTCTTTTACGTTCCAAACATAATTAGCTTTTCCAGAAATTCCATCACCATCACTATCGTTTTCATCAGCATTTGCCAATATACTTTCTTCGCTTAAAGCATCTACAAAACCCAAACCGATTACTTGTTGTCCCACTCTTGGAGATTGTTCTGTTCCGGAAATGGCTCCATAGTTTGAATTTGTAATGGTATATATTGGTTTTCTTAATTCATAAGAACTACCATCTGTATAAGTTCCCTTACTAGTTTCAAAAGCTACGTTAATGGTTCCTTCGTTATCAAAACTAAGATTAGAATTATCTTGCAATTGGTCTCCATAGTTTGGAAAAGCAATAGGACCTTCTGTTAAGCTATTTCCGGCACTTAATCTAATTAAAAAACCATTAGAACTAGCAGCATTTTCTAACATTGGTTTTCCTCTACCATCTCTTAAATGACAGGCACTACAAGCTCTAGCGTTAAATAAAGGCCCTAATCCATCTCTAGAGGTAGTGGTGGCAGGAGCAGAGACCCAACTTTGATCAAACATAGCGTTTCCCACTCCAAAAAAAGAAAGTTCTAATTCAGTTAAGTCTGGTATGGCTCTACCAAAAGCTTTGTCTGCTGTAAAAGCTTCTACAGATAATTCAGAGACTAAATTTTCTTCCCCTTGTTCATAATATTTTTCTACGTATTCATTTTTGTTAGCAATAGAATCGGTATCTGCAGTACATCCAATTAAAAGGATTGATATTAATAATTTTAAAAATTTATTCATTGTTAAGTGTTTAAACCGAAAAAACTGAAGCTATTTATAGCTTCAGTTTGATATTAATTTCAAATAGGTATTACTACTAAATCTTTAGTTGATCGTGATACTAATTCCTAATTCAGTGGCAGCATCTGCAACCGCTGTTCCTTGTGTTTTTAAAGCAGAAGATAATTGTCCTGCAGGTCCGTTAGAACCTAGGGTTTCTTCACTAATAATTTCATCAAAGTTTTTATTTAATGCTAACAATGCATTTAGTTTTGTAATTACATCAGCCGCTTTTGCTTGTAAATTTACTGAGATTTCGGTATCATACTCTGCTACCAAATCAATTAATGAAGTTCCAGAAACCAAAGATTTGTCTTTAGCTGTATAAGAACCTGTAATTACGTTGTTAAGACCTGTAGCATTTGCCCACATATCTTGATTTGTATTGTCAGAAAAACAAGAATGTTCATTTTCTTGACCTTCATCAATAGCAGGATCTAATCTTTCTAAAGCAACTTCTCCATTAGAAATAAATCCAACACCGTTTAAAATGTTTGTTAAAGCTACATCTGTATCTAAAGCACTAAAAGTAACTCTGTAAGAACCTCCTGTAGCCCAAGTATCACTTAAATCTTTTAAATCGTTCACTAATAAATTAGTTACAACTTTTAAATAAGTACTTCTTCTTGTAGCAAAATCAGCAGTAGTGTAATCTGTAAAAGGTCTGTTCCCAGATTCCGCATAATTATCTGCTTGATGAGTTTCTGAATTATAATTTAAATCTTGTCCCCAAAGTAAAAATTCAATAGCATGCCATCCTACAGAGATCGAATCATCATTAGGAGTTTCGTTATTACTAATTAAATTAGCTTCAGTAATTTCAAAAGAATCATCACCAATTAATCCATTGTTTACATAACTATGATTTTGTGAGTCAAAAACATAATCAATATAACCTTCATCTAAAGGCCAAGCATTAATTTGTCCTTCCGAAGCTAATAAATCTTCATTGTCAATGGGTCCATTCGCTTCTCTAAAAGCTTCCGTTTGACCATAAAAATCACGAGCGTACAACCAAGCTTCTTTAGCTTCTTCTAAAGCAGTTTCTGTAGGTGTTTCTAAAAAAGCATCAATTTTAACTTGCATTTCTAAAGCAGAAGTATAAGAGTCGTTGTAGTTTGTAGCTGCAATATTTGCATAAGTACTTACAAAGTCTGTTTTACTTGTTTCTAAACTATTGTTGGTATTGTCATCATCATTATTACAACTTGTAAAAGCCAATACGACCAATAAGCTAGATTTTGTAATTAATTTTAAATAATTGAAATTCATTTTATTTAGATTTATTAAATGTAATTATATTGCAAATATATATTTATTTAGATTGTTTTAAAATAAATGTTAGTTAATTTTATATTTATGTAAAATTGAATCCATAGATAATTTAAAATGAGTCCCTTTTAATAGATCTTTTAATTGTATTAATTGATTGTAACTTAAGATCATTCTAATTTCTGTTTGTTTTGCCTGGTAAATAACCATTTTGTTTTCTAGATCTGGTGGGCAAGTACATTGACTGTGATAATTTATAATTGATTCTGTAGAGTTTACAAATGCTTTAAGTTCTTGATTGTTTATTAAAAATGATATTTGATTAATTTCTAAAGCAATAGATGGCTTATTTTGTTGATGATATAGTTTGTAACTAGTTCCTAATGTGTTTTGATAAATATTTTCTAAAGTTCTCATGAATTATTTTTTAACAAAAATAGTATTTATTTTTATTTAGAATCAATAAAAATAAATATATTTGCAACATCTTTATACAAAAGGTCATGTATATTATAAGATAAAATTGTTTTTGTTTTCTGGATAAGCCTTCTAATTTACTTAGGAGGCTTTTTGTATATATAAATAATAATGTGAGTAAAATAGGGAGTCTTTTATTTTAAATAAATCTAAATAGTTTATATCTTTGGCTTTTCCTTTTAAAAAAAGTGGTAAGCGTAAAAAAGAATGTTTAGAGTCTTATTTTAAAAGAGATGATTGATTGTTTTAAAACAATCGGATAAGGGATTTACCCTTATAAATATAGAATTGAATGACAAAAGCGAACACAATTGCAGACTTACAAAGAGGGGAAAGAGCCATTATCAAATCATTTACAGAGGTTGATGTTCCTTTAAAACTTATAGAAATGGGATGCATAGAAGGAAATTATGTAGAGGTTTTACAAAGAGCTCCTATGCAAGATCCTATTTATTTAAATATTAGTGGAACTTATTTAGCAATTCGATTAGAAGTGGCTTCAAAAATTTTAGTAGAAAAATTATGAGCGATATTAGAGTAGCTTTAATAGGAAATCCAAATACAGGAAAAACATCACTATTTAATAGATTAACAGGTTTAAATCAAAAAGTAGGGAATTACCCTGGGATTACGGTTGATAAAAAAACAGGTATATCTAAAATAGACCAAAATACTAGTGCCGAAATAATTGACTTGCCCGGAACTTACAGTTTAAACGCTAGTTCTATGGACGAAGATGTTGCTGTAAAAGTACTTTCTGATAAAAACAATGACAACTATCCCGATTTAGTTGTAGTGGTGGTAGATATAGAAAATTTAAAACGTAATCTATTTATTTTTACACAAATTAAAGATTTAGGTTTGCCTACCATTTTGGCCATAAACATGGCTGATCAAATGACGTTAAAGGGAATTGATATTGACATTCCTAAACTAGAGTCTTTATTAGAAACTAAAATAGCTTTGGTAAGTTCTAAACAGAACAAAGGACTTTCATATTTAAAAAAGTTAATAGCATCCTACAAAACAGTAAGTACAAAACCTTGTTTTATAGAACAAGAAACGGTGTTGTCTAAGTTTGCAAAAGACGAAAAGAAAAAACATCATTTAGAAACGGTTAGGAGGTATCAGTTTCTAAAAAAAACATTGGAAAAAACATATACCCAAGATCCACAAAACGCAAAAGATATTCGTACTTTTTTAGATAGAATTCTAATACACAGAATCTATGGGTATTTAATATTTTTTGGAATTTTATTTATGGTTTTTCAAGCTTTATTTAGCTGGTCCGAAATTCCAATGGATTTTATAGACAGTACTTTTGCAACTTTGTCAGAATTAACAAGAACACATTTGCCTCAAGGAATATTTACCAATTTATTGGCCGAAGGAATTATTCCTGGAATAGGAGGAGTTGTTATTTTTATTCCACAAATTGCTTTCTTATTCTTATTTACTTCCTTTTTAGAAGAAAGTGGTTATATGAGTCGTGTTGTGTTCTTAATGGACAGAATTATGAAACGTTTTGGACTAAGCGGAAAAAGTATTGTTCCTTTAATTTCTGGAACAGCCTGTGCTATTCCAGCTATTATGGCAGCCAGAAATATAGAAAGTTGGAAAGAACGTTTAATTACTATTTTAGTTACTCCATTTACTACTTGTTCTGCTCGTTTGCCTGTTTATGCCATAATTATAAGCCTTATCATTCCTGCAGAAGCTACTTTTTTAAGTTTTAATGTACAAGGTCTAGTATTGATGGCATTGTATTTATTAGGTTTTTTTACAGCAATTATAGCGGCAGCAATTTTAGACAAAGTATTAAAAATAGCTTCTAAATCTTATTTTGTGGTAGAAATGCCCAACTACAAATTACCCTTGTTTAAAAACGTAGCGTATAACGTAATAGAAAAAACCAAAGCATTTGTATTTGAAGCGGGTAAAATTATTTTAGCCATCTCTATTTTATTATGGGTACTGGCATCTTATGGTCCTGGAAATGAAATGCAAAATGCTACAGAACATATACAAAACAATCACCCTAATTATAGCGATGAAAAACAACAAACAGAAATTGCATCTTACAAATTAGAACACTCTTATATTGGTGTAATGGGAAAGTTTATAGAACCTGTAATAAAACCTTTAGGATACGATTGGAAAATTGGAGTAGCTGTGATTACTTCTTTTGCCGCTAGAGAGGTTTTTATAGGAACTTTGGCAACTATATATAGTGTGGGTAACGAGCAAGAATCTACCATAAAAGAAAGAATGAGAAATGAAGTGTTTAGCGACACTAAAAAACCAGTATATTCTTTTGCAACAGGAGTTTCTATTTTATTATTTTATGCTTTTGCAATGCAATGTATGAGTACTATTGCTATTGTAAAACGTGAAACTAACGGATGGAAATGGCCTTTAATTCAAATGTTTGTCATGTCTGGTTTGGCATACATTACAGCATTAATTGCTTATCAAACACTTAGCTAATGATGTGGATTCAAAACATATTAACTATTATTGTAGTAGCAGGAGCTTTATGGTTTTTGTATACTAAATTTATTCGCAAATCTAAAAACAATAAAAATTGTGGAAACGATGGTTGTGGATGTTAGCTAAATAGACACAAATGAAAAAAATTGCATTGCATTGGAAAATAATAGCAGGCCTTGTACTAGGTATTGTTTTGGGGTTCATTTGTTCTCAATTAAACGGAGGGAAGCAATTTATACTTGATTGGGTTCAACCCTTTGGAACTATTTTTGTAAAACTGTTAAAATTAATAGCCATCCCCTTAATAATGGGATCTTTAATTAAAGGTATTTCTGATTTAAAAGATATTTCTAAGTTCAAATCAATGGGGATAAAAACCATTGTTTTATACATTTTTTCTACAATTGTAGCCATTACCATAGGGCTTTCTTTGGCCAATTTTTTTAAACCGGGAGATGGTATTTCTAATGAAACTGTAGAAACTTTAAAAAGCAATTATATAAACAATGCCAGTGTGCAGAGTAAATTGTCCGAAGCACAAAATCAGAGATTACAAGGACCTTTACAATTTGTAGTAGATATTATTCCAAGTAACATTGTAGAAGCAATGTCTGATAACAAAAGTATGCTTAAAGTTATCTTTTTTACATTGTTTTTAGGAATTTGTATGTTGCTTATAGACGAAAAAAAAGCCAAGCCTTTAAAAGATTTTTTTGATTCTTTAAATGATGTCATTTTAAAAATGATAGACATTATTATGCTTTTTGCTCCTTATGCGGTTCTATCTTTATTGGCTACAGTAGTCGTAAACTCAGATGATGTAGATGTGTTAATCGCTTTGTTAAAATATGCCGGAATTGTAGTTTTAGGTTTGTTATTAATGATTGTGTTTTATGCTTTGTGTATTTCTATTGTTGTAAAAAAATCACCTTTATGGTTTTTAAAAAATATATCTCCTGCACAATTATTAGCTTTTTCCACAAGTTCTAGTGCAGCTACTTTACCTGTTACTATGGAAAGGGTAGAAGAGCATTTGGGGGTAGAAAAGGAAGTCTCTAGTTTTGTATTACCTGTTGGGGCTACTATAAATATGGATGGAACCAGTTTGTACCAGGCAGTAGCAGCCGTTTTTATTATGCAGGTTTTGTGGCCAGAAGGGCTTACTGTTAGCAATCAGCTAACCATAATAGTTACTGCTTTAATAGCTTCTATTGGTTCTGCGGCAGTTCCTGGTGCCGGTATGGTTATGCTATTAATTGTGTTAGATACTATTGGTTTTCCTAAAGAGTTATTACCTATAGGATTGTCTTTAATTTTTGCGGTAGATAGACCTTTAGATATGTTAAGAACAACTATTAATGTAACAGGTGATGCAACTGTTGCTTTGATTGTATCTAAAATGGAACGTAAAAAGGGTTAGCATTATTATTTAGCCCATTTTCACACTCATAATAGGATAATTGTTTTTATCGGATAAATTAAATTTCTTACTCTTTTTTAAGAACTTTCCAATACTCGTTTTTTCTTGAGTCGTCATGGCTATAAAACCAATATGGTGTTCCGCTGCAAAAGTATGAGTTCCTCTTCCTACAGATTTACTATCAATACTTTTAAAAGAACTTAAATTGTCTAAATTCCCGTCTGCTTTTAATAAAAACTCTTCAATTCTTTCTTTAATAGCTTCAGGAGTTAAAAATTTATCTCCAAATTTATTTACAAACAATAAGGTTGGTTTTATGTTTAGAGCATTAAAAATTTTCATTGCCTTTTTATAAGCTACCACAGCTTTAGATCTGTAATTACTTACAAATAATGTCTTTTTTAAATCAATTTCTTTTTCAGTTTCTTTTACAACTAGTACAGGAATTTCGGTTGTTCTAACTGCTTTTTCAGTATTAGAACCTAAGAAAAAATCTTTAAGACTATTAGAGCTAAGAGTCCCCATTATAATTAAATCTCCTTTTAAATCTTCTGCAAAGCCACCCAATTCACTAAAAATTCTATAATGTTTGATAACATAATCAAAAGATACATTTTTTAAATAATCCTGATTTACGAATTCTTTCATTTTTAATTCTGCTTGTTGTATAGAAAGAAAATTATCTTTAGAATCTGTAATTGTCTCTTCAGAAAAAGAAGCAGGGTTTCTAATCATTGTAATTAAAGTAATATGAATATCGTGTCTTTCAGCTACAGAAACTGCAGTTTGTAAAGCATATTCAGAATATTCGGTAAAATCAATAGGTACTATAATCTTTTTCATTACTTTAAAAAAGTTTGATAATTATTAAACAAGTTTGCAAAAATAGTAAGATTATAACGAATAGGCAACCTATTAAAGTACAAAAGCCTTATTTCTAATCATAGAAATAAGACTTTTAGAAGTATATAAGGGATTCCTTAAATTAAAACGGTAAGTACAGGTCTTGTAGATTTGTTAGCAATGTCTAAAGAAATACTTTTGTTAAAAAATTTGGACAAACTAGACTTACCATGTGTTGCTACAGAAATTAAAGAAATGTTATTTTCATTTGCATAATATTTAACACCAGCAGCAACTGTGTAATCATCATAATTATCAAAATTTGATAAATTATCTAAATTTCCATCAGCCTTCATTAAAAAGTTTTCAAACCTTGCTTTCATTTCATTTGTAGACACAAATCCACCGTCAGGTTTATTAATAAACAATAAAGTAGGTTTTATACCCAAAGTTTTATAAAACATTTGAGCTTTTTTATAGGCTTCTATAGATTCCATTTTAAAATCACTTACAAAGACCGATTTTTCAAAATCAACACTCTCAACTTCTTCTTTTACAATTAAGACAGGGATAGGAGAGCTTCTAACCACTTTTTCGGTATTAGAACCTAAAAAAGTATCGTTGTGTTCACTAATTCCATGAGACCCCATCACAATTAAAGAAGCATCTTGCTCAGCAGCAAGGTTACCAACTTCTTGAAACAAGGTAAAATGTTTGATAATAACTTTAATAGTAACACCTTCTAAATATTCTTTTTTTAAAAAAGCTTCCATTTTTTTTTCGGCGTACTTAATTAAAAAAACAAGTGTTTTTCCGTAATTACTATCGTGATCAGAATATCCTGTTGGCATTTCTAACATGTGAACTAATATCAATTTAGTTTTGTGTTTTTTTGCCAATTTAGATGCTGTTTTTAGTGCAAATTCGGAATATTTTGAAAAATCTACAGGTATAATTATATTTTTCATAATTTGATGTGTGTTAGAGTCCTTATTAAAGTTACTAAAAAACATATTGATACCCAAAGGTTTAACATATTAAAATTCTTTAAATTCCTTTAGTTTGAATCGTTTTAAATGTTGTATATTTGCATGCAATTAAATCATAACTAATTGCAAATGTCTACTTATAAAGTTATTTCTGAAGGACTTACTTACGATGATGTATTATTGGTCCCAGCTTATTCAGAAGTTTTACCTAACACTGTTTCAATAAAATCAAAATTCACTAGGAATATTCCTTTGAATACTCCTATTATTTCTGCTGCTATGGATACCGTAACAGAAGGAAGAATGGCTATTGCCATTGCACGTGAAGGTGGAATAGGTGTGATTCACAAAAACATGTCTATTAAAGAACAAGCTAAACAAGTTAAAAAAGTAAAGCGTTCTGAGGCTGGAATGATTTTAGAACCTGTAACTATTACTGCTCAAGAAACAGTAATGGATGCAAACTTATTAATGAGTGAGCACAAAATTGGTGGAATTCCTGTGGTAGATGCCGAAGGTGTTTTAAAAGGGATTGTTACCAATAGAGATTTACGTTTTGAAAAAAATAGTAAAAGAAAAATTGCTGAAGTAATGACTGCTAAAGGACTGGTAACGGTTTCTGCGGGTACCTCTTTAAAAGAAGCAGAAGTTATTTTGCAAGACAATAAAGTAGAAAAACTACCTATTGTTGATGATAACTTTAAATTAGTAGGATTAATCACTTTTAGAGACATTGTTAAAGTAAGAGAAAACCCAGAAGCAAATAAAGATGAATACGGTAGATTAAGAGTTGCGGCTGCAATTGGTGTAACAGATGATTGTTTACAACGTGTGTCGGCTTTGGTAAAAGAGGGTGTAGATGCTGTTGTTTTAGATTCTGCTCATGGTCATTCTGTAAATATTTTGAATAAGTTAAAAGAAGTAAAAGAGGCTTATCCTAACTTAGATGTTGTTGCAGGAAATATTGTAACAGCAAAAGCTGCTTTAGATTTAGTAGCTGCTGGAGCAGACGGTGTAAAAGTAGGAATAGGACCTGGTTCTATTTGTACCACACGTGTAGTTGCAGGTGTAGGTTACCCTCAATTATCTGCTGTTATGCAAGTAGCCGAAGCTTTAGTAGGAACGGGTGTTCCTGTAATTGCAGATGGTGGTGTTCGTTATACTGGAGATATTCCTAAAGCAATAGCTGCAGGTGCAGATTCTGTAATGTTAGGTTCATTATTAGCAGGAACTAAAGAAGCTCCTGGTGAAGTTATTTTATTTAACGGAAGAAGATTTAAATCTTACCGAGGAATGGGGTCTGTAGAAGCGATGAAAAAAGGTTCTAAGGATAGATATTTTCAAGGAGATGAAGACAACAGTAAAAAATTAGTTCCAGAAGGGATTGAAGGTCGTGTGCCTTACAAAGGAGAGTTGTACGAAACAATGCACCAGTTTATTGGTGGGCTACGTGCAGGTATGGGATACTGTGGTGCAGGTACTATAGAAGATCAAAAGAATGCTGAGTTTGTTAGAATTACAGCTTCGGGAATTGCTGAAAGTCATCCGCATGATGTTACGATCACTAAAGAAGCCCCAAACTACTCTAGATAAGATATTTACAACATAAAATAAACAAGACCACCTACAATTATTGTTAGGTGGTTTTTTTATATCTTTTAGCCTTAAAAAAAATTGAAAAATTAAACAGAAAATTAACCCCGTTTATTATTTAAAACTATGAATTACATACTTTTTGATGGTGCTTTTAGAGATGCGTTGTTGCCCTTTACTTTTACAAGACCTGTAGCAGATATTAGAATTGGAATTTTGACTATTCGTGAAAAATGGGAACGATTTTTACGACTAACAACCACTACATTAACCGAAGATTATTTAGAAAACAAGTATCCAATGTTAGAAATGGAAGAAAACATTTTTATAAATGCAGGATATCTTCCTAATATGGAGTTTTTTAAAGCGGTAAAAAGCTTAAAGCAAAATCAAGCTGTTTTTTGTAATGATGAAATGATTGCCTTTTACAGTACTCGGGATCAAGAAGAGATTGATTTTTCAACATATGAGGTTATTGAAATTGAGGGAGTAAAAGCAATAGAGCATAAATGGGATTTATTTTTGTTAAATGATTTGGCAATAAGACAAGATTTTGAAATGCTTACAGCTGATGAAATTTCTGCTGATATTCCAGAATTTGTGCAAGCTATTAATAAAGAAAATATTTTTATAGAAGAAGGAGCTGTAATTAATCCTTGTGTTTTAAACGCATCATCAGGTCCAATTTATATAGCGAAAGATGCTGTTGTTTTAGATGGTGCCTTAATAAGAGGTCCTTTTGCTTTAGGAGAAAAAGCTTTGGTTAAAATGGGAGCCAAAATATATGGAGCTACTACTGTTGGTCCAAATTGTAAAGTAGGTGGAGAAATAAAAAACAGCATCCTTTTTGCAAATTCTAACAAAGGTCACGAAGGTTATTTAGGAAATTCCATAATAGGAGAGTGGTGTAATTTTGGAGCAGACTCCAATGTTTCTAACTTAAAAAACACTTACAGCAAAGTAAGATTGTGGAGTTATGAAGATGAAATATACGAAGATTCCAACCAATTATTATGTGGTTTAATGATGGGAGATCACTCTAAAACAAGTATAAACACCATGTTTAATACTGGTACAGTTGTTGGAGTAAGTGCCAATATTTTTGGATCTGATTTGCCCGAAAAATTTATTCCATCTTTTAGTTGGAGTGGAAATAAAATTATAGACGTTTACACTTTTAAAAAAGCCATAAGAACAGCTACAAAAATGATGGAATTGTCTAATGTAGAAATTTCAGAACAAGACATATCTATTTTAGAACACGTAAACACTTTAACAGAAAAATACAGAAAGAAATAAATGAGTTTATCTATACAAGAAAAAATAAAATCAGTAATTAGAGATGTTCCTAATTTTCCAAAAGAAGGAATTCTTTTTAAAGATATTACTCCAATTTTATTAAACCCTACATTGGTGAATGAATTGGTTGCTGCAATGGCAGATCAATTTAAAAACGATGAGATTGATGCCGTTGCTGGAATTGAATCAAGAGGATATTTATTTGGAATTTTGTTAGCTCAAAAACTACAAGTTCCCTTTATTATGATTCGTAAAGAGGGTAAACTTCCTGCCAAAACCATAAAAGAATCTTATGATTTAGAATATGGATCTGCAACTATTGAGGTGCATGAAGATGCAATTACTCCTAACAGTAATGTATTAATTCACGATGATTTATTGGCAACTGGAGGAACCGCTATAGCTGCGGCTAAATTAATACAACAAAAAGCAAAAGTTGTGGGATTTAGTTTTGTTATAGAATTAGAATTTTTAAAAGGAATAGATCACCTAAATAAAATTAACACACATACAAAATCATTAATTAAATATTAATTTATGAAGAGAATTTTATTATTTACATTGTTGTTAGTTATTGTTTTAAATACAAATGCTCAACGTATTTATAGATACAATGATAATGGAAAAACAAGTACCAAAGAGTTTGATTTAATCGATACAAAGTTAGATTTAAGTTTTAATTTTAAGGATCAAACAGTAGATGGGGAAGCATGGATCCAATTAAAACCACATTTTGACAGTGCTAATAGTTTGCAATTAGATGCTAAAAAAATGAATATCTACGAAGTTAAATCTGATCATAAAGATTTAAAGTTTTACAATTCTGGAGAACATTTAAATATTGATTTTAGCAAAGTGTATACGAAGAACGACACTATCAATCTTTACATTAAGTACAAAGGAAACCCTAATAAAATACAGAATAAAGGAGGAGTTGCCATTACAGACAATAAAGGATTGTATTTTATAAATCCAAACGGATTGGATAAAACAAAACCTACAGAAATTTGGTCACAAGGAGAGCCTGAACAAAATAGCGCTTGGTTTCCTACTATAGACAAACCCAACCAAAAATCTACCCAACAAATTACATTAACAGTTCCTGCCAAATACAAAACATTGTCTAATGGTTTGTTAATTTCTCAGAAAGAAAATGCAAACGGTACTAGAACAGATGTATGGAAACAGAAATTACCACATGCTCCATATTTGTTTTTTGTAGGAGTTGGAGAATTTGAAGTGATTAAAGAAGAGTGGAATGGTAAAGAGGTAAGTTATTATGTAGAGCCTTCTTATAAAGATACTGCTGCTGAATTGTTTAAAAACACTCCCGAAATGATTGAATTCTTTTCTAAAATAACAGGAATAGAATACGTTTGGGATAAGTATAGTCAAATGATTGTTCGCGATTATGTAAGTGGAGCTATGGAGAATACTGGAGCTGTAATACATGCAGAGCAAGCTATGTTAAGCAAAGGAGAATTGTCTGAAAGAAATACTTGGGAAACCGTAATTGCTCACGAATTGTTTCATCATTGGTTTGGAGACTTGGTAACTACAGAAAGCTGGGCAAATATTACAGTTAACGAATCTTTTGCAAATTACTCAGAATACTTGTGGTTAGAGCATAAGTACGGAAAAGATAGAGCAGAGGAGCATATGCTAAAAACCAAAGATGCATACTTAAATAAAAACCCTGATAGACTAAATGAAAACTATGAAAAACATTTGGTAAGATACAATTACACAAAAAAAGATGATGTATTTGATGTGATTAGCTACAACAAAGGAGGGATGATTTTGCATATGTTAAGAAACTACTTAGGAGATCAGAAATTTTTTGCAGGTTTACAGCATTATTTAACCATCAATAAATTTAAATCTGCAGAAGCACACCAATTGCGTTTGGCTTTTGAAGAAGTAACAGGAGAAGATTTAATGTGGTTTTTTAGCCAATGGTACTACAATAGCGGACATCCAAAATTAAAAGTAACGTTAGAAAAAGATTTATTAGCAGGAGAACAAAAAGTAAAAATTACTCAGTTAGAAAAAATATTTGATTTTCCTTTATCAATTGATGTATATACCAAAAAGGGGAAACAAAATTACAAAGTGTTTGTAGATCAAAAAGAAAAAACATTCGGTTTTCCATATAGCGATGATATCAAACTGATTAAAATAAATTCAGACTATGTGTTATTAGCAGAAATTGAAACACCGGAATTAACCACAGATGAGTTGATTTACCAATATAAAAACGTAGAACATTTTGTAGATAGAAAAGAAGCTTTAGAGTTATTAAAAGACAAACAAGAAGAAAAAGATGTCTTTAAAACATTTGAAGAAGCTATGGAAGATTCTTATGATGTAATTCAAGTATATGCAATAGAAAACATTAATCTATCGGCTAAATACACAAAAAAGAAAACCATTTCTAAAATAGAGAAATTAGCAAAAAATAAAAATCCTAATGTTGCAGCAGCTGCAATTTCTACTTTAGGAAAATTAATTAATGTTGAGTATTTGCCTATTTTTAAAGAAAGCATAGAAAGTATATCTCCCAAAGTAAAAGGAAATAGTTTATTAGCCATGTATTATGTAGATAAGCAAACAGCTAAAGAATACGCTAACAAATTACCTAACGACATTAAAGATGTTATTTATGTTCCATTACTTAAAATGTATTTAGAAGACAGAAAAGAGGAACATGTAACCTTTGTTGCTAAATATCTACTAACAGGAATGTATTTAATACAGGATGAAAAATTTAAAAAAGATTTTGAAGATGCTTTTGATTGGGTAGCAAGTACCAGCAACGAAAGAGCCATAGAAGTACTAGTAGATGATTTTGTTGAAAAAGGACTTAGGTATAAAAAGTACAATTTTAATTACGAAGCCATTAGAGTGTTAAGAAGAGTTATAGAAAAGCAAAGAGAGGTTAAAAATTCTAATCAGACCAAATTGGTAGATCTTTTAGAGCAAGGAATTAGAAAACTTGCTATAGATTAAATATAAAACTTAATTATTTTCGGAGTACTCTTTAAACGTCCCGTCTTTATAAAAAATAACAATCCTTTCAATTTTAGAAGGGGTTGTTTTTTTTTGTTCTTGTATCAAATCTTCATCTGTGTTTGTTAATTCATTTCCCTCAGTTTCTTTTTGATTAAATAGGGTGTTGCTAACAGCTTTGTCTATTGTTGTTGTGTTTTTTCTTTTTGGAAATGTATTTTTTCCATACAACAACCAATCCAAATCCACCTCTTTATAGGTGTCTACAATTTTTAACACAAACTCTAAGCTAGGTTTATTTCTACCAGATAGTAAATGGGATATACTAGATCTCTGTACTTTAATATCATCTGCAAAAGTAGAGGCACTTAATCCGTAATGATTAAATACTTTATGTAATCTGTCTATAAACGCTTCTTGATTTAACATTGTAAACTTGTTGATTTATACAGTAAAAATAATCAATTTACATTTGTAATCAAAATATATAACACAATGATGTTTTTAGCAGACTCATTTTATTAAAGCATCTAAACAACTTTACTTTAAGGTGTTTAAGTATCTCTTTTTTAAATACTTGAAACAAAATACCTGTAGTTTTTTAGACTGGTATGTTTTTGTGATAAAACAGCTTAAGGTGTGAAAGACATATTTGTCATTATGTAAACCACACAACAATCATCAGTTTACTTTTGTAAATTACAATTGTAAACAAAACTTAGTTTACTTTTGTAACATGAAAAAAACAGAATTAGATATTTTAGAAAAATGGTATGCGGCTAATTTTGAGAATAAATTAGTAGGTAGACGAATTTTATTAGAAGATATAGAGCCAATACTTAAAAAATTAAATACTCCTTTTAAGCTTGAAAAAATTGGGGATTCAGAAGAAGGAAAATCTATTTATCAAGTTAAACTAGGTACAGGACCTAAGCGAATATTGTTATGGTCTCAAATGCACGGGAACGAAAGCACGGGAACCAAAGCACTGTTTGATTTGTTTAAATATATAAATGACTCAGAGCATACAAATACTTTTGTAAAGGATTTATTAGAAAAATGTACATTGGTTTTTATTCCTATGTTAAACCCAGATGGATCTAACAACTTTACTAGAGTAAATGCTAATAATGTAGATTTAAATAGAGATGCTGTAGATTTAAAAGCAAAAGAAAGTATTTTGTTAAGGCATATACTAGATAGTTTTAATCCTCAGTTTTGTTTTAACCTACATGATCAAAGAACTATATTTAATGTAGAGGGCTATAATAATCCAGCAACAATTTCTTTTCTAGCTCCTTCTATAGATATAGAAAGAACTTTAACAAAAGGAAGAAAAGAAACGATGGCAGCTATTGTAGCTATGAATTCTGTATTACAACAAATTATACCTAACCATGTAGGTAGGTATACTGATGAATTTTATCCTACTGCTACCGGAGATAACTTTCAAAAGCTAGGACACAACACTATTTTAATAGAAGCAGGTCATTATAAAAATGATTATGATAGGGATATTGTACGTAAATTTAACTTTTATGCACTGCTTAGTGGTCTAGAATACTTAGTTTATAACGATACATATACCAATTATGAACCTTATTTTGAAATTCCGAACAATGGAAAGCAAAATTATGACCTTATTATTAGAAATTTAAAAACAGACAACAACAAGGTCTCTTCTGTTGCTTTTCAGTATGAATATGAGGTAGTTAACAATAAATTAGTAAGTAAATTAGTAGAGTATCAAAGAGGGGATTTGGAAAAATTTTACGGCTATCAGGAATTTTAGTTTATATTATCGTTAAGAATCCCTATATTTAGTTTGTAATTATGCAATAGAATTTTAAAATATTGTATTTTTGTCACTTGTAAAAATTATAGAAAGTAAAGTACTCATTAGCCATGAAAAAACATCATTTAGACGAAATAGATCATCAAATATTAGATACGTTGATCGAAAATGCAAGAACACCTTTTACCGATATTGCTAAAAAATTATTAGTGTCTGCAGGAACCATTCACGTACGTGTAAAAAAAATGGAAGATGAGGGAATCATAAAAGGATCTACATTAACATTAGACTACGAAAAAATGCAATATAATTTTATTGCTCACGTAGGTTTATTTTTAGAGAGCAGCTCAAAAATTAGAGGTGTATTACAATCTTTAGAAGATATTCCAAATGTAACAGTAGCCTATATTACTGCAGGAAAATATAATATTTTCTGTAAAATTAGAGCTAAGGATACCAACCAAGCAAAAGATATTATTTTTCAAATAGATGATATTGATGGGGTTAGAAGAACCGAAACCATGATCTCTATGGAAGAAAGTATAAACGATAAGAAAAGAATGATGCACGCAATTTTTAAGGATTATTAATTGTTATTGTTCTTTGTAAGGAAACACCTTGGTAAGCAACTACTAAGGTGTTTTTTTATACACTGTATTTACACCTATGACTCACATACCTAAAAAGGTTATAATAAATTCTACAACTTGTTTTACATACTCTTTTAACTTAAAGAGCTTAGAGAATGATTGGAATCAAGTTGGTATTCCCAATATATATTTACAACCTGCTTATTTAAACGCGTTGGAAAATAGTATTTTGTCAGATATTATTTTTATCTATGTTATTGTTTATCAAAATAACAAACCTGTTGGAGTCTTGTATTTTCAATGGATTCACGTAGGAACCGATTTTTTTAATCAAAAAAAATTTCCCAATGAAATTCATTCTAAAATAACAGCTCGTATTTTAAAAAGTGTCAACGGAAATTTATTACTCTGCGGTAACTTTTTTGCTACGGGTACACATGGTTTTTATTTTACCTCTAAATTATCTCCAAAAACAATTCCGTTACTAATTAATAAATTAAAAGTTGAATTGTGTGCCGTTAAAAACACATCAAAACTTAAATTTATCATGGTAAAAGAATTTTGGCTAGATCAAGAAATCAAAATTCAAAAAGAACTGTGTCAAAAAAATGCTCGTTTTCAAATAGACGTTAACATGATTTTAGAAATTCATAAAGAATGGACTTCTTTTGATAATTATTTAGCTTTTATGGTGACCAAGTACAGAACCAGAGCTAAAAGTGTATTCAAAAAAACAGAGGGTATTGTTGTACAAAATTTTACAGCAAATGATATTAAAACACATGCAAACACCATTCATCAATTGTACAATTCGGTTTTAGAAACAGCCAGCTTTAATATGGTACGTTTGTCTGTAGATAGTTTTTATCAACTAAAAATAAATTTAAAAGAGAAGTTTATTTTTACAGGTTATTTTAAAGATCATCAACTAATAGCTTTTAGCACAGCCTGTTTAAACAACCATTATTTAGATGCTAATTTTGTAGGGATTAATTATCAAATAAATCAAACATTGCCTATATACCAAAGAATTTTGTATGATTATGTAAAACTTGCTATTCATAAAAAAGTAATCGAATTAAGATTGGGTAGAACAGCCGAAATTATGAAAAGTTCTTTAGGAGCCATTCCTAAAGAAATGAATTTATACATAAAACACACCAATCCGTTGTTACACCTTGTTTTAAAACCTTTAACAGAGTATGTAACACCTAGCAATTATGAGATAAGAAAGCCTTTCAAAAAAAGTTATTACTCATAAAATCCATTTTAATACCATATTTATTGCTAAAAGTGGAGTAATAATTTCGTAGAACTTTAAAAACTGCGTAGTTTTGCAAAACTCACAAAGAATATATGGAAGTAGAAGAAAATAAAAAGGTCAAAAAAGGAAAACAATTATACGACTATCAAAAAGAAAATATTGATAAAGTATTTGATAAAATTGAAAAAAAACCTGACAACTATAACTTGGTATTTCAGCTACCTACTGGAGGAGGGAAAACCGTTATTTTTTCTGAAATTGCAAGACGTTTTATAGAAGAATCTAAAAAAAAGGTTTTAATACTAACACATAGAATAGAATTAAGTAGTCAGACTTCTAAAATGTTGGCTGAATTTGGAGTTGCTAACAAAGTAATTACAAGTGATGTAAAATCCTTAGACGATCAGGATGAGTTTATGTGTTTTGTTGCTATGGTAGAAACACTAAAAAATCGATTGAATGATGATTTACTAGACATGCAAGATGTGAGCATGGTTATTATTGATGAGGCTCACTATAACTCTTTTAGAAAATTATTTAAATATTTTCAGAATTGCTTTATTTTAGGAGTAACCGCAACACCATTAAGCTCTAACATAAAGTTACCAATGAACGAAATTTATGATGAGTTGTTGGTAGGGGAACCTATTACAACTTTAATAGATAGAGGTTTTTTGGCCAAAGCAACAACCTATACTTTTGATGTTGCCCTTGGTGGGTTAAAAGTGGGAATAAATGGTGATTATACCGTAAAATCTTCTGATGATTTATATTCTAGTAACCTAATGCAAGACAAGCTTTTACATGCTTATGTAGAGCAGTCTTTAGGAAAGAAAACCTTAATTTTTAACAATGGTATTAACACCTCTTGGCATGTCTATGATACTTTTAAGGCAGCAGGTTACGAAAATGTTCGTCATCTAGATAATACTTTTTCTAAACAAGAAAGAAGCGAAATATTACGTTGGTTTAAAACAACACCAGATGCTATTTTAACATCGGTAAGTATTTTAACAACAGGATTTGATGAACCTAGTGTGGATACTATTATTTTAAATAGAGCTACAAAATCTATCACACTTTATTACCAAATGATTGGTCGTGGATCTCGTGTGTTTAAAAATAAAAAAACGTTTAATGTAATTGATTTAGGAAATAATGCAGCTAGATTTGGTTTGTGGAGTGCACCTATCAATTGGAAACGTATCTTTAAATCACCAGACTATTATTTAGATAATTTAATTAATGACGAAGAAATAGAACGTCAGTTTATTTACGAAATGCCAACAGAGGTAAGGCAAAAATTTAAAAATTCTACAGATATTACTTTTAAAGTAAAAGAAGAATATGAAAAGGCAATAAAACGCGGAATTAAATCTAAAATAGTTTTAGATAAGTCTGTAGAACAACACGCACAAATGTGTTACGAGAACGCCGAAGATGTTTTTGATGCTAGAGATTTAGCTATTTTGTTAGATGATGATATTAAAGATAGAATTAAAAAATATTCTCATTACATGATAAAAAGTACCAAAAACTATATTATGTGGTTGGAAGAAGATTACAAAAGAAAATTAAACACTTCTATCAACATGAAGTTTAAAGAATAATAAAAAAGCCATCTATAAAAAGATGGCTTTTTTATTATTCAATATTTCTGTTCAGGGTTATCATATGTTAAATTATAATTACATTTTATCCATTGGTCTATTATATTGTCATTATAACAAAAAAAGAATTTATTTTTGCGAAACAATAAAAAATATAACCATGAAGAAAATTTTTAGAAATTTAGTTTTAGTTTGTTTAAGTACAAGTATGTTTGTTGGATGTTCTAGCATGAACAACACAACCAAAGGAGGTCTTTTTGGAACAGGTGCTGGAGCTGCAATAGGTGCTGGTATTGGTGCTTTAATTGGAGGTAAAAAAGGAGCTGCAATTGGTGCTATTGGTGGTGCTGCTGTTGGAGGAACTACAGGAGTTATTATTGGTAAAAAAATGGACAAACAAGCCGAAGAATTAAGAAATTCTATTCCTGGTGCTCAAGTATATAGAGTTGGTGAAGGAATTGATGTTGTTTTTGATAAAGATTCTGGAATCTATTTTGGATCTAATGCAACTAATATTAATGCTGATACAAAAAATGTGTTGTCTAAATTGGCAGAAGTATTACAAAAATACCCAGAGACAAATTTATTTGTTACTGGACATACAGATTCTGACGGAGCTGAATCTTATAACTTAACGTTGTCAAAAAACAGAGCTCAAGCTGTTGCAAACTATTTACAAACTTTAGGAGTACCTTCAGATAGGTTTACTGTTAAAGGAGAAGGTGAATTGTTACCAATTGCTGATAATTCTACTGCTGAAGGAAAAGCTAAAAACAGAAGAGTTGAATTGGCAATTATTGCGAATGAAACTATGAAAAAGCAAGCAGAGGCAGAAGCTAAGCAATAATCATAAAAAGGACTGTAGTTTGCACAGTCCTTTTCTTTAATAAAATCTATTTAACATAATTTAGGAGTACCTTCAGATAGGTTTACTGTTAAAGGAGAAGGTGAATTGTTACCAATTGCTGATAATTCTACTGCTGAAGGAAAAGCTAAAAACAGAAGAGTTGAATTGGCAATTATTGCGAATGAAACTATGAAAAAGCAAGCAGAGGCAGAAGCTAAGCAATAATCATAAAAAGGACTGTAGTTTGCACAGTCCTTTTCTTTAATAAAATCTATTTAACATAATATAAATTATAATACAAAATAACAAATATAAAGTAGTCATGCTTGGTGTCTATCACCATGTCATTAGGTTGAGATTCTTTTGGAACTGAGGATTTAGGTAAGTAATAAATACGTTCTAATTGATTGGTTTTGGTATTCCATCCTACAATTTTAGGAGTTACTTTATTACGTTGAGCCATATCTAACATCCAAATAATACCGTTTTCATCATTTCTAATTCCCAACACGTTACTTAAATAATTATCGTCCGTATCTCTAGGTGTGTTCCAATATTTATTAGGAAATGGTTTTGTGTTTTTTGTTTCAGCATCCATAATTACAACTCTGTTATCTGGTGAAAAAAAAGGATGATGACTATACACTAAATCTCCTGTATGTGTAAAAGTAATATTACCAACAGCCTGACTGGTGGTTGTAAATATTTCAACTTCAGTTATTGGTATTTGTCCGTAAGACATTACAGAAATAAGCGTAATTAAAACTAAAATATGTTTTTTCATGTTGTTATTTATTAAGATTATTATAATAACGGTTAGTTTATAATTTCTGTCATTTTATGGACAACAAATTCTTTTAATTTACCTTCTGTAACCTTTTTAAAATGGATAAAGTGTTTGGTTTGAGTATGACTTTCTAATGATTCTATAGTAGACCATTTTTCAAGCATAAAAAATTGATTTGGGTTCTCATTATCAGAATGCAAAATATAATCTATATTCCCTTTTTCTGTTTTACTAATACTTACCAATTCCATAAGTTCTGATAGCATAAATTCTCGGTCTTTTTCTGCTACTTCAATTTTTGCGACAATGGTTAAATAAGATTTTTTCATGGTGTGATTTTTTAATTATACACCAAAAGTAATTCCTTACCAAGCTGAATTAAAGTATTAAAAATGGAAGTTTATGTATTTATAAAGGTTTTAACAACCCATAATTGTTAAAAAATTGATTTATAGTCTTAAAAAGAAATGAATAACAGGGGTAAAACTCAAATAAACCTTGTTAAGTACAATAAAAAAATGAGTAGGAATATTTATTTCTACTCATTTTTAAATGTAAGACACTTCCCTCCTATGATAAAATGAAGATTTTTAACTGATTTTAAAAAAAACTCAACTCCTGTTCAATTCATTTAAAAGCTTTAAACCTGTTACAGAAACTAATCTGTACATAAAAAGTGAATTTAAAAAAGCAACTGCGTTCTTGTTTGTTTGATAGCTATAAGAAGCTTCTGATGTAAAAATAATTTTAGAAATATTATCGAAAGACTCATAGGTTTCCTGAATATTTAACTCTTGTTTGTACAACCCTTCTTCTATTCCTTTTTCAATATTTTGCAAAACAAACGGAATAATAATTTCGTTTTTAAACTGAAACACTTCCATATATTTATTAGGATAAAACTTTTTTAACTCCTTCCCATAAACAGGAGATATTACATAAGAGATCTCGTTAATGTATTTAAAAAACGAGTGCAATTCCTCTAAAGCATTTCTAGAAACTGCACTCGTTTTGGTTAGGTTACTTTTTAATTCTTCTACCTGTAACACAATGGTTTGGCTTAATAAATTACTTTTGTTTTCATAATGTTTGTAAATTGTTTTTTTAGAAACTCCACATTTATTAGCAATATCATCCATACTAATATTCTGAATACCAAAACTAAAAAACAACGCTTTGGATACTTTTAAAATGTGATTTTTGACAAACATTTTCTAATGGGTTTTAATTAATTTCACCAATTGTTTTTTTGTAATTAGCAAGACTTATATGCTGAATCGCTTTTGCATCAATCACTTCGGAATAAGCTTGTTGCCACAATACTTGTGCTTCTAAAACATCTTTACCAATAACGGTACCTGCCTCAAAACGATCTTGATGTAATCTTAAATTTTCATCTGCTTGCTCTAAAGATTTTTGTGTGATTTCTACTCTTTTTAAAGCTTGCTGCAATTCTAAATAAGCATTTTCAATTTGTATAACCACCAATTCCTCTGTTTCTTCTAATTCTAATTGTTTTGCTACAGATTTAAACTCTTGTTCTTTTACTTTTTGTTTTCTTTTCCCCCAATCAAACACAGGAATACTAACATTTAATACACCGTAATAAGAAGCTAAATTGTTCCCACCATCACTAAAATTGATGTTTTTTCCGGTAGCGTACAAACCACTTACATTTAAAGAAACCGTTGGTTTTCTATCTCCTTTTAGTACTTTGGTTTGTAAATTCTCCAAGGTAACAGATTCTGTAAGCATTTTAATTTCTGGTCGTTGAGCCAATGCTTCTTCTGAGTTTACTTTATGAGAAACTAAAGTTTTATTGCTCATTTCAGTATTTATTTCAAAATCTGAATTGTTAAGACCTATCAATTGTGCCATTCTTAACTTTAAAATAGACAATCCATCTTCTGCTTTTATCAAATCTAACAAGGCCTGATTTAGCTGTACCTGCACTTGTAACACATCGTTTTTGTAAATAAGACCCGCATCGTAAGAATTGGTCAAATCTTTTAACAACTCGGTTAACAGGTCTTTGTATTTGTGAGCCAAATCTACTTTTGCATTCACATTTATAATTTGCCAATACGTCGTTTCAACATCTAACAAAACTTCAGCTTCGGTCAATTCTTTCTGAGCACTGTACAAATTAATAGCAGTTGCACTCATTTTTTTAGAGTTTCTTATTTTTCCTCCTGCATAAATAACTTGTGTAACTCCTAATGATGCAGATGCCTGAAAATCTGGCAACAATACATTTAAAGGATCTCCCACATGAATTCCCATTGCACTAGCTTCTACATAGGGTTTGTCTGTTGCAGACACAGAAGCTTTTGCAGCTTTTGCGGCCTCTATATTTTGTAAAGCTCTTAATGTTTTTTTATTGTTTGTTTTGGCAAGTGTCTTTGCTTTTTCTAAAGTCAATACTTGTTTTTGAGCATGGATATGCTGAACAGAAAAACCCATCAAAAAAACAAAGGACAGTATATATTTATAAGTGTTCATTATTTTTATTTTAATACAAACTATAGCTACTACCTCTTGGCTTTTTGGAACAATCGCTTTTTATAAAGAGCGTAGTATACTATAGTTCTTAGTTATTAGATTCGTTTTTTTAATTTGTGTTTTAAGACAGCTAACTTTCTGGCTGTTCTACTTTTCTTGGGTTTATATAGAATAGACTCAAAAGTTTGTGCATTAGGATGCGGATGAAACTCTGGTTCTTCTATTTTTACGTATTTGTAATACAAAACAGGAACAATAAACAAAGTCATTACCATAGACACTAACAGTCCTACTGCTAAAACACTACCCAAAGGTGCCCAAAGTGGAGATTTTCCTGCAATCATAGGTACTACTCCAATTGCTGCTGCGGTTGATGTTAAAAAAATAGGTCTCATACGTCTTTTTCCTGCAGCTTTAGCCGCTTCAAACTTGCTGTATCCATGTTCAAGAATTAATTCATCGGCATAGTCTACTAGAATAATTCCGTTACGAACCACAATTCCAATCAAACTAATAACTCCCATAAATGCTGTAAACCCAAAAGGATTTCCTGTTAGATACAGTCCTAAAAAGGCTCCTAATAAACTTAAAGGAAACGTAGATAGAACAATTAATACTTTTGTGAAATTTTTAAATTGAAACAACAATACTAAAAAGATAAGCACCAAACTAACTCCCATAGATGCTCCCATTCCTGGTCCAGTTTCGTTGATACTTTCAAACTCACCTCCGTAATGAATGCTAATTCCATCTGGCAATTTTAAAGCATTTACTTTAGGCATAATTTCCGCTTGAATAGTTGCAGCTTTTACTCCTAATTGAGATTCTGCTCTTACCGTAAGGGTTCTCAATCCATTTCTGTGTGTAATAACTCCTGTGTGCCATTCTGGAGTAATATTGGCTACTTCTCTTAATGGAACTTTGGTTCCAAAAGCGGTAGAAATATTAATAGCTCCTAAATCATCAATATCTTTTCGATCCTTTTCATCATAACGCATTAAAATATCAATAGCCTTGTCTCCTTCGTACATCGTACTTACCGGATATCCTTTTAGTCCTGCTCCTAAAGTTTGTAATACATTGGTATTAGTCACTCCTAGCCTATTGGCAACATCATCTTTTAATTCTATTTTGGCTCCTAAATAATCATCTTGATACGAGGTTCTTATCCAGTTAGTACCTTTAGTATTGTTTAAAATTTTGGCTACTTGTACTGCTACTTCTTTTTGTTTGTTAAGGTCCTCTCCTACAATTCTCACTTCAACAGGTGCAGGTGCTTCGTTTAAAGACAACTCACGTACTCTTATGTAACCATCTGGCACAAAGTTTTTAAACTTCACCAAATATTCTTTAGCTAACTCTTTGGTAGCATCTTTCCCTGTAGTGGTTATAAAAATTTGGGCAAAGTTTTTTCTTGGAAATTCTGGTGCATAGGTTGAATGGAAACGAGGAGAACTGGTACCTACAAAACTTGCAAGACCTACAACTCTATCATCTCCTTGTATTTCATTTTCTACACGTTTTACTACTGATTCTGTTTGTGCCAAGCTCCCTCCATTTGGCAACCAAACCTCAATATTAAATTGATTTCTTTCTGCGGTAGGAAACAATTGTTGCTCTAATTGAGAAGCAACTCCAAAACCTAAGAATATTGTAAGAAGTCCAATCAAAATTGTTAAATTAGGACTTTTAAAACAACGGTCTAAGGCTTTATTAAACACGTTTTGCAAACGGTCTAACATACTGTCTTTCTTCTTTTCCTTATTTTCTTTCTCGGTGTCTTTTAATCCTTTTTTGATAAAGACATAACACAAATATGGTGTTAACAACAAAGCCACCAATAGTGATGCAAATAAAGCTACAGCAACCGCAATTGGTAAAGCTTGAATAAACTCTTTTGATATTCCATTTAAGAAAAAAGCCAAAGGTAAAAACGAGCAAATAATAGCCATAGTTGCAGTAAAAACAGGAACCATTAACTGTGTAGCACTTTGCCAACCAGCAGTCCAAGAATCTTCTCCTTCATCCAGTTTTTCAACATAATTATCAACCACAACAATAGCATCATCTACCACCATTCCTAGTACAATAATTAAGGCTGCTAAGGTTACTTGATGAATTTCTATTCCCATCATGTTTAAAATTCCAAACGTGATAAATATAGAAACAGGTGCTGCCACTGCAGACACAACTGCAAAACGAAACGGAAGCAACAGAATAACTACCGAAATTACAGCTAAAATAGCAATGGCAAACTCTAGCATAAAGTGGCTAATACTTTCCTCTACCACTTCTGGCTGATTTACAATTGTCTGTATTTTTACATCTTCAGGTAGTTCTTGCTCTATTTTATGTACAGCAACTTCTAGTTTTTCTCCAAATTCTACAATATTGTTTCCTGGTTGCATTTCTATAGCAATCATGGTTACTTTATCGTCTCCTACTTTTATAAAACTTTCAGTTTCTTGATAACGACGTTCTATACTTGCTACATCTTTTAAGCGAACTACTTTTCCGTTAGGAGTACTGTACACAATTTGGTTTTCTAGATCAGTTGCATTTTTGTATTGATTCTTTGCAAACACAGAAACTTCCGAATTTTTTAACGTAATTCCACCAGCATATCCAGTATTGTTTTCCATTTGAATAACTTGAGCAATGGTAGAAAAATCAAATCCATATTGTTTTAGTTTTTCATCTTTAACAGTAACATAAATTTGTTCTTTTTGTCCTCCGTATCTTTTAATTTTAGAAGTTTCCGGAATTACTTTCAATCCATCTTCTAATTGATCTAAATAGGTTTCTAGTTCTGCATAACTACGTCCGGGTGCAGAAACGGTAATCATTTGTGCAACTACATCTCCAAAATCACTATTCACCATAGGTCCAATCATTCCAGGAGGTGTTGTGTAGTTTTGTCTAAAAGTGGTACTCAATCCACGTTGTAATGTAGACCAAAATCGATCTGTATCTTTTACGTTTTCATTCAGTTCTACCGTTACAATTACTTGTCCTTCTTTGGTGTCAGAAATTGTTTTTTCTTTTCTAATCTCTTCAAAACCAAATAAATATTGCTCTAATTGATCTGTTAATTGTTTTTCTACTTGAACTTCATCAGCTCCAGGAAAAGCAGCAACTACCAAACCTTTACGTACTGTAATTTGAGGATCTTCACTTCGGGCCATAGTCATTAGCGAGTAAATACCTACAATCATAAGAATTGCAGTTATTACAAGCGTTACCTGATGGTATTTCATAGAAGCTTCTATGAAATTTATTTTTACTTTTTTCATTTTTAAAGTGTCTTTCGGATTAAATTACAAAGCAATTGCCTGTCCTTCTTTTACATTTTTCTGCCCTTCTACTAGCACTTTATCACCTACTTTTATACCAGAGGTTACAATAATATTATTGCCTTTAAAACCACTAACGGTGATTCTTTTTTTAATGGCTTTTCCATTTTCTGCCACAAAAACATACAATAGATCGTTAGCATCTCTCACTACCGAAACAGAAGGAATGCTAATCACGTTCACAGGATTCCCTGTGTTTATTAGAATGCTACTAATCATTCCTGGTAATAATTTATGGTCACTATTGTCTAAACCGACTTTCACTGTAAACGTTCTGGTAAGTTCATCTGCACTAGGGTTTAAAATATCTATAGTTCCTTTAAATGTTTGGTTTAAAGAGGCAACGGTAACCGTAGCTTCTTTGCCAAGAGTTAGTTTAGATATTTCTGACTCTGTAATAGATGCTTTTGCATACATTTTATCAGTTTTCATAATGGTAAATGCAGGAACTCCAGGTGTAGCAGTTGCACCAATCTCAGTGGTTTTTGCCGTAATTATCCCCGTAAATGGAGCATATAATTTGGTATCAGCTAAATTTTTAGCAGCCATGCTCTTATTTGCTTTTGCTTTGGCAATGGCAACTTTTGCAGCAATAAAGTCACGTTCTGGCAAACTTCCTTTTTTATACAAACCATTCAATCGGTTAAAATTATCGGTGTCTTGTTCTGCACTGGCTTCTGCAATAATAAATTCATTTTGATAACTAATGTCTTCTATAGAAGCCAATAATTGTCCCTTTTCAACTCTTTGTCCTTCTTGAACAGCTAGATGGTTTACTCTCCCCCCAACGGAAAACCCTAAAGAAACAATATTGTCTGCTTCAATAGTTCCGCTATAGGTTAGTAGTTCATTTTCGGAAGTGGATGTAATTTCTTTTACCGTTGCTTTCTGTGTTGGTTCCTTAATTTTAGGCTCTTCTTTGTGGGAACAACTTGCTAACAAAAAAGCGAATGCTGTTAGCATTAATAAATGTCTCATAGATATGGTTGTTTGTGTAAATATTGATTTAGTTATTTTTTACACTACAAATTTGCCCTTATTGAAACAATTGTAAAAGGTCTATAAAAAGTATAAATTGGTCTAAAACCGTTATTTTTTTTATTGTTTAGGAAATGTGAAATAAAACAAAGGCTTAGTAATACTTAGTTTACTAGCTACACTCCGTAAAAACACATAGTACACAAACGTTGTTATTAGACTGAATGTTTTTTGTATATTTTTCTAAAAGCTGAAGGAGAATGGCCTGTGTGTTTTTTAAAGAATTTCCCAAAAAAAGAGGCATTGCTAAAATGCAATTCTTCGGTAATTTCAGCAATACTTAAACTAGGTGTATTTAATAATATTTTAGCTTCTAAAAGAACCGCTTCGTCTATCAGTTGATTGGCTGTTTTTCCTGTAACTTCTTTTAATACTTTAGACAAATACCCTGGAGTTACACAAAGTACGTCTGCGTAAAACTGAACGGTTCTTTCTTGCTTTAAATTTTCATTTAACAAGTTTACAAACCGCAGTCCTAAATCCTCTTGCCTAGATAAATTAGCTCCTAAATTAGGATATGTTTTTCTATAAAGGGATGCAAAATGATACAATAAAAACTTAAAAGAAGACTGAATTAACTCTTCTTTATAAGGAATATCTTCTAAAGAAAACCTTTTGTTTCTTTCTAGTATTTCTGCTGTAGACACAGCAGAATCCATTTCTTCTTCTGTTAATTTTATCTTAGGAATATTATTGGCAGTAAAAAACTCAAAAGCATCAAAATCTTCTTTTTTAAATCCGTTTTTAAGAATAAAATCAACGGTAAAACTAATACAAATCAAACTTAAGCGAGGATACATTTTAAGTATGTGCATTACTGTTTGTGGTTTTACAATAATGGCTTCATTTTTAACAAGTGTATGTGAAATTAAATTTAGCTGTAAAGTAAAACTACCCGAAAGAAGCAACATAATAGAAAAATTATCACTCCTAAAAGGATACTTTATAGGGATTTCTTCAAATTTATCTCGTGATATATTCACATGCAAACCATCCCCTTGGTCAGCTTCACCAAGGATTTCTACAATTTGACTTATCGTTAAATTTTTTATAGATGATTTTTTCAAAAGGGAAAAGTATTGTTTGAGTTTTTTTCAAATATACTATTTAATCAAACTGATTGCGAACCCCCTTGCATAAAAAAACTCTTTGCTACGCATAGCAAAGAGTTCAATATTATTTTAGAAAAAGATTAGATCTATTCTTCTCCTCCGTCTTCTGTATCTTCAGTGTCTTCAGATTCGTCTACAATCTTCATAGGCTTTTTAGCCACGTTTGGTTTTTTTCCTTTTTGAGCAAATGCTAAAAACTCTTCTAAAACTACAGAACCGTTTCCGTCTTTATCCATAGCATCAAATTTGTTTTCAATTTTTTTACCCTCTAATTCTGCTTTGGTTAATTTACCATCTTTATTTTTGTCTAAGTTCTTAAACCATTTTTCTGGTGATGGTTTTTCTTTTTCTTGAGAAAAAGATGCTACAGAAGTTAAGATGCAAATTGCACTTGCAATAATTGTGATTTTTTGTGATTTCATTTTATGTTTTTTTTGTTTTAAAATATTGTTTATCTACCTCCTATCTTACTAGAACACTTATGGTTACAGATTGATTTGGTGTAATTATTATGAGACAATAGTAGCAATAGTTTTAAATTAAAATATTTAAATTAAAATTTTATTTATATAATTTTAAAGAACATAAAACACTACAAATCAATGCTCTAAATAAATTTTGTTTAATTTTATTTATTTAGCCTATAAAACTTGTAATTTTGAGGCCTAAAAAGTCTCTAAAAATTTATTGTTTATGCCTGTATTTCCTGCACCTTTTAAAAAATTACATTCTCACCTATTAGAAACTTTAGAACGTTTAGAAATAAACACTCCTACAGATTTTCAGAAAGAGAGCATCTCTTTAATTAAAAGTGGTACCAATTTGTTTTGTACCGCAGAAAAAAACAGCGGAAAAACAACGACTCTTGTTTTAACTACGTTACAAAAATTAAAATGCGAAGCCGAAGGAAATACTCCTAGAGCTATTGTATTGGTAGCAGATAATGACAAAGGAAAAGAAATGAATGAAGCTTTTTTGGCTTATACCCGATACAGCGAAATACGTGTATATCATGCCAACGAAAAAGAACATATTGATTTGTTAAAATCTGAAATTTTTGAAGGTGTAGATGTTTTAATTGTAACTCCTAATACCCTAGACAAATTGCTTAGGTTGTATGGAGTAAACTTGTCTCAGGTAAAGTTGTTTAGTATTGATGATGCGGAATTTTTAGCACAAGCAAATGCCTACAAATCTTTATTGGCAATTACAGAAAGTATTACAAAATGCCAATATGTAATTTATTCCGAAAAATTAACACCAGGTATCAAACGTTTAGACTCCTATTTTATGGAACATTCTAGAGTTGTGGGGGTTTAGTACTTATTATAATAGAATAGAAACGTTTATTTTCTTCTTTTTCTTTTCCATAAAAAATACAAGGCAAAAATAAGAATGGGCAGAATAATGTAAACCGTTATTTCTAAAGGGCTTGATGTATCCAAAGGATCATTATTATGTGGACTTGGTATTTCTGATGGTTTTTGAATAAGCAAGTAATAGAGAGATCGCATATTTTTTTATGTTTTACGTTGCTTAAATTTACGTAAACACTTGCAAATTAACGGAAAACCGATGTTGATTCTGCTCAATGTTGAGAGATTAAAACTCGTTTATCTTTTCTTAAATAAAGGAGTACTTGAATTTGGTTTTATTTCTGGTGTTTTAACTTTTAACATTACAGGCATAGGAAAATCAACTCCCATTAATATTGCTTCACCTGCTCCAAGAACAGGTAAAAAAGCTAATGTTTCTCTATTTGCTGTTGAACAAGCATTTGCTACAGCTTCTTTATCTTGATAATTAATTAATCTGTGTGAAATAAAAGTTCCTATTTGACTTAATGTTCCATTTGGAATATCTCTAGGCATTTGTGTTGCAATACAAAGAAACAATCCATATTTACGACATTCTTTAGCTATTGAATTAAAAGCATTTAATTCTGATTCAAAATAATCATCCTTAACACTCTTGTTTAAAAATTGATGTGCTTCATCAACAAAAAAAACAAGAGGGTTATCTTTAAAAACTTCTGACCTAGCTTGATTTAATAAGTAATTACCTATTGCATTAGCTAAAATCTCTCTTACTTGAAAATTAAAAGGAACTTTTTCAAAACCTATCCTTAATATTGAGGATTTATTATCTGACTGTAGAAAAGTATTAATTGCTTCGATTAAATCAATTTCTTCATTTATTTGAAAACCAAATATTTTTTTAAAAGAATCATTATTTAGAACATTATTTATACGCATTAATAAACTTGTGCTGTTACTAGAGTTTCGACTATCTACATAAGTATTCCATTTTGTTCCATTAATTTGAAAACATTCATTTTGAATCTGTTTTATAAGATTCAGAATTTCAAAATCACTTCTTGTATTATCTTCAATTTCATCTACATATTTAAAATAACATCTGTCAAATGGACTTATTTCATTTCCTTGCTTTTTTAAGCAACCTTTTTCAATAATTAAATCCTTCTTTGATCCATCTTTTATTTTAATCTTAAATGTAATTATATTTTCGTCTTCTGTAAATTCATATTGTTCTTTATCTCTCATCAAACAATGAACAATTTTTAAAGACTTTATAGCCTCTAATAATATAGGTTGCTGCACTTGTCCAGCAGGACGGAATAATGCAAATAAATCACTAACTGAGAGTCTTGAATAAGGAAAATAAGAATTAACGGATAAAACTAAAGACTCCTCAGAATAATCCTTTTCATCATGATTATTATACTCTCCTGTAGCATCAATTATTATTGTTTTGCTTCCATTTGAAACAATACCTTCTAAGAGTTTACTAATAGTATAACTCTTTCCACCTCCCGTGGTTCCAACAATAGCACAATGCCTTCCGAAAAGAGCTTGTTGTGATAGCTCTATTAAAGTAGATTTATCATAAGTCAAATGACCAAAATCAATTGTTGGAGCATCATTTTTATCATTTTCTGTAACCCCAAACCCTTTAAAATAATCTTTTATAAACTCTGATGAGCAAATAAAAACTTTCGCACCTATTACAGGTAAAGAGTTTAGACCTTTATCAATTTTAGATGGGTTAAATATCTCAAAAGATAATAATATTTCAACCTTTCCTACAGGATGAAACTCTTTAGTGTTAAATGATTTCTCACTCAATTCTAAACGTTCTTTTTCAGGTAAATTTAGTTCTAATATTTTTCCTAAAAAACCAAACTGTTCACCTTCTATAACTACATAATTACCTACTAAACCTCCTTTTAATTGTTCTCCATAAAATGAAAAAGATTTCATTAAAACGGAAGAAGGAAAATGAACTTTTACAAATTGAGGTGTAACTTGATTTATATAACCAATAAAATGAGTGTGATTGAAAGGGCTAATATTAGACATTTGTAGAAATATTATTATTTATGATAATTTTTTTACTATCCTCATGATTATAAGATTTTAAATCTGGATAATGTTTAGCAAAATCAGCAAACTCTTCATCAACTAAAGCTATGTTATTGTATTTTTTAGCAGCTTCAAAAAAGGGTTTAAAACTTTCAGACTTTTCATCAATACCTTTATTTACAACCATAAGCTGAAAACTTGGATTTTGTTCTAAAGCTTCAATTATTGCAGAGACGATGTGTTTATCGTTAAAACTAAATCCTATACAAATTAATAGAACATTGTCGTTTCTTAAACTTTGTTGAAAACGTGACATCATTTCAAAGAAAGGTTGATCGTATGAACTTTCATACTTACTGTCTTTTGGGTATATCATCAAAGAATTCTTAACATTGTCTTTTTGATAAATATCTCCCTTGTTATCCCTTTCCCAATCAATAGAACCATGTGGTTTGTATAAATGAAAAACTTTATTTATAAAATTATCTTCTTCTTTAACTCTACTAGAGTTTCTGGAAACGATATCATAATCAAAATTCCTACCACTAAATTTTCTAGGAATGGAAAATGAAAAACCATCAATGATAGTATAATTACTATTTCTACCAGCTTGTTCAAATAATGTATCATAATTTAATGTAAAAACTTTGACTCTAGGGGCTGTTACTTTTCTTTTAGTTATTTTTTCTAAGAATTCTTTATGAGGACTTTCTTTTGGTAATGTTATTGTACATTTCTTTTTTATTACAATTTCAATCTTATTAATAATTTCATCAATTTTAATTAAAGAAGTACCATTTTCGGGTTTATCAAAAATATAATTCTTTGCAACATTAGCTATTGATAATAGCTTTTCAAGGTTTTTTATACGACTACCATCCTCATATTTATCATTGTAATCTACTAAATCACAAAATCTATTTAATACTTCTAAAGTAATTTTATTTTCGACATCATCCCATAATTGAGTTAATAACCTCCCTTTATTTGTTTCTCCAATTCCTACAGAAGAGCCAGCTCCAGTTAATACTGATAAATTTTCAAACTGATTATTTAAAAATTGTTTATACATGCTGCGTTTTGAACCAATTGCATAATCCATTTTATTAGGATTTTTTTCTTCCTTAAAATCATGAACAGAACCATTAATTAATACACTTTCTACTTCTGAAGTATCTTTTTTGTATTGAATAGCAACTGACTTTTTACCATTTAAATATATGTATTCCATGTAATTTTTATTAGAGCTTTAAGCTTCCCTTTAAAAATAGAGAAATTAAAAAAAACTTATACTCTACGATAACAAATGTTATCAACACAAATAGTTTATAACTATCATTGTATTCTTTTCCTTAACAATAAGCTAATACTCTAAAAACCTCTAAATGCTATAAATTAAACAACCTTTGAATTCCAAGGTTTTTAAATTTACAAATCATGAAAAACATTCTATTACTTATCTGTTTCTGTTCTAATTTGTTGGGGTTTTCTCAAGAAAAAGCTCCTTTGTTAATAGCACACAGAGGTGGCATTTTAGCCAATATTCCAGAAAACAGCTTGCTTGCTTTTCAGCATTGTATGGACACAAATGTAGCCATGATAGAAACCGATGTTCGTTTAAGTAAAGACCACAAAATGGTATTGTTTCACGATGCTTCTTTACAACGCATGACAGGAAATTCTAAAAAACTAGCCAACTGTACCTTGGCAGAATTGCAAGAATTGTCTTTAGGACAGCTACAAAAAATCCCTACGTTACAAGAGGCCTTGGTCTTAGTAAAAAAAGGGAATAGTAAGTTGTTGTTAGACATAAAAGCAGGTGAACGTTTAGATTACCAACTATTATTTCAACTTTTAGAAAAACACCAACTAAAACAACAAGTTTGTATAGGTGTTAGAACTTTAGAAGAATTAAAAACTTGTAAAAAATTAGATGCCAATGTACAAGTATTGGGCTTTATTCCGGAACCAGAACAAACAGATGTTTTTATTTTACATAAAGTAAATGCCATTCGTTTGTGGCCAAATTGGTTAGAAGACCATCCTACATTAGTGACTGATTTAGCCAAAAAAAACATCCCTATTTGGATGACTGTTAAAGCTATGGAAACACCTATAATAAAACAATTAGTACAACAAGGTGCTAGTGGTTTTATACATGACAATCCACAAAAAGTACGTAAAGAATTTTAAATAATATATATTACAACAAACCCCTCTCTAAAAATCACATTTTTAGGGAGGGGTTTTAGTTTGTATATACTAAAAGAGTGTTTATATAGCCAAGGTTACTCCTTCTCTAATTTCTTCACTCGCTACTTTTACAAGTTGATCGTTGGTGTTTAAACCCTTGCTAAACACTTCTATAAAGTCAGCCGTTTCTCTTCTTTTTTTAACCGCTACTTTGTGTGCCTTTCCTCCTACAGATTTGATTACAAAAGTACCCTCGCTATACGTTAATACCGATGTTTTAGGCACTACAAAAGTACTGTCTTTTGGGGTTAAAGGAATGGTTACTTCGGCAACCATACCCGGTTTTAAAACTGGGTTGTTTTCTAAATCAATCTCCACACGTTCAGATCTTAGTTTTTTGTCTAACACTCCAGATTTTCTAGTAATGTTGGCAGAAAACTGATGGTTGGGCAACGAATGTATTTTAAAGTTAACAGGAACATTTACATCCAAAAACCCAGTGTACGATTCAGGTACAGATACGGTTAATCGTAATTTGTTAACATCTTGCAACTCTAACAAAGGCAATACCGATCCTTTTCCAGAAGGCCCAACATAAGCCCCTGTATGAATGTTTCTAGCGGTAATTACTCCATTAAAAGGAGCTTTTATTTCTAAATAGCTTTGCATTACCTCGTACTCTTTGTGCATTGCTTTGGCTGCTTGTAATTTTGCAAAATCTGCATTTTTAACTGCCAATGCTTGTTCTATTTCATTTTTAGAAATGGTTCCTTCTATTTTGCTGGTTTCTAACAAACGGTTGTAAGTGCTGTTACTTGCCATATACACTGCTTCTTGTGCATGTAATTGTGCCTCGGCTGCTATTAATTTAGAGGTCAGTTCTGGAGCTTCTAACACCACCAAAACAGCACCTTTTTTTACCACACTCCCAATATCTACTTTTAACTCTTTTACATAACTATTCACCTTTGCGTACAAATCCACATATTGAAAAGCAGTTATTTCTGCAGGAATTACTACTTCTGAGGATAGTTTGTCTTTTTTCAACTCAAAAGTTTCTATTTTGGGTGTTGGAGCCACCGTTGCTACGGGTGTTGCTTTTGTTTCTTTTTTAGAACAGCCTACTGCTACAAGCAAGCCAATTATTAGTGTTGATTTGATAATGTATTTTTTCATGTCTTTATTGTTTATTTATATAAAACTTACTTTCTGTATCTTCTGGATCTAGTGATACAGAAGCTGTACTTGTTTTGTTCTGAATCCACGTAAAAATTAAGGGAAGGATTAGCAATACCGTAAAGGTTGAAAATAACAAGCCTCCAATAACAGCTCTTCCTAGTGGAGCAACTTGCTCTCCTCCTTCTCCATGTCCAATAGCCATGGGCAACATTCCCGCAATCATGGCCACACTGGTCATAATAATAGGTCTCAATCTAAGAGAGGCTGCTTTTTTGGCTGCTTCTAAAGCGTTTCCGCTTACTTTTCTTAATTGTTCTGCATTGGTTACTAACAAAACGGCATTGGCAATAGACACTCCCACGGCCATAATAATTCCCATATAAGATTGTAAGTTTAAGGTAGAATTGGTAGCTAATAACAATAGCAACGACCCTAAAATTACAGCAGGTACGGTTGTTAGTACTACAAAGGATACTTTAAAAGATTGATAGTTGGCAGACAACATTAAAAAGATCACTACAATTGCTACTAACAATCCTATGTTTAAGTTGCTCATGGTTTCTACCAAAACTTTACCCAAACCAATTTGTTCAATTACCAACCCTCTTGGCAATTCTCCTAACTCATTTACAATTCTTTTTACATCTGTAGAAGCTGTACTTAAATTGGTGTGGTCTGTATTTGCTGTAATAGATATATAAGGCATGGCTCCTAAATTGTTATTCTGCCCATGTGTTTCTGATTGTTCAATGCTTGCCACATCTCCCAACACAGGTCTTGCCGAATTTTTAAGCAAAGGAATTTCATTAATATCTTGTACCGTGTTCATTTTATCTAACGGAACTTGCACTTGTACACTGTACGGAAATCCTACTTTTTCATCTATCCAAATATTTTTTTCTGTATAACGAGATGAGGAAGTTGCTGCCACAAGAGAACGAGAAATATCATTCATATCTACTCCTAATTGAGCCGCTTTTACTCTATCAATTGTAATATCTAATGCGGGGTAATGAATAGATTGTCCTATTTGTACATCTCTAAAATAAGGGACTTCCCTCATTTTATCCATAATTTTATTAGCATAAACTTCATTTTGTTTTTTGTCTTTTCCTACCAATCTAATTTCTATAGGTGTAGGAGATCCTTGTCCTAATACTTTGTCGGTAAGTTCTATGGCTTCAAAAGACATTTTTACATCAGGAACAGCTTTGTGTATTCTAGCTCTTAGTTGATCTTTAAAAACATCCATATCTGCATGGTAATCTTTTAAAGAAACTTGCAACACGGCTTCATGAGATCCTGCCATAAAAAGATATATAGGATTTAAGGCATATAACGGAGCATGTTTCCCTACATATACAGAGGTAACTCCAATGTGTTCTTTACCTACAAGTCCTTCAATTTCGTTTAAAACACTCAAGGCTTTTTCTTCGGTACGTTCCAAGCGTGTTCCGTCTGGGGCACGCAATCTTAACTGAAACTGGCTAGAGTTTACTTTAGGAAATACATCTTGTCCTATATTGACAAAAATAAAAGCTGCAACACTAGTAATTCCTAACAAGTACACCCAAGAAATTCCTTTTCTTTTAGGTAACATTTTATCAATAAACGCCTGGTATTTTTCACTAAATTTTTCAAAAAGGGTTTTCTTTTTTGCTTTTCCATCTTTTGTATCGTTTGGAGTTCCATGTCCTTTATCTTTCATAATCCAATTGGCCATAATAGGCACAAATGTTTGTGATAGTAAAAATGAAGTTACCATAGAAAAAGCAATTGCCAATGCCAATGGTAAAAACAAAGAACCCGGAATTCCTGTCATGGTAAATGCAGGAGCAAATACCGCAAGGATACAAAGTAGAATTAACAATTTAGGCAACGCAATTTCCTTACATGCATCCCAAATAGCCAATGCTTTAGGTTTGCCCATATCTAAATGTTGATGAATATTTTCTATAGTTACCGTACTTTCATCTACCAAAATACCAATCGCTAAGGCCAAACCACTTAAAGACATTAGGTTGATGGTTTGTCCAAATAATTTTAAGAACAAGACTCCAGAAATAATAGAAATCGGAATGGTTAAAATCACAATTAAAGCCGCTCTTCTATCTCCTAAAAATAAAATCACCATAATACCAGTTAACACCGCACCAATCACTCCTTCTGTAATTAAACTTTTTACAGAATTCATTACATACACAGATTGATCAAACTCATAACTTACTTTTACATCTTCTGGCAAAGTGCTCTGAATTTTAGGCAAGGCTGCTTTTAAATTCTTCACCACTTCCCAAGTAGAAGCATCTCCTGCTTTGGCAATGTTTAAATACACCGATCTTTTTCCATTGACCAATGCATACCCTGTAATAATATCGGCTCCATCTTTTACCGTAGCTACATCACCCAAATACAAATTCTGTACATCTCCTTTAAACAAAGGGATTTTCTCAAAATCTTTTAAATCTTTAATGGTGTTATTGGTAGGTGTTAAATAATCTTTTTCTCCCACTCTTACATTTCCAGACGGTGCGGTTTGGTTGTTTAACTTAATCGCCTCTACAATTTGATCTGGAGTAAGGTTATGAGCTCTTAATTGTGCCGGATCTACATTCACCTCTATCGTTCTAGGACTTCCTCCAAATGGTGCTGGAGATAATAACCCCGGAACAGATGTAAATGAAGAACGCACATAAATATTGGCCATATCTTGCAACTCGTTATTACTCCTTTTTTTACTACTCAACACCAATTGACCAATGGGTAGCGTAGAAGAATCAAAACGAATAATGATAGGAGGTTGCGATCCTGGAGGAAAAATGGCTTGTACTCTATTGGTCAAAGCACTTAATTCTGCCGTTGCCTGTGCCATATTGGTTCCCTCGTAATAACTTACTTTCATCAAGGTCAATCCTTGTAAGTTTTTGGTTTCAATAGATTTTACGCCATTGGCCAACAACATAATATTGATGTAGTTTTTACCAAAATAAGACTCCATTTGATCTGGTGTGTATCCTGTAAACGGATGTGCCAAATACAAAACGGGTAAATCCATTTTGGGCAAAATATCTACTTTTACCGATTTTACAGCTCCAATCCCAAAAAAGAACAATCCTAACACAAGGACTATAATAGAGATGGGTTTTTGGAGTGCGAATTTTATTAAGTTCATATTTTTTATTGTTTGTATTGATTAAAAAACAGATTAAAATCTCCCGTAGCAGCAGCTTTCATTAACAAAGCTTGCCAAACATTGGTATTGATAACATCTTGATCTACTTCTGCTCTATTTAAAATGTATAAAGCCTGTGTAACATCTACCAAATTGGTCAATCCGTTTTTGTAAAGTGCCATTCTTTGCTCATAAGCTTTTTGAGCCGCTTGTACTTGCAAAGGAGCTTCTTTGTAATTTTCTAAAGCATATTGCAAGCGTGTGTTAGATTCGTTTAGTTGATTATTTAACTCATTGTCAATCATTTTATACTCTTCTTCTAATCCTGTATTGATGAATTTTTGAGTGGTGATTTTTTTAGAAATCCGAAACACCTCGGTCAAGTTCCAAGACAAACCAACTCCCATTAAGTAATTGTGTCTTACAGGATCTATTCCGTCTAGATAATTGGTTGTATATGCATTTTGATTGGTGGCATAATTGGAACTAAACCCAGAACCTCTTGTCTGAAAAACTCCAAATAGAGAAAAGTTTGGATACAATTCCTTTTTATTGAGTTCTAATAGAGAAGTCCCTACTTCAATCTTACTATTGTAAAAAGATAAAATAGGATTTTCTGAAACTGTTTCTTCTTCAAAGAAAGTCAATGATTGAGGTGTTTTAGAAACCAAATGGGTATCTAAAACAAACTCACGAGCCACTATTCCTATGCTACTCGCTAATTGATTGTTTTGCGTTTTAACTTGTTGTTTGATTTGATTTAAAGCTATTTTGGCTTTAGATACTTCTGCCGATGCTAAAATGGAATCAACCGCTGGCAACAAGCCATTTTTTACGCGTGAGGCTGCATTTTGCTGAATAACAATCACACGGTCTAAATTCTTTTGCTGAGACACCAACATTCGCTGACTCGCTAATAAATTAAGGTAGTACGTGGTAATCTTTATTTTTTGTTTGAACTTTTCTTGTTCTAAATCTTTTGCTGATTGTACAGATGTTGCTTTGGCAACTTGTATTTGTTGTCTAATTTTTCCAAACGTAAAAAAATCCCAATTTACATTGGCCAAATACAAAGAACCAAAGGCTGCGTTCCAGTTTTGTTCCTCTAAAGGCAAACCAGAGGAAGCTACTCCCAAGCCTCCAGAACCGTACATAGGTCCGTTCTGACCATTTACAGTTCCGTACACTTGCTGTGCTGCCAAATTAAAATTGGGCAAATACGTTCTTTTTGCACGTGCAATCTCTTCTGTAGCGGCTTTGCTATAATTTTCTTTGGCCTTAATGCTTCCGTAATTTTCCATTCCGCTAGCTATGGCATTTTTTAAATTAAGTGTTTGCGATTGTGCTTTTGACCAAGTAAAACTTAGAAAAATCAAAAAGAGCATTCTCTTTAAATACAATTTTGAATAATAAGTAATTGAATTCATTTTAAATTTATTTTTGGTCAAAAGTAGCTGATACACAACCCTATTCCTTTTGTTAAATGACCAATTCAACTTATCAAATGACGAATTAAATTCATCATTTAGTTCGGCTACAAGTCAATTTTATTTAATTAATTTGTTCTTTAAACCTATTTTTAATGAACAAGTACCTTGGTAGAATTATTCAGAATAAATGGTGGCAAGAGCTTTTTATTCTTTTGTTCTCATTTTTGTTATTTACCTTAAACGATTGGATTTTAATCAAATCGTTTCCTAGTTTACTAAGAGGATGTATTTATTTTTTGCTTTTGTACACACATGCGCAATTAAATAGAATCTTTTTACTGCCCTTGTTGTTAAAAAAACACAAGCCAGTAGTCTATTTTTTTAGCACCGTTGTTTTGCTTTGTGTGTTTACAGTACTTACGTATTATGCTACTTCTTTTTGGATTTATAAAAACTGTTTTTTATACAAGTCCATCGCACAAAAAAATCTAGGGTTTCAAGGAGCTACACTTATGGTAACCTTGGTTTGTATCCTATCTATCTCTTTAATTCTTAAATTTTATAGAAACAACAAAAGACTTGATAAAGAGAAATTATTGTACAACAACGTTCAGCTAAACTCTTTAAAAGAACAGCTAAATCCACATTTTTTATTCAACACTTTTAACACACTTTACGGGATTAGTTTAAAGTATCCAGACCGTGTTTCTGATTTGGTGATGCATGTTTCTCAATTGATGAGATATCAGTTAGAAAGTAGCGATGCTCCCAAAGTATTGTTAGAGGATGAAATTAATTTTATAAGAAGTTATGTGCTTTTAGAAAAAGAGCGTGTAGGTTACCGTTGCTATATCAAATTTAACAGTGATATTGCCAAAGAAAACACCTACAACATTGCTCCTATGTTATTGATTACCTTTGTAGAAAATGCATTTAAACATGGGAGTGCAACCACAGAAAATTGTTTTGTTAAGATTGATGTCCGTGTAGAAAAAAACAACTTACTATTTAAAGTGTGCAACTCCATTCCAAAAAACAAAAAGGAGATTGTGTCTACCAAAATTGGACTTAAAAATACGTTAAAAAGATTGGAGTTGATTTATGGTGAGAAATACACTATTAAAATAACCAAAGAGCCTGATTACAACGTTGTTTTAAAAATAAAACTAGATTAGAATTGTATGGCAACCAAAATGATAAAATGTATTATTGTTGATGATGAACCTGCTGCTCATTATGTACTTACAGATTACATAAATAAAAGCAGTTCATTAACGTTGGTACACCAATTATACAACGGAACCAATACCATTGCTTATTTAGAAAACAACTCGGTAGATTTGATGTTTCTAGACATAGATATGCCAGACATTACAGGTTTAGAACTTTTGCAAAAAGTAGACAATCCTCCCAAAACAATTTTAACAACTGCCTACAGCGAGTTTGCTTTAAAAGCCTACGACCATGGAGTGATTGATTATTTGCTAAAACCCATTTTTTATCCTCGTTTTTTAAAAGCGATAGAGCACCTCAATCAAAAAAGTAAAGGTCTGCTTTCAGAAACAGTTCCCAAACATCCAGAATTCATCAACTTAAAAATAGGAAGTGATTTTGTAGATATTCCTCTTTCTGACATTTTATTTTTACAGAGTTATGGCAATTATGTAAAAGTGTACACCATGAAACGTATTTATGTGGCTACCACCACCACATCAGAACTAGAAAGAACACTTCCTTCAGAATTGTTTGTAAGAACACACAAATCATACATTATTGCTGTTCAAAAAGTTTGTAAGATTGACAAAGATGTCATCCAAATAAAGAAAGAAACCATTCCTATTGGAATTACCTACAAACGTAATCTTTTTGAAAAATTAGACTATTCAGAATCTTAAAAATAAAAAAAGCACCTTTTATCCCCACAACAAAGATAAAAAGTGCTAAATATAAAATATAGGGGTATTTAATTATACTTATGTATTCATTAATTGTTCAATTGCTGCAGTTTCAATAGTAGGATTGGCACCTTCTCTACTCGCGACAATTGCTCCCACCGCACAAGCAAAATCAATGGCTTTTTGTGGTGTAGAATTGTTTAACAGTTGATTGATTAACGAGGCTAAAAACGAATCTCCAGCTCCAACGGTATCAACCACTGTAATTTTATATCCCGGATTTTGATAAAGTTCTCCCTTGTAATACAACACGGCTCCTTTGTTTCCTTTGGTTACACAAATAGAAGTTGCGTTGGTTTGTTTGGCTATAAACTGAATAGCTTCTTCTACAGTATCAATATCAGTGGTATAATTCTTTACAATCTCTAACATCTCATCATCGTTAAACTTGATAAAATCTGCTTGATGCATCAACTCATTCAAAATTTCTGAACTGTAATGAGGCTTTCTTAAGTTCACATCAAAAATTTTATACGGAGCAATTTTTAACAATTCGTTAAGTGTATATCTAGAAACTTGATCTCTTGCTGCCAAACTTCCAAATATAAATGCATCGGAAGTTTTGGTGCTTTCAATAGCAGTGTTAGACAATGCTATTTTGTCCCAAGCTCTAGGATGCTCAATTTCATAAGTAGCAGATCCTTCATCGTCTAAAGTTACCGCTACACTTCCTGTTTGCTGCGCAGGGTTGATTTGAATGTTATTCGCATCAACACCGTGTTCTTTTACAAAATCTATGATTTTATCACCATCTGTATCTTGTCCTACACTACTAATCATGCCAACGTTATTGCCTAAAGATTGTAGTCTAACAGCAACATTTAATGGTGCACCTCCTATTTTTTTGTGATTAGGAAAAACATCCCACAACACTTCACCAAAGCAAACTATGTTTTTCATCTTTTTCCCAATTTAAAGTGTATTATTAATTTCTATCACACATTTTTCAACTCCGTTTGCTGTAATATTTTCATAGGCTTTTACAAACACATCTACAAACAGATCATTCTCTTTTAAATTCCCAAACACCGTTTCTATTTCTAAAAATGCTTTTGGATTCTTTTGAGACTCAATTGCAGTAGCTTGCAATGTTGTTTTTAAAGCATCTTTAATAGCCAAAGCACTCCCTTGCTCATTTGTTCCAATGCTGTAAACCGCCCAAGCAGCCAATACAAAAGCAGCATGCTTTACTAACTTTTTACCTTGCAACTGTGCTTGTACCGTTGGCAGAATAAAAATTGGAATTTTAGCAGAACTCTCTGAACAAATTCTATCTATTTGATCTTTGATATTGATGTTTCCAAAACGCTCTATTAAAGATTGTTTGTATACTTCTAAATCAACTCCCTCTAAAGTTCCTAAAGTTGGAGTGACCTCCACATCCATGTAATTTTTTAAGAAAGTCGCTATGTTTTTGTTGTGAACTGCTTCATCAATCGTATTATAACCTACCAAAGCTCCTAAAATCCCCAACACAGAATGTCCTGCATTCAATAAACTCAACTTCATTTTTTCGTAAGGAACAACGTCTTTTGCAAACTGTGCTCCTACATTTTCCCAAGCAGGTCTACCCGCTACAAAATCATCTTCTATCACCCATTGTTTAAAAGGCTCACAAACCACTGGCCAAGCATCTTCTATTGCAGAAGTTTCTTGCAAGTCTGTAATGTCTTTTGGTGCCGTTGCTGGGGTAATTCTATCAACCATACTGTTAGGGAAAGAAACGTTATTTTCTATCCATGACACCAATTCTGGTGCGGCTTGTTGTACATAGCTCAACAACATTTTTTCTGTCATGTGACCATTTCCTTGAATGTTATCACAAGATTGAATCGTCACTCCTGCCAACCCTTGTTCTTTTCTAGTTTTTAACGCTTGTGTTAAATATCCAAAAATGGTTTTAGGAGCTAACGGATTTTCTAAATCGTGTAGAATTTGTGGATTGTTAAAATCAAATTCTCCCGTAGCTTCATTGTAATTATATCCTCCTTCTGTAATGGTTAAGGTGATGATTTTCACATGAACACTGGCCATTTTTTTAATCACTTTGGATGGATTTTCTGGAGCAAACAACGTTTCTACCATAGAACCAATAATTTTTTTGGTAAATGTTCCATTTAACTCTTTTACCACCAACGTATACAAACCGTCTTGTTCTTGTAACGTGTTGTATATTTTTTGATCAAATTCTAACAAAGCAACTCCACAAATTCCCCACTCGTTAGCATTCGGCTCATGCAATAATTGATCTGTGTACAAAGCTTGATGTGCTCTGTGAAAACCACCAATACCTACGTGTACAATTCCTGCTTTTACTTGACTTCTGTCGTATGTTGGAATGGCAACTTGATCTTTGAATAAAGACAAGTTTTGATTGTTTAATTTATATGATTTCATGTGATTTTTTTTTAAAAGATTATTTGCTTTCAAAACGTTGTAACAATACTGCAAAAACAATAATGGCTCCTTTTACAACTTGTTGCGGATAAGAAGGAACATTTAATAAGTTTAGAATGTTGCTAATCAACCCTAAGATTAAAACTCCCATTAAAGTATTTACAACCGTTCCTTTACCACCACTTAAACTAGCTCCACCAATTACTACTGCAGCAATGGCATCTAATTCCCAAGAGACTCCCATGTTTGGAGATCCTAAATTGGTTCTTGAAGCGACAATAATAGCAGCCGTTGCAGCCAACGCTCCAGAAATGGCATAGACTAAAAATTTGTATTTGTTTACTTTAATTCCAGACAAACGTGCAGCTTCTTCATTACTCCCCAACGCAATAATCAATCTACCAAACACATTGTATTTTAACATGATAGCGGCTCCAATCACAATAATAAAAAAGACCAAAGCAATGTTAGGAATTCCTAAAAGTGAGTTGTTTGCAAAATTAGACATAAACAAACCTCCTTTGGTTTCAAAAATAATTGGAGATCCGTTAGAGTAAATAAATCCTAATCCTCTGGCAATGGTCATTAAAGCTAACGTAGCTATAAAAGGTGCCATTTTTTGATAAGCTACTAAATACCCTGCTACACTTCCTAGAGCAAAACCAATAGCAATGGTTCCTAAAATAGCCAAGGGTAAAATGACCAAATTGACCAGAATAGCAAAGGTTACGGCTAGTAAAGCCACCATAGAACCTACGGACAAATCAATTCCTCCCGTAAGGATTACAATCAACATACCTACACTAATAATTCCAATTCCCGAAACTTGTTTTAATAAGTTAGATAAGTTTACAGAGGTAAAAAACACATCTGAAATACATGCTGAAAAAATAACCAGCAAGATGAAAATAAAAATAGTGTTGTATTTGATTAAAAAAGAAAGCCATCCTCCTGGTGAGCTTAATTGTTGTTTTATAGTTGCATTCATAATATTATATTTTTTAAGATTGTCTAAGTTTTTATTTTAAAGGTTTCCCTATTGCGTAGCGTAAAATGTTTTCTTCTGAGAATTTTTCTTTGGGAAGTTCTCCGTAAATAGTTCCGGTGTGCATGACCTGAATTCTATCAGCAATTCCCATAATTTCTGGCATGTCTGATGAAATCACAATCACTCCTACTCCTTTTTCGGCCACTTCATTAATCAAATTGTAAATTTCTATTTTGGCTCCAACATCTACTCCACGAGTAGGTTCATCAATAATAATTACTTTACTATCTATGCTCAACCATTTAGCCAATGCTACTTTTTGTTGATTACCTCCACTTAAATTTTTAACCGCTATTTCGGAACTAGGAGTCTTAATATTCAATTTGGTGATTAAGCTAGAAACGTTTTCTTGTTCCTTGTCCATCTTTAAAAATCCTAGTTTGTTTGTGATAAAATTAAAGTTGGTTACACTAATGTTCTTTTTAATAGACATGGGTAAAAACACTCCTTCTTCTTTTCTGTCTTCAGATACAAATCCAATTTTATGTGCTACAGCTTGTACCGGAGTCTGAGTTTTAATTTCTTTCCCTTCTAAAAACAAGCTACCAGATTTCTTTTTGTACAGTCCAAAAATAAGTTTAGCCATTTCTGTTCTTCCACTTCCACCCAAACCAGCAACTCCTAAAACTTCCCCAGGTTTTACATCAAAAGAAACATCGTGTACCAAATTGTCTTTTGCGGTTAAGTTTTTGACTTCAAAAATGGGAGTTTTCCCAATTTTAGAATTTCTAGCAGGATACAAATCCTTTAATTCTCTACCAATCATTAATTTAATTACATGATCTGTATGGGTTTCTGAAGCCGTTAAACTTCCTGTATCTACTCCATCTCTAAGCACCGTAATGGTATCTGCTATTTTAAACACTTCTTCTAAATGATGAGAAATGTAAATGATAGAAATTCCCTTATCTCTTAACTTAAAAAGATTGTTTAATAGTTTTTTAGTATCGGTAGGATCAAAAACCGTAGTGGGTTCATCTAAGACCAATACTTTTGTATCCTCAGACAAAGCTTTGGCAATTTCTACTACTTGCTTTTGTACAATACTTAAATTTCTAACGGTAGCAGAAGCATCAATTTCAAATCCTAAAGAATCTATTAACTCTTGTGCGTTTTGGGTGATTTCTTTCCAGTTCATCCAAAACTTGCTGCTTCCTAATTTGTGTAGGTAAATGTTTTCGGCAACAGACAAATCATTCACCAAAGACAATTCTTGAAACACCACACTAATTCCCAATACCTGACCGTCGTGTGTGTTTTTTGGGTTGATTTCTTGTCCGTTAAGTAAAACTTGCCCACTATCTTTTTGATGCACTCCACTTAATATTTTAATCAAGGTAGATTTACCTGCACCGTTTTCTCCTAACAAAGCATGAATTTCTCCTGGCTTTACTTTTAGATTTACATCCTTTAGTACCGAAACAACACCAAAACTTTTGGAGATTCCAGTCATTTCTAAACGATAATCGCTTTCTGAATTTTGCATATGAATTCGGTTTTAAGATTAAAATATTGCGTTTGGATTGTAATACTTAGCTGCATTTTCTTTGGTAATCAACAACGGTTTTGTAAAAGATGTTTTAGAAAAGTCTCTTTTCCCATTTAAATATTGCACTGCATATTTTACTGCGTTTTTCCCAATTTGTACTGGGCTGTTCATAGCAGTACAACCATAAAAATCAGTTTCCATAATGTACTTAATCGCTTCTTTTTGTCCATCTGCACCTGCAACAATTAAAATATCATCTGTTTTTCCTGCTTGTTTAATGGCTTTAATAGCTCCTAATACACAAACATCAGATTCTGTAATTACCACATTTACATCTGGGAATGCTACCAAAATATCTTCCATGGCTTTTAACCCACCTGCATAAGACCATTCTGTATAGGCTTGTGTTTTCACATTCAAATCTATTTTTCCTTGAGATCTTAGTTGTTCTTCTGTAATTCCTTGCAACAAACCTTGTTTACGTGTTCTACCCACTGGGTTTCCTGCATTACCACTTAATAAAGCAATATTCATTTGTTTTCCTTTAAAGTTTTTCACCAACCACTCTCCTGCCAACTCACCGTTCGCTAAATTGTTCGACTGAATGGTAGTTACATAATCTGCAGAAGGACTTATTGAACCATCTATAATAAATACTGGAATACCTGCAGCTTTTGCCATTTTGGTTACTCCTACTAAAGCATCAGGATCTTTAGGGTTTAACAACAGCGCATCTACTCCTTTGGTAATTAAATCTTCTACGGCAGAAATTTGTTTGTTGATATCATCTTGTCCATCAGCAGCATACAAAGTCATTCCATTTTTTTCTGTAGTCGCTTTAATACTCTGCATCAATGCCTGGTAATAAGGAGCGTTTAAAGTTGGAGAACAATACCCTATTTTAATTCTCTCTAACGGAATTTTACTTTCTATCAATTCACCAGTTGCTTTTGTTTTGTTCTCATCTCTTTCTGCTGAATTTATTTTTTCTGCACAGCTAACAACGCTAAAAGCAAAAGCAGCAATCATTAAAGGCTTCACAATTCTTTTTAGTGAAAATTTTAAGTTTGATTTTTTCATGATTTGTATTTTTTTAAATAATTTTTATTGTTTTTTTTGATGTTCTTTAAAAGATAACCAAATCTACTTGAAGAACTGTCTTTTCTTGCTCTGGATTCCACATTGCTGTAACATCTACAGGCAATTTAAAATTCCCTACATTAATTTGTTTGCTTAATGTAGCTCCTACATTAATTAGGTTACCTGAATTGTTAGTATAAAAAGTTTTGTCCGTTAAAAAAGACCAAGCACCTCCTGCAAAAACAGACAAACTAGTGTTTTCTCTTTCCCAAACTTTACTTTTTACTTCAAAATAATGAGTCCAAGAGTTTTCTGTAGAACCATCATCTTTCACTTCATAATCTCCAGAACCACCACCAATAATGGTTGCTAAGTACAATAAGGTGTTTGGGGTAATGTTATACCCAAAGTTTACGTCTACAAAATTGTATCCTTGTGTAATGTCATAACTCCAATAATGCAAATCATCTCCTCTTTCTTCTACACCTGTATAGTTGTTGTGAGACACTGCTTCTATAAAAAACTTGTCTGAAAACTTATAAGAAGTATAAATAGAAAATTCTTTGTAATGTGAACTTACCGTTTCTCCTGTAGTTTGATTGGTTACATCGGTTCCTGAAAAACTAGCACCTCCCCAAACTCCAAAATTGAATTTTTTATCTCTTGAATAAAAATCTAAGTTGGTCGCGATCATTGCACCAGGGTGTACAACAAACCCATGCCATAAATGCATGTTCTTTACACGTAAACCGGCATCAAATGCTTTATAGGTATCTGTTGCTTTTTCTGCTTCTTGTGCATTTACATTCATCAACCCTAAAAACAACATCGTTAGTGTTAGAGAAATTGTCAAAACAGTATGGTTTGTTTTTGCTGATTTTTTCTGAGACTTTTTATTCATTTTTAATTCCATGATATGAAGTGTTATTTTGTTTGTTTTTTATAAAACGTACAAATGACGTTTGTTTTACAAATGTATATAATTTAAATAGTAGAAAACAAATAAAAATTAAAAAAAATGACAATAAAATAATTAAAACCAACAAATACAGTGTTTTTAATGATGATACTACAAAATAACATCACTATATTTGTAAATATAAAATTTAGATAGAAAACAATATTTAGTGTATTATCTACGTTTATTAAACAAAGAGTATTGAACTTAAAAAACATATAGATGACGGAATTGATTAAAAACTCGAATATATCTGTAGATTGTGTGGTGTTTGGATATGACACCAATACAAAATCATTAAACTTATTATTAATCAAAAGATATTTAGAGTCTGAAACAGACCATAAAGTATTGGTAGATGATTATGTATTGACAGGATATCACATATATGAACACGAAAAGCTAGACGATGCAGCTACCAGAGTTTTAAAAGAATTGACAGGATTGACCAATCAATACAAAAAACAGTTTAAAGCTTTTGGAGATCCTGATAGATTGAGGAACGAAAAAGACATTCTTTGGATTGATAACGAAAAATTCAACTTTAGAACGGTAACCATAGCCTATTACTTTTTAGTAAAAACAGAAGATGTAGATTTGACTCATAACAAAAACCAAGCAGAATGGTTCTCTATTCACCAATTACCAGAATTAGGTTTTGATCATAAAAAAATCATTCTAGAGGCTTACGAAGATTTAAAGACAAAGTGTTTGGCTGAGCCTATTATTTTTGAATTGTTACCTAATAAGTTTACGATTAATGATGTACAAGACGTGTACGAATCTATTTTAGATATAGAAATAGACAATCGTAACTTTAGAAGAAAACTTATCAATAAAAAATACATTATTCCGTTGGATGAAAAACAAATAGGAGTATCTAAAAAACCTGCACAACTATATATGTTTAGCAAAGATGTATATGATAAAATGTATGAGAAAAACTATTTAATCAACATTTAAAGTATGAGAAACACCTTTATTTTTGATATGGATGGAGTCATGATAGACTCTGAACCTTTTTGGCAACAAGCACAAATTAATATTTTACAAAATTTGGGGGTTGCTATTACCGTGCAAGATTGTGAAATCCATACCATGGGAAAAAGAATTGACTTGGTTGCTAAAACTTGGTGTGACTTACACCATTTACAAATTGATGCTAAGGAATTAGAAACTTTAATTATAGATCAGGTAGCTACTAACATTCTCCAAAACGGAAAAGCCATAAAAGGTTTAAACGATTTGTTGATGTATTTAAAAAAAGAAAAGTTTAAAATAGGTTTGGCTACATCTTCTAGCTGGAAAATTATTGAAGCTGTGTTAAGCAAACTAGACGTAAAAAGCTATTTTGATGAAATTTGTAGTGCTGATGATGAGATCTACGGAAAACCCAATCCTGCTGTTTATATTAGGGTGATGGAAAAGCTAAATTCCAAACCTGAAGAATGCTTTATTTTAGAAGATTCGGTTACAGGAATGATTGCTGCCAAAGCATCTAGAGCTTTTACCATTGTTTTAACCAGTAGCACATCTAATCCTAAATATGCCATTGCAGAGGCTAAATGTGAGTCGTTAACTAAGGTTGTACATTTATTAGAAACTAAGACTCCATAGTTTTTTGGGAGTTCTTTTTAAGATCTCTTACAAAGTAAATTAACATCAAAACAATTAAAAAAGAAAAGGGCAAAGATGTTATAATTAACAAGCGTTGTACAGTTTCTAAAACATTGATGTTTGCCTTTATGTTTCCTAAAAGCACCAAAGCAATGGTGGCTAATAAAATAAATACCGCCCAAATAACTCGATGCGTTTTGCTAGGATTTTTAGAACCTTTGTCTGTAAACATACTCAATACAAAAACAGCCGAATCTACCGAGGTGATTAAAAAACTAATCAACAAAAAGATAGCGGTTAGGTTTAAAAATGTAGCGTAGGGATAGTGTTCAAAAAACACAAAAATAGAAGAAAACACATTGCCAAACTCGTGGTTGTAAGTTCCCCATTCATAAATCAAGTTAAAGGCTGAAGTTCCAAAAACAGAGAACCAAAAAAAAGTCCCTATAGACGGAATGATTAAAACTCCTAACAACAATTGCCGAATGGTTCTTCCTTTAGAAATACGAGCAATAAAAATACCGGTAAACGGTGCCCAAGCCAACCAAAAAGCCCAATAATAAAAAGTCCAACCTGTTAAAAATTGGATCCCTGGATTGTAAGGTTCTAAAGCCAAGCTCAACGGAATAAAATTTACAATGTAATGGTAAGTAGCCATACAGAAAGAGCTTAAAATTGCATTTACATCACTTGTTACAAACACAAATAATAGTAGTGCAAAGGTGATGATTATGTTTAACTTAGAAAATATTTTAATTCCCTTATTCACTCCTTGCCAAGCAGAAAAACAGGCTACAGAAACAATCAACACACAAAGAAAAAGCGTGGTATTAAGTCCAAAATCAAACTCAGCAATATGATTCAGTCCCCCATTAATTTGAGTAGTTCCTAAACCTATAGCAGCGATCAATCCAAAAACAGTGGTAATAATCGTAATAACATCTACTCCTTTTTTTACTGAATTACTTTTTACATAATTCTCTATGGTTGCGTGAATGGTTACTTTCTTTTTTTGAAGATACATGGCATAACCTACAATTACTGCAAAAAGACCATAAAATGCCCAAGCGGTTAATCCCCATTGATAAAAGGTGAATTCTAAAGCTAGAATCTCCGTAGATAGATTAGAAGAAAACGGAGGATTTTGCTGCATAAAAACGGGTTCTTGCACAGCACGTAACAAAATACCAGATCCCATACCTGCACTATACAACATAGCGATCCATGCCCATAAAGAGTGTTCTGGCTTAGAGGAAGGTTTACCTAGTTTGATATTTCCGTATTTGGAAAAAGCAATACACAACAAAGCCAAAACACAGACCAAACCTACATAAAGATAAAAATAGCCAAAGTAATTACGTACCCACAAAGAAGCTTTGTCTATGGCGTTAAAACTAGCTTCGGTAGCAAAAAAAACAAACAACGTAGCACTAAAAATAATACTTATAGAAATAAATAACGTTGTTTGTTTTTGAATGTATTTTAAAATCAAAGCAATGGGTTTTCTGTAAAAATAGGCATTAGAATTTAAGCATTCAATTCTTCCATAATTTCAGAAAACAATTGGTAAGATTTAATTCGATCTTTTACATCATAAATATTGGTTACCGCAATCAACTCATCTGCTTGAGTTTGTTTTTTAAACTCTTTTACCTGAGCTTTTACTGTGGCTTTGCTCCCCACAAAAGAATACTTTAACATTTGATGAATCTGTGGATTTTTTAATATTTCTCTATAATCATCGGTCATAGCTGTGGGTGGTTGTACAAAATCTCGTTTTCCTGTAAACAAGCCCATAATCATACGGATTAAAGAGGTGTACAAACGTTCTGCTTCTTCATCGGTATCTGCAATAATCACATTTATCCCTACAATTACATACGGTTGTTGCAAAACACTAGAAGGCTTAAACTCATTGCGATAAATATCTAGTGCGTTCCACAAATGTGTGGTTGCAAAATGACTAGCAAACGCATAAGGTAATCCTTTTTTGGCTGCCAAATGAGCACTGTCTGTACTCGATCCTAAAATATACATAGGTACATTTACCCCTTCTGCTACAGTGGCACGGACATTAGAGCTAGCATTGTCTGTAGAAAAATACGTTTCTATTTTTTTTAATTCGTTGGGAAAAGAATGAGTCGCTTGCATAAAATCAGAACGAATGGCCTCTGCCGTTTCTCTATCTGTTCCGGGAGCTCTTCCCAATCCTAAATCTATTCTGTTTGGATACAAAGAACCTAAAGTTCCAAACTGCTCTGCCACAATTAAGGGAGAATGGTTGGGCAACATAACACCCCCAGATCCTACACGAATGGTTTGTGTTCCTTGGGCTACATACCCAATTAAAACAGAGGTTGCACTACTCCCTATGTTAGACGAGTTGTGATGTTCTGCCAACCAGTAACGAGTATATTTTTGTTTTTCGGCATGTTGTGCCAATTGCAATGTATTGTTATAGGTTTCTTGTAAAGTTTGACCTTTAGAAACTAAAGCCAAATCTAAAATAGAATAGAGTGTTTTCATAAAAGGAATTTTCTTATTAATGTTATCTTTCTGATACTGTTTTACTTAAGAAAAACAACATCTAATTGTGTAACTCTTAGTGTGATTTTTTCTCAAAACCTTTCAAACAAAATGCCACAAAGTAAGAAGCACCTACCAAAATTGGTAAGTGCTTTTTTTAACTAGTTTTTATGTGTAAAGAAATAAGGGTTACTCAATAATTAATTTTAATTGTTTTTGAGATACTTCTCCATTAGCCTTTTTAAACACAATTTTACCTACAAGAATCTGAGGAGTTAATTCGCTCAAACTATACGTAAATACATTGTCTCCTTTGCTAAATTTAGCAGATGTACTTAATATATTTCTACCTAAAACATCATACAATTGTAAAGTAAATGTTCCGTTATCTAGAGTTGTAAAACGAATGTTTAAGTTGTCTTTAACAGGATTTGGATAGGTTTGGAAAGAAGTATCTGTAACATCAAGTTCAGCTACGTCTAATGTTGTATCGTCTTCACATTCTAAATCATCAATATCTGTTGCTAATACTTTGTCAAACAACAATGCGTGTCCTGCATCATTTAAATGCACACCATCACCAGAATTTAAACTTGCTAAAATAGTTCCATCTGTTTCTGCAATGTTTGTCCAAAAATTAATGGTCTTGGTACCATAGGCTGATAAAATACCATCTTTAACATCTATTTGTTTTTGTATATCTGCTGGAGCTGAAAAATTTCTGGGTTGTGAAGTTGCAATCCACATAGGTACGCTGTTGCTAGCTGCCTGATTGTATATAGTACTGTAATTAGACAATTGATCTGCCACCGCATATCCTTCCGCAGTATCATTAGAAGGTAAATTTACAATAATCGCTATAGGATCATGGCTCAATGCCTTGGTAATATTTCTTTCGGTATCTACTGTTGCAGTCACTCCACTAGGAATTGAACTTCCTGTAGGTAAAACATGATAGGTGGTATATCCTCCTTTTCCTAGGTTGATTACATTCAGTTTTGTGTTGTTTTGATAAATAGCATCAGCATACAAATTTACCCAAGCTTTGTCTGTAGAAGAAGCTCCAATTCCTTCGGCAGTAGAAGAACCTAAAACCACAATATTACATATTGTTTCATCATCAGAAATTTCAAAAACAGCATCACTAATATCATTTACTGAATTTGTAGTTGCTCTTACCAAACAATTTTCTGAAACAGCACTAGGCACTGTCCAATTATAAGTATTTGTAGTATTGTTTGTTATAGATGCAATAGCGTTCCAATTAGCACCATTGTCTGTAGAATATTCTAAATCTACATTTGCAAAAATATTAGAAGAATCCCAAGTAATTTTGGTTATTTTTCCTTGTTGCCAAAACTCTCCCCCATTAGGATTGCTAACCGTAATAGACGGAGTAGAATCGTACTCCACAACCATAGCTCCTAAATAGAAAAACCCATTAGGATTGTTGTTGTTGGGTCCTTTAGAAACAGTAATTGTTAAAGTACCATCAGCTTTTGGTTTTACTGTGGTGGTTACAAAGTTGTTTGTATTGTTTTCTGCATCCAGGTATACAGTTTCAGTAGTCAACCCTTCAATGGTATACTGTGCTTCTCTATTGTCTGTATCTTCGTAATTTACTCTAGATGCATAAATTGTTAGCGTTAAATCTGTATCTGGATCAAAATTACTATACGCTATCGCTCCAGAAGTTTCTGTTTTTCCTTCAAACTCTGTGGTGTTTCCAAAAAAGCTATCTGCAGTTGCTGTAGCCGGAATCCCTAAACTCTGACCTGCTTTGGTGGTACCAAATTCATTGATATAGTTAAAAGCATCGGTAACGGCTAAACTAATATTGGTGGTAGTCCCTCCGTTATTTACCAAGTTGCTAAGGCTACCTGTTGCTAAAGGATCTGTTAAATTGTTCCAGTTTGCAGCACTTGTATTGGTGTTAATTCCAAAATCTACCAACAAGGCATTGTTAGAGAATGTTGGAGCTTCTGTAGCATACTCCAATTCTATAGCTCCTAAGTAAAAGAATCCAGAACTATTGGTATTGTTAGGTCCTTTTGCAACATTTATAACTGCAGTTCCATCAGCTTTGGGTTTAAAAGTAAGTGTAGCCACATTACTCGTGTTTTCTGCAGTATCTACAGAAACTGTTTGTGTTGTTTCTGCAACCACTTCAAAAGCAGTTTCTCTATTGTCTGCAACACCTACTCTAGATCCAAAAAAGTCTATGGTATAACTTTTACCAACTACCAAGTTGCTAAGTAATAAAGAAGCTGTATCTGATGTACTACCAAAAAAACTATCACTTGTAGCGTTAGATGGGTAACCTAAACTTCCGTTCGGGGAAGTTGTACCTGTTCCATTAATTCCCTCAAAACCATCTGTAACTTTAAGTCCTATCCCTGTTTCTACAGTACTTGTATTAATAAGGCTGGTAACAGTACCCGGTGTATTGTTGGTAATGTTGTTCCAAGGAGAGGCACTACTTGTAGAACCGTATCCAAAATCTATATAAATAGTTTCTGTTTGGGCTGAGATAAAACCTATGGATCCTAAAAACAGTAATAAAAAGATTCTCATCTTTAAAAGTAAATTTGTTGTCATAGCAAATATGTTTAAATTATGTCCTTTAAATTTAGAGAATTATTTTTTCAGAACCATATAAAAAAACTATGTATTGACTCAGTTATTTACTTGTAACTAAAAAAGCACCTACTAATAATAGTAAGTGCTTTTTTTTTAAAGAATTAGTTATTCTTCTCCTCCATCGTTATCATCTTCATCATGATTATGAGCAGGTTTTGCTTTTTTAGGCTTATCACCATTTCCTTTCCCTTGTTTGTTTATTGAGTTTGTTAACTCTTCTAAAGAAATAGCACCGTTACCGTCTTTATCAATTTTATCAAATCTGTTTGCAATCTTTTTTCCTTCTAACTCTTCTTTTGTAATTTTTCCATCTTTGTTTGTATCAAACTTTTTAAACATTTTTTCTGGAGATGGTTTTGGTTTTTGCTCTTGTGAAAAAGCACTAACGGTAGCAAATAAACAAATTGCTGATGCGATAACTGTGATTTTTTGTGATTTCATTTTCTTTAATGTTTTTAGTTTTTATTATAATTATTTCTTTGTTTTGATTCTATTACATAAATATCCCTACCTCATAATCTTATTTTATATCAATTTAATAATCGAATCTAAGCTTTGACCCTAGGTTTTAATAAAGGTTTAATTTCTAAATAGAAATAAATTAATTTTTGCACAACTTCCTTATAACACTCTGTAAATCAGCTTAAAAAAACAATAAAAAATATTAATCTTTTTAAAAATGAATGTTCATTCATTTTTATTATCTTTGTCTTATCAAATAAAACACATGGTAGCATTAAGTAAGAGTGATATTAAAAGAAATGCATTGATCAATGCAACCATTAAATTGGTTATTAGCAATGGTTTTCATGCCACTCCTATGTCTAAAATTGCCAAGGAAGCTTGCATATCTCCAGGAACCATTTATCTGTATTACAAAAACAAACAAGACCTAATTAATAATGTCTACTTGCATGTAAAACAAAAATTTACACAAGCTATTTTTCAGAATTATACGAATAATACTCCTGTAGAAGAAAGTTTTAAAATTATTTGGTATCAAATTGCAGATTATAGACTAAAAGAGGTAGCAGAAGCTTTGTTTTTATCTCATTGTGACAATACTCCCATTATAGATGATGAAAGTAGAAAAGAAGGAATTAAACATTTACAACCCCTACTCGATTTATGGGAAAGAGGTCAGATTGATGGTATTATAAAAAAGGCTTGTCCTTACGTTTTGTATGCATATGCGGTGTATCCATTAGCTTTTTTAATCAATGCAAAACAAAGAGATGATTACGAATTAACCGACGAAAGTAAAGAACAAGCTTTTAAAATGGCTTGGGATAGTATAAAAATAACAGAACACAAATCATAAAAACATATAGATATGGAATTATTAGATAAATTAAACTGGAGGTACGCAACCAAAGCAATGAATGGTAAGGCAGTACCCGAAGAAAAAGTAAACAAGATTATAGAAGCTGCAAGGTTAGCTCCTACTTCTAGTGGTTTGCAACCTTTTGAAATTATTGTAGTTAAAAACAAAGAGATCAAAGAAAAAATTAAAGCGGTGGGTTGGAATCAATCTATACTTACCGATTGTTCTCATTTATTGGTGTTTGCTGCTTGGGATACGTACACAGAAGATCGTATTAATTATATGTTTGATTTGACCAATGAAGTTCGTGGTTTTAAAAACGAAGGATGGGAAAACTACAGACAAATGTTGTTAAGTGCATATCCGAAAAGAGATTCCTCTGTAAATTTTGAGCACGCTGCCAAACAAGCTTATATTGCTTTTGGAATGTCTATTGCTGCGGCTGCCTATGAAGAAGTAGATGCTACTCCTGTAGAAGGTTTTGATCCTGCTGCTGTTGATGAAATTTTAGATCTAAAAGCCAAAGGATTAAGAAGTACTGTATTGTTGCCTATTGGCTACAGAGATGCAGATAACGATTGGTTGTCTTCTTTGGTAAAAGTTAGAAAAAGCACAGAAGATTTGGTAACGGTAATTGAATAATTGCCTTTGTTTACAAAAAGAATTGCTATCGATCACAAGATAAATACAAACCAAAAATTTTAAACAGAATGAAGAATTTTGAATATCAAAACCCAACAAAAATTTTATTTGGTAAAGATCAAATAGAAAGCATTGGAAACGAAATACCTAAAAATGCCAAAGTATTATTATTGTTTGGAGGAGGAAGCATTAAGAAAAATGGGATTTACGATCAAGTAACTTCTGCTCTAAAAGAATACGATGTTGTTGAGTTTGGTGGAATTCCTGCCAATCCAGAATATGCGGTATTAATGGAAGCTTTAAGTGTAATTAAAGAGCAAAAAATCACCTATTTGTTAGCTGTAGGTGGTGGTTCTGTTATTGATGGAACTAAATTTTTAGCTTCTGCAGCCTTGTACAAAGGAGAAGCTCCTTGGAATATTTTAACGCAAAACATTAGAACTACTGAGGGAATGCCTTTTGGTACGGTGTTAACATTGCCTGCTACAGGATCAGAAATGAACTCGGGTGCAGTTATTACAAGAGCAGAAACCAAAGAAAAATTGGCCATGGGAGGTCCTGGTTTGTTTCCTCAATTCTCAGTTTTAGATCCTACCGTTATTCACTCAATTCCTAAAAGACAGTTGGTGAATGGAGTTACTGATGCTTTTAACCACGTGCTAGAGCAATACATGACCTATCCTGTAAATGCATTGTTGCAAGACCGAATTGCAGAAAGTATTTTACAAACGCTTATAGAAATTGCTCCAACCGTTATTAACAATCCTAAAGACTACAAAGCTGCTGCAGATTTTATGTGGAGTTGTACCATGGCTTTAAACGGATTGATTCAGAAAGGAGTTCCTACAGATTGGGCAGTACATGCCATTGGACACGAACTAACCGCTTTGTTTGGAATAGACCATGCTAGAACTTTAGCTGTAATTGCTCCAAGCCATTACACTTATAATTTTGAAACTAAAAAAGAAAAATTAGCACAGTACGCAGAGCGTGTATGGAATGTTACCGAAGGAACTTTGGAAGAAAAAGCCAAAGCAGGTATTGCCAAAACAGAAGCCTTTTTTAAGAGTTTAGACATAGATACTAAATTGTCTGATTACACAAAAGATTACAAAGGAACTGCACAAGAAATCTCTAAAAGATTTACAGACAGAGGATGGAACGGATTGGGAGAACACCAAAACCTAACTCCTGCCGATGTAGAAAAAATAGTAGAAATGGCTTATTAAAACCAGTTGATACCACTAAAAAATCCAGTAAGTAATTACTGGATTTTTTTTATAAAAGAGAGTTGTTTTCTATGTATTTAAAAAACTTGTTTCTGTATTGTTCTGATATGGTAATGCGTTGCTTGTTGATGATTATTTGACTACGCTCTATCACTTCTATATTTTCTAAATTCACAATAAAAGATCGGTGAACCCGCATAAACTTTGTTTCGGGTAATTTTTCTTCCAAAGCTTTTAAACTCATCAACATTAAAATAGGCTTGCTTTCATTTATTAGCCAAATTTTAATATAATCTTTCATGCTTTCAAAATACAACACATCATTTAGTTTAATTTTTAACTGCTTGTACTCAGATTTTACAAACAAAAAATCATTTTGTAAGTTGGATTGAATGCTGACATCGGGTTTGTTAACCAAATCAAACCATTCTTTGGCCTTACTGGCTGCTACCAAAAACTCTGCATAATCAAACGGTTTTAACAAATAATCTAAGGCTTTTACTTTAAATCCTTCCAAGGCATATTCATCAAAAGCGGTGGTAAAAATAACACGGGTTTGTTGCGGAATCATTTTAGATAGTTCTAAACCTGTTATATCGGGCATTTGAATGTCTAAAAACAATAAATCTACCGGTTCTGTATTTAAAAACTCCATGGCCTGAATTGCATTGCTAAATTTTCCTTTTAAACTTAAAAAAGGGGTTTTTAACACATAACTTTCTACCAAACTTAAAGCAATGGGTTCATCGTCTATTACCAAGCAACTAATACTCATTTTTCTGTTTTTTAAAGATGTATTTCTAACCGAGCCACAAACTGATTGTTAACTACGTTAGTTGTAAATTGATGTTTATTAGGATATAGCAATTGCAATCTTTTTTCTAAATTCTGCAAGCCAATTCCAGAACCGCTTTTGTCACTTTGTTCCTTTGGATAATTGTCGTTTTTACTAGTAAAATACAAAATATCGTTGTCTATATACATTTCAAACTCAATATCACTTTTATGTTGAGAAGATACTCCGTGTTTAAACGCATTTTCTATTAAAGAAATAAACAACAAAGGAACTATTTTAACTTCTGTATTTTTAGCAGGAAAACGAGTATGAATTACCGTATTATCTGTCAACCTTAACTCCATTAAAGAAATGTATTTTTTAATAAATTCTATTTCTTTAGACAAGCTAATCATTTCTGTATTGGTATCATACAACAAATAACGCATCAACTTGCTCAAACTATGTATGGTAGTTTTGGCTTGTTCTGGTGAAATATCTACCAAAGAGTAAATATTGTTTAAAGAATTAAAGAAAAAATGAGGCTGAATTTGATAGCGTAAATGTTGCAATTCTGATTGCAGCTTAATCGTAGTTGCTTCTTTACGCTCTGCTTCTGTTTTTGCCCATCTTTTAGTGGCTTTAATAGCTATAGAAAACAACAACGGAGCAATATAAGACAGCGTTTGCACGTAAATAAACAAAGAAAACGGAGGTCCTCCCCCTTCATTTTTATCTGCTTTTTTTCTTAAAAACTCTTCAAAGTAAACACTTTCTATTTGCTCTTTTAAAGTCATAAACAAAGCAATCAGCCCTATGTTGATGACTATAAACTGAACCGTTTTTTTGGCAAACAAAAACTTATCAATCCATAAAAAAAAGTTGGAATAAAATAGCACCGCATAAAAGAAAATTGGAATCCAAAAATGAGCAATCACTCTATTGATATCTTGTTTTTCATAAGACAAAATATAGGGCATGCTAAACAAAACCACCCAGGTTAAGAGATGAGAGAACAACGTTATTTTTTTGTTTTTATACATCTTTATTTTTTTATCAATTCTATGGGGATAGCTCCTCTTCGTGTTTTGTAAACCCACTTTAGAAGATCCCTTTTCAAAGGTAAAACTAATTCCTTTCTTTTTAGTACCCAATAGACGTTTTGGAGAATTGCCTATATGAATTAGCCTGTTTTATAGACTAATTTTTTTAAAGAGCCTTTGGGTTGAGTCTGTAACTTTTACCTCTAGTTAAGATTTCACATCTCGACTTCGCTCGATGACCTTATTGTTTTAATTTTTGAACGATTACATCACGGTGTTCGAGCGGAGTCGAGAACCTTGTCAGTTCTAGTTTCTTTTACTGTAGTAAAACGAAAATAAAAGAAGTATCGAGAACAGTAGAGGACTTTTACAACCAGTTAAGATTTTACATCTCGACTCCGCTCGATGACCCATATTTTAATTTTTTAACGATCTAATCACGGTGTTCGAGCGGAGTCGAGAACCTTGTCAGTTCAAGTTTCATTTACTGTAGTAAAACGAAAGTAAAAGAAGTATTGAGAACAGTAGAGGACTTTTACAACCAGTTAAAATTTCACATCTCGACTTCGCTCGATGACCACATTATTTTAATTTTTGAACGATTACATCACGGTGTTCGAGCGGAGTCGAAAACCTTGTCAGTTCGAGTTTCTTTTGCTGTAGTAAAACGAAAGTAAAAGAAGTATTGAGAACAGTAGAGGACTTTTACAACCAGTTAAAATTTCACATCTCGACTTCGCTCGATGACCACATT
>NZ_JAASQL010000006.1:105830-140671 GCF_011762155.1 Wenyingzhuangia heitensis
ATTATTTTAATTTTTGAACGATCTCATCACGGTGTTCGAGCGAAGTCGAGAACCCTGTCAGTTCGAGTTTCTTTTGCTGTAGTAAACAGAAGTAAAAGAAGTATTGAGAACAGTAGAGTACTTTTACAATCAGTTAAGATTTCACATCTCGACTTCGCTCGATGACCTTATTGTTTCAATTTTTCAACGATCTAATCACGGTGTTCGAGCGGAGTCGATAACCTTGTCAGTTCGAGTGTCCTGAACTCGTTTCAGGATGTATCGAGAACAGGGTTAACTAGTATAATAATACTTCTCGATACTCGTGACTCCATTACATTTCGTAATTAACTGGAAGTGACAATAAATAACATTTGTTAAAAACTTTACTTGTTTGTGGAAAAGTATGCCTTTCTTTAATTACTTATTATAGGTAGTTTTACAAAGAAAACAACAGTAAATGAAAACAACTTTCTTAGGACACGGACTTAGTTCTGATAAAAAAAATAATGTCAGAAAACAACTTGCTGAATCTTTTGAAAGTAAAAAATACAAAAAAATTTATGGATTTGTTGCTTTTGCAACCCTTTCTGGAATTAAGCCCTTAAAGTCAAAGCTTAAAATAGCCAAATCAAATTTCGAAGAAATCAAATTCTTTATTGGAATTAATGGTAATATTACTAGTGAAGAAGCTCTTGAGTTTTTATTAAATGAGAATATTGAAACATATATTTATTATGATGAATCAATTCCCGAGAAAATTTATCATCCAAAATTATTCTTGTTTGAGGGTAAAGAAGTTTCTAGAATAATCATTGGTTCTACAAATCTTACAAATCGAGCAATTAATTTAAATGTGGAAGCATCAATACAATTAGACCTTGAGTTAGATGACTTAAATACACTTACTGAAATTAAAGATTATTATTCAAGTCTCCTCGACCTTTCTTCACCAAATTTAAAATTGCTTTCATACGATTATTTAGAAATTTTAAAAAAACGAGGTCTATTATCTAATGGAAATAATGATGAAGACAATGAAAATGACAAGGACGACCACGAAATTAAAAAGAGATATGAATATGACAAAAAGTTCACAGAAAACGATAAAGAAAAATTTGATACGTTATTAGATAGATATATTTTATATAAAAAAGCTAAAAGACCTGATGGAATAGTAAGTAAACACGCAAAGGACAAAGAATTATTCAGATGGTATCAAAAAATGCACGGTTTATACAATCAAGAGACAAATTCACTGCCTTTTGAATGTTTTGAAAGGTTACTCGAAGCAGAATTTCCTTTCGATGGTATTGGTAGAGAGAATAAAAGAGTAATCGAATGGGAAAAAAACTTTAATAAATTAGTAGAACATAAAAACAAAGTAAGCCCTGATACTGATTATACTTATATCCCACAATTTAAAAATAAATACCATCCTTATTATGAAATTGGTAGATGGTGTGCTTGGCAAAAACAAAGAAGAAAAGGAAATAAAAATTATGGACCATTACTAACTACTCACGAAGAAAAGAGGATGAAATCTATAAATTTCATTTGGGATTATGATAGTAAAATGTATGGCCGTGCAAAAGATGATGAATGGAAAGATACTTTGAAAGAACTTGAAAAATATTACAATATCAAAATAAATAACAAAACCGTTCCTTCACAAAAAACATATATTGGGCATTGGCTAAGTGACCAAATGTCTTTTAAAACCAAACAAGATAGAGAGGGTAGAAATGACTTACTAAGTTCAGAAAAAGAAGAAATGCTAGGGAAACTTCTAATTAAAAATGGAGTTGAATGGGAATGGAGAAAACAAAAAGAAAGAGAGAGTATTGAAAGTAAAATTAAAAGTTGGCAGTTTGTTGAAAAGTTAAAAACTGAAGGCACATACAAAAAATTCAGAGAGGAAAATCCAAAGGTTATAATTAAATATAACGATGATGTTGCTCAATTAAGAAGTCATACAAAAAGATGGAATAATGAAAAAAATAAATGGAAATTTGAACTTGTTGACAAAGTTGGATTTCCCTATAGTAAGGAATAAATGTCTGCACCAAAAACCATATATAATTAATTATTTTATTAGCTAAACTACGCAATAAACTATATTCATCAACCGTAATCCATCATATAGGCACAGCATAATTGTGTTTTATCACCCCAATAACAAAGGTACTGTGTGCACTACCAATATTTTTTACAGAACCTAACTCGTTAATTACAAAAGATTGATAATCTTTCATATCCTTGACCATAATTTTTAATAAAAAATCGTAGTCTCCAGAAATATTGTAACACTCAACCACTTCTTTTAGTGAAACAATATCTCTAACAAACCTATTCCCTATTTCTTTGGTATGTTCCTTTAACGTGATATTGCAAAATACCGTTAAATTTTTACCTGCTTTTTCTGCATTTACAATCGCCGTGTATTTTTCTATCAAACCTTCTTTTTCAAACCGTTTGATTCTCTCATAAACAGGAGTTGGAGATAAATTTACACGGGCTGCTATTTCTTTAGTTGTCAATTTCGCATCTTTTTGAAGCACTCTTAGCAACTCCAAGTCAATTAAATCTAAGCTTTCTACAGAAAAATTATCTGTTTTTTTCATTTCTACACTCTATAAAAGATTAATTATCTGTAAAAATACACCAAATAGATTAATTATCTGATTTTATACACAAATTAAATTAATTCATCTTTTATATTCAATTTTACAGAATGAAACACCAAATAGAATCATCAAATGAAAACAACATTATTAGAAAACGCTAAAACAAACAAACAGGAGAATATTGCATTCACACTAAAGAGTATTTGTTTTAACGAAAACTATACTCCAGCCAACAGCACACGTACAACCACCAATTTTGCAAACTTGGCAAGAGGAGCAAATCGTAAAGAAAACTTACGCAATACTATTTGTATGATGAACAATCGTTTTAATGATTTGGCTACTTGGGACAATCCTAATAACAATCGTTATTCGGTGGAGCTAGAAATTGTTTCTGTAGATTTAGATATTGAGGGGAATGGCACAACATTCCCATCTATTGAGGTTTTAAAAACATCTATTATTGATCATAAAACAGGCAAACGTATAGATGGTGTTGTTGGGAACAACTTTTCTTCTTATGTGCGTGATTATGATTTTAGTGTGTTGCTTTTAGAACACAACGAGAATAAGGATAACTTTAGCATCCCTCCTAATTTTGGGGAATTACATGGCAATCTATTTAAGTTTTTTGTGAATTCTGAGAGTTACAAAAAAAACTTTGCCAAATTACCGGTGATCTGTTTAAGTGTGTCACACAATAAAATTTATCATCGTACAGGAAACCAACATCCTATATTAGGTTTTGAATACCACGTTAACGAATCCTCTTTAACCGAAGAATACTTTAAAAAAATGGGCTTACAAGTTCGTTATTTTATGCCCCAAAATAGTGTTGCTCCTTTAGCTTTTTATTTTTTTGGTGATTTATTAGCGGATTATACCAACTTTGAATTGATAAGTACGATTAGTACCATGGAAACCTTTCAAAAAATTTATAGACCCGAAATTTACAATGCTAATTCTGTAGCCGGACAGTGTTACAAGCCTAGTTTAAAAAATCAGGATCATTCTTTAACAAAAATTGTTTACAACCGAGAAGAGCGTAGTCAGTTGGCTATTGAACAAGGTAAGTTTGCAGAAAAGCATTTTATAAAGCCTTACAAAAGTATTCTAGAACAGTGGTCTGCAAATAGCTCTCTTTAATTAAAAAAAACACCTTATTATTTTATTATGAAAAAATTATTACCCACATCAACAGTCGGAAGTTTACCCAAACCTACTTGGCTTGCACCCCCAGAAAAACTATGGTCTCCATGGAAATTAGAAGGAAATCAATTGCTTGAAGGAAAACAAGATGCTTTACGTGTTTCTTTGCAAGAACAACAATTGGCAGGGCTAGATATTATTAGTGATGGTGAACAAACACGTCAACATTTTGTGACTACTTTTATTGAATATTTAAGTGGTGTCGATTTTAAAAATCGTAAAACCGTAAAAATTCGTAACCGTTATGAGGCTAGTGTTCCTGTTGTTGTAGATAAAATTGCACGTAAAAAAGCCGTTTTTGTTGAGGATGCTAAATTTTTACGCAAACAGACAAATCAACTTATCAAATGGGCATTACCTGGACCTATGACTATGGTAGATACTTTGTATGATGATCATTACAAAAGCCAAGAAAAATTGGCTTGGGAATTTGCCAAAGTACTGAATGAAGAAGCAAGAGAATTACAAGATGCAGGAGTAGATATTATTCAGTTTGATGAACCTGCTTTTAATGTGTTTTTTGACGATGTAAACGATTGGGGAATGCAAGTATTGGAAAGAGCCATTGAAGGTTTGCACTGCCAAACGGCTATACATATTTGTTATGGTTATGGAATAAAAGCAAACAACGATTGGAAAAAGACATTGGGTTCTGAGTGGCGACAATACGAAGAAATTTTTCCTAAAATTCAAAAATCTAACATAGATATTGTCTCCTTAGAGTGTCATAACTCACATGTACCCTTTAATTTATTAGAACTTATTCGTGGTAAAAAAGTAATGGTTGGTGCTATTGATGTAGCTACTAACACCATAGAAACACCCGAAGAAGTAGCTGCTACGCTACGCAAAGCATTAGAGTTTGTAGATATAAAAAACCTTTACCCTTGTACAAATTGTGGTATGGCTCCTTTGCCTAGAAACATCGCAAATGCTAAGTTGAGTGCTTTAAGTGCAGGAGCAGAAATTATCCGTAAAGAACTTGCGTTATAATCTTATTTTAAAAATCATCATAAGGGTTTCTTTTATTAAGATGCTAATCAAAATTTTAGAACATTCATTAGAAACCCATCAACAATAAAAAATACAATTTACTTATGGATATATTTATTCTTTACTATCTAATTACTGGTGCTTTTGCTGGCTTATTGGCAGGTTTGTTTGGAATTGGTGGAGGTATGATTATTGTACCCGCATTAATTTACATTTTTACAACACAAGGAATTCCTCAAGCTGCACTTACTCATATGGGTATTGGTACCTCTTTAGCCACTATTATTGTAACTTCTATTAGTTCTTTAAGAGCGCACAATAGCAAAGGTGCGGTTAACTGGAATGTCTGGAAACGCATGGCACCAGGATTGGTGATTGGTTCTTTAATTGGTGCCGGTATTGCCTCTATGATTAACGGTAATTCGCTTCAAGCAGTTATTGGAGTAGGTGCTTTTTTAATAGGATTAAAAATGTTGTTTGTAAAAAATAAAGGCCTAGAAGAAGATGATTTAAGCAAACTCCCTTCACCTGTTGGACAAACTAGTTTAGGAGGTTTTGTGGGAATGGTTTCTGCAATTTTTGGTATTGGTGGAGGTACTTTAACGGTTCCGATATTGAGCAATTATGGATTAAAAATTCAGAATGCAGTAGGTACATCGGCTGCCTGTGGCTTGCCTATTGCGACTGCGGGTGCTATTGGATTTTTGTACTTTGGACAATTTGTAGATGCCAATATAAAAGACTCTTTGCCTAATGGGGTGTTTGGTTTTGTACACATGTACGCATTTATTTGTTTGAGTTTTGCTAGCTTTTTTACCGCTCGTGTTGGTGCAAAATTGGCACATAAATTACCTGCAGCAACCTTAAAAAAAGGATTTGCAGTATTGTTATTAATTGTAGGTATTAAATTAGTATTGAATTCTGATGTTTTTACAATTTAACTCCTCTTTATTATTTACTTAAACAACTTTTGTGTTCGTAAAAACAATTTTATCATGACAAACCTAAACTATTTTTTAATAGACCTTGTGAATGTATCTTGTGTTGATACTGTATGCCTTTTCCCGATTGAAACACAAGGGTTAGAAACAGAAGTATGCCTTATTAGTATCTAATACTTTTTATACGGTGTTTGAGTGGAGTAGAGAACTTGTCATTTTATTGTAAAGGGTGTTCGAGTGAAGTCGAGAACTAACATGTTTTCTTGGTTTAAATGCCCATACATTTTGCTTCTCGACTTCGCTCGTAAGACCTTAACGTTTAGCACTGGTAGTTTGATGAACTTTTTATGTGTGTACTTAAAAACTCAACATATTATAACACACGGTGTTCGAGCGCAGTCGAGAACTCAATATATTGCTATAGATTTATGAATTTACTAGAATTCTACTTCTCGACTCTACTTCGTCTCCGCTCAGCGCGGGCTGCTCGAAGACCATAATATTTTGAGAATATGTTTGTACAAACTACTCAGAGACTTTGAAAATATATAACACGTAATCTAGTATGTATGAGTCATCATATTATAGGGTTCGAGCGCAGTCGAGAACTAATATGTTTCCTTGGTTTAAATGCCCATACATTTTGTTTCTCGACTTCGCTTGAAGACTATTATGGTTGGACTCTCAATGCTTCCCTAATTTTTATTTTTAAAATGTGTGTTATTCTTACATTCTGAAAGCACAGGTAAGAGTTCCCAATTGTTTTCAATCATTGCTTTCTTTTTAGCATGTGACCATTTTTGAATCTTCTTTTCATAATAAAAAGCATCAGCTACTTTTAAAAAATATTCTTGAAATACTAAGGTCACTGGCAATCTAGTTTTTGTGTAATTAGCTCCTTTTTTTGATTGATGTTCTGCTAATCTTTTTTCTAAATCCCTAGTGCTTCCGGTGTAGTATGTTCCATCAGAACATTGCAATATGTATACGTATCCAGCCATCTTTTACCCTAAGATAAGAATTATTTTATCTTTTTAAGCATTCTACTTCTCGACTCCGCTCGAAGACCATAATATTTTGAGAATATGTTTGTACAAACTACTCAGAGACCTTGAAAATATATAACACGTAATATAGTATGTATAAGTTATTATATTAAAGGGTGTTCGAGCGCAGTCGAGAACTAATATGTTTCCTTGGTTCGAATGCCGATTCCCTGTACTTCTCGACTCCGCTCGAAGACCGTAATATTTTGGGAGTATTTTATTACAAATTGCTCAGACACCTATAGCTTACTCATAACGCAAAGCCGTGATAGGATCTAAAGCTGCTGCTTTTCTTGCAGGATACCATCCAAAAAAGATACCCGTTACAGCACAGACGGCAAAAGAAATGACAATTGAATACATGGCAACACTTGTAGGCCAATGTAAAAATTGCTCTATCAAAAAGGTAGCACTTAAACCTAATAACACTCCTAAAACTCCACCCGTAATACTAATTAAAATAGCCTCTATTAAAAACTGCATTAAAATATCAGAGCCTTTCCCTCCTACGGCCATTCTTAGTCCAATCTCTTTGGTACGTTCTTTTACGGATACATACATAATATTCATAATTCCAATTCCACCAATCAACAAAGAAATACTGGCAACGGCTACTAATAATACTGTTAACATTTCACTGGTAGAACTAAAGGTTGATATTAATTCTTCCATTGAACGGACACTAAAATCATCATCCTCATGATCCATCAATTTATGTTGCGTACGTAAAATTTCAGTGACTTGTGTTACTGCTTCTGGAGCATCCTCTTCACTTATTGCCGATGCCATTACTTGATTTAAATAATCTATAGCTAGAATACGTTTTTGTACTGTTGTAAAAGGAGCAATCACCACATCATCTTGATCTTGTCCAAATGTATTTTCTCCTTTTTCTTCTAAAACTCCAATCACTTTAAAAGGAATGTTATCAAAACGAATCATTTTTCCTACAGGTTCTTCTCCATCAGGAAAGACATTGTCAACTACGGTTTGACCAATCAACACTACTTTAGAAGCTTTTTGTACATCAATATCCGTAAACATACTTCCGCTTTGTAACCCCACTACTTTAATACTTAAATACTCTGGATTGACACCATAAATAGTACTTGGCCAGTTGTTGGCTCCATTAATTACTTGGCCACCACCATTCACAACCGGAGTGATATAACTTAATAGATTAGATTGTTCTTTAATCGCTTCATAATCTTTAAGCGTTAACGTTTGTACATCTCCTCCACTTCCTCTTGCAGGTCCTCTAGTATCTGCTCCAGGCTGAATGGTAATCATATTAGATCCCATGGCAGAAATGGTGGTGCGAATACTTTCTTTAGAACCTTCTCCAATAGCCAACATGGCAATTACAGAAGCTACACCAATAATAATTCCCAACATGGTTAGCAAAGTTCTTACTTTGTTCAGCACAATGGCTTTAAAGGCTATTTTTAATAGGTTTAATATTCTCATAATTAATGATTTTCTTTAGGAAGTTTGGCTAATTCTGCCGCTGCCGATTGTATGTTGTTATTCTTAGCATCTTTTATCACAGCTCCATCTTTTAAGACCACCGTTCTACTGCTAAACATAGCAATGTCAGGTTCGTGTGTGACAAAAGTAATGGTGATTCCTTGTCTGTTTAATTCTTGAAACAAGGTCATAATCTCATACGATGTTCGGGTATCTAAATTCCCTGTAGCTTCATCGGCTAAAATCATTACAGGATTGTTTACCAAAGCTCTAGCAATAGCCACACGTTGTTGTTGACCTCCAGAAAGTTGAGAAGGTGTGTGATGTAATCTTTCTCCTAAACCAACCATTTCTAATGCCTTTAAAGCTCTTGCTCTGCGTTCTTCTGTAGAGACTTTACTGTTGTACAAAAGCGGTAATTCCACATTTTCTATGGCTGATGTTCTTGCTAGTAAATTATAAGATTGAAAAATAAACCCAATCTTTTCGTTACGGATGGTTGCCAATTCATTTTTAGTTAAATCTTTGACTTTTACCCCATCAATTTCATAAATTCCAGAAGTAGGCTGATCCAAACAACCTAAAATATTTAGCATGGTACTTTTTCCCGAACCACTAGATCCCATAATGGTGACAAACTCTCCTTCTTTTATAGAAAAAGAAACACCTTTTAAGGCATGAACCACTTCTGTTCCCATGGTAAACTCACGCTTTAAATCTTCTATTTTTATAATTTCTTTTGTCATGATAGTTTATTATTTTTTACCTCCTGGTCTTTGTGGCATAAATGGACTTTCTTCTTTTCCTCCTTGTGATTTTGCATCAGCAGGATTCACACTTTTTAAACTATAGACTAGTTTATCTCCTTCAGAAATTCCGTCTACTATTTGTACGTTTACACCATCGCTTGCTCCTAAGGTTACTTTTTGGGATTTAATTTCTCCATTGCTATTGTACACCCAAACTGAACTTCCTGATTTTTTTGGAGTTCTCACCGCTGGTCTTTCTTTTGTAGATGATGCAATATTTTGTTGTTCGTTATACGTTGCTAACTCCGCAGGTGTTGGTTTAAAATTGATGGCTTTGGCCTCTACAGATAATACATCATTTAATTCTAAAGTATAAATAGATGTAGTTGCTGTTAATCCTGGTTTTAATTTTAAATCGGGATTGTCTGCTTTGATTACGACTGTATAAGTAACTACGTTAGAGGTAATGGTAGGATCTAAACGAACTTGTGTTACCACACCATTAAAAGTATGTCCTTGATAAGCATCTACCGTAAACGTTACACGTTGTCCTTCTTTTACCTCTCCTATATCTGCTTCATCCACATCTGCCTCTACCTGCATTTCTTTTAAATCTTGTGCAATGGTAAAAAGTGTTGGGGTGCTATAACTAGCTGCAACGGTTTGTCCTTCATCTATGTCTCTAGACAATACCACTCCATCAATAGGAGAATAAATATTGGCATAACTTAAATTGGTTTTTGCTTTTTCTAAATCTGACAAACGTTGAATAGCGGTTCCTTTTGCGGTTTCATAATTGTACAAAGCCTCATCATAATCAGACTTGCTAATTACCTTGTTGTCATACAATGTTTTCTGCCTGCTGTAAATAATTTCTTGATAGTTTTTTTGACTTATCGCATTGTCATAAGCAGCCTGTGCTTGTATGGTTGCTTGGTTTAAATTGGTTTTATCCAACTCGGCAATTAACTGCCCTTCTTTTACAATACTGTTGTAGTCAACGTATATTTTTTCTACCACTCCAGATACCTGTGTCCCTACTTCTACCTGCGTAATAGGCTCTATAGTTCCTGTAGCTGTAACCATGGTAGTTACGTTTTCTTTTTTTGCTTTGATGGTTTTTACCTCTATAGGAGCAGGTTTGTTTCCTGTTAATAAACTAAATCCAACAGCAGCAACTACAATTAGTACTATGCTCCCTATAAGTATGTTTTTTTTATTTTTCATTTTGATTATAATTTAATGTCGTTTCCTTGATAAAATTGAAGTAATTGATGGTATAAAATATTTAGGTATTTGGCCTGTAAGTAATTCTGTTCTGCATTGGTATAGGTGTTTTGAGCAATAACCAAGTCTACGGTGCTTAATGCATTTAACTCGTGTTTTTTCTGAGCTAGTTTGTAAGATTCCTTAGCCGCAACCCTAGCAGATTCTGCCGCTACTAATTGTTCTTGTGATGCTTGTGAATTTTGCCAAGCGGTTTCTATTTTTTGAAACAATTCTTTTTTAGTAGTCTGGTACGCTAATTCAGATTTTTCAATTGTAATTTTAGCATTCTTTACTTTTGTTTTGGTCTGATTTTTATTAAAGATGGGAATACTTAACGTCAATCCTATTTTTTGGTTAAAGTTGACATCTATTTGATCAAAAAACTGAGAATCATTATTACTAGAATAACCAGAACCTATACTCCCCGATAAACTTAAAGAAGGTAAATATGCACCTTTGGCAATGTCTAAATCCTTTTTATCTATAGCTACTTGCATTAAACTTGCGTTTAATTCTGGCAAAGTTTCTAAAGCCGTATTAAAAACAGATACTTTGCTCACTAACAATTCCGTATGTATTTCATCGTTTTTAATTTCTTTAATTTGTAAAGTATCTAAAGGTGTTAATTCTAACAATTGTTTTAAAACTAACAACTGTTGTTCGTAATTGTTTTTAGCATTAATTAAATTGTATTGTTGTGTAGCTGCTTGCGATTGTGCGTTTGTATAATCGCTTAACGGAATGGTTCCTGCCTCATAAGTAGACTTTGTTCTTTCTACTTCTTTTAAAGAAGCATCCAAATTGTTTTCTGCAATGTAAATTCCTTCTTTAGCGTATAGAGTTTGTACATAAGCTTCTAACACACTCAATTCAATATTATTTTTAGCAGCCTCTACAAAAAACGAATTTTGTTGTACCAATAATTTACTTTGATCTACTTGGTTGCGAATTTGATTTCCTTGATATAAAGTCATAGAAGCATTAATTCCGGCATTGGTTGCATGAATTTGCTCTGTTACAAAATCACTCGTAATAGGATCAATGGAGTTTCCGTTGGCTAAATTTTGCGAAACACTACCACTTACACTTGGCAACCAAAGTGATTTGGATTGTGAGTAATTGTTTTCCGCTGTATTTTTAGTCAATTTGGCATTTTTAATAGTAATGTTATGCTCCAATGCATACTCTATACAGTCTTGCAAAGACCATACTTTTAGCTCCTCTTTTACCGTTTGTGCCGATAACAGCAACGAGGAAAACAATGCGATAAGGATAAGTTGTTTTTTCATTTCTAAATCTATTTGATGATTCAAAATTGCAACAAACCTATATTGTGCCCTAGCACTCTAGACACTCCCTTATATTAAATCTACGGAACCCCCTATTCTATCGATAAAGCATTTTATAGTACTAAGTTGTCTTTTAGCTCAACCTCTTTGCCTAGTTTAAGCTCTAAAGGACATGACATCTTTTAGCTCTCTAGCATGTTTTAAAGTGTGTAATAGATAAACAAGGATATTGTATAGACACAAAGCAGTTTTTTTTGGACAAGCATAAACAAATGTTACAATATATTTACAAACTAAATTTTCATGTTCTTTTAGTTCGGTTTTATCCGAACTTAATATATATTTGCAAACAAAAGAACTTAAAAAATAAGATATGATAGAAGATAAAAAGCGATGTCAACTTATAGAAAAGCTAGGAGTACATTTTGAACAAAAAGAAAAAATAGCTCCAGTAGCTGCAAGAATAAAGAGTTATATCATCTTAAATGGTAAAAAGGGAACTACGTTTGAGGAATTAATTGAAAAGTTATGTGCTAGTAAAAGTACCATCTCTACACATTTAACCCATTTACAAGGATCTAATAAAATAACGTATTTCACAAAAATAGGAGATCGTAAAAAGTATTTTATCCTAAATCCAGACAGTATCATTCAAAGTATTGACGAAATGATTTCTACATGGACCCATCAAAGAGATTTACACTCAGAAGTGAAACAATTTAAAGAAGACATGAACCATGACTTAGAAGAAATAGAAAAATTTGATTTGGACTTTCATAGTGACTACGTAGAATTTTTAAATCAAACAATAACATCCGTTTTAATATTAAAAGAAAAATTAATCAACAAAAATAATTAAAAATGAATTCAGTTTATAAAGCAGCAGCACTACTATTAGTCTCTGCAACCTTGTTTAGTTGTGGAAATAGCAAAGCAGCACAAACAGCCCCAGTAGCACCTCCCCCGGCAATACCTGTAGCACAATTACAACAAAAAACAGTTACCGGTTATACAGAATATCCTACCACTATAGAAGGTATTGTGAACAGTGATGTGAGAGCAAAAGTATCAGGATACGTTCAAAAAGTATTGGTAGATGAAGGTGAAAAAGTAAAAAAAGGACAAGTTTTATTTCAATTAGAAACAGAATCTTTAAGTCAGGATGCAAGTGCTGCCAAAGCACGTATTAACGTGGCACAAGTAGAAGTAAATAAATTAATTCCGTTAGTAGAAAAGAAAATTATTAGTCCGGTACAATTAGAAACCGCAAAAGCGAACTTAGAACAAGCAAAAGCAAATTACAGCAGTGTATCTGCTAACATTAGTTATGCGACTATTAAAAGCCCTATTAATGGTTATGTAGGAGCAATCAACTTTAGAGAAGGAGCTTTAATTAGTCCAGCTGATGCAACTCCATTAACAAAAGTAAGTGAAATAAGTAAAGTATACGCATTCTTTAGTTTTAATGAAGCTCAATACCTTAATCATTTACAACGTTACGAAGGAACAACAAAAGCAGAGCGTATTAAAAATGCACCAGATTTAAGTTTGGTATTGGCAAATGGAAAAGTATACTCAGAAAAAGGACGTATACAAACTAGTACAGGACAAATAAATCAAAGCACAGGAACTATTACTATTAGAGCTACTTTTGACAATCCAAACGAATTGTTGACCAATGGAAACAGTGGAAAAATTAGATTCCCTATAGCATATAAAGATGCAATAGTAGTGCCTCAATCTGCAACTTTTGAACAACAAAAAGATATTGTTATATACACGTTAGATAAAGACAATAAAACAAAAGCAACCTTGATAAAAATAGCAGGTGTTGTAAACAATTTATATGTAGTAGAATCAGGTCTAAAAGTAGGTGATAAAATTATTACAACAGGAGTTAATAAATTAAGAAACGGAATGACAATCACTCCACAAGACACTCCATTTGAAGAAGCAATACAACCTATTGCAACGTTGTTTAAAAATTAATATAACCCCGAAACTTTACAATCATGTTAAAAACATTTATTGAAAGACCCGTTCTTTCAACTGTAATCTCTATTATAATAGTTTTATTAGGGGTTATCAGTATCACAAGTTTACCTATAGAGGAATATCCCGATATAGCACCTCCAACCATTAAGGTAACAGCAAATTATACAGGAGCAAACGCAGAAACCGTATTAGAAAGCGTTATTATTCCTATAGAGGAACAAATAAACGGTGTAGAAGGTATGACATACATTACCTCTACAGCATCTAACACAGGAACCGCAGAAATCACGGTTTATTTTGATCAAGAAATGGATGCAGATATTGCAGCGGTAAACGTACAGAACCGTGTAGCAAGAGCTTCTGCTTTATTGCCTCAAGAGGTAAACCAAACAGGTGTAATTACACAAAAACAAGAAACAAGTGCGTTGATGTTTATTTCTATGTATTCTGAAAGTGATGATTACGATGCCACTTTTATTCAGAATTACTTAAAAATTAACGTAATACCTGCAATGCAACGTATTAGCGGTGTTGGAGATGTAAGTGTTTTCTCTCAACAAGATTATGCAATGCGTATCTGGTTAAAACCGGAAAAATTAGCCGCTTATAATTTGATTCCTGCTGATGTTACTGCTGCACTAAAAGAGCAAAACTTAGAGGCTGCAGCAGGTTCTTTAGGACAAAATAATGGAAATTCTTTTTCTTATTCTTTAACCTATAGCGGACGTTTTAAAAAAGAAAATCAATACAGTGACATTGTTATTAAAGCTTTAGGAAACGGACAATTTTTACGTTTAAAAGATGTGGCAACTATAGAATTAGATGCACAGTCTTACGCTTCTAACGCAATGAGTTTAGGAAATCCTGCAGTATTTATGGGTATTTTCCAAACCAAAGGATCTAACGCTCAGGAAATTATAGAAAATATAAAATCAACTTTAGAGACTATAAAGAAAGATCTTCCTGATGGTTTAGATGTTTTTGTACCTTATGATACCAGTTTATTTTTAGGAGCATCTATAGAAAAAGTAATTCATACTTTATTAGAGGCTTTTTTATTAGTATTCTTAGTAGTATTTATCTTTTTACAAGATTTAAGATCTACATTAATACCTGCTATTGCAGTACCTGTATCTATTATTGGTACGTTCTTTTTCTTAAATGTTTTTGGGTATTCTATCAACCTATTAACCTTATTTGCCTTAGTACTAGCTATTGGTATTGTGGTAGATGATGCCATTGTAGTGGTAGAAGCTGTTCACGCTAAAATGGATGATGGTGAAAAGAATCCTAAAACAGCTACTTTGGTTGCTATGAATGAGATTTCTGGAGCTATTATTTCTATTACTTTAGTAATGGCAGCCGTATTTATTCCGGTTACGTTTATTACAGGACCAACAGGAGTATTTTATGAGCAATTTGGAGTTACATTAATTATTGCTATTTTAATTTCAGCTGTAAATGCTTTAACCTTAAGCCCTGCTTTGTGTGCATTGTTATTAAAAGAGCACAAACACGATGAGGAATTAAAAAGTAAAAGTCCGTTACAACGTTTTTATACCTTATTTAACCGTGGATTTAATGCAACCATTCATAAGTACGGAAATTCACTTCAGTTTTTATACAAAAACAAGTTTGTATCTGTTATACTTTTAATTATTGCTGGATTGGGAATTTACTGGGCAGCAAGCACAACCCCAACAGGTTTTGTACCAAATGAAGATAGAGGTATTATTTTTGCCAATGTAGAATTACCAGCTGGAGCATCTTTAGATAGAACAGATGCTGTGACTAGAAAACTATATGATAAAATTCAAGGAATTGAGGGTATTGTAGCTGTAAACTTTATCAAAGGTAGAAGTTTAATTAATGGATCTGGTTCTAATTTTGGAATGGGAATTATTAAGTTAAAAGATTGGAGCGAACGTGAAGACCCTTCTCTTTCTGCACAAGCCATTACAGGAAAACTATTTGGTGTGGCTGCTGGAGTACCAGATGCGAAGATTATTTTCTTCTCACCTCCTAGTATTCGTGGTTTTGGTAACTCTGCTGGTTTTGAAGTAAATTTATTAGATAAATTTGGAGGAGAATTCAAAGATTTAGACAAAGCAAATCAAGAATTCACAATGGCTTTAATGAGTCATCCTGAAATTAAATATGCGCAATCTGCTTTTAACACCAACTATCCACAGTACGAAATGGAAATAAATGTTCCTTTAGCTAAAGAAAAAGGAGTAGATGTTTCTAGTATATTCTCAACATTACAGGGTTATATTGGTGGAATTTATGCTTCCGATTTTTCTAGATTTGGAAAACAATTTAGAGTATATATTCAGGCATTACCAGAAGACAGAGCCGATGTAAATGCTTTAAACAGTATGTTTGTAAGAACAAATGCTGGTAAAATGGCACCTATTACAGAATTTGTAACCTTAGAAAGAGTTTATGGACCTCAAGCGGTAACACGTTTTAACCTATTAAATTCAGCAAGTATATCTGGAGCTACCAACGATGGATATAGTACTGGTGATGCTATTAGAGTTATTGAAGAAGAACTAGCCAAATTACCTAGTAACTATACGGTTGCCTATTCTGGATTAACTCGTGAAGAGGTTAATGCAGGAAGCCAAACAACCTTTATATTTATCTTAAGTATTTTGTTTGTGTATTTCTTATTAAGTGCACAATATGAAAGTTACTTATTGCCTTTTGCTGTTGTATTATCTTTACCTTTTGGAGTATTTGGAGCTTATATAAGTACCAAGTTCTTAGGGTTAGAAAACAATATCTACTTTCAAATTGCTTTGATCATGTTGATTGGTTTGTTAGCCAAAAATGCCATTCTTATTGTAGAAGTTGCATTGCTAAGACGAAAAAATGGAGAAAGTATTGTAGATGCAGCCATTGGTGGAGCAAAATCACGTTTACGTCCAATTTTAATGACATCTTTTGCTTTTATTTTAGGATTAATGCCATTGGTATTAGCAACAGGTGTTGGTTCTGAAGGAAACAAATCTATTGGTACAGGTGCCGTTGGAGGATTGTTAATTGGTACTATTTTAGGAGTTTTTGTAATTCCTATTCTATTTATATTATTCCAATGGTTACAAGAAAAAGTATCTAAAACTGCGATAGAGTTAAACAACGAAATTGATTAAATCATGAAAAGAAACAATAAATATACAACTGTCTTGATGTTAGGAGCCATTACGCTCCTAACCTCTTGCCTAGCTGTTAAAGATTATAAACAACCCGAAGTAAAAGAAACTTCGAAAGAAATATTTAGGGTTGATGAAACAACAGCACAAGAAATGGATACTGTGTCTATGGCAGATGTATCTTGGAAAACAATGTTTACGGATACTTATTTACAAGAATATGTAAACCAAGGATTGCAAAATAATTTTGATTTGCAAATTGCTATCAAACAAATGAATTCTGCAGAATCTTATTTAAAACAAGGAAAAGCAGGGTATTTGCCAACGTTTAGCCTTGGAGCTAATGTAACAGACCAAGGAATCTCTAAAAATAGTAGGTTTGGAGGTTTGTCATCTGATAGAAATATTCAGACATATAGCTTAGCTGGAAACTTATCTTGGGAAGCAGATGTTTGGGGTAAAATACGCAGTAGCAAAAGAGCTAGTTACGCTAGTTATTTAAAATCTACTACCGCACAACAAGCTGTTAGAACAGAGCTAATTTCTAGAATTGTAACAACTTACTATCAACTATTAGCTTTAGATTCACAACTAGAAATTACCGATCAAACTATTGAGGTTCGTAAAAAGGGAGTGGAAACTATTAAAGCTTTAATGGAAGCTGGACAAGTTACACAAGTAGCTGTAGACCAAAATGTAGCACAGTATAACAGTGCAGAAGCGTTGAAAGTAGATTTACAAACAGCTATTTTTAAACTAGAAAACAGTTTGAGTATATTGTTGGGAACATCCCCTAAAAAATTTAAAAGAAGTGTTTTAAACAAACAAGCTATAGATACCGATATGGAAATTGGAGTTCCTGCTTTATTATTAAGCAATAGACCTGATGTAAAATCTGCTCAATATAGTTTGATGGAAACATTTGAATTGAAGAATGTAGCTAGAACAAATTTATATCCTTCTCTAACTTTAACTGCTTCTGGTGGTTTTGAAAGTTTAGCAGTTGATAATTGGTTAAGTGCAAACTCTATATTTACGAATGTAATTGGAGGAATTACACAGCCTATTTTTAATCAAAGAAAATTAAAAACTCAGGTAGAAGTAGCCAAAAACAATGAAGAACAAGCGTTATTAAATTATCGAAAAGCTTTATTAGTTGCAGGTAGTGAAGTTTCTAATGCTTTATTTGCTTATGAAGCTGAAACCACTAAGTTTAAATTTAGAGTAAATGAAGCAGAAGCGTTGAGCAATGCCGAAGTAAATTCTGAAGAATTGCTAAACAACGGATACGCTACTTATTTAGATTTATTAACAGCAAGACAAAGTTCTTTAAGTGCTAAATTAAATTTGGTAGATAGTAAATTACAGCAATTATTAACGGTAGTAGATTTGTACAAAGCCTTAGGTGGTGGATGGAAATAAACCCTATTAAATAGACATAAAAAAGCTCCAACTTTAATTAGTTGGAGCTTTTTTTATGATTGTATTTACATTTATTTTTCTGTTAGCTCTAGTGCAAAGCGTATAGAGAACAAAGTTTATTTATATTTACTGTGCTGGCCATAATGCATTGTCATCATCATCCCATTTTACCCCCAATTGAATTTCTTGTAAAATTTCATTGGTAAACCAAAAGAACATATTTGCTTCATCTACATCAATCAATTCATGATTTGGATTTTCTGGAGTGGAATAATCTTCAAATTCCATCTCACCTAACTCATGTTTTTCTATAAAGTCTTGAACTTCTTTGATCCCTTTTCCTACAAGCCCCACTCCATTTAACTCAAAATAACTTGAATTTATTGTAATGGTTTCTAATTTCCAATTTTCTTCTTCATCAAAAGAAAACGCAATTCCACAGTTATCATAATCCCAAGTTTCTACAGCATCACCTGTTTCAAAATCTTTTTCTACTTCTTTATCTGTAGGCATTCCTAAAATGCTTAAAACATCTGCTTTTAACATTCCAAATTTTACAGCACCAACTCCTGTACCTATTTCAATATTTTTTATTTGTTCAATCATTGTATATATGCTTATTGCCTTTGTTTAATGGTTTATTATTTATTTGCTTGCAAACATTTCTACATCTGTTGCACTAATTTCTTGTTCACCTAAAATCAACAAGCGTTCTACTACATTTCTTAATTCACGAATGTTTCCTGTCCAATTGTAATCTTGTAGTTTTATGATGGCTTCTTTAGAAAAAGACTTAGGTGTAATTCCTTGCTCTTTGGCAATGATATTGATAAAATGCTGAATTAGCACTGGAACATCGTCTCTACGGTTGTTTAAAGATGGAACTTCTATTAAAATAACTGCCAAACGGTGGTATAAATCTTCTCTAAAACGACCTTCTGCTATTTCTTTACGTAAATCTTTATTGGTTGCAGCTAAAACTCTAACATCTACTTTAATGTCTTTATCAGAACCTACTCTGCTAATTTTACTTTCTTGCAAAGCTCTTAATACTTTAGCCTGGGCAGACAAACTCATGTCACCTATTTCATCTAAAAAAATAGTTCCCGCATTGGCCGCTTCAAACTTACCCGCTCTGTCTTTATTGGCACCTGTAAAGGATCCTTTTACGTGTCCAAACAACTCGCTTTCTATCAATTCTGATGGAATGGCAGCACAGTTTACTTCTACCATAGGAGCTTTAGAGCGTTCACTTAAATCGTGCAATCTATGAGCAACTAATTCTTTACCAGTTCCGTTGGGACCAGTAATTAAAACCCTAGCATCTGTTGGTGCTACTTTGTCTATCATTTGTTTGATGTGAGCAATAGGTTTACTCTCACCAATCATTTCATATTTTTTACTAACTTTTTTCTTTAACTGTCTGTTTTCTACAATTAGTTGCTTTTGATCTAAAGCGTTTCTAACTGTGTTTAGCAATCTGTTTAAATCTGGTGGCTTAGAAATATAGTCATAGGCTCCCATTCTCATGGTTTGTACGGCAGTATCTAAATCTCCGTGACCTGAAATCATAATAACAGGAATTTCTGGTTTTAGTATTTTTAATTTTTCCAACACCTCTACTCCATCCATTTTAGGCATTTTAATGTCACACAAAATCAAATCATAATCATTGTTTTGCACCAACTCTAATCCTTTAATTCCATCTTCTACATCTTCTACTAAATAAGCTTTATTTTCATCTGCAATAATTCGTTTTAAAACTCTTCTAATTGCATCTTCATCTTCAATAATTAATATTTTACTCATAAGTTTTTTATTGTTTTTGAAACATCCATTTAATCAATTGCTTTATTTTAGGCTTATTTCCATAGCTTAAAATTCCTATTCTATATATTCTGCTTGCTAAATAAACGGTTGTAATAAAACTAACCAATAATAATGCCAAGGACAAAATTATTTGCCAGGTAGGAACCCCGTACGGAATACGCATTAACATAACAATTGGAGACGTAAAAGGAATAAAAGAAAACAAAGTAGCTGTGCTTCCATTTGGATTGCCATTTACCACAGTAACAATACCAATATATACAGCAAACATAAGGGGCAACAATATAGGATGTACAAATTGTTGGGTATCTGTTTCGCTATTTACAGCAGCTCCTACCGATGCATAAAAACTACTATATAATAAATATCCGCTTAAAAAGAAAAAGGCAAAACTAATCCCTATTTGCACGTAATTAATATCCCAAATAACGGTAAAAATTTGTGCTATTTTTTCTGCTTCTCCCCCTGTTGATGGAAAACTAGATTCTATTAAAAACAAACCTATTAGCAGTAAAAATCCCCAAATAAAGAATTGTAACAATCCTGCCAAAGCATTCCCTATAATTTTACCTAATAAGAGTTGAAAAGGTTTTACGGTGCAGATCATAATCTCTATAACTCGACTGTTTTTTTCTTCTATTATACTTCTCATTACTGAGTTTCCGTAAATAATAACAAACATCATTACCAAATAACCCGCTCCCACAGCAACTGTACCTTTCACCCATTTTTTAATTTCATTTTCTGATTCCTTTTTGTGTGTAATCTTTACAGGAGTCATATTTGATAGTTGAGTAATAACCGCTTCATCAATCTTATTTTGATGTAACAAATAGTTTCTTTTATGTTTTTCTAAAATAGATTTTAAAGATAGAAACGGAATATTTTTATCTCCATAAATTTCCATAATCTTTAATGCAGGGTTTGCATAAATCAATCCATTATAACTAGTATCATCTACCAATTGTATGGCTTGTTTAAAAGAAACGGCACTACCTTTTTCAATATAAATAGCAGGGTGTTGTTTGTAAATATCCTGATTGATTTCTGGAGTCGTGATCGTTAATAACGTTATCTGATTGTCTTTTGCTTTTTCCTCTTTACTAGCAAAGTAAAAAATAGCTGCAAACATACCTAACATTAACAAAGGACTTAAGAAAATTAACACCAAATAAGCTTTACTTCTTACTTTGGTTAAAAACTCTCTTTTTATAATTAATAATAGCTTATGCATTTTCTATTGTTTTTATAAAAATTTCTTGAAGACTAGGAATGTATTGTTTGTATAATTTTAACTCTCCAAGTTTTAAAATATCTTGCAATAAGTTCCTTTCTGTGGTCACTTTAGTAACTTCTAATTTTAACTCTTGCTTATTATCTTCTACTATTAGTGTACTATATGCGTTATTGTTTAAAAAAGTAGCAAGTTGTTCTTTATGGGTATTTACCAAATGAATTTCATAAATTTCTTTGGCATATTTCTTCTGAATTTCTGAAATAGAACCTTGTAATATAATTTCTCCGTTATGAATTAAACTTAAAGCATCACACATGTCCGCCACAGACTCCATTCTGTGTGATGAAAAAATTACGGTAGTTCCTTGTTGGGCTAAATTCTTAATTTCATCTGCTATTAATTGAGCGTTAAGAGGGTCAAACCCGCTAAAAGGTTCATCTAAAATTAACAAATTAGGTTGGTTTAGTACAGTAATAATAAACTGTACTTTTTGAGCCATTCCTTTTGATAAATCTTGAATTTTTTTATTTTTCCAAGTGGTAATATCAAAACGATCTAACCAATAATTCAATTGGTTTTTAGCCTCCATTTTTGTCATTCCTTTTAACTGACCAAAATAAAGAGCTTGTTCTTCAATGGTCATGTTTTTATACAAACCTCTTTCTTCGGGTAAATAACCAAGAGTTTTAATATCTCTAGCAGTCAAGGGTTTTCCGTTAAAAAAAACGTTTCCACGATCTGCTTCTATAATCTGATTTAAGATTCTAATAAGTGTTGTTTTACCCGCTCCATTTTGACCTATTAATCCATAAATAGTTCCTTTATTTATTTGTAGAGAAACTCCTTTTAGAGCCATTTTAGAACCATAGGATTTATGTAAGTTCTGTATATCCAGAATTATTTCTTGCATTACTGCTTTTCTTTAATTTGCAGTTTCAAAGATATTATAATGTTAGGTATATATACGGATATGTTGATTGGAATATTTAAAAATAAAATAATACTGCCTAGTATCTTTTTTACTTTTCTCTATCAAAAAAACTATAAAATTCATTTCACAAAACAAACTAAATCATTGATTTTACTGTTATAAATAAGAATTTGTTAATTAAAACGTTAATTACTTAACAATTTAATTATTTTTTAACTACATATTGTGCATGCATAACTTATTTTTTAATATATTTAAGTCTATGAAAACAACACCCTTTGATTATTTATTTAGAAGTACATGGCAATCCATTAATAAAATGTACAACGAAGAAGCCTTAAAACGAAATAGTGTAATGACTATTGGCTTTGTATTGATATGTATAGACTATAAAGACGGAACTCCCTCTACCCTTTTAGGTCCTAAAATGGGAATTGAAGCTACTAGCCTTTCTAGAACTTTAAAAAGAATGGAAGAACTAGCGTTAATTTACCGGGAAAAAAATCCAGAAGACGGAAGAAGTGTACTCATAAAACTTACTGATAAAGGAAAAGAACAAAGAGAAATTTCCAAACAACTAGTCGTTAAATTCAATAAAACTGTTGAAGAAAATTTGACAGCAAAACAAATAGAAACCTTTAAAGTAATTACAGAAACAATTCATGAGTTAATTGATAAAAAGTTAATTTTTTAAATATGAAAAGAAACATTAATAAAATAGCAGTTATTGGTTCTGGAATTATGGGATCTAGTATTGCATGTCATTTTGCAAACATAGGAGTAGAAGTTTTACTGCTAGACATTGCCCCAAAAGAATTAAATGCAGCAGAAACTGCCAAAGGTTTAGAATTAAACAATCCTTTGGTAAAAAACCGAATTGTAAATACCAATTTACAAAAGACCCTAAAATCCAACCCTGCACCATTATACAATCTAAAGTTTTCAGATAGAATTACTACTGGAAATTTAGAAGATGATATTTCTAAAATTAAAGAAGTAGATTGGATTATAGAAGTAGTTGTAGAACGACTAGACGTTAAGCAAAAAGTATTTGAAGAAATTGAAAAGCATAGAAAACTCGGAACACTTATCACAAGTAACACATCGGGTATTCCAATTCAATATATGAACCAAGGTCGTTCTCAAGATTTTAAAGAACATTTTGCAGTAAGTCACTTTTTTAATCCTCCTAGGTATTTAAAATTATTCGAAATAATTCCTGGTCCGGATTGTAAACCTGAAGTTGTAGATTTTTTAATGAATTTTGGTTCTAAATTTTTAGGAAAAACAACCGTTTTAGCTAAAGATACTCCTGCTTTTATAGGAAACAGAATTGGAATTTTTGGGATTATGAGCATGTTACATATTGTAAAAGATTTAGACATGTCTGTAGAAGAAGTAGACAAATTAACAGGACCTATTATTGGTAGACCTAAATCTGCCACTTTTAGAACAGTAGATGTTGTAGGTTTAGATACTTTGATACACGTAGCCAAAGGTTTGTATGACAATTGTAAATACGATGAAGCTGTGGAGTTATTTAAACTCCCCTCTTTTATGCAAACCATGTTAGACAACAACTGCTTAGGGAGCAAAAGTGGACAAGGTTTTTATAAAAAACATGTAGATGAAAAAGGAAATAAATCGATACTAGCTTTAGATTTAAACACTTTGGAGTATCATCCTTCAAAAAAAGCAAGTTTTACCAGTTTAAATGCAACCAAAACAATAGACAATGTAATTGACAGATTTAAAGTACTAATAACAGGACAAGACAAAGCAGGTACTTTTTACAGAAAAACCTTTGCAGCTTTGTTTGCGTATGTAAGTAATAGAATTCCAGAAATATCTGATGAATTATACAGAATAGATGATGCCATGAAAGCTGGTTTTGGATGGCAACACGGACCTTTTGAAATTTGGGATGCGATAGGTATAGACAAAGGAATTGAATTGATTAAAGCAGAGAACTTGTCTTACGCTACTTGGGTTGATGACTTAAACACTTCTAAAAACTCATCCTTTTACATTGTTAAAGAAGGTAAAAAATATTTTCACAATATTCCTTCAAAAGAAATTACGAAGATACCTGGTCAAGACAGCTTTATTATTCTAAACAATATTAGAGAAACCAAAACAATTTGGTCTAATTCAGAAGCTTCTATACAACATTTAGGAAATGGAGTGTTAAATGTAGAATTTCAATCTAAAATGAACACATTAGGTAGTGGCGTATTACAAGCAATTAACAAAGGGATTGATTTGGCAGAATCGGAATACGATGCTGTGATTTTAGGAAACCAAGCCACTAATTTTTCTGTTGGTGCAAACTTAGCCATGGTCTTTATGTTAGCCATAGAACAAGAGTATGATGAACTAAATTTTGCTATTCAATACTTTCAAAACACCGTGATGAGAATGCGTTATTCCTCTTGCCCTACTCTAATCACACCAAGAGGATTAACTTTAGGAGGAGGATGTGAATTAAGTTTACATGCCGATAAAGTAATAGCTGCTGCAGAAACTTACACAGGTTTAGTAGAGTTTGGTGTAGGAGTAATTCCTGGTGGTGGTGGTACCAAAGAAATGGCCAAAAGAGTTTCTGATGCCGTTTTAAAAGATGATGTGAAGTTAAATAGAATGCGTGATGCTTTTATAAATATTGCCATGGCAAAAGTAGCTACATCAGCACACGAAGCTTTTGATTTAGGTTATTATACACCACATAAAGATTTGGTTGTAGTTAATGAGCATCAACAAATAGCAACAGCAAAAAAACATGCCATTCAGTTATTAGATGATGGATACTTAAAGCCAACACCTCAAAAAGTTAGAGTGTTAGGACAACAAGTATTAGGAATGTTTCAAGTAGGTGCCGATAGTTTGGTAGCAGGAAAATACGCATCAGAACACGATAGACTAATAGCCAATAAGTTAGGGTATGTAATGGCCGGTGGAGATTTATCTGAACCCACAGATGTTTCTGAACAGTATTTATTGAATTTAGAACGTGATGCCTTTTTATCGCTATTAGGAGAAAAGAAAACATTGGAAAGGATTCAGCATATGCTTAAAACAGGAAAACCGTTAAGAAACTAAAGGTTTCTGTTAATGAGATAATAGATATTAGATTTTGAGAAAATGCATAAAATAGAGAATTTAAAAATTTGGCAAAAATCTATAGAACTTAGTAAAAGAGTTTACAAGATAACTGAAAACCTTCCACAGGATGAAAAATATGGTTTAATCAGTCAAATAAAAAGAAGTTCTGTATCAGTAGCATCAAATATAGCTGAAGGAGCTGGAAGAAATTCTAACAATGAATTCTTATACTTTCTAGGCATTGCCAATGGTTCTGTTTATGAGCTACAAACTCAATTAATATTATGTCATGAATTAAATTTTATCAAACAAAATAAGTTAACAGATATTATAGGATTATGTACTGAAATCCAAAAAATGATTTACAGCTTTCAAAGTTCACTAAAATCTCGAATCTAAAAACTCAATACTAATGAATAAAACAGCATATATAATTAAAGGATACAGAACCGCAGTAGGAAAAGCACCTAAAGGTATCTTTCGTTTTAAAAGACCCGATGAGCTAGCCGCTGAAACTATAGAATATTTATTAGAAAAAACTCCAGAGCTAGATAAAACTAGAATTGATGATGTAATTGTTGGGAATGCAATGCCAGAAGCTGAACAAGGTTTAAATATGGGACGTTTAATCTCTTTAATGGGCTTAAAAATTGACGATGTTGCAGGAATGACTGTAAACCGTTATTGTGCTTCTGGAATAGAAACCATTGCAATAGCTGCTGCCAAAATACAATCAGGAATGGCAGATTGTATTATTGCAGGTGGTGTAGAAAGCATGTCTTATATTCCTATGGGAGGATACAAACCCTCCCCTAACTACAAAGAAACCAAAGCAGGTAACGAAGACTATTATTGGGGAATGGGATTGACTGCAGAAGCTGTAGCAGAACAATTTAAAATATCTAGAAAAGACCAAGATGCCTTTGCTTTTAACTCACATCAAAAAGCTTTAAAAGCACAAGTAAATAATTTATTTGAAGATGATATTGTTCCCATCAACATAGAAGAAATTTTTATAGACAATGAGGGTAAAAAACAAACTAAAAATTATTCTATCACTCAAGATGAAGGCCCTAGAAAAGATACTTCTTTAGAAGTTTTAGCAAAACTAAGACCCGTTTTTGCTAATAAAGGGTCTGTTACTGCTGGAAATTCATCGCAAATGAGTGATGGTGCAGCGTTTGTAATTGTAATGAGCGAAGAAATGGTTAAAGAATTAAATTTAGAACCTGTAGCCAGAATGGTTTCTTTTGCTGCTGTGGGTGTAGAGCCTAGAATTATGGGAATTGGTCCTGTTAGAGCTGTACCAAAAGTACTAAAAAGAGCAGGAATGAGTTTAAAAGACATTGACTTAATGGAATTAAACGAAGCTTTTGCATCACAATCTTTAGCCGTTATTAACGAACTTGGTGTTAATCCAGATATTGTAAACGTAAATGGTGGAGCCATTGCTTTAGGACATCCTTTGGGTTGTACAGGTGCAAAATTATCAGTTCAGCTTATTAACGAAATGAGAAGACGGAAAAATAAATATGGTATTGTGACTATGTGTGTAGGAACAGGACAAGGGGCAGCAGGAATTTATGAATTTTTAAAATAATCTTTTTTAAACAGATAAAAATAAGTTTAAAATTAAAAAGAAATAAAGAGCATGAAAAATACAATCAAAGGAGGAGAATTTATAGTTAAAGAAACAAACGCTAACAATGTTTTTATTGTAGAAGATTTTACAGAAGAGCAATCTATGATGAAAGAATCTGTAATTGAATTTATTGATAGAGAAGTTTGGCCACATAAAGAACGTTTTGAGAAAAAAGATTATGCTTTTACCGAAGAGTTAATGGTAAAGGCTGGAGAAATGGGGTTTTTAAGTATTGCTGTTCCCGAAAATTATGGAGGAATGGGAATGTCTTTTATGTCTACAATTCTAGTTTGTGACTATATATCTGGAGCTACCGGTTCTTTTGCTACAGCATTTGGTGCACATACAGGTATTGGAACCATGCCTATTGTATTGTATGGAACCGAAGAACAAAAACAAAAATACGTTCCTAAATTAACTACAGGAGAATGGTTTGGATCTTATTGTTTAACAGAACCAGGTGCAGGATCTGATGCCAATTCTGGAAAAACAAAAGCAGTATTGTCTGATGATGGAACACACTATAAAATTTCTGGTCAAAAAATGTGGATTTCTAACGCAGGCTTCTGTAGTTTGATGATTGTATTTGCTAGAATTGAAAATGATAAAAACTTAACGGCTTTTATTGTTGAATATGACAAAGAGAATCCGAATGGAATTACCATGGGAGAAGAAGAAAAAAAATTAGGAATTAGAGCTTCTTCTACCCGACAAGTTTTTTATAATGAAACAGTTGTTCCTGTAGAGAACATGTTGTCAGAAAGACAAAACGGATTTAAAATAGCTTTAAATATTTTAAATATTGGTAGAATTAAATTGGCTGCAGCTTGTTTAGATGCTAGTAGAAGAATTATAAACAACGCAGTAAATTATGCAAATGAACGTAAACAATTTGGAACATCTATTGCTAATTTTGGAGCTATTCAAGAAAAAATAGCCTTAATGTGTACCAAAACTTTTGTAACAGAAAGTGGTGTATACAGAGCAGCCGGAGATATTCAAAACAAAATTGATGCTTTAATTTCTAAAGGAATGCCTCATGCAAATGCAGAATTAAAAGGGGTGGAAGATTTTGCATTGGAATGTGCCATTTTAAAAGTTTATGGATCTGAAGTAGGTCAATTTAATGCCGATGAAGGTTTGCAAATTTATGGAGGAATGGGATTCTCTGAAGATACACCAATGGAAGGTGCGTGGAGAGATGCTCGTATTTCTAGAATTTACGAAGGTACCAACGAAATAAACAGACTACTATCCATTGGTATGCTAATGAAAAAGGCTTTAAAAGGTGAAATAGACTTAATGACTCCTGCAATGTCTGTAGCAAATGATTTAATGGCAATTCCTTCTTTTGAAACTCCTGATTACAGTATTTTATTTTCTGAGGAAAAGGAAGTTTTAAATAAGCTAAAGAAAACATTTTTAATGATTGCTGGTAAAGCTGTAGAAAAATTTGGAATGGACTTAGAAAAGCAACAAGAAATTGTGTTGTGTGCTGCAGAAATTCTAATAGAAATTTACATGGCTGAATCTACTTTGTTAAAAACTGAAAAATTAGCGGCCAAAACATCAGAAAAAGAAACGAGTTTGCAAATAGCTATGACGCAATTAAATTTATTTAATGCGGTAGAAACTATTAACAGAAAAGGAAAAGAAGCTATTATTTCTTTTACAGAAGGTGATGAACAAAGAATGTTATTAATGGGATTAAAACGTTTTACCAAATATCAAAACTATCCTAATATTGTAGCTCTTAAAAAAGAAATAGCTGCTGTAGCTATTGCTAAAAATGAATATCCTTGCTAAAAAAATAAAAACTGTTTTTTGTCAGTTTTTATTTGAAAAACTATATCTTAGCAAAGTAAATTTAGGTTGAATGAAATTTACCAAGAAATCAGAAATTAGAGTTTATTGCACACTCTGTTTCTGATTTTTTTATTGTTTAGACTTTATCTGCTCTTTTAAAGCTTTAAGTCTGTCTTTGTGAGCTTGTTCCTTTTCACGTATTTTATTTTTCTTTCGATCCATAAGTTTACTGTGTTTAGATTTATTTTTAGTGTTTTTATCACTTCCTGTCTGTGCCATAATATTCAGTTTTAAGAGTGTTGACCAACAATATAAACCCAATGTTCATTTTCTTTTACAAACCTAGAGTTTTCGGTAATGTTGTTTTTAATTCCGTTTTCTAAAAAATGAGCTTTAAAAGTTACAAATCCTTCCTTATTTGTAGGTTTAGGAGCAGCTACTATTTCTAAGCCTAACCATGTAATAGACCTTGTCCATTGTAAAATTTCATCAGCTTCTTTTATAGGTCTAGTTGATGAATGATGACTTTTTAACAAATAATCAATATCCGCTAAAACATAAGCTGTGTATCTAGACTTCATCAACTCTAGTGGCGTTTGTACTTTTAAAATATCTTGATGAAATACACCACAACAAACTTTGTAAGATTTATTAGAGCCGCAAGAACACAGCACCACTTCCCTATTCGCGTTGGTTCTGGCTTCTAAATTAAACCGATGTTTTTTAGAAGATTGATTTTCTTTTTGTTTTTGTACTAGTTTAGAAAATTTAGACACATTAAATGGTTTAGACTACAAAAATACATTAATCTGGTAAAGTAAGCAGAAACAACTTTTGTTTGTGTTTGTAGTTTTTTCCTTTCAGCTTTTTTTTAGAAGCCTCTCTAGTTACAAATACTTGATGGTTATTTTTCCACGCAATAGCTTCTACTTGATTTGCATAATTTAATAACGGAGTTAATTTAATTTTTAAAAAAGAGGACTGCTCTAAATTAAAGTCTTTAAAAAGAACTAGATAAGACTGATAATCTTTGTTGTACGCTGTACCTATTAACGCATTTTTTTGGGGATTATAATCTAATGAAGTCAACAAACAGTTAATATTGATAGATTGTACTTTTTTAGCAATGTAAGTTCCTTTATCAGTCGGAACTGTATAAATATTAGTCTTAAAATCTTTCCAGTTTTTGGTAAAAACTAACAATTGATTTTGATAAATTGTTATGGATTCAGAATCAAAATTATGAGCGTGATCTGCTGCTTTAAAATTACGCTGATCTTCATAAGCATAATAAATCTTATCTGCTTTTACTTTATTTTTATTCTTTACATCAGCCTTATTTACTTTATAAACAACCAGGTTTTTTCTATTTCCAGCATTGTTTCCAGTATCTCCAATATAAATGTAATTTTCATCTTGAGTAATCGATTCCCAATCTAAATTGGTTGCATTGGTAATTTTAATGGTTCTTTTTATTTTTCCTGATTTTGAATTCAAAACATACAATTCTGGTTTCCCTCCAGAATCATTAAACGTTAACAGTTCGTTGTCCACGAAAACAATACCAGAAGTTTCTTCTACTTTTTTAGATAATTTTACTTTATTTTCAATTTTGATAACCTGACTTGCAGCTAATTGAAACACTAATAATAAAGAAAGTAATAATCTCATTTATAAATATATTTGTTTAAACGAATGTATAAAAAAACTCCTTCAATTACTTGAAGGAGTTTGTATGTATTATGATTAAGGAAAATTAAGCTTTAAAATTAATTTTTCTCATTCTTAAGCTTTCTGGAGTTACTTCTAAGTACTCATCAGCTTTGATATATTCCATATTTTCTTCTAAAGAAAAATCTACTTTTGGAGCAATTTTCATCGCTTCATCTGTACCAGATTTACGCATGTTAGTTAATTGCTTACCTTTAATTAAGTTTACAGACATATCATCTGACTTACTGTTTTCTCCAATTACCTGACCAATGTAAATTTCTTGATTAATATCAATAAAAAACTTACCTCTATCTTGTAAACGGTTTAACGCATAAGCAGTTGCTTTACCTGCTGCAGAAGAAATGATTGCTCCTTTTATCTCTTCAGTAAAATCTCCTTTATAAGGACCATACTCACTAAATCTATGGTTGATAATTGCTGTACCTGCAGTTGCAGTTAAGATTTTATTTCTTAAACCAATCAATCCACGGGATGGAATGTTAAATTCTAAGTGTTGTAAATCTCCTTTAGGTTCCATTATCATTAAGTCTCCTTTACGCAAAGAAACTAAGTTTACTGCTTTAGAAGCAGCTTCTTCTGGTACATCAATAGACAATGTTTCCATTGGTTCATGTTTCTTACCATCAATCATTTTAATAATTACCTGTGGTCTACCTACTTGTAATTCATATCCTTCTCTACGCATTGTTTCAATCAATACAGATAAGTGTAAAACTCCACGTCCAAAAACGTTAAATTTATCTTCACTATCAGTCGTTTCAACTTTTAATGCTAAGTTTTTTTCTAATTCTTTAAACAGACGATCACGAATATGACGAGAGGTAACAAATTTACCTTCTTTACCAAAGAAAGGAGAGTTGTTAATAGTAAACAACATACTCATAGTAGGTTGGTCAATTTCAGTTCTTGGTAATGCTTCTGGATTTTCTAAATCAGCAATTGTATCACCAATTTCAAATCCTTCAACACCAGTAATAGCACAAATATCTCCACAACGTACAGTCTCAACTTGTACTTTACCCATTCCTTCAAAAACGTGTAATTCTTTAATTCTCACTTTTTTAGTAGAACCATCAGCTTTACACAACATGTAGTCTTTACCAGCAGTTAAATCTCCACGGAAAATACGTCCAATAGCAATTCTACCCGTAAAAGCAGAAAAGTCTAAAGAAGTAATTTGCATTTGTGGAGTTCCTTCATTGTATTTTGTTGCAGGAATAGACTCTAATACTGCATCTAATAAAGGTACAATATCTTCAGTTTGGTTTTTCCAATCTGTACTCATCCAGTTGTTCTTTGCAGAACCATAAACCGTAGTAAAATCTAATTGCTCTTCTGTTGCTTCTAAAGCAAACATTAGGTCAAATACTTTTTCGTGAACGATATCTGGAGTACAGTTTTCTTTATCAACTTTGTTTACAACAACAATAGGAGTTAATCCTAAAGAAAGTGCTTTTCCTAATACAAAACGAGTTTGTGGCATAGGTCCTTCAAAAGCATCAACCAATAATAAAACACCATCAGCCATTTTTAATACACGTTCTACCTCACCACCAAAATCGGCATGGCCAGGAGTATCAATTACGTTGATTTTTGTTCCTTTATATTGAACAGATACGTTTTTAGAAAGAATTGTAATTCCTCTTTCACGCTCTAAATCATTGTTATCTAATAATAGGTCTGTACGTTCTTTACGTTCGTCTAAAACTTTAGCTTGATCAATAATTTTATCTACCAAAGTAGTCTTACCGTGGTCAACGTGGGCTATAATAGCAATGTTTCTTATTTCTTGCATGGTTGCACTTTAAATTTAAAGCGCAAAAGTAATCAAAAGAAGTTAGAAAATATGAATTAAAATTGTTTATTAATTCTTTTAACCCTATTGTTAATGTAGTCTTTATAATAAGTTGATTTTAGTTGGCACTAAAAAAGTCTTCTGGAGATGGTTCGCCTAATTCATTTGGTGTTAGTTTTCTTCCCATTTCAAAAGCATTTTCTATGGCTATTTCTTCTGTCCATTTACCAACAACTATATCTGATGTTAAAAATTCATAAGCAACAATTCCATTATACAATTCTCTATCAGACATATAACTAAAATGGATGATTAATGTGTTATTAAACACAAAACCATAGCCTGTTTGGTGTTGTTCTCCTTCTATTAACCAACTTGCTTCTATTTGGTTGCTCATTAAATCTATATGAAGTAAACCTGTGTAGTAGCTATCTTTAATCTCTGGGTTTCCCCCAACTATTTCATAAACACCACAAACATTAATCATATTTATGTTAAAATCTGGATTTTTTTCTGAATGCTCTAACAAATGATATCTTTTTAAGAGCTCTTTTTCCTTAAACTTTCTTCCTTTTAAGGCTAATTTAGATTTTTGATACCAATGTTTTACCCTTTGATGAAATACATCCATATTAACTTTCTTGATGTAATGTAATTATGGTAATTTCTGGCCAAATACCAACTCTACCCGGAAAACCTAAAAATCCAAAACCTCTATTTACATATAAATGTTGTTTATTATTGGTATACAATCCTGCCCACCTTTTGTATATATATTTTGATGGACTCCATTTAAAACCTGGAATTTCTACTCCAAACTGCATTCCGTGCGTATGGCCAGATAAGGTTAAATCTATATGTTGTTTGTGTGGAATTACTTTTTCATCCCAATGTGTAGGATCATGAGAAAGCAATATTTTAAAGTTTTCTGGATTGGTTCCTTCTAAAGCTTTGCTTAAATCTCCTATTTGTGGAAAAGGAGGTTTCCCCCAATTTTCTACTCCAACTATATCTAACTCTTCTCCATTTTTTGTAATTGTATGGGTTCTGTTGTTTAACAAATCAAACCCCATATCTTTTTGATGTTGAAAAAGATTCAATAAATTTTGTTTCTTTTCATCAGCATTGTTCCATCTTTTATGTGTTCCATAATCATGATTTCCTAAACTAGAAAACACTCCTAATGGAGCTGTCATTTCTTTAAACATTTCTTTGTAAGGAACAATTTCTACAGCATCATTATTCACCAAATCACCTGTAAACAAAATTAAATCTGCTTCTTGTTGTTTGATTAAATCTACTCCGTGCTTTACTTCATCTATATCATCAAAACTACCTGAATGTATATCTGATATATGAACTATTTTTAAACCATTAAAAGAAGCCGGTAAGTTTTTAAATGACAAAGCAATATTTTTTACTTTGTAATTGTATTTTCCTTTTGTAATTCCGTATAACATGGATAAGAAAGGAATACTAGCCAGACCTAATCCTACTTGACCAATAAATTTTCTTCTATCACTGAATTTCACTTCGGTATTAGAGCTAAGAAAAACTCTCCAAATTGATTTTCCTACAAATTCAATAACTCTTACAACATCATCAAAAGCTGCCGTTAAAAACATTCCTATCTTTAATGCTATAAATGCAAAAGTGTATCCAAACCATAAATTAATTAAAATATTTCCTTGCGTTGGTCTGTCATCAAATCTTAATAAAATTAAAGTAAAACAGCCGTAGCTTATTAGCATACTTAAAACATAAAACCATTTAAAACCTAGCTTAATGGTATTATTTGTAAAATAATTCCTGAAGCTTGTAAGCAAATACAGGTCTAAAACTAATAATAAGGTAACAAAAATTAATATTCTCTGGATCATTCTATTTTTATTCTAAAACTATTTTCTGTGTAAAACTACCACTACCTGTAACTATTTTAACTACATACAATTGTTCTGCCAAACTTTCTAAACTGATAGTCGAATTATTGGTGATTATTGTACTTGTTTTAGTTATTATTTTTTGTCCCGCTAAATTATATAAATCTATTTGCTGAATATTTCCTTGTTCCACAACAACATTCATCACTTTATCTTGAATATAAATCACTGATTTTGTTGTGTTGTCTATATAATCCGTATCTAAATTTTTACTCTCCTTAAAAACCAAACTAAATCTGTCTTGGTGCTCTCCTGAACTTACCATGGTTGTGTAACTTTCAGTGGTACTGATCTTGTTTACCGTAGCTTCTTGCTTGTCTAATAAATATACATCGTTATACAAATCTTGTACATCGTCTATTTTAAAAGTAACCTCTCTTTCACTCTCTAATACAACTCCTATGGGTAATTCTAAACTCTCACTTACATAAGGAACACTGGTAATGATAAATCGATCGATATCATCTTCTACGATCCAATATGCATCATTGTTGTAATAGTCAAACATAAAAGCATCTTTTCCTAGTTCTTTAGCCAACGTATTTCCTTCTAATGCAGTTACCAATTGTCTGTGGTACACTTTTGCATCTTCTGTTTTGTACTCAAACCCTAAACGAACCATAGGCTTGATGTTATTTAATGTTTTAGTCTCTTGCGTTTTAAAGAATTTTCTACTTTCA
>NZ_JAASQL010000007.1 GCF_011762155.1 Wenyingzhuangia heitensis
CTATAGAAAAAATAATGTAATTTTACCTGAACTTACGATTTAAGAACGAAGAATTTTAACTAAAAAAGAGTCAACCTATTTCAGTATAATACACTCTTTTAAAAAAGTGGCGAATTCATTCGTCATTCTTGTTCCTTTTGCTACTAATCCCCAATCTCTTGTAACTACTTTATTACTAGTCTCATTGATCCATCTACGGCGAGTTATGTGCAGGAATACTGGTTTGCCTCGGAGTGGAAAGTCTTGAAGAGTAGCCTCTGGAAAGAATCCTTTGGAGCTAAGGTTTTGGTTTTTAAACTCCTTTGGGATTGAATTGTTCTCTGTAAAATAAAAATGAAGCTCTTCGCCTTTGATCTCATGCTTAGTCAGCTCAAAATATTCAATCAAAACTTCAGGTAATAACAAGTTAGCAACAGCTAATAACGAATCAGATAACATACTATAAATTTATAACCAAAGTTCTGAATTTTTAAAATACTCCACAACTTTTGTTCTTGATCCAGGACTTTTATCATGACTCCTTGGTACTTGTGGATATTGTACTTTGTTAAGTAAAGTTTCTTTTTTGTGTTTTTTTTGTCGGTATAGTGTTTTTTATTTTTTGTTTATAGTTCTTTTTTTATTGGTTTTTTTTAAATTAAAGTCGGATTAGTGAATGAAATAGTTTGATTTATAATGCGTTGAAAAGATAATGATTTTTTATTTTTGGTAGAAAAGGTTAGGTCGCAATAAAGAACTAAAAATTAAGTATCAAAAACATGAATAAAAAACAATTTACATCAGTTATGTGTGTCGTGATCATGTGCATTAGTAGCCAATTGGTGAATGCTCAGAAAAAATTTAAACCTACTTGGGAATCTCTGCAAGGATATGAAATTCCAGAATGGTTTAAAGATGCTAAATTCGGAATCTTTATTCATTGGGGACCCACTACTGTGCCAGCACATGGACCTGCAGAATGGTATGGGTTTCAAATGTGGAATGAAGGAGTGGTAGATGCTCTAGGAAATCCAGAAAAAAAACCTTCGAGTTCTTATAAATACCATGTGGAAAATTTTGGAAAACCAGAAGACTTTGGGTACACAAAGTTTATTCCCATGTTTAAAGCAGAAAATTTTGATGCCAAAAAATGGATAGACTTGTTTGAGCAAGCTGGGGCTAAATACATTGTGCCTGTTGGTGAGCATTGCGATGGTTTTGCCATGTATAACTCTAAAGTAACTAGATGGAACTCGGTAGATATGGGGCCTAAAAAAGATATTGTAGGAGAACTTTTTAAAGAAGCTCGTTCTAGAGCGTTAAAGGTTGGAGTATCATCACACTTTGCTTATGGATGGCATTGGTGGACTTACAAAGATAAATTTGAAACGACAGATCCTAAACTAAAAGATTTTTATTGGGATAAGCACAAAAGATGGGAGCCGGCTTCTAGGTCTTATGTAAAACATTTTTACAAACGTACTTCTGATTTAATGAGTCAATATAAGCCAGATTTATTATGGTTTGATTTAGGTTTTAGTGAACCAGCATACGAGAGTACACGAAAGAAGATATTTGCTGAATTTTATAATCAAGGAATAAAAAACAAACAAGAAGTAGTTTTAAATTATAAAAACATTAGATACAAAGGTGCTCCAGACGGAACTGCAGTTTTAGATATAGAAAGCGGAAAGTTAGATAGAATTAGAAAAGAAGCTTGGCAAACAGATATGTCTTTGGGTGGATATAGATGGGGATATACAAATGACTATCAGATGCGAGAGGCAGGAGCTTATATTAACGATTTAATTGATATTGTTAGTAAAAATGGTTGTTTGTTGCTTAATGTGGCTCCAAATAAGCACGGAGAAATTCCATTGCCACAACAAGATATTTTAAAAGAGATAGGAGCTTGGTTAAAGGTAAATGGAGAAGGAATCTACGAAACTCGTCCCTTTGAAGTATTTGGGCAAGGACCTACAAATGCTTCTATGAAGTTACATGGAAATTCTCATGACAAAGGGTTTACTCCTGATGATTTTAGATATACCCAAAAAGGACAAAATGTGTATGCTTTTTGGTTAAAAAAAGATGATCGTAAAGTAGTAACGTTAGATGCTCTTGGTGCTGAAGATAGAATTCTAAATGATGCTATTTTAGACGTTCGTTTGTTAGGATTTGATAAAAGTATAAAATGGATTCAGCAAAAAAATGAATTGGTGATTGAATTGCCTAAAGATTATAAATCAGATAATGCAGTTTGTTTTAAAATTAGATTAAAGGAAAAACCAAGTGATATTTTGGGAGATCAAAAAAGCAGAAAAGACTTTTAAGAACGTATAATTTAAGAATAAAGTAATTCCGTTTTAAAATAAGTTGAACTAAAAACAGCCTATTTTAAAACGGAATTTTAGTTAAATTCAGTATTTAAATCAATTGACCTTTTACTTTTTTAAAGATAGATCCCATTTCACCAGCAATTAATTTAGAGGTGTTTAAATAAATTTCTTTTTCGTTTTCTTTACCATCACCAATTTTAGGATCTATATAGGGTAAGTGAAAACGAGAAGATGCATCTAATATAACAGGACAATTTTCATCGGCATGTCCACAAGTAGTAATGGCAATAAAAGGAGTTTTGTTTACAGGATGTTCTACTTGTTTAGAAAAACCTAAAAGCTCTTTAGAACTTCCGCTATAGCTTATAATATACTTTGGGTTTTTATGGTTAAATTCTTCCAAAACAAATTTAAATCCACAAGTTTCTAAAGCTTTTAGTGTATTGGCATGAAAAGCAGTTTCTGCAGTACCACTAGAAAAACTATCTCCATTTTCTATTTTAAAATATTCCATAGCATAATATGCCCAAACTTGTGCAAACTGACTACGTCTAGAATTGTGAGTGCAAATAAAATTTATATGTACCTTTCCTGTTTTATTGATGGTTTCTGCAATTTTGTTTGCAATATTTTGTAGTAATTTTTCTCTCTGAATATCTAACTTTGTATGGCGGATTGCTTTTTCAAAAACATCTCTCACCGTTGTTTTTTGTAGTAGAGTCATTTGCAATTAGGTATATGTTGTAGGGAACAAATATACAGGTAACATCATAATCATATGTTAATATATAATTAAGTAAAATGAAATTTAAAATTGGGGATAAGGTATTGGTTAAAGATTCCGTTGTTAAAGGCAAGGTTGCTAAATTATTGAAAGACAAAGTATTTGTTTTAGATGAAGATGGGTTTGAACTTCCTTATCAAGAAAGTCAGTTAATTTTAGTTAATATAGAGCAATCTAAGCTGTCTTTGTATACAGATATTAACAATAAAATGTTATTGCAAAAAGAAAGACTGGTAGAAGGTACTAGACGAAGCACAAAAAAATCGAAGCAAGAAAAATATGGTGTTGTTATGGAGGTAGACTTACATGTTGAAAAATTAGTAAAGTCTAAATCGGGAATGTCTAATGCTGATATTTTAAACAAGCAATTAGATACTGCTAATCATAAAGTAAATTTTGCCATTAAAAATAGAATTCCCAAAATTGTATTTATTCACGGTGTAGGAGAGGGGGTTTTAAAAGAAGAGTTGTACAGATTGTTTCATAGATATTCTTTAAGATTTGAGGATGCATCTTATCAAAAATATGGACTGGGAGCTACTGAAGTTACCTTTTAAAAACAACAAAAGCCTAATCAAAATAATGATTAGGCTTTTGTTTGTAAAATGTTAAGACTTATTTAAGCTGTAACGTTTCTATAATGTTATTAATTTTTTGATCTAATTGAGCTTCAACTTCTTGAGCTTGATTGATATTGTTTAACTCACCTTTTACACCAAAGTAAAATTTAATTTTAGGTTCTGTACCACTTGGTCTAACACAAAGTTTAGTTCCATCTTCTGTATGGTATATCAATACATTAGACTTAGGAACGTTTATTGTTGTTTCTTCACCAGTAATTAAGTTTTTTTGAATAGAAGATTCATAATCACATACATACTTAACTTTAGAACCTACAATTTCTTGAAAAGGATTTGCCCTAAAATCAGCAATCATTTGTTGAATTTGAGCAGCACCATCCATTCCTTTTTTGGTAATAGATATTAAAGATTCTTTATAGAATCCGTGTTCCTTATAAATGTCTAATAATTGTTGATAAAGTGTAGTTCCGTTTGCTTTTGCATGAGCTACCATTTCACAAGCCAATAAGCAAGAAGTTACGGCATCTTTATCACGAACAAAATCGCTAATCATGTATCCAAAACTTTCTTCTCCACCTCCTACAAAATCTTTAGTAGGATTGTCTGCAATAGCTTTTCCAATCCACTTAAATCCGGTTAAGGTAATTACGGTTTCTACTCCATAATGATCTGCCAAAACTTTTACCATTTCAGAAGATACAATAGTAGTTGCTGTAAACTGATTTCCGTTTAATTTTCCTGCTGCTTTCTTTTGTTGAATTAAGAAGTCAGTCATTAAAATCATGGTTTGATTTCCGTTTAACAACTTCATGTTTCCGTCTAAATCTCTAACAGCAATTCCTAAACGGTCACTATCAGGATCACATCCCATTAAAATATCAGCATTCACTGCATTTGCCAAATCGGTAGCCATAGCCAATGCTTCTGGCTCTTCTGGATTTGGAGATTTTACCGTTGGAAAGTTTCCATCAGGTTTAGATTGCTCTTCTACTAAATGCACATCGTTAAAACCTGCTTTATCTAATACTTGTGGTACGGACATAATTGAAGTTCCGTGTAAAGCAGTAAAAACTACTTTTACATTGCTTCTATTTACATTTCCAAAAGTTCCGTTTTCAACAGATACTTTGTTAAAAGCGTTGTCTACTTCGGTACCTATATAGGTTAATAAGTTTTCGTTTGCATCAAATTTAATTTGATCAAAAGATACTTTGTTTACTTCGTTTATAATCAATCCATCGTTAGGAGGAGTTATTTGGCAACCATCTGCCCCATAAACTTTGTATCCGTTATATTCTGGTGGATTGTGAGATGCTGTTAATACAATACCTGTATCACATCCTAAATGACGAACTGCAAAAGATAATTCTGGTGTTGTTCTTAAATCATCAAACAAAAAAACTTTAATTCCGTTTGCAGTAAAAACATCGGCAACTATTTTAGCAAACTCCTTACTATTATGTCTACAATCAAAAGCAATTACAGCCTTTAGTTCTTTGTTTGTATTGTTAGCTAATAAAAAGTTAGAAAGTCCTTGAGTAGCTTTACCTAAAGTGTATTTATTAATACGATTAGTACCGGCACCCATTACACCACGCATACCCCCTGTACCAAATTCCATATTCTTGTAGAATCTGTCCGTTAGTTCTTCGGGTGAGTTGTCTATTAGGTTTTGAATTTCTTTTTGTGTGTCTTGGTCAAAGGTTGGAGATAACCATTGTTTAGAAGCTTCTAAAATTTCAGGATTTACCATATGAATTTGCGTTCTGTTAAATTTAGTATTTGGTTTTGGTACTGTAAATATATGGATTGTATGTTATATTTCTTTTTCTATATAATACAAATTACTCGTTTTTTTATTCTTTAAAATCATTTCGCCAATAAAGCCCGCTATAAAAAGTTGAGTTCCTAAAATCATAGTGGTTAACGCTATATAAAAAAGTGGGTTATTGGTAACTAAACTTGCTTTTTGATGATAGTAGAAAACAGTAAAAAGTTTGGATATTCCAATATAAGCCGTAGAAAAGAAACCGATTAGAAACATAAAAGTTCCCATCAATCCAAAAAGATGCATGGGTCTTTTTCCAAATTTAGATAAAAACCACAAAGTGATTAAATCTAAAAATCCGTTGGTAAAACGATCTATTCCAAATTTGGTTTCTCCGTATTTTCTTGCCTGATGTTGTACAGGTTTTTCTCCAATATTTTTAAATCCTACATTTTTTGCTAAAATAGGAATGTATCGATGCATTTCTCCGGTAACATCTATAGATTTTATTACTTTTTGTTGATAGGCTTTTAACCCGCAATTAAAGTCGTTTAATTCTATTCCAGAGGTTTTTCTAGCAGCCCAGTTAAAGAGTTTAGAAGGAATGTTTTTACGAATTTTAGAATCGTATCTTTTTTTCTTCCATCCGCTTACCAAATCATAATTTTGCTGAGTAACCATAGTGTACAAGTCTGGAATTTCTTCGGGACTGTCTTGTAAATCTGCATCCATGGTAATAATAACATCACCTTTTGCTTTTTTAAATCCTGCATTTAACCCCTGCGATTTTCCAAAGTTTTTTAAAAACTTGATTCCCTTTACGTTTGGATTTTTAGCCTGTAAATTGGCAATAATCTCCCAAGAAGCATCAGAACTTCCATCATCGACAAAAATAAGTTCGTAACTATAGTTGTTTTTTTCCATTACAGCTACAATCCACTTGTGCAACTCTGGCAAAGAATCTGCTTCGTTTAATAACGGAATGACTATAGAAATTTGCATAAAAGACTTATTTATTTCGAACAAATATAGCAGTTATAACCGCAGAAAGAAAACCAATAAACAAATTGATGGCAATACTAAATAAAATAGTTCCTGGTAAAAAGGCATTTCTAGACAATTGAATAGCATTGTTTAAATCTTCTTCATTCTTAAATTGTCCTGATGCAATTGAACGTTCTCTATTCATTTGCTCAAACTCAGCCAAGGTATTAGGTTCTATGCTGTAAATAAACAATAAAGAATATGCTATATAAACTAAGGCAGTTAACAAACCAATAATTAATCCGGGTTTGATTATTTGTCCAAAACTGGTAAATGTTGCATGTTTTTTTAAATAGTTTAGGGCAATAACCACCATTACTACAGGAATGATTAATCCTATTAAAGAAAAAACGGAATTACGTTCTCCAATATATGGATTTGTTTGTGTAAGAGTGTTGATGATTACTTCATTTAAAACTAATAAAAGTCCGGATAGTATTCCGAATTTTAAAACAGGTTTTATACTAAAAAATGAATTCATTGGAGTTTGTTCTATTTAAAATTTAAGCGCAAATATAGGTATTTATTGTGCTAAAGTGTAGTCTTAGAGTAAGATGAATTGAATGTTAAAAAATGATGTGGTAAATGTTGTGAGAATTGTAATAAGGTTGTAAATTTGCTGCCGGGCAAGTCCTGCACAACTAGCTCCCTTGGAATCCCCCAGGGCGGGAACGCAGCAAGGGTACTTGGTTGAGCGGTGTGATGTAGGCAGCTTGCCCTTTTTTATAAGACAATTAGTATGTTTATTTTACATAAAAACCCAACTATTTAATAGTTGGGTTTTGTGTTTTATAAATATGTGTTTGCTTTGTTATTTAACGACTGATATTTTTTTTGTAATTGTTCCGTTTGTAGAAGATAATGAAATAATATAGATTCCAGTTTTTAAGAAATCAGTATTAATAGTGTTTGTAGTACCAACAATAAGTTCTTTTTCTAATAGTGTTGTTCCATAAAAATCAATAACTCTTAAATAAGCTTCTTTAGCTTTATTATATACATCAATGGTTAAATCTTTATCCGACTTTGTAAATTCAGGAAAATCTAATTTAATAGCTTCTTGATTATTTACTTGATTAGAATTACTACTCGCTTTGGTAGAATATATCAATTTATTATAATCAATATTGGTGGTGTTTACAAAAGGATTTCCGTGAGTTTGAGAAGTTACATTAGGTTCGTATTTATCTGCACCTCTGTAAATTTTATTTCCTAGATTACAACGTGGAGTACCGCTAAAGGCATTATTGGCTACATTATTGTTATAAACATAATTATCTCTAACAGAAGGTGCGTGTTGTGTAGACCAGGGTCCCATAACCACATATCTTCTTCCTGCAGATCCACTTAAATATGAGGGCAGTGTAATTCTGTTTCCTTCTATTAAGTTGTTTCCTTCGTCTGCATTGTGAAAATTAACATCTCCATAAATATCATTATCATATACTACATTGTATTCACAATATTCTCTTTGTAGTGCAAAATGTCTTAAACCCCTAAACTCAGAACTGTAAACCAAACAGTCTGGACTTTGAATTGCAAAATAACAACTACCTCCACCACCTTTGTTCCAACAACCATCAGTATATAAATCTCTAAAAGAGTGATGGCTACCCGACCAAGTAGAAACGGGACTGTTTCCAGAATTTATAATATGAACATTGTCCATATAGCAGTTTTTTGATCGAACAATTTCTACGGTTTTTGCATTGTAACTTGGTTTTGCATTTGTCATTAAGGCATCATTAGGATCTCCTTTAGTTCCCCAAAAACGAAGGTTTTTTAAACCAGAAGTTTGGGAATTAGAATTGTTAAGATCTTTAAAAGAAACCACACTACCACTATTCACCTCAACTCTTAAAATGGTATTGGTAGCACCTTCTCCAATAACACTGACTCCTTTTTTCATGTGAATCGTATTTTTAATGGTATATGTACCTTGTCTAATTCTAACAAGACCACCAGCACCACCACTTTCTGTAACCACTTTATCAATTGCAGTTTGTATTGCTGCCGAAGCATCTAAATTAGTGTTAGAAAAAGGAAGTACTTGCTCGTAACCATTTCCTGTTTTTCTAATACCATTTATAACTCCTGCATTTGCCCATCTTTGACGTTTTGATTGAAAGTTAGTAATATTTACATTCACAGTATTAGAGCTATCAAATTCTCTTTCTCCATCACCAATTCGGTTTTGAGAGTACGTTATATTACTAAATGATAGAATAATTATAAGAAACAGTTTTTTCATTGTATATATTTTTAATTCGTTATTCGGATTTCAGTTTTAAAGGATGTATAAATCTTTCTTAATCTGAAAAGACATTCATTATTGCACAACTATTTTTTTGGTCAAAATACCATTACTGCTAGAGGTAATTTTTAAAATATAAATTCCTTTGGCAAAGTTTTTTACATTAATAGAAGTTGTTTCTTTACTGCTGTAAATAGATTTACTGGTTATATCTATAATATCAATATTGGCTATATCAATATTTTTTAAATTGTTGATGTGAATTTGATCGGTAACAGGATTTGGGTAGATTGAAAAAGATTCTTTTCCTAATCTAGAAGCTGATAAAGAAGCATCAGAAAAAAACTTCACATCGCTAATACTCCAGTTTCCATTTCGGTTACTAGAACCACTAAAAGCACCCTCGTTATGAAATTCAAACTGAAAAGCCAACGTAAATTTATCAGCACCGGTATCACCAATATAGGCAGATAAGTCTAATGTGGTTAATGTCCAGTTCCCATCGTTTCCAAAACTAGCATTTGCCGTTTTTACAGCTGTAGTAATATCAACAAACTCTCCAGAACCACCACCTTCTACAGGAGTTGTTCCATCGGTATAGTTTTTAGCAATTAACACTTTAAAAGGATCGTTGTTTACACCTTCATGATATTGTTTTCTAGTAGCAAAAGAAACAAATAAGTTAGACAAACTAGAAATGTCAAAAGCATCCATTACAGCCCAGGCAACACCTTCATAATTTTCTCCTGCTAGGTTTCCCGTTAGCTTAATACTTCTTGGCTGTCTGGTATCTGTTCTAGCTCCATAATTGTTGGTGGGTCTTGTGTATCCTAATAGACTTGTACCTGGCTCTGTATTTTCATCGCTAGGAATCCCTTCAACTCTGGTAATAAAAGTCCCCAATCCTTTAGTGTCAGGATCATAAGTTGCAAAACCTGTGTATCCAGAATTTCCAGCATATCTAAAATCATCGTAATAATGAATGGTTTCTTGAGCTTTTGTTGTAAACGTACCTAATAGAATTAGAGCAATTAACAAAGTAAAATTTTTCATAATGTATATATAGTTTTTTGATTAGTTAAGTGTAAAACTATTTATAGTCATGCTTAAAAATAGGGGGAATAAAGTGCTTTTAGGAGGGGGGAATTATTCTTTAGGTAGGATTAATACTAAGTTTATAGTCATTTATTGATAAAACCTAAATTTTAGTGATGAGGTATTAATAAATCTGAACTTTTCTTTTAAAGACTTTTCCTGATTGTGTACTTACAATCAGGAAATAAATGCCTGTATTTAAAAACTTGACAGGAATTGGTGTCGTGTCTTTTTGACGATGCATAGTTTTGCCAAGAATATTTACCACAGCAATCTCTTTTGCTTTTAATGTGGAATTAAGAGCAATATTTATAAAATCATCACTTGGGTTTGGATATACGTTCACAAGACTTTCGTCTTTTTCAGTAGGTTGGGGAGCAGAAGCTGTTTCTCTTTTAATAAGTTTTAAATCTACTGGCAAACCATCTTTACAACTAAGGTGAATTGTAGTTGTTGTATCTTCATTTGTTAAGGTTGTGTTTTCTGAATTGGAATTTTTTAATTCCCAGTTACCATTCAATACAAGAGAAATTGTTACCGGTTGGCTTCCATTATCTCCATCAAAATTTAAATCAGGATTTACTACAGATACATTTAGGTTTGTTCCTGTTTGCTCCGTCATTACCAAACAAGGTTGGTTGTTAGATTGTAGTGGGGTTTCACTTCCGTAATTTCCTGCTCCAAACAAAGCATATCCATGCATATTGTTGTAGTGAACAATGTGTGCAGTTTCATTTTTTTGAATAACGGTATAAATAGCCGTATTTGTATTCTGCATTTTGGTGTTCAAATCAATCATTTCTGTCTGATTTGTTTTAGGAACAATCACATATTCATACTCCTGATTATTAGGATTCGTTCCGTGGTCTATATACGCTGAAGCAAAATTTCCTGTGGTAGTTCCACCTTTTCCGTTTTCGTTAGGAGAGATTTGGTTTTGTCTATCAATATTAATTTGCTGATTATTTTTTACATAATAACCAGTACCGTAAGCATCTAACAACCAATGGTGAGTTGTGTTGTCTAAAGTAGCTTGATAAGGAAAACTAGTTGTAGAATTGGTATCAACCACAATGGCATCATTTTTACTGTTTAACTGATTTTGAAATAGCGTAGTTACCGTTTTGTTAGTACCCTCATTATTGTTGATGTTAGAACCCAAACAAATTAATTTTCCATCAAAAGCAAAAACAGATTTTTTGAAAGTAAAACTTGGATTGTGGCTAGCCGTGATGGCATTTTGTGTAAAATCCATCCCAAACATTCCATAAGTACCTTCTAATTTTTCTTCTATATAATAATCAGTTTTCTTCCCAAAACGAAGAGCTGCAGCAAAATTAGCCTCTGTTTTTTCATCTTGTCTGCTTTTAGAAGCTTTTAAATCCTCAAAAGGCAAAACAATAGTAGTGGCTCCAGGAGTTAGGTTCCAGTTCCATCCATTTTTATGGGTTCCAGAAGCATCTTGTCCGTCTTTGTAAATAATTTCTACAGAGCCGTAACTTTGGTAACGTCCGTACCTGTTGTCTGATCCATAAATTTCTGTTCCCCAAAAATATTTGTTAAAACCTTTAATTCCGGCCAGCCAATCGTCTTGTCTGTACGTTCCTAAATTGGCAAAGTTTATCTGCCAAAAACCGTTGGGTGGAGTTTCGGTTGCGTACTGGTTGGTTTGATTATTTCCTCCCGTAATATAATTATAAGCACCTATCAAATCGGTATCAACAGGATGGTACATTCCTAAATCTTTATAAGCGTTGCTAATGGAAATAGCGTTCATAGGAGAACGACCCGACAAGCCGTTAGGAAACGTATTCTGATTCATGTTGATACGAGCAACTTGTAATATTTTTTTTAAAGTATCTCTTTTGTCTTCAGACACTGCATAGCTACTTCCTGAAAGTAAATTCAATGCTTCGGCTACACTTTTATAAGCTCCAAAAGCATATTGTGGATAATACACATTGTGATGAAAAGCAGTATAATCTACCTTTAAACCTTCTCCTTCTTTAGCATAAAGACTCAACCAATTGTGAAAATAATGTTGCAATCCTTTAAGATATTGTACCCTTTCGGCATCGGTGTCTTTGTTTAGGCAAGCACCTAAAAGTGTTACAGATCTTGTCAACCCATCATCAATATTGCTAAGGTGAGCAGTAGGATGCCAAATAATATCTATAGCCGTTAACCATTCTGCCATTTTTTGAGCTGGATTCCATAAGTTGGCGGCAACCAATTCCTCTCTCATTAAATGTACAGATTTTATAACGTTTCTACATCGGTAACCTACATGGTGCAAGGTTTCTAAACAGCTACCATCTGCATATCCTTGATCTAATAAATAACGGATGGTGTTTACATAATAAGTAAGACTGCTAGCGTTGTTTTTGTGTTTGTAATCTCTTGCCAAGGTGTAAATAAAATCATCTACAACAGCAATAGAATTGGCATCAGAATAATCGGTTCCAAAAAGTGGTTTTCCTGTAACAATACCATCTACATACTTTATTTCTTGATGATTGTAGGCACTTACAGCACTATTTACAGCAGAGTTTCCTGGTGCATTGCCAAGGATAGCATTGGTGTAAGCATTTTTCACTTTGGTTAAATCGTTTATTTCTTGAGTTGTAGGAGTGGTTAAGCTAATGGTTTTTGGTAGGGATTGAAAATACATCATGTCTGACCAATGTTTACCATTGTCTGCATTTAAATACGGAAGTTGATAATCTGGAGAACGATACGTATTTCTAGCCATAGTGTAATCCACGTAATCAAAAAAGAAAGTACCAGTGCCGGTGTTGGGAGCTTTTATTTTTAAGGTGGTAATGTTAGTGGATGTTTTATTTCCAGACATTTCGTGCTTGTAACTAGCTGATGCAGCTCTCCAACCCGAAAAATTCACATAAAAATCATAGTAAAATTGTTTGGTTCCTGTGTTGTCATAAAACTCAACTTCTAATTTCTGATTGGGTAAAGCATTGGTGTTGTAAACCCACATTCTAAACATGTTTTCATAATATCCAAGTACTTCAGATGGAGTCAAACCTTTATTCTGCAAGTTAGAAATCGTTAAAACATCATTTGCATTCCAGTTCCATTGCAAGCATTTTTTGTTGTGTTTGTAATGTAGGGTTGATATGGCTAAATTTCCAGTGGCTGCATTCCAATTGCTAGGAACTGTAGAAACTTCAAAAGATTGATCTTGCGATTTTGCCACCAAAGAAATTAGCAAAGCAAGCAAAAAACTATAAGTCTTCATAAGGTAAAGTTTTAGTTGTTTTTATTGAGCGTTTAATCGTAGCTCTAATTGAGTTTGGTACAAAGGAACCATCGGTTTTTTAGAGTTTAAACCTTCTACATAAATCCATTCATCAGCACGATTTTTGTCTTGATGTTCAATGGTTAATAAGTGGTTTTCCTTTTTAGAATGCACTCCAATTACATTACTTCTTAAATATTGTTTGTGGCAATCTATATGCATTTTATTTTTAAATTTTATAGGATCTCTCCAAATCCAACTAGAAAATAACTCGTTGTAATTGTCATCTTTCCAACCGTCTAATTCTACATTCCAAAACGTGTTGTATTCTCCAGAATGTGGAATGTTTTGTGGGGCACCACCACCTGCAATTTTTTCTATATTTTGAATGTTTTCAAACAAATTGTACATAGGCGGACAAAAACCAGCATCGGCCATTCCGTGTAAATCTATGGTTGATGGATATTTGTAAGAAATGTTTCTATATACGTTTCCAAAAGAGCAACCTTCTAATCCAGGACCGTGAGTCATTTTAGCATCTACTTGAATGTTTTGTACCAAGTTGTCTGAGGAATGATACATTTTAGGCGAATAATGCCCTGCTTTTCCTGTAATGTGAATGTCTTGAATGGTAACATTTCTACTGTTTACCAAATGTGTGGTTTGTGTGTAATTGTGTATGTGTATGTCTTTGATCCATCCGTGAGAAACTCTGTGTAAATTAATAGCTCCCCAACCATAATCCATTTCTCTGTTTTGATGGTGTTTGTATTCCCCATCCCAAGCAGAACTAAATTTAAAATGTTCTACACCAATATTTGTTAGCATGGGAAACAATGCAATACTTGGGTTGTATTTTAAATCAATTTTTCTTCTAGTAGGTTGTTTTAAAAGTAGATGATGTTCGTCTAGAATTTGATCAATTTCTACGGACCACTGAAAAGATTTGGCTTTTTCTTTACCTGCATTTAAATAATTAACTTGAAAAGGTTCAAAAGTTAAAGGATGCATTAAATCTTGCATTAAATTTCCATCATCTGTCGTATTTTGTAGGGCAACTATAATTACATCTTTGGGATGTAATCCTTTTGTAGAGGCTACGGTTAAAATTTTAGTCCCTGCATTTACTGCTTCGGTAATGGTTGAGGTGGTTGTTAAATCTTCAAAATTATAAAAACTGTGAGTGTCTTGTAAATTTAGTCCAGAATGAAACACAAAAGGAGACAACCAAGGACTGTCCTCTTCTGCTTGATGTGTGGATGAACCACTAAAAATAACGGTACCATCATCCTTAGAACCAGAACCTCTTAATATAATATTGCTGTAGTTTATGTGTACAATTTGGGTCTGTGTAGTGTCTAAGTTTACATGAAAAGTTCCTTTGGGAAAAAACACAATTCCACCACCGTTTTTACCTGCAGTTTCTATGGTTGTGTTAATGGCTTGCGTGTCGTCTTTACCATCATTAGGAACGGCTCCAAAATCGGTTACGTTGTAGTTGGTGCTATGTATGTTGGGAATTGGTTTTTCGCCATAGGCATAACCCGCATAAGAATAATCGGGGAGGTTAGAGGCAATTCCTTTTTGTTTAAACTCCTTTAGCAAGTTAGGTTCCCACAATTTTTCTGTTTGCTGACAAGACCAAAGCAGCACAAAACAAACAAGGTAAAGAGGATTGGTTTTCATAATAATCTAGATTGATGATTAAAATTCCCTTACCTAAATAATATAACATCAAAAGATAAGGGAATTAAAAAGAGAGAAATTCTTTAGGAGCAAATTCTAATAAGGAATTAACTCGCTATATTTTTTTGTTTGAAACCAAGGGTCGTTTGTTTTTTCTAACAACGTAGCTAGTGTTCCTAACAATTTTTTACATGTTTTTGGAGCTTCATTCATGGTTATTTTGTGTAGCTGGTAAGGATCTTTTTCGTTGTCGTAGAAAAAGACTTGTTTAATGCTTTTCCCTTTCTTTTTATCCCATTGTTTTTTGTTTTCTTCTACACAAAACGTATACCTGTCTGTTTGTACACCTCTTGAATTTCCTAACATAATTAAAGCAGCTTCTGGCTTTTTAAGATTTGTTTTTTCATCTTTTAGAATAGGAGCGTAGTTGGTTCCTTCAATACTTGTAGGAATTTGATTATTGATTCCAGCCAACCCCATAGCGGTTGGTAACACATCAGGAGCACTTAAAATAATGTCTTCAATACCAGGTTTTAAACCTTTTGGCCAGTGCACAATAAACGGAATAGCTAAAGATTCTAATTGCACTACATTTTTACCTGTTTTACCATGGCTACCTAACATTTCTCCATGATCTGAACTAAAAATTACAATGGTATTGTCTAGCTCTCCACTTTTTTCCAATTCATCCAACACCAAACCAATGTAATGGTCAGAACTAGTCACGTTTGCGTAGTAATGACGAGCATATTTTGCAACTTCCTTGTCAGCATTTTTACGCACTAACAAATCGTCATTAATGGTTGGAAATTTATCTTTGTCATAATTTTCTCTTAAAACCTCCATGTCTGTGTTTTCATCATCCCAAGGATTGTGAGGAGGGTTCATTGCCCAAATCATACAAAAAGGTTTAGAAGTATCTCTGTGTTTGTCTTGGTTTTTTAGGTAATTGATTATGATGTTGGCTTCGTTTTTAGGAGAAAATATTTTAGGCAAATGCAATTCTCCATCTTTTTTACCCTCAATCACACTAGGGTCGTTAGAATAAATATGAGGATTATAATGTTCGTCTTTTAATGCCTGATAAAAATACTCTATTCCGTGTCTTTGATCACTAGGAATATAAGTATCGTATTTGTTTACATGATGTCCGCCTGGAGCTTTGGTTGTTCCTACATAATTTCCTTTTTCATCAAACAAAGGATCGTTTTTTAACCAGTGACATTTCCCAATGTATGCCGTGTTGTACCCTGCTTCTAAAAATAAGGATGGAATGGTTGGAATATCCTTCTTTAAGCTATGTTCTCTCCCTACTTTACAATTGTTCCAAATTCCGTTTTGCTCTGGATACATACCCGACATTAACATTCCTCGGTAGGGACTACATAACGGAAAGTTACTAATGGCTTTGGTAAATACAACTCCGTTTTTAGCCAATTTGTCTATGTTGGGAGTAATTACAGGATCCGTTTTTCCATAAGCCAAACTCTTGTAAGGTTCTTCTGACCAAAAGCCTGCAGAATATCTCCTTAGCTGATCTGGAAAAATAATTAAGACATTGGGTTTTTTTTGATCCTTGTTTTTTTCTTTTTGTTGAGCACATGAAAGAAGGCTCATAAGGCTGAAAAAAGTTAAAGCTATATTTTTGATAGATTTCATTTTAAGTTTTTTTGTGATTATTTGTATGCATGCATCCAATTAGGAAGTTTGCCCAAACGTAATTTTAGTTGTTCTTCAAACAAAGATTCTGGTTGCACAGGAGTTCCTATACTTTCTGCAATCTGAACTTCATCGGTTTTAAAAGTAGTTCCTGCTCCATGGAACCCTACAATAATAGGAGGAACAATTCTCCAAAACCAAGTATCGGTTGCTACAAAACGGAAGTCTTTTTCAGCTTCGTCAGTTTCTTTATAGTTCCATAAGACCAAATATCGTCCGTGGTTGGGCAAGCTCTGTCTTGCTCCACCAGCTCTACCCGCAAAAAAGCCACCCTCTACATTGTCAAACAAAGTACATCTTGGTTGAGAAGCGTGAGATTCAAAAGAAGTATGTGCAGGATATTTACACCTCCAAATTACGGTTCCCGTAGTGCTACCACCACCTACACCTACCGCATGATGCATTCCTGCAGTATCGGTAATTTTGGCTAATAAAATACCGGTAGAACCACCACCTGCATGTACGGAGTTATGGCCAATAGTTCCTGTCACTTTTATATTGATAGCAGTACAATAAGCCGATTGAGAAAATCCAGCAGCACGACTTACATTTTTAAACGTACAATTTCTAATCCATGAGTTTACAGTTCTAGAAAGACTTAAAATAGTCCAACCCCCATCGTCTTCAGCAGATCTATGATGTACAAAATCTTTGGTCCAGTTTCCTTCAAAACGAATGTTCTCAAAACCAATATTTTTAAGATGTCCGTACTTGTGAATTTCCCAGTTGTGTTTTGCTTTTACATCGTAATGAATAGGCTCTACAAAAGTGATAACATTTCCATCTACCTTAGCAACTTGATGTCTTTCATTTACCTGAACTCCTTTGTTTACAATTTTAGTCCATTCAGGTTGTACCTCTAAAGGTTTGGTATCATAAGCAATTAAATCTTTGCTGTTGTTTACTACTTTTAGGATTACCCAATCTCCTGTTTTAATGTTAGAAGCATCTTTCACAGTAACCTTATGGGTTTCTCTACTGCTATTGGAAACCACAGTAGTTAATAGTTTGTCTCCTTTTTTAGATTTGGCCTCTAAAGCACTAGGAGAACTGTATATTTTTTTAGGATCTTTAGGAGGTAAATTTTTTTCAAAAAATAAAACAGTTCCATTTTCACCATCTCCCTCCCCACGCAATACGATATTAGAAGAATTGATGGAAATAGTGCTAATATCATCACTAGCTGTATTGATGTAGTACTTTCCTTTTGGAAAAAAAACAATTCCTTTTTTGTTTTTTTGAGCAGCAGCAATGGCTTTTTTAACGGCTTCTTTGTCAGATTTTGCATCATTAGGAATGGCTCCAAAATCTAAAACATTAAATATTTTATGATTGACATCTGGAATGGCTTCTTGACTGTATTTGTAACCTGCGTATGAAAAATTAGGTAAAACAGCTTCTGTATTATTTTCTTGAGCGGTAACATAATTGTTCCATACACTAGATTCCTTCTTTTGAGCGGCTAAAGAAAGTGTGCAAAAAGCCAATGTTTTTAGAATGAAATGACGTTTGTTCATGTCTTAGTTGTTTAAATTCTGAAGTCTATACAAGGCTTCAAGATAGTAATAGTCCGCATAATTTAAAGGCACATCAATCTCGTTATTATGAGGAATACTACCTGTGCTATGTTTTAATAAAAAATGTTTGTTTTCTCCTGGTTTTGCAAAATAGGCATTGCTAGAAAGAGAAGTCATTATTTTATCAATATTAGATTTGTAGTCATGATTGCTATAACCGTTTAGCTCAATTAAAGCAGAAACTGTTACGGCAGCCGCAGAAGCATCTCTAGGTTCGTTAGGAATGTTAGCTGCGTTGTAATCCCAATATGGAATTCCGTCCTCTGGTGTTCCTTTATAGGTTAAAATATAGTTGGCAATTTTTTGAGCCATATTCAAGTATTTTTCATCTTGCGTATATCTATAACAAAGGGTGTAACCATACAATCCCCAAGCTTGACCACGAGCCCAAGAACTTTCGTGCGCAAAACCTTGCGCGGTGTGTTTGTTTCTTACTTCTCCAGTTTCTGGATCGTAATCAATTACGTGATATGAACTGTTATCATCTCTATAATGGTTTTTTAACGTGGTGTCTGCATGTGCAATGGCAATGTTTTTAAAAGTATCATCACCAGTAAGTTTAGAAACTTCAAAAAGCAATTCTAAATTCATCATATTGTCAATAATTACAGGATATTTCCAACCTCTTTCTGCTTGCCATCCTCTGTGTACATCCCAACTTTTAATACAGCCTACATTTGGATTAAAACGTGTGATTAATGCATTGGCAGCATCTATCATTACTTGTTTGTATTCTTCATTGTTGGTCATTCTGTATCCGTTTCCGTAAGAACAGTTAAAAACAAAACCTAAATCGTGGTTGGTGGTAATGTCTTTATGTTCTTTAAACAAACTCTGAAATTGAATAGCATTTTCTTTCCATTTAGGGTCTTGTGTTAATCCATACAAATACCAACAAGAACCAGGAAAAAAACCTTCTGTCCAGTCGAACTTTTTTTCGTGCGTAAAATGCATTTCTCCGTTAGCTTCCAAAGTTCTTGGAAGTCTATTGGCTTTTTTTGCATCTGTTGTTAATAGAGAAAATTGTTGTTCTGACAATTGAACCTGTTTAGGAATATCAACTCCTTTGTTTTGTTTTGGTTGACAGGCAAACAAAAGCCCTACCGCTAATGTTGCTGAGATTATTTTTCTTTTAATTTTCATATAAATGTATTTGTTGGTATTATTTCCCAATTGCAAGAACCACTTTTTTAGAACCACCCCATGTGGTGAAAATGGTCAGTTTTAGGGGTGGAATCTTGTTTTTTCTTTCTGTTAAAAATAATACGAGGTTGTTTTTTGTTTGACAATTAGGTGTTTAGCTAAATAGGTGCTAGAGTTACCAATTCTGTTTTTGTTCTAATTGTTGATTTAAATTGACTTCTTGTAAAGGATAAGGCAGAGACATATGCTTGCTTGGGTTAAAAAATTGTCCTGCTCTTAAATAAGATTTATGGTCTTCGTTGGTGTTGCTGTATTCTGGAGATCCTTGAATAGATGCATTTAAATCCATTAATTTTTCACCTAACAATTCCCAACGAATCAAATCGTGTTTTCTTAAAGCTTCAAAACACAACTCACGCAAACGCTCATCTACCAATTCCTCAAAAAAGGCTTGTTGACCTGCTATAGCATTTGGTTTGGCTGTACCAATAGGAAACAATCCTGCTCTGTTTCTAACTTCGTCTAAATATTGAATAGCACTGGCTGTGGGTCCACTATTAATAGCGTTGTCTGCCTCTGCGTACATTAGTAGTACATCTGAATAACGAACCACAGGAAAATTTACGGTTGAAAAATTTCGGTTAGGAGCTGGGTTGTCTTCTAAAACCACATAAGCCTCTAAAACACCAGGTTCTGGATCTGTAAATAAATCTTCGTAATTAGAAGGTTCCCAACGTCTATATTTTCCGGGAGCATAACCTCTAGCTAGTGTATTGGTTACGGCAGAGGCATTTCCAGATGCAGAATACGTCATTTCTGCCATGTTCCACATTTTACGAATACTATCATTGTTAGCAATGTAAGAATCACGTAGTAGTGGAGTTGTGTTGTACATGGCAAAAGCACCAGGATAACCATCATCTCCACCTCCTAAATTAAAAGGAACACCGTTTAAATTACCCAATCTACCGTGAGTATCAATTCCAGACTCTCTTAAATAACGGAAAGAAATTTCGAACAAAGACTCACGTATGTCATAAGAATTCTGAATGTAATTCAAAAAGTGTTTTCTGTATCCGTCTTCTGTAACCACTATTTTATCATCACTACCATCATTTACCACCATAGATTGTGAAACACTAAGACCATGAGCTCCAGATTGAATAATGGTATCACAATGTTTTTTAGCCAGTTCATACTTAGTTACATCCTTTATAGGGTAGGTTGCCATTTTTAAATAAGCACGAGCCATTAAACCATGAGCTGCATATTTGTTGGCACGTCCTGATACATAACTAGGATCTGTTGCTGCTGGTAAATGCAAACTTGCATATGTAAAATCTGTAATAATTTGGGCATACAAATCCTCTAGACTAGATACCGCTAAGTTGTTAGAAGATTGGTCTAATGTAGGTGTTAATGGCATAGGAACCTCTTCCCACCAATCTACCAGTAGTTGATAAGCATGTGCTCTTAAAAAACGAGCTTCACCTAACAATGCATTGTATTGTTCTTCTTCAAAAGCATTAGGGTCTAGCTTTTCTAAAAAAGTATTACTTAAATTAATGACTTCGTATAAGGCAGTCCATAAGTTTTTTACATAATTGTCTTGAGAGGTGTGTCTGTACAAACCTACTGTCCAATTCTCGTTGTATCTTCTGTTGTAATAACCTTCATCTGTACCAGAAGACATAATAATGGAAAGTGCTTGTCCATAAACTCTATCATCAGCTAGTTTAGAATAAATTCCAGACAAAGCAATTTCTGCTTGTGTTTGATCTTTGTAAAATTCATCTACTCCAATGGTTGATATAGGTTGTTCCTCTAAAAAATCGCTACAGCTTGCAAACAATGCAATGGCTAGTAGGGAGCTTAGCAGTTTATTGAAATGTATTTTCATTTTAAATAATTTTAAGTTTGTAAACAATTAAAAAGTGATGTCTAATCCTGTCATAACAGTAACGCTTTGTGGATATGCAGAATAATCTAAGTTTGGAGTTAAAGCTCCATATTTACCTACCGAAACATCAGGGTTGTAACCAGAGTACTTTGTCCAAGTGTACAGGTTTTGACCAGTAACATAGATACGTGCCTTTTTAAGGTTTAGCGGTTGTAGTATTTTTTTAGGAAGTCTATATCCTATAGAAACAGAGTTTAGTCTTAAGTAAGATCCATCTTCAATATATCTATCATCAATTAAATTTCCTTTAGGAGCGGTACCAAAAACGGATAAATAGCGAACTGTATTTATATCTGTATCCGTATTGGTAGGTGTCCAAATATTGGTTAAATCTTTAAAACCATTTTGAGACCCTGCTCCAGGCACATTAAATACGGCTTTGTTGGCATTTAAAATATCAAAACCATAAGACCACTGGAATAGCACGCTTATATCAAAGTTTCCTACTTTAAAGTTGTTAGACAACCCTCCAAAGTGTTTAGGATGTGGATTTCCTATAATTACACGATCTTCATTGTTTATAGTTCCGTTACCATCAATGTCTTTAAACATTACACTTCCTGGGGCTACTGGTAAAGCACCATTGTCTGGAACTCCATCTTTTAAAGTATAGGTCTGTAAGTTGTTGTCCCAATTAAAATCTTCCCATTGATAAATTCTTTCGTATTGTAAACCGTACATCATTCCTACAGGTTGTCCTATTTTTGTGATGTATTGGTTTTCTGCATACCCACTGTTCCATTCAGGATCTGTATAAATAGCTTCTTGACCGTTGTTTAGAGCCAATGTTTTGTTGCGGTTAAATGCAATGTTAAAAGAAGTAGTCCATTTAAAATTTTTGCGATTAAAGTTTTGAGTGGTTAAAGAAAACTCAAATCCTTTGTTTTCTATTTTACCTACATTTTGCTGTACTTTGTCAAAACCAGTATGTGGAGCGGTCTCTGCATTTAATAACAAATCACTAGTTTGTTTGTTGTAGTAATCTACAGTAGCTTCAATTTTTTGATCTAGCAAACCAAAATCCAATCCAATGTTTGTTTGTGCTGTAGTTTCCCAAGTTAAATCTGGCACACCTAAATTACTTTGGTAAGCTCCCGGAATGTAGTTTTGTCCTGTTCCCCAAGCGTAACCACTACCAGTGTTAATATTTAGCTGATTGTAGGCTTGGTAATCTTTAACTCTGTTATTACCTGTAACTCCCCAACCTGCTCTAACTTTAGCAAAAGAAATGGCATCTATGTTTTTGATAAAATCTTCTTCACTTAACTTCCAAGCGGTAGAAAAAGAAGGAAAATATCCCCAACGATTCTCTTCACTAAATTTAGAAGAACCATCTGCTCTGTAAGTAAAGGTTAATAGATATTTGTCTTTTAAAGAATAATTTACACGTGTAAAATAAGATAGCAATGTGTTTTTAGAAATAGAACTTTGAGGAATAGAAGGAGATGTTCCCAATCCTATATTGTCTATTCCGAATAGGTCTGTTGGAATTTCAGAGTTTTTAAGATAGGTATATTCATAACTTCTTGCTTGCATTTCCATTCCTCCTAAAAAGGCCAAATCACTTTTTCCTACATGAGTTTTATAAGTAATGGTGTTAGATGAAGATAAAGTTTGGTTTCTTCTTTGCGTAATAGAACCGTTAATATGGTCTGTTCCTCTTGCACCTGATTGTGTATCTTCTCCAAAAAACAAACTTTCTTTTCTGGTATCCACTTGATAGTTTCCAGATAGATTGATGTAGAAATTAGGTTGAAATTTATGTCTTAAAGAAACTCCACCACGAATAACATCAAACTTACTTTGTCTGTCCGTATTTTCTAGATTTTTTACAGGGTTGTATAAAAAACGTTGGTTGATATCAGCTGGATCATAACCTCCTAATTCTAAACCATCATCATTAATAGGTTCTACAGGTCTAAACTGAATAGCATCACGAATAACACTGGTGTATTTGTCTCCAGAAACTCGCAAACCACTTCGGTTTAAGTGCGTGTACATTAGGTTACCTTTAAACTCAGTCTTACTACTAATTTTTCTAGAAAACTTTAAGTTGTTTACAATTTTTTTATAACCTGTGTTTAACAAAGTTCCTTCCTGATCTATGTATTCTGTAGAAAAATAAATTCTACTTGTTTTGTCTCCTCCACTAATACTAGCGTTGTATTTGTTAGTTTTTGCCAATCTAAAAATTTCATCTTGCCAGCTAGTTCCCTCTACATTTCTGTACAGCTCTGGATCTACCCAATCTTGTGCAAAGAATTTTGTTCTATCGCCAGGAGAATACCCATCCATTGCATAGGCAATTTGTTGTTGGTATTTTACGTATTCATAAGGGCTTAACACTTCTAATCTGTTAGGAATCCATTGGTAACTGTTAGAAACATTAATTCTTACATCTGTTTTTCCATCGGTTCTACCGTTTTTAGTATTGATTAAAATAACACCGTTGGCAGCTCTAGATCCATAAATTGCTGTTGCCGATGCATCTTTTAAAATATCAAAAGTTTCAATATCATTTGTACTAATAGATCCTGGATCAAAATCTTCCAACGGAACACCATCAATAACATACAAAGGAGAGTTGTCTCCAGTAATTGAATTTCCTCCACGGATGACAATATTAACTGCCTCACCAGGAGTTCCATCTAAAGAAGTAATATTTACCCCAGAAACACGACCTGCCAATGCTTGATCAAAATTGGTGGTTGCGGTATTGCTAATTTCCTCTGGACTCACTTTGGCAACGGCACCTGTTAAATCTTTCTTTTTTACTGAACCATATCCTACAATAACTACTTCATCTAGCCCCATTCCTTTGGTTTCTAGTTGTACTTGTATTGTTTTTTGATTGAATATTTTAACTTCTTTGGTCTGAAAACCTAAATAGCTAAAAATAAGTTTGTTCCCTTTTTTTGCTTTCAGTTTATACAATCCATCAAAATCGGTAATGGTTCCTTTGTTTTGTCCTTTAAGTACTACAGAAGCACCTACCAAAGGTTCTCCTTTCATATCTGTTACTTTTCCGCTAATTACTTGTGCATACGATAGGGATGCACATAAAAATAAAAGCAGAAATCCTATGTTTTTTTTCATTTGAATAGAGTTTAGTGGGTTCTTTTTTTCTAGGTTTGATGTTACAATCATTCTTCTGAAGCTTTAAAGTGAACATCAGAAATGTAATATCTACCTGGTCTAGCAGCTGTGCTTATGTCGTTTAAAGAACCTGTGTAGTTAGATTTTACTTTAAATTTTAAAGTGAAGTTTTTAATGTCTTTGTAAGGGTTTAAGTCAAGCTCGCAACGTGTCCATTTATTGTCTGCATTTTTAGTAGCATCTTTTTGTCCGTCTGGATCACCACCACCAATTTTTTGATCTCCAGGATAAGGCAATCCTGCAAAAGGAGTAGTTGTTAAACTGTTGATTTGACTAGTAACTTCATCGTTAATTTTTGTCCAAGTAGCTGTTGCGTTATTTCCTGTATAATCTGCAGAATAATAAACTTCTAGTTCTGTAGGAGTTTTTCCATCAGGCATGTATTCTACATATTGATTTTTAATGTGGAATATGGCAGAAACATCAAACCCTAAACTAAATTGTGTTAAGTCTTGTGAGTTGAGGATGACATCAGACTCATGTGCCAATCGATCTCCAACGGTTACGTTGATCCAAATAGATTTGTTTTCAATTCCGTCTGGTCTTTCTTCTGCTGCTAAAGGTGATGGATTGGCTTGTGCCCAAGCTGTTGTAGAACCTTGCTCAATCATATCAATAGCATATCCAAAAGTTTTATTTTCGGATTCTAAGGTTGGATAAAAGAAGTAATTGGTCTTTTTAGGCAGGTCCACCGGAGTGTTAGAGGCAACTAGCATAAGAAAACTATCTCCTTGAAAAGTAGTAGTCTCTTGACTTATATTACTTGTTACTTGTACAGTTGGGTAAAGTGTGTCGTTTTCTGTAGTACTATAGCTATCTAGAAGAGAAATAACTCCTGTTTGGTTGTTGATGGATAATTTATCAGTATCAGATAACAAATCAAAAGTAACATCTGTATTTCCTGTAATTAAATAGGGCTGAGAAGTTGTGTTTCCTGTTCCTACCACCAAATTTTGAGCAATAGGAGAAAATAATAAGTTAGTGACTAGTTGTGGCCCAACATTTAAATGAAAAACATCGTTAAAAGTAGAGGTGTAGGTAGTTTCTTTATTTTGAGTGGTTACTTTCACATCAAAATAATAATCACCAATCCCAAATTTGTTTTCATCGGCAATGATAATAACTCCGGCTGTTTGATAGTTGGTAGCCGTGTAAGTTTTTACACTGTCTCCTTCCGTATTTACAAAATAATCTTCAGGATCTAAATTTGCGGTAACTTCTGTTGGGTTTTGAATGCTTACATCTGCCATATAAGTAGCATCTAAAACATTTCCATTTCCGTTTCTTCCTGCTATAATTTCGTAAGTAGGAATTAAGTTGTTGGTTTGTACAATAGGAGTTCCAGATTTAATGAACGAAAATTCACGAGCATTTAAAATTTCTGAATACGCTAATTGTGTGGGAGCTTTGTATAGAGAATCATTGGAGTTTTCTATAAAAGTATCTTTTGTACAACTACCAAAAAATAGTAGTAATGTGGCTGCACAAAACAAGGTGAGTACTTGGTTTTTCATGATCTTTAAAATTGTTTAGTTCGATGAACGCAATTTCAAAAAAGATGAGAATTTACAAGAGGGGGAAATTGCCTTTAGGGAGGGGATAAATTGCTCTTGCGTTGTGTTTACTGCAGTTTTACTGTGTTTTTGGTGATTTTATTTTAATTTACAGGGGTGTTTTTAATCATATTTTTAATAAATGGATTATTTGTTTGCCGATTAATTAGTCTTGTTTTCTGCGTTTTTAGATCTGTAAGCAGAGGGAACGTCATTAAACTGTTTTTTAAAGCAAGACCTAAAATATTTTAAATCGCTAAAGCCAATTTCATAAGCAATTTCAGAAATACTCATAGGAGTTTTTACCAACATTTGAGCTGCTTTTTTTAGTTTGATAGTTCTAATAAATTCGGTAATAGATTGATCTGTTAAGGCTTTGGTTTTTCTGTAAACTACAGATCTACTCATGTTCATTTTTTGAGTAAATTGGTTTACATTAAAATTATTGTCGTGTAGGTTTTCTTCAATAATATCAATGGCTTTTTTTAAGAATTCTTCATCAGCAGAAGTACTCACCATTTCTTTAGGTTCTAAAATAATTTCTTTTTTAAACTTAGAAATCAAATTTTTACGTGTATTTAAAATATTCTGAACACGTATTTCTAAAATAGCAGCATCAAAGGGTTTAGAAATATAGGCATCGGCTCCGGTAGTAAAACCTGTTTTTTGATGTTCTATAGCTGTTTTTGCAGTTAGTAATATAACAGGAATATGGCTGGTAAGAATGTTTTTCTTAATGTTTTCACACAATTCAAAACCGTCCATTTCTGGCATCATCACATCACTAATCACCAATTCAGGATTTGTTTTTTTAAGAATTTCCAATCCTATTTTTCCGTTTTCGGCTTCAACAATATTGTAGTTGTGTTCAAAAATTTCTTTTACAAAGTTCCGAACTTCAATATTGTCTTCTACCACCAAAATGGTTTGTTTGTTAGGGTTGATGTGTTCCTCTTGTTGCAATGATTCTTGCTCTTGTGTTTTTAGATTTTTTTCTAATAAGAAAGACTTTTCAATATCAATATTGGCTACTTTGTGTGCAATACGTTCTTCTTCTCTTAAATGTTTTTTGCCAAGCGGAACCATTACTTTAAAACAAGTTCCGTCTTGTTTAGAACTAGTTGCTGTTATTTTTCCGTAATGCAATTCCACCAAATTTTTGGTTAACGCAAGTCCAATTCCTGTCCCTTTTTGTTTTCCTTCTTTGTCAAACCTATAAAAACGATCAAAAATTGAATCTAAATTTTGTGAAGGAATTACCTCTCCGTAATTGATGATTTTAATGGTGACATATTTTTTAAATTTTTCATCTTCAAATCCTATTTTAATAGCAATTTTTCCATGTTCCTCATTGTATTTAAAAGCATTGGAAAGTAAGTTGTATAATATTTTTTTCATTTTGATTTGATCAAACCAAAGTGAAATATTTTCTTGTTCGCTATAAAAATCAAAAGAGTATTGTTTAAAACTAGCCAGTTCATCAAAGGCTTTTTTAATGGTTTTTACAAAATCTACAATATTAGATTCCGATGCATACAACTGCAATTTACCAGATTCACTTTTTCTAAAATCTAGTAATTGATTGATTAACTCTAACAACATATTTGCATTGGTGTGCATAATTTTATGTTGTTTTTGAATTTCTATATTTCCCAAATTATTTTTAATCATACGTTGTAACGGACCAATAATTAGCGTAAGAGGGGTTCTAAAATCATGAGAAATATTAGTGAACATGGTTAGTTTTAACTGATTGATTTCCTCCAAACGTTCTTTGTCTAGTTTCTCTTGTTTTAACTCGTTTCTTTCTTTAATTCTAATAATGATAATGCGTTGTATAAACAACAACAAAGTGAATAGGAGTAAGGTGTAGATGGTGTAAGCCCACCAAGTTTTCCATGGAGCGGGTAATATGGTTAACTGAATATTTTTACCCGTAACATTCCATAAATTGTTGCTATTGGCTGCCTTTACTTTAAAGGTGTAGGTTCCGCTATCTAAATTGGTATAAGTGGCTCTTTTGTTTTGTCCTACATATTTCCATTCAGTATCAAAACCCTCTAATTTATAAGCAAACTGATTTTTTTCAGCTTGAGAAAAACTCAAAGCCGTATAATCTACCTGAATGTCATTTTGATTGTGTTTTAAATCAATCTTAAAATTAGGATTGGTAATGTTAATGTAGTTTTTGTTGTTTATGTTAATTCCATAAATATCAACAGGAGGCACAAAGTTATTTTTAATAATTTCTTTTGGGTTAAAAATGTTTAGTCCGTTGGTACCACCAAACATTAATACTCCATTTTTTCCTTTAGAGTAGGCTCCGTAATTAAACTCTCTACCTTGCAAACCATCAGGTTCTAAGTAATTTTCAATTTCATTACCTTCAATCGTTAAACTACTAATTCCACTATTGGTACTCATCCATATTTTGCCATCATTGCCAGAAATAATTCCATAAATTACTTCGCTCAACAACCCTTCTGCAATACTAAATTTGGTTGTAATGTTTTTGGTTACATCAACTTTGTAAAGACCTTTTCCTTCGGTACCTATCCATATTTTTTTTTGATGTACTAAAATACAGTTTACAGATTTTGGAATAAACGTTTTTGAGTTCTCGTTATTTAAAAACGTTACCTTATGTGTAAGCGTGTTAATTTTTTCAACTCCTCCCAATCCTCCAATTAAAATTTCATTTGCTTTGTCTGACTTAGAAATACATTTAATAGAGTTTAAGTAATTGGATATTTTTTTAATTGTTTTGTTGGTTGTGTTGTAAACAAAAAGTCCTTTTGCCAAAGTTCCAATCCATATATTTTGCTGTTCGTCTTGGTACAAACTTAAAATTCTACATTCCTCTAAATAAGTTCCATCACTTAAAATAGGATTCACTTTGTTAAATAAAAATGGCTTTTTTTGAATGTTGGTATAAAACAAGCCTTTGTCGTGCGTACCAATCCATAATTGATGATGTTTGTCTAATAAAAGTGCTTTTATATTGTTAGAGCCTAAAGAGTTTGGGTTTTTAGAATTGTATTTATAGTAGGTAAATGCATCTTTACTTTTGTTATAATAGTTTAAACCACCCCCTTCTGTTCCTACAAATAAGTTTCCATTATCTAGTTCAATAATGGAGCTAACTACACTGTAATTTAGCATTTTGTGACTAGTTCCGTAGGCTATTTGTTTAAACGTCTGAAAGTTGTAATCAAAATGATTGACACCACCAGCCCAAGTACCAATCCACATGTCTCCACGGTTGTCTCTAGTAATGTTGTAAATGGAATTCTGACTCAAACTCCCCAACCGGTTAGGGTCATTTACAAATTGTTTTACTTTGGTTCTTTGTGAATTTAGAATGTACAAACCGGTGTAACTACCTATCCATAAATTTCCGTCAACATCTTCGTTAAAAGTTCTAACGGGGCTTGTAATGTTGTACGGAGCATCTACAAATTTATGCTGTTTGGCATCCCAAGTTGCCAATCCGTTTTCGTAACCCAACCAAATTTTGTTCCTAGTATCCTGATAGATTTTTGGTGCATTGTTATGATGAGGTTCCGAATTGGAGTCATTAGGATATTGATACAATTCAACTTTGTGAAGATCTAAATTGTATTTGATAATTTTTTTGGGAGTACAAAGCCAAATAAAACCGTCTTTGGTTTTGTAGGCAGCTCTTATTTGATTGAATTTGATTTTATTACCAATATCTTTAGGCAATGCCTTTGATTTTTTATTTTCAACATCAACCAAAGTGATATTTTTGTTGGTGGTAATCCATAGCGTTTTATCATCAACCTGAGCTATGTTCCAAACATTATTATCTGTTAAAAAGTTGTTAGGATGATTTTTTTGATAACGGATAAAATTTCGCTCTTTAGGATTGTATAGGTTCAATCCATCTGTGGTACCTACCCAAATATTTCTGTTACTGTCTTCAAAAACAGAAGTGACCCAGCTGTGGCTAAGGCTTGTTGTATCTTCAGAATTGTGTCTAAAAACAATAACATCTGTTCCATCAAACATGTTTAAACCATCTCTGGTTCCAAACCATAAATATCCTTTAGAATCTTGTATTATAGAGGTAACCGATCTCTGAGAAAGTCCCTCTTTGATAGACAAATGCTTAAAACGAAGATCTTCTAGTTTGTCAAAAGCAGTTTGTGCAAAGGTGTGATTTTGAAAAAATAAAATTCCAAAAATCAACAAAATAATACGAGATAAAAAAGAAGTGTTTAACGTCATAAATTAAGAATTTCTAACAATCAATTCGGTTGGTAAAACTTTAGATTGATGTTGACCGTTTACATCTTTCTTTTCAATTAAATCTATCAATTGAGAACAAGCAATGGTTCCCATTTCAAAATCGGGTTGATTAATAGTGGTTAAATTAGGTTCTATTACCGCAGAAATAGGATCGTTGTTAAAACCTACTACAGAAATATCTTCAGGAATTCTAATTCCATTGGCTTTTAAGTATTGCATGGCACCAATGGCTGATGTGTCATTTGAGGCATAAATACCATCTATATTTCCAAGTTTTAGAATTTTTTTTGCAAACTCAACTCCATCATTTTCAGATAATTTAGCCTCAAAAATATAATCTTCGTTTACAGGAATATTGTGTTTTTTTAATGCCGCTATATAACCTTCTTTACGGTTTTTGTACAAAGCTATTTTCTGAATTCCAGAAAAATGAACAATATTTTTACAGCCTTTACTAATTAAATGTTGCGTGGCCACAAAGCTAGCTTCAAAATCATTAATAGTAATAGAAGCAAAGTTTTTTAAAGGGACAGGTCTGTCATAAAAGACAATAGGACCTCCATTGTTTTTAAAATTTTCTAAATGATCATAGTCTGTGGTTTCCATAGAAATTGAAATTAACAAACCATCTACACGGTTAGAGAGAAAAGTAGAAACTAATTTTTGTTCACGTTCAAAACTTTCAAAACTTTGACCAATTACTACATTATAACCTGCAATATATGCTCGTTCCTCAATACCAGAAATTACCGAAGAAAAGAAGTTTCTAGAAATTCTAGGCACTATAATTCCAATGGTATTTGTTTTGTTGGTTCTTAAATTAGATGCCAATGTGTTTTTTTGATACCCTAATTCTTTAGCTTTTTTTAAGATTAAATCTTTGGTTTTTTTAGATACCCTAGGGCTGTTGTTTAAAGCTCTAGAAACCGTTGAACTGTTAATGTTTAACGCTTTAGAAATATCGTGTATGGTTGGTTTTGAGTTTTTCATATAAAATTTATAGTCACGTAAATGTACTACCGAAACTAATCATCAACAAATATATAAATTCAAATTTTAAAAATACAATCGATTGTATTTTTAAAATATTTATTACATTTACCAAAAAATGATCAAAAGTGTAACATTATGAACAAAAACGTAGAAACAAGATATGCTGCTTCGCCAAGAGAAGTTAAGCAAATGGACACACAAGAATTAAGAGATGAGTTCTTGATAGAAAAATTATTTATTAGCAATGAGGTAAAGTTGGTGTACTCGCATTACGATAGATATATTATAGGAGGAGTGATGCCTGTAGATAAAACAATTCCTTTAGAAGTAGTAGATGCCTTAAAAGCAAATTACTTTTTAGAAAGACGTGAATTGGGAATTATTAACGTAGGTGGAAAAGGATCTGTAGAAGTAGACGGAACTGCTTATGAATTGAATCATAAAGAAGCTTTGTATGTAGGTAGCGGAAACAAAGAAATAAACTTTGTAAGTGCTGTAGCATCAGAACCTGCAAAATTCTACATAAACTCTACACCAGCACACAAATCTTTTCCAGTTAAAAAAATTGGTTTGGATGACGTGGAAGTAACTGAGTTAGGTTCTTTAGAAACGGCCAATGCAAGAACCATTCGTAAATACATTGTAAATAGTGTGGTAGACGTTTGTCAATTACAAATGGGAATGACTACGTTAAAAGAAGGAAGTGTTTGGAACACCATGCCAGCTCACGTTCACGACAGAAGAATGGAAATTTATTTCTACATAGACGTTCCTCAAGATCAAGCAGTATGTCATTTTATGGGACAACCTACAGAAACAAGACATATTTGGATGGCCAATGAACAAGCTGTTATTTCTCCACCATGGTCTATTCACTCAGGATCTGGAACTTGTGCTTACACTTTTGTGTGGGGTATGGCAGGAGAAAATTTAGATTATAGTGACATGGATATGTGCAAAATCAATGAGTTAAGATAACATCAACCAAACCAAAAATAAACCAAAACCAAAAATAAATGTCAATTAACTTATTTGATTTAACAGGAAAAACCGCATTGGTAACAGGAGCAGTGCACGGATTAGGAATGGCCATGGCCAAAGGATTAGGAAATGCAGGAGCAAAAATTGTTGTAAACGGTTTGTCTCAAGATGCTATTGATGCTGCAGTAGAAGAGTACAAAGCTTGTGGCTTAGATGCTTACGGTTATGTTTTTGATGTAACAGATGAAGCAGCTGTGATTAAAGGAATTAAAACCATTGAAGCAGAAGTAGCACCTATTGATATCTTGATTAACAATGCAGGTATCATTAAAAGAACTCCTATGATTGACATGGAAGTTGCTGATTTTACTGCTGTTATAAATGTAGATTTAATTTCGCCTTTTATTGTTTCTAAAAATGTAGCCAAAGGAATGATTGAAAGAGGAGGAGGAAAAATTATCAATATTTGTTCTATGATGAGCGAGTTGGGTAGAGACTCTGTAAGTGCTTATGCTGCTGCCAAAGGTGGTTTAAAAATGTTAACCAAGAACATGGCAACAGAATGGGCTAAGTACAACATTCAGACTAACGGAATTGGACCAGGATATTTTGCAACGAGTCAAACGGCACCTATTCGAGTAGATGGACATCCTTTTAATGAATTTATCATTAATAGAACCCCAGCTGCTAGATGGGGAGATCCAGAAGATTTGCAAGGAGCTGCTGTTTTTTTAAGTTCAAAAGCAAGTGATTTTGTAAATGGACATGTGGTCTATGTTGATGGTGGAATTTTAGCTACTATTGGTAAACCCTCTAACGAAAATTAATTTTATGTTACGTACAATAAATAAAATAGGAGTCTTTTTATTGTTTGTTTGTTTCTTGTCTTGCAAGAAACAAACAAACATTGTTGTTAAAAATACATTGGATGTTCCTCGTTCTTCTGAGAATGTGGTCTTAACTAAAGCATTTTTACAAGTAGAAAGTCTCAAAAATATAGGAATAAAAAATACAACTACAGAAAAATTAGAAGTTGTGCAATTGGTAGATGTTGATGGAGATGGAAAAATGGACGAATTGTTATTTCAGCCCAAAGTAGAAAGTAATTCTAAAACAACTTATGCTGTAGTCACGGTTACAGAGCAAGAACAACCCAATTCTGAAGAATGGTGTTACTCAAGATTTGTTCCAGAACGTACCGATGATTATACGTGGGAAAATGACAAAGTTGCTTTTAGAATGTATGGACCGACTGCTCAAAAAATGATAGAAGATAGAGTTCCTGGGGGTACACTCTCTAGTGGAATAGATGGTTGGTTAAAAAGAGTTTCGTATCCAATTATCAACAAATGGTATGCAGAAAATGACGAACATCCTGGGGCTTATCATAAAGACACGGGAGAAGGTTTAGATAATTTTCATGTTGGAGTAAGTAGAGGAATAGGAGGGTTGGCAATCAAAGGAAAAGACACGTATCATTTTTCTAAGAATTATACAGCATGGAAAACCATTACAACAGGACCTTTAAGAACTTCTTTCTATTTAAAATTTGCTGATTGGAAAGTAGAAGATCAAACGGTTACAGAGTATAAAATCATCACACTAGACAAGGGAAGTAATTTATCTAAAATAGAAACTTTTATTACCGGTGCAGATAAAGTTTCAGTAGGTTTAACACTACACGATCAAAAAGGAAAAGTTGATGTTAACCAAGAACAAGGTTGGATGAGTTATTGGGAGCCTTTACAAGATTCTGAAATAGGAACTGGAATTGTAATCAATGATAATGATTTTTTAGGGCAAGAAACCTATATAGTAGAAGAAAAAGATTTGTGTAATGCCTATGCACATGTAAAAGTTAATAACAATAAAGTTACTCACTACGCAGGATTTGGATGGAAAAAAGCAGGTGAGTTTACCACAGCAGCAAAGTGGAAAGCGTATTTAAAAGATTTTAAAAACAAATTAGAACATCCTTTGCTAGTAGAACTTAAATAATACTTTAGAAAAGAAGTAGAAGCCCTCGGAAGAATTTACTGTTCCGAGGGTTTTTTATGGAATAAATCTATTCTAATTGCCAAATTTTAAAGTTCTTGTACCTGGCACTTCGGGTATACATGTGTCTTAGTCCAACTCGGCCATAATTGCAATCAGCAAACTCAGAAACATCCCATTTGCAAATTTTTTGATCAGCAGTATCTTGTTTGTTCTGAATGTGCATTTCAATCTGGCTTTTGTATTTAAAAACTTGAATGTGATACGTAAGATTGGTTTTAAAAAGTCCAGTGTTAAAATGATCTCCAGGAACATCGGTGTTTTGTAAACCTATTTGTGTGGGATTGTATCTTCTTAATCGAATGTAATCATGGTCTCCAGAATATTCTTTAGCAGAAAAAGCAGCATAACTAATATGGTAGGTATGTATGTTGTTAAAGTAAGTTTTCATGTGCGGAACCGTTCTTTTGTTATTCCATAAAGAAATATCAGTAGGATATTCTTCAGTCCCTTTTCCTGTAGTATGAAAATAAAGAATGTTCACACATCTAGAGGTAGTATCTGTTTTGGTGTAATCATATTCAATACAAATGTTTCCTTTAAAGCTTTTTTTAGTCCACAAAACGGTATGGCAAGTATCATTTCCATGTTCTGGTCCAGCAATTAATTCCATTCCTTTTTTAGAATTAACTACTTTAGATTTTGTACCATCTAACATCCAGTTCTGTGTCCAGTTTTGGGTTCCATCATCAGAAAATAAAAGCGTTTTTTTTTGATAGCTAGATGAATGTTTACAACTTAAAAGTGTTAAAATTAGAATAGAAAAACAAAAGAATATTTTTTTCATTTTGATAGAATTATGAGTGTAATATAAATATACTTTGTTTTAGCAGATAGAAATAGTATTAAAACAAAGTAGACGAATTTACCCTTTGTATTAGAGCAAAATAGCTCCTAAAAACACAAGCCGCTCCTTGGTTAAGGAACGGCTTGTGTTTGGAAAAAGAATGAGATTATTTAACTCCTAAATAATCCAATCTTCTTACAGCTTGTGGTTCTGTATAAACAGTTGCTAATTTTTCTTTTTCAAGGTTGAATTTATAATCAAATCCATCTTGCATAACTACAATAGAGTTTAGCATTAACAAAGCTTCATTAGGATCTTTAGAATCGTATAAAGCTTGTGTCATTACTTTTACTGGATTTTTATTTCCAATGGCTCCTAAAAATTCAGCAGCTTTCACTCTGTTAATTAGTTCTGAATCATTTTCAGATATCTTAATCGCATTTTTAACAAATTGATCTGCTTGTTTTCCAAAGCTAGTACAAGCATTAATAGCCCAATATCTTTCCCAAGAGTCTTTAGAATTTAAGTATTTTTCAATCTTATTTTTAGCAGTTTTAAAATCTTCTAAAGCTAAATTGGCAACAGACAAGTATTGTTTAATATCTGCTTGGTGAGTCTTACCAAAAGCAGCAGGATTGTTAAAAGCATTTTTGATTAAGTAAAATTCTGGATACAAAGATAAATCGTTGATAGTTTCCATTTTGTTGGTTAGCAATCCTCTTAATTCAACCAATTTGTTTTTAAGAGCAGGATCGTTTGCTAAATTTTTTGTTTCATATGGATCTGCTTCAATATCATACAGAGCTTCAGGAGCTTTTGTGTTAAAAAATTGTGATTGAACTTCATTTAATTTTCCTGCTTCATTCAATTCACTCCACTCCTTATAAGCCAATTGTTTGTAACGGTAGTTGTTCATCAATCCATCATAATTAATAGGCTGAAAATTTCTTAAGTACTTGTATTTTCCTTTTCTATATCCTCTAACCATGTCGTATTTTTCGTCCATTCTGTCAGAATAACTAAAAGTTTCATCACGATCACTAAGCTCTTTAGCAGAAATATTTTTACCTAAGAAAGGTTTTCCATCAATTCCTTCTGGTATTTTAATTCCAGCAATGTTCATTAATGTTGCTCCAAAATCTACAAAACTTACAAAACCATCGTTTCTAGTTCCAGCTTTTATGTTTACCAAATGTTTATATTTTTCTGGAATGTAAACTACCATTGGTACTTCTAAACCAGTTTCTAAAATATATCCTTTGCTTCCTGGTAAAACTCCACCGTGATCAGAAAAATAGAAAATAAAAGTATCGTCCATTAAACCATCTTTTTTTAATTCATCTACAACTTGACCTACTTCTGTGTCCATTTGCACAATTTTGTCTCTATACCAAGCGTTGGTATATTTCATCAATTTTGTATCTGGATGATTTGGTTGTACAGAATAATCTTTTGGGTTGGCATTTGTTTTTTTTGTTTCGTAATCTTCTTGTGTAAAATGCACTCTACTTTCGTGAGTAGTCATAATATTAAATACATGGAAAAAAGGTTGTCCTGGTTTTCTATTTCTCCACGTTGCTTTTTTAGAAGAAGAATCCCACACGGTATCTGATTTGATAATGTTGTAATCTTCTTTATAGCAATTGGTAGTATAATAACCTGCTTGTTTTAAATAAGCTGGATACATTTCTACATTGTTTGGCATAGGTACTTGTTGTAATCTTCTGTGATAATGTGAAGAAATTCTAGGTCCGTAAATTCCAGAAATTAAAGTAGAACGTGCAGCACTACAAACAGCAGCGTTAGAAAAAGCATTGTCAAAAATAACACCTTGTTCTGCTAAAGCTTCAATATTAGGAGTTGCAATACCGTTATCATCAAAAAGTTTTAAATAGTGTTTAGAATTGTCTTCAGAGGTAATCCAAACAATATTTGGATGTTCTATTTTTTCTTGTTTTTGTGCACATGCAGACAGCATGGTAATTGCTACTAATAAAATTAGTCTTAATGGATTCATAATTACTTTAAATTGAATTGGTCTATAAAAATAAATGTTTATCATTTATATAATAAATTTAAAATGTACTTATTACATATATGTTTTGATGTTTTTTTCTTTAAAAAAAACGTGAGTCTAAAATTATAACAATTTATAATTAGATATATAATTTAGCATACATAAACCTGTACAAAAACTGAACAAGTTGTTATTGAGACTTTAGTTTGTATAGATGGTTTAATTCTGAGGTTTAAGAACCGCTGTTATTTTGTTTTTTGTTAAATATTTGTTGGCTACTTTCTTAAGGTCTTCAGATGTTAATTGCTTTATTTTTTCTTTCTGATTTAAGAAATTATGAATATCAGTTTTATAAAAATCCGCATTTTTAATTTTATTGATCCAGAAGCCATTTTGTTTTAAAGCTTGTTTGTAATCTAACAATTGGGTTTCTTTAATTTTGTTTAAATCCTTATCAGAAATACCGTTGTTTTTTATTTTTTCTAATTCAGCTAAAGCTTTTTGAATTAGCTTGTCTACATTTTCTGGACCACAAGGAAAAGCAATAGAAAAATTGTATTGTTTAACAGGTAGTTTTCTAATACCTCCTTTGGCAGAAACTCCATAAACACCACTTTCTTCTTCTCTTAATTGTTCAATAAGTTTTATAGAGAGCACTTCTCCAAGACTTCTTAAATAATAATCTTCATTTTTTGTGTATTCTTTTGCTAAGCCAGAAAATAGGATTCTGACCAAACTTTTAGGTTCGTTTCCTTTTAAAACGGTTTTTTCTAAAATACCTTCCATCGGTTTTGTAGAAACATTTTTGTAAGTTTCTTTAGAATATGTGCTAGGTAAAGAAGCCAGGTAAGTTTTACAATATTCTTGCAAAGTTTGTTCATCAAAGTTACCTACAAAGTAAAAGTTAAAATCAGAAGCATCGGCAAAACGTTCTTTGTACTTTTGATACGCTAACTTATAATTTGTTTGGTTCCAGACCTCATCTGTAGGAAAACCAATGTGTCTTTTGTTGTGTTGATTTAAAAATTGATCAACCTCTACAGAAAAATAGGTTGAGGGTTTAGAAATTGCGTTTTTTAAGTAAGCCTGCATTTTATTTTTGTAAGAATTGTAGGCTTTTACATCGTAATTTAGTTTTGTAAAATACAAATGTGTTAATTGAAAAAAGGTTTCTAAATCTTTTGGAGTTGAAGCTCCACTCATTCCTTCACTTAAACTTCCAATAGATGGAGAAACACTTACGGATTTACCAGCCAATAATTTTTGCAAATCATTTTTAGAATATCCATTAACACCTGCTTCTGTTAAAGCTCTATTGGCAATGCTGGTTTGTTTGTATTCTTCATCTGTTAATAAAGAAGATCCTCCAAAACTAAAAGCTCTAAATAGAACTTGATTGTCTTTAAAATCTGTTTTTTTGTAACTTACTTTTACTCCGTTACTTAAAGTGATTTTTGTAATGTTTAGAACCGTGTCTTTTTCTATTTGGGTAATGCTCCCTGCTATTGGTAGTGTAGACATCAATCCATCTCCTAATTCTTTTTCCTGATAAGGTTTTAGTGATGATTTTTTTACTTTATTTAAAATTTGAATAACTTCTGTTTCAGTAATATGGGGAATGTTTTCTTTTTGTGGTCCTGTAAATATTATAACACGGTTGTTGTTATGAATGTAGTTTTTAAGTAAAGAATTGCAATCATTTAAAGAAATTTTAGGCAACAATTCTTGTAAATTTTTAAACTCCCACTCAACTCCTGGAATAGGTTCTGCATTTAAAAAGTTTTGAATATATTCTGACGTATAGCTTTTAGATTCTGATTTTTCTTTTTCGTTAAAAGCTCTCTCCATGCTATTTAATAATGATTTTTTAGCTCTTTCTAATTCGCTTTCTAAAAATCCAAAGCGAAAGGCTCTTTCATTTTCTTTTACCAAAGTTTTAAAAGCTTCTATTTGACCTGTTTCGCTACTAATAGCATAGTTTTGATATGCATTTTTAGATTTATCCCAAATATTACCATACCAAGAACCTGCATAAATAAAAGGAGGGTTTTCTTTGTTTTTTAGTTCGCTTAAACGATTGTTTAACATCGTACTAAATAAATTGTTGATCAAACTTTCTTGATAATCAGCAATAGTAACAACAGGTTTGGCAGTAGCTGTGCTTTTGTAATATAATTGTACGGTTGATCTAGTTGCTTCTGGATCTGTAACAATAGAAACCAATGTTTTTTTATGATTTGGAGTGGTGTATTCTGTTCTTTTTTTAGGTTTTTTTACAGCAGGATATTTTTCAAAGTGAGTCTTTATTTTTTCTTCTAGCGTTTTTACATTCACATCACCTACGGCAACAATGGCCATTAAATCGGGTCTGTACCAATTTTTATAAAACTCCCTTAAATCTTTATAAGTAAAATTTTCTAAGACTTTTTTAGTTCCTATAGGCAAACGCTCTGCATAACGAGATTTGTACATTAATTTAGGTAAATAATCGGCTAACATTCTTTTGTTTGCTCCCAAACCTAATCGATATTCTTCTAGAACTACACCTCTTTCTTTGTCTATTTCTTCATCTGTTAAAGAAGCGTTAAAAGCCCAGTCTTCTATAATTTGAAATCCTTTTTCTAGTTTTTCATCATCGTCTGTAGGAATGGGCAATATGTAAACAGTTTCGTCAAAACTGGTGTAGGCATTTAGGTGAGCTCCAAACTTAACTCCAATACTTTGTAAATAATCTACTAGTTCATTTTTGTTAAAGTTCTTAGAACCATTAAAATTCATATGCTCCATAAAATGAGCCAATCCTAATTGTTTTTCGTTTTCTAGAATAGAGCCTGCCTTCACCACCAAACGCAATTCTACTTTTTGTTCTGGTTTAGAATTTTGTCTAATGTAATATGTCATACCGTTAGATAAAACTCCTTTTTTTACATTTTTATCTGTAGGAATAGCAGAGGTTGTCGCTGTTTTGTTGGTTGTTTCTGGATTAGAAATGCGATTACAAGAGATAAATGCAACTATAAATGTGGCAACTATAAGTACTTTTTTCATAAGATAAAGGATGCTTTTTTTTATAAACTTATTAATTATAGATCAAAGAATATGTTTCAAAAGGATTAATTTCGTTTTTAATTAAAGATATAGAGTTACCAAACAATGTTCCAAAAAAAACTAAAAATTCCTATTGATGGATTTATTCTATCTTTATTAGGTGCTATTTTAATTGCTGTTGTATTTCCTAACGGAGCCAAACTTTTAAAAATTAAGGAAATAACTAATATTGGAATTGCGTGTATTTTCTTTTTTTATGGATTAAAATTATCCTTTAAAGAAATACAATCAGGATTAAGAAACTACAAGGTTCATGTTTTAATTCAGATAACTACTTTTTTAATTTTTCCTATAATTTTAATTTTGTTAAAACCTATAATTACAAATTTAGTAGGGCCAGATTTTTGGATAGGATTGTTCTTTTTAGCAGCTTTGCCTTCTACAGTTTCTTCTTCGGTAGTTATGGTTTCTTTGGCAAAAGGAAACGTGCCTTCGGCCATTTTTAATGCAAGTATTTCTGGAATTATAGGTGTGTTTGTAACTCCTGTTTGGATTAGTATATTTGTGTCTACGTCAGGCAATATCTCACTTTCATCTGTGTTTTTAAAACTTTTTATTCAGATTATAGCACCCTTAACATTAGGTTTGTTGTTCAATAAAAAAATAGGAGTGTATGCAAAGAAAAACTCAAAACGAATTGCTTTTTTTGATAAGGTAATTATTGTATTAATTGTGTATGCTAGTTTTTGTAGTTCTATTTTAGAAAACATTTTTGGTGGAGTAAGCATTTTAAACTTAGTCTATTTATTTTTTATAGTTGTGTTTCTTTTTGGTCTGTTAATGGCTATTGTTTTTGTGACTTCTAAATTTCTTAAATTAAAGTATCAAGATAAAATTACGGCCATGTTTTGTGGTTCTAAAAAATCGTTGGTTCACGGTTCTGCCATGTTAAAAATTATTTTTTTAAACAATCCAAGTGCAGGTATGTATTTGTTACCAGTTATGTTATATCACATTAGTCAATTAATGATTTTAGCTTTTGTAGCCAACAAATTGGGGAATAGAAATTAACAATAGAAAATAGTTTTTTTATAAGTGTTTGTAATTGATTTAGTTATGTGTCGACCAAAAGATAACTAACCAACACTTATACCCTAAATGAAAACAATGCACTTTTTTAGTTTTTTACTACTAATCAGCCTCACTTCCTGTATTCAAGAAGATTTGGTAGACGATTATGTAGAACCAGAATTTAGAGTTGACATTCAAAACCCTGTCCCTGCAAGAATAGGTTTGAATAATACGTATCAATTTTCTGCTTCTTTTTTTAATGATATTGGACAACAAATAGATACACCAATTACTTGGTCTAGTTCCAATACTACTGTAATTACAGTAAGCAGTCAAGGATTGGCAACTGCAGTAGGTACGGGACAAGCAATTATAATAGCTAGTGTAACAGATGATAATCCCAAAAAAACATCACAAACTATTACCCAAAGCATAGGAACTATTACTGTGGATGAAATAAAAGAAGGAACGCTAGTTATTAATAACCCAAGAACAACCTCAATGCTGATTGGTGCTACCTATAATTACAATGCAGATTATATTGGAGAGGGAGTTTTAAACTGGTCCAGCTCCAATTCAAATATAGCTAGTATTAATGCAGTTACAGGTCTAGTTACTGCAAAAGCCTCAGGAAATACAACAATTACGGTTACTGTTCAAGATCAAGGAAATACATTAACGGATACAACTCAACTAAGTGTTATTACTGCTGTTTCTAAACAAGCTACTTTATCGGGTTCTTATGGTTTATCTGGTAATGTTACGTTTACCAATTCAAGTTTAAATTTTTCAGATGATTTTAGTGTGAGCTCTGCACCTGGAGGCTATTTTTATTTATCTAACAATCCTAACTCTATCAGCGCAGCTATAAAAGTAGGAGGACAAGTAAATGAAAGAACTGGAGCGTGGTCAATTTTACTAAACAATATTGATGTGAACGATTACAACTACATTATTTTTTGGTGTGACCCATTTGATGTGTATTTGGGGGGAGGAACTTTTAACTAAACAAAACTAGACATATACTAAACATAACAGATGAAAAATAAATTTATAATGATAGCCATGCTTTTGTTTACTGCAAATGTAATGGCACAATGGACGAAAGGAAAAGGTAACGGATATTTTAAATTATCAACTTGGTATTTACAAGCTGATGAACATTTTACAGATTCAGGAGACAAGTCTCCTTTAACAACAAGAGGAGTGTTTAATGTTAGTTTGTATGGGGAGTACGGATTGACAGATAAGTTAGATATAATAGCTTACATTCCATTCTATGTAAGGAGTTTTCAAAACAAATCGGTTTCTGCTACCAGAGGAACTGTTGTTACAGAAGGTGCAGCATTAAACAGTTTTGGAGATACAGATATAGGAATTCGATATTCGTTATTGAAGAACAGTAAGTTAGCTGTTTCATCAACTTTAAAGTTTGGGATTCCATTAGGAGAAACAGAAGGAGGAAATGAAAGAGCGGTGCTGCAAAACGGAGATGGAGAATTTAATCAGCAATTACAGGTAGATCTAGGAATTCCTTTTGTATTAGGAAACTTAGGGGCTTATGCAAAAACACATTTGGCTTATAATCATAGAACAGAGGGGTTTTCTGATGAGGTCTATTATGGAGGAGAATTAGGTGTTCAGTTTTTTAATAGACTATGGCTTATAGGTAGGTTGACTGTTTTAGAATCTACCAGAAATGGATCTTTAAGTGATGCAGGAAGTGTAAACGGAAGCATTTTTGCTAACAATATAGAGTACACAAATTTAGGAGCAGAGGTGGCTTACTATATAACCTCTAAAGTGGGACTTTCATTTACTTATACTTCGGTAGTGTCGGGTAGAATTATTGTGGCGGCTCCATCGTACAGTGGAGGAGTGTTTTTAGATTTGTAACTAGTCTCAATCAAAACATTTGTGGTAGTGTTTAAATCCAAAGACACCATAGTTATAAAACCTATCTGTTAGCTTTGAAAAAAAAGTATATAAAATGAAGATAGTTTTAAAATCAATGGTCATTGTTACCATGTGTTTGTTTTGGAATTGTAGCAATGCTACTGGAGATAATTTTGTCCCACCAAGCGAAGAAGAAAATTTAGAAGAAGAAACTTTGTTAGGGTCAGATGTTAGTGCACCCACATTTAATGCCAATCAGGATCCTAATACCACAGATAAAAAATGGGTAAAAGTAGTTGAGCTTTCAGATGAATTTGAAGGAAGTAAATTAGATACCAAAAAATGGAATCCTACTCCAGAAACAATGTGGAATGGAAATGATAGAGGATGGTATGGATCAAATAGGTCATTGTTTGATGAAGACAATGTATCTGTTGGAGATGGACATTTAAGAATACAAGGTATAAAGTATGCTTCTCCACAATACGGTCCTAAGGATAATACTTCTCAGCCTGCTAACAGAAGGTATGGTGGTGCTTATTTGTACGGAAAAACATCAGCCAAAGAAGGGTATTATATGGAAGCTAGAATGAAAGCTAGTGGTACAGCAATGTCAGCAGCTTTTTGGTTAAAAACGCCTCCAATTCCATGTAGTAGTAACCTAAGTTATGGAGAGAATTTAGAAATTGATATTCAAGAGTGTGTAGGAGTTTTTACAGGTGAAAAAGGAGATGCTTGGACGAAAGATGATTGGGCGGTAGATTCTAAGTGGGATCGTATTTTTCATTATAACACACACAGACATAATGCAGGAGATTGCTATACTGGAGGGAAAAAAACCAAAGGAGGGAAACTGAATTTTGATGAAAAAAATGCAGATAAATTTCATGTTTACGCTGCTTATTGGTATCCAGGAGGAGAGCGTGTAGACTTTTTTATTGATGGAGATTTTGTAAAACAAGTAACTCCTGCTGTTGCTTTTAAAGGAGAATTACGTTTAATTATGTCTAGTAACTTTTACGATTGGATAGAAGAGACAACAGCAGAAGAAATGGGATTTACCAAACCTTTAGAAGAACGTTACACTAGGTTTGATTGGGTGCGTACTTGGGAGTTGAAATAATAATAAATTAAAAATATTTTTAGATAAAAAACAAAAGAGATCGTATGTATACGGTCTCTTTTGTTTTAAAACTATAGTTGATTAGGAATGTTTGTAATTATTTTTAAAGAAACATAGGAACCTCCATTAATAATACGTTGGCTCCTTCTTTTGCGGTTAGGTTAAAGTTTTTTGTATTCCAAATTCCCATTCCGTCTCTTTTAGATAAAAGTTCACTGTTCACATCAATATTTCCTTCTAACACAAAAACATAAACTCCATTTCCTTCTTTTTTTAACGTATATTCAATAGTCGTTTCTTTGGTGAATTTTCCAAGACTAAACCAAGCATCTTGATGTACCCAAACTCCTTGATCGTCTTTATTAGGTGATAGTACTTGATAAAATTGATTTTCTTTTTGAATTTCTTTGGTAGAAATTTGATCGTAACGAGGTTCAACTCCCTTTTGGTTTGGAATTATCCATATTTGAAGAAATTTTACATCTTTATTAGGGTTTCTGTTACGTTCACTATGATAAATACCTGTACCTGCACTCATCACTTGCACATCACCTTCTTTTATTACAGATATATTTCCCATGCTGTCTTGGTGTTCTAAATCTCCTTCTAAAGGAATAGAAATAATTTCCATGTTTTCATGTGGATGTTTTCCAAAACCACTTCCAGAATGTACCTGGTCATCATTTAAAACTCTTAAAACTCCAAAATTCATTCTTTCTGGATTGTGATATCCTGAAAAACTAAAAGTGTGGTAAGAGTTTAACCAACCATGATTTGCATGTCCTCTTGTTTCTGCTTTGTGAATTACTGTGTTCATTGCTTTTTTTTAATGTTAAATAATTATTTTTTCTTTTTTAATTCTATAGCAAAGATGGTACAAAAGCAGAATGTGAGGAATATAAGAAATCTGGATTTGCATATGAGAATCCGACATTGTATTATTTTTAGGAAGAAAGTTCTTTTCGCTTAAAATGGGAAGGGGAAAAAGAAGTACATTTTTTAAAAAAAGCACTAAAGTTGGCGGGCTCACTAAAGCCTAAGTTAAAACCAATTTCTTTATTGGTTAAAGTAGATAGAAACAATAATCTTTTTGCCTCTACAATAATTCTAGACTGAATGTATTCTTTGGCTGTTTTACCAATAGTGGTTTTTACAATTCTATTTAAATGATCTGGAGTAATGTGTAAAGCGTTAGCATAATAGCTGGTAGAATGTTCTGCTTTATAATTAAGGTTTACCAATTCTTTAAACTCTCTAATTATCCTGTTTTCCGAAATATCTATATATGACTCTACCGGATTAATAGATTGTATGTTGTTACATTCAATTAAAAACAATTTTAAAAAAGCTCCAATAGACAATTCTTTCATTTGCGAGTTTCCATAAAATAATTGAAAAATTTCGTTTGTAAATTGGTCAATTTTTACAAACTGACTTTTAGTAATAGCTAGCGGAGGACTTTGTCCATAATCATGAAAAAGATTTAAACTTTCAATAAAAGAAAGTTGAATAGCATTTTCAATTAAAAATTGAGTCGAAAATGTCATTGCAAAACCCAAAGAAGCTTCTTGTTCTATCACTTGATGAACTTGGCCAGGAGACACAAAAAATAATTGATAACGATCCATTTTATAAGTGTTAAAATCTATTTTATGAGTTCCTTTAGCTTGTTTTATAACCAAAACAGTATAGTAATTGTGCTTGTGGGGTTCATCTGTTTTACCATTTCTTTTTAGATATGTGGTTTCCATATTAGAAATTCCAAAACTGATTTTATCATTAGAGGCATTTATCTTTTGATATGTTTTGATGGGATTCATGATGAGTTAATTTGTTTGGTAAAAGGTAATTAAAAGTACAATTTTTTAGAGGTTTTATAATTAAAGAAAAGTAATAAGTAGTTTGCAGTAGAGATTGTTATATTTTTCTATTCTTTAAACCTTTGTTCATTTCAAAGTGTTATTTTTGTCGCTATGAAATTTAAGATAGAAGCATTAGATCCTAAAAGTAAAGCCAGAGCTGGTGAAGTTACCACGGATCACGGAGTGATAGAAACACCAATATTTATGCCTGTAGGTACTATGGGTACTGTAAAAGGAGTTCATCAACGTGAGTTAAAAGAAGAAATCAATCCTGATATTATTTTATCAAACACGTATCATTTATACTTAAGACCTAAAACAGACATTATACAAGGTGCTGGTGGTTTGCATAAATTCATGAATTGGGACCGTCCTATTTTAACAGATTCAGGAGGATATCAAGTATATTCTTTGTCTGGACGTAGAAAAATTAAAGAAGAAGGCGTAAAGTTTAAAAGTCATATTGATGGTTCTTACCATTTCTTTTCACCAGAAAATGTAATGGAAATACAACGTAAAATTGGAGCAGATATTATCATGGCATTTGATGAGTGTACTCCATATCCTTGTGATTATAATTATGCAAAACGTTCTATGCATATGACTCATAGATGGTTAAATAGATGTATCAATCATTTAGAGAAAACACCAGAAATTTACGATTATAAGCAAACATTCTTTCCGATTGTACAAGGAAGTACCTATACAGATTTAAGAAAACAATCTGCAGAATACATTGCCAATGCAGGAGCAGAAGGGAATGCTATTGGAGGGTTGTCTGTAGGGGAGCCTGCAGAAGAAATGTATGCTATGACAGATGTGGTGTGTAGCATTTTACCAGAAGACAAACCTAGATATTTAATGGGAGTAGGGACTCCAATTAACATTTTAGAAAACATTGCTTTGGGGGTTGATATGTTTGACTGTGTAATGCCTACTCGTAATGCTCGTAACGGAATGTTGTTTACTTCTGAAGGTCACATTAATATTAAAAACAAAAAGTGGGAAAAAGATTTTTCTCCAATAGATCCTGCAGCCATTACTTGGGTAGATACAGAGTATTCTAAAGCGTATTTACGTCACTTATTTGTGTCTAATGAATTTTTAGGCAAGCAAATTGCTACCATACATAACTTAGGCTTTTATCTTTGGTTGGTAAGAGAGGCTAGAAAGCATATTATTGCAGGAGATTTTAGAGAATGGAAAGATAAAATGGTAAAGCAAATGGATAATAGATTATAAGCTTGAAAATATTAGATAAATACATACTATTCAGATATTTAAAATCAGTGTTTTTTACGCTGTTTATTTTAATACCTATTGCGGTAGTAATTGATGTTTCTGAAAAAGTGGATAAGTTTTTACGCCACGATGATTTAACATTGATAGAAATTTTAAGAGATTATTATTTAAATTTTATCGTTTATTACGGAAACACTTTTTTACCCTTGGCTACTTTTATTGCCTGCATTATGTTTACTTCTAAATTGGCAAATAATACAGAGGTAATAGCCATTAGTAGTGCCAATATATCGTTTACTCGTTTTTTAAGACCTTATTTTATAGGAGCGACCATTTTGGCAAGTGTTGCTTTGGCAATGAATCATTTTGTGGTGCCTAAAGGAAATGAGATTAGACATAGGTTTGAAAAAAGTTATATTAATAAAAACTTAGGAGGTAGAGGAGCTGTAAAAAACTTTAACCTTCAGCTAAATGATAGTGCTAAAGTATTTATAAAGTCGTTTAATGTTTCTGGAAATAGAGGTTTTAACTTTTCTTATTCAGAATTTAATGATACCAAAATTAAATACAAATTGGTGTCTAATAATATTGTTTGGGATACAGAGAAGCTTGTCTTTAAACTGCCAGATTATACAGAACGTTTTGTGTTTGCTAATAAAGATTCTCTTTCTTCGGGAGTAGACAAAGAAATTGATTTAGATTTTACTCCAGAAGATTTAAAAACATCGGGATATAAATCTATGAACTTAACTTCTGATAAATTGATTGAGTTTATAGAGAAATCAGAAAAAAGAGGAGTTAAAAATTTAAATTCTTATTACGTAGAATTATATCAAAGAACAAGTTTGCCCATTTCGGCTTATGTTTTAACATTAATAGCTGTGTCTTTGGCTTCTAGAAAAAAACGTGGTGGAGTAGGAATTAACCTTGCTATTGGAGTTGGGTTGATGTTTATTTACGTGTTTTTTATGAAAGTTGCAAAAGTGCTAGGATCTGCACCAGATTCTAATGCTCTTTTTATGGCTTGGTTGCCTAATTTTATATTTGGAATAATTGCAGTGTATTTATACATAAAAGAAAAAAAACAAGGATAACCCTTAAAAATGGAAACAAAATGTCGTTAATCAAATCAATTTCTGGAATTAGAGGAACTATTGGAGGACAAGTTGGAGACAACCTAACCCCGTTAGATGCAGTTAAATTTGCAGCCGCTTATGGTACTTGGATAAAAGAAAGAAATAAAGAAGCTAAAGAAATTAATGTAGTTGTAGGTAGAGATGCTCGTATTTCTGGAGCTATGATTAGTAGTTTGGTAACCAACACACTAATAGGTTTGGGTATTAATGTTATAGATTTAGGTTTGTCTACAACTCCAACGGTTGAGGTAGCTGTGCCTTTAGAAAAAGCACATGGTGGAATTATTTTAACAGCATCTCACAATCCTAAGCAATGGAATGCCTTAAAATTGCTAAACGAAAAAGGAGAATTTTTAAATGGTGCCGATGGGTTAGAAATTTTAGAATTTGCCGAAAAGGATGCGTTTACATTTGCTGAGGTTGATGATTTAGGAACCTATACAGAAGACAATTCATATATAGAGAAACATATTCAAGAAGTTTTAAATTTAGAATTGGTAGATGTAGAAGCTATTAAAAAAGCCCGTTTTAAAGTAGTTCTAGATGCAGTAAATTCAACAGGAGGAATTTTTATTCCTGCTTTGTTAGAAAAATTAGGTGTAGAATGTGTAAAATTATATTGTGAACCTAATGGAGATTTTCCTCACAACCCAGAACCTTTAAAAGAACATTTAGGAGATATTGCTAAATTGGTGGTACAAGAAAAAGCAGATTTTGGAATTGTAGTAGATCCAGATGTAGACAGATTGGCTTTAATTAGCGAAGATGGTTCTATGTTTGGAGAAGAATATACCTTGGTAGCTTGTGCAGATTATGTGCTAGGACAATTAGGAGGTGGGAATACGGTATCTAACCTATCATCTTCTAGAGCCCTAAGAGATGTTACCGAAAAACACGGTGGAACTTATACAGCAAGTGCTGTGGGAGAGGTAAATGTGGTGACTGCCATGAAAGAAACCAATACCGTAATTGGTGGTGAAGGAAATGGAGGAATCATTTATCCAGAATCCCACTACGGTCGTGATTCTTTAGTAGGGGTTGCTTTATTTTTATCTCACTTAGCAAAAGGAAATAAATCTTGTAAAGAATTACGTGATTCTTATCCTGAATACTATATGAGTAAAAATAAAATTCAGTTAACACCTAGTTTAGATGTTGATGCGATTTTAGCTACCATGGCAGAGAAATACAAAAACGAAGAAGTAAATATCATTGATGGTGTAAAAGTTGATTTTGCTGATGAGTGGTTACATTTACGTAAATCTAACACAGAACCAATTATTAGAATTTATACAGAAAGTGGTTCGCAACAAAGTGCAGATGCTTTGGCTTTTAGAGCCATTGATGAGATCAAAGAAATTGCAGGTTTGTAATAAAAAGTAGGACCATCGAGCGGAGTCGAGATGTGAAATTATAGCACATAAACGATCTAGTTAAGTCCAAATTGACGAATTAAAAAGTCCGAGAAATTCTCTCGGACTTTTCTTTTATAAAAAACTAAATTGTTAAGAAAAAGAATGGATTTAAAGAAACATTATGATTCTCTGTACAAAGAGTCAGTTTTAAAAATAGCTAAAGAAAATTGCCAAATAGATCCTTTAATTGATGCTGGTAATGACAACCGATTTGGAATTACACTTTTATTAAGACCTTCTGAAGAAGTAAAGAACCATATTCAATATTTTTTACGTCAACTTAAGCTTATAGAACCTAGTCAATATTATTATGAAAATTCAGATATTCACATTACAGTTATGTCCATTATATCGTGTTATAATGGATTTGATTTAGATAAGCTTAATATTGAAGATTACAATCAAATTATTTGTAAAAGCTTAATCGATTTTACTCCCTTAAAAATAACATGCAGAGGTGTAACAGCTTCTTCTAGTTGTTTAATGATTAAAGGTTTTATGGAAAATGAATCTATAAATCTTTTAAGAGATAGGTTAAGAGCTCATTTTAGAGCAACCACTTTAGAACAAAGTATAGATAAACGTTATGCTATTCAGACAGCACACTCAACAGTAGTTAGATTTAGAAAAAAATTGAGCAATAAAAATGAGTTTTTAGCTCTGGTAGAAAAGTTTAAAGATTATGATTTTGGTACTTTTAAAGTTGAAAGGTTAGAATTGGTTTATAACGACTGGTATCAAAGAAAAAAGTCGGTAAGAAAATTAACAGATTTTACACTCTAAAGAGAGTCTCTTTTATCTAATTTCTCAAATCTTATATCTAAATTATAATAGTACCTTTGCATTGAAATTAAATACTAAAATTTTGAAAAATTTTAAAGATTTAGGAGTAACTCCAGAATTCATCAAATCGATGAAAGAAATGGGAGTAAACCAACCTACAGAAATACAAGAAAGATCCATTCCAAAATTATTGGAAGGACAAATAGATTATATAGGAAAAGCACAAACAGGAACGGGAAAAACCATTGCTTTTGGTTTGCCATTGTTGCAAAAAATAAATCCTAAAAAAAATGAAATTCAGGTTTTGGTTTTAGCTCCGACACGTGAATTGGCTCAACAGATAAAAAAACAATTGTTTAAGTTGACCAAATATGCATCGGAAAGAATTTTTTGTGAAGCTGTTTACGGAGGAGAAAAAATAGACGTTCAAATTAAAAACCTAGAGAGGACTACACACGTAGTTGTTGCGACTCCAGGTAGATTATGCGATTTGTTAGATAGATCTGCAATTGATATTAGCAATATAAAAATGTTAGTATTAGACGAGGCTGATGAAATGTTAAGTATGGGGTTTTTACCAGACTTAAATAGAATTTTAAAGTTTTCTACAGGAGCAAAAAACACTTGGTTGTTTTCTGCAACATTTCCAAATGCATTAAATAGTTTGGTAAAAACATATATGAACAATCCTGTTCGTGTAGAGGTAGAGTCTGAGCAATTGGTAAACGAAAACATTTCTCATAAATTTATATCAACTACAATAGGTCAAAAATTAGATGTTTTAGTCAGTTTTGTAGAGAGTAGAGGAATGGAAAAAGGAATTGTGTTTTGTAAAACAAAATTAGGGGCTCAAAAACTAAAAGAAGAATTATCAGAAGAAGGTTTTTCTGTATCGGCTTTAGAAGGTGATATGGGACAGCGAGATAGAGAAAAATCTTTACGTTCTTTTAAAAATGGAGCTAGTCAATTGTTAGTTTGTACAGATGTTGCTGCAAGGGGAATAGATGTGCCTAATGTGAATTTTGTAATTCATTACCAGCTGCCAGAGAATACAGAATATTTTGTACACCGTAGTGGTAGAACTGCCCGTGGTGGAAACAAAGGTTTGTCTTTGGCTATTGTGTTGTCTAAAGAGTTAGAGCAGTTACAGGGATTACAAAAGGAATTTAAAATTTATTTTGGAAAATATACGATTGTATAATAAGAGAAATTTATAGTCTTATTTATTTTTATAAAAACAAAAAACTCGGATGTGCAATCCGAGTTTTTTTGTAGGTGTTTTTTAGTAAATGTTAATAGCTTAACTAGATTTTATATGTACAAACTATATTTATAGATAAGGAATCATTTGTGCTAGATGTTTTAATTATAAATTATGTTCTTTGAAAAATCTAAAAATTAATTTTAGATTAATTACACATAAACTTAAAATACAATGCACATTTTTTTTAAAGTTATCGTTTTGTCTCTAACAGTGCTAACTACTGTTAATTCACAAAAAAGAGAAGTCAAAAAACAACCTAATATTATTGTTATTATGGCTGATGATATGGGGTATGCTGATACTGGTTTTACAGGATCAAAAAACATAAAGACTCCTCATCTAGACAAAATGGCTAGCGCTGGAGTTGTTTTTTCTCAAGGTTACGTAACACACGCTTTTTGTGGACCTAGTAGAGCAGGTTTGTTATCAGGTCGTTATCAACACCGTTTTGGGTTTGATCATAACCCAGCCTATGATCCTAACAATCCATATTTAGGAATATCTACAAAAGAAATTTTATTTCCTGCTAGAATGCAAAAAGTTGGATACACCACAGGGATTATTGGAAAATGGCACCTGGGAGCAGCGTATCCGTTTAACCCAATGAATAGAGGTTTTAATTATTTCTATGGATTTTTAGGAGGAGGACATGATTACTACAAGGTAGATGTATCTAGACCTTTTAAAGAAAACTATTTACACGGTTTAATTCGCAACAAAAGACCAGCTGATTTTAAAGGATACTTAACCACAGCTTTAAGTAACGATGCTGTTGATTTTGTAAAAGAAAATAAAGAAAAACCATTCTTTTTGTATTTGTCTTACAACGCACCCCATCAACCTTTACAGGCTCCAAAAGAAGATATTGAGCGTTATGCACATATAAAAGATAAAAAAAGAAGAGTGTATGCTGCTATGGTAGATGTTATGGATCAAGGAATTGGTAAAGTAATAAAAGCGTTAGAAGACAATGAAATTGCTGAAAATACACTAGTGTTTTTCCTAAGTGATAACGGAGGACCAATTCCATCTAAGCGTTTGCCAAAACGAGGAAATGGATCTTCAAATGCTCCATTTCGCGGTGGAAAAACAGATTATTTTGATGGTGGAGTACATGTTCCATTTATTGCTTATTGGCCATCTGTACTTAAAGGAGGGCAAGTCTATGATAAGCCTGTGATTTCAATTGATATTAGTAAAACCGCTGTAGAATTGGCAGGTGCAGATGCTAGCGAAGGAAATGGAATGGAAGGTGAAAATTTGATACCTTTATTAACAGGTAAGAAAAAAGAAGCTCCTCATAATGCTTTGTTCTGGAAATTCAGAAACAATTGGGCGGTTCTTTCAGATGGGTACAAACACATAAAAAATTCTCCATTAAAAGAAGCGGGTTTGTTTAATTTAAAGAAAGATGCAGGGGAACAAAATAATATAGTATCAAAAAATAAAAAAGTAGCAGAAAGCTTACGTAGTAAGTGGCAGGCATGGGATAAACAAAATATGGGACATAGAATTGGTAGTTATGCTGAGTTTGAAAGAAAAAGAGAACAGTTCTTTGAAGAATCTTTACCTGAAGGAGCTAAAAAATCTGATTATTTTGTGCCTAAAAAGTAATTTTTTAAGTATTTGTTATATTGTAATTTTTAAGTGTTTTTTTTTGATAAAATCATATATTCTATAGAATTAATTTAGCGTATCTATAAGTAGTTTTTTTAAAAATTACATTTACATAAATAATTAATGATTATGATTAAACAGTTATGTGTGCTTATTATTGGTGTAGTTTTTTTTATTTCATGTTCTAAGAATTCAGATAGTTTTATTCCTCCTGTAGATAAAGTAGACAAGGAAGAACCGTTAGAAGAAGAAAATCCCATAGAAGAAGATATTGCTTTAGGAGAAAATACATCTGTGCCTAGTTTTTTAGAAGGAGAAAATCCAAATGTTACAGTTAAAAAATGGGTAAAAGTAAATTTGTTAAGTGATGAATTTGAAACTACAAATTTGGACACGGATAAGTGGGCAATATTAACAAGTAGTTGGATTGGGAGAGAACCTGGTATTTTTAAAGAAGATGCTGTTGCTTTAGCTAACGGAAATTTAACCATTACCAATTATAAATTAGCAGAAAAAGAAATTGTAAACGGAAATGAATATACGCATGCAGGAAGCTTGATAAGATCTATAAATACAGCTCAACCCGGAATGTATATTGAATGTAGAATGAAAGCTAGTAAGACATTTATGTCTTCTACTTTTTGGTTGATTAATACAAGAAATGAAGGAAGCGGTTGTGATCAAAGAACAACGGAATTAGATATTCAAGAAACGGTGGGGCGTATTACAGATTCAACTCCAGATTGGGCAAAAGATCATGATACAGGTATGTATTCTAATACACATAGTAGAAACAAAACTTGTGATGAAACAAAAGAAGGAAGTGAGGGAGCTGAAGTAGAATATGCAACTAAAAATTGGGAGAATTACCATATTTATGCAGCTTGGTGGAAAAGCTCAAAAGAAATATTGTTCTTTTTAGACGGAGAATATAAAAACACTGTGGTTCCTGTAGAAAATTTTGATTTACCTATGTATTTAAGAATGGTTACAGAAACGTATGATTGGAGTCCTGTACCAGCTGATGGTGGTTTAACAGGAACAAAAGAAGAACGTACTACTTATTATGATTGGGTTAGAACCTGGGAATTGCAATAATTTTAAATTATAAATAAAAAAACATCAACTTATAAGTTGATGTTTTTTTATACTGTATATATATATTATAAAATGCTATTCAAAACATTTTTCCATTACGTTTTTCATTACAGAATAAGACGTAGATGCTCCAGGAGAAGCTCCTAACAATGCAGCAATAGACTTATCTTTAGAAATAATAATTTCAGTTCCAAATTCTAATTTACCACTACGTTTTTTGTATTTTTTAATAATCTGTACACGTTGTCCTGCAACTACAACTTTCCAATCTTCATCTTTAGCATCTGGATAAAATTCGCGTAACATTTCCATTCTGTCTTCAAACTTTAAACTTACTTGTTTTACTAAGTAACCTACTAAAGGCAAGTTGTTGTAACCTGCACCTAAAAGACTCATAATGTTGTCAAATTCTACTGATTTAGGCAAATCAAAGAAAGAACCGTGCTTTAAAAATTTAGTTGTAAAACCAGCATAAGGTCCGAATAATAGTTCTTTTCTACCATTTATAACTCTTGTTGTCCATATGGGGAACAGACATTGGCGGAGCACCTTTTTTAGCTTTACCATATACTTTGGCAGCATGTCTCTCTATAACTTCTGGGTTGGTACAACGCAACCATAATCCGCTAATTGGAAAACCACCATACCCTCTAGCTTCTTCAATTCCAGACTTTTCTAATAAAGATAATGCACCTCCACCTGCACCAATAAACAAGTAGTTGGTTACAATTTTCCAGTGTTTACCAACGTTTTGTCCTTTTACAGATAGCAGCCAACGGTTATTTTTTGTTTTCTCAATATCAATAACGTTACTGTGATTGATCAATTCAACATTGGGTTGTTTAGATAAATAACGAAAAATTTGTTCTGCAATTTCTCCAAAGTTTACATCATAACCTTCTTTAATATAAGTAGCAGCAACACTAGATCTTTTGTTACGTCCCTCCATCATTAAAGGCAGCCATTCTTTAATTTGTTCCCTATCTTTAGAAAAAACCATATCTTTAAAAAACTCAGTTTCTTTTAAAACGTTCCAACGCCTTTCTAAAAAATCGACATCTCTTTTACCTTGAACAAAACTAATGTGTGGTACTTCAGAAATACATTTGTCTAGATTCTGAATGTATCCTTTTTCCTTACAATCTTTCCAAAACGCAAGGGTTTCGTAAAACTGAGTGGCTGTTTTTACAGCTTTGCTAGGATCTACCACTCCACTTTTTTCTGGAGTATAATTCAATTCACAGTTTCCTGCATGTCCCGTTCCTGCATTATTCCATGCCTCAGAACTTTCTTCGGCCATTTGAGGAAGCTTTTCGATAACAGTAATTTTTTTACCAGGGTATTTCTCGAAAAGTAATATTGCCAATGTGGCACTCATAATTCCTCCTCCAATTAACACAAAATCAGCGTGTTTTATGGGTGGATGTTTAGATGTTGTTTTTTTAGAAGATGATTTTCTTGGCATTTTGTAGAACCTTTATTTTTTGTGCTAACAAAGATATAGGTTTCATGTCATTAAAATTGGCTATGTTTTAATTAAGATTGTGTTGTTTTGTTAAGAAACTAAAAATTTAACGAAAACGTTATAAAAGCTAAATTATTAACATTTTTAAATTTTAATAAATCATTTTAGGAGTGTAAAAAAGATCTTTTAATGTTAGGTCATTATTTCTGTTTAATCGTCCTAGTATTTTAAAAAATACAATGGCAGTAATGTAGGCATCACCGTAGGCAGTGTGTCTGTCTTTCTTTTTAACTTTAAGCTCATCACAAACTTCATCTAAACTAAATACTTTGTTGTATACATCTGCATATACTTGATGTTTTGTCTTTTTAAACAAAACATTGGTATCTAAAGTTTTGTTTTTAAGTTTAGGTAAGCCTATTCTTTTTAAAGCGTAGTTTACACAATTGATGTCGAAATTAATATGATGACCAACAATTATAGCACCTTCTATGTATTTTAAAAATTTTTTTATAGCCTCTTCTTCTTTGCACTTGGTATAGTTTCCTTTTTTTAAAAGACCGTGTATAGCTACACTTTCTCTCTTAAAAATTTCCTGTTCTAAATATTTTTCAAAAGTATCTTTAACGTTTATGGTGTTGTTATAAATAGTAACTGCTCCCATAGATAAAATTCGATCATTTTTAGGATCTAATCCAGAGGTTTCACAATCAAAAACAACAAATTTAGATTCTTTTATTGTTTTGTTATTTGTGGTTTTTATAGATTCTATATATTCTTTCCAGTAATCAGGATGATTTTTCTTTTTAAAATAGTACTGTATGTTTTTAAAAATATATTTAAACATAGGTGATGATGGTTTAAATGTTTGCTTGAAAACGGACCGCTATAATTTCCTGAATACTCTTTATTGGCTTAAAACAACGTCTTAGTTTTACCTTGTCAGATTTTGACAGGGTTTCTAGTTTGATAAATTTTCCATCGTCTTCTCCTAGCGAGGTTAATCCGTTTTTTGTTTTAAATTTTAACAAAGCTTTAAAAGCATAAGCACATGCTTCGTATACTTCGGCATTTTGTGGTTCTAATTCTCTTAACTTATAATATCTTTCGGCAGTATTGTTTACTCCTTTTAGGTTGTGTTGTAGAGTTAAAATTCTGGCAGCATCTATCAACGGCATAATAGCACGCTGTTTAATGTTAAAATGATCTTTGTGTGCCCCATCTTGATCTACAATAAATTGTCTAAAGAAACCAAGTGGACTAGGGCTTTTAAGAGCATCTTGCGCTAAAAACATAAAGAATCTTTTGTTGTCTTTGGTGTGTTTGTATACAGATATAGATAAATCATCTACTAATTTTTTATGGCCGTAAACAAAGTTAAAATCAAAAAATATGGCAGTTAATAATATGTTTTTTTCTGTAGGATTGTAAATCCAATCTTGAAACTGTGTTTTCCATTCTTTTTTACTTAAACACCATTTTGGATTGCTGGCCATCATTTCAGCAGGACAGTATTCAAAACCTATAGAATGTAAGTTTTTGGTAATTAAAGCCGCTAATTCCATATAGAAACTGCGAACTTCTTCTATTTGATCTTGAGGAACATCGTCAAAAATAATTCCGTTGTCTTGGTCGGTTGGGATTAATTGTTCTTTACGAGCTTGGCTTCCTAAGGCAAAAAACGCAAATTTACAAGGAGGGGTTTTGTTTAATTCTTTAACAGATAATTCTACTACTTTTTCGTTGATAGACTCATTCAATTCTGCAACAACTGTTAATGTATGTGTAAAAGAGATATGTTGATCGATATACCTTTTTAACAAATCGTTTAATTGTTGTCTTAAATCTCTTAGTCTAGAAATGGTTCTTGCTCGGCTAATCTGTTTCATTAACACTGCAGGGTTGTTACTTAAAGAAGCTACAATATCTTGTTGTGTCACCATTCCCAGCATTTTACTGTTTTTGGTACCGTCTTCTGTAATACAAACGTTTTCTACTTTTTTTTGTAGCATAATAATTTGTGCCTGCGCAATAGAAATGTCTGAGGATGCAGTAACCACAGGGCTTCCCATTATTTCGCCTACACTTTCATCAATAGAATATTTACCTGTAGCTACAGTGTGCAGTAGTATTTTATTGGTAATAACTCCTATAGGTTTATTTTTTCTTAAAATAAAAATAGAACTAATTTTATTATCACTCATAATAAGAGCAGCTTCTCTTATTGTGTGTTTATGATTGCAACTAACGGCAGTAGTTGTTAAGTTACTTATTTTAGAACTAAAGTAATCGGTTTGTCTGGTACGTTTGTAATCTGCAAAAATGCGTTCATTTTCTTCTTGAGAAAAACGTGTGGTAGAGTTACTAGCAAAACGAGTAATTAAGTATTTACTAATTTCTGCATTGTTTATAAATTGCTCGTTAAATATTTGAATGGGAATTGCGTAAACAATAGACTCTTCGTAAGCTTTTGCGTTTAAAATGTAGTTTTCGTTTACAATTAAAGGTCTTAGACCTAGAACATCTCCTTCATCACACATTTCAACTTCTACAGTTTTTTCTCCATCTTGTCTGTAGATACGAATAGCTCCTTGGTTTACAATATAAAAGAAATCCTTAGGGGGTTTTCCCTGAGAATACAATGTTTCGTCTTTGTCTAAATACAAAACATTGGTTTCTACAGCCAGCTTATATAAATCATTATAAGATAGATTATCAAAAGGAGGATAGTTTTTTATAAAGTCGGTTATTCTTTCTGCAATGCTATTTTTCATGCTAAATGGCTTCTTTTAGTAGGTCAATAATATGTTTGTAATATTCAACATCATGAGGAACAAAATACGTAGTGTCTTTGTAATTGTTTTCTAAATAATCTAAGGTTACTAGTTTTAAATCACTTACTTCTTCTGGTTGTGGAGTTAAGTCTGTAAGATTTGTTTTTAATTCTGTCAAATAAATATGATGAATTTCATGATCTATCAACCCATTGGAATGTGCGTGTTTTTCTTCCCAAATTCCTTTATAGATTAATTGATCCTTGATCACCGTAAGGTCAACTTCTTCTTTAATTTCTCTAATAGCTCCATCTAAAAAGTTTTCTTCAGATGCCACATGACCTGCTACTGACACATCCCACAAATTTGGATAAATTTCCTTTTTTTTGTTTCTTTTCTGAATCAGAATTTTTCCATTTTGATGATAAAACCAAATATGTACACTAGCGTGTAAAATTCCATTTTGATGGGCAAAACTTTTCATGCAAGCATTGCCTGTTGGTTGCCCCATAAGGTTTACAATATCTATAAGTTCATCCATAATAAAAAGAAAGAGTGTATGGTAAAGATACTATCTTTTTATTTGTAATTTTACGCTCTTATAGAGAGAAATACTGAATGAAATATCCTAAAAATGAATTGGCACAATTGGTCATTGCTTCTTGTGTATCAAATCATATAAACGAGGTAGTAATATCTCCGGGTTCTCGTAATGGACCCTTAACTATTGGGTTTAATCAAGTGCCAACTATAACATCTTATAGTGTGGTAGATGAGCGTTGTGCTGCTTTTGTGGCTTTAGGAATGGCTCAAAAAAAACAAAAAGCTACGGCTGTTGTTTGTACTTCTGGTTCTGCGTTGTTAAATTATTATCCAGCGGTTTCAGAAGCTTTTTATAGCAATATTCCTTTGCTGGTAATTTCTGCAGATAGACCTAAGTATTTAATAGATGTAGGCGATGGACAAACCATAAGACAAACAGGTGTGTTTAAAAATCATATTTTGTTTGAAGCTAATTTGGTTGAAATGCAATCGGAAGTAGATAGAGAAATTAATAAAGAGTTGGTTTACAAAGCAATTAAAATTGCCAATACACAGAAAGGACCTGTGCATATTAATGTTCCTTTTGATGAACCTTTGTATGATTTGGTTTCTGATATGTTAGAATATCCTTTAGAAAAAATAGAGGAAGAGCAAGTACTTACAGAAACTCCTTTAAAGGTAAAAGAATTAGAAGTGTTTGCTGATACATGGAACAAAGCTGCTAAAAAAATAGTGTTGGTGGGAGTGCATCAGCCTAGTGAGTTGTTACAAACACAAATTAATCATTTATTAAAAGATCCATCGGTATTGGTGTTTACGGAAACGAATTCTAACATCAATTCAAAAAACACAATCAATAGTATTGATCAGTTTTTAGCAGGTTTATCGGAAGAGGAAAAAGAATTTTATCAGCCAGATATATTGCTAACCATTGGTGGTTTGGTGGTGTCTAAAAGAATAAAGCAGTATTTAAGAGCTTTACAACCCAAAGAACATTGGGCGATACATGCAACTACGGGCTATGATACTTTCTTTGCTTTAACACATCATTTTAAAATATCTACAGAGTTGTTCTTTAGTCAGTTTTTTTGGTTGATTAAAAATAAAGAAAGTAAATATCAGCAAAAAGGATTGAGGGTAAAAGAGACAAGAAAGCAACAACATCATGATTTTGTGGCTACTTGTGAATATTCTGACCTTAAAGTGTTTGGTGTTTTAAACCAGTTTTTTCCCAAAAAATCAGTTTTGCAACTGAGTAATAGTGCTACAGTACGTTATGCACAGTTGTTTGATGTTGATGATTCTATAACTGTGTTTTGTAACAGAGGTACTAGCGGAATTGATGGAAGTACATCTACTGCTATAGGGCATGCAATGCAAACTAAAAAACAAGTTACGTTGGTAACTGGAGATATTAGTTTTTTATACGATAGCAATGCTTTGTGGAATATGTATATTCCTACTAATTTTAGAATTATAATTGTAAATAACAATGGAGGTGGTATTTTTAAAATTTTACCAGGGCCTAAAAAAACAGATGCCTTGTCTTATTTTGAAACTCCACATGGATTAACAGCAGAGCATTTGGCCAAAATGTATGGTTTTGAATATTTGTTTGCAACCAGTATTAAAGGCATAGAAAAAGAGATGACTTCTTTTTACAAAGAAAGTTGTCAACCAAAAATAATAGAGGTTTTCACACCAAGTGATAAAAACGATCAGGTTTTGAAAACATATTTTGAATCGTTTAAAGTGTAAAATTATGGAAGAGTTTGAAGAAGGGCAACAAGTAGATGTTGTAATAGGTAGTTTTTCTAAATTAGGAATTACGGTATTGGTAGATGAGGTAACTGAGGGGATTTTGTATAAAAATGAAGTTTATCAGCGACTAGAAGAAGGGCAACGTTTAAAAGCATATGTTAAAAAAGTTAGAGAAGATGGTAAGCTAGATATTTCTTTACAACCTATTGGTTTTAGAAATAGTATTACCAAATTTCAGGTACAAATATTAACTGCTTTAAGAGCTCATAATGGTTTTTTACCTGTTACAGATAAATCGGAACCAGACACCATTAAGTATGAATTGGGAATGAGTAAAAAAGCATTTAAAAATGCTATTGGCGGTTTGTATAAAAACAAAGTAATTACGTTAGAAGAAAACGGAATAAAATTATTAGAACATACACAAGAATAAAAAAAGGAAGCTAATTAGCTTCCTTTTTTTATGAATTTTAATGTATTAGAGAATCTAGTCTTTTGGAGGATATATGCTGTTTTTGGTTGGTTTTACTAGCAAAAAAAACATTATCGCTAATATGTTTAGATTCAATGTAATCTTCTTTACTTATAGAATCTTTGGTAATAAGTATTACGTGTCTTTTGTTTTGAGTGCTTACTTTGTAAATATGATAACCTAATAAAGCTAAGGTGGGGTTTGTATAATAAATATTGGTTTTTACATAAATAACACCAATAATAAACAAGATTAAAATAAACATTAATCCGTTTCTTTCTTTAGATAAATCAAAATCTAAATCAAAACTTAAAAGAGGAACTACATAAGTAACTAAAAAAGTTAAATGTTCCCAATTGTGATCTTCTACTTCTGTAATTTGTTCGGGTTTGGTAACTCCATCTTCTATGATGTATTTAAACTTATAATAGAATAAGAATCCTGAAAAAATAAAAATTAAGCAAACAATTGGGATTGCGTTAGAAATAACAAGTTCCTTAATTCCATTAGTGCTATATTTTTCAAAATAAATGGGTATGTTTAATTTGTTTACGAACAATAATAAGAATAACAGCCATAGCGACAGTACATAGAGTTGGATTTTTAATAACATTTTTTTCAGTTTTTAAGCAATTTGTGAAACACATAACTTGGTTTTATAAGAATAGCCTTATTTGGTATTTATGTTTTGTTTTACAACTTGCTATAAAAAGGGGGGATAGTTAAGGGGGAATTGTTTAAATATCTTCTTTCATAGCTTTCTAAAGTTAAGAAAAAATATATAAAAGAGATGATTGTTAAATTGTTAAGGCTTCTGTTAAAAACAAAAAGCAGCCAATTGGCTGCTTTTTGTTTAATAATTATCTTCTTCAAATTCTAGTTCTGCATCTTTTTCCCATATTTCCATTTCACAAGGTTTACAGTTAAACTTTAATTTGTATTCGTTTTCTCCGTGGGTTAAGGTTAAAGGTTCTTTTAACTTTTCGCCCATAGTATCACGTTGAAATCTTGCACATTTTCCTAATTCGTATTTTACACAATATTTAGTGGTCATTACTCTGGCTTTACCAGGTTCCCATTGCAATTCAAATGCTTTTTCAATTTCTTCTACTCCGTGTCTTTTGTAAAACTGTCTAGCCAATTTGTTAGAAACATTGTAGGTGAAGTCTAATGTTTTTTCTGGGTAAGGATGATCTGTTTTTACGATAGCTTGCTCCTCTCTATGGTATTCGTTAACTCTAATGTTAATTAAGTTTTCTAAAACCGTTCTTCTAATTTCATTAATTTTAGAAATAGGCACAAACCAGTTGTCTTCTAATTCAATAGCAACATCATCAACAATAAAAGGAGTGTTTCCTGTTTTAATTAAGTTTTTTTCTAAGTTGCTTTTTAAGAAACCTTCTTTTTTTGCTAATTCTTTGGTTACTTTAAATCCTTCTGAGCTAACATGTCCATCTTCATCCGTAGCGGTTAAAAGAAAACCATATTGAGTTTCTTCAAATTTTAATTCCACTCCAATTTTTCTGATAGCACTATTGTCTTTTTCAACTTGTTTGTTAAAATTGGCATCAGAGTTTCTAGAAATTAAAGTACCTACAGGAATGTTTTTATAGTTGTTTGGAGTAATCCATCCGTTTTCTACGGTATTTACTTGTACTCCGTCAGCTTCGTTTTGTTCATTTAAAAAATAAAGACCATCACCATTATTTAATTTTTCGGCATTCTCTATAAGATATTTACCGTTTTTAAATTCAATAATTTTACCGATTATCTGACCTTGAGATTTTGGAGTTTCCCAAGATCCTATTTTTTCAGTTCTTTTGTTTACAAAATAATCTGTGTAACCACGGTTAAAACTTCTGTCCATTTCTGCATCAAACGTGTAAAAAGTTCTACCTGATGATGCTTTTTGAAATTTATCTTTTCCATCGCCATTTAAAAACTGATCCAATCTAGCTCTTAAAAAAGAAACATTATTTTTAACGTATACTACATCTTTTAATCTTCCTTCAATTTTAAAAGAGATGATACCAGCCTCAATCATTTGTGGCAATTGGTCGCTTAAGTCTAAATCTTTAATAGATAATAAATGACTGCTTTCAATTAAAGTATCATTGTTTCCATCCGTTAATTTATAGGGTAATCTACAGTTTTGAGCACAAGAACCACGGTTGGCACTACGCTCTCCTCCGGCAACACTCATATAACAGTTTCCGCTAAAAGAAACACATAAGGCACCAGATACAAAAAACTCGAGCTCTACATCACAAGCTTCGTTAATTTCTTTAATCTGATCTAGGTTTAACTCTCTTGCCAAAACCACACGTTTCATTCCTGCTTTTTGCAAAAAACCTACTTGTTTAGGTTCTCTGTTATTGGCTTGGGTACTTGCGTGAATTACAATAGGAGGCAAGTCCATTTCAAAAATAGCCATGTCTTGTACAATTAAGGCATCTACACCTATATGGTACAATTCGTGAATTAATTTCTGACAAGTTTCTAGTTCGTTATCATATAAAATAGTGTTGATTACTACAAAAACTTGCGCTTTAAACAAGTGAGCATATCGTACCATTTCGGCAATATCATCTACAGAATTGTTTGCGTTTGTACGTGCTCCAAATTGCGGAGCTCCAATATATACTGCATCTGCTCCTGAATTGATGGCTGCCATACCTTGGAGTAGGTTTTTGGCAGGTGCTAAAATTTCAACCTTTTTTTTCATAAATGATGTTCCTGTCTAAGTACGCTAGGTCTGTTGATAAAATGCTTTTTATCAAACAATTAGGTTAAGAGTACTAGTTGTTTTAAAAATTAGGGATTGCAAAGTTACTGTTTTTTGTTGGTAAAATAATTAATAATCAAACGTTTAAGCTGATTTTATCTTTGGTTTGTAGATTGGTGAAAACACAGATTGAAATAAAATTAAAATGATAACTTTACCCACTGTTATTAAAAACAAAAAAGAAATAGATCCGCATGTCAACAATCAATTGGAAAACAGTTAAGGAATACGAAGATATTACGTACAAAAAATGTAATGGAGTTGCAAGAATTGCTTTTAACAGACCTAATGTAAGAAATGCTTTTAGACCTAAAACAACATCAGAGTTATATGATGCTTTTTACGATGCGCAAGAAGATGAAAATATAGGAGTTGTTTTATTATCTGCAGAAGGACCATCCACCAAAGATGGGGTGTATTCATTCTGCTCAGGAGGAGATCAAAAAGCACGAGGACACCAAGGATATGTGGGTGATGACGGTGCGCATCGTTTAAATATTTTAGAAGTACAACGATTGATTCGTTTTATGCCTAAAGTGGTTATTGCTGTTGTACCTGGTTGGGCTGTAGGTGGAGGACATAGTTTACATGTAGTTTGCGATATGACTTTAGCAAGTGAAGAACATGCTATTTTTAAACAAACAGATGCAGATGTTACTAGTTTTGATGGTGGGTATGGTTCTGCTTATTTGGCTAAAATGGTGGGACAGAAAAAAGCAAGAGAAATTTTCTTTTTAGGAAGAAATTATTCAGCTCAAGAAGCTTTTGAAATGGGAATGGTAAACAAAGTGGTTCCTCATGCTGAATTAGAAGATACAGCTTATGAATGGGCTCAAGAAGTGTTAGGAAAATCTCCACTATCTATTAGAATGTTAAAATTTGCAATGAACTTAACAGACGATGGAATGGTAGGGCAGCAAGTCTTTGCGGGAGAAGCAACTCGTTTGGCTTATATGACCGATGAAGCAAAAGAGGGAAGAAATGCCTTTTTAGAAAAACGCAAACCAAATTTTGATAAAAAATACATTGTTTAATTACTAATGGCTACCTGCCATAAGCTAAATGCTAAAAAATTGATAAAACCACAAATCATAACTTTTTTAATAAAGTGTCCCGATCAAAAAGGGATTGTATCTAAATTAACACATTTTTTTTATCAAGAGGGGTTCAACTTGGTAAGTGCACAGCAATATACAAATTCTATAGACGGAATGTTTTTTATGCGTTTGCGTATAGAATCGGATGATTCTGTAACAATAACACAAGAACAACTAGAAGAACGTTTTTCTCGTTTGGCTCCTGTTTATGATATTATTTGGAGTGTAGATTATGGAATTACAAAACAAAAAGTAGCTATTATGGTGTCTCATACCACACATAATTTATATGATTTGTTGCAACGTAATAAAGAAAATAAACTGCATTGTGATGTGAAAATGGTGGTGAGTAATCATACCAAATTAAAGCCTATAGCAGATATGTTTGGAATTCCATTTTACCACTTGCCTGTAACTAAGGATACCAAAAAGGAACAAGAACAACAATTAATAGATTTGTTTGATTCTAATGAGATTGATTTAATTGTGATGGCTCGTTATATGCAAATTTTATCTAATGATTTTATCAATCATTATCCAAATAGAATTATCAATATTCATCATTCTTTTTTGCCTGCTTTTCAAGGAGCAAACCCTTATAATAGAGCATATGATAGAGGAGTAAAGTTAATTGGAGCAACAGCACATTACGCAACAGAAGATTTAGATGAAGGTCCAATTATTGAGCAAGATGTAGAACGAGTAACGCATGAAAGTACTCCTAATACCTTAAAAGCAATTGGTGCAGATATTGAAACAATGGTGTTGGCTAGAGCAGTTAAATGTCATTTAAACAATCAGATTATTGTTGATAATAACAAAGCAATTGTATTTCCAGAAACAGGAGAATAAACTTTTAAGAAAATAGAGGTCATCTACTAAAAAATAAATTTTAATTCAAAGCATATGAAAATCATTTGTATAGGAATGAATTATACAGAACATATCAAAGAATTTGATAGAGATTTTATACCTACAGAGCCTGTAGTGTTTTTAAAACCGGATTCTGCTGTATTGCCTAAAAAAAATCCATTTGTAATTCCTGTTTTTTCTAACAGAGTAGAGTATGAAATAGAGGTTCTCGTCAAAATAAATAAAGTAGGAAAACACATTGGAGAAAGGTTTGCTCATAAATATTATGATGAAATTGGTTTAGGAATAGATTTTACAGCACGTGATGTGCAGTTAGAGTTAAAAAAGAATGGTCATCCGTGGGAAAAAGCTAAGGGTTTTGATGGAAGTGCTATTATAGGAGAGTCTTTTTTACCTAAAGAGCAGTTTACAGATTTAAACAATATAAATTTTAGATTAGAAAAAAACGAGGAGCAAGTCCAGGTAGGAAATACCAAAGACATGATTTTTAAAATTGATGAAATTATAGCTTACATTTCTACCATCTATACCTTAAAAAAAGGAGATATTATTTTTACAGGAACACCTTCTGGTGTAGGACCTGTAGCCAAAGGAGATGTGTTGAGAGGTTATCTGGAAGATGAAAAATTAATAGATATTAAAGTAAGATAAACACAGAGGCATTTGCCTCTGTTGTTGTATGTAAAACAGCGTATGAAAGCAAGTATAATTACCATTGGTGACGAAATTTTAATAGGACAAGTTTTAGACACCAATACACAATGGATAGCGAATAAACTGCACGCTTTAGGAGTAGAATTGGTAGAAACCGTCTCTATATCAGATACAAAAGAAGCAATTGTTAACGGAATGGATCATGCGGTTTCTATTGCAGATTTAATTATTGTGACAGGAGGTTTAGGGCCTACAAAAGATGATATTACAAAATACACTCTTACCAGTTATTTTGAAGATGAATTGGTGTTGAATGAAGTGGTTTTAGCTCAGGTAAAAGCAATGTTTGATAAACGAGGAATTCCGTTTGGACACTTAAACAAAGCACAAGCAATGTTGCCTAAAAAGGCAACTATTTTACCAAATCCTATAGGAACAGCTGCGGGGATGTGGTTCGAAAAAAATGGAAAAATAGTAATAAGTCTGCCAGGAGTCCCTTTTGAAATGAAAGGATTGGTAGAAAATGAAGTATTGCCAAGGTTGATTAAAATAGGAGGGTTTCCTTCTCAAGTATATCAAACCTATGTGCTGTATGGTGTAGGAGAAAGTACAGCTGCAGAAATGTTAGAAGATTTTGAGAATCAAATTCCTGAATTTATAAAATTAGCTTATTTGCCTGCTCCAGGACGTTTAAGATTACGATTGACAGGGGTACATGCCGATAAAAGTTTCTTAGAAACTATTCTATTGGAGCAAGGAACTAAAGTTGCTGAGGTTTTTAAAGATTACAGTTTTATGATTGGCGATGTTGATTATGTAAACTTTGTAAAAGAAAAGTTAATTGAAAGAAATCAAACATTGGCAGTTGCCGAAAGTTGTACTGGAGGTAAAATAGCGAATGAAATTACAGCTCACAGTGGAGTGTCTGCTTTCTTTTTAGGAGGGGTGATTGCTTATAATAGTGCGTTAAAACAAAATTTGTTAGGAGTGCCTTTAGAGGTGATTAAGAAACACTCAGTAGTCTCTTCTCAGGTGGCAAAAGAAATGGTTTTAGGAGTAAAACGAATTACGGGAGCAAATTATGCAATTGCTACAACAGGAAATGCAGGGCCAACTTTAGACGATACAAACGAAGAAGTTGGGATTGTTTTTATTGCAATAGCAACAAAAAACAAAGTAATTGTAGAAAAATTTAACTTTGGACAACCTCGTGAAAAAGTGATAGAACAGGCTAAAAACAAGGCTTTTGAAATGTTAAGTAAAGAAATATTAAAAAATCACTAAATTAATTTTGTTTGTACCATTAATTGTTGTTAAATTTGCACTCCGTTTAGAATTAAATTAAAACTGATACGAGATGTCAAAAGTTTGTGAACTTACTGGTAAAAAAGCAATGGTTGGGAATAACGTTTCTCACGCTTTAAATAGAACAAAAAGAAAATTCAACGCTAACCTAATTACAAAGCGTTTTTACATTCCTGAAGAGGATAAGTGGATTACCTTAAAAGTATCTACTGCTGCGTTAAAGAATATCAATAAAAAAGGTATTTCTGCTGTAATTAAAGAGGCAAAGGAAAAAGGATTTTTAGTTAAATAATTTTTTCTTCGTAATAAAGATATATAGAGATGGCAAAAAAAGGAAACAGAGTACAGGTTATTTTAGAGTGTACTGAGCACAAAGCTTCTGGTCAACCAGGAACTTCAAGATACATTACAACTAAAAACAAAAAGAATACTCCAGATAGATTAGAGATTAAGAAATTTAATCCTATCTTAAAGAAAATGACTGTTCACAAAGAAATTAAATAATATAGGAAATGGCAAAGAAATCAGTAGCATCGTTACAGACAGGTTCTAAGAGATTGTCTAAAGCTATCAAAATGGTGAAATCTCCAAAAAGTGGAGCTTATACTTTTGTTGAAGCTATTATGGACCCTACACAAGTAAAAGACTTTTTTGCAAAAAAATAATTTTTGTAAAAATTGACAATACAAAGGCTACTTTCAATATTGAAAGTAGCTTTTTTTGTATTTTAACACTTTCTTGTTAAAACAAACACACAGGTAAATAGTTGAATTATGAGTTTTTTTAAAAAAATATTTTCTTCAGAAAAGAAAGAAACTTTAGATAAAGGTTTAGAGAAATCTAAAACGTCATTTTTTTCTAAGCTATCTAAAGTCGTTGCAGGTAAATCTAAAGTAGATGCAGAGGTCTTAGATGATTTAGAAGAGGTATTGATTGCTTCTGATGTAGGAGTAGATACAACTTTAAAAATTATTGATCGAATTGAAGAAAGAGTTGATCGAGACAAGTATTTAGGTACTGATGAGCTAAATCAAATTTTGAGAGAAGAAATAGCAGGGTTGTTGTCTGAAACAAATCATGAAGATATTACGGAGTTTGTAATTCCGAAAGATAAAAAACCGTATGTTTTAATGGTTGTTGGTGTAAATGGGGTTGGTAAAACAACAACTATTGGTAAACTAGCAGCACAATTTAAAAAACAAGGTTTAAGTGTTGTTTTAGGTGCGGCAGATACTTTTAGAGCTGCAGCTATAGATCAATTACAAGTTTGGGCAGATCGCGTAGATGTACCAATTGTTCGTCAAGATATGGGGTCAGACCCTGCTTCGGTTGCATTTGATACTTTAAAATCAGCAGTTTCTAAAAATGCAGATGTTGTTATTATAGATACAGCAGGTAGGTTGCACAATAAGGTAAACTTGATGAATGAACTGACCAAGATCAAACGAGTAATGCAAAAAGTAGTTGCTGATGCTCCTCACGATGTTTTATTGGTTTTAGATGGTTCTACAGGGCAAAATGCTTTTGAACAAGCCAAACAATTTACCTTGGCTACTGAGGTTACTTCTTTAGCCGTTACTAAATTAGACGGAACCGCAAAAGGTGGAGTTGTAATTGGAATATCTGATCAGTTTAAAATTCCAGTAAAATATATAGGTGTAGGTGAAGGAATAGATGATTTACAAGTCTTTAATAAATTTGAATTTGTAGATTCTTTCTTTAAATAATTTTGTGTTGTTCGCTTTTAGCAAGTTATTGGCTAAAGGCTAATAGCAAAAGGCTAAAAGCTAAATACAATGCGTACAAAAACAGTAAAACAAAATAAAATAAACGTAGTAACGCTAGGTTGTTCTAAAAACGTTTATGATTCAGAAGTCTTAATGGGGCAATTAAAAGCCAACGGAAAAGATGTAGTTCATGAAGATGAAAATGATGAAGGAAATATTGTCGTTATCAATACTTGTGGATTTATAGGTAAAGCCAAAGAAGAATCTGTGAATACTATCTTGCATTATGCAAATAGAAAAGAAGAAGGCTTGGTAGATAAAGTATATGTTACCGGATGTCTTTCGGAAAGATACAAACCAGACTTAGAGGCGGAAATTAGCAATGTAGATCAATATTTTGGAACTCAAGACCTACCAAATCTATTAAAAGTTTTAGAAGCAGATTATAAACATGAGTTGATTGGAGAGCGTTTAACAACGACTCCAAAACACTATGCTTATTTAAAAATTGCAGAAGGGTGTGATAGGCCGTGTTCTTTTTGTGCTATTCCGTTAATGAGAGGAAAGCATAAATCTACACCTATAGAAAGTTTAGTTGTAGAAGCAGAGAAATTAGCTGCTAATGGAATTAAAGAATTAATTTTAATAGCACAAGATTTAACGTACTACGGTTTAGATATATACGGAAAAAGAAACTTGGCTGATTTGTTAAAAGAATTAGTAAAAGTAGAAGGGATTGAATGGATTCGTTTGCATTATGCTTTTCCAGCAGGGTTTCCATTGGATGTTTTAGATGTGATGAAATCGGAACCTAAAGTATGTAATTATTTAGATATTCCTTTGCAGCATATCAACACAGAGATTTTAAAATCGATGCGTAGGGGTACAACTTATGAAAAAACAAATAAGTTGTTAAAGGAATTTAGAAATTACGTTCCAGAAATGGCGATAAGGACAACTTTGATTGTTGGGTATCCAGGAGAGACAGAAGAAATTTTTCAAGAATTAAAATCTTGGGTACAAGAAATGCGTTTTGAACGCTTGGGAGTATTTGCATATTCTCATGAAGAAGATACACATGCTGCAACTTTAGTAGATGATGTGCCAGAAGACGTAAAAGAAGCAAGAGTTGCAGAAATTATGGAAATGCAATCTCAAATTTCTTGGGAACTAAATCAGGAAAAAGTTGGTAAGACTTATAACTGTATTTTTGACCGTAAAGAAGGTGAATATTTTATAGGTAGAACCGAAAGTGACTCTCCAGATGTAGATAATGAAGTTTTAGTTGATGCAAAAGAGCATTATATAAAAACAGGTGAGTTTGTGAAAATTAAAATTAATGAAGCGGGAGACTTTGATTTATATGGAATCCCATTAAAACAGTAGGATAATCAAGGGCAGTATAGTAGCTACTAGTTGTTTAAATTATAACTTTTTTAACATTTGATATGGATACTTTCACTAACCTTTGTATATTTGTTTCTATAAATATTTAGGGGTAGGTATTTATAATGACGTTATACATGTTTAATTTTTAGGGGTAGAAATTAAACTGTTGTTTTTAATAACAAATAATGTTCAACAAATAAGTCCAGTCAATAACTTTTATTGCTGGACTTTCTTTTTTTTATAAACCTAGTGAGTTGTCTAGCATTGTACAAATAGGTATATTTGTTTTAATAATTTTTTTACATGGAACCATTTATTGTATCTGCAAGAAAGTATAGACCACTTACATTTAAAGATGTAGTTGGGCAACAGGCAATTACGAATACTTTAGAGAATGCAATAAAAAATAATCATTTAGCACAAGCTTTATTGTTTACAGGTCCCAGAGGTGTAGGAAAAACGACGTGTGCTCGTATTTTAGCTAAAAAAATAAACGAACAAGCAACTAACACCGAAGTAGAAGACGATTTTGCATTTAATGTATTTGAATTAGATGCTGCTTCTAACAATTCTGTTGATGATATTAGATCTTTAATAGAGCAAGTTAGAATACCACCACAAGTAGGAAAATACAAAGTTTATATTATTGATGAGGTACACATGTTATCTCAAGCAGCTTTTAATGCTTTTTTAAAAACATTAGAAGAGCCACCTACACATGCTATTTTTATTTTAGCTACTACCGAGAAGCATAAAATTATACCGACTATTCTATCAAGATGTCAAATTTTTGATTTTAAGAGAATAACAGTATTGTCTGCTAAAGATCATTTAAAATATATAGCAGAACAAGAAGGTGTAAATGCAGAAGATGACGCTTTACATGTAATTGCTCAAAAAGCAGATGGAGCAATGCGTGATGCTTTGTCTATTTATGATAGAGTTGTAAGCTTTGCTGGAAAAGAACTAACAAGACAAGCAGTAACCGAAAATTTAAATGTATTAGATTATGACATTTATTTTAAAGTAACTGATTTGTTGATAGAAAATAAAATTCCAGATGTTTTAATAGAGTTTAATTCAGTTTTATCAAAAGGATTTGATGGGCAACATTTTATAAACGGATTGGCTTCTCACTTTAGAGATTTGTTAGTTGCAAAAGACAATGCTACTGTTCAGTTGCTAGAAGTTGGAGATAATGCTAAAAAACAATATCTAGAACAAGCTAATAAAGTAGAATTATCTTTTTTAATTACTGCTATAGACAAAGCAAATAATTGTGATTTGCAATACAAAACTAGTAAAAACCAAAGGTTGTTAGTAGAACTTTGTTTAATGCAGTTAGCTTCTATCACCTTTAGTGATGTAAAAAAAAAAGCAGTAACTTTATAATACCAGCTACTTTTTTTAGAGTAAGTTCTGCAATAGTATCACAAAATCCAAAAGTAGAAACTAACAAAGGAGTTGCACAAATTATAAAAAAAGAGGTTGCCGTAAACGTTGTAGAACCTAAGAAAGAAATAGTAAATCAACCTGCTAGAAAACGAAGAACTTCTGCTTTATCCTTAAAAAAAGTACACAACAAACTTACCGATATTGATTATGTTGCTAGTGAAGATGATATTAGCAACAAGCCCAAAGATGCATTTTCGGAAATGCAATTGGTAGAACAGTGGAACTATTTTGGGAATAAGTTAAAACAAGATGGAGAGTTAAATATGTTTTCTATTGTAAATGCAAATAAACCCGTTTTAAAAAATGGAGAAATTATTTTTGCTTTACCCAATTTATTGATGGAAGAACAGTTTGGTGCGGTTAGGTCTAGATTGTTAAATTATTTAAGACAAGAATTAAATAATTATGGAATCCAAATAAAGACAGTAGTTGTTCAATCAGAAAAGAAAAAATATATTTATACTCCTCAAGAGAAATTTAAAAAGTTGGTAGAATCAAATCCAAACGTATTGTTATTAAAAAATAAATTTGGATTAAATATTTAATTAGTTTAAAAGCAATAGTCATTAAAGAATTTAAAAGAATATTAGTAGGTGCTGCTTTTTCTCCAAATTTAAAAGCAAATATAGTAGAGGCTTGTAGGTATGCAACGTACTTTAAAGCAAAGTTATATGTCGTTCATATTGGAGAAGAAGAGTCTCATAAAATAGATAAACTTAAAGCTATTGTTAAAGAGTTTGCTTTTGCAGGAGAGGTTGCTTATATTTTTGAACAAGGAAAACCAATTAAGGTATTGTCTAAAATATGTGAAGAAAACAAAATTGATTTATTGATTTTAGGAGCTGTAAAGCGAGAAAAATTAATGAAACATTATTTAGGTTCCGTAGCCAGAAAGCTCACTAAAAAAGTAAAATGTTCTGTTTTACTTATTATGAATCAATCTCAAAAAGAAATTTATAAAAAACACATTGTTGTGAATGGTTTAGAGTCAGAAAAATCACACGAAACTATTTCAACAGCTTTTTATGTAGCCAACAGTTTGTCTTCAAAAAAAATAACCATTGTAGAGGAGATTAATAATACAGAGGTAAAAGTAGACGACGATAGGTCTTTAAGAAGAGCAGCTATTAATCACGAAAGAAAAACACATCAAGAAAATTTAAGAGTTAAAAAAATATTAAAAGTAATTCCTAAAGAATTTAAAGAACCAATAGATATTAAATTACAGGGTATTTTTGGTAAAAGTGGTTATTCTATAGGTCATTATGCACGTGTTGTTAGATCAGAATTATTAATAATGCATACTCCAACTCATTTAAATTTTGTAAAAAAAATAGTAGCAAATGACTTGAGTTTTATTTTGTCAGAATTGCCAACAGATGTATTAATTATAAAATAATATATGCCACAACAAAAAGAATCAAACCAATTTTTAGCTGCTTTACCCCAAAATATTTTTTCAGGATTTGTAGTTTCTCTAATTGCATTACCCTTAGGATTGGGATTGGCTTTAGCATCAGAAGCTCCACCAATTTCTGGAGTAATTTCAGCGGTTGTTGGTGGTGTTATTGTCGCTATTTTTGGAGGCTCTAACGTTACTATTACAGGACCTGGTAACGGGTTGGTAGTTGTATTGTTAACTGCTATTACTACTTTAGGTCATGGAGATTTACAGTTAGGGTTTGCATATACACTTGCAGCTATTGTTGTATCAGGTGCAATTATGATTTTGTTAGGATTCCTAAGGTTAGGAATTCTAAGCGATTTTTTTCCATCTACTGCAATACAAGGTATGTTAGCCGCTATTGGAATTGGAATTTTTGCCAAACAGTTTCATGTAATGTTAGGAAATTCTAATGAAGATGGAGGTTTGGTAGAGTTGTTATTAGAAATTCCTAAAACAATTCAAACATTTATCGTAACAGAAAATCATAACTTTTTTTATGCAGGAATTGTAGGTTTGGTTAGTTTGTTTATTATGATTTTTCATGCAAAAATTAGAAACAAATATTTTCAATTAATTCCAGCTCCAATGTGGATAGTGGTTTTTGCTGTAGGATTGAGTTACTTTTTTCAGTTGGTCCTAAAGCAAGAACACCCTATAGACAAAGCATGGTTGATTAATATTCCAGATGATGTTTTTTCTAATTTGGCCTTTCCTAATTTTGGTAAAGCTTTTAATGCAGAATTTATAACAGCTGTTATTTCTATAACATTAATAGCAAGCATAGAGTCTTTGTTAAGTATAAAAGCAGTAGATCAGTTAGATCCTTTAAAACGTAGGTCTAATGTAAATAGAGATTTAAAGGCTTTGGGTTTAGCAACTATGACAAGTGGTTTTTTGGGAGGTTTAAATGTAGTAACAGTAATAGCGCGTAGTTCTGTAAATGTAAACAACAAAGCAACAAATAGATCTGCTAACTTGTTTCACGCTTTGTTTTTGTTAGCATTTTTAATTTTGTTTCAAACGCAGTTAAAAATGATACCTCTATCAGCATTGGCTGCAATTTTGGTGTATACTGGATATAAATTGGCAGCTCCTAAAAATATTCTGGCGGTTTCTAAAGTAGGGTACGAGCAGTTAGTTATTTTTTTTGCGACTCTATTAACAACTATATTCACAAGTTTAATTATAGGAATTTTAGTTGGGATTTTCGCAACTTTTGTAGTTCATATAATTGTAAATAAAGGAATTATAATATTTGTTAGAAATACATTAAAGCCAAATGTTTTAATGTACAAAGAAAGAGATGGAAGTTATTATGTAAGTGTAAAAAACTTTAGTTCTTTTATTAATTTTTATAGATTAAAAAATAAGTTAAACTTAATTCCAGAACACGAGAATGTGGTTGTAGATTTTTCTCGTTGTCGTTTTGTAGATAATACGGTTATGGAAAACATACATACCTATGTAGAAAAATTTGAAAGTAAACAAGGAAATTTAGAAGTTGTAGGTTTAGATATGCATGGAGCAGGAACTTTACACCCTTTTGCACCTAGAAACATAAATAAAACACCACAAAAAGATAGTGAACTTTCTTTAACCAAAAGACAAAAGAATTTAGCGCAAATAGCTAATGACTTTGGATGGGAGTACACTCCGTTTGTTACAGGCTCCATAGCTTTGTTGTCGGATTTTAACTATTTTAAAACAAGAAGAGTAGAAAGAACAAAAAATTTATTAAAAAACGGAAACGATAAATTATTTGATGTTGTTTTTACCGAAGGTGCTTTTATTGCTCGTCAGTTAATCCGTTCTACGGTATTTCACGTAAAAGTAGATGATCCAATCCCAAATTTTACGCTAGATAAAGAAGGTTTGTTTGAGTATGTAAAACAATTCACCAATTTCGCAGATATTGAAGTAGAAAATCATCCGGATTTTAACAAAAGATTTTATTTGTCTGGAGAAGATAGACAAGCCGTTTTAGATTTTTTTACAGATGAGATTATTTTGTTTTTAGAAAGTAATATTTATTATCACATAGAATCTAATCAAAATGGATTGCTAATTTTTAAGAAAGAAAGATTGGCAAGTGTAAAAGAAATAAAAGCAATGATAGATTTTGGATTGCGATTTGAAAAATTAATTAAAGAAACAGCATATGTTAGGGCTTAAATTACCAACAGACCCAAGGTGGGTAAATATTGCAGAAAAAAATATTGACGAAATATTAATAGATCATGCACATTGCGAGCAAAAGGCAGCATCTACAGCTATATCATTAATTGTAAGTTTTCCAGAATACACAGAGCTAGTTACAGAAATGATTGCTTTGGTTAAAGAAGAAATGAGTCATTTTAAACTGGTTCACGATAGGTTAATTGCAAAAGGAGTAGTTTTAGGTAGAGACAGAAAAGATTTATATGTAATGGATTTGATAAAATTCTTTCCTAAAGGAGGGAGTAGAACCAATCAATTAGTACATAGATTATTGTATGCTGCTTTAATAGAAGCTCGTAGTTGTGAGCGTTTTCGTTTGTTGTCAGAAAACTTAGAAGATCAAGAATTAGCTAAGTTTTATAGAGACTTAATGGTGTCTGAAGCAAACCACTATACGTTATTTTTAAATTTTGCACGTCAATATGGAGATAGAACAGAGGTAGATGAAAAATGGCAAGCCTTGTTAGAATATGAAGCTACATTGATGAAAAATTTAGGAACTCAAGAGTCTATACACGGATAATTATGTATAGTAAAGAAGAGTCTGCCAAAATAAGAAAAGAGTTTTGGGTAAGCTATGGAAAATCTTTTCCTAGAAAATGGGTTTTGTACAACACCAGAATTAAAGACTTTAGTTTTAAGTTTGTTGCCGATAGAAAAAAAGCAGAAGTAACTTTAGACATAGAATCTTCAGACAGTATACAAAGAGAATTACTTTTTGACCAATTGCTGTCGTTAAAGAAAATTTTAGAAACCGAATTTTTAGCAGAAGTAATTTTTGATAAAGATTATTATCTAGAAAATGGAAAACTAATCAGTCGTATATATGTGGTGCATACCACTAAATTTAGTATTAATAATAAAGATACTTGGTCAGACTGTTATGCGTTTTTTAATGAAACCATGCATCAGTTTGAACTATTTTGGTATGAATATCAAGATTATATAGAACAAGCAGTTGTAAAATAAGAATTGTATCAGTTTTGTTAAAAACAGATATAATACTGTGCTTGTGCATAAGTACTTTATTATATTTAACAAAACTTGTAACCAATGCAACACTACCTTTTAGGAATTTTTATTTCTTTTTTCTTATTTAGTTGTCATCAAAAAACAAAAAAAGAACATAAGCATACCAATCAATTAATTCACGAAACAAGTCCGTACTTGTTACAACATGCACACAATCCTGTAAATTGGCATGCTTGGAATCAAGAAACTTTAGATAAAGCCAAAAGAGAAAATAAATTACTTTTAATTTCTGTTGGTTATGCGGCTTGCCATTGGTGTCATGTAATGGAACATGAAAGTTTTGAAAACGACAGCGTGGCTAAGGTGATGAACGAAAACTTTATCAATATAAAAGTTGATAGAGAAGAAAGACCAGATATAGATCAAACCTATATGACGGCTGTTCAGCTAATAACAGGTAGTGGTGGTTGGCCATTAAACTGTATTGCTTTGCCAAACGGTAAACCTTTTTGGGGAGGAACTTATTTTCCAAAAAAACAATGGTTGTCTGCATTAACACAAATAGCTACAGCGTATAAAGAAAATCCTAATGAAATTATAACGTATGCAGATAATTTAACCCAAGGAATTAATAATGCAGAGTTGGTGACTTATAACTCTGATGCTATAAAATTTCAAAAACAAGACTTAGATTCATTAGTTACCAATTGGCAACAAGATTTTGATATAAAAAATGGAGGAAGTAAAAGAGTTCCAAAATTTCCTATGCCAAGTAATTATCAATTTTTGTTAAGGTATGCTGTACAAAGTAACAATAAGAAACTACAGAACCATGTAAGTACTACCTTAGACAAAATGGCTTTGGGAGGAATTTTTGATCAGGTAGGAGGTGGATTTTCCAGATATGCTACCGATGAAAATTGGCATATTCCTCATTTTGAAAAAATGTTGTACGACAATGCACAGCTCATTAGTTTGTATGCCGATGCTTATTTGATAACTAAAAAAGAATTATATAAAGATGTTGTTTACCAAACTTTTGATTTTGTAACTAGAGAATTAACAAGTAAACAAGGAGCTTTTTACTCTTCTATTGATGCAGATGTTAGAAAAGAAAATGGACAAAGTGAAGAAGGTGCTTATTATGTTTGGACACAAAAAGAGTTACAAAATATTTTAGGTGATGATTTTAACTTGTTTTCTAAAGTATACCATATAGATGAGCAAGGTGTGTGGGAGCAAGACAAATATCATTTGATTAAAATTGAGGATACAAAATCATTGGCATTAAAATTAAATATATCTACTGGTGATTTAACTAATAAAATAAATAGCTGGAGAAAAAGGTTATTAACTAAACGAACAAAAAGAGAAAAACCAGGGTTAGATGATAAAGTATTAACATCGTGGAACGGTTTAATGTTAAAAGCAAATGTAGATGCGTATCGTGTTTTTAATGATGCTAAATTTTTAAAAGCAGCACTTAAAAATGCACAGTTTATAAAAGAACATCAATTAAAAAAAGAGGGAGGATTGTATCACAATTATAAAAACGGAAAAAGTACTATTAACGGATACTTAGAAGATTATGCAAGTGTTATTGATGGATATATTGCTTTGTATGAAAACACACTAGATTCACAGTGGCTAAAATTAGCAAACGAGTTAACACAATATACTTGGACTTATTTTTACAACAAAGAATTGGGAATGTTTTATTTTACATCCTATGAGGATGAACAGTTGATTACCCGAAAAATAATAACAGTGGATAATGTAATTCCATCATCTAACTCTGTAATGGCTAGAAATTTATTAAAATTAGGACATTATTTTGATCATAAATTATATGTACAAACAAGCAAGCAAATGTTGAATAATGTTAAATCGGAACTAAAACAATACCCGTCTTCTTATTCTAATTGGTTACAGTTGTATGCAGATCTATCTGATAATTATTATGAGGTTGCCGTAGTAGGGAAAAATGCAATTGAGTTAATTAAAGAAATAAACCAAAAATACATTCCTAATAAATTAATAGTGGGGAGTTTTATCAATAGCAATGCTCCTTTGTTAAAAGATAGGTTTGTATTAGGAAGTACTTATGTATATATATGTATTGAAGGGGCTTGTAAATTACCAGTTACAAATTCTAAACAAGCTTTAAAACTGTTAGAAAATTAGAACAAAAAAAGGGATAACAATTGTAATTGTTATCCCTTTTTTGTTCTGTAGTTATGGTTTATTGTACTTTAAACAAATTGTGTTGATTGTTGTTGTTAATAACCAATACATTTTTAAATTTTTGGTTGTTTAAAAGAACCATATTTCTAACATCTTTATCTGCAAAAAAGCCAGAATCTATAGAGTTTACAAATTCAAATATTCCGTTGTTGTTTCCTTTTAAATAGCAGCCAGTACCAGAATCTGCTCTGGTGGTTTCAACTTCAGACATATAATTGTTACCTGCCAATAATAAATCATTTATGCCATCATGGTCAAAATCTGCATACAAAATACTATTTATAGGGGATTGTTGCACTTGATTTGTAAAAGCTTCAAAATAAAAAGTACCAGTGCTGTTTTGTTTAAAAATTCCAGATCTAAATTCGGTAGCTTCATAATGCAATGCCGATTTTATTCCAGGTCCTACAATTTCTTTAATATCTAAGTTGGCAAAACCTGTATAGGTTTTTATTTTGTTTTTTAAATGTGGCATTTGTTGTGCCGTACAACCTTTACCTCTTATAGGGACTAGTTTTTCATGATAGTTTTTGGCTAAAAAAATATCTTCTACACCATTAAAATCAAAATCTTTGGTGTAAATATGAAAAGGCTTTTCTTTAGTTGCATGAAATTTATAGTTTAAACCTAAATTACCCGCTACAATATCATCATCCCCATCATGGTCTATATCTGCAATCAATAGTTTATTCCACCAACCAACAGAAGTATTTAAAATTTTGTAATTGCTACTTTTCACCAATTTGTTGTGTTCGTTGATAAAAACCTGAATTCCCATCCATTCTCCGCAAACAATTAAATCTAAATTTTGATCTTTATTAATATCAAACCAAACAGCATCTGTAACCATTCCAATATGGCTAAGTTCTGGAGCTAAATTGCTGGTTGCTATTGTAAACTTTCCTTTGTTGTTTGTTAGTAAATAACTTTGTTCAGCATAAGGGTATTTACCAGGTGTTACCCGACCACCTATAAATAAATCTAAATCTCCGTCATTGTCAAAATCTGCCGAAGTTACTACAGATCCGTTGGCAGAAAATATAGGTAAACTGTTTTTAGCTTTGGTAAATTTTCCTTTTCCATTGTTTAGGTACAGCCTATCAATTAAGAGTTTTGGTTTTTTTACAAATTCATAACTACCACTTATTACATACAAATCGTCATCACCATCATTATCTGCATCAAAAAAGCAAGCCCCAACGTCTTCATATCTTTTATCAAGTTCAAAAGCAGTGTTTGTTGTTGGTGTATAGCTACCATCTTTTTGTCCTAAGTAAATTTTACCTGCATAAGAATGTGCTCCTCCAATATAAATATCATCAATACCATCTTTGTTAATGTCGGTTTTGGCAACAGAAGGTCCAGTTTGCGATAATTTATGAGGCAATAATACTTGTTGGTTGTAGTCGTTGTATATTTTTTCGGTATGATTTAAATTGCTTTTTGTTGATGTAAATATTTTTTTAATAGAATTTTCTTTAGAATTGGTAAATTCTTCAGCATCTAAATAGTTGATAGTAATTAATTGATTTGAGGCAACGTTTTTTAATGTTTGTGTTTTTCCGTCTTGCCAAATAATTTGTAACTGATGAATAGATTTGTCTGTAGGAAAACCTACATGTAGTTTGTTAGAAACCGAAGATAAAAAACCTCTAGTATTGATTAACTGCCTAGATATTTTAGTTTTATCATTTAAAGTGGCAACTATTTTTGTTCCTATACCAAATTTGTTGTCTTCAGGTCCCTTAAATTTTAATTGTAAATAATTTCCAGTTTTTAATTCAATAGCGTTGTTTTTTAAAAGTGTTGCTTCTTCATTAATGTTATTTACAATTAAATCTAAATCTCCGTCGTTGTCTAAATCTGCATAAGCAGCACCATTAGAAAAAGTAGGATGTGATTCGTTCCAATGATTAGATGTGTTTGTAAATGTTAAATCGCCGTTGTTTTTAAAAAAGTAATTTTTTAATTTCTGTTGAGGCAACATTTTAGCATATTTTAAAAAATCTTCTCTGGTAGGTTTTCTATTGTTTTGTCTTAATATTTGTAGAATTTCATTGTTTTTATCTTTGTCTATAACATCTCTATATACACCATTGGTTACGTATATATCATTAAATCCATCCAAATCAAAATCTGCAGAAAGTATAGACCAACTCCAATCTGTGTTAGAAATTCCTGCTAGTTGACTAATTTCACTAAAGGTTCCGTTACCGTTATTAAGTTGTAACATATTGTGCATGTATTGGTAATGATATCCTTTTTTTACCATCAAATCAAATTGCTCTATAGATACCATTCCCATAGTTGTTTTAGATCGTATGTAGTTTTCGGGATTCATATCTAAAGTCATAAAATCAAAAAAACCATCATTATTCATGTCAGCAACATCGCTCCCCATACTATTAAAAGCAGTATGTTTTACAATTTGCTCACTTTTTTCGGTAAAAGTTCCGTTTCCATTGTTTATGTAGGCAAGGTCTGGGGAATTAAAATCGTTACTAACGTATATGTCTAAGTAACTATCATTATTAGTATCTATAACAATTGGGTTTAAACCAAAACCTAAATCAGGATGAATACCTGCTTTTTTAGATATATTGGTAAAATGTCCATTTCCATCATTTTCATACAATTGATCACTTCCCTTTTGTGCAATTGTGTTTGGGTCATTTTGTATGGATTTAATGTCAATTACTTTTGTTTTGCTTGTAATATCGGGTGTGTTAGAAATGTATACATCCAAATCATTATCGTTATCAAAATCAAAGAATATGGCATTTATACTTCGATTGTTATCATTCAAACCATATTCTTTGGCTTTTTCGCTAAAGGTTAAATCACCATTATTAATATATAGTAAGTTTTCAAATTGATTGTTGTTGTTTTTGGCACCACCTCTACAAACATAAATATCTAGAAAACCATCGTTGTTTACATCGGCAATAGTAACACCAGTATTAAAACCAGGAATGTGTTTAATACCACTACTTGCTGTAATGTCTTTAAAATTTAAATTTCCTTTATTGATGTATATTTTGTTAGGGTTAGCGTTTGATGTAAAAAATAGATCAATAAAACCATCGTTATTAAAATCGGCAGTAGCAACACCACCACCAATATAAGTGTAGTTGTATTGGTAATAATTGTTGTCTAAAGTTTCTTCTAAATGATTGATAAACTTAACTCCTGATTTTTGAGAGCTAATTTTCTCAAAAAGTTTTTGGGTTGTTTTTTCTACATGACTTTTTGTTTCTTTTTTACAAGAAATAGTAGTAGATAAAATAATAAAACTAAGTAGGTAGATGATTGTTTTATTCATATTAAAAAGAATAATTTTTTAGAATGGTTAGTAATAAAAATAGTTTGTTTTATTTGCTTATCAAAAGAGTTAATGAAATTAAAAAACGGTTAGGTTATATTATAAATAGCCTAACCGTTTTTTTTACTGTTTTAAAAGATGATTAATCAGTTGCTCCTAAAGCTGGGTGTTTTGCAATCTCTCCTGCAGGTATACCTACAAAATAATTGTCTGTTCCTAAACTACCTAACACAGGGTTAGATGCTGTAGTAATTGGTGTAGCAGTAGGATTTCCATCTGTGTCATAAATAGTTCCTATAGAAGATTGAGGGGCTCTGTTAGACAAAGCATCACTTACTCTTTCCATTCGTACCAAATCGTACCAGCGTAAAAATTCACCTGCAAATTCCCACTTTCTTTCGGTAAATGCCAACTCGGCAATATCCCCACTAGTTAGATCAACTCCTGCATTTGGTGTTGCATAAGGCAAACCTTCGGCTCTTCGTCTAATCATGTTTAATGCTTCCCAAGAATCTGCAGTTACATTTCCAGATCTACCAGAAGCTTCGGCATAAATCAATAATACCTCTGCATATCTCATGTAAAAGTCATTTCTATCTGTTTCAAAAACACCAAAGATATTGTCTTCCCATGGTCCTACTATTTTTTTGAATAGTGGGTTTTGTTGATCTTTAAACTCTGTCCAAGGAATCATTTTATCTGCAGAACTAGGATCAGAGGTTACTGTTATTTTTTCAGATCCATCAACAATTTCTACATTTACGGGGATTTCAGAATGGTATGTTGCATCTTTTCTAGGACTATCTGGAAAATCTTCAAAGAACCTAATTTCAGCAAATGTTTCTTGCCATCCAGCAAAATCACCAGGCAATCCTAGTTTTCCATATTTTCTGTTAGCTAAACCACAAGAGCTACAGTAGGCAATACTCCATACTCCTTCACTATTAAAACGATTGTTCGATTTAAAGATGTCGTCAAAATCATCAACCAATTCAAAACCGTGAGTTGCTTTGTTGTCTATAACTTGTTTGGCACTACTAGCTGCATCTGCATATTTTGTAACATCACCTCCTTGAAAACCAGCCCAGTCTAAATATAGTCTAGCTAATAAAGCTCTTGCTGATCCAGAGTTAGGTTTTACAGCTCCCAAATCTGTTTTGCCAGGCAACATACCTTCGGCAGTTAACAAGTCACTTTCTATTTGCTCGTACACTTGTTGTTGTGTGGCTAAAGTAAGCTCAGGATCAGGTGTAGATACATCTAAAGTTAGGGGAATTCTACCATGGATTCTTGTTAAATGAAAGAATAAGGTTCCTCTTAAGAAATAAGTTTCTCCAAGTAATTGATCTTGTAAAGTTTTATCTTCAAGAGTTAAACTTTCGCTACTCGCTAATACTGTGTTGGCAGCACGAATCATAGAATAAACCCCTCTCCAATTGGTGGCTGTTCTAGAGTTTCCATTACTTACTGCCCTTTGATCGTATTCTCTAAAGTCTGCTTTGTTACTTGCTTTGTGAGTCGTAATATCATCTCCAGACCAGGCATTTACATAAAAAGTGGTCATCCAGGCAGCTTGTCTTAATTGACCATAAATACCTGTTACCCCATATTCTAAGTCTTCTTGAATTTCATAGGGTTTAATTACAGCATTATTGGTGGCTGCATTCTCTTCTAAATCAATATCACAGCTTTGAAATACAACACTTAGAGAAAGTGAAATAAAAGCAAGACATTTTGTTATATTTTTTTTATTTAAATTCATCATTGTATTTTTTAAAAAGTTGCTTTAAGACCAATATTATAAACTCTAGGGTTAGGATAAGCTCCAGTATTAATTCCTGCAGCAACATCTACATTCCCAGATCCATCTGCAGAACGAGAAGTGTGTTCTGGGTCATATCCTGAATAATCGGTAATTAAAAATAAATTTTGACCTCCTGCATAAATTTTTAAAGATTGAATTCCTTTAATTTCTTTTAAAGTATATCCTATATTTAAATTACTCAATCTAATAAAGTCTCCTTTTTCTACAAATCTAGATGAGTTGTAAAAAGTTGAACCTGCTGGAATTTCTGTTTCGTTAGTATCTGTCCATTGGTTTACTTGTTCTGCCGCTAAAAAACTTCTAGAGTCTCCTGCACCTCCTGTAATTGCCGCTTGTACAATATTGTAAACATCAAAACCATGTACTCCTTGTACTACAACATTTAAATCCCAGTTGTTATAGGTAAATGTATTGTTAAATCCCCATTGCATAGTTGGTGTACCATTTCCTATTGAGCTTATCAAAATTTCACCATCCTCATCTCTTAAGTATTTAGCATCTCCAGGTAAACTTCCGTATGTTGCGGCTTCTGTTGCTTCAGCTGTTTTCCAAGTACCTAAAAATGTAGCTCCTAGAAATTCTCCTAATGGTTTTCCTACCATTATAGTATTTACACTTCTATCCTGACCACCTGGTGCTTTAAAAGTACCTTCCAATTCTGTCAATCCTCCGTATAACTTGGTAACTTTATTTTTCATAAAAGATAAATTTAAATTGGCATTCCATCTAAATTCATCTTGATTGATAATATCTCCTGAGAAAGATAAATCAAGTCCTTTGTTTTCAACTTCTCCAATGTTGCTATAAATGCTAATTGCTCCGTTGTTACCTCCGTTGGTATCACTAACAGGTACATCTAATAATAAGTCTGTAGTTTTTTTATGATAAACATCAATACTTGTGTTTAGTCTGTTGTTAAAAAAGCTTAAATCAACTCCAGCATTATACTGTGTGGTTGTTTCCCATGTTAAATCAGGATTTTCAAAACTAGTAATAATGTTTCCTGTTGTAGGGCTCGTTCCATCATATGCATATTGATTTGTAGTTAATAAACCCCAAGAAGAGTAAGGTGCAATTCCTGCATTACCTACCTGACCAAATCCTAATCTAAGTTTCAGTCCATTTATACTATTTGCTATTTCTTTAATTTCGTCGTCCAAATTATAAGCAACAGCTATAGAAGGGAAGGTTCCCCATTTTTCTGATGGAAATACAGAAGATCCATCCCATCTAACGGTACCTGTAAGTAGTAAATTATTGTTAAAGTTATATTCTGCACGTAACATATAAGATTCAATTACACTTTTTGTGTAACTATTATTTACGTTTTTCCCAGATGCATCTGCTAAATCATCTCCTCTGTAAAATCCTAGAGGTAAGCTTAATCCGTTGGCATTGTATCCGTTGGTTCTATTTTCTGATGTTGTAAATTCATAAACACCAGTTGCTTTAATATTGTGTTTTCCAAATTCTTTTTGCCATGTTAAAACGTTACTTAATTGTAAGGCAGCAATATCAACTCCAGAATAATCAGTATCTGGTAAATAATCATCTCCAGTTTCTACTTTGTAATTTTGTGTAGAGTTGTTTGTTTGTGATGAACCTGCAATCATACTATAACTAAGTTCATCTAAAATTTGATAATTAAGGTTTAATGTTGAATTAACAATATTACTACGTTTTCTAAAATCACTTTCCTTTAATACAAAAACAGGGTTGTCGTTTAAGGAACCAATTCCTTTAATAGATCTTAAATTATAGTTGCCGTTTGCATCATAAACAGGTGTGGTAGGATCCCATGTAAGAGCTTTTAGTAGTGGAGATCCTTGGTGTCTATTATAAGTGTTTAAGTCGTTTTTTGTAGAGCTTTTACTAGTAAAAATGTTTAATCCAACTTTTAACTTGTTGTTAACTTTTGCATTTACATTGGCACGCAATGTTACTCTGTCGTACCCGGTATTAATTACAATACCATCTTGCTTTGTGTAGTTACCCGATAAAAAATATCTTACATCTCCTTCGCTACCACTAACAGAAACCTGAGTAGTGTTACTAATTGCTTTTTGATATATTTCATCCTGATAATTTGTTCCACCATTTTGAGCCAAAGCATCAATTTCGGCATTGGTAAAAATAGGAGATCCACCTACACGTACTCTTCGTGCGTTTTCTATAGTAGCAAAATCAGTCACACTTAATTGATCTAAATATTTTGGAACTTCAGAAATACTTGTAAAATGATCAAAATCTACCTTTAGCTTACCAGATCCTTTTTTAGTTGTAACCATAATTACACCATTAGAACCACGAGAACCATATACGGCTGTTGCAGATGCATCTTTTAATACATCCATACTAGCAATGTCATTAGGATTTATAGTACTTAAATCTCCTCCAATAATACCATCAATAACAACTAAAGGGTCGTTATTACCTGTAATTGAATTTGCTCCTCTAATTCTTACTTTTACGGCAGCACCTGGAGAACCACTAGATTTAGCAACGGTTACCCCCGCAGCTCTACCTTGTAAAGCATCTTCTAATCTTATTAAAGGTTGATCTTTAAAAGACTCAGCGGTAACTTGAGATACTGCTCCAGTTAAGTCACTCTTTTTAGTAGAACCATAACCTACAATAATAACTTCGTCTAAGCTAGCGGCATCTTCTTCTAACTGGATGTTAAAGTTTGTTTGATTGCCAATAATAATTTCTTTTGTTTTATAGCCTATAAAAGAAACTAGTATTGTTGAGCTATTTGATGATAGTTTGATGTTAAAGTTCCCATCAAAATCTGATACAACACCATTGTTTGTCCCTTTTTCTACAACACTTGCACCAGGAATCGGTTCTCCATTAGCTCCAGTAATTACACCTTTTACAATAATGGTTTGCTGAATAATATCGTTTACCTTGGTGTTGTTTTTTAAGACTATTTGATTTTTAATCACCTCATAAGAGGTTTTGTTTCCATTAAATAATTCTTTTAGAATATTTTTGATGGAAGTTTTGTTAACGTTTAAAGTTATTTCTTTAGATACGTTAATGTCATCAGTGTTGTAAAAGAATTTGAATTCGCTTAAAGATTCTATTTTATCTAATACGTCTTCTATAGATTCTTTTTCTACACTTAATGATATTTTTTTATTCTGAGAATACGATGTGTTTGCATTCGCGTTAAAAAGGGCCAGACTAAATAATAGTATAGTTAATTTCATTTTTCTGTTCTTTTTTAGTGTGTCTTCTAAAAGAGGAGAAAACCAGTTAGTTTTTTTCATACTTTTGAGTGATTTTAATTAGTTAATTGTTTTTCTGATTTTTAAATCAATTTTAGTCGTGAAACGTTGCAGCGTTTCTCGGCTTTTTTGTTTGGGGTCAAATCATTTAAGTTTGTTTTTAGGGTTTGTTAATAATTATTTGGTTGTTTAATATGGTGTAATCAAATCCAGCACTTTCTTTAAAGGTGTTTAAAAGATCAATAACAGTCTCGTCTTTAAAGTTTCCTTTAAACCTTAACTTATTAAGTTCTGTGTATTTGTTCTGAATTGTAACATTGTACTTTCTTTCAATCTTTTTTATAATATTTATAAACTTATTATTGTTAAATAATAGTCGTCCTTCTCTCCAACTTAAACTTCTTTCTACATTTACTTCTTTTACATTCATTTTGTTGTTGTAAAAAAAAGCCTTTTGTCCAGGGACTATTAATTGTTTTTGTTTTTTGTTTTGTTGATGGTATACAGCTATACTTCCTTCTGCTAGTACAGTTTGTGGACATGCTTCTTCATAAGAATTTACATTAAAATGTGTTCCCAGGACTTTAATCCCTATTTGTTTTGTGTTTACTATAAAAGGATGTTTTTTGTTTTTAGTAACTTCAAAATAAGCTTCCCCAGATAAAAAGACTTCTCTTGGTTTGTTTTTGACAAAGTTTACAGGGAATTTTAAAATAGATCCTGCGTTTAAATGAACAAAGGTACCGTCAGAAAGAGTCATTTTAAAAGTTCTTCCATTAGGTATTGTTATTTCATTAAATACAAGTTCTGTAGTTTCTACATTTTTTTTAAAATCAAAAGCCTCTCCTTTTTGCTCACATACTAATTGTCCATTATTATAAAGACTTTGTTTTTCTTTAGTATCAATAACAATTTTGTTGTTGTCAGCAGTTTTTAAAATAATAGCTTGTTGGTTGGTTGCAAGTTCAATCTTAGGTTTTATGTTTTCAGAGTTGATGTACTTGTCAATCCAGTAAGCAGATGCTAATAGTATTATAAGAGTCGCAGCGTACTTAAGATAAGTTTTAAAATAACTTTTTGATTTTTGATTAAATTCAAATGTTTCGGATACAATATTTAACCAAACTTTGTTTTTAATAGCTTCATCAAAATCAAAATCTATTTCTTTGTTTTGAAATGAGGCTAAATAGCTTTCAAGAAATTTTTTTTCTTCAGCAGTACATTCATTTTGAACATACTTTGTTAATAGTTTTTTGGCTCTCTTGTTATTCATTTAAAATCTGATTATATAGACTACTATATATAAGTACCCAAAAAAAGGTGATGGTACACTGTCAGATTGTGTTTTTTTTTAAAATAAAACCAAATAAATAATCATATGTTTTTTATTTGGGTGTTTTTAATGAGAATTACATTGTTTTTTCTTGTTTTTTTTGTGTTTAAAAAAATAAAGAAGAGTAAGTGATTAAAATATATAGCGCAACTTCTTTAGACTGTAGGCTAAGTTTAATTTTTTGTATTCCTTTAGATATTTGATTTTTTACAGCCTGTATAGTAATCCCAAGTTCTTCGGCTATTTCTTTATTTGATTTATGTTCAAACCTACTTAGTATAAAAATTTGTTGACACCTATCAGGAAGTTCGTGTTTAATTATACTTTTAATCAATTCTTCAAGTTCTACATATTCCATTTTCTGAATAGCATTCATAGAAACATCTACCAAGTTAAGTCGAGTAAGATCCTCTTTGGTTATTTTTTTATTTCTAATATGATTAAAGATCTGGTATTTTACCGACTGAAATAAATAAGCTTTCAAGTTCGTAATAGCAAGATTGTTTCTTTTGTTCCAAAAATCAATAAATAAATTTTGCACAATATCTTCACAAGTCTCTTTATCGTCTAATACTTTATATGCGTAAAGGAACATGTTTTTTGCATAAGTATCATATACTTTTTTAAAAGCAGTATAATCTCCATTGCTAATTTGTTCTAGTAATATAGAGTTTTCCGAATCCTTTTTCATTTTTAGTATTGTAAAATCGGTAATAAATATACTTAAATTATGTGTAATGTTTAGTGTTATCGTTTTTTTGGTGTTTTTTGTTTCTTAAAAACTTGTTTTGTTTGTGATTCTTTTGTCTTTAAGGTTTTCGGTGTGTCAAATCAATAGATATATAAGGAATCTAGTGTTTATAATAAGGTATTGCAGTTTTTGTCTAAAACAATTAACTTTTACTCAGTGTGATTATTGTTACAACGTCCTTGTTTTAAATAGTTTAAGTATTTTTCAAGAAATACTTTAAAAAAAGTTAAAAAAAGATTTGGTA
>NZ_JAASQL010000008.1 GCF_011762155.1 Wenyingzhuangia heitensis
TAGCTCCAAATGATACAATTTTTAAAATTACATCCTTATCTTTAGTTATAGCTTTTAAACCTCTTGAAAAAAATGAGTCTTTAGAAGAGAATAAATTTGAAAAAGTTAGTGTTTCACTCAAGTTTTTTACTTGAATAATCTCTGTTAATTTACCCTTAGAATCGAATATATCTAAATCTTCGTATTTACCTTCAGGCTTATATTTATATGTTTTATTAGTTTCACTAATTATATTATATAGTGTATATAAAAATTGCGTTCTATATCCTCTTAAAGCTGAAATTGCACTCATTCACGAAACTATTTTTTTAAAATAAATATACATTTATTTATTAGTTTAATAATTGTCATAAAAATTCCATTAAGGATTTAAAATAATTAGGATAGTGTTTTATGAAGTTTTTTCGTAGAAATCGTTTGTTCTTTCCCTTTTAATGTTGTCAATATATCCTTAAAAATGATATAAGATGTACTAGCTTAAAAAGCAGTAAAATCAAACTGATTTTACTGCTTTTTAGGTTTTTTTAGCATTTAGAACAATTGGTATAATTAACACTAAATTATCTTGATATTATATGTTTGTTAGTTACAATACGTGACTTTTCTAGTTTTTCATTTAATTCATGTTTTTGTTCTGGACTTCCATTTTTTAAAATGTTTTGATTTACAAATTGTTCTAACAACGGTCTCTTGTAGTTAAAGATTTTATCGAAGATGGCTTCATTTCTTTCTATCCATTTTAACCTATCGAAACCAATACTGTAACTATTTCCGTTTATTACTCTGTTGATAGTGTGTTTTTCGTTTGCTAAGGGACTCAATTTCATTTTCTGAGTAATATCCTTTCTACTTACTACTAAATGAATATGGCTGTTTAAACCAGGTTTGTTGTTCCCTGAATTATAACTACCATTTTTTACTTCAGAATCATGCCCTTTAAACTTTCTGTAATGTTCCACTTTTCCAAAATAAACCAAATCAGCTCCAGATTTTAATCCTTTGTCTTGACGATTAAAATTAACAGCATAATTATCCATAACTTTTTTAGCATATTGTTTAATCAAGCTATTGTATTTTAAAAACTCTTTGGTGTTAAATTCCGAAATTTCTTTTACCACTTTACTTGAGGCTATTTTAGATAAATGTTCAAGTTCACTCTGACTAAAATTAATTGTTGGAGCAAAGTATTTAGCATCCTCTTTTCCAAGTTTCTTTTTATTGTTATCTATTTTATCGATGACGTCAATGGCATTAAAATCATTCCGTTCATGATTAAAAAAAGGTTGTTTTTTTATTTGAAACTCGCTAAAGTCTAATTTTTTTTCTAATTCGATGTTTTCTTTCTCTAGGTACATTACCAAAGAATAAGAGCTACCTGTATTGGTAGCTCCTAAAGTACTATGAGGTTTGCTTATAGGCATTACTTAAATATATTTTGAATGTTAGAAATAAGTCCATTTTTATTCTTTTTATCTAAAAAGTCTGAAATGATAATTAAAGCTTTTTGTTGCTTTTCTAATTGAAGTAAAATTGATTGATTTCTTAGGTGGTTATTTTTATCTATCTGTTTTAATATATCAATCGTTTTAGTCTGATTGTTAGAAATTAAGTGTTCTTGTTTTTTATAATAATCAAATACTTCTTGTCTTAAAGGCTTTAAAATGTCCCTTTCCTGTACCTTTAGAAAAGAGACTAATCTCTTATCTAAATTTTGTAGCTTTTCTGAAGCACTATAATTTTTTACATCGCAAGGGTTATTGCCAGATTTTCTGAAGTAATTAACCATATCTTCTATGAATGCTCCGTAATTTCTACCGAAGCCTTTTGCTAATTTTTTTAACTCATTGTGAGCTGTGTCATTAATGATAATACTTTTCTTTGCCATGTGTTAATTTTTAATACTGAATATCAATTACTCATATTTTTGTAGAATATTTAGGTGTTAAGTATTCGAGTTCAAATTTGTTGAACAACTTAAACTCGAATACTTTCTTTTTCTCTAAACGAGACTCTTTTAAAACCGTCTAGAATTTCCTGTTAGTTCCATAAAATTGAACATTTCATATAACCTGTCCATCACCCTTTCTCCATACTTTAGCTGTAATTCTTTGTGAGTAAGATTGGTAGTTATATAGGTTTTAAGTCCGTTAGATTTATAATTCATGTAGCGTAGCTCTATTATTCTGCACATTATATTTTCTTTAATACCCCAATAATTTGCAATTTTCTCTGAACCTAAATCATCAAATAGAACCGTTCCTGTTACGTAATTGTTTATGAAGAATTCCCCTTCAGTTTCAAATTTTGAAACAAAATCTTTGGTGTGAATAATTCTATGCCACAAATGTTTTAAATCATTATTTTTTCTACTCATGTTTTGAATAACATTAAATAGAGAAGATTTACCTGTTCCATGAGTTCCCATGATTAATAATCCTTTACGTAATTCACCATTATGTTTTTCTTCAAACTCTAATGAATTGTTAAAATAAAGTGATATTTTATGGAGAAATTTTTCATTGTTGTTATCTACAACAAATGTTCGATTCATTTTTGAAAAATAAATTTTAGACTCCAAATAGAATATTTTTTTAAACTTTTCTAAATTATACATCCTCTTTGATTTTGATTATTTTCTTTTTTTTCTAAAAGATTAGTATTACTATTTATTTTATTACTATGTTTAATAGTATCCTTCAAGATTTCTTTAATAGGCCTGTCTATATTTTTTGAATAGGGTATGCCATTTATGGTTATGTACCTATTCAAAATATGCTTAGTACCTTTTTTGTAAACAAGATGTCTTTTGATGTACTTATTATCTTCTAGGTTCTTTAGCCAATTATTTATAGTTTGTACAGATACATTGTATAGCTCCATAAAATGATGATTGCCACAATAACAAAATCCATACTGAGTGCTTAATGCCTTGATTTCCGCAAACAATAATTTTGCTGAGGGGATGATCTTTTTATCATATCTTATGTTTGCAGTTACAATTGCATAATATGAAGGAGAGTCTTTGTTAGGTTTAACGATGTTAGTATTGTCATTAACAGCGTTTGTCTTTTTAAGATCCTCTCTTGATTTTGAGTGATTTTCCATACCTATTTATTGTTTTTGTTATGCTCTTTGATTAATTCTAAAGCCATATCAGCGTTCACAATAATTTTTCTGGAGTTTTGAATGATAGCATCATTTATAATTCCAGATTTTTTCATTCTGTTAGCTGTTGAACGACTACATCCTAAAAGATTTTGAATACCTCTTATTCCATAAACATATTTGTTATTTAGAGTACTAGGTGTTGTCTCAATGATTTTTTCATTAGTTTTGTTATCGATGCTTAAGAGAAATAGAAACTCTTCAACAGTCAATTGAAATAGTAGTTTTGTCTTTAATACTTCTACATTCATAGTGTTAAATTTTGATTAAACTAAAACTGTGTACATCAGCTTTTAATTCGTTCGAACACTTACAAATATGGGAAGATTTTGGGGTGGGGTGTATGTGGAAATATAAACACCCTATAATGCTAGATTACTAACATTATAGGGTGTCTTATCGTGGGGGTAGAGTGGGGGTTGAATCTAAAGAACTCTTATGAGGCTAATTTATGCATATGGTTTTAAAATAATTTACCAACTTTGTTTGCAAAATCTTTATTCTCATCAGAACTGCCTTTCCAGGCTACAGATCTGTATTTACTTAGATAATATTTCTTGGTAATTCTAATTTCTTTTAGAATACTAGGTAACCATAGAGCACTTGCTTTGTTATCTAATAAATTATTTAATCTGTCAATAATGTATAAGAATTTTTGCATATCTTTTATCTTAAGATGTTTTATCGAGTTTTGTAAATTCAAAATCTTATATAGCTCTAATTCTGTAATTTCTTCAAAAAGGAAACCTGAGTATTCTTTTTCGATTAAGTGAATTATTCCCATATTAAAGAAAATGTTATGATGAATCATTAAATAATTTGAATTATACTTGTAGTACGATTTAAAATTATTCTCAATTTGTTCTATTATATACAGGCTATAATGGTATATTTCTTCATGATAGTTATGTTTAAGAAAGCCTATTTCTTTATATAAGCTTGAATTAAAATATTCCTCTCTAAGTTTTGGTTCAGCCATAGAATTAAAAATAAGCTCAAGCTCATGGTCTGTTTTATCACTTGTTGAGTAATTTCTCCTTCTAAATTCATCAATCATCAATTTTTGTCTTGGAAGTTTTTCAAAAGAAGAAATGTATTTATCATAAAGATTAATATTAGTACTAACAGACTCTTTTAGACTCTCTAGTAATACATTCCTTTCTTCTTTTTCTAGCTCAGGATCTATTTTTTCAATTAGTTCAACTTTTAAAAGAATGTTTTTAAATAGGTGACAATATATGTCTTGTGAGTCAAAGTCAAAAGAATCTCCCTTTGTATTAATTTCTTTCGTCCAGTAATTGTTTACATCATCATACACTTTTTTTAGTAATACAATATTTCCATCAATATTGTTCACATTAATTTTTTCTTTTACCATATTTGTTTTTTTAGCAATTAATAATTATCAAATGTTCTCACTATGTGTGCATTGTATATGCATTTTTAATAAAGAATTGTACAATTATTGAATTTCTAAAATAGTAGAGGAGTTAAGAATAGGGCTTGTAAAATCAGAATAATGATATTATATGTTGCGTATAGTATCCAAAGAAAATAAAAAGCAGAAATGATGTTTTAACTATTTCTGCTTTTAAGTTGTGTATTTAAGTTAAAGCACTTATTTCATGGTTGGCAATTTATTGACAATTGAGAAATAAGTAGAATTTGGAGTTACCCTTAAAATAATACTTGTGAATACTGATATACTCTTAATCATAATAGATTAAATTTATTCATTTCACTTTTTTTAGTTTCATCAGCTATGTCAATATAAGGTTTCATTGATTTGTAATCAGAATGTCCAGTCCACTTCATTACAACTTGTACAGGAATTCCAATAGACAGAGCTGTACAAATAAAGGTCCTTCTGCCTACATGTGTACCTAAGAGTTCGTACTTAGGTTTATCCTCATTGTATCTTTTATTACCTACATAATAAGTTTGTCTTGTAGGTGTATTTATCTCTGCTAGCTCTCCTAATTCTTTAATGTAATCATTCATTTTTTGATTAGAAATAACAGGTAGAGCTTTTTCATTTTCATAAGGAATATCTTTATATTTCTGTATAACGGCTTTACTATACTTATTAAATTCAATGATTAAATTATCACAAGTTTTAATCGTAGTAGTATCAATATGATTCTCTTTAATATCACTTCTTTTTAAATTATAGATATCTGAATATCTAAGACCTGTATAGCAAAGTAAAATTAGGATATCACGGACTCTGTGTAAATACTGTTTTGATTCAGGAATATAAACTTCTATTATTTTTTTCTTTTCTTCTTCTGTTAAAAAAATAATAGTTTTTGGAGCATCTTTCAGTTTTGGTTTAAAAATTTTGTAATCCTCATTTTGATGATGGTTATTTTCATTAGACCATCTTAAAAACCATTTTAAAAAACCCAGCTGTTTTTTAATGGTACTATTTCTCATGAGTTTTTCAGTTCTAAGAAATATCAAATAATCAGCAAGTCCTTCTTGATTCATGTCAGAAAACTTTAATTCAGGATTAAAGGTATGTAAATGTCTTTTAACTGTTAAGAGTTTGCTAATTGTGGCTTCACTCCAATCATTAAGTTTTTTATTTATTTTCACGAATAAATCAAAGACTTCAAAAAGAGTAATTTCATTTTTTTCTTGAAGTCCTGATACACCTTTAGTTTTATAGTTTTTAACAATTGTTTTTATTTCTTGAGGAGTAGGTATTCTTTCTTCTACTTCACAAGATTTAAATAAATCTTCAATAACTATTTCTAGGTCAGAAATTCCTGAATTGATATCTGAAGAACTTTGTCCTCTTTTGTTAAAAGCTCCATTTTTTACTTTTTCTTTATCACTATTCCATTTAGCAATATCAATACGATATCCTGTTTGTAAATCCACCCTGTTTCCATGATAGTTTATACGTAGACGAATAGGAACATTTTCAGAAATAAGAATTCCCTCTTTTTTTCGTTTTTCTATTGAACGAATTAAGTTTCTTTTTATTTGAATCATATTAGCAATTTACACCGAAAAAAACACCCGTTTTTTGTGAATACAAGTGAGATTTTATGGAATTAGAATACAAATATAAATAACAAATCCCTTATTTAAAAGGGATTTTGTACTTAACAATACTCTGTGATACACTAGGTTCAAGAGCCTCTTTCTCCGCAAAAAAAACCTACAACATTTGTTGTAGGTTTTTTTTTGTTTCTAAATTTAAAGTAATATTTTTTTAATCTGTAATAACAGTACACTCCATTAATCTAAATTGTATTTATAGCTAAATTTTTATGTAGATAGCTCAAAAAAAAGTCTTTAAGAAACATATTTAAAACTTGAATGAAACCTGTTAGTAATGAGTATTACCCTATGACTCCAAGAAGTATAAATATAGTTACTTGGTTAAAAAAAGAACAACCAAAAGAGTTTAAAAGGCAATAAATCATAGTCTTATAATTTTTCTACCGGTATTTTTGATCAGGAATCAACATTGATCAATTCTGATTTTAAAAGATATAATGTACGTGCTAATGCAAAACTAACTACAGGGGCTTTTACTTTTACGCTTGGAGTTTCTTTTCAGTATGAAAACGGTAATTCAGTACCAGCTACAGTTTATAAAAGTGCTATAGTGCTATTGGGTCAGATATAAAACTAGTAGAACTAGAATTGTCTAGTTTTACTACTAATGGAGCTATTATTCAAGATGTTTATGGTGTATTAAAGGCTTTTAATACAAATACCGAAAAAAAGAGAATACGTTTATCTTTTAGCAATCATACACAAGTTAAAGTAACAGATGATTTATCTATTATTTCTAATTTAGGATATACACAAGATATAACAATTTCAGATAATTATGTAGCAAGATTAAGTTTGTTTGCACCAAGTAAAAGGATAGATGAAATAGAAAGATCTAATAATAAAGGAACAGATGGAAGTCGTCAATTTGATTATAAATGACAGGGGTTTAAAGTAGAACACATTTTTCTACTAAGTTTAAAGATAAATTTAAAGTACCCCCCAAGTACTTATGCTAAAAAAAAAATGGAAAAGAGAGTCTAGACGATTTATGGGCGATCATATTTTTATAGAAAGCGACTTAACAGGTCATGCTCATTTTGAAGATGCGGTTGGTTATGGTGGTTGGTCTTTAGATGAACATAACCCAGGAAGAATTGAAAACCTTGTCCATCCACCAAGTTTTTTTATGAAAAGTTTTCCAAGGTATATGAAATTCCCTTTCCGAGTTTGTATTCTGTTAATGTACCAAATTTAATCCTTGCAGGAAAAAATATAAGTGTGAGTCATATAGCGCTTTCAGGGGATCTGTGCAACAATGGGACAAGCAGTAGGAAATGCAGCAGCACTTTGTTTTCATAAAAACATAGATGTCCGAGAATTAAGAAGAAAATCATCGTTGATATTTGCAAGTTCAACAAGTTTTGGAGATGCAACTTCATTAAATAATGTATCTTCAAGAGATGTTCAAGAAACAAAAGTAATCAATCACTGGCAGTTGGAATTTTTACCTGCGAATGTTGTATTGGAGTGGAAGTACCCTCAAAGTATTTCTAAAATAGAAATAAAATGCGATACCAATACTCGAAAAAACATTTTAATGCTACATGATTCTAGAGATAATTTGAACAGTTTACGAATACAGTTCCTCCGAAAATGATGCTATAGAATATGAAAATTGTGATTAAAAAAAATAGAACTAAACTATAAAAGCTTCGTTATAATTTATATAGTTTTTTCTTTCAAGTAAGCATACCAGAGGAACTTAAGACAAACATTTTTGTTTAAAAAACAACAGTTAATCTGTTTTTTTTAAAGTATATAAACTGTTATTTATCAATAAACTCAATTTTTTCTAGTTCAGAATTTAGTCCCGTTCTTTTATAACCTGTAACTTTAAACAATGCGTTAAATTGTTTAGTGTCTTTAGGAAATTGAGCATAAAATTTTTTAAGCCAAGTTTGATTCGTAAAATTTTTAGTTGTACTAATTACTCCAATATCGTGATTTGAATAAAAAAATAGGACACTATTGCCATTGTCCATTTTTCTGTAAGATACCATAGCATAATCTAGAGATTTATCAGACTTTCCGTTGTTAAAATACTTTATTGTTTCGTTACCTAAATTATATATAAATCGTCCTTTGTTGTTGCTAAAAACTTTACTGTTATCTAAAAATAAAGTTTCTGATTTGTGTAGCGATGAAAATTGACCAATAAAAATAAGATTTGCATTTTTTAAATCGTCATATTTAAAATCACTTTCTAATTCAATCGAAAAATCAGCATTGTTTTCCCAAAATTTTCTAGATAGTGATTGAATAGCAATAGGAGCCATTTTTGTAACATATGAGAAATTAACTAAAGTATAAGCAGTATCCTTTTTTTTAGCTTTGTAAATATTCAATTCAGCCTCGTTATCAATTTCTGAAATGTGAGAAAACACATTATGACGACCTTCTTTTTTAGAAACAATATATTGGTCAGATATAAAACATATTGTTTTGTTTTTAGAGTTAAAAAAAGAAGTCCATAAATAATGATCTGTTTTTAGGAGTGTGTTTATTAAATAAAACAGTAAAAAACTAGTAAATAATAATACAATCCATTTTAGTAGAGAAAAACTAAATTTATTTTTTTTTATTTTTTTAAAAGTAATATTATACTGTCCTTTTTTTATTTCAAATTGTATCTTATCAACCTTTCCTTCATTGGCATAATACTCAATTAATTTTTGACGTAGTTGATACATATAAACCCTAACCTTACTATTTCTTTCATTAGGATCGTAATCTTTTTCAAATAATTCAAATCCAACAACATGTTCTTTAACAAATTCCTTTTTTAAGGCTTTGTTAGTAAGAAATTTTAGCAAACGAGAATTCCTTCCAGAATTAGCAAAACTTTTGCTGTTGCAAATTTTACTTAACGCAAAGGTGATTTCTTCGGTTTTAATATCATTCATAGTAAACAAATATAGCTAAAATCAATTTATTTATTAGTTAGAGTTATTATGCTTTAGATGTTTTATTTATAGTGTTTTAAATAGGTTTTTAACGGTTGATTTACGGCTAAAATACCGTTTTAAAAGGTTAAAGTAATGTACTTCATGTATTTGATTGTTATTTAGCACCGACTTTAAAAATATTTAGAATTAACAAAGGAAATCAATGAGGGGAAAAAACGATATCTATTGTTTTTTATTGAGAGTTTTAGTTTCTGGAATAGTATTTTCTATGACTACTGTAAATTCTCAGAAAAAGAATATTTTATTTATAGCGGCAGATGATCTTAATTGTGACATAAATGCTTACGGAGTTTCTCAAGTAAAAACACCAAATTTAGATCGTTTGGCAGCTATGAGTATGCAATTTAACAACGCTTATTGTCAACAACCACTTTGTGGACCTAGTAGAGCTAGTGTAATGACAGGATTAAGACCTAATAATATTGGGGTTTTTAGACTGAATGATAAACTCCGTAAGGAAAAACCAGATGTTATAACTCTTGGACAATTCTTTAAAAATAAAGGATATTATTCTGGTCGTGTAGGTAAAATATATCATTATGGAAATCCATCTGAAATAGGAACCAACGGACATGATGATGAGGCTACTTGGAGCGAACGATTTAATCCTGCAGGGATAGATAAAACTCGAGAGAATGAAATTATAAGTTATGGTAACAATACTAAAGCAGTAAAAAGACAGCTTGGTATTTCTATGGCTTGGTGGGATCCTGTGAGTGAAGATGAAGAACATACAGATGGTATGGTGGCAACTAAGGCTATTGAAATGATGGAGTCACATAAAAAGGAACCTTTTTTTATAGCAGCAGGTTTTTTTAATCCACACTGTCCCTATATAGCTCCCAAAAAATATTTTGATATGTATGATATAAAAGATATCGAAATGCAAGATTTACAAGAGGCTAAAAAAGATTTAGAAGATGTGCCTGCTATGGCTATTTCTCGTGATTTAAAAGCATGGCCTTATTATTTTGATGGTGTTTCTGTAAAAGAAGCCAAACAATGCAAATTGGCTTATTATGCTTCAATTTCGTTTGTAGATGCGCAAATAGGGAGATTGTTAGATGCGTTGGAAGAAAAAGGCTTGATGGACAATACGATTGTTATCTTTTGGTCAGATCATGGTTACTTTCTTGGCGAAAAAGGACTTTGGTATAAACGTAAAGCTTTTGAACGTTCAGCACGAGTTCCTTTGTTTGTAAAGGTTCCTAAAGGACCAGAAGGAGAAATTTCAAAAGAACCTGTGGAATTAATTGACATGTACCCAACAATCGTCGATTATGCTGGTTTTAATGTTCCAAAAGAGTTGGATGGAAATAGTATGCGTCCATTGTTAACTGGGAAATCAAAAGATTGGAAAGATTTTGCCATCACACAAATTCATTACAAACCAAATGAACAAGGGTATTCTTTACGTACCAAAAAATGGAGGTATACAGAATGGAATAAAGGAGAGGCGGGAAGAGAACTTTACAATCATGTGAACGACCCTGAAGAAGTCACAAATCTAGCTGAGGATAAAAAGTATAAGAAATTGATAGATAGGATGAGTCGTAAATTACGTGAGTATAGTGATACTTACAAACCAAACCCGTCTAAAAAGAAAAAGAAGCACTAAAAAACAATAAACCAGAAATAAAACAAATGAAAAATATTAGCATACTAATAGCATTTTTAACTCTTGGAGTCTTAAGCGCTCAAGAAAAAAGCATAGAACAACGAATAGATTCAGTGATGAGTCTAATGACCTTACAAGAAAAAATAGGTCAGATGAATCAAGTAAATGGACGTAGTGCTATTACTGGACCTAATACTTATGAACCAGAGTTCGAAAAAATAATTAAAAAAGGAATGCTTGGTTCTGTTTTAAATGCTTCTGGTGTTGATTATACCAGAACTTTACAGAAACTTGCTGTTGAAGAAACACGATTAGGAATTCCTTTACTATTTGGTTATGATGTAATTCATGGTTGGAAAACAATTTTCCCTATACCGTTAGCAGAGTCAGCTTCTTGGGATTTAGAAGCAATAGAAAAAGGAGCTAGAATTGCTGCAATAGAGGCTTCTGCTGCGGGTCAACATTGGACATTTGCTCCTATGGTAGACATTGCTAGAGATTCTAGATGGGGTAGAATTATGGAAGGAGCGGGTGAAGATCCTTATTTGGGATCAAAAATAGCCGCCGCTAGAGTACATGGTTTTCAAGGGAATGATTTATCTGCTAATAATACCATTGCCGCTTGTGCAAAACATTTTGCAGCCTACGGAGCTGCTGAAGGTGGACGTGATTACAATACTGTAGATGTATCTGAACGTACATTACGTGACATTTATTTACCTCCTTTTAAAGCTGCTCTAGACGCAGGAGTGCAAACATTTATGAGTGGTTTTAATGAAATTTCAGGAGTGCCAGCAACAGGAAATAAATTTTTATTAGATCAGATTTTACGCAAAGAATGGGGGTTTGATGGTTTTGTAGTTTCTGATGCAAATTCAGTAGCAGAAATGATCAATCATGGTTTTACTGAAAACGAATATGAAGCAACTAAACTTGCTGTTAATGCAGGGTGTGATATGGATATGAGTTCATTATCTTATTATAATGAATTAAAAAAAGCAATACATGCAGGTGATGTACCCATGGTTAAGGTGAATAATTCTGTTCGTAGAATTCTTCGTGTCAAATTTAAGTTAGGTCTTTTTGATGATCCTTTTAAGTATTGTGATAATAAGCGAGAGAAAGAGATGATACTTTCAAAAGAACATAAAGATATTGCTAGAGATGCTGCACGTAAATCATTCGTGTTATTAAAAAATGAAAAACAAATTTTACCACTTAATAAAGAAATTAAAAAAATTGCTGTTATAGGCCCTTTAGCAGATTCTAAAAGAGATATGATTGCTGGTTGGAAAGCCAAGGGAGAACCAAAAGATGTAATTACATTGTTAGATGGGTTGAAAAATTCAGTGGCTAGAAAAAGTGAGGTATTATATGCCAAAGGTTGTGAAATAGAAGGTGATAATAAAAGTAAGTTTGGTAAAGCAATTGAAATTGCTAAAAAATCAGATGTGATTGTTTTAGCAATTGGAGAAGGCTTTGGTATGAGTGCAGAAAATAGAAATAGAGCAGATATTAATATACCAGGAGTACAAGTAGAATTGGCAAAAGAATTATCTAAATTAAACAAGCCAATTGTTGTGGTTTTATTTAATGGTAGGCCGTTAACTATGCCATGGATTTCAGAAAACGTTCCCTCTATTTTGGAAGCTTGGTTTCCAGGTGTACAAGCAGGAAATGCTTTAGCTGATGTTATTTTTGGAAACTATAATCCTTCAGGAAAACTTCCTGTTTCTTTTCCAATACATGTAGGTCAAACACCAATGTATTATAATTATAAAAATACAGGACGTCCAATTAGAGAAGATTCATTTAACTGGCAAACAAAGTATTTAGATGTTCCAAACCGTCCATATTATCCGTTTGGTTTTGGTTTAAGTTATACAACGTTTCAATACTCTGATTTAATTTTAAGTAAAAAAGGAGTAGGTTTTGATGAAGAATTTGAAGTTCGTGTGAAACTAAAAAACACAGGAAAATACGATGGTTCCGAAGTTGCTCAGCTATATGTTAGAGATCTTTTTGGAAGTGTTACTCGACCTGTAAAAGAATTAAAAGGTTTTGAAAAAGTATTTTTAAAAGCAGGAGAAGAAAAAGTAGTCACTTTTAAGTTAATAAGTGATGATTTTAGATTTCATAATATAGATATGGATTTTGTTGCTGAACCAGGAGAATTTAAAGTGTTTGTAGGAGGGAATAGTAATAATGTAATTGAAACTGATTTTTTTTTAGTTAAATAATCTTATAATTAGGTCTATTTTAACGAGTTTGATCCTTGCGAAGCTATTTTAAATTATAGTAAATAATAATGATATGATTGTTAGAGTTAAAATGTTTGTTGTCAATTTAGTTGTGGTTTTATTAATGATTTCTTGTAAATTAGAACAAAGTAAAATTACATATCCTTATATGTTTAAGGCAGAAACAAATCCTTTTGTAAAACATATAAGAACAGCCGATCCAGATGCTCATGTTTGGAAAGATGGAAAATTGTGGGTGTATACATCACAAGATCATGTTCCAGATAGTACTCTAATTACAGCTCCGTGGCATGTATATAATAAAATGGACGGATATCATGTGTTTTCTACTGAAAATATGATTGATTGGACTGATCATGGAGAAATATTACATTCAAAAAATGTTGAGTGGGGACTTAAAGAAGGTGGTTTTATGTGGGCACCAGGAGGAGCTTACAAAAACGGAATTTACTATTTGTATTTTCCTCATATGGATAAAGAAAACAAATTTAGAACTGGAGTAGCTACTAGTAAATTTCCACAAGGACCTTTTGTAGCAGAACCAAATTTTATTGAAGGAACTAGTGGAATTGATCCGATGTGTTTTATAGATGATGATGGTCAGGCTTATCTTTATTTTGGAAGAATGATGGTTGCAAAATTATCTGATGATATGTTAACCTTAGCTGAAAAACCTAAACGTATTAATGCAGGAAATGAGAAAATAATGGAAGGGGCATTTATGCATAAACGTAATGGTAAGTACTATTATTCATATACAAATCATAAGGAAGAAATAAACCATGGTTTTTATTCTATAGGAGACAATCCTTATGGACCGTTTGAATATAAAGGACCTGTAAACCCTTAGCCTCCAGGATCTCAAGATCATCATGCTATAGTAGCGTTTAAAGGAGACTGGTATTATTTTTATCATTTAGGAAATTTTGTAAATGCCAAAGGTGAAAAGGGAAATGGACATATGAGAAATGTTTGCGTTGATAAACTATATTATAATGATGATGGTACCATTAAGTTATTAAAGCAAACAAAAAATGATGTGTTTGATGAAAAATAAAATATTTTAATAATCCATACTGATGAAAATTTTGAAACAAAGAATGAAAGATTATGATGAACCTATATTGTTACAGAAGAAACCAATAATCTTAGAATAAATAATAGCCATATAATTATAATTTTATGAAAATCATTAGAGTAATTACGTATTTATTTTTGTTAGGTATTTCAACAATAAATGCACAGAAAAAGAAGAATATAAAACCAAATATTATCTTAATTTATGCAGATGATTTAGGAAGAGGAATGTTAGGTAATTACGGACAAAAGTATTTAACTACACCTAATATTGATAAGTTAGCTGACAAAGGTATGCGTTTTAACAATGTGTATGGATGTCAGTTTTGTGCACCTGCACGTGCTAGTTTAATAAGTGGTATGCATGATGCACATATGCAACCATGGTCACTTACAAAAGCAGGTATTTATGTAAAAGAGGCCAAAGAAATTAATTTAGAGGAAATTTATAAGAAAATTGATAAAGTATCTAAGCCTGCAAAAGAAAACGAAATATTTTTAGGTACAGTTGCACAAAAACAAGGGTACACAACCGCAGAATTTGGAAAACTAGAATGGGGTTTTGCAACAACTGCGCAAAGAGTGAAAAGTCATGGTTGGGATTATCATTTTGGTTATTATGACCATGTTAGGTGTCATGGATTTTTTCCTCCTTTTTTATTCGAAAATGGAAAACTTGTAGAAATACCTGGAAATACGCGTATTGATTGCGGTAAAACGTTTGAAAGTGAGTCTCCTGAGAATTATAAAGAAAGATGGGATATGACAGGTAAAGTAAAATATTCGGAAGATATTTTTATAGAAAAAATGCTTGGTTTTATTGATGAGAATAATCCAAAGAAGACCGATAGGCCTTTCTTTATTTATTATCCAACACAATTGCCTCATGGACCAATATCTGTTCCTGCTGTAGATCCAGAACTAAAAAACAATCCCAATTTAACAGAGTTTGAAAAAGAATATGGAACCATGGTAAAATTACTAGACGAAAGTGTAGGGAAAATATACCATCATTTAGATAAGCTTGGGATTTTAGACAATACGATAATTGTTTTTACGGGAGATAATGGTCATGAAGTATACACAAAGCAAGAAGGGAAAACTGAAAATACTAGAAGTATACTAGGAGGAGGTAAATTTGATAATATTACAACCAAATATTATAGTGATATTAATGGAGATATTTTTGATGGAAATGATGGAATGGCAGGATTAAAAAGAGACAATTGGGAAGGTGGAGTAAGAGTTCCTATGTACTGGTATTGGAAAGATAAAATTAAAGGAGGAACGGAAAGTAATCAACTTATTGCGAATTATGACATACTAAATACAATATCAGAATTAATCGGAGGTAAAAATTACGATGAAAAGGATAGTAAATCTTACGCTAAGACATTGCTTGGAGGTAAAAGTGAAGAGCATGAATATACAGTTTATGCTTCTAATTTGGGACCTGCAATTGTAACAAAAGAAGGTTGGAAGTTAAGATATCAAAAAACAACAAAAATATTTCAATTGTATTTTTTACCAGATGATTATAGAGAAGAAAAGGTTTTGAATGATAAATACCCAAAGAAAGTTAAAAAGTTAACAGCACTTTTAATTAAAGAATGTGATGGAGATTTAGAAAATGGGAGTCATGCTGTTTTTGTAAGGCCCGAAGTTAAAAATAAAAAAAAGTAGCCTAAAAATAAATATGATGATATTAAAACATCAAATACTAGTTTGCTTTTTAATTTGTTGGTCAACACAAATATTTTCACAAGCACAAAATAAAAGAGATATCAACACTGATTGGTATTTTCAAAAAGGGTAAGTATTCTTATCGTAGTTAAAAATCCAGCTTTATATACGGTAAAAACGGAGTTATATCTTGATAAAAAGTTAATAGACATTGTTATAGAAACAACTGGGTTTAGAACGGTTGCTGTATAAGGACAAAGGCTTTTTTTTAAATGATAAATCTTACCCTTTGTACGGAGCTGCAATACATTAGTATTACCTAGGAGTTGGATCGGCAATGCGTAAAGAGTTTTTTAAAGATGGAAATTCAGAGTTATACAACTTACAAAAAGATCTTTTAGAAACTAAAAATCTTGCTGAAATAGAAGTGAAAAAAGCAAAAAAACTTTTAAAACAACTTCAAAAATGGCGGGTTTCAGTGGGGCTCAAATGCCAGTTTTAAATCCAAATATGGATTTAGAAAAAGATAAAAAAAGTCAAAAAAGAAAAACAAAGAAAAAAACTAAATGATTATTTCAAAATTTATAAACTTCATAAAATCTATTGCAATTTTTTTTATAGTACTATTTTCTTTGGCATGTTTTTCAAAAAATCAACCAAATGCATTAAGTTCAGATAGTCAAGAAATAATTTTACTAGATGGTAGTTGGAAACTTGCGCTTGATTCAAACAAGTCTTTAAAAACGATTCCTGTTTTGTCTGATTTAAAATTTGATAGTTCAGTAGTTCTACCTGGTTCTTTATCTGAAAATAAAAAAGGAACTCTAAATAATAATCATGAAGTTTGGGGGAATCTATCTTTATTATATTCTTTTGAAGGAACTGCTTATTATCAACGAACGATTATCATTCCAGCTAATTGGAATGATAAGAGAATTGTTTTTAAAATGGAAAGAACTCGAAAAACTGCAGTTTGGATTGATGGAAAATTGATAGGAACCAATCCTTATTTATCAACAGCACAATTATATGAATTAAAGAACCTTAAACCAGGGAAACATGAATTGATAGTTGCAGTAGATAACATGGTTAAAGAACATCCTGCGGGAAGGTCTCATATGAATGAAGAGTCAACACAAACCAATTGGAATGGTATTCTGGGGCAAATTCAATTGGAAGCAACTCCTAAGATTTTTATCAGTAAAATTCGTGTTTTTCCTAATCTTAAAAAGAAGCAGGCAACGTTAGAATTGACATTAAATAATAATATTGGTAATGCTCAAAAAGGGAAAATAAAAATAATTACAACTAGTTTCAATTCAGCTAGAAAACATACCCCTAAACAAGTAGTTTTTGATTTTACAATAAACGAATCTAATGAGAAGGTTGAAGCAACTATTGTATTTGGAGAAAAAATGCTTTTATGGGATGAATTCAACCCCACTCTTTATCAAACTAAGGTTTTCTTAGAGTTAGAAAATGGTGATACACAACAATTAGAACGATCTTTCGGAATGCGATTGTTTACCCAAAATAAATCGCAATTTGTAATTAATAGAAATACTACTTTTTTACGAGGTAAACACGATGCTTGTGTCTTTCCTTTAACAGGTTATGCACCAATGGAGGTAAAAGAATGGGTGAGAGTTTTTAAAATAGCAAAAAATTATGGAATCAATCATTATCGTTTTCATACTTGGTGTCCTCCAGAAGCTGCTTTTGCAGCTGCTGATTTAGTAGGTATTTATCTGCAACCAGAATTACCATGCTGGGGAGAGTTAGATGCACAAGAAAAAGGGGTGTCTTTTAAAGATATTAATGCTGTTGCTTTTGGATCTGAAAAAACAAAAAAAGGAAAAAAATTTAACTCTAAAATAAAAACGCAAGCCGAAAAGTATTTTCAGAAAGATTCAGAACATATTTTAGATGATTATGGTAATTATGCCTCTTTTGTTATGTTTGCACTCGGAAATGAACTAAAAGGAAATGTTGAGGTAATGGAGCGTTTAGTTGATGAAATTCGTTCATATGATAGCAATCGTAGGTTGTATGCACAAGGATCTAATAATAATTTTAGAGATCCTAAAAAAGGAAAAAATGATGATTATTTTACAACAGTAAGAACATCTGCTAAAACATGGGAAAATTATGATAATAATACGCGTATCTCTTATAGTAGAGCTGACCAATTTGATGGTGGAATTGTAAATCATTTGAGACCTACAACACGTACTAATTTTTCCAAAGCACTTCAAAATACAAAAGTACCCATTATCGGACACGAAACAGGACAATATTCTTATTATCCAGATTATAATGAAATAAAAAAATACAAAGGTGTTACAAAAGCTTGGAATTTACAATTGGGAGAAAAACTTCTTAAAGAAAAAGGAATGTACAAGCAATGGCCAGATTTTTTTAAAGCAACAGGGAAATGGGCATCAATACTTTATTGTGAAGATATGGAATCAGGTATTAGAACCCCAGGTTTTGGAGGCTTTCAGCTACTTGATTTACAGGATTATCCTGGGCAAGGAACTGCAATTGTTGGACCTTTAAATACTTTTATGGAGTCAAAAAGAACAATTACTCCAAAAAAATGGCGTGAATTTTCTGCTCCTATAACAATACTCGGCGAATTTGATCAATATACATTAACTGCTGGAGAAGAGTTTTTAGCAGATATAAATATTGCGAACTATTCGAATAAAAACTTAAAAGGAAAATTAAGTTGGTCTGTTAAAGGAATTGGCCAGGGTGAATTTATGTTTTCATCAAAACAAGGAATGATTTCAAATGCAGGACAGATAAAAATTAAATTACCCAACTTAAAAGAAGCAAAGCAAACAACTTTATATTTAAAACTGAATGGCTCTAAAATTATAAAATCTTATCCCTTGTGGATATATCCAGTAAAGAAAAACATTGTTATACCAGAGAATGTTATCGTATCAAAAGAATTAGACGACAGTACTTTGAGAAAACTTGAAGCTGGTGGACGTATATTATTGATTCCTGAACATGATGCTATAAAAGAAAATAGTGTTGGAGGGTTGTTTATGACAGAATTTTGGTCTTATAAAATGTTTTATAAAATAGCAGTGAATAAAGGGGTTGAGCCTTCTCCAGGTACTTTAGGTTTGTTAATTGATGATAAACACAAAGCATTAAAAGGCTTTCCTACAGAATATCATACCAATTGGCAATGGTGGAGTGCTGTGCATAACTCACGTCCAATTATTTTAGACGATGCACCAAATGGTTACAAGCCAATTGTACAGAGTATTGATAATATGTGGCGTTCTCATAAATTAGGAACATTGTTTGAATTTAAAGTTGGTAAAGGAAGTGTTTTAGTAAGTTCTATTGACTTAACTGCAATTGAAAATACCATAGAAGGAAATGCTTTATATCAATCTTTATTACATTATGTGGGTTCAAATAATATGAAGCCTAAAACAGAAATTAAAGCAGAAGAATTAATAAGACTGATCTATAAATAATTAAGATGAAAGGTGGTAAAAAAGCACTTTGGTATGATTATACTTTGCCAGAAGTACTATTAGATAAGGCTACCAATTATATTTTTAATAACCTGTGATATTTATGCTCCTGGTATGTCATATCCTAGATTTGAAGGAATATTAAAATTAGGGATGCGTGGAGACAATGTAGTCAATTAGATTGGTTTGTTGGTGAGCTTATGAAAATGCCGCTTTATCATCAATTACGTTACGCAATCCACGTTCACTTGTGCTATCTGCTTGAATCATTTTTACCATAGTTTATGTCAATCTACTAACCATTCTACCATCAGAAGTATTCAACAGGAGTAACCTCAGAGCAGTTTGTAGTACTTTACCTGCTTTACCAGCCCTTCCAAATTCAGAATCATTTTCACGTGCCAAATGACCATCTTTGGTTTTGTGAAAGGTAATATCTCCAATAGTACCTTTTAGTTTAATTATGTCTTTTTGTCTTGTCATAATTTTTCATTTTTTGATTATACATTTAGAATGTTGAGGTACACTCTTTCAAACCGTATAAATCAAATCACGATGCATCTAAAACCGATTTACAAGAACAGATCTTTCATTTCAAATTGATAATCAAAAAGCACCTTAAAAAGCAAGAGTATGAGTTCATTTCTATTGATGAATTTTGCCAATATACAGGGCTTAAATTTGAGGAAGTAAACCTTTTGATAGTTGTTGGATAATAGTTTAAGAGTTAAACCTCTTAAATAGTCTTTTTTTTTGTTAAAAACAAGTTCATTAAGTAGTTCGCTATTTGGATTTAACTCTTGTGATTTCAAGGATTTATTGTACTATTTACAGATACAGTTTAATGTTCTTTATGGATATTTGATAGTGACCTATTGAAACATATTACAGCGAAATCCTTGAAAACACTAGCATAATAAAGAGGAGTACAAATACCTCTTTCTCTGCAATCAAGCGCAAAGCTTGAAAAATAAAAACCACTAAGTTTTACTTGAGTGCTTTTTTGCTTTTTAAGACTTAAGCATTTGCAAAATATTGTAAGAGAAATCTTGGGACAAAATCCCTCTTTCTCCTCAAAAACCTTAAACCTTTACTTGAAGGTTTTTTATGTTTAAAATTTAGTGTTTGTAAAACGATAAGCTTTTTTATTTTTTTTAGATTAAAAACAATCCTTACAAGTACCTGTTAAAACACAATTAACATTTTGAACAGTGTATTTGTCTGGAATCGAAAAATTAACTTCAGTAGGAAGGCATTCTATGGTTTCACATTTAACACATCTAAAGTGAAAATGATTGATAGATTTATGGATATTGTCGCAATCTAAACATAATGCAAAGTATTGCTTACCGTCTTCAGCAACAACTTTATGCAAAACTCCATCTTCACAAAAACGATTTAAAACACGGTAGATAGTTGCTCTGTTTATATCAATGTTTATTTTTTTCTCAATCGCATCTTGACTCATTGCTTTTCCTGTCTTAGTAATCACATCTAAAACAGCTTCTTTTGTTGGAGTACTTCTTCTTTTCATGTTAATGCGATATGTTTGCAATTATTATTGCGATTCTATTGCAATATTATAAAATATATAATATGTTTGCAAACTATTTAATGCGACTATGTTGCTTTAGAAGTAAAGAGTGAATTACTTAGTTGAAAATTTAAGTTTATGAAAGAAGATAATTTTTTTGAAGTTGTTATCATAGGAGGTAGTTATTCTGGTCTTTCTGCCGCTATGGCATTAGGTCGTTCTTTAAGAAAAGTTCTTGTTATAGATAATAATAAGCCATGCAATAGGCAAACACCACATTCACAAAATTTTTTAACGCAAGATGGTAAAACACCTAAAGAAATAGCCACAATAGCTAAAGAACAAGTGCAAAAATATAATTCGGTATCATTTTTAAATGATTTTGCAGTAAGTGTTAAAAAAGGAACAAATACGTTTGAGGTTAAAACAGAATTAGGAAAAACGCTTGTTGCTAAAAAAATAATTATAGCAACAGGAATTAAAGATATAATGCCTAATATAAAGGGGTTCTCTAATTGTTGGGGGATTTCTGTAATACATTGTCCTTATTGTCATGGATATGAACATAAAGCTGTAAAAACAGCAATTATAGCTAATGGAAATGAAGCACTAGACCGTATTCCTTTAATAAAGAATCTTACCAATAATTTAACCATGCTAACCAATGGGGAAATGAATTTTAATCAGGGGCAATTAAAAAAACTTAAGGAGTATAATATTGCAGTAACGGAGAAAGAAATTGTAGAAATAGAGCACAAAAAAGGACATGTTGAAAAAGTAATTTTTAAAGATGGTACCCAACAAGATTTTTCTGCAATGTATGCCGTAATTCCTTTTGAACAACATACTTTAATTCCAGTAGATTTAGGGTGTGAACTAACGGAACAAGGACACATTACGGTTAATTCATTGCAACAAACTACTGTTGATGGTGTGTTTGCTTGTGGAGATAACTCTACTCCAATAAGGTCGGTTGCATATTCAGTAGCTACAGGAAATATAGCAGGAGCAATGATTAATAAAGAACTTTCTGACGAAGTTTTTAAATAATGGTTTAGAAAACAAATTTATAAAAAATGAAAATAAAAAATAACACTATCGATATAATAGCATTCTCCAGTTCATTAATTTGTGCGGTGCATTGTGCGGCTATCCCTGTAGTACTTTCGTTTTCATCTTTAAGTAGTCTACATTTTTTAGAAAACCCATATATTGAATGGACATTTGTAAGTTTAGGACTTGTGTTTGTTCTGCTTTCTTTATTACCTAGTTATAAAAAAGTGCATCATCATACAAAGCCTCTGTTGTTTGCTAGTATAGGTTTTTTGTTTATTGCTTTGGGTAGGCTAAATTTAACGGAGTTGTTCGAAATTGTAAATACAGTTGTTGGAGCTTCTTTTGTTTCATGGGCTCATTATTCTAATTGGAAATTATTAAATACGGAAGACTGCCGTAAACATCAATCTTAATCTTTTTAGACTATATCAGCTCGCTAATTAATGAAACCGAATCGTATTAAAAATAGCATTACTTTCTTGTTTCTTGCTCTATTTTTTTTAATGAAAATAGCAGGACTACATGCACTGATTCATATAGATGATGAGCACGAAGAGCAATGTGTTGTTTGTGAATATGCGATTTCATACAATTTAATACCTATACTTTCTCCCGATGTTGAAGATTTTAGTGTTGAAAACACAGACTTAGTTGTTTGTGAAAAAAAGACTATAGACTACATTTTTAGTTTTTTAACCACTATTACTACAGATCAACTTTTCTCTAGACCTCCACCTTTCTTATTATAAGTTTCCCTATACACTACACGGTTTATTGTTTGATTGATTTAACGATTTTTTAGTTGTTGCAAAACTTCTAAAACCTAGTTTTCTTAAAACACAAGAAATACTACAATGGTTAGCTCATCAAAAAATAGAGTCTTTGTACATCGCTGTATAGGTTTTTGAATTTTCCCTTATGCAGGGAATTTGTTTAAAAATTCTAGAATACCCAATTATGTTTTATAAAACACTGAGTATATGGTTGCTTTGTAGCCTATATTCAATTGCATTTGCACAAAATACATCTCAAATAAAAGGAGTTGTTGTTAGTGAAAACACATTAACTCCTATAGCTGGAGCCAATATTATAGGTAAAAACCTATTGTCTATATCATCAACAAATGGTGAGTTTGTTATAGATCATGTACACACAGATTCCTGTTCTTTTGAGGTGTGTTGTTTAGGTTATGCATGCAAAACCGTTGTTGTACATGCTGATGACGATAAAAACGCTGTTAAAATTTATTTAAAACAAGCTTCTACAGATTTAAAGGAAGTAAATATTTCTGCAAAATCAAAACAAAGAAAAGCCTTAGAAACACCAATGGTTTCTCAAACTGTATCTAAAGATTTTTTAGATAAAAATAGAGAGAATAGTTTAATGCAAACTTTAAGTAAAATACCTGGAGTTAGTACTATTAACATTGGTTCTGGGCAATCTAAACCTGTAATTAGAGGTTTAGGATTTAACAGAGTTGCGGTGGTTCAGAACGGAATAAAACATGAAGCACAACAATGGGGAAATGACCACGGATTAGAAATAGATCAGCAAGGAATAGAAAACATTCAAATAATAAAGGGGCCTGCTTCTTTATTATATGGTTCTGATGCTATTGCGGGAGTGGTAGACATTCAGCCAAATAAAATTCCGTTACAGCATTCTTTTAAGGGAGAGGTTAATGTACTGGGAGAAAGTAATAACGATTTGTTGGGAATATCTACTGGAATAGAGTCTAGAAAAGAAAAATGGTTTTACCGTGGGAGATTCACTTACAGAGATTATGCAGATTATAAAGTTCCTACAAATAAAATTAATTACGAAAATTACATTTTTGAATTGCACGATAATAACCTAAGAAATACAGCAGGTAAAGAAATAGATGGAAGTGTTAGTGTTGGTTATGTTGCTAAAAACATAAAATCGGAAACAGTGTTTAGTAATGTAAATGCTAAAAACGGATTTTTTGCCAATGCACATGGGTTAGAGGTAAGAACATCAAAAATAGATTATGACAGTTCTAATAGAGATATTGATTTGCCTTTTCATAACGTAAATCATTTTAAAATTACCAACAATACGTCTTTAGATTTTGGGAATCATACCTTGTTTTTTGATGTAGGTTTTCAGAACAACCACAGAGAAGAACATACAGAGCCAACCGCTCATGGTTACATGCCAAAACCATCGGGTTCAAAAGAACGTGTGTTTAAAAAGAACACGTATTCTTTAAATGTAAAAGATTCGTTTACACTTAATAAAAAGCACGATGTGGTGTTGGGGGTAAACATGGAGTATCAAGATAATAATATTGGGGGGTGGGGATTTTTAATTCCAGAATATGATCGTTTTACTGCGGGTGTATTTGCTTATGACCAATTTGAAATTAATTCAGACTTACATTTTTTAGCGGGAATGCGTTATGATTTTGGTAAAGTAGACACCAAGGCTTATTACGATTGGTATCCTTCTACAGTAAGAAATGAAGACAATTCTACTTCTGATGTGTATTTGCAAAGAGCTCAAAACAAAAGTCTAAATTTTGGCAACTTGAGTGCTTCTGTAGGACTTAGTTACATTCAAAACCAAACGAGTTATAAACTAAATGTTGGTAGAAGTTTTAGAATGCCTTTGGCAAGTGAGTTGGCATCAGACGGAGTTAATTATCACATGTATCGTTACGAAAGAGGAAATTTAGATTTAGATCCAGAGGTATCATATCAATTAGATGTAGAGGTAGACCATACCACAAAACTGTTTAGTGTTGGGGTTAGCCCATTTGTAAATCTGTTTGATAACTACATCTATTTAAACCCAACACCTACTTATTTTGAAACTTTGCAAATTTATGAATACACGCAAAGCAAAGTTTTTAGAATAGGGGGAGAGGCTAGAGCTAGTGTAAACCTTTATAAAAACTTGCAGTTAACTACTTCTGTAGAATATGTATACTCTAGACAAACTAGTGGGCCTAAAAAAGATTTTACATTACCATTTTCACCACCCTTATCAGTATTGTTTTCTGCAAACTATCAGTTTAAAGACTTTTTGTTTTTTAAGAAACCACAATTTATGGCAGATTATAGAATAACAGCATCGCAAGAAGAAATTGTGCCACCAGAAGAAATAACAGATGGTTTTCAGGTATTAAATATGTCTTTTATCTCTAAAATGGATGTGTTTAAAAATGAAAATCCGATGGATGTACGTGTAAAATTAAATAATGTATTCAATACCAAATATTTTAACCATACCAGTTTTTATAGGTTGATAGATGTGCCGGAAGCGGGTAGAAATATATCCTTATCACTAACAATACCTTTTTAAAATAAATAATTAATAACAATCATTAAAATTAAATCAAATGAAAACAAAGAGTATCAAAACAAATTTTAAATTTTTAGCAATCATTGCTTTTTTAGCATTGACTTTTCAATCATGTAATAACGACGACGATAGTATTGAATTAGGAGGTCCTGTTATTTCTGAGTTTGAATATGGAGAAGGTCATCATGGAGAGGATGAAGATCATGACCATGAAGAAGAAGCATATGCTTACAAAGGATCTGACATGCATTTAGAAGCAACAATTACTTCAGATGTAAAAATAGCAAGTATTTCACTTTCTGTACATACGCATGATGTAGAACCAGGTGACGATGAAGTAGAGTGGGATTTTGAAAAAGTATTTACAGACGAAAAATATTTAGTTCTAAATCCAACATTTCACGAGCATATTGACATTCCAAGTAACATTCCTGCTGGTGAATACCACGTAGAATTAGTAGTTACTGATGAAGATGGAAAAAGCACTGAAGTAGAAGGACATGTTGATATAATGGAACCTATTACCATTAGTGAGCCTTCTGTAGATACTACTGTAACTAGAGGAGATGATTTTCATGCAGAGTTCATGATAAATGCTGTTAAAGGTATTCACAATGTTTCTGTTGATGTACATGCGCATGGGTTAACTGTTGCTGAAGGAGAAGTAGAATGGGATTTTGAAAAAGAGTTTGAGGATAAGTACCATGAAAAAACAGAAGTAGAATTCCATGAACACATAGATGTTCCTGCTACTGCACCTGCAGGAGAATACCACATTATTTTTACAGTTAAAGATGAAGATGGGAATACTCAAAAGTACGAAACTCATATAGATGTTACCAAAGAGGGAGCAATTACTAAAGCATAAAACACAAATTAAAACCCTTGTCGCTTTTTAAAGTGACAAGGGTTAAATAACAAAAGGTATGAAAATTATTAAAAATTATTTATTTTATTTTCTTGTAGCATCGCTTTTTATAGCCTGTACAAGTGATGACGGTTTTGATAAAGATGAAGAAAAACCAACCATTAGTGTAAATTATACCAATGGTTTTCCTCAGGGTTGTACTCAATTAACAAAAGGACAAACGTATAGCTTTAGAGCTCAGGTTACAGACAACAAAGAATTAGCGGCTTATAGTCTAGATATTCATCATAATTTTGACCACCATACACATGACGACCAAGTTACAGAATGTGATTTGGGAGCTATTAAATCATCTGTAAATCCTTATTTACATGTAGAAAATTATACGATTACAGAAGGGTTAACGGCTTATGAAATAAACATCAGCATTACTATTCCTGATGATGTTGATACTGGTGATTATCATTGTGCTTATTCTGTAACAGATAAAACAGGTTGGCAGTCTAGAACTTCTATAGATATAAAAATTGTAGAGTAAAATAAGACAATGAAAAAATTACCCGTAACTGTTTTAAGCGGTTTTCTAGGAGCAGGAAAAACCACATTATTAAATCATATTTTACATAATAAGCAGGGCTTAAAAGTGGCTGTTATTGTAAATGATATGAGCGAAGTAAACATTGATGCTCAGTTTATAGAAAATGAAAACACACTTTCTAGAACCGAAGAAAAACTAGTAGAAATGTCTAACGGATGTATTTGTTGTACGTTGCGTGAAGATTTAATGGTTGAGGTAGAAAAATTAGCGGCTCAAAATAAGTTTGATTATTTACTAATAGAAAGTACAGGTATTAGCGAACCTATTCCTGTTGCCCAAACATTTACGTTTGAAAGTGAGGATGGTACTATAGATTTAAGTCGATTTAGTTATATAGATACGATGGTTACCGTATTAGATGCTTTTAATTTTTTAAAAGACTTTTCTAGCGCTGATTATTTAGCCACTAGAGAACTTACCAATATTGATGGAGATGATAGAACGATTGTTAATTTGTTAACAGATCAAATTGAGTTTGCCAATGTCATTATCATTAATAAAATGGATTTGGTTACCAAAGAAGAGTTAGAAGAACTAAAAAGTATTGTTCATAAACTAAACCCAGAAGCTAAAATTATTTTTGCCAATCAATCTAACGTAGCCTTAAAAGAGGTTATTGATACAGGTTTGTTTGATTATGACAAAGCAGAAGCTTCTGCAGGTTGGATCAAAGAACTAGAAAACGAACATACTCCAGAAACCGAAGAATACGGTATTGGTTCTATGGTGTTTAAAAGTAAAAAACCGTTTCATCCAGAGCGTTTTTTAACCTACTTAAATACAGACTTTCCACAAAATATTATACGTAGTAAAGGGTTGTTTTGGATGGCATCAAGATCTGGGCAAGCCTTGGTGTGGAGTTCTGCTGGTGGTTCTTGCAAGGCAGATTCTGCAGGAGATTGGTGGGCATCTATGCCGTATAGTGAGCGAATCAATCATCCGATGTTTCATGAAAACAAAGACCAGTTAGAAAGTGATTGGGATTCTGTTTTTGGAGACAGAAAAATAGAACTAGTATTTATAGGACAACACATAGAAAAAGAAAAAATGAGAACTCATTTAGAAAAGTGCTTGCTAACGGATGAAGAAGTCTCAGTTTGGAAAAATGAATTGTTCCCTCAAAAAGACCAATGGCCTATTGTTAGATAAAAAGAAAACCTATAAATTTATATGATACAAATAAACAATCTTACGTTTCAATACCCAACCAAAGAACACGTTTTTAAATTCCCTAATATCCATTTAAAAGAACAAGAAAATTTACTTGTCTTAGGAAAATCTGGAGTAGGAAAAACAACGTTGTTACATATATTAGCAGGTTTATTACAACCTACTCAAGGAACTGTTAAGATTGATGATGTGTCTATACATTCTTTGTCTCATCAAAAGTTAGATGCTTTTAGAGGACAAAATATAGGGCTTGTTTTTCAAAGTAATCATGCCGTAAATTCTTTAACTGTTTTAGAAAACTTACAGGCTCGTCTTTTTTTTAGCAAACAACCTGTTGACCCTAAAAAGATTGATGTCTTGTTAGAAGAATTGGGTTTAATTCAGCTTAAAAAACATTATATAAATGAACTCAGTCAAGGACAATTACAAAGATTGGCCATTGCATTGTCTGTAATTCACAATCCTAAAATTATTTTGGCAGATGAGCCTACATCTAGTTTAGATGATGACAATTGTAAGGTAGTAATAGAACTACTTAAAAAAAAAGCGGAGCAGACCAATGCTAATCTTGTGGTAATTACACACGATCAAAGAGTAAAGTCATTATTTTCTAATACCCTTACATTATGAGAATCTGGAAAATAAGCCTACAAAACATCAAAAGCAAAAAAGGCTATACACTTGTGAGTATATTTACCTTGGCATTAAGTAGTATGCTTCTTTTAGGAATTCAGCAACTAAAAAAAACATTTCAATATCAAGTAAATAATAATATTGAAAAGATAGATATGGTGGTGGGAGCTAAAGGAAGTCCACTACAATTGGTGTTGTCATCAGTCTTACATATGGACAATCCTACAGGGAATATTCTATACAACGATGCCAAAAAAATTGGTGAGAGTAGACTGATAAAAACGGCCATTCCTATTTCTTATGGTGATAATTACAAAGGATATAAAATTGTAGGAACCACCAAAGAGTTTGCTAGTCTTTACAATGCAGTGTTAGATAAAGGACGTGAGGTAAACAAAGCTATGGAAGTGGTATTAGGACATGATATTGCTAAAAATTTAGAATTAGAGTTAGGGGATACTTTTTTAAGCTCTCATGGTCTGTTAGAAAATGATCTAGATGTTCATTCGGAATATTTAACCGTTGTGGGTATTTACAAACAAACTAACAAAGTAATAGATAGATTAATTATAACGGATTTAGAAAGTATTTGGGAGGTTCATCATCATGAAAAAGAAGAACATCATCATGATGATGGGGAGCACTACCACAAAACAGAACATCATTCTGAAAAAGAAATAACCTCTTTGTTAGTGACTTTTAAATCTCCTACAGGGCTTTTAACAATGCCTAAAAGAATTAATAAAAACACCAATATGCAGGCAGCATTGCCAAAATATGAATTAGATAAATTGTATGAATATACAGGAGTAGGATTTACAATTATTTCTGTAATTGCCTATGTTATCTTTTTAGTTTCTAGCCTTATTATTTTCATTAGTATTTACAAAATGATCAAAGAGCAGCGTTTTTACCTAGCTCTTTTTAGAACCTATGGAGCAAGTAATCTTCAGTTGTTGCAAATTATAGCCTATGAAACTTTTACCATTGTATCTATTGCTTTTTTGTTAGGAATAGCGATGGCAAAGGGAGGTCTTTATTTTATGTTTTCTATACTAAATGCTAACTACCAACAAACTCGTATTCAAGATCTTGCTATTACAGACTACTTAGAGTTAGGAAGCTTGGTTTTTACCGTGGTTGTTTTATCTGTGTTACTGGCTATATATCCTATTGTAAAAATGAATATTTCAACAACGTTAAGTCATGAAAAATAAAATCATTCTTATAGTGTTTTTGGGAGTTTGTTCGGTGAGTTTTGGGCAACAAACTATTACTTGGCAAGATTTAGCAAAGGTAAAATTTACAGAAAAGTATTTTCCTGCATTGAAAGAAACTTTTTTATATCCACATTTTTCTGTCTCGGTAAAAAGTTTAGAAGGAAAACAAGTACAACTCAAAGGATATTTTTTAGATGTAGATCCTCAAGGAAAATTATATGTATTGTCTAAAGGACCTATGTCTTCCTGTTTCTTTTGTGGAGAAGGTGGCCCCGAAACTGCTGTAGAAATACAATTGGCATCTGCAGCTAATTTTAAAACAGATGACGTGTTAGTGGTTACCGGAACTTTGTACTTAAATGCAGATGATATTGAGCATTTTAATTACATTTTAAAAGATTGTAGAGCAAAACGAATTGACAAATAAATTTTAAAAAATAAAAAGGTGGAAAATAAAAATTTTGAAGAAATGGGAGACAGTCATCAAATGACTTCTTTAGAAACACCTTTAAGATCAGATGCTTTTAAAAAATCTGATGAAGAAAAAATAAAAGCCATTCAACAACATTTTTCTAAAATTATGGAAGAGTTGGGGTTAGATTTAACCGATGATAGTTTAAAAGGAACTCCTTATAGAGTAGCAAAAATGTATGTAAAAGAATTGTTTATGGGATTAAACCCCGCCAACAAACCCAAACTATCTGTGTTTGACAATAAGTACGATTATAACAAAATGTTGGTAGAAAGTGACATTACTTTTAATTCATCGTGCGAACATCACTTTTTACCTATTGTAGGAAAAGCTCATGTGGGGTATGTATCTAGCGGAAAAGTAATAGGATTGTCTAAAATTAATAGAGTAGTAGATTATTATGCAAAAAGACCTCAGGTACAAGAGCGTATGAGTTTGCAAATATTTAACGAATTAAAAGAAGTATTAGATACAGACAATGTAATTGTGGTGGTAGAAGCAGAGCATTTATGTGTGTCTAGCAGAGGGATTAACGATAAAACATCTAAAACAACTACTATAGAATACGCAGGAGTTTTTAAAGATGCTAACACAAGAAATGATTTTTTTAAACTGATGAATCCTAAATAATAATTTGTGGAAGCCAGAAATATTTTAAAGCAACACTCTTTACGAGCTACCTCTCATAGGTGTAAGGTATTAGATTATATGATACAATCTAACCGTGCCTTAACGCATTTAGATTTAGAGGGAAATTTTAAGAATAAAATAAACAGGGTAAGTTTGTATAGAATGTTGTACTCGTTTTCTGAAAAAAATATTGTGAATGAAATTATAGACTCTAACAGGGTCACTAATTATATTTTTAACAAGCAATTAAAAAAGCACGTACAACATTCTTATTTTAAATGTAAAACATGCAATAAGGTGATAAAACTACCAGCATTGCCTATAGAGTATGTAAAATGTTTTGAGCATATACACATAGAAAAACTAAATGTGTTGGCAGAAGGAACTTGTAAAACCTGTTGTACAAAAATTACTGACAATTAGCCGACATTGAGTTCGTGTTTAAAATACAAAAATCAGGTTTTATCTAAAAGCTAAAATTACTCACAATCCTGATTGTAAAAACCTCCTTTGTTTTGTTTACGCTCCATAGATGCTTGTATAATAAGGTGTGCGTTGGTAATTAAATTTCGCAATTCACAAATGGGTACAGAAAGTTTTGCGTTTTTGTACAACTCTTTATTTTCTTGATATAAAATTTCTAAACGGTTGGCAGCTTTTTGCAAACGAATGTCAGAACGGACTATACCTACATAGTTGCTCATTATTTTCTGGATGTCTTTTCTGTCGTGCGTAATTAAAATGTTTTCTATGTTTTTAGAAGTGTTGGTGTCATCCCAACCAGGAATATCGGATCTAAATTCTAAAGAATTAAAAATAGAAGTCCCGTGTTTAAAACTTTTATGTGCATACACAATAGCTTCTATTAAAGAGTTAGAGGCTAATCTATTTGCACCATGCAATCCGGTTCTAGAACATTCTCCGCAAGCATATAAGTTCTCTATAGAAGTTTGTCCGTTTTTATTAACAGCAATTCCTCCACAAATATAATGAGCAGCAGGAGTAATGGGTATAAAATCTTTGTGAACATCAATCCCAATAGATTTACATTTTTCGGTAATATTAGGAAAGTGATTTATAAAATGTTCTGGGTTTATATGTGTACAATCTAAGTAAGCATAATCTTCACCTGTAATCTTTAATTCGGTATCAATAGCTCTTGCAACAATATCTCTAGGAGCTAGTTCTAAACGGTCATCATAACGTTCCATAAAACGTTCTCCGTTGCTGTTTCTAAGAATTCCACCTTCACCTCTAACGGCTTCGGTAATTAAAAAAGCAGGAGATTGTGCAGGTTCTTGGTGTAATGCTGTTGGATGAAACTGAATAAATTCTATATCCTGAATTTTAGCTTTAGCTCTATAAGCCATGGCAATACCATCACCTGTGGCAATTTTAGGATTGGTGGTGGTTCTATACACTTGTCCGCTACCACCAGCAGCTAATAAGGTGATTTTTGCCTGTATGGTTTTTATTTCTTGTGTAGCCTCATCTAAAACATAAGCACCGTAACAAGTAATATGGTCTCTGTGAGTAACTGTTTTTTCGTGACCTTGTGCTCTTAGTATATGATGATCTGTAATAAAATCTACAGTAAAATGATCTTCTAACAAAGTAATGTTAGGAGTGTTTTCTACTTTTTGTAACAAAGCACGAGCAATTTCGTACCCTGTAATATCTTTGTGATGTAAAATCCTGTTTTGTGAGTGTCCTCCTTCTCGACCTAAACTGTAATCTCCTTTGTTGGTTTTGTCAAACTGAGCTCCCCAAGCAATTAATTCATCTAAACGTTTAGGGGCTTCTTCTACCACCATTCTAACCACTTCTTCGTCACACAAACCGTCACCTGCAATAAGTGTATCTTGTATGTGTTGCTCAAAAGAGTCTATGTCTGTATTGGTTACAGTGGCAATACCACCTTGTGCATATTTGGTATTGCTTTCTTCTTTTTGTGCTTTTGTAACTAAAGTAATGGTTGCTTGTTTGTGAAAACTAGCTACTTTTAAAGCGTAAGAAAGTCCTGCAATTCCGGATCCAATAACTAAAAAATCTGTTTTAATCATATTGTTATTTAGAAAGCGCTAACATTTTCTCGATAGGAATTAATGCAGCTGCTGCTAATTTTTCTTCTACCTCAATGGCAGGCAATTCGTGTTCTAAACATAAGAATAATTTTTTCATGGTATTCATACGCATGTAAAAACATTCGCTACAAGCACAACTGTTGTCTTCTTCCGATGGAGCAGGAATCAATTCTTTGTTAGGTACTTGTTTAATCATTTCGTGTAAAATACCAGCTTCGGTAGCCACAATAAATTTGTGATTTTTACTTTCTCTAGCGTATTTTAACAAACCAGCAGTAGAACCAATATAGCTTGCTGTTTTTAAAATATGTGAAGGAGATTCTGGATGTGCAATAATTTCAGCATCAGGATGTTCAGAAGCTAAGGTTAATAGTTTTTCGATAGAAAAAGCTTCGTGTACCATACAGGCACCGTCCCATAAAACCATGTCTCTACCTGTTTCTTTATTTAAATAATCACCTAAGTTTTTATCGGGAGCAAATATTATTTTTTGATCTTCAGGAAATGAGTTGATGATTTTTACGGCATTAGAAGACGTACAAACAATGTCACTCATGGTCTTAATTTCTGCAGAACAGTTAATATAAGTAACTACTTTATGATCTGGATACTTTGCCTTAAATGCTTTAAAATCTTCTGGCGGACAAGAGTCTGCTAAAGAACAACCCGCATTTAAATCGGGTAATAAAACTTTCTTTTTTGGATTTAATATTTTAGCGGTTTCTGCCATAAAATGCACTCCACAAAATACAATAATATCGGCACTAGTTTTAGCTGCTTCTTGTGCTAACTGTAAACTGTCTCCTACAAAATCTGCAATATCTTGTATGGCTTCTTCTTGATAATAGTGTGCTAGAATTACAGCGTTTTTTTCTTTTTTTAGTCGATTAATTTCAGCAACATAATCGGTATTGCTTTGGGTATCGATATCTAAAAATCCTTTTTTATTTAAGTTGTCTTTTGCTTGAGCTAAAGTGTCCATTAAAAATAGTTTTGAGGTACAAATTTACAAAAAAAGAGCCTATAAAGGCTCTTTTAATTATATGTCGATTTGGTTATATAGATCTTACAGCATATTTCCATCCAAATGGATCTTCTACTTTACCTGTTTGTATATCGGTAATTTTCTTTTTGATACTTGAAGCATAACTATCTTCTAATTTAGGAAGATTGTAATCGTTTCCTTTAAAGTTAAAACTAACAATAGGATTAATTACGGCAGCTGTTCCTGCACCAAACATTTCTAGTAAGGTTCCGTTTTTAGCAGCATCTTCAACTTCATATACAGAAATATCTCTTACTTCAACTTTATAACCTTCTTTTTCTGCAATTGCAATTACACTTTTACGAGTAATACCATCTAAAATTCTATCAGATGTTGGAGCCGTAATTAGCGTGTCACCAATTCTAAAGAAAACATTCATTGTTCCTGCTTCTTCTAAATTTTCGTGTGTGCTAGAATCTGTCCATACTACTTGTTGATAACCAGCATCGTTTGCTAATTTAGTAGGATAAAATTGTCCGGCATAGTTACCCGCACATTTTGCAAAACCTACACCACCACTAGCAGAACGGCTATATTTATCAGCAAATAATACTTTTACCTCTCCGCTGTAATAAGATTGTGCGGGAGATAAAATAAACATAAACTTATAACGCTTAGCTGGAGAAGCCGAAACTCCTTCCTCTGTAGCAATAATAAAAGGACGGATGTACATCGAACTTCCTTCAGAAGTTTGGATCCATTCTTTATCAATATTTAACAAAATTTCCATTCCATCAAAAAATAAATCTTTAGGAAATTCTGGAATAGCCAAACGTATAGCAGATTTGTTTAATCTGATTAAATTTTCTTCAGGTCTAAATAACCAGACGGCACCATCAACAGATTTGTAGGCTTTCATTCCTTCAAAAATTGCTTGACCGTAGTGAAAAACTTTAGCAGATGGGTCTAGAGAAATAGGACCGTAAGGTCTCACTTGTGCATTTGTCCATTTTCCATCAATATAATCACATTCAAACATGTGATCTGTAAAGTTTTCTCCAAACGATAAGTTGTTAAAATCTACCTCATTAATTTTTGTAGTTGTAGATTTTGTAATCGTGATGTTCTGGTTGTTAATTCCCATGATTTCGTTTGTAAAAAAATATTTATAGAAGAACAAAAGTAAATATAAAAATTGTAATGTATGCAATAAAAATACTTTTTAGTTATGGGTTTTTATGGGATGTATTTTAAAGAGGATTTTCTTGTTTTTTTTAGTTGATGAATGTAAGATAAAGGTGATTTAGAATAGGCTTTGTTAAATAAATAAGACTGATTAAACAATCAATCATTAACACAATTGACGATGAAATATAATACCTATATTTGCAGCAACAATTCAATCGTTTTGAAAAGAAAAATTATTCTTACATCGGATGGGTCTACCACCATTCATATACCCAGTTGGAATGAAAGTTATCATTCTACACATGGAGCTATACAAGAAGCCTATCATGTTTTTATAGAGATGGGGTATAAAGCTGTGGAAAAAAACGATATTTCTATTTTAGAAATTGGTTTTGGTACGGGACTAAATGCCTTTATTACATTGTTAGAAACAGCCAAAGAAACTCGTACAATTAATTATGTTGGAGTAGAAGCGTATCCGGTAAGAGAAGATGAATTGTTGGCGTTAAATTATGTGTCGGAATTAGATACAAGAAACTTATCGCACAAGTTTGAAGAAATGCACTTAACTCCTTGGAACAAACCTCAAAAAGTTACAGATAATTTTACGTTGACCAAACGTCAAATGTTTTTTCATAATATTACAGATATAAACACTTTTGATTTAATTTACTTTGATGCTTTTGGTGCTAAAGTACAGCCCGAATTGTGGTCTGAAGAAATTTTTGAAATTATGTTCAAAGCCATGAAACCCGGAGGGAAAATAGTAACCTATGCTGCTAAAGGAAGTGTGCGTAGAGCTATGCAAACGGTAGGTTTTGTAGTAGAAAGATTGCCTGGTCCTCCAGGAAAAAGAGAAATGTTAAGAGGAACAAAAACAGTATAAAATGACAGAGTTTTCTAGATTAAAAAGAAAAAAGCCAAATAGACTAAGAGTAATTTTATTGGTAGTAGTATTGTTTGTTGTGTTGTATTTATTAAAAAATGCAGATGGCTTAGTTTCTCAGTTTTTTGGAAAATAAAATATTAAACTATTTCTTTAAGTGTTTTAATTTGTATTCGGTTATTGGAAGGACTAAAATTAAAGAGATGACTCCAATAACAATACCTGTTACGATAACGATTTTATAATTTCTTTCAGGTATTTTAAGCATTGATCCAATTATACAGATGAGTAATAGTATTCCTCCTATTTGGATCATTTTTTTTGCTGAATATTTTTGAGCAAAATTCCAATTAAATATACTAGACATTGATTGTTTAGTTCTATATCCATAAAACATGTTTATGTGTTTAGGAGGGAATTTTAGCATAATAACTCCCATTAAAATTGAAATGATACTTATAGCATAAGGAGTTATGAATGGCATGAGTTGGTTTTGCATATTTTTTTTGATTACAGGTTTGATATTTATCTTCTAAATACTCTATCTTTCCAAGTATAGCCACCAAATAAAGCTCTAATGCCTATATAAGTATTTATAAACGGATATAAAATAGCAATAGGAAAATAGTTCCAAAAATTCGTTTTTTGATTTAATTTTTCGGTAGTTATAAACAGTAAAATTCCATCAACTCCAATTTTTAAAATCCATAAAAACACGGCTAATAAAGGTTGGTGAAAAAGACTAATTAATAAGGTTAATTGAGTCACTAATACCAACAAACCTACCAATTTGGTAAATATACTTTGGTAATGTGTGCTTTTTGCAGCCCACCTAATACGTTGTTGTGTAACTGCTTTCCAGCTTGTTTCTGGTTTTGTAACAACAATAGCTTCTGTGGTGTTTAAAAAGTGAACTTTTGCTGGGTTTGTTTTTACAAAAGATTCTAAGGTAAAAATATCATCTCCACTAGCTATGTTAGATTTTGTGTTGTTATGAAGTTGTAAATAAGCCGTTTTATGAAATCCCATATTTGCAGCATTGCACATTATAGGGTTTTTTAGTCCAAAACTACCCAAAGTAGCACCTAACAAACTTAAAGAATCAAACAATTGATATTGATATAGAAATCCTTTTTTATTTTCTAAAACAAGAGGACCTGCAACAAATAAACTTTGTTGTTGTTGAATAATGGTGTTGTAGGCTTGTAGCCAATTTTTAGGCAATATACAATCTGCATCGGTGGTGATAATCCAATCAAAAGAAGAGGTTTTAATACCTATTTGCAGAGCATCTTTTTTAGGAGAGTTGCTTTTTCTTTTGTTTTTTAATAAATGAATGTTGGGTATTATTTGTTGCCATTTTTTTACAATCGATTCAGATTTGTCTGTAGAGTTATCATCAATTAAAAGGATTTCAAAATTATCGGAGTTATACTCTAAATTTTCAATGCTTTTTAAAAGTGTTTCTAAAGAATCTTCTTCGTTTCTAAACGGAATAAGGATGCTAAATTTTTGTTGGGGAATAGTGATATCTATTTTTAATGTAGACAAAGAAATTAAGCCAACCACAAAACAAATAATTAAGAAAGTGTATAGGAGTAAAATAATCATTAGTTTTCTTTTGAGGTGTAAAATTGTAATAAACTTCCTGTAATAGCTGGAGCTGCATGGTTACATATCCATAAAATAAAATAGGCAATTAAAATAGAGGCTTGGGAATATCCTATGGGATTTAAGACAAATAAAGCCACACTTCCTTTAATAGCAAAATCTAAAATATTTAAAATGGGTAATAAAGAACTTAATAAATATACAGCACAAATCCCGGCATACAATTCGGTTGTGTTTAATGTTGATTGATGTAACAATACCATCAGCAAAAAAGAAAAGAAAATAAATTTAATAACAGAAAACACAAACAATTGAATATGAACATTTATAGGTATGCTTTTTATGTGTTGTATAATTTTTTTCCTAAAAATAAAACCAACAACAATACCTACTAGGGCTGTCGCTATTAAAAATGTTTTTTGATTGAAAGCTCTGGTGTCTATTTTTTCTATCAATTTATAAACTCCCCAACTTCCAAAAAGTAGAGTGGTTAGCATTTGATAGACTCCTTTACTCAGGTTTAAAAACACAATTTGTTTGCTGTTTTTTTTGGGATAGAATAATATTTTTTTTAAATAATTTCCAGAGTTAAAAGGAGTAATTAATCCGTAAGTAAAGGCAACCAGTGTTTGATAAGCAGCTTTTTTAAAAGAAATTGGAGCAAAAGTCTGAATGACAATTTTCCATTTTAAAATTTCAAAAGTCCAATTTCCAAAAGAGCAAATTACAATCAGTAAAAAAGAAACAGGATTTAAAAACGTATATATATCTATGGCACTAAAAGAAATAGTTACAATTCTGTAACCTATATAAAATAACGCAGCAAAACTAACCGCATATTTTAAAATGCGATTGAGGAGTGATAAATGTTTACGAATTGATTTAAGCATGCAGTATGGTAGCATTCATTTTAACTATCTTTGCTAAAATAGTTAAATCCACTTTATTGGCCTTAGAAAAAATCATATTAGGAATAGACCCCGGAACTACCATTATGGGTTTTGGAGTGATAAAAGTTGTTGGGAAAAAAATGGAATTTGTTCAAATGAATGAATTGTTGTTAAGTAAATACAGCGATCCTTATGTAAAATTAAAGCTGATTTTTGAAAGGACTATTGAGTTGATAGAAACATATCATCCTGATGAATTGGCAATAGAAGCACCATTTTTTGGGAAAAATGTACAGTCTATGTTAAAATTAGGTAGAGCACAAGGAGTCGCCATGGCTGCAGGTTTGTCTAGAGAAGTTCCGGTGACAGAATATTTGCCTAAAAAAATTAAAATGGCCATTACAGGTAACGGAAACGCTAGTAAAGAACAGGTGGCTTTAATGCTAAAAAGTTTGCTAGATTTAAAAACGTTGCCTAAAAACTTAGATGCTACCGATGGTTTGGCAGCAGCCGTTTGCCATCATTTTAACAGTGGCGTAAAAGTTGGCGGTAAAAACTACAGTGGTTGGGCAAGCTTTGTGAGTCAGAACGAAAGTAAAATTGTAAAGTAATGGCGGGTATTTATTTACATATTCCGTTTTGTAAAAAAGCGTGTCATTATTGCGATTTTCATTTTTCTACTTCTTTAAAATATAAAAAAGACTTTTTAGGAGCTTTAGAAAAAGAATTGATTTTAAGAGCAGGTGAGTTTAAAAATGAAACGGTAGAAACTATTTATTTTGGAGGAGGAACTCCAAGTATTTTAGAGGTTGATGAGATTACAGCTATTTTAAAAACAATTGAAAAAGAGTACAATGTAATTGAATTTCCTGAAATTACATTGGAAGCCAATCCTGATGATTTATCGGATAAAAAAATTAGAGAATTAGCCAAAACAGACATAAATAGACTAAGTATTGGGGTGCAATCTTTTGGAGATAAAGAGTTGCAAATGATGAACAGAGCACACAACGCAACCGAAGTAAAGCAATGTTTAGAGACCGCTACCCTGTATTTTAATAATATTACCATTGATTTGATGTATGGAATTCCAGGTTTGTCTAACGCAGAATGGAAAAAAAATATTGAGCAAGCATTGTTTTATGGAGTCAATCATATTTCGTCTTATGCACTTACGGTAGAAGAAGGTACGGCTTTGCATCATTTTATAAAAAATAAAAAATATCCAGAAGTAGATGAAAATGTGGCAGCTGCTCATTTTCATATTTTAGTGTCAGAATTAACGCAAGCTGGTTTTGATCATTATGAGATATCTAACTTTGGGAAACCTAATTTTTATTCCAAGCACAACACCTCTTATTGGTTGGCAACTTCCTATTTAGGTTTTGGACCCTCAGCACATTCTTACAACCAAAACACCCGAAGTTGGAACATAGCAAACAATGCTAAATACATAAAGTCTTTACAAAATGATGAGTTGCCTTTAACACAGGAAACCTTGACTGTAAAAGATAGGTTTAACGAATATATAATGACAGGTTTAAGAACTATTTGGGGTGTTTCTTTGCACAAAATAGAAACAGATTTTGGAGTAGAAATCAAGGAGTTTTTAGAAAAACAGATAGAGCCTTTTATAGAAAATGGTACTTTGGAGTTGAAACAAAATCAACTAAAAACAACTCACAAAGGAAAGTTTTTAGCTGATGGAATTGCTTCAGATTTATTTTGGATTTAAAAGTTGATAACTTTTTCGTTCAAAAAAGTTTTAAAACCAGCCTCTCCTAATTCTTTTCCATATCCAGATTTTTTAACTCCACCAAAAGGGTAGCGTACATCCGATCTTACAATTTTGTTAATAGTAACAAATCCTACTTCTATTTGTGTAGCCCATTCTTTTGCCTTTTCTAGGTTGGCAGACCAAATAGCAGTTCCTAATCCGTAGTCTGTATTGTTAATTTCTGAAAGTAAATTAGTTTCATCATCATAAGAAATTATACACAATACAGGTCCAAAAATTTCTTCTTTTAAAATAGTATTGTCGTTGTTTACAAGTAACAAAGTAGGTTCAAAAAAAGGAGTTTTAATTTTTCCACCTGCGATTAATGTAGCTCCAAGTTCTATGGCTTTTTTTACTTGTTTCTCTAAAACAGGTAAAAATTGAGATTTAGAAATAGGTCCCATTGTTGTTTTTGGGTCTAAGGGATTTCCTAAAATCAATTCGTCTATTTTAGATTTAAAAAAAGTAATGACTTCTGTTATTTTGTTTTTGGGAACAAATATTCTTTTAGGAGCAATACAAACTTGTCCTGCGTTGGTCATTCTAGAATTAAAAGTAGCTGTTAAAGCAGTTTCAAAATCGGCATCTTTAAATAAAACACAAGCATCTGTACCTCCTAACTCTAAAACCGATTTTTTTAAATATTTTCCTGCTAAACTAGCTACAGAACTACCAGCTTTTGCACTACCCGTAACGCAAACTCCTTGTACAATTGGAGTACTAATTACTTGCTCTGTTTGTGAAATATCAATAATTAAGTTGGTAAAAACATTTGAAGGAAATCCTGCTTTTATAAATAATTCCTCTACTGCTTTTCCGCAACCAAAAGTGTTAGGAGCATGTTTTAACAAAGCAACATTTCCTCCCATTATGGTAGGAAAAGCGTATCTAAATATTTGCCATAAGGGAAAATTCCAAGGCATAATTCCAAATACAGCTCCTGTAGATGTGTAGTTGATATAGGTAGTTGTGTCTAAAAAGGAAGGGCTAAGGAAATTATTCACATTTTGAGTGATGTAATCTACCAAATCAGCACATTTTTCTACTTCTGCAATAGTCTGTTTTATGGGTTTTCCCATTTCAGAGCTAATTAAAGTAGCCAATTCTACTTTTTCAGAAAATAATAAATCACTTAGTGTTTTTCCTAATTTTATTTTTGTTTCAATCGATTCATTTTTCCAATCTGCATAGGTTTTAGCAACAGCATCAAGTTTTTGTTCTAATTCTGTATTTGATAAGTAAGAATATTCTTTTAACTTGTCTTGGTTGTATGGATTAATAGTAACGTACATTAGGTATCTTAGTTTGTATTTTAAACTTACAAAAATAGATAAGATTCTTAATCCACTTGTATAAGTAGCCGTAAATTTAGATAAAATATGAATATTGAAGAACTAAGGATTTATTGTGTTGAAAAAAAAGAAGTTACAGAGAGTTTTCCTTTTGATACTTCTACGTTAGTATTTAAAGTTGCCGATAAAATGTTTGCTTTAATCGGTTTGGATAGAATGCCACATGCAGTAAACCTTAAATGTAATCCAGATAAAGCCATAGGATTAAGAGAGTCTTACCAAGCTGTTACTTCAGCTTATCACATGAGCAAAAAACACTGGAACACCATTACTTTAGAAGATGACATGGATGCAAAAGAGATAAAACAATGGATAGATCATTCTTATAATTTGGTGGTAAACGGGTTAACAAAAAAGAAACAAAGAGAGTTGGGTTTTATCAAATAGTTAAATTGCTTGTAATTAGCTGGTAAGAAAAATATTTAGTTAACTTTGAAAATCTAACAAAAGAGGAAGGTAAATGTTTTGGTATCAAGAAGAATTAGATAGGTTAGAAAAAGAAAAAAAAGAGTTGAGTTATACACCCGATTTGGTGTTTTATGGTAGCTCTTCTTTTACATTGTGGGATGATATATCTGTGTTGTTTAAAGAACATAACCCTATAAATATTGCTTTTGGAGGTTCTACATTAGCAGCTTGTTCTTGGTTTTATAAACAAAATTTTAAAGGATTAAATCCCAAAGCAATTCTAATATATGCAGGGGATAATGATTTAGGAGATGGAAGACATCCCGAAGAAATAGTTTTATTTTTTAAGACTTTATTAACACAAATAAGAGAAGATTACGGAAATATTCCTGTTACTTTTCTTTCTATAAAACCAAGCCCTAGTAGATGGTATTTAGAAGGAAGTATTAGATATACAAATAGCAATATTCAAGATTTATCAGAAAAAGATGAAAATTTTCATTTTATAGATATTTACAAAGCTACTTTGGATATTTCTGGAAAACCTAATCAGGCTTATTTTTTAGAAGATGGATTGCATTTAAATAAAAAAGGATACAAAGTTTGGTACGATATTATTTCTAAACATTCCGAAAGTTTTCCAGAATTACAACCTGTATAATGATGTATAAATAATCTTATGAAAAGAGAATACCATAATTGGTATAGTCCCAATTTAGAAAGAGATATGGAGTTGTTGATTTTTGGACACTCCGGAGCAAAAGTTCTTTTTTTTCCACCTAGAATGGGTCGTTTTTATGATTATGAAAATTGGAAAGTAATACATGCTTTAGAAGAAAAAATAAACAATGGAGAGCTACAAGTCTATTGTTTAGATAGTATAGATTTAGAAACTTTTTATAACAATTATGATCATCCTGGTCATAGAATTTACAGACACAATCAATACGAAAATTATATTTTAAGTGAAGTAATTCCGTTAATGGAAGTGCTTAATGAAAATCCTAATATTATTTCTGCAGGATGTAGTTTAGGAGCTTATCATGCAGTAAATATTGCCATGAGACATCCCAGTGTTTTTTGTAAAGTTGTGGGCATGAGCGGTCGTTATGATTTAACGGTTTCTAAAGGTTATTTTAATGATTTGTTAGATGGATATCACAATGAGTATGTGTATTTTAATATGCCTAATCAATATCTTAAAAACATTAACTGTAAAACACTAATTAGCGAAATAAAAAAGCTAGATATTATTTTGGCAATTGGTAAAGAAGATTTGTTTTTAGAAAGCAATTATCATTTAAAAAATATTTTTGATGAGAAAAATATTCAATATCAGTTTTATGAATGGGATGGTGAAGCACACAAAGCTAAATATTGGCGAAAAATGGTTCAGATTTACATTTAGTTAATTATAGGATTGTGTTTAATGATAAAATTACAAGACCTGGCTATAAAACAATAATCTTCTGCTTTAGAAAACAATTCATATAATAGAACAGTGTCTTTGCAAGAGGTTTTAATAACGGGCTGTAACATTACTTTTTCAAACTGTCCGCTACCGTTAGGGTTTACTTTTAAAAACCCAACAGGGCTATCGTAGTAACTATCTATTTTAATTTTTTGTTTGCTACATAAGTAAAAAAAAGACATCATATAACAAGAAGCCAATGCAGACAATAACATTTCTTCTGGATTGTATAAGTCTTTATCACCATGAAAAGTAGCATCAGCAGAACCTACAATGTTAGGTTTGTTTTCAAATTCTAATTCGTAGGTCTTATCGTACCTGTAATTTTTAGAAACATCAATAGACCCTTTCCAAGTAATTCCAATTTTATATTCATGTAAATTACGCATGTTCCTCTTTGTATAATTCTGTAAAATGTTTGTAAAAATAAGGAATGGTTTCTATTCCTTTGTAAAAGTTAAACAAACCATAATGTTCGTTAGGAGAGTGGATGGCATCACTATTTAAACCAAATCCCATTAATATGGTATGACTTTTAAATACATCGCTAAACAAAGAAACAATAGGAATACTTCCGCCTGAAGGTTGTGGAATTGGAGTGTTGGTAAATGTTTCTGCATACGCTTTGTAGGCTGCTTTGTATCCTGTAGAATCTAAAGGAGTTCTGTATGCTTTTCCTCCATGATGAGGTTTTACGATGACGTTAACAGATTTTGGAGCTAAACTGATAAAATAATCGGTAAACAATTGAGTGATTGTATCTGGATCTTGACCAGGAACTAAGCGCATAGAAATTTTAGCATGTGCTTTTGATGGTAATACTGTTTTTGCTCCCTGACCAATATAACCTCCCCAAATACCGTTTACATCTAAAGTAGGTCTTATCGTACTTCTTTCTAGGGTAGTGTAACTTTTTTCTCCCCACTCTTCGTCAATATTTAAAGCTTTGTTGTATTCTTTTTGACTAAAAGGAGCTTTGGCCATTTCTGTTCTTTCTTCAGATGATAATTGATAGACATTATCATAAAAACCAGGAATGGTAATATGATTGTTTTCATCGTGAAGTTTTGCAATCATTTGATTTAAAATATTGATAGGATTTGCCACAGCACCTCCATAAAAACCAGAGTGTAAATCTCTATTAGGGCCTGTAATTTCAACTTCTACATAACTCAACCCTCTTAACCCTGTGGTGATAGAAGGTTGTGTGTTAGAAATCATTCCAGTATCTGAAATTAAAATCACATCATTTTTAAACAATTCGGCATGTTCTTTAATAAAAGGAGCCAAACTAGGAGAGCCTACTTCTTCTTCTCCTTCTATCATAAATTTTACATTGCATGGTAATTGATGGGTTTCTATTAAGAATTCAATAGCTTTTACATGCATAAATAGTTGGCCTTTGTCATCGCAAGCACCTCTGGCAAAAATAGCTCCATCAGGATGAATCTCTGTTTTTTTTAGAGTAGGTTCAAAAGGAGGAGTTTCCCAAAGTTCTATAGGGTCCGCAGGTTGTACATCGTAATGACCGTAAACTAATATTGTTGGGAGATTAGAATTTATAATTTTATCAGCATACACAACAGGATTTCCTTTGGTTGGTAATATTTGTACGTTTTCACAACCCGCATTTGTTAATGCCTGTGCTACGTGCTCTGCAGTTTGTAAAAGCTGAGGTTTGTAGTTAGAATCTGCACTAATAGAGGGGATTCTAAGCAACTCAAACAGTTCATTTAGAAAACGATCTTTGTGTGTATTGATATAGGTTTCTATGTTTTTCATGATAAAAAATTAAAGTAGTACTAAAATATACTATTTCTCTTTGCAAATTGTAACTATTGTTTATATTTGCAGTCGTTAAAGATTTTAACTGCAGGCGTGGTGGAATTGGTAGACACGCTAGACTTAGGATCTAGTGCCGCGAGGTGTGAGAGTTCGAGTCTCTCCGCCTGTACAAAAAAAGCTCTTGTGAAAACAGGAGCTTTTTTTATGTAAAAAAGAGACGAGAAGTTTATACTGACCGCAGTCAAAGTGAGTCTTTCTTTTTTGCTGTTTATAGACTATTTCTTACATCATTAGAATTTTTCAATTCTATTAAGGACTTTGGATCAGTCGTAAAAGTTGTGGGATCTGAATAATTAGGCAAAAATATTAGAGAGTCTAAATAGAAAGAAGGGTATATTTCTGACTCCTCTAAATTGTGCTCTGAAAGCTTTTATCTTGGCGTTAAAAGATTCTGCTGAAGCATTTGTGCTTCTGTTGTTAAAGTAGTTTAATATTCCTTGATAATATATTGACATTGTTCTAGCTATAGAGCTAAAAGATTTAAAACCAGATTGCCTTACTTTTTCATACCAATACGCCAATCTAGTCAACCCTACAGTTTTATCGATGGTTTTTTCAAATATCCATGATAAATTTTGTGCTAGGTCATAGGCTTTTTTCATATCAGGATAAATAGAGAATAGTATTTCTGCTCTTTTAGATTGACTATGAGTCCACTTACTTGGGTTTTTAAAAAGAAGATAGCGACTTCTAGCTAGTAATTGTTTTAAGGAATCTCCATTGTTTAGAGTGTCAGCAATGTATGCTGTTCCTTTGCTTCTTGCGTATTCTATAGCCTCATTTTCTTTATTAATAGCCTCCCAACGATGCTTAATCCTTATTTCCTGTACTGCCTCTGAGGCTAGTTTTTGTACGTGAAATCTGTCAATTACTCTAGCAGCATTTATAAATGAACGTTTGACAATCAATCCCATATTGGCCGCCATATCTAAAGTTACTTCTTCAACCTTATTTCTTTTCTTCACAGGTATTTTTGAAAGTATTTTTATGATAGTATCAGCTTTGGTTCCTTTAACCATTGCTACAATTGCTCCTTTTTTACCCTTTGCTTTTTTATTAGTTACGATAGTGTAAAGTTCTCCATTAGAGAGAGCTGTTTCATCTATAGACAAGTGTTTGCCTATGTTTTCTGGAAACAGTAACCACTTATCAGCATGAGTTTTTTGTTCCCATGAACTGAACTCACTTAGATAATCTTTATATTGTCTTTGTAGTTTTTTGCCATTAACCCCATAAAAAGCAGCGATCGTATTTACGCTAGAGGGATGATTAGAGATGGATCTC
>NZ_JAASQL010000009.1 GCF_011762155.1 Wenyingzhuangia heitensis
GTGTTTTATATTAGCACCACTTTAAAAAAGGAAAGGAGTTCTAAAAATGTAAGAAATAAAGATTTGTTTCCTGTTTCTCAGGAGTTTGTAGAGTTTAGTAGTTTTAATAATCAGATTATCAAGAATAGGATAGAGCAGATTTCAGAGGTAGCTATGGTTGATGTAAGTGGCTTGGTAGCTCCTGAAATTCTGGTAATTCCAGATTTACAAAAATTATACTCTTTACAAATAAGTCTAGATGATTTAGAAAACTATATACAAAGAGGAGATATTAGTATTAAAAACTTATCGATAAAAGACAGTCAATACCAATATAATATTCGTTTAGGGAGTCAACTTAAAAATATTAAAGATGTTGAGAATATTTACATTAAAAAAGAAAATAGAGTTTATCAATTAAAAGATATTGCAACTGTTTTAGAGCACCCAAAAAAACGTAAAGGTTTGGTGTTGTCTAATGGTAAAGAAGCAATTACTATGGCTGTTATTAAGCAGCACGATGCTAAAATGGGGGTGCTGAAAGATAAATTAAATGAGTTATTAGAACAGTTGCGAAAAGATTATAAAAACATTGATTTTCAAGTCACACGTAATCAAACTCAATTATTAGATTATGCTGTAGCAAATTTATTTCAAAGTTTACTATGGGGGATTTCCTTATCTTTTTTAATTATGTTTTTGTTTCTTAAAAATTTAAAAGCTCCTATCTTAATATCTATTGTGATTCCTATTTCTATGATTATATGCTTGTTGTTTTTTCAAGTGTTACATATTTCTATTAATATTATTTCATTATCTGGTTTGGTATTAGGAATAGGTTTAATGATAGACAATTCAATTATTGTAATAGATAATATTACACAGTATTATGAGCAAAATAATTCTTTAACAAAATCCTGTGTTTTAGGTACTAATGAAGTCTTTAGGCCTTTGTTGAGTTCTGCATTAACCACTTGTGCTGTTTTTATTCCTCTAGTATTTATTAAAGGTATTGCGGGGGCTTTATTTTACGATCAAGCTATGGCTATAAGTATTGGATTGTTCTCGTCTTTATTAGTTTCTATATTATTATTACCCGTTCTATATTATTTATTACACAAACGAAATGGTCATAGGAAAGGAAAAATAACCATATTTTTAGAAAAATCAAATACTATTGAGTACGAAAGAGTTTATGAAAAAGGACTAAGGTGGGTGTTGAGAAATCAAAAAACAGCTTGGAGTATAATAGTATTTCTTTTAATATCTGGAATTGTTTTATATAATCTTTTACCAAAGTCTCAACTGCCTTATTTAAGCCAGAAAGAAACTTTATTAAAAATTGATTGGAATGAGCAAGTTAATGTAGATGAAAATAAAAATAGAGTTATAGAAGTTTTAGCAATTCTTAAAAAAACAATTAGAGAAAACACGGCTTTGGTAGGAAGTCAACAATTTATTTTAGATAAAGAAGCATTGGCAAGAACTTCTGAAGTAACCTTGTATTTAAATTTTGATAATGAAGAATACTTAGACAATGCAAAGCAGAAAATTGAGTTTTTTTTAAATAAAAAATACCCCAATGCTCATTATAAATATAAAGAAGTTACAAATATTTTCAGTACTATTTTTTCAAATTTAGAGGCTCCTTTAATTGTTCAATTAAAAAATGTGGGGAGTGTTGAAAATCAGAGGAATAATCAATTAAAAGAAGTTTGGTATCAAGTACAGCAAAATTTAAATACTATTCAATTAAAACCCATTCTTTGGCAAGAATCTATTCTGTTAATAGCAGATAGGGAAAAAATGATGACTTATAATATTAATGAGAATAGTATTTATAACAAGTTAAAAAGTACTTTTGGTGAAAGAGAAGTTTTTACTATTAAACACAATCAAGAAATTGTTCCCGTTGTTTTAGGCGAAGACATTAAAACAATTCAAGATATTTTAAACGAAACCACAGTTGCTTTAAGTGGAGGTGTTCAAGTTTGTATTAAAGAATTTTTAAGAGTACATAATATTCAAGAATTAAAAAATATTTCAGGAAATATAGAGGGGGAATATTACCCTTTAGATATAGAGGTTCCTGATAATAAAGTTATACCATTTAAAAATAAAATAAAAGCATTGATAAAACACAATCAATGGTATGAAGTTGGTTTTTCGGGTAGTTTTTTTTCAAATCAAGAAATGGTTAAAGATTTAATCATAATTCTGTTGTTGTCCTTAGTCTTGTTATATTTCATATTAGCATCTCAATTTGAATCTTTTATTTTACCTATAATAATCCTTTTCGAGGTACCTATAGATCTGACAGGAGCCTTTTTATTACTATATTTTTTTGGTATGAGTATTAATTTAATGTCGTTAATAGGAATTGTAGTTATGTGTGGTATCATTATTAATGATTCAATTCTTAAGATAGATACTATTATTCAATTACAAAAAAGCGGAGCTTCTGTTTTAAGAGCAATTTCAGTAGCAGGAAAACGTAGGTTAAAACCTATTTTAATGACTAGTTTAACAACTATTTTAGCTTTGGTTCCTATGTTATTTTCTTCAGGAGTAGGTGTTGAACTGCAAGCTCCATTAGCTGTAGCCTTAATAGGTGGAATGATTTTAGGTACAATAGTTAGTTTATATTTTATACCACTATGTTATTATTATTTAATATCTCTTAATATGAAGAGTATAACTAAATTTAAAGATTGACAATGAAAACGTTTTTAAAACAGAAACCAATGGCTATTTTTATATTGACATGTCTGTTAAGCCAATATATATTAAGTCAAAATAAGGAAATAAAAGGTAATCATAAAATAGGTTTAAATGGGTTGTTGAAAATAGCAAATAAAAATTCGTTAGACGCTTTTAGTGCTATAAATAAATATCAATTAGATTATGGAGTGTATCGTTCATTTAAATCTAGTTTATTACCTTCTTTGTCTTTTGAAACAGATCCTTTAACTTATAAAAGTTCTGTAGTTCAGCGATATGATTCTCAATTAAATCAAGATGTTTACAGAAATGTAAAAACATTAAATTCATCAGCTGGTTTAACACTAAGCCAAAGTATTTTAGAAACAGGAGGAACGGTTTCATTGAATTCAACTTTTAATAAATTAACAAATTATACTAATGGAGTTATAAATAGGTTTAATATAGTACCTATAAACATATCTTTAAATCAACCTATATGGGCTTTTAATAGATTAAAATGGATGGATAAAACTGCTAATTTAAAATATGAAAAAGCAAAAAAAGAATTAATTTTTCATATGCAAAGTATTAATGTAAAAGCAGTAGATTATTTTTTTAGATGGTTATTGGCTCAAAGAAAAAAAGAAATTGCAATTCAAAAAGAGGAGACAGCAAAAAGATTATTTAAAATAGCTCAAAAAAGGTATAAAATAGGAAGTATAGAAAAAAACGATCTTTTAAATTTAGAATTGGAAGTTTTTATTGCTAGAAATGAAGTAACTATATTAAGTAATAAAATGGTTCAAACAAAAAAGGAACTAGAATTATTTTTAAGAGAAGATTTATCCAATTATGATAAACCCTATTTTGAGGAAAGCTTATTAGGTATTAAAATTAAGAAATCACATGCTTTAGATTTATATAGGAAGAACAATCCTACGTTTTTGGACTTAGGAATTAAAAAAATTGAAGCTGAAAGAGATTTGGATAAAACTATTAAAGACAATCTCTTTGATTTGTCTTTAACAGCAAGTTACGGCTTTAATCAACAATCAGAGGTCTTTTCTGAAGCATATAATGATCTATTAAAACAAGAAAGAATAGCCATCCGTTTTAAAATACCAATTTTAGACTGGGGAGAGCGAAAAAGAAATAGAAAAATGGCTAAGAGAAATAAACAATTTAAGGATTTAGATCTTGAACAAGAAGAAACTAGGCTTATTCAAGATTTAGCTTCAAAAATTTTAGAATTTAATTTACAAGAAGAATTAATTTTTGTGGCTAAAAGAGCGAGTCAGGTAGCAAAAGAATCATACGAAATTACAGAACAACGTTTTTTATTGGGGAATGTAGATTTATTAAGATTAACTAGTTCTCTAAAAGCATGGCAATCTACAAACGAGAACTACATTTCTAAATTGTCTAATTATTGGAAATACTATTATGAAATACAACAGTTAACTTTGTTTGATTATAAAAAAAAGAGAGAACTTAATATTGATTTTGAAAAAGGAATTTTAGACTAACTGAAAAGAAATGAAAATAATAAATTATTCAAAAATAATATTTTGGAAATATAAAGTAATATTCATTACATCTTTATTGATGTTTTTTGTAAATCTTTGGTGGTTGAGTCTTATTATTCTATTTTATGTAGTTATACATAACTTATATAAAAAACAAAGATGTAAAATACATAACATTCTATTACGAAAATGCATTCATCTTTTTGGAACTATTATTTTTTTATTATCTCTATTTATCTTGTGTAGATTATTTGTTTTTGATTTGTTTTACATTCCTAGTGATTCTATGGAAGGAGTATTATATGAAAAAGACATTATATTGGTGAATAAGCTAAGTTATGGACCTAAAACAATTAACGCCAATCCTTATACAAGAACGTTGGATAGAAGGAGTGAACAAATTATAAAAAGACTATCAGGTTTTTCTACAATTCAAAGAAACGATGTTGTGGTATTTCGTTTTTTTAAAAAGAATGACTTTTTTGTTAAAAGATGCGTGGCTATTGCAGGGGATAGCTTATATATTAAAGACGGAATAGTGTATGTAAATGGACAAATTATCAAAGATTCAAATCAAATAAAACATAAGTATTTGTTAGATGTAAAAAATAAAAAAGCATTTCAAATAATAGTTAATGAATTAGGGATTGTTAAGAGTAATGAAAGTAGAAAAGATAATCAATATTGGGCAAATTTGTCTTTAGAAGAAATAATGAAACTAAGTCCGTTTTTAAATTCATTTCATAAAGTAAAAGCAAAAAAAACTGTTAAGAAAAAACTATTTCCCAAATCGATTAGTCAAGAATGGACTATTGATGATTATGGAGTTGTGTTTATTCCAAAACAAGGGTATAAAATGGAGTTAAATACTGAGAATTTTAGAATTTATAAAGGGTTGATTGCTAAATATGAAGGAGCAAAAATTAATAGAATAAAAAATGGATTTAGTGTTGATGGAGTAAGAATGACACATTATACTTTTAAACAAGATTATTATTTTATGATGGGAGACAATCGATGTAACTCATATGATTCTAGATTTACAGGTTTTATACCAAAAGAAAAAATAGTAGGCAAAGTGAGTTGTGTGTTTTTTTCAAATAAAGACAATCAGTTTCAATGGGGAAGAATTGGTAAAGGTGTGTGACTTTTTTGATCAATATTCTTCTTTACAGAAATAAAATTACGTCGATACAAATTTAATAGAATATATAATGAAATTAAAGCTTTCTACTTTTACAACTCTAACTATTTTTGGATGTTTATTCTTGGTTGGTTTATGTTTAATCCCCATATTAAGCGTTCAATTAGTACCTAGCAGAAAACAATCTTCATTAAATATAATATACAGTTGGAAAAATGCATCGGCTAAGGTTATAGAACAAGAAGTAACCTCAAAGTTAGAAGGTATTTTTAATACTATTAATGGTGTGAAAAGTATTAGGTCTAGTTCTTCTAAAGGAAAAGGAAGAGTATCTCTTACATTAAAAAAAAATATAGATAAAGATGCTTTACGTTTTGAAATAGCTAATTTAATACGTCAAAACTATGATGAATTGCCTGAAGGTGTCAGTTACCCTCGTTTCTCAATGAGTTTTTCTGAGGAATTTGATGAGATTACAAAATCTATCCTTTCTTACAGTATTAATGCCAACGAGAGTCCTTATTATATAAAAAAGTATGCTGAGAAAAAAATATTACCCAAAATATCAGAAATAGAAAATGTAAATGAAGTAATCATAAATGGTGCAACTTCTTATGAATGGGTCATTAAATATAGAACAAATCAATTGATTCAATTGAATATGACTGCTTCGGATATCTCAAAATCTATAAAAACACACTTTCAAGAGCGTCAAATAGGTATTGGTGTAGATGTATCTAATGTTGATTTTCAAGAAAAATCATTACAATTGATTTTTAACACGGATCAAGAGATAGAATGGAGTAACATTCCAATAAAAAAAATAGAAGATAGAATTATTTATTTAACTGACATTGCAAATGTAACCCATAAAGAAGCTGAAGTAGAAAGGTATTATAGAACTAACGGGTTAAATTCGGTAAATCTTATTATTTATCCTGAAAAAGGAACTAATACTATTGAATTGGCTAAACGAGTTAAAAAAGAAATTAATGGGTTTAGAGAAAACCTGTTCCGAGATGGCTATTCTTTAAAATTAACTAGGGACAGTACGGAATTTTTATCAGAAGAAATTCAAAAAATAGAGAGAAGAACACTTTATTCATTATTAATTCTATTAATACTAACGTTAGTTATTAATAGAAGTCTTAAGTATATGCTTTTATTGTTCTGCAGTATTATCATAAATTTATCTATTGCAGTTATTTTATATTATTTCATGGATATAGAATTACAAATGTATTCATTTGCAGGAATTACTATTTCTTTTGGTATTGTAATAGATAACAGTATTATTATGATTGATCACTTGAGAAAAAAAGGTGATAAAAAGGTGTTTAAAGCAATTTTAGCTTCGACAATGACTACAATTGCAGCACTGCTTATTATCTTTTTTTTGAAAGAAGAAGAAAGGGCTAATTTATGGGATTTTGCATTAGTGATAGCAAGTAATATTGCAGTATCTTTAATAGTATCATTATATTTTGTTCCAGCACTTTTAGACAAATTTGAACTGAATAAAGAAAAAAAACGCATTTCTTTGAAAATAAAAAAAAGAATTGTACTATTTAATAATATTTATAGAAGCATACTTTCTTTTTTTAAGATAAGATTAATAAAATGTAGTTGTATTTTGATTTTGATTTTAGGTTTTGGAATTCCAATACATCTTTTTCCTGAAAAAATGGAAGAAGATAAAGAAAAAGTTGGATTTGGAACAGAGTTATACAACAAAACGTTTGGAAATAGGTTTTATTATCAAGAAATAAAGCCAACACTAGAAAAAGTAATAGGAGGAGCGTTACGTTTGTTTACAGAAAATGTATTTGAAAATTCATATTCAAGAGATCCAGAGAAAACAGTATTACGAGTGTCAGCTGAAATGCCAGAGGGCTGTACGATTGAACAACTAAATGAAGTTGTAGAAAGAATGGAGAATCAGATTTCTCAATATGATGAAGTTTCATTGTTTGAAACCAATATAAGAGATCCTCAAAATTCATCTATAACCATCTACTTCAAAGATAAATTTGAATTAACTAACTTTCCTTACGAATTAAAAGACGCTTTAGAATACAAAGCAATTGGTTTAGGAGGCGCTACTTGGAGAGTTACCGGTGTTGGAGAAGGCTTTTCTAATTCTTTAAGAGAAGGGCCTAAAAGTGAAAGAATTAACTTACAAGGTTATAATTACGATGAGTTATATAGGTATGCAATTGATTTTAAAGAACAGTTGTTGCAAAACTCCAATTCAAGAGTAAAAGAGGTGGATATTACGAATGGAGGTAGATATTCTAAATCTTTAAATGAATTTTATTTAAATTTTGATTTGGAAAAAGTTGCAGATGTAGGTATGGCACAAAACAGTATCTATGGTTATTTAAAAAATCAAGTTTATCTAGAAAATGTAACATCAATAGTATATGATGATGAACTTCAGAATGTTAAATTAGTGGCAGATAATCATGATAAATTTAATGTTTGGGATCTAAAGAACACTCCTTTGTGGATTAAAAATAAACAATATAAATTAAGTCAACTAGCAGAGATCGATAAAAGAAAAACGGGGAATACAATTTCTAAAAGGGATCAACAATACAATTTAACAATTGCTTATGATTTTGTAGGGACCTATCAATTATCTAAGAAATTTAGAAAAGATAATATTAAAGAGTTTCAATCTAAATTAGCAATAGGCTATTCTATAGGCAATGGTAATGGGGGAAGATGGAATAAAGAAGATACTCAACAATATATTTCATTGGTAGTAGTTATTTTGATTATCTTTTTTATATGTTCTATTTTATTAGAATCTCTTCGTCAACCCTTTGCTATTATTAGCATCATCCCTATATCATTTATAGGAGTGTTTTTAACATTTTATTTATTTGAATATAATTTTGACCAAGGAGGTTATACTTCCTTTATATTACTATCGGGAATTAGTGTAAATTCCTGTTTATACATTGTAAATGATTATAATAATCTTAAAAAACAATTTCCGAATAGAGCTTTATGGGGTTTGTATTTTAAAGCTTTTAATTATAAAATAATACCTGTACTATTGACGATTATTTCAACAATAGCTGGTTTAATTCCTTTCTTATGGGATGGTCAAAAAGAAGTTTTTTGGTTCTCCTTTGCTGTAGGTTCAATTGGAGGTTTAATATTTTCATTAATAGGGATTTTTATTTATTTACCATTATTTATTTTAAAAAAAGAAAAAAATAGACACAATGAAGAAAAATAGATTGTTTTATTTATTACAAATAGGCTTAACCGTTTTTATAATAAATGCTTGTGATAATAAATCTAAGAACAAAGTTGATATAGCTTTAGATTTGGCAAAGGAAAACAAAAAAGAACTGTTAAAAGTTGTAGAATATTATAGTTCTCCTAAAGATAGTTTAAAGTTAAAAGCTGCTGAATTTTTAATTTCAAATATGATTTACCATTATTTTGATAATTATGGAAATAAATATCAAAAGGCATTTGATAAAACAAATAAACAAAGAGTAGTTTATGAAAACCAAAGTAGAAAAATAAACAAGGAAAAGTTTTTAAAACGTCTTGAAAGGTTAAATCTTAAAAGAAATATTAAAATAGAAAATAGAAAAAAGTTAAAAAGACTTAGAACTTTAAGGGAACTGGAAACAGAAAAGAAAAAATTAAAACAAGCTAAATTAAATAATAAAGAAAAAGAATATTGGAAAAGTTTAAAAGAAAAGAAAAGAGTAAAAAAAATATTGATTGAAAAAAGAAATATGAAATTATGTAACTCCAAAGGAGTTAAGACTATTAAAGAATATTGGAATGTCATAAAAAAAGAAAATCAATTAAAAATTGATAAGCAAAAAAAGAAAAATGAGATTAAATTAAAAAACATCTCATATAGTAAAGAATATGTAGATATGAATATGCTTAATTTTTTTTCAAAAAAAATAGATTCAATTAATCAAATAAATAAAATTAAATCAGAAAAAGTATATGATTTATATTCTGTTGATGCTGATTTTTTAATAGAAAATATAGAACTTTCATTTGAAGCATTTGAAAGAAATCCTAAAAAGAACATGTATAAATTCAAAGATTTTTTAGAATTTGTATTACCATATAGAGTATTAAATGAGCCTATAGAAAAAGGAAAGAGAAGAGAGTTGTACGATAAATTTAAATGGGTTTATGATAGCATTCAAAATAAACCTATGGAAGATATTGTGAATAAAATTTATGATCAATTAGAATTGTCAACTATAACCTTTTCAAAAAATAATAAGTATCCTTATGAAGGAGTTCCTTCAATTTCTGAAATAGAGAAAACTAAATTTGGAGATTGTGAACATTTAGCTACATATGTGGTGACTGTTTTGCGCTCATTAGGTATTCCTTCTAGTATTGATTACTGTCAAAGGTGGGGGAATTATAACAAGAATATTGCTCATTCGTGGGTTTCTTATATGGATGGAAACGAAGTGAAAACTAGAGACATTGGGAAGAAAAATGTAGATTTAAAAAATTTATATAAAGAATCTTGTATAACTAAGGTTTTTAGATATTGTTTTTCAAAGCCTAATATGGATGTAACTAATGTTTATCACAATACAGCTGATATTGAGATAGACATTCTCTGGAATAAAGGTGAAAAAATGTATTTAGGAGTATTTAATCCTAATACAGGGTGGGATAAAGTAGTAGAGGCATCCAAAATAAAGGATAATAAGGTTTATTTTGAGAACGTTGGAGTTGGTCTAATATATGTAGTTTTTTCAAACAAAAATCGTGTGACAAATTTAGTTAATAATCCATTTGAACTAACTAAAGGAGGAAATGTGAATTTTTTCAATAATGATAATAAGTTTCTTAATACAGGAACTATTTTGCGAAAATATCCAACATATCACATATCAAGTACTAAGGGGATAAATCAAAAAAGAAATAAATCTATTAATGGTTGTGTTTTGCAAGGGAAATCTAAAATTGATTCTGAATATAAAGATATATACATAATTAAAGATTTGAATACTTCTCATAATATTCAAATAAAATTTGACAAGCCTGTAAACTATAAATATTATAGGTTAGTTAAATCTGATTGGAAGAAGGTAGAGCTCGCTAGTTTTCAACTTTTAGATATATATGGAAGGAAAGTGAATAATATTGAAAAAATAGCTTTAAATAATATTAAAGGTAAGGAGGTTAATGCTATAATAGATAATAATCCCTTAACTTTTGTAAGTGAAACGAATTTTGAATTAATATTGAATTTAAGTCAAAAGACCAAAATTTCAGGTTTTGAAATTCAAGCTAGAAATGATGACAATCATATTAATAAAAATGAACTATACGAGTTGTTTTATTGGGATATGAAATGGAAATCTTTAGGGAGCCAAAATGCTAAAGATACTCTCTTACAATATAACAATATACCTAGAAATACTATTTATTGGCTTAAAAATAAGACGAAAGGTTCTGAGGAATATGTTTTTAAATTTAATGAGAAAGGTGAACAAGTATGGGTGGGATTAAACTAAAGTTACAATAGCTTTTTATTATAAACATTATAAAAAATATTTATGTGTTTTGATTAGGATGTGTGTTTTATAAGTTTTAATACTGTAAATCAATAGTTTAAATAAGTGGTTATAATTTTATTATAAATCGTTTAATTAATAAGCTGCTTATTGTTAGTTGTTTAGCCTCGCAGAGCAAGTTGAAATTTGGGCTCTGCCCGAGTTCTACTTGCTAATATCTCCGCTATTACATTTATTAAAGAATAAGAGTAAAATTCTTACATATTCTATTAGTGAATTTGATGTGTTTTTCAATGAACTACTTTTTAGTTGTGTTATAAAACTTTCGCACGAACAGATATGTAGGTTATTATAAATGAATTGTTAATAAGTATGGTGTGGCTAAGCAAATTTATATTAAGATGATAGTCTTATATTATGTTAATATAACTTATTAAGATTATTAAAATAATTGTTGATATTAAAATATTTTACAACCTGTTAATATTTTATAAAATCGTTAATTTTAGTTTTAAAAAAAAATCATACCAAAACAGTATAACAATGTCAACAAACAAAAACGAATACCTTAAAAAAGTACTTGATACGCACGATATAAATAAAGTTGAAGATTTAAGTAAGTTCATTGAAAAGAAGAATAAAGTTAAAGATGCTCTAAACAAAAAGTTTTCAGACCAAAAAGCTTCTAATTCTATAGATTCAGGATCGTATGCAAAGAACACAGCTATTAATACAAAGTTTGATATTGACTGCTGTATTCCGTTTAAAAAGAAAACTCCTGGAAACAATGATGAAAAAGGTTTTGAAAGTTTAAGTGAAATGTTTGATGAAGTATATAAATATTTAAAAAATGAGTATACTAAAGAAGATGGTGATATTAGTAAAGACAATGTAAGGAAACAAAAGGTATCAATAGGTTTGAAATTTGATATTGATGGAGAAGAGTTTGATATGGATGTTGTTCCTGGAAGAGAGAGACCAAACAATAATGATTATAATGACAGCAATACTGATTTAAGTTTGTATATAAATCCTTCTAACAGATCAAAAAAAGAGGAGGATGAAGGAAAAACTAGAATAAAAACAAACATTAAAACTCACATTGGGTTATTAAATGGAGCAGATAGAACTCACGAAAGAAAAGTAACAAAACTTCTCAAAGTTTGGAAGACTGAACGTAAGAAAAAAAATGGAGGTAAACTTATAAAATCATTTATGATGGAACTCTATACTAAAGAAGCTTTTGATAATACCGATGAAATTCCAAACGGACTTTGGGAAAAAACTAGGTTGGTTATGATTCATATCATTGATAATATTGAGACTTCTAACTTAGTTGATCCTGCAAATTCAAGTAACATAGTTTCTGATTCAATGAGTGAAACGGCTAAGACACAAACTAAGCGTGATATGAAAAATACCATTAAGGATGTAGAAGATGATTCTGATAAGATAAAAGAATATTTCCCTATAAATGAGGAGTTTGATAATGAAGATGACTCAAATTCAAATAGTTCTTCTAAAGCTTCTGTTTTAAGTACAAGTAAATTTGGATAATTTGAAAGATGAGGATAAAACTTTAAGTAAAATAAATGGTCTATTAAAAAAAGATGAAGATTTAGTAATAGTTGAAAATATAAAAAAAGAAGATAACTATTACAGAGGTAAAATTGAGATAAATTATTTGAATGAAAACTTAAGCTTTGATATAGCTATCCCACATAATTATCCTTTAACTCATCCTAATTCAGATAATATATCAATTATTTTTAAAAACAAGAATTATATAGGTCTCAATCATATAAATCTTGATGGATCTGTATGTTTTCATCCTGATAAAGATGAAGATTTTGATAGAAAATTACTTTATGAAATTCATTGTCTGAAACAATGGATTAAAGATTATTATATTTATAAAAAAGAAGACGATAATTATACTTATTTAATTCATAAAACTGAAAGTGGTTGTATTAATAAATTATACTTCACCAATACGAAAAATAATTTCCCTAAAAACTCATTTGGTACATTTCGTTTTTCAATCTTCTCTGACGAAAAATTTGGAGAGAAAAAGCTTCCCGTAAAGAAATTATTCAGGTTAGGTTTTGAAGATGGTAAAAATGATACTTGGTCGCATACTTTTGTTGAAGAATTAAAAAGTAAAACCTGCAAAAAAGGATTGTATTATTTTATTGAAGAAGAACCTTTAAGAAAGAATAATGTTGGAAGAAAAGGTATAGAAAATTGGAATGAACTAAAAGATTATCTGTTAGATGAATTTATTGGGTATTTATATAAAGGCTTAAAAAGAGAATTTAATAATAATTACTATCACGAAAACGGCCTATTCTTAATAATTGGATATAAAATTCCTAACAAAGAGACTTATGAAGAGCATTGGGATTTAATTAGAATATCAAAAAAAAATATTCCTATTGATTATAAAAGAATATCTAAAAGTGAGGTTCAAAATGGAAGCAAAAGATTTGAACATAATTTTAAATTAAATAAGATTAATTGGTCAACAACTGAAAATATTGATTACAACCGATTTTTTGGAAGAGGTAAATTAGATGACAAAATCACAAACTCAAATATTTTAATTATTGGTTGTGGTGCTTTGGGAAGTTCGTTAGCAGAAATATTAGTAAGAGGAGGAGTAAAGAATATAGTTCTTGAAGATTTTGACACCATTAAAGGAGGTAATTTATGTAGAGCAAATTATGGCTTAAATGATATGATTTATTATAAAACCGATAGTTTAACTAAAAGACTTAAAGCAATTTCTCCTTTTGTAAACATAAATTCAATATCGGTAAAACTCAATCATTATGATTTAGAAGTAATAAAAGATGCTTTTAATAAAAATGTTGATATAATTTTTGATTGCTCTACAGATACAGAAGTTTCATATATAATTGACAAACTCAATTTTACTGGAAAAACATTTAGTCTTGCCATAACTAATAATGCAAAATCATTTGTTTCAATAACAGGTAAAAATTTAACAAAACAAGCTAAAACTATTTTTGATTTTGTCGAAAATGAAGAGCCTTCTTATTTTGAAGGAACAGGATGTGGATATCCAACTTTTGAGGCTAATTATAATGACATAAATGCCTTACTAAATGTTGGTGTAAAAGTCATAAATAATAATTACTCAAAAAATAAAAAACATGAGTCCTTTATTATTCAACCAGATTTTGGAGATGAATTAATAATAGAAATTCAAGAGTATGAATATTATATTCTTAATGATATTAATAGTGCTATACACATATCTAAAAGTGTTTTAAAGAGAATAGAAGAAGAAACCAAGTTTCACTATCCAAAAGAGTTTGGAGGAGTTTTTATAGGTTATAAGTCAGATTTACACTTTATAATTACTGATATATTAATACCTGATCAATATAAAAATGGACAAACTATTTTTATTAGAGAACCAGGAACTTTAAACGAAAGGTTGAGTGAAATCCATAAAATGACTAATGGTGAAATTGAATATTTAGGAGAATGGCATTCTCATCCTAATGGACCAACAACTCCAAGTAGTACTGATATTAATGCAATGGAGATAATTTCAAAAGATAAAAATATAAATATTGACAAGCCTTTATTAATGATTGCTGAAGTTAACAATATCTCTTTTGGTAAAGATTTATATATATACGATAATAAAAAGTTAAAAAAATATGAATAAAAAAGTAAAACTTAAAGACTTGTTTGTTGGACTTCAATCTCAAATGATTGCCCAACTAAATACCAATAGAGAATTTATCTCTCATCCTAGTTCTAAAGGAGATTCTTTAGAAAATGTATGGATAGATTGGCTAAGAAAATATCTTCCAAATAGATATTGCGTTGATAAGGCTATAGTTATTGATAGTAAAGGCTATTTAAGTGATCAAATTGATTTAGTAATTTACGACCAAACTTATACACCATTTGTTTTTACTCAAAATGGAATCCATTATATTCCTGCAGAAGGAGTTTATGCTGTATTTGAAGTTAAACCAGATTTAAAAGGAAATGTTGAAGTTAAAAAAGAATCTATTAGTTATATTGAATATGCAGGAAGAAAAATAGAAAGCGTAAGAAAACTTAAGAGAACATCTGCTTCTATAATTAATGCTGGTAAGGTTGTAGATCCACGTCCATTAACAAAAATAATTGGAGGTATTTTGTCTAGTACTAATACACAATCGGAAAAGACAGTAAAAAAACATTTAAAATCACTTTCAGGACATAAAGGAATTGATATGGGGTGTGCCGTAGGTTTCGGAAGTTTTTATGTTGATTATGAGGGAGAATATTATGCAGAATGGAAAGCTTCATATCAAAAGATTAATAGTAACATTTCTGATTATTATAATAATAGAAAGATTAATTCTGTTGATTCAATAGTATTTAGTAGTGCTGATACAGCACTAGTTTCATTTTTTTTACAATTAATGAGATATCTTCAACAAAGTATTGGAACTATTGCAGCAATAGATTTAGGTGCTTATGCTGATTCAATTAACTTTGAAATAGATGACGATGTTTAAGTAATATTTATGTCATTATACCATATATCTTTTAAACCTTATAAACAACATAACCATGTGTTTTATGTTTGGTTTAGTTGCTAAAGAAATTATAAACTTTATAATTTCCCAAAAATAGTTAGGTCTATTATTCTATAAATACATAGTTTTGTAAGTAGAAAAAGAAATTTTTAAAATATAAAGCGTTTTGCTTTTGATTTGGTTCTATAAACTCGCCAGGTTTAATAAAATTCACCACAATCAAAGTTAAGATGCCCACGTTTTTGCGTGGGCTATCCTTATTTTGGTGGATTGGTTTCTGGCGAGACCATTAGAGCAGATAAGAGGTAGTCCCACGCTTTTTTTATACGTAAAAAAATGGAAAACAATTGCCAGTTAAATCTTCAAGAAGTCTTAGTAAAAGAATTCAATTTTACCAAAATAGACATAGACCGTTATCAGCATGTAATAGACAATCCAAAAATCAGTCCTCAACTGATGAAATTGGTGTTTGCTATACGTTCTAATCCTCGTAATTATCAATCAGAACTACACAAAAAAAACACGCTTTTAAAAGCATGTAAAAATTGTAATAGGAATAATTACAGACCTAAATCTACTTCTAATCGAAGTTACCCTCAAAGTATTGGTAGTCTTATCAAGAAAATTTTTTAAACAATAAATAAATATGAAAAGAAAAATGATTTTAGGTATAGTCTTGATGACTATGCTTGTAACTGGATGCTCAAAAGATGATTCAGACTCCATTGAAAATGAAAAGATAACAGATGTAATAACTTCTGAAAAAAGCAAATTTAAATTTGTTTTTACTCAAACAGGAGAAGTTGAAAATTACACAGGAATACTAGCTGTTTCTGGTTTATCAGATAATGTATATGATGTTAATACTTTAGAAATAATAAATGGAAAAGAAATTAACTTAGGAAGGACTGCTTTTGTGAATGTACATGAAAGAGAAGTAGGTAGTTATACGTTTGTCACTGCAAATAAGACTAAATCTTTACATGTTGTAATTACAACATCAGGGTATTCTTTAACAGATGTTGGAGTACGTTATAATTTTACAGTGTATAAAAATGATAAAGAGATTTTTAATCAAGATTTTGATGTGGTTAAAGGATCTGGACCAGCTACTAAATCTTATGTTTTTTAATATCCATAAATAAAGAACAGAACATAAATAACATAAAAATAAAGTATGAAAAAGAAAATGTTTACAATAGCATTATTTACCGTTTGTTCATTGTCAAATGCTCAAACGATAGAAAGACAAGCTGTTAAGGATTATTTAGAAACTGTAAAAGGAGTACACTATGACCTTAAAGTGAGTTACACGCATTTTGAAGTGTCAACCATTACAGTTCAAGATAGTATTACTTTTCTAAAAGAAAATTTTGAAAATTACAAAGCCAGTAAGTTAGCTTCGTTGACCAAATCAATAGCATCATTAAATGATGGAATCAAAAAGCAAGAAGGGAAAACTGGTTTTGATGCTGTAGTAGCAGGGTCTTTAAAGAAAAGATTTACTTACGATAGAGATAAGCTTCAAAAAAAGTATGACGAAATTACTTTATTAGAATTCAAATTATATGAACCTTATAAAACACAAGAACCTAATAAAGTCTTATGCAAAAAAGCAGATGTACATTTTACAGCCATTAAACCAGGAGAAACAAAAGCATCAGCATATATGGGTGATTTTATTTTGAACAGAGTAGGAGACAAGTGTCTAAAAGGTAAAAACATAAAGAAAATTGAAATGAAATTTTAGGGGTTGATATAATTAATCCTTTGCAATTATATGTTGCGTACTATATTAAAAGGCCATAAAATCAAAATGATTTTATGGCCTCTTTTAGGTATAAGGGGGAATAGGCTACACCTTCTAAATTTAAATTTTCCTTGTTTTCTTTTGTAAATAAATAGTTGTTAACTATTTAAAAAAAGTTCACTTATTTTATTTTCACAAAAGGAATAATAATTATTTGTTAATGATATTTTAAGGTCTTCAAAACCATTCTTATCTTCTTTTAAATTAATAGTATCTAAATTTTCTAAAATATTAAAGGACTTCATTATATCTGTTCCAATATCAATTGCTTTAATACTAAAAATAGCATTATCTATTCTCTTTTTCATCAATGTATTCAAATCATCAATATATTCATTAAAGATTAATTTTCCTTCATCATCTTTTTCATCTAAATCTATATTTCTAATTTGATTTTGTATCTCTACAAGGCTTGTTATCTCTCCCATAAAAGTCTCATATTGTTTTATAGCTTCAATCATTTCATTCCAAAATTCTAACTTTAAATGGTTAATAATGTTATCGTCTATTTTGTAAAATAAATTGAAATGTAAAAGAGCATTATTTCCATCATCATCAATCTCTTTTTCTAAATTATATAATGAAATTTCTACAGCTGTTTGGTTTAATGGATTGCCATTGAATAAAGGGATGTATATAGCGGATTTAATGTTTAAGTCTATTATCAGTTTTTTTAAACTGAAAAAATCCGAATTTAATGACCTTTGTAATAGCATTCTGGCAATAATGCAAGAAGCAAGATAAGTTTCAGAATTAACTTCACAAGTAAGCAATAATTTCCCGTCTGTTTTTTCTGAAACTTCAACGGTAAATGATAGCCCCATCTCATTAAGAATATTTTGTCTCTCTTTGATTAATCTTTTATTTAAATTGGTTTTTGTCTCGATAAATGATTTAGCAGTATTTTTACGAATTTTATTATTTACACTACCTTTTTGATTTAAAAATTGTTTCCAACAATAGAACAGTACTCTTAAGTTTTCTTCCTCAGTATTCTCTAGTTTTTCAAATTCTTTTTTTTTTAAAAAATTATTAAAGTGATTTTCAAATTCAAATACATAGGGTTTATGATTTATAATTGCATCTTTGATATTTGAGCTAAGAACATTAGAATTATAATCATCTGGGAGATTTCCATTAATCCTAATATTGTAGAGAGAAAGAATATTAGACCCTATCTGTTTTAAAAAATTGTCTAAAGATGAAAAATAATCTCGTTGATTTTTTCTGTAATTATTATAATGTTTTAATGATGCTATTTTAGATGCAGATATTCCTTTTCGTTCAGTTAGCTCTTCTAAAGAATTCTCATTTTGACCTTCTGAAATATATCCCCATTTATCTGATATATTTTTAGGTAATGGAATTGTTTTTATAGATTTTAATTCTTCTTCTATTTCCGTAACTATTTCAATAAATACAGAGTAATTATTTTTTCTAAAATAATGAACAAAAGAAGAAGTTAGCTTTGTACATAAAGTGTTATAAGTAATTCTCTTTTCATAAATTTTTTTACTATAATCTATCCATGAGTCACATCTAAATTGAAATGAATAAAGATTAGCAATTAAAATGTTTACTTCAACTAAAAAAGGTATTGGGAGTTTTTTTCTTTCAATATTTTTAATTGTAGGGTCATGAGGTAAATTAATGCCAAAAAAGGATGATCCAGTACCCCTAATACTATATTTTTCTTTATGTGGGTAAATGTTTCGTAATAGATGTATAATTTCCATTGACCTATTGTTAAAGAAATTATTTACTATCTCTGAGTCAATTTCAAATTCAATAAGGTTGTAAAAATATGTACAATCAACTAAATCATTAATTTTTAAATTAATAATATTATACTTTTTTCTTATGTGTTTGATTAGTATTTCTTGTAGTTTGGATATAAATTCCTTGGAGTTATAGTTATAAAATTGAATTCCTAATAAAAGAAAAGAAGCATTTTTTACAGAAATGTTATTTGAGCTAAATATCTTTAATATTTCTTCTTCGTTGATTGAAAGAGATACTTTTAACTTTAAATACCCTACCCAAAAAAAGAATTCTCCTAAATGTATTAAGTCAGTCTCTTTTTCTTCTAGTATTGATATTTGTAATTTAGTAGACAACCATTTTAGAACATAATCGTAAACATCTTCTTTAGGTGAGAAATTAGATTGAATATTTTTAATTTTATCATTAACATCAGCTGACATATATTCTTTGAATATCTCATGAAGAGAACCGTCAGTAACATCAGAGTAATCATGCGGAATTAAAAAAGTCCAAAAAGCTGCATAATCTTTATATAAAATGTTGAAGTTATCAATGTTTTTGATAAAAATATAATCTTTAACTCCTTTCCAAATTAACGCTTTTGTAATGTTATTATAGCCAGCCCAAGAATAGAAATGTTTAGAATCTAAGTTTTTTAACAATTGTTCAATATGATAGCCTTTATCAAAACTGTTTAAAAGATAGGTATGTAAATCCTCTTCATTGACCATCGAAATAGAATCATTTATGTAATCATCTCTATTGATATAATCATTTTCATCAAATAATATTTCACATAATAACTGTGACCTTATTGGATGAAGTCCTGTTAAGTATTTTCTATCATTTACAAATTTTAACAAATACTCTTTTTCAAGTAGTTTTATATGTAAATTAGATAAACTTCTTTCAATATTTAGTCTGTTTATAATTTCCTTATACTGAATTCGTGAATTAAAAGAATCTGCAAGACAAGCATATCTTAGAATTTCTAACTCTGTTGTCTTATTTTCATTTTCTAATCTATTTATTTGATTTTTAAGTCTAATTTTTAATTTATCACCTTGAGTTATTAAATAAACATACTCTAATAACATTCCCTTACTTCCAAACTGTATCCAAGATTCATTAAAGTCTGTAAATATTAAATTTGTTTTATACTGAGAAAATAAAGTATAGATAATTTTAGCCTCTTCTTCGTTAAAAGATAGTTCTATGTTACTAAAGTTGTAATCTTCACCTAAAATGGTTCTATTCCAATCCTCTTGGCGAATAGTGATTAAAAATTGTAAATTATTTTTATTGGATAATTCTTTTAAGACATCATTCCAATAATTACTTTGTGGTTGCACATCAATATAAACAGTTATAGGGAAATCTAATCCTTCACATAGAGCATTTAAACTACTAATTACCTCATAAACATCATTTATATTATTTGATAATTTCAATTCATAAACAGCATTTGAATCTATATAATTATGTAAATATCTATATGCTAAAGTACTTTTACCTTGACCAGAAGCACCGTGTATAAAAACAATATTATTTTTTTGAAAATTATTATCAATAGCATTCAGTTTGTCAATCCTTAATATATCTAAATCAGCTAGTATATGTTCGTATCTAACAGAAATACCTTCATAAAAACCCTCTTTTAATGAATTTATATTTTCAATATTTAATTCTTTTGAGTTGAGTGGTAAAATTGTATTTCCAAAATGGGTATTGAAGTTTTTTTGTTGATTCAAGAACTCACCAATTTTAGTTATGGACTTTATAAAGTCTTTGTTATTGATTTCTTGTTGATTTTCGGCTATTTTATATAACCAATAGAGTAGGAGTTCAAAAGAAATAAGAGGATTGTAGAATAAGTTTGATTCTTTTAATTTCTTTAATATATATGTTTGAAGCTGTTCTTCTTCAACTATTTCAGGAGATTTATAATTGTCGATAATTTTTTTAATAGAATCATCTTTGAAATTCTTCTTCCTTAACTTTCTAGCAAGTTTATTTTTATCTATTAATTCATCACTAATAGTGTATTATACTGAAATAGGTTGACTCTTTTTTAGTTAAAATTCTTCGTTCTTAAATCGTAAGTTCAGGTAAAATTACATTATTTTTTCTATAG
>NZ_JAASQL010000010.1 GCF_011762155.1 Wenyingzhuangia heitensis
AAAAAAGAAACAAAACCAAACAAAAAGCTTCGGCTAGTGCGTTCCCGAAAATCTATCGATTTTCAAACCCGCACTAACCATAGCAAAATACGTTAGCATACATAGTTGAAAAAAATTCTATGATAAAGTTTGGGAATCAGTTTGGGTAAATTCTAAAAAACTACATTTCTAAACTTTGAAATATTTTTAATTATACTTCAGCAAATTTTCATCGCCTGTTGGTTCAGTAGTTTTTCCCTAAAATTAATTTATCGATAGTTTTATAGAAAATAATCATTGCTTCTTTCGGCTATTTAAGTAGCTGTGTTGAATTTTTTTAAATTTTGTTTCAAATAATAAAAGAGCTTTAAAATCATTAAAAATCAAAATGTAGATACGTGGAGTTTTGAGAAATTTAAGTCTAGAAAAATTTAGTCTTTTAAATGCAAGTTTTAATCCTTGAAGAAAAAAAAGTAGCAACGCTGAGTTTTGAAAATTTAAGAAAACTAAAGAAATTTCTAATTTAAAAGAAAATTAAAATTCTAATGAATTTAGTAGCAACGCTAATATTTTAATTCCTAGAAAAATTCCAGTAAATAAAATACGATATGCTAACACCGCATAAAAACAATTTGTGCTTGGTTTCTTTACCAATGTTCTGTACTTTTAAACAAAAGTTAAATCAGTACGCTCGAAAAGGCCTTGCCTATTTTCTCACAAACTGATTTTTATACAAATACGTTATGCACAATACGACTCAAAACCCAAACGAAAATCATAAGAGATGAATCCTAATTTGATTGAGTACATTCGCAGATATATTTCAATTTCGGAAACAGAAATAAATGCATTCCAATCGTACCTAATACCAAAAAAAATAAAGAAAAAGGAATTTTTACTTAAACAAGGTGAATTTTGCAAATCAAGATATTTCATTACCAAAGGCTGTATTCGCTTATTCTACATAGACAATAAAGGAAATGAACAAATTGTACATTTTGGAATTGACAATTGGTGGATAACTGATTATGAAAGCTTTATAAACAGAACCCCTTCCAAACTATATATTCAAGCAATAGAGAATACAGAATTATTAGAACTACCTCAAGAAACCTTTGAAGAATTGTGTAAAGAAATACCACAAACTGAAAAACTATTCAGAATAATAATGGAAAAAACATACATTGCTATTCAAAAAAGAATAGAATTTATGTACAGTCTAAAAGGAGACGAACTATTTAAAATTTTTGTTTCTAAAAACCCAGAATTTACCCAACGAGTACCTCAATATATGATTGCTTCCTATTTAGGAATGTCGCCTGAATTTGTAAGTAAAATAAAAAATAATATCCTTTCTTAATCTTGATTAAGTTTCTTTATTCTTCAAAATTATATTTTTGCATAAAAACTTATAAAAATGAATAAAACACTTATAATCTGTTTAGTATGTTTAACAATCATTAGTTGTGATAAACAAAAAAAAGATACTGAAACTGATTTAAAACTAGAAACTTTAATTCAAAATGAAATGATAAAAAAAACAATTAACGAAAATATTCCAACAATTGGAATTTTAATATTTGAAGGTGTAATTATTAACGAGGTCGTAGCTCCTTTAGATGTTTTTTCCAACCCAAATATTGAGGGAAAACAATTTTTTAATGTAATAACCATTGCAACCGAAAACAAAACTTACAATAGTGCTCACGGGTTAAAAATTACACCAGACTATATTATTGACAATATACCTGACTTAAAAGTTTTGGTTGTGCCAAGTTCATATAATCCAGAGAACCAAACTTCAGATAAAATATTAATTAATTTTATAAAGAAACAAAATAAAACAACAGACTATATTGCTAGTCATTGTGCGGGTGCTTGGTTAATTGGAGAAGCAGGTATAGCAAAAAATAAAGAGATAGTTACATATGTCACAGGTGGAGAATACTTAAAAAAGGATTATCCAAGCCTAAATGTAGTAGATGACAATAAAATTACTGTAATTCAAGACGGAAAATTTATTTCTTCGAATGGTAGTTTAGTAAGTTATACAGCTTCATTTGATTTACTTGAAAAACTAACAAATAAGGAACACAGGAAATTTGTCGAAAGCTCAATACTATTTGACCGAATAAAGTAAAGTGCATAACAACATATATAAAAAATAGCGGTTCAGGTGTAAGCCTGAATCGTTTTTGCGTTTAATTAAGTATATTGCTTTCCGAAAGGTTCATGCTTATTAATCCGCTACTTTTCATATACAAACCGTTAGGCACAACTCAAGAAATAAGCAAATAATTTAAAAAAATGCCAAATTTAGAAGGATTAGGTTTACAGAATTTTAGGACTTTCGAAAAGAAAGAATATTTGGAGTTTGCACCAATTACATTAATCACTGGTACAAATAATGCTGGAAAAAGCTCTATTTTCAAAGCTATACAACTCTTGGTTCATAATTTTAAAGATGGAATACTTTCAGAAAACTTGGATTTTAAAGCTATGCAACATGAACTTGGGAATCTTGAACGTATAGTCAATAGAGTCACAATGTCTACTTTCAAGAATTCAGAAATTCCCAAAAGTCAACATATGTATTCCAGACTTGCTGATTTTCATAAAAATAATGAAAATGTCTCCTCTGAACTACCTATTTTTAAAGAGGATGAAGATATAGTATTTACATTCCCTATTAAATTAGGAGGAAGTAGAGAAATAAGTGCAACTTTAGAAATTAGATACGACCTAAAACAATTTAAACCCAAGAAGGAGGGTAACCAAGAAGTCTTAGTTTCTCATGACATTAAAAATATTGCGATTATAAAAGATGGAGAATATCTTCATTGGTCAAATATAATAGGCTATATGGAACCTTATGATGAGCCTCCTCATTGGGAAATGCATACAAGTATTAATTTAAAAAAAATTATTCAACTTATTACAGAAACAACTTTTGTAGAGGAAAATGAAGGATTTGAACCTAATGAAAAAACTGAAGAATATTTTACTCTTGATTTATATAGTAGAATTGAAAAATATAATCAAGCCTTTCTTGATTTACATTTTTTAAAATATAAAAAAGATGGATATGAAAACTTTACAAAAAAACTTGTCAATGGAAAAAGTTTATTCTCTGATTATATAGAATTAACAGAAAACGAAAGGACAAAACTATTAGAAATAGAACGAAACATTATTGTTAAGTTAATTAAAGGAAAAAATAATATTCAAAATAAAGTTTTAGATTGTTTTAAAGATAACTTTTCAAGTCCATTAGATGGCATAGAAAGAGATATTGTAAAAGCCGAACTAAAAAAAGAGCAACTTGAAGAAGACCAAAAAAATGACGATGAACAGAATATAAAAGCTTTCTTTAAAGCTTCAACATTTCAAACTACACCTAATAGTATTATATTCACAAATCTATTGGGAGCGATAGGGAAAGATTTTTCAGATACTGTTCATAAAAAAATAAATAGTTTAAAAAAAGTTTATTTTCTGCCAACTACAAGAGGTAGAAACAGAGAATGGTTTATTGACGAACAGAATAGTGAAGACATTCAAACTGTAAGAGATTTTTCTGCTATATATTTAGAAAATCACCCACAAATCAAAAGTTTTGTGAACTTTTGGATTGGAAAAGGTGAGATTAAAGAATTAGATAAAAACGGAATAAAGAAACAAAAAGGCTTCAAAATAGGAAAAGAACTTTCTGTATTTAGAGATGAATCAATAGGTTTAACTAAAATATTTTTAGTTAATTTCGATGATACAAAAACGCCTTTAGTTGATTTAGGATATGGGGTATCTCAGTTACTTCCAATCATTATGAAGATAGCTATTATTGCTCAAAAGCATCAAAATATACATGAGTATTCTTGGAATGGTCAAGAAGGCTTTTATGAAAAACAAACAATCTATTTTAACCCTTCTTCTTTATTAATAGAAGAACCTGAAGCCAACCTACACCCATCTTTACAATCAAAAATGACTGAGTTATTTATTGATGCTGCTTCTAGGTTCAATATTCAGTTTCTTATAGAAACTCATAGTGAATATCTAATTTATAAATTTCAAGAATATATAGGTCGAAAAATAGTTTCATCAAATGATGTTAAGATGTATTACTTCAATCATCCAAATGATGTCAGAGAAGGATTGAAAAATAAGTACATTAATCAAGTACAAATTGGTAAAGATGGAAGTATTGATTATGACAAGTATTTTGGAAAAGGTTTCTTTGATGAACAGACTAATTTGAAATTAAGTTTGTTAAATATCCAAAGAAATAGTTTTATTGAAAATTATGAAAAAATAAAAGACGAACTAAAAAAGTCTGGTGAAACGCTTGACAGCTATGACTCAAAAATAGAAGAGCTCAATCAAGAACTAGCTACTACAACTTCGGGGAAAAATGAATTAGAAGAGCAACTTAATGGAATTAAGAAAGAGAAACAAGATAAAGAATTAGAACTTCAGGAACTCATAAAAGAACAAGAAAACACAATTGATGAATATACATCTAAAAACGATTACTCAAAGTATTTAACTGAAATTGAAACGCTTGTAGATAAAAGCAAAATTAATAATTCAAAAACACTTCAATATTTATCAACAGGAAAATTTCTACTAGAGAATTTAGACAATGATGCTGATTTTGCACCTGTTATTATACAATATGGTCGAGCTGTTGAATTTGAGATGATAAAATGGGTTAGTGATTTTAAAAACACTCTCGATACAGGCTCTATAACTAACTGGTGTGATACTACAAATTATACAAATAAAATTAGACAAGTATTTACTGATTTAGGTTTAACTCTTGATGCTCATAATTGTAATTATCAAGTTAGCTCAGATAAAAAAGTAAACCTATTTGAACTGAAAAACTATATCCAAAATAATCCTAATTGGGTATTTGGTAAACTAACTCAAATCTTTGAATTATTTCACTACATTTCTCCAACAAAAAACCCTACTTACAATTATAGCTCTGTTCCTTTAATGGAAGAATTTTCAAAATACCTAAAGAATACTTGGAAAGATTATAATACAGCAGAAGGATTATTTATTACTTGTCGAAACATATTGGATTTGAGAAACTGTGCTGGTCATACTTATAACAACAGTACTTGTACCAATGATATTATTGACAAGAGTACAGCAGAGGGTTATGTTGCTAAAGTTGAAGCTATTTTTAAGTGTTTATAGTATATTTTATGAGAAACACTCCAATAAAGTAAGCAGTGCCTAACAATGTATATAAAAAATAGGGCTTTTGTACTAACTCCAAGTCCTGTGTTTATTTACAAAGTCCGCTAAATATAAAATTTAGCATTTAAACGAAAATTAAAAACAAAATATTTATATTTAGCTAAGTGTTAAATCTGAAAGTAAGTGCTTATCAACTGCCCTACTTCCCATATACCAAACGTTAGCCAGCATAGGTCAGAACCGAGAAAACTAAAAAAACCACTTCCCTCCTTTTTTCTCCTTTTATGAAATATTCAATCGTTGAATGATCTTAAAATTACTTTGAAAAAGTCGTTTAAGAGAATTTTTCGGTTAGCTCCGCTGTTTTTTTATTTAGTCGCTTAAGAAATTGTTGAAAGTTATTTCTTTGCCTATAGAAAAGCTCATAAATCACTCCTAATAAAATTCTTTTGTTGAGAAAACAATATCCATCAATAGTTTACAAAACGCTGAGAAATCACACTTAAAATCAACTATTTTAAAATTTAGTTTTCAATGAAAAGTTCTTTTAATAAATGAAATAATCTGTAGTCCTGGGCTGTGAAATTCTCATTAAATAATATTTTTTAATCGCTGAATATTTTTGTTCTAATTCTAAAAAAATTAATTATGAATAAAATATTTTTCAACCTTTCAAAAATACGCAGGCTAACAACGGCTATAGTTAATGCGGGCTGAGTTTTTTCTCAATGTTTTTTCTATATTTACAACATCGCCAAATCTTTTTCGATTTGGCTTTAAAAAACAAAAAGTTAAAACAAACAAAAAAGCTCTGGCTTTGTACCTGCCCGAAAATCTTCCCGATTTTCAAGCCCGCACAAACCATAGCAAAATACGTTAGCCAGCATAGGTCAGAACCGCTGAAATTGAAAGTAAACCACTTACCTATTCTACTTCAAAAAAACTTATAAAAACGAAAGATTTACAACTTCTGAAAAAAGTCGTTTAAGGAAATTTTTCGGTTAGCTTCGCTGTTTTCTTATTAAGTCGTTTAACAACTTATTGAAAGCTTATTTAACACCGATAAATAACAACATAAATCAACGCTAAGCTAAAAGCGTTGTTGAGAAAACATTCTCCATTGAAAAATACTCAAACGCTGAGAAAATAGGTTTAAAATATGCTTTGAAAGATTTTTATTAATAAGCAACTTTTTATTGTCCGATAGAGAATTCCATAAATCGGAGCTAAGCTGAAATTTATTATTGAAAAATAAATCCCTTAAGAAAATATTTAAAACAGTGAAAAATAAAAAAAGTCCAAGTTTTGAAAGATTAATTCTGAAAACGAAAACACAAGAAAGAAATCTTAAAAGCTGAAAAACTTAAGTTTACAATTCTAAAAAAATTATCACTTGCTGAAATATTTTTCAAAGGTTGAAAAATACGCAGGCTAACACCGCATAAAAACAATTTGTGTTTGGTTTCTTTTCCAATGTTCTGTACTTTTAACAAAAGTCAAATCAGTCGTTCGAAAAGGCTCTGCCTCTTTTCTCACAAACTGATTTTTATACAAATCCGTTGGCAGTAATTAATACGAATCAAACAGAAAATGACTCCAAAACAAGTCGAAAGAATTCAAAATAAAATTAAGAAAATTAAAAGAGAACTCGCTGCTGATAAAAAACATTGGGGTGGATTTTATCATGACGGTAGAGGGCTTAGATATTTACCACCTGAATTATATTTAAAATTAAACGATTATTCTGGAGCTATGAGATATTTTAATTGGTTTGACAAAAATTTTCCTGAAGATTCTGGATTTCCAATATTTTTATTCGAATGGACAATTACACTTTTTAAAAAGAATAAAATTAAACTTGCTGAGAAAAAAGCTTTAGAAACATTTTATTCTAATACTTATTTAATTGACATATTTTTAGGAAATGAATTACTACATTTTGATAAAGATGAGAGTTCAAATTGGGAATACTCAAGTTTAGTAGAAAATTTAAAATATTCGGAAAACCAAGTAGAACTCAATGACTTCTCAAAATGGTTGAAAGATTTTACAACAACTGAAACATTTTACAATTTTGCTAATAAATTCATTAAAATAGAAATCGAATTAAAAAATGAACCAGTAGGAAAGAAAAGATCAAGTCTTGTTAACGAAAAATATCAATTATTAGAAAATTTGAAATAAAAACTACAGCCAACAACGGCTAAACTTAATGTGGGTTTTTAGGCTTTCTCGATGTTTTTGGCTTATTTACTTTGTCCACTTAAACTTATTTGATTAGTTTTATTCCGACGAAGATAAAAACTAAAAATAAGTCTAAGCTAAGTGGCTCGTCCGATAAATCTCGATTTATCAACTCCCACACTAAGCTTAGCCAAATCCGTTGGCTAAAATAAAAAACAAATTATTTTTTTTGGTTTTATCAACACTAAATGTATATTTACTTATATAAATAAAAAAACAAAATGAGTCTTATTAAAAACATAGTAATTAAAAACTTTAGAGGTTTTAAAGAACTAAAAATTGAAGACATTAATCATATAAATATACTTGTTGGTAATAATAATTCTGGAAAATCTTCAGTATTAGAAGCTTTTTTTTTGATAATGGGAATGTCTAACCCTTTATTACCTGATAACATCAATAGAATAAGAGGGTTAAAATTCAAAAATGCCAATGATTTTAAGTTTTTGTTTCATCAATTAAATTTAGAAAACACCCCTAAAATTGAGTGTACATTTAATAATGAGGTAAAAAGGAGTTTAACATTAGAACCTATTATAACAAAAAACACTAGTTCAAGTAACAATATTGACGAAATAGAAGCTTCATCAGCAGCTCCAAATATTAATGGTTTAAATTTAAAATTTTCAAATAAAATTAAACACTCCCCGAATAAAAGCTATAAAAGTTCTTTAATTTTCAATCCTCCTTCAGAACTAATTCCTACTTTTAATAATAATTACCAGGAAGAATATAGTGCTGTTCTTTTATCTGGAAATATTTCAGATGATAATGCCCTACGAAGATATAGTGAAATTTTAAAGCATAAAAAAGGAAACATTGTTTTAAAGGCTATACAAAAAATAGATCCTAAAATTATAAATATTCTTCCTTTAAAAGATGGTTTATATTTTGACTATGAAGACATCAATGAATTAGTACCTGTTAATTTGTCTGGTGATGGTGTTAGAAAGTTTCTCAACATCGTAACAACTATAGCTGAAAAACAAAATAGTTTTATTTTAATTGATGAAATTGAAAATGGTTTACATTACTCTGCACATAAAGGTCTTTGGGAAAGTATAATTAATATTTCAAAAGAATTTAACACTCAACTTTTTATAACTAGTCATAATATTGAAACTTTAAAATGTGTTAAAGAACTTTTAGAAGAAACTAAATATATTGATTATCAACAAAAAATATCAATATATAAATTAGCCCAGACAAAAAAACAAGGTGCAAAGACATATAAATATACTTTTGATGGATTTAAAAGTGCAATTGATTTAAACACAGAAATTAGATAATAATGACTAGTATTAAAATATTTGTTGAAGGCATAGCAGATGAAAAATTCATTATTGACTATTTAAAAAATGAATATAATTATTCCATTGAAAAAAATGGTATTATTATAACAAATGGATGGGATTCAATAAATTCAAAAGAAGGAAGTGAAGCTATTATTAATGAAATGAATAAAAACTCTGATAATGATGGAGTTAATCTATTGATTTTTGATTCTGATAATGATTTCACACAAAGAAAAGATGACTTAACTAACTGGAAAACTGGTAAAAAGGTTAATTTTGAGTTATTTTTATGGCCTAACAATAAAGATAATGGAGATTTTGAAATTTTACTAGAAAATATAATAAACCCAATAAACAAACCAATATTAGATTGTTGGGATAATTATGAAAATTGTTTGAAACAAAAACAAATTCCAAATAGATCAGCCCCATTAACGACTCCTGCAAGAAAAACTAAAGTTTATGCTTATTTGGAGGCTTTATTAGGTGAAAGCAAAAGTCAAAAAAAGAAAATCAAAGAAATTAATAGAAACTACAATGAAGTCGAACATTGGGATTTAAATTCACAATATATGAATTCATTTAAATCATTTTTAGATACCTATTTTAAAAGATAATTTACTTTAGCCAACAACGGCTAAACTTAATGTGGGGTTTTAGGTTTTCTTGATGTTTTTGGCTTATTTACTTTGTCCGCTTAAACTTATTTGATTAGTTTTAAGTCGACAAGAAAAAACAAATAAATAAGTCTAAGCTAAGTGGCTCGTCCGATAAATCCTGATTTATCAACTCCCACACTAAGCTTAGCCAAACCGTTGTGTAAAATTTATAATAAAAAAACTATATTTACTAAAAATTACTACTCTATCATTTTCAAGCCTAATGGCAAAAAATAAAGAAAATTTATCTTTTCAAGATGTTTTTGAAGAACATCCTATTAAATCTTGTATTGGCTCCTTTACAATAGGGATAGGTCTAACTTATACTATAATGTCATTTTTATATGAAAATAGAATTGAGAACGTTAAAAATAGATACGAAGATAAAATTGAATATCTAAAAAGAAATCACGTACAAGATTTAGAAATAAATGAAATCAAATTGATTAATAAACACAGTACTAAATTTTATTTAAATATAGACCCTGATAGTAAACTAGCGAATGAAATAACTAACTTAATCAATAGTAAAAATGAGAAATAAAAACATAGTGATTTTCTTGCTTATTTTAGTATTGAGCTTATTTTCAATTATAATTTTTTTCTCATACAAAGAAAATGACTTTCTTGAAAAAGAAATCTTAGTCAATATTAAAGAAAATGATAGTCTTCAAAATAAATTATTTGAGAGTAATAAAAAACTTTTAGAGGTTTATAAGAAAAATAAGAAAGAAATTGATTCTATTAAAAATGAAAAATATTCTAATATAAATGTAATTTCTGGTGTAACCCTTAATGATAAACCTATTTCAATTGATGAAGTAATACAAATTACAAATAAATCTCTTGATGAGAATGATAAATTAAAAAAACAGAAATTAAAAGATAGTTTACTAATAGATTATTATAAAAAAGTCATCCATGAATTAGAAGAAAAAGGTGTTTTGTGGGAAAAAAACAATAGATTTTATTTTGACAACAAACAAGCGATTGATAGTATTAGAAAGGCTAAACTTAATGAAATTTCTAATTTAGAATATGAATTAAAAGCCAAAAATGCTCTCTTAAAGTTAATTGAAAACAATTATGGAATTAAAACAAATATTGAGAAGAATAAAGGTGTTTATAATGTTAAATTATTAAATAATAAAAAACTTGATTCTGCATTATGGTTATTTCCACATTATAAGCACAAAATAAAAACCAATAAAAAAGGTGAAACAATTATAAAATAAAACTTTACACAACACCTGCTCATAGTTAATGCGGGGTTTAGTTCTTTCCCAAAGTTTTGTCTATATTTACTAAGTCCGCCAAATCTTTTCGATTTGGCTTAGTAATCCAAAAAAAGAAACAAAACCAAACAAAAAGCTATGGCTTAGTTCTTGTCCGAAAATCTAGCCGATTTTCAAACCGCACTAACCATAGCAAAATACGTTACCCAGCATAGGTCAGAACCGCTAAAACTGGAAAACACCACTTCCCTACTTCATCATTTTTTATGAAATTTTTAATCGCTGAAAGATTTTA
>NZ_JAASQL010000011.1 GCF_011762155.1 Wenyingzhuangia heitensis
AGTAAAAGATTCTTTTCATTAAAAATATATCGATGAATGAATTTTAGGAAAAACTACTGAGCTAGCAAGCAATGAAAGTTAGTAGAAGTATAATTAAAAATATTTCAAAGTTTAGAAATGTTGTTTTTTAGAATTTACCCAAACTGATTCCCAAACTCTATTTTAGATTTTTTGGACTATGTATGCTAACATTTGGCTAGGCTTTGTGCGGGAAGAAAATCAACGGATTTTCGAACACGGACTAAGCCGAAGCTTTTTGTTTGGTTTTGTTTCTTTTGATTTCACAAAGCCAAATCAACAAGATTTGGCGACCTAGTAAATACAAACAAAACTTTGAAGTTAGTACAAAACACGCATGAAGTTTAGCCGGTGTTGTAAAATGCAGACAGTCAGAGCCAAGTATTAAATCAATTTTCAGACTTTTACTGAGATTTAAATTTCGCTTAATTCATTTAGAAAAATGGACTTTGTGTTTATTAATTTCTTTATGTCTAAAAAATCTTTCGAAGTGTAGAATAATATTTTTCCTTTTGAATTAGATATTTTAACTAAAGATGGATTCGTATTAGATTTCAGGGACAATTTTTCAATATTTAAATCTGCTACTGAGTATTTTCGAACTATTGGGAATGAACCAATTGAAGTTGTTACTATTTCATTGTTATGTGCTACTATTTTTACTACGATCTTTCGTCTATTTTTAATAAGTGAGTATAAAGACCAACTAGTTCCAATAAATATTAAACACATTAATAATATTTTATGTTTCGGTTCATCTACAACTAATTCGTGTTTTTGAAGGAACAAAATAATCATAGATATTTCTAAGATTAATGAAAAAAATAATATTCCTAATAAAGCAAAATATTTTTTATTTTCTTTAATTATAGCATTTTTTATTTCCATAATAAGTAATTCAATGGAACGATTTGTATTCCTGTTTTTTACAACGTATTTGTATAAAAATCAGTTTGTGAGAAAAGAGGCAAAGCCTTTTCGAACGACTGATTTAACTTTTGTTTAAAAGTACAGAACATTGGGAAAGAAACCAAACACAAATTGTTTTTATGCGGTGTTAGCTTTTGCAGCTTTTTAAGTTTCAGTTTATATTGAACTTTTATTGAAACTTAGCGTAATTACTGAATTCCAGAATGACTTTCTTTTTCAGCTTTTAAAAACTATTTTGAAAATTAAAACCAGGAGTTATTTTTTTAAACGCAAGAGTTATTTCAACTTAGTTATACTTTTAAATTTTTGCTTTCGACTTATTAAAATATCTTTCGAAGAATAATTTTTGCGTAGTTACTATTTCAATAAACGCAAGAGTAGTTTCAGCGTTGCTACATTAAAATTCAGCATAACTACGATTTTAAAAGAAGAAATATTTCAGTAAGTTTAAATTTCTCAGCAAGTAAAAAACTATTTTGTTTTAAGGTTATAGAACTTTCAGCAAGCAAAAAGTTTTGTGAAAAAGTAGGAGTGACGTACTTTCAATTTCCTAAGAATTTTATGGTTTCGTAAGTTGTTAAAAATTCGACCGAATTTTACTGCCTGTTAAAGCTAACGTGTTTGGCTAAGCTTAGTGTGGGAGTTGATAATCGACTGATTATCGAACGAGCCACTTAGCTTAGACTTATTTTTTGTTTTTATCTTGTCGACCTAAAAATAATCAAATAAGTTTAAGCGGACATAGTAAATAAGCCAAAAACTTCGAGAAAGCCTAAAAACCCACATTAAGTTTAGCCGGTGTTGGGCAAAGTTTATTTAAATCGAATGATTTCTTTTAATTCACTTTCTTTCGATTTTTTTTTAATTCCATATTTACTGATTAATGAATCAACAATATTTTTATCAGAATCAGAGCAATTAGGACCTAATGTTATTTCAATATTTTCGAAGCAATTATCGTCTATTTCTATGTCAAAAAATGAAAATGGTAATTGTTTGTTTTGACCAATATTTTTTATACAATCTCCAACATCGTTAAAGTCTTTGATTGGTGGAAGTATCAATAATATAAAACGGCTTTCTTCCTCAAATCCCCACCTTTCATGTTTCGAAATAGCTAAGTTTTTAGTAGTAATGGATATATTTTCTTGTTGTATATTTATCAGCTCATTAAATTTTTTATTTAACTCTTCAGTTTTTAGATATTCTATTTTTTTAAAGAATTCTTCATGTTTAATGAAACTTGGGAAAATAAAATAATCTTTATTTAAGCATTCGTCAATTGTAAAAGGAAGGTGTTTTTCTCCCTCAACTAGTATTTTAGCTTTTGTGGTTTTTTGATTTACTTTTTTTAGTTTAAATGGTTTTTTGTTTATACCAATTCTTACTCCTTTCATATTGTTGGAGTACATGTTCCAAAGAGCAATGTTTTCTTCTTTATTTTCTGTAAAACAACTAACAAATATATAATTAGAAAGTTTCAATTTTTCAAATTTTGTACTTTCAAGTCTATCATTAACTTGATTTAAATTGTTAAATCTAATCTTTTTATTATGTAAAATAAGAGCTAATATTTCAATACTTGTATAATGATAGATCATTAATTTTTAATTTTGCCCAACGGTTTTGGCTTATGGAACGTTTGGAGTGTAAATAAGCGATCAATTATCGGATTTAACACCAAGCAAAAGCTATTTAATTATTTTTTCTAAAAGTAATATAAATGGCTTTTGTGACAAAGTAAAGAAGCCAGAAACTTCGAGAAAGGAGGGAAGCCCAAATGTTTTATAGCCGTTGTTGTAACCAGTTTTATCGAAATTTTCTAATTTTATTTATTTTATAATTATTCACTGAAAAAGTACCTAAACTATCCATTCTTTTTTGATTATTATCAGACTTTTCTAATAAATAAACATCATTATCAGGGTTAGATAAATAATTTTTAATCATATCTCCATTTTTAATTTTATCCCAATCTTTTTTTTCAAAATGATGATATACTAAATTATAGTTTAAAGCATTTAAATTATCTGCTTTTAGGTTAATTTTTGAATTGTATGCAATTTTCATTTCATAAGAAACAATCATAGGTATTGAGTCTTTGTCTTTTGTCTCAACTTTATCTTTTATGATTGTATTTCGAAAACTAGTTAATTCAAAAAAAGAAAAAATTTCACCTGGTTGAATTTTCTTTATTTTATATAGAATATAGTCGAATTTGTCTTCTTCATAAAATTCTCTTTTGAAATCGATAGGATTTTGATTATACTCAAAGTATTTCATTGCATCTACTGCAATTTCACCATTAATTTTAGGATATGTCATTGTTAATCCACAGTCTAAAACATTAGCATTTCCTTCATTGTCAATTTCAAAAGGTATTCCAGTAAATAAAATATTATTTTCATTAGATTCATTTACTAAAATAACAATTGATGTTTTTTCTGAATTCAATTTAAAGTAACCTAATTTTAGTTTTAGTTTACCTTTATCAAAATTTCCTGATTTTTTCGCAATTTTATTTTCATTATATATAGAATAAAAAGATATTAAAATAGCGATTATGGAAAGTAATGTAGGAATCCAAAATTCACGTCTTTTTTCTTTTCTCTTTTTTTTTTTTGGACATTTTTGGTAATTGGTTACAACGTATTTTGCTATGGTTTGTGCGGGCTTGAAAATCGGGAAGATTTTCGGGCAGGTACAAAGCCAGAGCTTTTTTGTTTGTTTTAACTTTTTGTTTTTTAAAGCCAAATCGAAAAAGATTTGGCGATGTTGTAAATATAGAAAAAACATTGAGAAAAAACTCAGTCCGCATTAACTATAGCAGTTGTTAACTTATCGTATTTTATTTACTAGAATTTTTCTAAAAATTAAAATGTTAGCGTTGCTACTAAATTAAATTCATTAGGATTTTAATTTCTTTTAAATTAGAAACTTCCATAGTTTTCTTAAATTTTCAAAACTTGCGTTGCTACTTTTTTTTTTCAAGGATTAAAACTTTCTAGAATTAAATTTCTCAAAAACTCCACGTAGCTACAGTTTGATTTTCAATGATTTTAAAGCTCATTTTTTATTTAAGATATCATTTGAAACAAAATTAAAGAAAACTCAACACAGCTACTTAAACAGCCGAAAGAAGCAACGATTATTTTCTATAAACTATCGATAAATTAATTTTAGGAAAAACTACTGAATCCGCAAGCGATGAAAATTTGCTGAAGTATAATTAAAAATATTTCAAAGTTTAGAAATGTTGTTTTTTAGAATTTACCCAAACTGATTCCCAAACTTTATCATAGAATTTTTTTCAACTATGTAAGTTAACGTATTTTGCTATGGTTTGTGCGGGCTTGAAAATCGGGAAGATTTTCGGGCAGGTACAAAGCCAGAGCTTTTTTGTTTGTTTTAACTTTTTGTTTTTTAAAGCCAAATCGAAAAAGATTTGGCGATGTTGTAAATATAGAAAAAACATTGAGAAAAAACTCAGCCCGCATTAACTATAGCAGTTGTTAGCCTGCGTATTTTTCAAAGGTTGAAAAATATTTTATTCATAATTGATTTTTTTAGAATTAGATTAAAAACTATTATTTAATGAGAATTTTAGAGCCCAGGACTACATATTATTTCATTTATTAAAAGAATTTTTCATTGAAAACTAAATTTTAAAATAGTTGATTTTAACTGTGATTTCTCAGCTTTTTGTAAACTATTGATGGATATTGTTTTCTCAACAAAAGAATTTTATTAGGAGTGATTTATGAGCTTTTCTATAGGCAAAGAAATAACTTTCAACAATTTCTTAAGCGACTAAATAAAAAAACAGCGGAGCTAACCGAAAAATTCTCTTAAACGACTTTTTCAAAGTAATTTTAATACCATTCAACGATTGAATATTTCATAAAAAGAGAAAAGAGGAGGGAAGTGGTTTTTTCCAGTTTTAGCGGTTCTGACCTATGCTGGCTAACGTATTTTGCTATGATTAGTGCGGGCTTGGAAATCGACAAGATTTTCGAGTTTGGACTAAGCCATAGCTTTTTGTTTGGTTTTGTTTCTTTTTTTAGATTACTAAGCCAAATCGAAAAGATTTGGTGACTTAGTAAATATAGACAAAACTTTGAGAAAGAACTAAACCCCGCATTAATTATGAGCAGGTGTTGGCTAATGTTTTTATATTCCCGCTGTAGCATTTATATTTCCCCAATGAGAATTTCTTGATTTTCTTTCCTTTTTCAGAATAAAAAGTTTTGATTTTTCATAAACTAAATCTAATAGATTATAATTTAAATCTGTCTTTTCAATATAAATACTTTTCTTTAGTTTGTTTTCGTGTTTAACTTTTGGTTTTAAAATTTCAAAGTAATTAAAGTGCTTAGTTGTTTTAATTATATTTAGAGAGTTTTCTTGTTTTTTATCATTTATTGTTTCTTCAAAAATTAAATTATATTCGAAATTTTTATTCCAATTAGGTTTTAGGGATATTCTATTTATAACTAGGGAGATGTACTTGTTTAGTTCTATTTCTCTATTATTTTCATAAAAAACACTAACGAAGTCATATTCAAATTTTTTGAGAGAATAATTAAAGAAGTTTTCATTGATGTTTAAAAAATATATTTTCTTTGTAAACAGCCCATTTTTTTCATTTTTAAAAGAAAATTTAATGACATTTGATTCGTATAAATGAATCAAAGTTTGAATGAAAAATAAGTCTATTGTGAATTTTTCAGAATGGATTATATGATTTAATTCAGTGGGATGGATTTTGACTTTTTTCATTTCGATAATATTTGCCAACGGTATTGGCTTATGGAATGTTTGGGGTTTAAAAGCGATAAACTATCGGATTTAGGACCAAACAAAAGCCATTTAATTATTTTACTTTAAAAGTAATGTAAATGGCTTTTGTGACAAAATAAAGAAGCCAAAAACTTCGAGAAAGGAGTGAAGCTCAAATGTTTTATAGCCGGTGTTGGCTAATGTAATTTTTTCTCGTTAAATAATATTATTCAAATCTTGTTTTCCAATTATAGCCATGATTTCAACAATTTCATTATTGTTTATTCTGTAATAAATACTGTCTGAACCACAAACACAACGTCTATAATCTTTTTTCAAAAAATTCACAGATTCAAAAGAATAAGGACTTTCAGCTATGATTTCAAAATGTTCAAAAAAAGAGTCAAAATATTTGTCGGCTCGTACCATTCCAAAGTTTTTAACTCCATAATGATGAATTCTTACTAAATCCTCTTTAGCAATATTACTCAACTTGTATTTAACCATTAAGTAAAGACTTAGATTCAGCTAATATTTGTTCTTTAGTGTCGTTTGTAAATCCACTTTTTTCTGCTTTTTCAAGTTTAGAACTTATCCAGTCTATTTGTCTTTGTTGTTTTCGAGCTTGTCTTATTAAATCATTTACAAGTTCACTCTTACTAGAGTATTCATTATTGTCAACTTGAGATTTTAACCATTCATCATTTGGTTGTGTGAATGAAATACTTTGTCTTGTCATAAGATTCGATTTTGATGTAAATTTACACCAAAAAATATTTAAATCATAATAAAAGTTATATTGTGTTTATTTTCAGATTGTTGGTTTTTATATTTGCCAACGTTGTTGTATATGGTTTGTTGCGTGTTTAAAGCAACTAATTTAGTAAATAATTACCGACCAAGAAAGTCCGCGAGGACTTTCGTAAGTAGGCGAGAAGCCAGCAATAAATTATATACGGTGTTGGCAGTAGTTTTTTGTTTTTCGATTAACATATTTGGAAGAATGTAATTCCACTTTCTTCTTCGATTCCGGATATAATTTTTCCTTCTTTCTCTAAAGTTTCTATTAGGTGAAATGCATCACTTTTTGATATTGAAAATATATGACCAATAGCTCTTACAGCAAATACTTCTGTTGGATTTTCTTTAAAGAAGTTTAGAATTTTTTCTTTCATTTCTTTTTCAAGACTATTTCTTAATTCAGTCGCTATTTCTATTCCGTAAGAAATTCTTGTTAGATTAATTTCAGTTGGTAATGAATGAACTTGCTCATTTCTGATTTTTTTTAATTCATTAAATAATGTTATTTGATGTTTAGTCAATATCTTTTTTTGCAGAGCTTCTTCCCATTTGAGCGTATTACTAAAGTCAATATTATTTCTTAAAAATAATTTCTTTATCAATTTATCTATTTCTTCCCAAAATATGATTAAACCAGGAAGTGACTTGTCTTTAGTAGTATAATTAAATTCAATTTCAAATAAGTTTTTAAGTAATAATTCTCCAATAGTTCTATAAGCTTCAAGATGATTTTTGTCAACGCTTAGCCCAGTTCCATCGTGATATAATTGATTTCTTAGCCTATGATAAAATTCTATGTCAGATAATTCGATTCCAGATATTTTGTTATTTGCTTTTTCACTTAATAGATTAACCATTTTCGGAAATGAATTTCCGATTTCGTCTTTTTCTTTAAATGAAAATTTAACTTTAGATAGACTAAATGGCATAAAAATAAAGGTTCTGATTGCTGTTTCAACTGAGTTGTCTATACTTATAAAAGCAATTCTTTTGTCAAATGCTTGTTCTTTATTAATATGTTCATCAGCGTGTCTTAATAATTCTAAAGCTCCAGATGCCCAAGTTTTTTCCATTTATGATTTTTTATATTGAGGTTCTGTCAAATTACTGCCAACGTATTTTGCTATGGTTAGTGCGGTTAGAAAATCGGGAAGATTTTCGGGCAGGTACAAAGCCAGAGCTTTTTTGTTTGTTTTAACTTTTTGTTTTTTAAAGCCAAATCGAAAAAGATTTGGC
>NZ_JAASQL010000012.1 GCF_011762155.1 Wenyingzhuangia heitensis
AAAAAGAAACAAAACCAAACAAAAAGCTCTGGCTAAGTGCTTGTCCGAAAATCTGTCGATTTTCAAACCCGCACTAACCATAGCAAAATACGTTGGCAAATATTTTGAAGCTGAATTTTTGAATTAAAATTTTGTAAATTTGCAGTATGAGTAAAAAAGAAGACATACAAAACTATATTTCTAATCTTAAAAATAGATTGAAAGATGAACTTCCTCGAATTTCAGAAGAGATTCGTGTTTATGAAGAAAAACTTGCTGAAGGAAAATTAAACCCAAACCCTACTCCAGGCCCTCAATTTAATGGATAAACCTAAATTATTAGTAATTGCTGGTTGTAACGGTTCTGGAAAATCTTCTTTCTCGAAAGCTTTTACTGAACAAAACATAATCCCTTATGATTATGACAAAGTCTATAAACAGAAATATGAATCTTTAATTGAAACAGAGTTTAGAGATCGAATGGCTCATAATCTTGCTCGAAAAGATTTAGAAAACACAATAAAATATTCAATAGATAATAGACTTAATTTTTGTTATGAAACAAACTTTAACTCTACTCCATTATATTGGCCTGAAATTTTTAAATCAAACGGCTACAGAATAGAAATAGTTTTCTTTTGTTTAAATTCTATTGAAAAGGCAAAAGAAAGAGTTCGTATTAGATTTGAAAATGGTGGTCATTTTGTTCCTGATAATGAAGTCAAATCAAGATATAATTTAGGTTATCAGAATTTAAATGAGAATTGGAAATATTTTGACTCTGTAACTCTTTTTGAAACTAGCAATTATAACGATACTCCGAATCATTTGTTCACTATTGAAGAAAATCAATTTATCTTGAAGAATGATTTTCCCGAATATTTAGAAAAATTAATTCCTACTATAAAAAAACTAGACAAATAAAAAACATTAGCCAACACCTGCTCATAGTTAATGCGGGGTTTAGTTCTTTCCCAAAGTTTTGTTTATATTTACTAAGTCCGCCAAATCTTGTTGATTTGGCTCTATGATTAAAAAAGAAACAAACCCAAACAAAAAGCTCTGGCTAAGTGCTTGTCCGAAAATCTGTCGATTTTCAAACCCGCACTAACCATAGCAAAATACGTTAACAAAAATTGACTTTTATAATGAAAAATCGAATTTTATTATTACTTACAACACTTTTGACAATCACCTCGTGTAAAGTTTTGAAAAGAGAAAATTCAGTTAAACCAGCATTTGAAATATTTAATGACACTATTTCTGATAAGTTATATATTGGTTCTGAAAACATTGAGTACGTAAATAAAAAAGATTTAGAGAATTTTATGAAAATTAAAATCAGTGGGGGAAATGAAAAAATTCTAAATGGCAATTCAGTACAATTTATAAAAAATAATAAAACTCAAAATTCCGTAATATCAATTTATTCTAAAAACTTAATAAAGGAAAATACAGAAACTACTCAGTATTGGAAAACCTCTTATAAGAACTCAATTACTCACCATAAAGAAAATAAATATTTTCATATTAAAAAAAATGAAGAAATAAAGCAAACAATAAATTTTAGTCCTTTTAATTTCAGTAAAAAACATCTTGTATTTATTGGGAATTCTAAAGCCGAAAAATTTGTAAAACAGTCTATTACAGGTCAACCATATTTATGGGGATATCAAATTGGAAATTTTAAGAAAGATGATTGGGTATTTATGCAATCACCGCATAATGTTAGAACTTCTGATATTGAAAATAATTGGGAGAAAATTTATATCGTTAATGAATTATTAAATGACATATCATCTGTTTATGTAAAAATGTCTCTTGGACTTAGAAAAGATGAATCAAAAGGAGATGCAAAAGCAACACTTACAAATTTAAATTTGAGAATATTTAATTCAAAAGAAGATGCTATGTTTTATATAGAAAATATATTTAAAGAAAAATAACTTTTGCTAACACCGGCTAAACTTAATGTGGGTTTTTAGGTTTTCCTGAAGTTTTTGGTTTATTTACTTTGTCCGCTTAAACTTATTTGATTAGTTTTAAGTCGACAAAGAAAAAACAAATAAATAAGTCTAAGCTAAGTGGCTCGTCCGATAATCCCTGACTATCAACTCCCACACTAAGCTTAGCCAAATACGTTAGCTTTAACAGGCAGTAAAATTCGGTCGAATTTTTAACAGCTTACGAAACCATAAATATTCTTAGGAAATTGAAAGTACGTCACTCCTACTTTTTTACAAAACTTTTTGCTTGCTGAAAGTTCTATAATCTTAAAACAAAATAGTTTTTTACTTGCTGAGAAATTTAAACTTACTGAAAGATTTCTTCTTTTAAAATCGTAGTTACGCTGAATTTTAAAGTAGCAACGCTGAAACTACTCTTGCGTTTAATGAAACAGTAGCCACGCAAAAAGTTGTTCCTTGAAAACCTTTTAAAAAATGAAAAATTATACGCTACAGAAATTACTATTGTGTTTATGAAAGTAGTAGCTATCTTAAAATTATTGTTTCAAAATAGTTTTTTACAAGCTGAAAATGAAAGTCATTCTTGAATTCAGTAATTACGCTAAGTTTCAATAAAAGTTCAAAATAAACTGAAACTTAAAAGCTGCTAAAAGCTAACACCGCATAAAAACAATTTGTGTTTGGTTTCTTTCCCAATGTTCTGTACTTTTAAACAAAAGTTAAATCAGTACGCTCGAAAAGGCCTTGCCTATTTTCTCACAAACTGATTTTTATACAAATACGTTGTAGGTAATTATAAAAATGAAAAACGATAAAAAACTTTTAGAAGGCATAATCAGTGATTATTACAATTCTGTAGAAGATTTATTCTTTTACAGAATAAAAAATGATTGGAAAATAGATCTATCAATGTTTCTGTTTGCCATAAGTGTTTTTTTCTTAGCTATTAACATTATTCCAATTCTCCCAGGATTTAACGACGACTATTTTCTATTTCTTTTTGATTTTATAAAAAAGAATGTTAACCTACCTTTTGAAGAATTTAACTTCTGGAGAAAATGGGCTCTTGGTGTGATTGTTTCATTAATTACTTTTGTAATTTTTTTTATCATATTTAAATATTGGGAAAACCGAAATTCTAAAAAAGCTATAAGACCTAGATTAATCAAATTTTGCTATGCTTTTACATTACGAAAAGAAATAAAAAGTTATTTAATAAATGAAAATGAAACACATTTAGAAAACATTCTGGATTATTTTAAAAAAGTAATCTATTCCTTTACCGAAAGTCCTTTTTATTATAGAAATTCAGATTTTCAAAAATCTATTTCTTTTAAGAACTTAAAAAAGGTACTTATTAAAGAATATGAATGGCTAGAATTTACAAATGAAACAAATGAAATCCTTAATTCACTCTCATCTACTGAATCGAAACTTGAAAGACGAATAAAATTAAAAACAGAATTAGATAAAACACTTCCTTTAATTGATTTAATAGTGCTTTATGAATTTTCAAAAATTAAACCAAATGAATCAAATTGTGACGGAATAGAAATTAAGAATCAACGTGTAAATTATATAAAAGAATTCGCAAAAGAACTAAATAATATTAAAGAAATAGACGATGTAGTTGAAGATACTAATATCAAACGAGATATTATAAAAACCATAACTACACCAATTATTAATCTATTTTCAAGTTCTAATATTTTAACTATGTTTTTTAGTTGGTTAATATTATTAACTATTTTGTTTGTTATTTCATCAATTTTAGTAATTAAGAGCCTTAAATTAGAAATTGATTCTACAATACTTATAGGACTACTGACAGCTCCTTTTTTGGGAGCTATAACATTAGTTGCAACAATTTATACTAAGAATAAAAAATAACTACCTACAACACCTGCTCATAGTTAATGCGGGTTTAGTTCTTTTCTAAAGTTTTGTCTATATTTACTAAGTCACCAAATCTTTTCGATTTGGCTTAGTAACCAAACAAGAAACAAAACCAAACAAAAAGCTATGGCTTAGTACTTGTCCGAAAATCTAGCCGATTTTCAAACCGCACTAACCATAGCAAAATACGTTGTAAACAATTACTCAGAAATCAATTCGAAATATCTACACAAATAAAAATTATAAATATTTAAGATGTAATAATTTTAAACTTCAGCCACTAACCTCTTAAAAACAATTTTTGAGTAGCGATTTTTACACATCATCAATTTTACCTTATTCTGGAATAATTATAAATATTTGCAGAGCATACACTGACTCCCAAGAAGATTTTGAGGATTATTATCAGGAAGTATGTTTGCAAATATGGAGAAGTAAAGACAAGTTTCGTGGCGACTCTAAATGGTCTACCTGGATTTACAGACTAACTTTAAATATATGTTTAACCTTAGTTAAAAAAAAGAAAAAAACACGTCAATACTATAGCGCTGATAGTATAATTAACAATGAAGATGATGACAACAATACTTTTTTTTCAGATAGTGATTTAGATTTATTATATGACGCTATTAAACAACTATCTGAAGTTGATAGAGCCATTATATTATTTTACTTAGAAGAAAAACCAAATAAGGAAATTGCAGAAATAATTGGAACAACACCTAATAACATTGGTGTGCGAGTTAACAGAATTAAAAAAAGATTGAAAAAATTATTAGATGGAAAAATCAATTGAATCAATTTGGAAACAAGGTATTTTGAATAAAAATATTATGGTAGCTCCAAAACCAAATAACTTTTATAATCAAAAGTCTATTCATATTATAGACAAGTTCAAAAGAATGTTTAAAATAAATATAAACATCATTATTATATGTGCTTTGGTGTTATTACCACTTTCCTTTTTAGCAGAAATTCCAATCACTGGAATACTTATTTTTCTTCTTTTAGCTGTTATAGTAATTGTGAATATAAAGCTATTTAAAAGCCTAAATAAAATCGATAAAAACATAAGTAGTTACCAATATTTAAAATCTTTTGATAAATGGATGCAAGTTCAAATTTTGATTAATATGAAAATGTCCAGATTTATTTATCCTTATATTTTTATAGTTATAGTAACTAGCTTTTGGTTTTCTAATTCTTTTCAAGATACTTTCAATAAGCTATTAGATAGTCATCAATTTTATTTAATCAAAGGAGTACCAGTATTTTGGATAATTTCAATACTAATAATTGCTATTTTATTAGGCATTTTTGGAGGACGAATCTATAAATGGGACTTAAATTTAGTTTACGGAGGTATATTAAAAAAACTAGATAAATTAATTAAAGATATGGAAGACTTAAGAGGTTCTTAATTTTGAAAAAAAAAAGCTAAGCTAAAGTGTAATATTATTTGATTTTGGGCACAAATTAAATAAACATTAAAATTATGAGTATTAAAGAAGCTATAGAAGTTTTTAAAAATTTATTAGAGGAAACCAAAAACAAACAAGAAACAATTGTCTATGAGGGGTTTACTATAATTTTAAATAATTTAAAAAACAAAGAACTAACAGAAAAACAATTATCACGCATTGAAGATGAAATTGGAATATTGAATTTAAAATCGAATCCTGAAAATAAGAAAAGGTACTTTAGTAAAAAACTTACTGTTTTTAAACTGTTTTTAAAAAAGGAGTTCTCATTAATTACTGAAGGTTACTATACTGCTATAGGTCTAACTATCGGTATGAGTTTAGGAATGGGTTTTGGATTAGCAATTGGTAGTATTATAGGTATATTTGGAAACTCAGAAAGATTAGCTATGGGAATAGCTTTAGGGTCAGCATTAGGAATGGGATTAGGTTTAACGATAGGGTTACTCATTGGGCGAAATATGGACATAGTAGCTAACAATGAAAATAGAGTTTTAAAATAGAATAGAAAGTAATAAAATAACTGTTTACAACAACGTATATAAAAAATAGCAGGTAAGAGCTAAACTTAAAGTTCATTTCTTTTCTGCTATCTTTGTTTTATAACGCAAAATTGTCGCAAATAAATCTGCTACTTTCCATATACTAACCGTTGTGGTGCATTAAACGGAACTATGAAAGACAAAATCAAAGTCAAACATTCAGAACTTGAAAAAACAATTGGAATAGATATAAAACCAATAACTAGTCATTATTTAAAAAAGGGAATTGAATATAGTAACGTGAGTATAAATGCAAAGGAGAAAAAATTTATAGAACAACAACCATATCCAAGCATATATTGGGCTTTTTGTGCTGTCGGAGCTTTAATTGGGACAGAAAATATGGAAGGAACAATGGACGGAAAAGCTGATGCAATGCGACATTGTTTATGGGGAGCTTGTATGGCTAAATTTGTAGGAGGTCATACAGCGAGAATTATGCTGGATAATCACGAGTATGGAAGAGAAGACTTGTACGATAATTATAATAATGATATAGCGGTTAGAATAGGTTTAAGTGGAAAGATAAATTTGTGGAATGAATGTAAGGAAGCTTTAAAAACTGGAAAACTGAAATACAAAAAGCCAGTAAGAAAACCTTCAAAAAAAACCAAACCTAAGCCAAAACAAAAACCTGAGAAAGATGAACGTTTAGGTACAGACAATAGTGTTAGAGGAAGAAGAACATCAAACAAACCAGAAAAACCTGAAAAGCCAAGTAGACCTGAAAAACCTGAAAAGCCAAAGAAGGATGATTTATTAGGCCCTCTAGGTTAAAATAACGCACCACAACAACGTGTATAATTAATTGCTTTGGCAAGTGCCTACTTGGAAAATTCCTTCGGAATTTTCTCTGGCAAATATTTGTTTACTAAATTAGTTGCTTAACCACGCAACTAACCATACACAAACACGTTATGTGCAAGCGGAAAAAAACATCGAGATTAAATGAATGAACAGTTTATAGAAGAAAAAACATTTAAAAAAAAGGACTTTTCGGAAAATGGACTTGAAAAAGGCGAATATGAATTATGTACTTTTTTAAATTGTAATTTCTCGAATTCTGATTTGTCGAAAATTAGGTTTATAGACTGCGAATTTTATGACTGTAATTTAAGTTCAGCTCATATTTTACAAACAGGATTTCAAAATATACTTTTTAAAGATTGTAAAATGTTAGGTTTACAATTCGATAAATGTAACGACTTTGGATTTTTAATAAAAGTTGACAAATGCCAATTAAATCATTCGTCATTTTTTAAACGGAAACTTTCAAAAATTTCATTTCAGAAAACCAAACTTCAAGAAGTTGATTTTACGGAGTGTGATTTGAGTTTATCCGTTTTTGATGATTGTGACTTACAAAATGCAATATTCAAAAACACAAACTTCCAAAATACTGATTTTAGAAGTTCTTACAACTTTTCAATTGACCCAGAAAATAATCAAATTAAAGGAGCTAAATTTACTTTAGAAACGGTAGTTGGACTTTTAACAAAATATAATATCAAAATAGAACCCGGCTTTTAGAATACATTCGAGAAAAGTGCTACTTACTGAAAATATTGAAAAAGATAATTTGAATTCTGATAAAGCAATGCCAGCACATAACACCGTATATAATTTATTGCTGGCTTCTCGCCTACTTACGAAAGTCCTCGCGGACTTTCTTGGTCGGTAATTATTTACTAAATTTAGTGCTTAAATCACGCAACAAACCATATACAAACACGTTGTAGTAAATTATGAAAAAAATAATACTGATACTCTTAATTATAATTGGAAATGAATCCTTTTCTCAAAAAATTGTACCTAAAATCATAAAAC
>NZ_JAASQL010000013.1 GCF_011762155.1 Wenyingzhuangia heitensis
GCGGAGCTAACCGAAAAATTCTCTTAAACGACTTTTTCAAAGTAATTTTAATACCATTCAACGATTGAATATTTCATAAAAAGAGAAAAGAGGAGAGAAGTGGTTTTTTCCAGTTTTAGCGGTTCTGACCTATGCTGGCTAACGTTGTTGTATATGGTTTGTTGCTTGTTTCAAGCACCTAATTTAGTAAATAATTACCGACCAAGAAAGTCCGCGAGGACTTTCGTAAGTCGGCGAGAAGCCAGCAATAAATTATATACGGTGTTAGCAACTGCTGTTTTAATTCAGACGACGAAAATGTTGATTTTTTTTAGACCATTCTCTAATACATTCACCTCTGTCAACTGTAATATCAATTTTCCAATTAGGTTCTGTAATTAATAAATTATCAAATGAATTGTCAAATGTTAAAATAAATGAATTAAAAAAGATTTTCCTTTCGTGGATTTTATCTGTTTGTCTTGTTGTATTTAAAATTAAATTACGACCTAAATTATCCTTTAATTCTGTGTTAATTCTTATGTATTCAGTTCTTTGAGTATGATTATTACCTCTAATTAAATTATAGTAATAGATTGATTTATTTTTTAAAAATGTGAAATATTTAAATTCTGAATAACGATTATAAATAGAAATTCTACCTGTATTTTCAGGGAAAGAAAATATATTTTTTATTAATTTCTGAATTTGAAGATTAGATTTAAAGTCATAATAATGAAATGATATATTGTTTGATTTTAATAATTCAAATAGTATATATTCTTTATTTTTATTTAATTTGGAAATTGAAGAATATTTGAAATGTTTTATTTTAAAATTTTCTTCTATCGAAATTGGGAATAAGCAATTTATTTGATTCACATTATCTAAATATAATTTTTCATATAAGTTGTCATCTTCATTATCTATTGTTGCTTCTGATGTTCTATTAGAATCATAAAGCTCCATTATAAGTGCCTGAACTTGTTCAAAATCTTCAATTTTAGACTCTAAAAAAGAAATGTAGTTTTTGGTAATTAAAATATTAACATTATCATTAAATAAAATATTGTTTACAGTATTAAATTCTTTATCTCTGGTATTTGATGTATATTTTTTGAAAATATCTAAGGATGGAAGAACTGTCATATTACAATAAATCTTTAATTAATTTATAAGAATTATCGAAAAACCCAGAAGGGAATTTTGGTGTTAATTTCCCATTTTCATTTATAATGTGATTTGTAATTTCAAATTTGTCAGTACCTCTTTTGAAATAATGTATTGTAACATCCTTTGAGGTTAAATCATATTCATTGTTTTTTATTAAAACTTGTAGTTTACGTATAATATGTTCACTGTGTGTTTCGATGAAATATTTATTTCTGTCACCTAAACTTAATAATGTTTCAATAAACTTTGACTGAAGTGAAGGGTGTAGATGAACTTCAGGTTGTTCTATTAATAAAGTTTCATTATTTCTAGAAAATTTCTCAGATAATATTGCTTGAAATAAAATAGGAAGTTGTAATGATACACCATAACCAACATCTGTTATATTAGCCCAAAAACCTTTAGTTTTTACGTTTAAAGCCAATACAGGAAGATCTTTATTTTTTATTAAATCAATTTCTTCTGCAATTCCAGATTGTTTAATAACCTTGTTTAATAATTTTATTTTAGTATTAAACTCTCGAGAAGAAATACTTGGGTCTCCTAAAATATTTATTAATTTTTCAATATCAATAAGTTTATGATTTGACTTTTTGTCTTCTTGAAAGTAAAGTCTCTTTGGCGAATTACCTATTGGGTTAACAAATCTAATTCCATCAAGATAATCCATACAATAATTTTGATAAATTAATAAGAAAATTATTCTATAATAAATATCAAGATGATTATCTATTTCTAAATCGAATATTTTCTTTTTAATTTCTCCGTCAAATAATGTAAAAAAGCCTTCTTTAAAAGTGGTGCAATTTTCAAGAGTAAAATTTAAATCACCTAATTCAAAAATTAAAGATGAAGATAATTCTCTTTGAGACTCATAATCTTCATTTTTTTTGCTTTTTAAAATAATTTTTCCTACTGATTCATTTTGTATTACTGTTGCTATATTTTGATGGTCATTTAGTATTGAATCCAAAGTAAAGTGTACTGATGTAGAAGAATTATTTTCAGTTATACTATTTAATAAATCAATTATAATTTTGGTTTCTTTTTCTTCATCTTTTTTATCAAATCTTTCTGTGAAATTTAAAAAATATTCAATGAATTGTTCGTTATCTTTAAAACCAAATTCTATTTTTTTAGTTTTATCTTTATTTTTTACAACTTCTTGATAATTTCCAAGGTCAGTGTAATCTCCTCGTAATTTTAAATTACTTTCAAGAGGTGAGTCTATTGTCTGTTTAAGGGATAATAGCATTTTTAATAAAGAACTTTTTCCTCCACTGTTTTCTCCAATTAGAATATTTACTCTTGAAAATTTCAACTTTTGATTATCAAAATTTCTAAAATTATGTATGTTAATTTCCATTTATTGTTCTTAAGTTGTTGCTAACGTATTTTGCTATGGTTTGTGCGGGCTTGAAAATCGGGAAGATTTTCGGGCAGGTACAAAGCCAGAGCTTTTTTGTTTGTTTTAACTTTTTGTTTTTTAAAGCCAAATCGAAAAAGATTTGGCGATGTTGTAAATATAGAAAAAACATTGAGAAAAAACTCAGCCCGCATTAACTATAGCAGTTGTTACCCTGCGTATTTTTCAAAGGTTGAAAAATATTTTATTTATAGTTGATTTTTTAGAATTTGAATAAAAATATTCAGCAATTAAAAACTATTATTTAATGAGAATTTTATAGTCTAGGTTTTTAAAAAATATCATTTACTTGGATAACTTTTTTTTAGAAAAAAAACTTTTCAATATTTAGTTTTTAGCACGATTTCTCTACATTTTAAAAACCATTTGCAAAGATTGTTTTCTCAGCTACGAACTTTGCTTAGAATTGATTTATGAGCCTTTTTATAGTCAAAGAAATAACTTCAACAATTTCTTAGACGACCAAATAAAAAAAACAGCGGAGCTAACCGAAAAATTCTTTTAAACGACTCTTTCAAAGCGTTTGTAAAATCTTTCAGCGATTAAAAATTTCATAAAAAATGATGAAGTAGGGAAGTGGTGTTTTCCAGTTTTAGCGGTTCTGACCTATGCTGGGTAACGGATTTGGCTAAGCTTAGTGTGGGAGTTGATAAATCAAGATTTATCGGACGAGCCACTTAGCTTAGACTTATTTATTTGTTTTTTCTTTGTCGGTTTAAAACTAATCAAATAAGTTTAAGCGGACAAAGTAAAGAAGCCAAAAACTTCGAGAAAACCTAAAAACCCACATTAAGTTTAGCCGTTGTTGCCTAACGTTTTTTTATTTCAGCTTGAATATAAAAATGATTTTGATTTAAATAATCATCGACACTATAACATTTAAAAATAAACTTATTCTCAGAAGTATAAACTCCCCATTCTGCACCCCAATTCTTTGGGTTAAATTTTCCAATATAATTTATTGATTTATTGTTAGTAAAAAATTCAAATCCATTTTCAGTGTACTCAGCTACTAGGTCGACGTTAAATGATATTATAAAATTTCCTTCTTTATTTAAACGAGGTTCTCCAAATGAGTCCGTTATTTCTCCATTTATCTTATTAACTAATTTATATCCATTTCCTTCTCCCCATTGTGTTCTTACAACATATAGATTTTCTGTTAAATAAACATTATCTAGTACGTTCTCGATTTCTTCAGAAATAGGATTCAATTCAATTTTTTTCCAACCATTATTTTCGGTTTTTAGAAACAAATTTCCTAATTCTTTCTTAGCAATGTTTTTATTTTTCTTTATTAAGTAAGTTTCTTTTAATAATGATTTTCGATGCATATTATCTTCTTTAGATAAAACATCTTTCATTTCAATTTCGAAGGTTGATTTTTCTCGTTCTAGGTTAGAGTCAATTTTGTTTATTGAAATTGTATAATTTTCAAAATTCAGGATTGTATCTATTTTTATTTTCTGAGCATTAACTTTCAGTAATAAAAATAAAAGCAGCAATGTTAATTTCGTTTTCATAATGTTTGGCAACGGTTTGGTATAAGATTAGTGTGGGAGGTAGACAATCGAAGAATTGTCAGCCGAGCCACTAAGCTTATACTTATTTAGTTTTTTTATTTTTGTCGACCTAAAAATACTCAAATAAGAATAAGCGACATTGTAAATAAACTAAAACTTTCGGCTAAAACTAAAAACCCCACATTAATTTTATACGGTGTTGTAAAACGTTTAATCTTCTGTATCTTCTTCGTATTCATCTTTAGCTAGACTCGCATAATGTAGTTTTGTTAATTCAGATGTGAGTAAGTCATCGTTTAATAGTTGTAGAAATATTTTTTTTGATTTTTTTGTTGTTAAATCAAATTTGCTACCATCATCAGTATACTTTAAGCTTTTTGTTGCAGGGTGTTTTCTTGCAAAATTAATTATTTCGCTATTTGGTATTCTCAGGTTTATAACTGGAGAATTCTTTGCAATTCGCGTTAATTTTCTTGCAAAGGAAACGTTGCTAATCATTTCTCTAAGACTATCTATTTCACGTAGAATATTCATAGAAGAAATATCATTAACACCTATGTCCGCTTCTCTTTTGATAACGTCTTGAAATCCAAAACTCTTTTCTATTGTTTCTAAATTTGTAATAATCGTTTTATCAGATATTCTTATGACTTGAAATTTCGGACTTATACGTAATAATTGTTCATTAAATTTACTAAATCGTTCTTTAGCTTTACCAATTATATATCCGCCTCTTGCTAGTATTTCGACATTTGAAAGTTTATTGAAAAGTGATATTTCTTTATCGCCACAAGCGAGTACAATAATTAATGAATCAATATCTATTATTTTATTTTTCTTGAAGTTGAATTTTTTTATGTTTTCGTCAGTAATTACAGATTCTAATTTTTTCAATTCTTCGGGAAGGTCTAAATCATATTCGTAAAAACAATTTTTTCGTTCATCAGCAGTTGAAAGTTGTAATATCGAAAAATCATCTTTTTCAATTATATTATTCTGAATTGAGTTTTTGAATAATTTAATAATTTGAGGTAAATTATCTAATTCTATATCTAATCTAACGACTTCGTTATTTTCTTTTAAGATTGAAAATATACTTATTTCTATTTTATCAATAGGATTAGTAATGATAAAATCTAATGATTGGTTTAATTCTTCTTTATTCATGTATTTAAATTTTGAATCCAAAGTATATTCGATTATCAAGTTTAATGTAACTTACTCTATCTTCAATCGACAGGTCTGTTCTTGTTATAATAATTAAATTCTCTTTAGACTTATCGTTTCTGAAGTTTCCATTTACTTTATATATTCGATATTGAAGCAATGCTAATGTTGGGTTAGAGTAGAAAAGGTCTGTTCTTATGTATATTGCTCCAATGACAATAAGTATAATAATAAATACGATTACGTATCTAATGTTGTCAAAATTAAAACAGACTAATGGAATGATATAGGTTGTTAAAAATGTCAAATTTTCATATTCAATGTTTTCAATTTCCGTAATTTCAAACGAAAGTTCTGGACTCCCTCTATTTATAAATAAGAAGTCTAAAAAAGAAACCATTCCTAAAAAAAGAAATATTAAACATACAGCTGGAGTTATATTATCAAAAAACAATTTTTCAAAACCAATAAATTCACAATTTTTAAAGCAAATTGTGAAATCGAATGTTATAATGATAATTAAAACAAATAATAACCAAAGAGATAAAATGAAAAAACCAATTTTTCTAAGCATAGCATTTCAAATGTAATGTTTTTTTTATTAATGTTTTACAACGTACTCGCATATGAAAATCAGCGAGTAAAAATTAAACAGATTTTCAGACAAGATAAAACAAAGTAAATTAACAACAAACAACGTAAAGCCTAAATAAAGCTGTTTTTTATATGCAGTGTTGGCTAACGTTTTTTAAAACACAAATTATTATGAAAACTATTTTTTTTCGATTTTTTTCTCCTTCAAAAGATTTATTTCATTTTTTAATTCTAATATTAAAATGTTTTTTTGATGTAACTGCTTTTGATAATTATCATATTTCAATGATAATTCGTCTATTGATTTACGCAATAATTGGCTTTCCTTTATCATTTTATCTTCACTCAATAACGTAGGAATAAAGCTTAAAGCAAACCCAAAAACAGCAAAAGAAAGAGTGTATATCGTGTTGTATTTAAGTTTATGGTTTGTTAGATTTTTAATAGAAGTTTCTAGTTCTCTATCTTTTCTTATAGATTCAAAATATTCTTTAGTAGATCCAATCTCAAGAGCTAAAACTCCATTTTCATCTAATTCATATTCTAAAGATGTTTTATTTTTTATTAACCGTAGAGCCTTAGATATTCTAAAAGTGTTTTCTCTTCCTCTTTCAAGATTAGAAAATCCATTTTCTATAGTTTCATTTAATAATTTATCGATATCTTTAAATGTAAAATCATTAATTTTCATAGCTACTGCTTCAAATGTTTGCCAACGTATTTTGCTATGGTTTGTGCGGGCTTGAAAATCGGGAAGATTTTCGGGCAGGTACAAAGCCAGAGCTTTTTTGTTTGTTTTAACTTTTTGTTTTTTAAAGCCAAATCGAAAAAGATTTGGCGATGTTGTAAATATAGAAAAAACATTGAGAAAAAACTCAGCCCGCATTAACTATAGCAGTTGTTACCCTGCGTATTTTTCAAAGGTTGAAAAATATTTTATAAATAGATGAAATTTCAAGTATTAGGATAAATTTTTTCAGCGATTAAAAACTATTATTTAATGAGAATTTTATAGTCTAGGTTTTTAAAAAATATCATTTACTTGGATAACTTTTTTTTAGAAAAAAAACTTTTCAATATTTAGTTTTTAGCACGATTTCTCTACATTTTAAAAACCATTTGCAAAGATTGTTTTCTCAGCTACGAACTTTGCTTAGAATTGATTTATGAGCCTTTTTATAGTCAAAGAAATAACTTCAACAATTTCTTAGACGACCAAATAAAAAAAACAGCGGAGCTAACCGAAAAATTCTTTTAAACGACTCTTTCAAAGCGTTTGTAAAATCTTTCAGCGACTAAAAATTTCATAAAAAATGATGAAGTAGGGAAGTAGTGTTTTCCAATTTTAGCGGTTCTGACCTATGCTGGGTAACGTATTTTGCTATGGTTAG
>NZ_JAASQL010000014.1 GCF_011762155.1 Wenyingzhuangia heitensis
AATATTCTATTAATAAATAATAGAGTAAATACCAGTCTTAATTAGAGTTATTTATAGAGATAGATGCCTAACGTATCGTATCCCATTAGCTCATTGTAAAATAGTTCCATAAAACAAAAAACCCATTCACGTTAATGAATGGGTTTCTAAAATACTGAATATATTTCAGTATAAAAAAAGGCGATGACATACTCTCCCAGCATTGCTAGTACCATCTGCGCTAATAGGCTTAACTTCTCTGTTCGGAATGGGAAGAGGTGAGCCCTATTGCAATAACCACCTTAAGGTTGTGAATCCTGAACTTGGTTCAGAACCATATAGGTTAACATATTGATAAAATTATATTTGATTATTTTTATTTCTTGAAGTAGTGTTCATACTTATTAAAGCCCGCAAGTACATAAGCCTATGGGTTATTAGTAATACTCGGCTATGACATTACTGCCTTTACACCTATATCCTATCAAGGTCGTAGTCTACAACCACCCTTTAAAGAAATCTCATCTTGTGGTGGGTTTCGCGCTTATATGCTTTCAGCGCTTATCCCTTCCCAACGTAGCTACTCAGCAATGCTCCTGGCGGAACAACTGATACACCAGAGGTTAGTTCAACTCGGTCCTCTCGTACTAGAGTCAAATCCACGCAAATTTCTAACGCCCGCTACAGATAGAGACCGAACTGTCTCACGACGTTCTGAACCCAGCTCGCGTGCCACTTTAATGGGCGAACAGCCCAACCCTTGGGACCTTCTCCAGCCCCAGGATGTGACGAGCCGACATCGAGGTGCCAAACCCCCCCGTCGATGTGAGCTCTTGGGGGAGATCAGCCTGTTATCCCCGGAGTACCTTTTATCCTTTGAGCGATGGCCCTTCCATGCGGAACCACCGGATCACTATGCTCTTGTTTCCAACCTGATCGACTTGTAGGTCTCGCAGTCAAGCACCCTTATGCCATTGCACTCTACGTACGGTTACCAAGCGTACTGAGGGTACCTTTAGAAGCCTCCGTTACTCTTTTGGAGGCGACCACCCCAGTCAAACTACCCACCAAGCACTGTCCCCATCTCTGGGTTAGACTCTAGATAAGCAAAGGGTCGTATTTCAACAATGACTCCACAACGCCTAGCGACGCCGCTTCAAAGTCTCCGACCTATCCTACACATTACTTATCCAAAGCCAATACTAAGCTATAGTAAAGGTTCACGGGGTCTTTTCGTCCCGTAGCGGGTAATCGGCATCTTCACCGATACTACAATTTCACCGAGCTCATGGCTGAGACAGTGTCCAGATCGTTGCACCATTCGTGCAGGTCGGAACTTACCCGACAAGGAATTTCGCTACCTTAGGACCGTTATAGTTACGGCCGCCGTTTACTGGGGCTTCATTTTAGATCTTCGCCGAAGCTAAACCCTCCACTTAACCTTCCAGCACCGGGCAGGTGTCAGGCCCTATACATCAACTTTCGTTTTAGCAGAGCCCTGTGTTTTTGATAAACAGTCGCCTGGACCTTTTCACTGCGGCCTCCCCGAAGGGAGGCGACGCTTCTCCCGAAGTTACGCGTCGATTTTGCCTAGTTCCTTAGCCATGAATCACTCGAGCTCCTTAGAATACTCATCCCAACTACCTGTGTCGGTTTACGGTACAGGACGCAGCCCTCGCTTTTCTTGGAACCGCTTACTTCTTTTCGCTTCACCCGAAGGTTAGGCTCAACGTACATTTCCGTCAGTACGTAAAGATCTGGGCAATCCGTCACTTTTAATGGGTGCGTGTACAGGAATATTAACCTGTTGTCCATCGACTTCCCCTTTCGGGTGCGCCTTAGGCCCTGACTAACCCTCAGCTGATTAGCATCGCTGAGGAAACCTTAGTCTTTCGGAGGGCGGGTTTCTCACCCGCCTTATCGTTACTTATGCCTACATTTTCTTTTCTAATCGTTCCAGCATCCCTTACAGAACACCTTCAGCACAATTAGAATGCTCCCCTACCACTTACGTGTCTTTCAACGTAAATCCATAGCTTCGGTAATATGTTTATGCCCGATTATTATCCATGCTCGTTCGCTCGACTAGTGAGCTGTTACGCACTCTTTAAATGAATGGCTGCTTCCAAGCCAACATCCTAGCTGTCTGGGCAAACAAACCTCGTTTATTCAACTTAACATATATTTGGGGACCTTAGCTGATGGTCTGGGTTCTTTCCCTCTCGGACATGGACCTTAGCACCCATGCCCTCACTGCTGTAAATCATTATATAGCATTCGGAGTTTGTCAGGAATTGGTAGGCGATGAAGCCCCCGCATCCAATCAGTAGCTCTACCTCTATATAACTAATACAACGCTGCACCTAAATGCATTTCGGGGAGTACGAGCTATTTCCTGGTTTGATTGGCCTTTCACCCCTACCCACAGGTCATCCCAAGACTTTTCAACGTCAACGGGTTCGGTCCTCCACTGTGTGTTACCACAGCTTCAACCTGCCCATGGGTAGATCACCAGGTTTCGCGTCTACTCAACCTAACTAAAGCGCCCTATTAAGACTCGCTTTCGCTACGGCTCCATTCCTTAAGAATTTAACCTTGCTAGATAAAGTAACTCGTAGGCTCATTATGCAAAAGGCACGCCGTCACCCAGTTAATGGGCTCCGACCGCTTGTAGGTGTACGGTTTCAGGATCTATTTCACTCCCTTATTTAGGGTTCTTTTCACCTTTCCCTCACGGTACTAGTTCACTATCGGTCTCTCAGGAGTATTTAGCCTTACCGGATGGTCCCGGCAGATTCAGACAGGGTTCCTCGTGCCCCGCCCTACTCAGGAATCTGATACAATTACTTCTCTTACCTATACGGGACTATCACCCTCTATGGTTAACCTTTCCAGGTTATTCTAATTCGATTGTTTCTTGATGGTTCAGTCCTACAACCCCGATCTTGCCGTAACAAAATCGGTTTGGGCTCTTTCGCGTTCGCTCGCCACTACTAACGAAATCATTATTATTTTCTCTTCCTCCGGTTACTTAGATGTTTCAGTTCACCGGGTTTACCTTCTTTCGAATACTATGCCTTCAACATAGTGGGTTGCCCCATTCGGAAATCTACGGATATAACTCTTATGTGCAAATCCCCGTAGCTTATCGCAGCTTATCACGTCCTTCTTCGTCTCTGAGAGCCTAGGCATCCGCCATACACCCTTAATTAGCTTATTGTACTCTTTTGCGTCTTTAATTCCCTACAACTTACGTTGTAGTGTATTTTATTTTTATTATTGTTCTATCTCTAGAACTCTAATGTCTACTCAAGTAATATTTTATTTCAAATATTATTTTATCAATATGTCAATGAACTTTTTTTAGTAATTAGAACCAAGATCGAAGTATAAACTCCTAACCCTTTTCTTTCTACTAAATTGTGGAGAATATCGGAGTCGAACCGATGACCTCTTGCGTGCAAGGCAAGCGCTCTAGCCAGCTGAGCTAATCCCCCTTATACTAGTTATTAGTATAAAGTAGCAAGTAGTTAGTACTTAACTACTACTCTAACTTCTAGAATTTCCTTTTTAACAATCTCCTTATCTGTACTTTCGTACATATCACTATTTCATGTGATATTTGTAGTCTCGGGCAGACTCGAACTGCCGACCTCTACATTATCAGTGTAGCGCTCTAACCAGCTGAGCTACGAGACTCGGTATGATTGTTTATATAGTATTTAAAATTAACAGCTAATTAAAAAGTAAAAAGATCCTTCATAACATACATCTCTTTTCTCTAGAAAGGAGGTGTTCCAGCCGCACCTTCCGGTACGGCTACCTTGTTACGACTTAGCCCTAGTTACCAGTTTTACCCTAGGCGGCTCCTTGCGGTGACCGACTTCAGGCACCCCCAGCTTCCATGGCTTGACGGGCGGTGTGTACAAGGCCCGGGAACGTATTCACCGCATCATGGCTGATATGCGATTACTAGCGATTCCAGCTTCATGGAGTCGAGTTGCAGACTCCAATCCGAACTGTGATAATGTTTAAAGATTCGCATCCTGTCGCCAGGTAGCTGCCCTCTGTCATTACCATTGTAGCACGTGTGTAGCCCAGGACGTAAGGGCCGTGATGATTTGACGTCATCCCCACCTTCCTCGCGGTTTGCACCGGCAGTCTCTCTAGAGTCCTCAGCTTAACCTGTTAGCAACTAAAAATAGGGGTTGCGCTCGTTATAGGACTTAACCTGACACCTCACGGCACGAGCTGACGACAACCATGCAGCACCTTGTAAGAAGTCCGAAGAAATAAGTATCTCTACCTAATGCATCCTACATTTAAGCCCTGGTAAGGTTCCTCGCGTATCATCGAATTAAACCACATGCTCCACCGCTTGTGCGGGCCCCCGTCAATTCCTTTGAGTTTCAATCTTGCGACCGTACTCCCCAGGTGGGACACTTATCACTTTCGCTTAGTCACTGAGCTAATGCCCAACAACTAGTGTCCATCGTTTACGGCGTGGACTACCGGGGTATCTAATCCCGTTCGCTCCCCACGCTTTCGTTCATCAGCGTCAGTCGATACGTAGTGGACTGCCTTCGCAATCGGTATTCTATGTAATATCTATGCATTTCACCGCTACACTACATATTCTATCCACTTCCATATGACTCAAGACTAACAGTATCAAAGGCAGTTCAACAGTTAAGCTGCTGGATTTCACCTCTGACTGATTAGCCCGCCTACGAACCCTTTAAACCCAATGATTCCGGATAACGCTTGGACCCTCCGTATTACCGCGGCTGCTGGCACGGAGTTAGCCGGTCCTTATTCGTAGAGTACCGTCAAATAAGTATACATACCTACATTTCTTCCTCTATAAAAGAAGTTTACAACCCATAGGGCAGTCATCCTTCACGCGGCATGGCTGGTTCAGAGTTGCCTCCATTGACCAATATTCCTCACTGCTGCCTCCCGTAGGAGTCTGGTCCGTGTCTCAGTACCAGTGTGGGGGATCTCCCTCTCAGGACCCCTATCTATCGATGTCTTGGTAAGCCGTTACCTTACCAACTAACTAATAGAACGCATAGCCATCTTAAACCGATAAATCTTTAATTAATAATCCATGCGAATCATTAACACTATAGGATATTAGTCCACGTTTCCATGGGGTATCCCCTTGTTTAAGGTAGGTTCTATACGCGTTACGCACCCGTTCGCCGGTCGTCAGCAAATTGCAAGCAATTCCTGCTACCCCTCGACTTGCATGTGTTAAGCCTGCCGCTAGCGTTCATCCTGAGCCAGGATCAAACTCTTCATCGTTATTTTGTTTGATATATTACTATATCTTAAATTGTGATGATGCTCAAAAAAATCTTCGTATCTTCTAC
>NZ_JAASQL010000015.1 GCF_011762155.1 Wenyingzhuangia heitensis
TGAAGAACTGTTAGCCGTGTTAAATGCATTGGCACTAATGGTTGATGGATACGGATTTCCTGTTAATAAAAACCTACCCGATGAAACTACAATATTTACATTTCCATTATTTGGAGTTCCGATCAAGTTATAAGCATTGCTCTGACCTGTTCCTTTCATCGTAAACCCGATCCCTGGAATCATAGTAGTATTCTCGTCTATTTCTGTAAAGTCATAATCATTGATCATAGTATGAAACCATCTTGTACTAAATGTGGTTCCAAAACCATCCAAATCATTGGTTATAAAACTAGGATCTGTATTGTTACCCAAAGTAGCTCCTGTGTTTATTTTTAAATCCCCTCCAATACTAAACGTTCCTGAAGTATGTACTGGGGATGAAAAATAATTGTATCTATAAATAGAGCTTGTAGCTTCGTTTAAAATCTTATAAACTTGACCAGTCGTTGAATTTGTGTTTGTATCTGTTTGAATTAACTCAGAGGTTCCTTCTAAATAAATTGCTCCATTAGAATTTAACGTATGAGTTACTTTTAAATATTCTCCTGTTCCTACTGTAACTTTGGCACCATTGGCAACGATTAAACATTTACAATTATGTGAATCTGTTAGAGTAACATCTTCAGAAATTTTAACCGATTTTGTTAAATCTGTAGTAGAATCATTAAATTCTCCGTTTGTTCCTGATCCACCAAGCCAAGCTCCTACTTTGTAAACTATATCAGTACTATTATCTACCAAAGTAAATACACAATCATTTGGTAAATCCACATTGGTAAAAACAATATTATTTCCGTTAATACTACCCGTTGATACCGTTTCTATAGTTCCTGTAGTATAGTCTCCGTCTCCATCTAAATCAATAATTAAATTAAAATCTCTAGAGCTAAAAGCAGAAACATCAAATTGTAAGGTAATATCTTCTACATTTCCAGAATTGCTAATTTTCCAATCTCTATCAAATTGTTTTAAACATGCATTTTGAGAACTTATATGATCTACTAAAGTAATGCTAGATGTACTTCCATTATTACCCCAAATTAAATAATCTAAATTATCATCAAAAGAACCTAAATTTAAATTATTCGTTGCCGTTACAGAACTATATATAGAAATTGTTAAAATATCATCAGAACTTTCTGACTTTGATTGCTTTTGAATTAAGTTAGATGCAATATCATAACCAATACCAGCAACGTCATTATGATAGGTACTATTTTCTGATGCATCCCAAAGTATACTTCCTCTACTATCTGTATAGTCTCCATTGGTTACTCCATCAGATAAATCTAAGGTCATACCATACTTAATTGCTAAATAAGAATAAATTTTAGCAAGGTCTACATTTGATAATGTACTGTTGTATGCAATTACTTCTGATACATAACCTTGAAAACCATTTGTACTGTAACCTCTACCTAAAACTCCTGAATTATTTCCTGTTAAAAAAGCAGTAGAGCTATCTGTGTTTTCAGATAAATTACCATCTCTCAATTCTTGTACAATCTTTCCACTTCCATTATCTAACTGACCTCTAATTAAAGCTATAGAGGTTGATGGCGTGTCATAATTATTAACGACAACATCTAGATCATTACCATATTGGGCCAATGCTAACGAATTATTTTCTCTGTAACCAAAATGAAGACTTTGATTAGAAGTATTAGCTGTTGTTCCTAATACATAATTTTCACTTTCGGTATTATCTCTTTCTACAATGGCTATTACATTGTAGTTAGAATTATTAATATCATTTAAATTTAAATCAAAATATCCGTTATCACCATTTGTGATATGTACTGATGGATTAAAATTATGAATATTTTCTTCATAGGTTGGAAAATCACTTGTTCCTGCCTGTGTTGCATGGTTTATTCCTGTTAGATTGTCCCATTGGCTAATTGCTGCTCCATCAGTAGTTGTAGAAGTACCTGTATCTGCCCTCAACCAATGCGTTAACGCTGTAGTAACGTTTGCAGGTCCAAAAGACAACCTGATTCCAACTGTAAAAATATCACCATCAGCTAAGTTTACATTGGTAAAGGTAACAGTATCACCATCTAAAGAAACTCCATTGGTATGAATTCTACTGTCTGAAAAATCTGTATCTGAATCAATTAAGAGTGCATAATCTTTTGTATCACCTGTACTTCCTGAAGGCAAAGTAACACTAACCGTAACTCCATTTACTGCTCCTGAAACACTCGCTTTCCATGTTCTCGTAAGACGTTCACTATATACAGGACTTGTCCCTGAAGTTGTTACTCCAACAACACCATTATCATGACCTACTAATAAATAATCTTGGTTATTGATAAAATTAGTAACTCTATCAATAGTTAATTGAGTTGATGAAATTGGTTCTGATGATTTTAGTTGGTTTAGAGAAGAAGCATCATCTCTACCAATTCCTATAATTTCATTATGATAGGTTGTGTTTGCAGAAGCATCCCAAATAACATTAGCATCACTATCAGTATAGTCTCCATCGGTACCTCCTCCTGAATTATCTAAGGTCAAAGCATATTTAACTGCCAAATAGCTTTCTACCTTTAATTGATCTACAGCGTTTAAATCATCTGTATAAATAATTATTTCTGAAACATATCCTTCAAATCCTCTATTTGCTCTCCACCTACCAATAGTCCCAGTAGCCGTACTGCTATTTAAATTATTTGTGTTAGATGATGATTCTGTAATTTCAGTAGCCTCCAAAGCAGTTAGTATTGATAAACTTCTAGACGTTCCTTGATTATGAATCGCTTTAAACATAGTCGGTTGTTCCGTAGCAGCATCTACAAACCCTGCAGATAAATTTACGTTGATATTGTTCCCAGATCCATCATGATGTAATTGTGCTCTTGTATTGTTAACATATCCCAATCGAAACCCCTCATCGTCGGCAGTTGTTTCAATCCCCATGAAAAAATTATGTGAATTAGCTCCTAAACTTGAATCGGTTGTTCTTTCCGTAACAGCAAAAATACTGTAATTTGTTCCTGCTAACTGATCCAAATTATTGGCTATATTTAAATGTCCATCTCCACCATCTTGAAAAAGAACAGATGGATTGTAGTTATGGATTTCTGTTTGATAAGTTACCGCGTTTGTTCCTGTTTTAGTAGCATTATCAGAACCGTCAATTGTGGATTGATCCTCCCAAGTAGTTATTGCTCCTCCATCTACAGAGGTATTTGTACCTGAATCAGCCTTAAACCAATGTGTCAACCCAGTAGATACAGCTCCTGGGAATTCAGTTACAGGAGTATAAGTCAAGGTAAAAAAATCTCCATCTGCTAAACTTACGTTGGTGAATGTTAATACATTTCCATTTATACTTGCACCAGAAGAGTGAATAGTTGCTCCTGTAGAAAAATCGGTATCAGAATCTATTAATAACGCATACTCTGATGGATTTCCTGAATTTGTTAAAGTTGTACCCAAAGTAAAACTTACCGAAATTGTTCCTGGAGTTCCATTGGTTTCTACCTTCCAAGTTCTCCCAGATTTGTTTGTAATTCCACTTGGTACTCCTGAAGTTGTAAAAGCTAAGGAAGCAGCATCATTTCCTATTATTAAATAATCTAAATCACTAGAAAAACTAGTTGTTTTCTCAATAGACAAAGTTGGATCCGTATTAAATTCTGTAGATTTTCGTTGATCTAAAGCCGTACCATTATCTTTACCAATACCAATTACGTCATTATGATAAGTAGCATTTACCGAAGCATCCCAAAGAGTTGTTCCTGTACTTATTATATAATCACCATCTGTTCCTCCGTCTGTATTATCTAATGTAATTCCGTATTTAATAGCTAAATAACTTTCTACTTTTTTTCTGTTAGTATCAGACAGTTCATAATCAAAATAAATTATCTCTGCTATTTCACCATTTAATTGATTTCCTCCTGTGTCATCATCACCTACAACATAAGAACCGTTCTCCCATGTGGTAGAAAATAGATTTTCAGAAGTAAAAAAATCTTTGGAGTTTAAATAAATTGTTGAATTTGCACCGGGTCCAGAACCTCCTGGATCTGAAACCGAAATAATTTGCTGAACTCCTGTTGGCAGAGTAAAAAAGGGCTCGTTAGCATCATATCTTCTATCAATGTAAAACTGTCTAGAAGCTCCATCATAAAACTCGATAAAACAATCATCTGTGATAGCTGTTTTACGTTGTACGACAAAAGATGTACTTTGCTCTATACTACTATTAGGTCCAACTCCACGTGTTATGGTTGAACCCGTTATAGGTTTATTATCATCTGTAAAATAAATTACAGGATTCCCGTTAATCGCATTGTTGGTTGAATAAACTGCCTCACCAGTACCAGTGGCATTAAATCCATTACCACTTTGATCGGCCCAAGACGTAATTCCAACACCATTTGTAGTTGTATTTGTTCCTGCATTTGCTTTTAGCCATAATACGGTACCCTCAACACCTCCTGGGGTAGGAACTTGAGCATATATACTTAGGGATAGTAAGAAAGCAACGATAAAATTGCTTTTTAAAGTATTTTTTTTCATGTTTTGATTTTTTGTTGTGTAAACAACTTTTTGACCAAGACAAAAATACTATTTGTTATTAATTAGCTTGTGTTTATTAGTTAAAAGACAAATCTTAGAGGATTAAAGTCTTATTAATTACTCTAATGTTATCTTTTTAGTAAAACTACCACTACCTGTAACTATTTTAACTACATACAATTGTTCTGCCAAACTTTCTAAACTGATAGTCGAATTATTGGTGATTATTGTACT
>NZ_JAASQL010000016.1 GCF_011762155.1 Wenyingzhuangia heitensis
GTTGTGCCTAAATCAGCAGTTATTTTAAGACAAAATCAAGAAGTTTTATTTAAAGTAGTAAATGGTAAAGCTTACTGGACTTATGTATTAACAACGCATGAAAATAGTAGTTCTTATGCTGTAATACCACATCCAGATAAAAGTACAGCTAACTTAGAAGAAAATGATAGTATTATAGTTAGTGGCAATTTAAATTTAGCTCATGAAAGTGAAGTTAAAGTTTTAAAAAAGAAGAAAAATAAAAAGACCTCTAGGAGATAAAATAAAAACTGTTCAGATTATTCATTTTAAAATTATATGCCTATGAAATAGATATACAAAATCCTAGAGGATGTCTTAATATATTAAGATATTATTTTGATAACAGAATCAGAATAAAGATGTTTCAAAAGTAACACTTCCTATACGACTTTACAATTAAATAAACTTTAAAATGGCGGAATCGTCATAAATATTAAATTAAAAATTAAATGAAGAAATTAATAGGAATTTTAAGCATTGCTGTGTTTGCATTTGCTTTATCGTTTAACACAAGTGTGATTACAGACTCAAATATATCTTTAGCAGAATTAGTAAATATTAACAATGCAAATGCGGAAGATCCTTTCGGAGATATACCTTGTTCTTGGTGCGAAGAGGAACAAGAGTACGGCGAATACCCTGAGTTTAGAACAGCTTGGGGGGTACCAGGTTACTACATATATTGTCATTTTACTATGGAAAATTCAAGCTGTTAATATTAATATAAATAGAAAACCTATTTTAGTCAAATTTTTGGACTAATCATAGGTTTTCTTTAATTTTTCATTATGAATAAAGTATTATTATTATTATTATTATTATTATTTAGTTGTGGTTTAAAAGAAAAAAACGACAAAAATAAGTTAAGAAGTATTAATATTAAAGGAAGTCCTAAATATATATCCAAAAATAAAATTAAAGAATTTGATGTAGAGAAAGAGTTTAAAGAAAAAATAATAATCCCTTCAGATGCTTTTAATGATTACATTAATTTATTCGATTTAGCTCTATCAATAGAGATAATACCTTTAGAGACTAAAAAGGAGTCCCTTTTCGCAAGTGCAACTAAAGTTATCGTCCATTCAGGAGATTATTATATTCATGATATACGTAACAACAGGCTTTTAAGATTTAATAAAAATGGAGGGTTTTTAAATAAAATTGGAACAATTGGTCGAGGACCAGAAGAGGTGTCTAGTATTAGTGATATTTCTATTGATAAAAAAAACAATTTAATCTCCATTTTAGATTTACGATCTAGATTTATAATTAGATATGATGAATTTGGCTCCTATAAAGATTTAAAACCCCTTTATTGTGCAGTATCGAATCATGAATACTTGGGTAATAAAATTATTTTTGGAGTCAATAAAGGAGTAAGAAATAAACATTATTCATCAATTGATAGATATAGTTTGATATGGGGAAATGAGAATTTTAACCCTGAAAAAAAAGCTTTTAAGAACCCTGAGATTGTAAATAATTTAACTTTACCTACTTCGTTAAAAAGGATTAATGGAAGAGTTTTTTACAATAAAGCTTTTTCCAATAAAATCTGGGAAATAAAAAAAGACAAATTAATTCCGATACTTCAAGTCGAATATGAAACTAATGGTCTTTCTGAAGGTTTTTGGAAAGAGAAAAGTAATATTGAAGAAATCAAAAAGATAATGAAAGAAAAAATTATTTTAACTGGTAATTTCATCGATTCAAAACATTTTTATTGTTTTAGTGCTCATTTTAATGGTGAAATATCAGAGTTCTATTATAATAAAAAAAACAAATCTTTAATTTACGGTCTAACGAGTAGTTTTACAAAGGGAAAAAATGTGAATTCATTATTTTTTAATCCTTTTTATTATAAAAAAGGTGTTTTCTATTCAATATTAAAAGCAGAGTTGTTAACGGAAATACTAAAAGCTAATAAAAATAACAAACAACTTATAAAAATAATAGGAGAGAAAAAATTTAAATCATTGTTAGATTTAAATATACTAGATAATTCAGTGATTGTAAAATTTAAATTGAAGGATTTTGACGAGAGGTAGAAATAGATATTTATTAGGTTTAGTTTTTTTATTAATCATAAACAGTGTTTTTTTTTGTTTTAAAAACAAAAAAATAAATAAAGTAGAGGAGCTTATTAAATTTCATAAAGAATTTAAAGAAAAGGAGAAAGAGTCTTTGTTAATTTATAAAGAATTAATAAAATCTTCTAATAAAATAATTTATCCAACATCAAAAAAAGATTTCACATTCAAATCATTGAAAAAAAAAGTTAGTATAAAACCTCTTTTTTTAAAATTAACTTATGTTTTGTATATTGATAATCTAAAACATTGTAGACCTTGTATAGATACGTTTATAGAAACTTTTAAGAAGCAATCATTATTACATCCAAATTTAAATTATGTCTTAATATGTAAAAACTTTAATGAGAAAGAGCTTGATATTTTAATTAATGATAAAAATTTAGAATTACCTATATACACTATAACAAATGATAAAAGTTTTTTTTTAAAAATGATGGATGAAACGTCTTTTCCTTTTTATTTTACTATAAATAATTCATTAGATATCTCTAATGTTTTTTTACCGTCAAAAAAAAGACCAGAATTAAATACTATTTATTTTAACAACATTAATGAAAATTATTAATAAGATGTAATATTCAATTCGTATTTATTACTCATGAGTTTTTAATAAAAATAAAATGTATTTATGACTAAAGCCGTGTAAAGTTAGGTTACAATTACTAAATATTACGATTGTTAATATTTAGAAAGCAGTATTGTTGAGATTTTATTAAATTAAGATTATAAAAATAATTCTTGTATTGTACGAGAAATGTAAAATAACAAATGAGCGTTTTAATATTCGTTGAGCGAATACTTTTGTTTTTTTATGTGAAAAAGTTTACACAGTTAATAAAAAGCTGTCATAAATAAAATATTCTTTATAATAATTAGTTTATTTAGAAAATTTACTACTGTCGAAAAAGAAAAATATTCTTATAAAATGAAAAAAATAATCTTAATAATATTTCTGCTTGGACAGTTAAATTACGTATATGGACAATTTGAAATTAGTATTTTAACTTGTTCGCCAGGACAAAAAGTTTATTCAGTTTTTGGACATACAGCGATTAGAATTTTTAACAGAGAAAAGAATATAGACCAGGTTTATAATTTTGGGATGTTTGATTTTAAAACAACAAATTTTGAATACAAATACTTAAAAGGAAAACTTGAATATTTCCGAGGTATTCAAAAAACAGATAACTTTATAAAAAGTTATACAAGTGAAGAAAGATTAATAATCGAACAAGTTTTGGAGCTTAATGAATTTGAAATAAAGAAAATTATAAATAGATTAAATTTTCTTTATAGACCCCAAAACAAATTTTATCTCTATTCTTTTTTGAAGAAAAATTGTTCAACTGAAACTCGTGACTTATTAAGCTACATTGGGGTTCGTTTTAAAAATCAAAAAATCAAAAAATCAAATAGAGCCTTAATTAATTCATATTTGAAAGAAATGTCTTGGCTAAAGTTAGGAATTAATTTGGTACTTGGTAAATCATTGGATAAAATTTCTACTCGTAGCCAAAGTATGTTTCTACCTAATTATTTGCAGAAAGAAATTAAATATGCAACATTAAACGATAAAAGAATAGTAAAATACGAAAAAAATCTAAATTCAATAAAAAAGACTAATCATTTAAATCCTCTGGAAATATTACCATCTCACTTATTATTTTCATTTATAGTATTAATAATAATCTTTTGGTTTCCTAAACAAATACGCTTAATTATAAGTCTTGTAATCGGTGTTACAGGCTTTTTTTTTCTTGTTTTGTGGATGTTTTCAGGACATGAAGAAGTAAAAAACAACTTAAATATTATTTGGTGCAATCCTTTATATTTAATTTATATACCATTAATCGTACAAAATAAAATCAACAAAGTATTAAGTTTAATATTATTAGGTACGATTGTAAGTTCAACAATGATTTGGCTTTTAAAAATTCAGGTTTTTGATTCTTCTATTATACCAATTTTAATCCTTTTAGGGATTTTAAACTTTAAACAAATGAAAAAAGAAGATGAAATAATTAGAATAAAAAAGTAATGATAAAATTCCTCATATCCCGCCCCATCGCTGTTTTAATGACAGCCTTAGGAATTATAATTCTAGGATTTTATGCCTCGTCTTTTATACCCGTGTCTTTAATGCCTGATATAGATGTTCCAGAGATTACAGTACAGGTTTCAGATGAGAATATGTCCGCAAGGGAATTAGAAAACAGTGTTGTAAAAAA
>NZ_JAASQL010000017.1 GCF_011762155.1 Wenyingzhuangia heitensis
AAAAACAAAAAGTTAAAACAAACAAAAAAGCTCTGGCTTTGTACCTGCCCGAAAATCTTCCCGATTTTCAAGCCCGCACAAACCATAGCAAAATATGTTGTACAGCATTAAAAAATAGCATCGAAAAACTAAATTCGAAACGAAATTTCTTACTTTTGTTATAAATATTTCAATTATGGCAGCAATAAACACAATTAAAAATAATCTCATAGACAGAATTTTAGCTACTAAAAACGAAAAGTTGTTAACGGCTATTAGTAATATTTTTGAATCAACTCAATCTGAAAATCAAAAGATTATTCTTGAATCAGAACAAATTGAGATGTTACAGCTAAGCGATAAAGATATATTAGAAGGAAATTTAATATCTGAATCTGATTTAAATAAATTAGATCAAGAATGGCTAGCGTAGAATTATTTTGGACTCAAACTGCAATGAAGCAGAGAAATGAGATTTTTAAATATTGGAATAAAAAAAATAAAAGTACTGAGTATTCAAAAAAACTGAGACAAAGTATAAAAGAACGAACACAAATTCTGAAAACTAATCCTGAGATTGGAAAAGAAACAAATTATAAATTAATCAGAATGGTTTCTTTAGGACATTATAGTATTTTATATCAGTTCTTGAATAATGAAATAATTATAACTAGTTTTTGGGACAATCGACAAAGTCCTAAAAAGTTATTGAAACTAATCAGTAAATAATTGAAAAAACGCAGTACAACACCTGCTCATAGTTAATGCGGGTTTGTTGGTTTTCCAATGTTTTGTGTATATTTACTAAGTCCGCCAAATCTTGTTGATTTGGCTCTGTGACAAAACAAGAAACAAATCCAAACAAAAAGCTTCGGCTAGTGCGTAGTCGAAAATCTGTCGATTTTCAAGCCGCACTAACCATAGCAAAATACGTTAACTTACATAGTTGAAAAAAATCCTATGATAAAGTTTGGGAATCAGTTTGGGTAAATTCTAAAAAACAACATTTCTAAACTTTGAAATATATTTAATTATACTTCTGCAAATTTTCATCGCTTGCTGGTTCAGTAGTTTTTCCCTAAAATTAATTTATCGATAGTTTTATAGAAAATAATCATTGCTTCTTTCGGCTGTTTAAGTAGCTGTGTTGAGTTTTCTTTAATTTTGTTTCAAATGATATCTTAAATAAAAAATGAGCTTTAAAATCATTGAAAATCAAACTGTAGTTACGTGGAGTTTTTAAGAAATTTAATTCTAGAAAATTTTAATCCTTGAAGAAAAAAAGTAGCAACGCAAGTTTTGAAAATTTAAGAAAACTATGGAAATTTCTAATTTAAAAGAAATTAAAATCCTAATGAATTTAATTTAGTAGCAACGCTAACATTTTAATTTTTAGAAAAATTCTAGTAAATAAAATACGATAAGTTAACAACTGCTATAGTTAATGCGGGCTGAGTTTTTTCTCAATGTTTTTTCTATATTTACAACATCACCAAATCTTTTTCGATTTGGCTTTAAAAAACAAAAAGTTAAAACAAACAAAAAAGCTCTGGCTTTGTACCTGCCCGAAAATCTTCCCGATTTTCAAGCCCGCACAAACCATAGCAAAATACGTTAACCACAAGCAAGAAAAAAATAATGAAAAAATCAATTATCATTGGAGCAACTTCTGGAATTGGTAACGAAATTGCTAAAATTCTAGCTGAAAATGAATATCAAATTGGTATTACAGGAAGACGAAAAAAGGAATTAGAAAAATTAAAAGATTTAAAACCTCAAAGATTTTACATAAGCTCTTTTGACTGTACTGTAGAAAACAACTCTGAGAAATTAGACTTATTAGTTAAAGAAATTAAAGGATTAGATTTATTAATTTTATCTTCAGGAACAGGAGATTTAAATGAAAAATTAGAATTTAATATTGAAAATTCAACAAATAAATTAAATGTAATTGCATTTACTGAAATTGTAAATTGGGCATTTAACTTTTTTGAGAAACAAGGAAATGGCCATTTAGTTGTAATAAGTTCTATTGCTGGAATAAGAGGTAGTCGTATTGCTCCTGCTTATAATGCTTCGAAAGCTTTTCAAATAAATTATTTGGAAGGGTTAAGACAAAAAGCTAAGAAAACAAAGAAACCAATTTATATCACAGACATAAGACCTGGCTTTGTAAATACAGAAATGGCTAAGGGTGAAAATTTATTTTGGGTTACAACTAAGGAAAAAGCAGCTAAGCAAATTTTTGAATACATTAAAAGAAAAAAAGATATTGGATACGTTTCTAAAAGATGGAAGTTAATTTCTATATTATTAAAAATCATACCAAATCAGATATATAAGCAAATGTAAAAGCCAGTGGCTAACACCTGCTCATAGTTAATGCGGGTTTAGTTCTTTCCCAAAGTTTTGTCTATATTTACTATGCCCGCCAAATCTTGTTGATTTGGCTCTGTGACCAAAAAAGAAACAAATCCAAACAAAAAGCTCTGGCTAAGTGCTTGTCCGAAAATCTGTCGATTTTCAAATCCGCACTAACCATAGCAAAATACGTTGCCAGTAATTTGCCCCACAACCAACAGAAATGAAAAATTTAAACTTTGTCATATTAATTTTAATTCCTTTTTTGAGTTTTGGACAGACTGAAAAAGATACTTCTAAAAAAGTTTCTGCTGAATTTCAAGAATTTTATAATTTAGACAAATATCAAAATGTATTCGACCTTTTTTCGGCTGAAATGAAATCTGCTTTACCTATTGAAAAAACAACCGACTTCATCAAAGGTCTTAAAACTCAAGCAGGAAAAATTGAAAAAAGAGAATTTACACGATACGAAAACGGAACTTATGCCTCTTACAAAACAAAATTTGAGCGAGCTCTTTTTTCTATAAATATATCACTTAACAAAAACGGAAAAATAAACGGTTTATTTGTCAAACCTTTCAAAGAAAGTAATCTGCCAAAACTTGAAAGAAACATAACAGAAATGATTTTACCATTCAAAGAAGAATGGACAGTATTTTGGGGTGGAGACACAAAAGATTTAAATTATCACGTAGAAAGCGAAGCTCAAAAAAATGCTTTTGATATTGTAATTACTGATAAAAATGGAAAGTCCTTTAAAACAGACGGAAAAACAAACGAAGATTATTACGCTTTTGGGAAAGAACTGATTGCACCTTGTGATGCAGAAGTTATTTTATCTGTAGATGGAATTAAAGACAACATTCCTGGAGAATTAAATCCAATTTATATTCCTGGAAATACAGTTATTTTAAAAACAGAAAATAATGAATTTTTATTCTTTGCTCATTTCAAACAAAATTCAATTGTTGTTAAACAAGGTCAAAAAGTAAAACAAGGAAAATTATTAGGACTTTGTGGAAATTCAGGAAATTCTTCAGAAGCTCATTTACATTTTCATCTTCAAAATATAGAAGATATGAATAAAGCAACTGGAGCAAAAAGTTATTTTTCCGAAATATTAGTAAATGAAGAATTGAAAAAAGATTATTCACCAATAAAAGGAGAGAAAGTAAAAAATAAATAAAAACTACTGGCAACAACGTATAAGTTTAATGTGGGTTTTTAGGTTTAACCCAAAGTTTTGTGCTTATTTATAATGTCGCTTATCCTTATTTGATTATTTTTAAACCGACGAAGATAAAAACAAAAAATAAGTATAAGCTTAGTTACTCGGCTGACAATTTACTAATTGTCTACCTCCCACACTAATCTTATACAAACACGTTAGCATACATAGTCTAAAAAAATTTAAAATAGAGTTTGGGAATCAGTTTGGGTAAATTCTAAAAAACAACATTTCTAAACTTTGAAATATTTCCAATTATACTTCTACTAACTTTCATTGCTTGCTAGCTCAGTAGTTTTTCCTAAAATTCATTCATCGATATATTTTTAATGAAAAGAATCTTTTACTCAGCTGTTTTAAGTAGCTGTGCTGAATTTTTTACATTTTTACTTCAAATGATATCTGTAACTAAAAAAAGCTCTCTAATCATTGAAAATTAAGCAGTAACTACGTTGAGTTTTTGAGGTTTTTAATTCTGGAAAAATTAATCTTTTAAATGAATGTTTTAATTCTTGAAGAAAAAGTAGTAGCAATGCTAAGTTTTTGAAACTTTAAGAAATCTATAGAAGTTTCTAATTTAAAAGAAAATAAAAATCCTAATGAATTTAATTTAGTAGCAACGCTAACATTTTAATTTTTAGAAAAATTCTAGTAAATAAAATACGATATGCTAACACCGCATAAAAACAATTTGTGTTTGGTTTCTTTCCCAATGTTCTGTACTTTTAAACAAAAGTTAAATCAGTACGCTCGAAAAGGCCTTG
>NZ_JAASQL010000018.1 GCF_011762155.1 Wenyingzhuangia heitensis
AAAAAGAAACAAATCCAAACAAAAAGCTCTGGCTTAGTGCTTGTCCGAAAATCTGTCGATTTTCAAACCCGCACTAACCATAGCAAAATACGTTAACTTTAACAATACAAAATTCGGTCGAATTTTTAGCAGTTACAGAAATTAGAAAGATTCTTAGAAAGCTGAAACCACGTCACTCCTACTTTTTTACAAAACTTTTTACTTGCTGAAAATTCACAAACTTAAATCTAAATAACTTGTTTACTTGTTGAGAAATTTAAACTTACTGAAAGATTCTTTTTCTTGAAAATCGTAGTTACGCTGAATTTTAATGTAGCAACGCTGAAACTACTCTTACGTTTAATGAAACAGTAGCATCGCAAAAAGTTATTCCTTGAAAGTCTTTTAAAAGTGAAAAATTTAATTAAAGATCTAATTTTGCTGAAACGACTCTTGCCGCTTAATGAAGCAGTAGCAACGCTGAATTTTAAAGTAGTAATGCTAAGTTTCAATGAAAGTTCAATATAAACTGAAACTTAAAAAATTGCAAAAGTTAACACCGCATAAAAACAATTTGTGTTTGGTTTCTTTCCCAATGTTCTGTACTTTTAACAAAAGTCAAATCAGTCGTTCGAAAAGGCTATGCCTCTTTTCTCACAAACTGATTTTTATACAAATCCGTTAACTTACATAGTTGAAAAAAATCCCATGATAAAGTTTGGGGATCAGTTTGGGTAAATTCTAAAAAACAACATTTCTAAACTTTGAAATATTTTTAATTATACTTCTGCAAATTTTCATCGCTTGCTGGTTCAGTAGTTTTTCCCTAAAATTAATTTATCGATAGTTTTATAGAAAATAATCATTGCTTCTTTCTGCTGTTTAAGTAGCTGTGTTGAGTTTTCTTTAATTTTGTTTCAAATGATATCTTAAATAAAAAATGAGCTTTAAAATCATTAAAAATCAAACTGTAGCTACGTGGAGTTTTTGAGAAATTTAATTCTAGAAAATTTTAATCCTTGAAGAAAAAAAGTAGCAACGCAAGTTTTGAAAATTTAAGAAAACTATGGAAGTTTCTAATTTAAAAGAAATTAAAATCCTAATGAATTTAATTTAGTAGCAACGCTAACATTTTAATTTTTAGAAAAATTCTAGTAAATAAAATACGATAAGTTAACAACTGCTATAGTTAATGCGGGCTGAGTTTTTTCTCAATGTTTTTTCTATATTTACAACATCGCCAAATCTTTTTCGATTTGGCTTTAATAAAGAAAAAGTTAAAACAAACAAAAAAGCTCTGGCTTTGTACCTGCCCGAAAATCTTCCCGATTTTCAAGCCCGCACAAACCATAGCAAAATACGTTGTACTTAATTATGAAAACTCGAAAAATAAAAATTAATCTTTTCTTAATACTACTAATTTCAATCACTTCGTTATGCAATTCTCAAAGCATTGAAAAAGAAACTAGAAATTTATTTTTTGCTCCATTAAAAAAAGAGTTTCCTATTCCTTTAGGTTTTATAAATGATTTTGAAAATATTTTAACGAAAGAAGAAAGAAGAGAATTAAATAATATTATATCAAATTTTGAAAAATCAAGTTCAAATGAAATAGCTATTATTACAATAAACTCGATAAAACCATATACTGATATTAAACAATTCACAGAAGATTTATCAAATGAATGGGGTGTTGGTAAAAAAAATAAAAAAAATGGTCTTACTATTTTATTTAGTAAGAATCTTAGAAAAATTCAGATATCTACTGGTCTAAATACAGAAAAAATAATTACAAATGAAATTTGTAAAAATGTTATAGATTATGAAATAATTCCAGAATTTAAAAAAGGAAAATATTATTCAGGGATTAGAAAAGGACTGATGAAGTTAATTGAAAAATGGAAATAATATTATATAAAAAATAGATTCTGTTAACTATGAATTCTTGTTTTATTAAAATGGTAAATTTAGCAAATTAGAATAAAAAATATTTTTATAAAATGAAAAAATAAACTTAACAAAAAACTAAGTACAACACCTGCTCATAGTTAATGCGGGTTTAGTTCTTTCCCTAAGTTTTGTCTATATTTACTAGGTAGCCAAATCTTGTTGATTTGGCTTAGTGACAAAAAAAGAAACAAATCCAAACAAAAAGCTCTGGCTAAGTGCTTGTCCGAAAATCTATCGATTTTCAAACCCGCACTAACCATAGCAAAATACGTTAGGCAAAATTTCATAAAAACCGTAAAAATTAAAAAATGAAAGAAAAATTTAATCAAGTTTATGACGAACTTTATGAAATATATCCTGAAAGATTTTTTATGGATAATCTTTATTCAACAAAACATCGTGGACTTGAAAGAATGAAATCAGAGTTCAGAGAATTATTCATTAAAGAAGAACTATTCGCTGAATTAATAAAAAGAGAAATTAATAAATTTGAATATGAAAACAACTATCCTTTTAGATATGATGCAAAATACTTTTTGTTAATAAATTTCAACAACATGATTGTTAAACCAATATTACACCTAATAATAAAAGGAGATAAAGAATTCCTCGAACCTCAGATTAATGATTTAATTAAAACAGACATAAAGACAATTCTTGATAATAGTTTAAGGTTAAAAACAGAGGAGAAAATAAGCGGACATGAAATCATGAAATCCATTGATACATTGTGGCCTAACTTAAATTCAACAAAAATGGAACTTTGGGGATGATAGAAAATAAAAGATTTGCAGTCGATATTGGAATAACCTTGAGTACTCAATTAATTAATGCTTGTTTATCTATATTAGCTATTATTGGAGCTGTTTTTGTATTTATAATAGACAAAAGAGAAACCTTTATTCCGTTTTATTTATTAAATATATTTGGTTTTATATCACTTATTATCAGTATTTTCCTTGGAGGAAAGGGGATTGATAAAATTCGAAAAAATAGTTTCAATAATCAACTAAACTTAGATTCGACGAAAAATTATTTTAATTGGCAAGCAATACTATGCTTAGGAGGAATATTATTTTGTTTAGGAAGTTTATTTTTTACTCAAAAAGTAAAAGCTGAAAACAAAGAATTAATTCTAATTAATAAAACTCTTAACAAACTAAATCAAATAAAAAACGAAAACTTAACTAAGACAGATTCTTTAATTAAAGAAGTAGAATTACTAAATAATAGATTAAAAAAATTAGAAATTAGTCAGAAAAAATGAAAAAACTTTGCCTAACACCTGCTCATAGTTAATGCGGGTTTAGTGTTTTCTCAAAGTTTTGTCTATATTTACTAAGTCCGCCAAATCTTGTTGATTTGGCTTTGTGAAATTAAAAGGAAACAAATCCAAACAAAAAGCTTTAGCTAAGTGCTTGTCCGAAAATCTATCGATTTTCAAACCCGCACTAACCATAGCAAAATACGTTAGGCAATATTAAATGAAAAAAAAATTAACCGATTCCATTTGGGCTGAACTAAAATATAATTTAGGAACATATATAATGCAAAATGTTTATT
>NZ_JAASQL010000019.1 GCF_011762155.1 Wenyingzhuangia heitensis
TCTCCTATCTCAAACTTTAAAATGTTTTTTTGAATCGCAATTAGTTTTCCGTTACTAATCAATTCCTTTTGAAAAGATCTAGTTTTTAGAACTTCAACAGTAACCTCATTATCACGAAGCAGATAAGTTCTTTTTTTAAAATTTTCTTTTTCTTCTGCAACATCTGAACAGTTTATTAAAAACATTGACAACAGTAAAAGACAGATCATTTTATGACCATTTAAAGAATTGTTTTTCATAATAAATATAATTCTGCATTTTTATCAGAATCTAAAAAAAAATATTAGCTTTTTTTTTTCAAAAAACACTTTTTAAATTCAAACACACAAACAATCTTTAATGTTTTTCTCAAAAACTGAGATTATACACAGTTTACAAACAGAAATATTATTAATTTCTATTTATTTTAATCATTTCATTAGCTTTTTCTTGAATTTCTTTAACTGCAATTGAAGGTACTTTTATTTCTTTGTTTAATATCTCTTTAGCAATCAAAACAGCTTTTGTGGTATTATTTGTCTCCCTATAAAGAACTAATAATAAATACATTGGATAAAACCTAGATGGCACCATATATAAAGCTCTTTTATAACTTAATTCAGACTCTTTGTATTTCCCCATACTTTTATAACAATCTCCTAAATAAATTTCTAAAACAGAAGAATTTTGATGTTCTTTTGCCTTTTTGAGTACTGACAATGCCTCATCATATTTTTTATCAAAAAATAACGTTCTACCATAGTTAGTCATGAATTCTCCATCTTTTTTTAGAACAGGGAAACTTTTTTCAAATTCTTTGATAGATAATTCATAATCCCCTTCTCTACTATAAACCATCCCACGATAATTACACTGAAAAGACCAATCTAATATGCATAACCTTTTAAAAGAATTATAAACTATAATAATCCCTAAAAAAAACAAGCCACTTTTAACCCTATAGGTAACCCATTTTTTATTAAGCGAAAATGAATACTTTATTTTAATCTCGTTTGATAAAAAAGATAATAAAAAAACTAGAATTATCTTGATAGGAAGTATTTGTGAAGGGTAAGAAAAGAAAGATATAACACCTATACTTAACAATACTAATTTCACAATAATTCCTAATAATATATTTTCTTTATTCAATTTTTCAAATAAAACAATATACAATATATACATAAGAATAAAGCCCCCTACAACACCATTTTCAATAAAAAACTGTATAAATTCATTAAAAGCATAAATAGTATTATCTGCTATAAACTTCTCTTGAAAAGTGCCTCCTTGTTCAAAATATGACGCTTGATAATTCATGTAATTTGATTTAAACTTATCGAAACCAACACCTAGAACAGGATAATCTTTAAATATACTATGTGATATTTTCCAAATCAATAAACGCCCATCAGAGGAATCTTTTTTTAAAAAATAAATAGCGAGAAGTCCAATTATAAATAAAACAAAAGAAACTACAAGTAATAAATATTTTTTAAATATGCTTATTTTAAAAAGAAACCTCTTTAAACACCTAAATCGTAATTCCAATAAAATTAAGCTTGAAAATACAATGGCTAACCACGAAGCCCTTGAATGTGTAGCAGGTATTACAATTATAATTGTAGTAATACCAATAAACGGAATATATTTAAAAATAAATTTAATTAATTGATTTGTAGCAACCTTTTTTACTCCTAAAAACAACCTAAAAACTCTATTTTTAAATAAATACACACCTAAAGACAATACAAATATTATAGATAAAAAACTTGCATAAGGTCCAGGGTTAAAAAAGCTACCTGTTATCTTGAAATTACTATGGTTAGAACTTAAAAAACCTAACAACTGTAAACTACCATAGATTGCTTGAATAATTCCAGAAATTATAATTAATAAAATCCAAAAAATATTTATTTGTATAGATTTAAAAATTCTAAAACAACAATAGATTACACTTAGACATAATAATTCATAATACCTGATTGAAAAAACAGCCCCCCTGTAAAATATACTTGTGTTTAATATAGTATAGAAAAAAAGTATTGCAAGTCCTATATCTAATTTTGTTATATGAACTTTTATATTTTTTATTATCAATATATTAATCAAATACAACAAAAATAAAACAACACTTATCAAGTATAATAATAAAAATTTACTTAACTGAGTAGTATGAGGATAGTCTGAAAAATGAGCAAGATGTAACAGGCCTAACAAGATTATTAAAAAACTAATTATTAAGTTTTTATTTAACTCGTTTTTTTTAAACATAAATTTAATATTTCTATTTTTTATAAAATGAATTTATTTTTTTTTGCGTGATTTAAAATACTAATTTTTTCGAAGTCTTTATTTATTACTGTTTATAGTATACTTCTTTTTAAAAGAATAATATAAAACGTATTGCTGTACAAAATAAATACTTTTACGACAATGCCCCTTTACGGATAAATATCAATTGCAAAAAAATGATAACTGTAAACAAAATCAAATTACTCATCAAATATAACCTAAATAATAAATAATTATCTTACTTAAAGATATGGCTCATTATTAAATCGATAGTCTAATAAAAAGATTAAAAATCATTCCTTATTTTGTTTATATATTCAATAATTAAAATTTAGATACAATAACAGATGTTATTAATAAAAAATGAAAGTCTAAATTGTTCTATATATACTAAAGTCTCGTATAGTATTAATAAACTTAATTTTACTGGACAAACATTTAGTTTAGCTACAATTAATAGTACAAAATCATTTATTATATTAACGTTTTAGCTTAATATTAGCTTTTAAATTTTTAAGAAACAAAAACATAATTAATATTCTCAACATCTTTAATATTTTTAAGTTGACTCCCTAAACGAATATTATATTGGTATTGACTGTCTTTTATCGATAAGTTTTTAATACTAA
>NZ_JAASQL010000020.1 GCF_011762155.1 Wenyingzhuangia heitensis
GCTGTGTTTGCATTTGCTTTATCGTTTAACACAAGTGTGATTACAGACTCAAATATATCTTTAGCAGAATTAGTAAATATTAACAATGCAAATGCTGAAGATGATTATGAAAATGGAGATGGAGCTAGCGGTTTTTTGGGAGAAGCTGTTATGCACTCAGTGTGTCATACCGTAACTGTTGGAGGAGGTCCAGTCCCAGGCTCATATTCTTATCAAGATTGTCATGATGAGTGGCAGTGTGATGGATGGTTTGGATGGTGTTATTAAAATTATAGACTAATTCGGAACCCAAATGTATTTTGGGTTCTGAATTTTCAAGAATGATTTAAGTATATAGTAAAATATGTGTAATCTAATTTTTTTTAATATATGAAATTTCAATATTTGTTAATACTACTGATTGGTTTGTTAGTTGGTTGTAAGAAAGAAACAAGTAAGTATAAAGGGTTAAGTTATAAGGATTATATAAGTAGTGACTTTAATTCATTTATGGTTGATAAGAAAAAAGGAGAGAAAATAATAATTCCTGAAATTTCTGATTATGATAAACCAATTACTATTTCAAATATTCTAGATACTTGTTTTACAGTCTCTTTAGAATCGAATTCTAAAAACTTAATTGGGCGTATAGATGAGGTTAAAGTTGTTGATAATTATATTTTTGTACTTGATTCACGTAAATCAAAAGGTGTTTTTATGTTTGATCTTGAAGGTAAATACATTAGAAGAATAGGGGAGTTAGGTAGAGGTCCAGGTGAATACCCTTTCCCTGGAGATATGGCGATAAATGAAAAAAGAAAACAAATATTTATATTTAATGGGAATACTAGAAAGGTTTATAAATATAATTTTAATGGTGAGTTTCTAGGGGATATTACTTTAGATATTGGTGGATATAGTATTGATTTAAATGAAAAGGGAAATCTAATTCTTTTTTGTCAAGGATATAGTAATAATCATCTTGGAGAAATTAAGAATAAAGTATTTTATGAAATAGACGAGAAAGGTAATATTCTATCTTTTGGTCCTTCACTCAGCACTGATTACCATAAGGTTAAGATGACTATAGGTAATAGAATTTCTGTGAGGAATCAGTATATTTCATATAGTAATAAGTTTTCGGACACAATATATAAGTTGCAAAACAATAAAGTTAATATTCAGTATGTTCTTGATTTTGGGGAAAATATTTTGGATAGGGAGAAGTTGAAATCATTGAAAACTAATGCATTTTTAAAGGAAATACGAGATGTGAAATTGATGCCAAATTATAGGGGGATACATTATCAAACATATAACTATTTATATTTTAATTTTTACTACGGAAATACTATAGTAAATTGTTATTATAATAAAAATGAATCAATGTTATATGCTTCAAAAATAATAGCTTTTCAAAATGCTGATTGTCTTTATTCTTACGTCCCTATAGCCACATACAATGATTACTTTATTAGTTCTCTAGATGCTTATAATATTGTTGAAACTAAAGATTATTTTTTGAATGAAAAGAATTTAGAATGGATTAAACGTAGTAAAAAAACTATTAATAGGTTAAATATGTTAAAAATTAAAAATACTGACAATCCTGTATTGATATTTTATAAATTAAAATAATAAATGACAATGACAATTAGAATTAGTTTATTATTATTATTATTATTCTTTTCTTGTAAAGAAAAGAATAATAATAATCTTCAAAGCCCTACAGAAATTATTAAGGAAGCTAATGATGTTGCTACAATATCAGAAAATTATATCATTCAAAATTTAAAGATTTCTGATATTAAAGATGATAATTTTTCATTAAAAGAATTAGTAGGAAAAAAAACTAAGTTAATTTTTAGGTTTTCGGATAGGCAATGCTCTTACTGTGTTGAACATTCTTTAAGGTACCTTAAAAAAGTAGAAAAGAAAATAGGAGTTGATAATATTATTTATATTGGTGATTTTATAGATAAGAATTCATATTCTGTTTTTTTAAGATTATATCCTAATATCAATCAAAAAATATTCTCTTATAATAAAAGGTTTTATTTAAAAGTTGATACATTATCACTTCCATATATGTTTACACTAGATAATAATTTAAAAGCAAAAAATGTTTTTGTCCCCTTGAAGGAAGTTCCTCAAAGAACTAATAAGTATATAATGAAAGTGAAAAATGAGTTTAATAAGTGATATTGTTTAAACTGGAAAATGAATTTCATGAAGTTTTGTAAAAGAAAGAGTGTTCTTGGAATATTTATGTATGTGTGTTTTTGTATGAGTTTAGCTTCATGCATTGACAATAAGAAAATTTATCAAAATACAGTTATTAAATTTGAAAATAGTGTACATGATTTTAAAAACGTTCAATACAAGGATAAAATAGAAACTGTTTTTGTTTTTAAAAATATAGGAGTTAATAAACTATTTATCACAAAAGTTAAAGTTAGTTGTGGATGTACAATACCTACGTGGCCTAACTATGGTATTAAACCAGGTGAATCTGGAAGTATAAAAGTTGTTTATGATTCTAGTCGTATTGGGCACTTTAATAAAACAGTCTCAGTTTTTTATAATGGAGAAAAGAAAATAGAGAATTTAAGTATTAAAGGATTTGTTGAGTTTCCAGAAGATCAAAAAAATAATTATGATTAAATTTCTTATATCTCGTCCCATTGCTGTTTTAATGACTGCTTTAGGAGTTATAATTCTAGGATTTTATGCCTCGACTTTTATACCAGTATCTTTAATGCCTGATATAGATGTTCCAGAGATTACAGTACAGGTTTCAGATGAGAATATGTCCGCAAGGGAATTAGAAAACAGTGTTGTAAAAAA
>NZ_JAASQL010000021.1 GCF_011762155.1 Wenyingzhuangia heitensis
ATAAAAAAAACAGCGGAGCTAACCGAAAAATTCTTTTAAACGACTCTTTCAAAGCGTTTGTAAAATCTTTCAGCGATTAAAAATTTCATAAAAAAATGATGAAGTAGGGAAGTGGTGTTTTCCAGTTTTAGCGGTTCTGACCTATGCTGGCTAACGTATTTTGCTATGGTTAGTGCGGGTTTGAAAATCGACAGATTTTCGGACAAGCACTTAGCCAGAGCTTTTTGTTTGGATTTGTTTCTTTTTAATTTCACAGAGCCAAATCAACAAGATTTGGCGGACTTAGTAAATATAGACAAAACTTAGGGAAAGAACTAAACCCGCATTAACTATGAGCAGGTGTTACTTGCTGGCTTTTACCACCATTTTTTGTTTCTATCCATATAAATTTTACTTTTTGGAGCTGATAATTTTTCGTTTTCTAATTCAAATTCTTCTCGATCTTCAAATTTAAATCTTTTTGTTAAATCGACAGGTTCTCCATAAAGAGGTTTTTTTACTTTTAAAAAAGGTTTGAAATATCCGCCTGTTACTTGTTCTTCTGCATATTCATTATACCATACACTTTCTTCTATCCATCTTTCAGCTTTTTCAAAATGTACTGGAATTAATTTAGTCCCATTATTTTCATACCAATAATATACTCTCCCATAGTACATAGTATGTAAGAATCTTTCAAATAATCTTGGTCTAAAATTCTTATCTCCCAATTCAGTAGTTAGTGGAATTATCCAAATTATGTATGCTCCTCGTTTATTATATTGCTCAGTACGGTGTAATATTTTATTTACTGATAAGGTGCTTTTTTGTATTTCAATTATTACTCCTTTATTGTCAATCTTTCCACTTAAATCAGGAACAACTCTTTTATAACCTTTCTCTTTATCTTCTAGGAATGTTTTTCTTTCTTCTTCCCATTTTCCGTCTGGAAAAGTTCTTTGTAGAATTTCAACTATTTCTTTTTTACATTTTTTATGTAATTTACTTTCTTTTGTAGAAATAGGACTTCTTCTTGATTTGTATGCAAAATGATCAACCTTCTCAAAACATTTTCTAACAATTAATTCTTCGAGTGTTTCATCACAATAAAAAGGGCCATCATTTTTTGTTACGTCTTCAGCCCAAACTCTTTTATTATCAGAAACTCTTAGAGCTGATATTTTAGAATTAATATTTTCATTTTTTTCTTCGTAACTCATTTTTTCGCTTGCAAGTAACGTATTTGTATAAAAATCAGTTTGTGAGAAAATAGGCAAGGCCTTTTCGAGCGTACTGATTTAACTTTTGTTTAAAAGTACAGAACATTGGGAAAGAAACCAAACACAAATTGTTTTTATGCGGTGTTAGCTTTTAGCAGCTTTTAAGTTTCAGTTTATTTTGAACTTTTATTGAAACTTAGCGTAATTACTGAATTCAAGAATGACTTTCATTTTCAGCTTGTAAAAAACTATTTTGAAACAATAATTTTAAGATAGCTACTACTTTCATAAACACAATAGTAATTTCGGTAGCGTATAATTTTTCATTTTTTAAAAGGTTTTCAAGGAACAACTTTTTGCGTGGCTACTGTTTCATTAAACGCAAGAGTAGTTTCAGCGTTGCTACTTTAAAATTCAGCGTAACTACGATTTTAAAAGAAGAAATCTTTCAGTAAGTTTAAATTTCTCAGCAAGTAAAAAACTATTTTGTTTTAAGATTATAGAACTTTCAGCAAGCAAAAAGTTTTGTAAAAAAGTAGGAGTGACGTACTTTCAATTTCCTAAGAATATTTATGGTTTCGTAAGCTGTTAAAAATTCGACCGAATTTTACTGCCTGTTAAAGCTAACGTGTTTGTATATGATTTGTTGCGTGTTTAAGCACTAAATTTAGCAAATAAAAACCGAATAGAAAATCCGCGAGGGTTTTCGTAAGCAGGCAAGAACTAGCAATAAATTATATACGGTGTTAGGCACTGGCTTTTATAAGTTAGTTATTTTGAATTTTGTTTTGAGTTTCAATTAATTTACTTTCAGAGTTTTTAATTCCTTCTTCTTTTAATATACTTAGAATAAAATCTGTTTTACCATCTACATACCTATCTATATCATCAGAAAATTTTTCTGCTAGTTTTTCTTTTAGATTACTATATTCAATTACTTTCAAAGGATTTTCTAAGAGATGTTTTTTTAAAGCGAGATGATTCTTTAATCCGATACTTTCCTCTTTACATAAGTAGAGATTATGTTCAAACCATTTTCTTTCAGGGTTTGTAATAGGTGTCTTTAAGTCTGTTCTTTTGAATGCTTCTCTTCCTGCTATTCCCATTTCTCCTAAATGGATATAACCAAGTGTTTCTAATTTTTCAATTACACTTTTAAGAGTCTTTTCATTATCCTTAATTATTATGTCTAAATCTATAATTGGTTTAGCTTTCATTCCTTTTACAGAAGTGCTACCAACGTGTTCGATTCTTATAATTTCGTCTTGTAGATTTTTTGTTAGAGCCTTCTCCAAAGATTTAAACATTTGCTCCCATTCAGGATTGTAATTTTGAACAATTATCTTTTCTCTTATCATTACTTAATTTGAAGTTTACGGTTTTTTTAGCTTGTGCCTAACGTATTTTGCTATGGTTAGTGCGGGTTTGAAAATCGACAGATTTTCGGACAAGCACTTAGCCAGAGCTTTTTGTTTGGTTTTGTTTCTTTTTT
>NZ_JAASQL010000022.1 GCF_011762155.1 Wenyingzhuangia heitensis
TTTTCGATTTGGCTTTAAAAAACAAAAAGTTAAAACAAACAAAAAAGCTCTGGCTTTGTACCTGCCCGAAAATCTTCCCGATTTTCTAACCGCACAAACCATAGCAAAATACGTTGTATATAACGGGGGATTTCAAAACAGAAATCCACACACAGTATGACTTTGTCAGAAAAAACTCAGCGAAGCCAGCCGTATCCGAAAATTATACTGGAGAGAATTTTATAAAACTTCTACGCTACTTTTCCGAGAATTTTAATGATAAATTTCTAGAAAAAAAATAGTGGAAAATCTTAACGGAAATCTTACTCAATTGGGGAGAAATAATCTTCACGGGATTTAGATAATTACGGAATCTAAAACTGATTAAAAAATAATTGTGAGATTTAGCAACTTGAGGAAAATAGAACGGATTAAAATAATTTTTCAAAAAAATCAATGGCAACATCCGAGAAATTTTATTTCACTAAAAATCACAGAAAACTGATCTAAATAAAATTAAGGAATAAAATAAATTATGCGAGAAAATCAGCTGTGTGTCCGCTATATACAACACCGCATAAAGTCAATGTGGGTTTTTATGGTTTGCTAAAAAGGTTTGTGTTTTTTTATTATGTCACTTATACTTATTTAAGTATTTTTAGGTCGACTAAGATAAAAACAATAAATAAGTAAAAGTTTAGTCTGGGGCTGATAATCTTAAGATTATCAACTCCCACACTAACTTTATACAAAACCGTTGTGTGCAATACCTCACGAAACCCTGAAAACAAGAATGGATATAATTAAACTGCCAGAATCATTAAGCTTTGAAGAGTCACATACTGTTCAAGTTTATGACTATTGTAGTTCAAAGGAAATTTCCAAACAACAAATCATTCTAAATCAGAATACATTTAGCTTTTTAATTGAAGGAAACAAAGAAGTGATTTTTGATAATTCAGACCTTTCTATTGATAATCGCAAGTTTTTAATTATGAAATCTGGTCATTGTTTGATGACAGAAAAACTATCCGAAATTAAAAATTACAGAAGTATTCTTTTATTTTTCTCAAACGAAACCTTATCCAAATTCATTCAAAAATTCGAACTAAATAACATTGAACAGAACGAATATAAATCTGTTTATTCATTTGAATATGATAATTTTATTAAACGCTTTGTTGATAGCTTAATAGATATTTCCAAACTTTCAAAAACAGTACAAAAAAAAATAATTGAAGTGAAATTTGAAGAGATAATGCTCTATCTTATAGAATTATACGGAACTCACATTTTATATTCTTTAACGTCCAATAATGATAATCTTACTCAAAACTTTACTCGAACTGTTGAAAGTAATCAATTGAAAAAACTAACCTTGAAAGAATTAGCATTTTTATGTAATATGAGTGTATCAACTTTTAAAAGAGAATTTGAAAAAAATTATTCTGAATCACCTATAAAATGGTTTCAAAACAAAAGATTAGAACACGCTTACTATTTGCTCAATCAAAAAAATAAAAAATCTTCTGAAATATATTTTGAAGTAGGTTACGAAAATTTATCGAGCTTTATTCAAGCTTATAAATCAAAATACAATAAAACACCAAAACAGCACCAAACAGAATGAGCTTTTTGCGACACTTTTTGAGCGTTTAACTATGTCTCTTTTTTCATTTAAGATTTAATTTTGTATCAAATATTAAAACATAATAAAATGAAAAAAACAAGTTTAATTTTAATGCTGTCGCTAATTTTCACAACAGCAAGTTTCGGACAAAAAACATTTACCCTATCAAGCAACGATTTAGGTGGAGAAGCTACAAAGACCCAAGAATTTAATGGATTTGGTTGTACTGGAGATAACAAATCGCCACAACTTTTGTGGGCAAATGCACCTGAAGAAACAAAAAGTTTTGCAATAACAATGTATGACCCAGATGCACCAACAGGAAGTGGATTTTGGCATTGGGTAGTTTTTGATATTCCTGCTAACGTAAATGAATTGATAACCAATGCAGGAAATGTTGAATTAAATTTAGCACCTAAAGGCGTTATTCAAAGTATAACGGATTATGGAATTAAAGGATTTGGAGGACCTTGTCCACCTAAAGGACACGGATTTCACCAATATATAATTACTGTTTATGCTTTAAAAACAGATAAATTAGGACTTGATGAAAATATAAATCCAGCCATTGTTGGTTTTAATCTTTGGAATCAAACATTAGCAAAGGCAAGTATTGTAGCTTATTACAAACGAAAGGAATAAGTACAGCACACAACACCGTATATAAAAAATAGCAGTTAAGAGCTAAGCTTAAAGTTTATTTCTTTTCTGCTATCTTTGTTTTATAACGGAAAATTATCGCAAATAAATCTGCTACTTTCCATATACAAAACCGTTAGCATACATAGTCCAAAAAAATCTAAAATAGAGTTTGGGAATCAGTTTGGGTAAATTCTAAAAAACAACATTTCTAAACTTTGAAATATTT
>NZ_JAASQL010000023.1 GCF_011762155.1 Wenyingzhuangia heitensis
TTGTTTGTTTTAACTTTTTCTTTATTAAAGCCAAATCGAAAAAGATTTGGCGATGTTGTAAATATAGAAAAAACATTGAGAAAAAACTCAGCCCGGATTAACTATAGCAGTTGTTACCCTGCGTATTTTTCAAAGGTTGAAAAATATTTTATAAATAGATGAAATTTCAAGTATTAGGATATTTTTTTTTTCAGCAATTAAAAACTATTATTTAATGAGAATTTTATAGTCTAGGTTTTTAAAAAATATCATTTACTTGGATAACTTTTTTTATAAAATAAACTTTTCAATATTTAGTTTTCAGCACGATTTCTCTACATTTTAAAAACCATTTGCAAAGATTGTTTTCTCAGCTACGAACTTTGCTTAGAATTGATTTATGAGCCTTTTTATAGTCAAAGAAATAACTTTCAACAATTTCTTAGACGACCAAATAAAAAAAACAGCGGAGCTAACCGAAAAATTCTTTTAAACGACTTTTTCAAAGCGTTTGTAAAATCTTTCAGCGATTAAAAATTTCATAAAAAATGATGAAGTAGGGAAGTAGTGTTTTCCAATTTTAGCGGTTCTGACCTATGCTGGGTAACGTATTTTGCTATGGTTAGTGCGGTTAGAAAATCGACAGATTTTCGGACAAGCACTTAGCCAGAGCTTTTTGTTTGGTTTTGTTTCTTTTTTAATCAAAGAGCCAAATCAACAAGATTTGGCGGACTTAGTAAATATAGACAAAACTTTGAGAAAGAACTAAACCCGCATTAACTATGAGCAGGTGTTAGGTAACGTTTTTTTTAAATGCTATTTTGAATTAAAACTTTAATTTAATTGAAACTCTGTTCTAACTCAACAACGATTTGATTCATAAAATCGGAAACGTCAAATAAATAAGGAATATTCAATGTTTCTTTAATTATTTTTAATCCACTTTTAGCTTTAGAGGTTTTTTTAATACGTTCAATTTGATTTGTTTTCCAATTCATAGATATATTTGAATGTAAAATTTGATTTCTTAATTCTTCACATTTAAACAAAGCTTTTACTAAATACTTGAAATGTTCTAATTCAAGATCTTCAGTAAGGTTAAATTTTCTTTTAGAACTCAATTTGTAATAAAGAGAAGCAAATAAATTTACTTTGTTTTTAAACGATAGTTCAGCTGTAATTATAATTCCAATTTCACTATCTAATCCAAGAAATATTTCGGTAATAATATGGTCAATACAGTCTTCTAAATATTGAAAATTCATAGTTATTCTACCCATTACCGCAGATAATTCATCAGGTAATCCAACCCTTTCTTCGTAGCTAGATTTATCTCGACTTTTATCAAAGTCTAACATAATTAATAAATCTTCTGGAATTTTTTTCATAATGTTACCTAACGTATTTTGCTATGGTTAGTGCGGGTTTGAAAATCGACAGATTTTCGGACAAGCACTAAGCCAGAGCTTTTTGTTTGGATTTGTTTCTTTTT
>NZ_JAASQL010000024.1 GCF_011762155.1 Wenyingzhuangia heitensis
TTAAATGGTCAACTATCCAACAATCAAGCTTCCAAAAAATATGACGTTCCTAGAACAACTATTTCCTATTGGTTAAGAAAATACAGTACTTTAGTACAACAAAATACTGGTATGAGTAAAAACGATGAGATTAAAAGATTAAAGGAAAAGATTAAAGAACTTGAGTTTCAAAAAGACTTCCAACAAGACATTATCGCGGATATGGAACTTATTACAGGTGTTGATATGTCAAAAAAGTCATTACCCAAAACATTAGCAAAAGAGATAGAGCTAAAGAAAAAGGCACGTATAAAAGAAAGTGGCTTTATGGATGTTTTGGGATATCTAAACAAGCCTTCTACAAAAGGGTAAAAACGCAACAGAAAAAAGAAAGAGATCATCAAAAAATGATTAAAATGGTTAAAGACTACCGTAAAAAAGTAGGCTCGAAAACCGGTGGAATTAAGCTATACAAAGAACTAAAGCTAGACTTTATAAACGCTGATATTAAGATTGGCAGAGACAAGTTCTATCGTTTCCTTAGACTAAATAACCTTTTGATTCCTAAAACTAAAAATTACATCACAACCACAAACTCTAACCATATGTACAAAAAATATAAAAACCTGGTCAAAGACCAAGTTCCGTCTCGACCAGAACAACTATGGGTAAGCGATATCACTTATATTAAAACTCAATACGGTCATAATTATTTAGCCATTGTTACAGATGCTTATTCTAAACAGATTATGGGATATAAACTCGATAACCATATGAGAACATCACTTTGCACAGATGCACTCGCTATGGCCATTAAAAACAGAAAATACCCTGACCAAAGGCTTATTCATCATTCCGACAGAGGTTTTCAATACTGCAACCCTAAGTACACTACTTTTGCTGAAGACAACAATATCATAATGAGTATGACAGAACAATACGATCCATATGAAAACGCTGTTGCTGAACGAATTAATAGAACGTTGAAATACGAATATGGATTAAAACAAACTATTAAAAACACAGAGCTAGCTCAAAAAATGATTGAACAAACAGTCTATATTTATAACAATTTAAGAACGCATTTTAGCCTGAATCTAAGAAAACCTGCTGAAGTACATTTAAATCCTAATATCAAATACAAATCCTATAGAAAAAATAATGTAATTTTACCTGAACTTACGATTTAAGAACGAAGAATTTTAACTAAAAAAGAGTCAACCTATTTCAGTATAATACACT
>NZ_JAASQL010000025.1 GCF_011762155.1 Wenyingzhuangia heitensis
CGTTAGGCAATATTAAATGAAAAAAAAATTAACCGATTCCATTTGGGCTGAACTAAAATATAATTTAGGAACATATATAATGCAAAATGTTTATTCCTATGAAAATTTGTCACGTAAATTAAATACTTCTGAAATTATATATCATTATACAGATTTAAATGGTTTAGTTTCAATTTTAGAAAATCAACAATTATATTGTACAAATATCAAGTTTCTAAATGATAAAAAAGAATATAATCATGGCATTGAATTACTTCTGAAAATAATTGAATCCATTGAAATTAAAAAAGAAAATAAAGAAATTTTTGACTTTATTAAAACAAATATTAATCGCATATATGAAAATGATAAATATGTAACTTGCTTTTCAAAAAATGGTGATCTCTTAAGTCAATGGAGAGCATATGCCAATCAAGGAAAAGGGGTTGCTCTAGGATTTAAAAGTATAAACATAGATGAGTCTATTGCACAGTACGTTTCACCTTTAAACATTACTTATAATGAAGAATATCAAACTGGAATTATTAGTGAATTTATAACCTTAATTATTTCATATTTTAATGAAGTAAAAAATAGTATAGACTTTCATCAACATAATTATAATCATTTAGTTGGACATACAATTATAGAAATACTAGAAGGTACACTACTTTCATTTAAACATTCAACTTTTAGTGAAGAAAAAGAATTTCGACTTGAATACAGAATGGATGAAACAATGAATTTAAAATCTGAAAATGAAATATTTTTTAAAACCTCTAATTCATTAATAACACCATTTATTAAACTAAAATCTAAATATTTAGAAAATTCAGAACTTATAAAAACAAATCCAAATTATGAAAAACATTCTGAACTTGACGAGAAATTTCCTCTGAAAGAAATTATTATAGGGCCTTCTCTAGACTTTGAAACCAATAAAATTGGAATTGAAATTTTATTAAAAAAAATAGGGTATGAAAATATTAAAATAATTAAATCTAAAATACCTTACAGGGTATAATAACATTGCCTAACACCTGCTCATAGTTAATGCGGGTTTAGTTCTTTCCCAAAGTTTTGTCTATATTTACTAGGTCGCCAAATCTTGTTGATTTGGCTTAGTGACAAAAAAAGAAACAAAACCAAACAAAAAGCTTCGGCTAGTGCGTTCCCGAAAATCTATCGATTTTCAAACCCGCACTAACCATAGCAAAATACGTTA
>NZ_JAASQL010000026.1 GCF_011762155.1 Wenyingzhuangia heitensis
AATAAACATTTTGCATTATATATGTTCCTAAATTATATTTTAGTTCAGCCCAAATGGAATCGGTTAATTTTTTTTTCATTTAATATTGCCTAACGGTCTTGTATATGAAACGTAGCGTGTAAAAAGACGCTTTCGTTTCGGATTATACACGAGCCGAATTTTTAAATTTTTCTTTTTATCTTAATTTTCTCAAAAAGCCAAATTTAAAAATTTGGCGGTCTTTGCAAATACACACAAACCTTTCGGAAAGCCTGTAATAGCTATGTTTTATATACATTGTTAGCAGTTGTTATTTAGCACGATGTTCAATTCTTCGATACTATAAGCAGGAACTTTTGAATGTAGTGCTCGGTGGCAATTCGGGCAAACTGGTCTTAAGTCCTTAATCGGATTTACAATATATTCCTCATTAATTTCCGATATGGGTTTTAAGTGATGCACTTCGATAATATCAATATTTGTGTATTTGGAAGTCTTATCCTCAAATCCGCAAAGAACACATTTTCTATCATAATGCTTTAAACATTCTTTTTTTGCTTTTGTACTTCGTTCATATCTATTTATCTCAATTCTTACTTTTCCACCTTCGTAAAGGTTTTCCTCGACATTAATTTCGTCATATTTAATGTCAATTTTGTTTTTCAGTAAAATCGATTTTATTTCTCTTAAATATTCGTTCTGCTCAATATTCTCAAATCGGCTTTTATATTCAACTCTTGATTTCCGACTTTCAGGATTAGGAAACCCTTTTCTATTTTCATAAAATCCGTCGTATTCGTCTCTCAATCTTCTAAATGACGATTCCGTAATATCAAGTACGTCACAAATAGCATTGTGCGTTTGAGTGTTATTTCCGATATTCAGAGTATCATAAGAGTCAGCATATTTTGCTAAATAATGGGCAATAAAATGTGATTCTTCAGATATCGATACTTGCATTTTTGAATTTTTGACGATGTTGGTTTTTAATAACTGCTAACGTATTTTGCTATGGTTAGTGCGGGTTTGAAAATCGACAGATTTTCGGACAAGCACTTAGCCAGAGCTTTTTGTTTGGTTTTGTTTCTTTT